>NZ_JBIWBL010000001.1:1791583-2461890 GCF_044760925.1 Phyllobacterium sp. NPDC097923 | reverse complement strand
GATCCTTTCCCGACTTTCGAAGGTTTCCGGAAGCATTCCCGCCGGAAAGGACAGGGATGAGAATATCCCGGGTTGGGACGTGGTGGATAAGTTGGCGTGATTTTTGTTTGATGGGTGGATGGCAGAGCCATTGTGCGTGGTTCGACAAGCTCACCATGAGGGAGGTGGAGGGCTGCGGAGCGTTACATCCTGCAACGTTTGTGATTGGCATTGCAACCAAATCACTTCCCTCATGGTGAGCTTGTCGAACCACGCACCGTGCTTCTGTCATCTCTGCAAACCAACAGCGCCCTATCGCCAATAAATCAGTTGTTCAGCGCGCGCAGGCGGGTCGTGTTGAGCAGGCCCTGTTCCTCCAGCACCGGATAGGCCATGGCGGCCAGCAGCGAGTTGATCTGCTTCAGATCGCGGATGGTATCGAGGTGGATCGAGCTGGTCTCCAGGCTGCGCAGCGTCCCTTCGCGCAGGCGGCTGAAGTGGCGCTGGCTGCTCTGCTTTTCCAGATCGCGCAGAAGATCCTTTTCCAGCACCAGCTGGTGCGCCATTTCGCTGTCGCGCGACACCAGAACGTTGAACGCCATGCGCGCATTGGTCAGGACCTTTGCGTGGAAGTTGCTGAGTTCCAGCCAGCCCTCATCGGTGAATTTCAGCTTGCGGTCCATCTTCTTCTGCACGAGCGCGAGCATGTTGCGCACGATGATGTCGCCGACCTGTTCGAGCTTGACGCAGGCGCCCAGCAGTTCCTGGGCGCGGCTGACTTCCTGCGGCGACAGGGCGCGCGTGGTCAGCTTGGCCAGGTAAAGCTTGATCGCGGCATGCTTGCGGTCGACCTTGTCATCGAGGCCCGACAATTCGTCGATGCGCGCCTGCTCGGGATTCTCGTAGAGCCCGATGATCCGCTGCAGCATGATTTCCACGGTTTCGCAGACGCGTACGGTCTCGCGGGTGGCATTGGCAAGGGCAAGGCTCGGTGCATCGAGCACACTTTCATCCAGCGCGCTGAGCTCCGCCTGTTCCAGCGACGGGGCTTGCGGCGCCGGGGCATTGAGCGCGACGATGGCCTTGGTGGCCTTCAGAACAAGGCCCGACAGCGGCACGCCGGCGAGCAGGATGATAATGTTGAAAAGGATATGCGCATGGATGATCTGGTCGGCCGGCGCCGCACCGAGGAAGGCCACCGACGGCTTGAAGGTGAGGTAGGCGATGAGGATCACCAGCGAACCGGCGCCGCGCATCAACAGGTTGCCCATCGGCACGATCCGGGCCTGCGGCGCGGCATTGCGCGTCAGCAGCGGTGCGATGAAGGACGAGCCGAGATTGACGCCGAACACCATGACGACGCCGAGTTCCGGATCGATCAGCCCGCGCGAGGCAAAGGTGACCAGCAGCAGGATGGCGGCGATGCTGGAATGGAACAGCCAGGTCATCAGCGCCGCCAGCATGAAGGCGGTGACCGGGTCGGTGCTCAGATAGCTGACGATGACAGGCAGGAGGTCGCTGTTGCGCAGCGGCTCGGTGGCCTGGCCGGTCATCTCGAGCGACAGCACGAGAAGGCCGATGCCGACGAGAATGCGGCCGATCTGGCGCCAGTCGCCGCGCTCGGTCGACATGAAGATGACGGTGCCGGCGAGCAGGCACAGAGGCACCAGCAGGGTCAGGTCGAAACTCAGGATCAGCACGACGAGCGCCGAGCCGACCTCGGCACCGCGCACCGCCATCAGCCCGGAAATGCCGCTGACAATGCCGGACCCGACGAAGGAGCCGACGAGCAGGCTGACGGCCGTCGAACTCTGCAGGGCGATGGAAAGCATCGTACCCCAGAGGACGGCAAGGACGGGATTGTGCAGCACGCCGCGCAGGCTTTGGCGCATGCGCTCGCCATAGGCGCGCTCGACACCGGTGCGAACCATGCGCGTGGCCCACAGCAGAAGGGCCACCGCACCTGCGAGATGCAATAAAACTGTCGAACCGTTCACTTGAGCCAATCCTAACGAGGTGGAAAAATGCGGTATACAACCAGACCAATTCTAGTTGCCAATTATTAAGATAACATATCAATCCAAAAGGGGAAAAAATATGTTCCGGCTAAGAAAAATTATGTCGTTTTTGACAAAGTGTAACAGTTTTATGACAGTCTTTGGCTATGCCGATAATGGTGAGCCGGCTTTTTAATATCCGATCTGATAATTAAATCAAAAAGATAGGATGAGCGGGGGATGACCGGCTTGCAGACCTTTCACCGCCCCCCGATATGATGCAATATGGAACCGGTTCTGCAGATAGCTGTTGAAACCGTGGAAAATGGAGGCATTCAGGGCGTGAGCCCCCGAATCGCCGGATGAAGTGAACGAAGAGCAGCATGCGATTTCCGCCATCCTTTCTCGATGAGATCAGGGAGCGTGTACCGATTTCCAGTGTGATCGGCACGCGGGTGTCGTTCGACCGGAAAAAAACCAACGCGCCGAAGGGTGATTTCTGGGCGTGCTGCCCGTTCCATGGCGAGAAATCGCCGAGTTTCCATTGCGAGGACCGCAAGGGCCGCTACCACTGCTTCGGCTGCGGGGTGACGGGCGATCATTTCAAGTTTCTCACCGAGCTTGAGGGCCTGAGCTTTCCCGAGGCGGTGCAGCGCGTGGCAGATATGGCCGGTATTCCCATGCCGGCGCGCGATGCCGAGATGGAAATGCGCGAGGCCAAGCGCGCCACGCTTTATGACGTCATGGACATGGCGACGAAATTCTTCGAAGAGCAGTTGCAGTCGGCGGCGGGCGCCAAGGCTCGAGCCTACCTGCGCGATCGCGGCCTGTCGGCAACCACCCAGCATGCCTACCGGCTGGGTTATTCGCCGGAGAGCCGCAATGCGCTGAAGGAGCATCTGGCGCTGAAAGGCGCGACACGCGAGCAGATCGAGGCCTGCGGCCTCGTGGTCTATGGCGACGACAAGCCGGTGTCCTATGACCGCTTCCGCGACCGCATCATGTTCCCGATCGAGGATCTGCGCGGGCGGGTCATCGCTTTCGGCGGCCGAGCGCTCACACCCAATGCCCCGGCCAAATATCTCAATTCCAACGAGACCGAGCTGTTTCAAAAGGGCAAGGTGCTGTTCAACGCCCTGCGTGCCCGGCGGGCCGCGCAGCCGCAGGCGGGGCAGGCCGCCAAGGCCGTTATCGCGGTCGAAGGCTATATGGATGTGATTGCGCTGGCGCAGGCGGGCTTTGGCCAGGCGGTCGCGCCGCTCGGCACGGCGCTGACGGAAGACCAGCTCGATCTGCTCTGGCGCATGTCGCCGGAACCGGTGCTGTGTTTCGACGGCGATCAGGCCGGGATCAAGGCGGCCTACCGCGCCATTGATCTCGCCATGCCGGCGCTGAAGCCGGGGCGGTCGCTGCGCTTTGCCGTGCTGCCGGAAGGCAAGGACCCGGACGATCTGGTCAAGGCATCAGGCCCGCAGGCGTTTCAGGCGGTGCTGGACGATGCCCGGCCACTCGCCGACATGCTGTGGACGCGCGAGACCAGCGGCGGGGTTTTCGACACGCCGGAACGGCGTGCCGAACTGGAATCCCGGCTCAAGCAGATGACGGCGCTGATTGCCGACGAGAATGTGCGCCGCCACTATGCGCAGGATGTGCGCGACCGCATCCAGCAGTTCTTCGGCTCGAACCAGCGCAGCAACAACAACCGGCGCGACGGCGACCAGCGCGGCAACGGCCAGAATGGCTATGGCAACCAGAACGGCTATGGACAGCGGGGCAGGGGTGCGGCCTCGGGGCGGCTCGCCGTTTCCGACAGTCTTGCCCGCTCGGTGCTGGTCAAGACCACCTCGGCGGCGCCGCCCCTGCGCGAGACCGCCATCCTGATGACCCTGTTCAACCATCCCCGGCTGATCGAAGAGGATTTCGAAACGGTGGTGCGGCTGGAATTCAGCCACCCGGACCTGAAGCGCTTTCATTCCGCCATGCTCAATGCACTGGCCGAGCACCACGTGGTGGACGGGCTGGAAATGCGCAAGGCCATGGCCGAGGCCGGGCACGGCACGTTGATCGAGGCGCTCGAGGCGCTCGTGCGGCGCGCCCGCATGTGGACGGCGACGGCGGAAGCGGCGGAAGAGGATGCGCTGGAAGCATTGCGGCAGGCCGTTCACTTGCATCAGCGCGCAAGCACACTACATAAAGAGCTGAAAGTAGCTGAAACCGCGTTGGCGACGGAAACGACCGACGAAAACCTCAACCGGCTGCTCGATATTCAGAACGACATCCGCAACGCCCAGGCGACGGAAGCACTGATCGAGGGCTTTGGAATCCCCTCCGGACGGTCCGGAAAGGGTTTTTGACGAAATTGATTCGCTTTTTTGCCGCGAATCAGTTGAGTCGGGGTTGACGTGGGTCAATAATGACGGAATCAGATTGCGCGGAATTGAAAATATTGGGTTGATGTTTGTAGGTTTGGCTGAAAAACCGGCAAATACGGCAAATATACAATGTGCTCGCCATCGGAATAACAAGGTTAATCCGGCATTAACGGGATTTCGGCTAGTCGATCATTTATTACCTTGACGCTGCAGGGGAACCGGTGCGCCACCGCACTCGTTAGTTCCCATGCATGAACAAAGCGAAACGTCGCTTGGAGACATAGAATATGGCAACGAAAGCAAAGGAAAACGAAGAAGTAGAAGTCGAGCGCGAAGGCGCGCCGGACGGACCGCTTCTCGACCTTTCCGATGACGCTGTCAAGAAGATGATCAAGCTCGCCAAAAAGCGCGGCTATGTGACGATGGACGAGCTCAATGCCGTTCTGCCGTCCGAAGAGGTCACTTCCGAACAGATCGAAGACACGATGGCCATGCTCAGTGACATGGGTATCAACGTTGTCGAAGATGACGAGCAGGATGCGGACGCCGAAGAAGCTGACAACAGCGACGACGAGAGCGATGCCCGCGAGCTTGCCGACGCAACCGGCACCGCCGTTGCACCGACCACGACCAAGAAAGAGCCGACCGACCGCACAGACGACCCCGTGCGCATGTATCTGCGCGAGATGGGCACTGTCGAGCTTCTGTCGCGCGAAGGCGAAATCGCCATCGCCAAGCGCATCGAGGCCGGGCGCGAGACGATGATTTCCGGGCTGTGCGAAAGCCCGCTGACCTTCCAGGCCATCATCATCTGGCGCGATGCCTTGAACGACTCGCAGATTCTGCTGCGCGAAATCATCGACCTTGAAACCACCTATGCGGGCCCTGAGGCCAAGCAGGCTCCGGTGATCGAGCGCGTCGAGGAAGAAAAGCCGGCCGCCGGCAATGACCGTTCGCGCAGCCGCCGCGACGACGACGACATTACCAATGTCGGCGGCGATACGCCCGTTGAAGACGATGATGACGAGGATGATGAAGCCAATCTGTCGCTCGCCGCGATGGAAGCCGAGCTGCGTCCGCAGGTCATGGAAACGCTCGACGTCATCGCCGACACCTACAAGAAGCTGCGCAAGCTGCAGGACCAGCAGGTGGAAAACCGCCTCGCTGCCTCCGGTTCGCTGTCGCCAAGCCAGGAACGCCGCTACAAGGAACTGAAGGATCAGCTGATCAAGGCGGTGAAGTCGCTGTCGCTGAACCAGAACCGTATCGAAGCGCTGGTTGCCCAGCTCTACGACATCAACAAGCGTCTGGTGCAGAACGAAGGTCGTCTCCTGCGTCTTGCCGAATCCTATGGCGTGCGCCGCGAGGACTTCCTCAAGGAATATCAGGGCAACGAGCTTGATCCGAACTGGCTGAAGGCCGTTTCCAACCTCACCACGCGGGGCTGGAAAGAGTTCACCAAGAACGAAAAAGACACGATCAAGAACCTGCGCACGGAAATCCAGAACATGGCGCAGGAAACTGCGATCTCGATTTCGGAATTCCGCCGCATCGTCAACCAGGTGCAGAAGGGCGAGCGCGAAGCGGCTCTTGCCAAGAAGGAAATGGTCGAGGCCAATTTGCGTCTCGTGATTTCCATCGCCAAGAAGTACACCAACCGCGGCCTGCAGTTCCTCGATCTCATTCAGGAAGGCAATATCGGCCTGATGAAGGCGGTCGACAAGTTCG
Organism: Phyllobacterium sp. NPDC097923; assembly: GCF_044760925.1. Classification (NCBI taxonomy): domain Bacteria; kingdom Pseudomonadati; phylum Pseudomonadota; class Alphaproteobacteria; order Hyphomicrobiales; family Phyllobacteriaceae; genus Phyllobacterium; species Phyllobacterium sp. NPDC097923. The sequence goes on along the minus strand of NZ_JBIWBL010000001.1, from coordinate 2,455,814 downwards.
AGTACCGCCGTGGTTACAAGTTCTCGACCTACGCGACCTGGTGGATTCGTCAGGCGATCACCCGTTCGATCGCCGATCAGGCGCGCACCATCCGCATTCCGGTGCACATGATCGAAACGATCAACAAGATCGTCCGGACATCGCGCCAGATGCTGCATGAAATCGGCCGTGAACCGACGCCGGAAGAACTGGCGGAAAAGCTGGCCATGCCGCTGGAAAAAGTGCGCAAGGTGCTGAAGATCGCCAAGGAACCGATTTCGCTGGAAACACCGGTCGGTGACGAAGAGGATTCACATCTCGGCGATTTCATCGAGGACAAGAATGCGCTTCTGCCGATCGATGCGGCCATCCAGGCCAATCTGCGCGACACGACGACCCGGGTTCTCGCTTCACTGACGCCGCGTGAGGAACGCGTGCTGCGCATGCGCTTCGGCATCGGCATGAACACCGACCACACGCTTGAGGAAGTCGGCCAGCAGTTCTCGGTGACGCGCGAGCGTATCCGCCAGATCGAAGCCAAGGCGTTGCGCAAGCTCAAGCATCCGAGCCGCTCGCGCAAGCTGCGCAGCTTCCTCGACAGTTAAGCTACGGGCAAATGTGCTAGAAATGCAAACGGGATGGGTGAAAACCCATCCCGTTTTGCTTTGCGGGACCAGCCATCGCCGGAAGGGCGCGGGCCGGAAAAGAAAAAGCCCGGAAAATCCGGGCTCTTTGTTTCATTCGGTTCAGATGGACGGCTCGTTCGATTTCTTCGCGCCTTTGTCCTTGGCCATGATCTTGTCGATATAGGCAAGGAACAGCGCGGAGAAGACGAAGGCGAGGTGGATCACCGTGAACCATGTCAGCTGTTCGGTCGTATATTTCGTCAGGTTGAGGAACACCTGCAGAAGATGGATCGACGAGATGGCGACGATGGTCGATGCCACCTTGATCTTGAGCGAACCGGCATCGATCGTGCCGAGCCAGTGCACGTCATCGGCCTGGTCAAAGCGGCTGACGAAGTTTTCATAGCCGGAGATGATGACCATCACCACGAGGCTGGCGACCAGCGCCGCATCGATCAATCCCAGCATTTTCAGGATCGTTTCGGTTTCGTCGAGGCTCGTCACCTTCATGACGAAATCCAGCAGCTTTCCGGCAAAGGAAAAGGCATAGATGGCAAGCGCAACGGCAAGCCCAAGGTAGAAAACAACAAGCAGCCAGCGCGACGCCAGGATGATGTTTTCGATGAATATTTCGATGCGTTTCATAAACAACAGGGTCCGATTGATCTCATGCATCAGATAGCGATGCGGCCGGCGAACTCAAGACAAAACCACCGGCCATCACAAAAAACCCGGACCGAAGTCCGGGTTTTCGCATGACGGCCTGCGGATCAGGCTATTTGCTGGCCAGCGGCTGCACCAGCGGGGTGATGCGGCGGATGGCGACGCGGCGGTTCTGCTGTTCGGGACCGTCGGTCTTGATCTTCAGGTAGCGTTCGCCGTAGCCCTGCGTCGCCATGTTTTCCGGCGGGATGCCGAAGACATTGGTCAGCGCCTGGGCAACCGATTCAGCCCGCTTGTCCGACAGCACGAGGTTGGCCTGATCGGAACCGACGGCGTCCGTATGGCCTTCGATGAGGAAGGTTTCCGCCGGGTTCTTCTTGAGGATCTCGGCCATCGCCTTGGCAACGCTGTCGAGATGCGGGATCTGGTCTTCGGTGATATCGGCCGAACCGAACTTGAAGGTGATGGTGTCCAGATCGATGCGGCGGACCTTGTCGCGGATACGGGCCGAGCGCTTGACCTCGTCGACCGAATAGATGCGTTCGACGCGTTCCACCGGCGGGCGGGAGAAGAAGTCATAGACATCGGCTTCCGGCACCTGATCGGCATCGAGGATGTAGTCGGCAATCGGGATATCGAGCACCAGCGGCGGCAGGTCAAGGCCGGGATCACGCCACTGATAGCGTTCCTCGCGGTCGTAATCCGGCGTGTAGCTCAGCAGAACCTCACGCCCGTCTGGCATGACGCGCGACCGCTGGATCACATCGCCATAGCGGTTGCGGATCGTGACGACCTGGACGCCATTGTCGCGCACGATGGTTTCGCGGGTGCGGTTGCGCGGCAGGTTCTCATAATAGACATCCTGCGCATCGCGCGACATGCGCGGACGATCGGAGCTTTCCACGAAGATGTTGTTGTTGACTTCGACGATCGTGCGATTGTCGATTTGCTTGATCACCTGCACGTCGGCCGGGCGCTCCTCGCGCGGCGCCTGCTTGACGCGGGTGCCTTCCTCGGTGCGGATGGGCTCGATCCTGACCGGGACAAGCGCCTTCTGCACGTCCGCATCGTTCTTCGGCGGCGGTGCGGGCGGCGTGGCCGGGGCCTGAACGGCGGGCTGCTGGACAACCGGCGTTGCACCGGCCGGCTTGCCGGCGGCCTGGCCGCCCGTGCCCTTGGCCGGCGGTGCGGGTTTCTGGCTGTCGAGCACCGGCGCGGCATTTTCCGGCAGCGGCGATGGTTCCTTCGATGCGGGTTTTCCAGCCTCGACAGGGGTTGCGGGCTTTTCGCCTGCTGCGGGTTCGGTGACCGGCGCGGGTTTTTCGGCGGCGGGTTTTGCAGCCGCAGGTTGTTCGGCAGCCGGCTTCTGGGCTTCGACGGGTTTGGCCGGCTTTTCGCCTGCTGCCGGTTCAGTGACCGGCGCGGGTTTTTCAGCGGCGGGTTTTGCAGGTGCAGGCTGTTCGGCAGCCGGCTTCTGGGCTTCGACGGGTTTGGCCGGCTTTTCGGCCGCTGCGGGTTCAGTGACCGGCGCGGGTTTTTCAGCGGCGGGTTTTGCAGGCGCAGGCTGTTCGGCAGCCGGCTTCTGGGCTTCGACGGGCTTGGCCGGCTTTTCGGCCGCTGCGGGTTCAGTGACCGGCGCAGGCTTTTCAGCGGCGGGTTGTTCCGGTGCTGGCTTCTGCGGCTTGGGCTGTGCCGGTTTTTCGGCGGGCTGTTCGGCGGCCGGGGCTTCCTTGGCGGCCTTGTCGGCTGCCTTCTGGGCGGCGTCGGCCTTCTTGCGCGTCTCGTCTTCTGCCGCCTTCTTGGCCTGTTCAGCCTCTTGCGCAGCAGCAGCCTTGGCAGCCTGCGCATCCGCAGCGGCCTTTTGCTTGGCCTCTGCTTCCACGGCTTTCTGCTGTTCGGCGGCTTTCTGTGCCTCGGCCTGGGTGGCGCGCTTGGCCTGTTCGGCTTCCTGGGCGGCGGCCTTTTCGGCGGCCTTGGCAGCCTGTGCCTCCTCTGCCGCTTTCTGCTTGGCCTGGGCTTCTACGGCCTTCTGCTGCTCGGCCGCCTTCTGCGCTTCTTCCTGGGCGGCACGCTTGGCCTCCTGGGCGCGTTCGGCTGCCTGTGCTTCGGCGGCGTGCGCTGCCTCGTCGGCGCGCTTCTTGGCCTGTTCTTCCGCCTGCTGCTGGGCGTGGGCGGCGGCAGCAGCCTCCTTTTCAGCGCGTTGCTTTGCCTCTTCGGCGCGGGCGGCGGCTTCGTGCTCCGCTGCCTTTTGCGCTTCTTCCTGCTGCTTTTTCGCCAGCTCGGCAGCCGGATCGGCTGCGGCTTGCGCCATCAGCAGCGGTGCTTCATTGGTGTTGGAGGAGATGTAGGGGCGAGGGAGAGGCGACTGCTCCGCCATCGCCGAGGGCGAGGAGAACAGAATTGCTGTCGAAGCAAAAAAGAGCGCTGTACGTTTCATTGTCATCCCTGTCTTGCGTTTCCTTCCTTGGAAACACGTCAAATGTTTGTGACCGGAGGTTGTGCCAGCTTTGTGGCAGCCGATTGTCCATCGCGGTCTTCTCACCAGATTCCTTGAGCCTCACACCGGTACATGTGTGATCCTGCCTGAATCCGATTACAGCAAGATTGCACGGGTGCGCCTGTATCCGATGTGAAGGCACCGTTCATCTTGCGTTCATGCAAAACTCTGGACGCGGCGTTGCGGTCGATGTATTGCAACGCATGCCCAAGGAACCATTCTGGAAAACCAAGACGCTCGACGAGCTGAACCGCTCGGAGTGGGAGAGCCTGTGTGACGGGTGCGGCCGCTGCTGCCTGCACAAGCTCGAGGACGAAGACACGGAAGAAATCTATTTTACCACGGTGGCCTGCACCCTGCTCGATGCGGGGACCTGCCAGTGTTCGGATTATGTGCACCGCAAGAAGAAAGTTCCCGATTGCGTCTTCCTGACCCCGGAAATCGTGCGTGAGGTGGACTGGCTGCCCGATACCTGCGGCTATCGTCTGATCGACGAGGGAAAAGACCTGTACTGGTGGCATCCGCTGGTTTCGGGCAGCGCGGACACCGTGCACGAGGCGGGTATTTCGGTGCGCGGCAAGATCACCGCCTATGATCATGACCTGAAAACGGACGAAGATTATTTCGACCATATGATGATGGCGGAATCGCCGTCTTCGGAAAATTAATCCTACTGAACGGGAGATGAACGGCGCGTTGAAGCTTTGTTCAGGTGAATAGTGGAACAAACGGTCACCTTCCGGACTTTCCCGTCCGGAGCAACAACCAACAAAGGAGAAACGCCCATGTCCCGCATGTCCATCAAGATGCTCGCTGTGACCGCCGCTCTCGGGCTCGGTTCGGTGTTCGGCGTGAGTGCCGCCTCGGCAGCGCCGGTGGCATCGTCCATGGCTGACGCCGCCGGTCCGGTGTCCAATGTCGTCAAGGTCGATCATCGCTACGGTCACCGCTATCATGGCGGCTATCGTCCCGTCCGCGCCTGCAGCGTCAACCAGGCCCTGAACAAGGCAAGCCGCATGGGTATCCGCAACCCGCGCGCGGTTGTGAACCGCAATGCGGTCCGCGTCACCGGCTGGCGCTATGGTCATCGCTCGGCGGTTGTCTTTGCCCGCGCACCGGGCTGCCCGATCATCCGCTGAATTCATCCGCACACGTAATGCACGCGTAGGGCGAAAGTTGTATCTTTCGCCCTATTGCGCCCATAATCGGCTGCGACGCAGCTGTGTCACTTCATCTTGGGGAGATCATCCATGACACCAAAATTTCTAGCCGTGGCTTTTGCCGCAACCGCAATGATGGCCGTTCCGTTCGCTGCCATGGCAGATGAGACACCGCGCCCGCGCATTACGGTGACCGGGGAAGGCGAAGCCACTGCCGCGCCTGACATGGCTATCGTTTCACTCGTCGTGCTGCAGGAAAAGCCGACCGCACGGGAAGCTTTGACCGCCAACAACGAGACCATGGCCAAGGTTCTCGACGCGATGAAGAAGGCCGGAATCGCCGAGCGCGACCTGCAGACATCCGGTTTCAATATCGATCCGCGCTATGTCTATCCGGACAACAAGCAGGGCCAGCCGCCGCAGGCACCGAAGATCGTCGGCTATGCCGTCTCCAATTCGCTGTCCGTGCGGGTGCGTGACCTGAAGAAGGTCGGCGAGATTCTCGATCAGTCCGTCACATTGGGCGTCAACCAGGGCGGCAACCTGACATTCACCAATGACAAGCCGGAGGCAATCGTCGAGGAAGCGCGCAAGAAGGCCGTGGCCAATGCCATTGCCAAGGCGAAAACCCTGACGGCTGCGGCGGGCGTTGAAGTCGGCAAGGTCATCGAGATCAGCGAACAGACGTTCCAGCCGCGCCCCTATGGCGGTGCACCGCGCGCCAAGATGATGGCGGCCGAAGCATCCGATTCGGTCCCGGTGGCTGCCGGCGAGAACAGCTACAATGTCACGGTCAATGTGACGTTCGAGCTGAAGAACTAGAATTGGCTTGAAACCAAGCGAAAAGGGTGCCCCACGGCACCCTTTTTGTTTTTACGTGCACGCTGCCGGTCAATCGTTGGCGGCGCGCATCCAATAGGAAATATCCTTCCAGTCGGCGAAGACGGCGCTGGCGCCCTTGTCGAGCAGGGTCTGGGCGTGGGCCGTGTAGGTGTGGCCGCCGCCGGTATAGCCGATGGCCGTCATGCCCGCCGCCACGGCGCCTTCGACACCATAGGGCGAATCCTCGATGACAACGCAGGCCGATGGTTCGTGGCCCATCTCGCTCGCCGCATGCAGGAACAGGTCCGGGGCGGGCTTGCCGCGCTTGACCATGGACGAGCTGTAGATCGCGTCGCCAAAATATCCGGCAAGGTTCGTGGTTTTCAGGCTGAAGTGAATGCGCTCCAGCGACGATGACGAGGCAACGCAGCGGGGCGTTTCCAAGTCCGCGAGCAGGGCGGCGATGCCGGCGGTCGGCTGCAGGAACTGGCTGAAGACCTGTTTTGTCTCGGGCCACAGCCCGGCTTCACCCGCGTCGGACAGGTGAAAGCCGGTCAGCTCGCCGATTCGCCGGATGATATCGGCCTGCTTCATGCCGACGCACTGGGCAATGGTGCCTGCGGGCAGGTCCATTCCATGGCTGGCATAGACGTTGTGATAGGCCAGTTCCGCCAGCGGCTCGCTGTCCACAAGCACGCCATCGCAATCAAAAACTATCAGATCGAACCTGTTTTGCGGCATTTCCATCTCTCTTCAAAGCCTGCGTTCCATGGGTCGACGCAGTAGTTACGGGATCATCGTTATCATCCTTATAATGCACATAGGTCTTGACTAAAATACAAATGTTCAATATTCGATTGGCAGGATAAGAATGGTTTCCGGCATCGCATCGGAAGCCTTTTGAGGAGCATTTTGGTATGGCGAGCAATGTGGCATTGACGGGATTGGCGCGGGACATGCAGGCGCGGGCGGATGCGGGTCGTCCGATCCGCATCGGGCTGATCGGCTCGGGCGAGATGGGCACGGACATCGTCACGCGGGTGGCGCATATGCCCGGCGTCGAGATCGGCGCGATTTCCGAACTGAACCTGCCCAATGCGCTGAAAGCCGTCGATATCGCCTACCAGGAGCCCGGCCATGCCAAGGAAGTGACCACCGCCTCGGCCCTGACCGCGGCGATGGAGGGCGGCAAGATCGCCGTCACCGACAATGCCGACCTCATCCTCGAAAATGGCCTGATCGACGTGGTGATCGATGCGACGGGCGTTCCGGCGGTCGGGGCCGAGATCGGCCTCAGAGCCATGGAGCACGGCAAGCACCTCGTCATGATGAATGTCGAGGCGGATGTGACCATCGGGGCGTATCTGAAAAGCGAGGCGGACCGCCTTGGCGTCACCTATTCGCTGGGCGCCGGCGACGAGCCGTCCTCCTGCATGGAGCTGATCGAGTTCGTCTCGGCCATGGGCCATCCGATCGTTGCCGCCGGCAAGGGCAAGAACAACCCGCTCAACATCGACGCCATTCCCGACGATTACCAGGAAGAGGCGGCACGCCGCCACATGAATGTGCGCATGCTGGTGGAATTCGTCGACGGCTCGAAGACCATGGTGGAAATGGCGGCGATCGCCAATGCGACGGGGCTTGTCCCCGACAAGGCCGGCATGCACGGCCCCGCCGCCACGCTGGACCAGCTCAACAAGACGCTGATTCCGCAGAGGGATGGCGGGCTGTTGTCGCGCGTCGGCGTCGTCGACTATTCCATCGGCAAGGGCGTGGCGCCGGGTGTGTTCGTGGTCGCCGACATGTCGCATCCGCGCATTTCGGAGCGGATGGAGGATCTGAAGATGGGCAAGGGCCCGTATTTCACCTTCCACCGGCCCTATCACCTGACCTCGCTGGAAGTGCCGCTGACCTGCGCGCGCGTCGTGCTCTACGGCAAGGCCGACATGGTGCCTCTGGCGAAACCGGTGGCGGAAGTCTGCGCGGTGGCGAAGAAGGACCTGAAGGTCGGCGACACGCTCGATGCGATCGGCGAATATTGCTACCGCGCCTGGATCATGACGGCGCCGGAGGCGCGTGCCGCCGGAGCCATTCCCTGCGGCCTGTTGCAGGGCGGCACGGTGACGGCGCCCATCGCCAAGGGTGCACTCATCACCAGCGCCAATGCCGCCCCCATCCCCGGCTCGAAGATCGTCGAACTGCGGAAGCGGCAGGACAAGCTCGTCTATGGCGCGTGACGTCCGGCAACCAGAATTCAGGGCAAACAGCTAAGGAGTGCCAAGCATGGCTCCCGCCACAAACGCCAAACTCAAGGATGATGGCAGCAATCTTCCTTTCGCGTTCCGGCACTATTCTCCGGAGCAGCTGAAGGAAGCCCTGCGCAAGATGTATCTCATCCGCCGCTTCGAAGAGGGCGCGGAAGAATCCTACACGCGCGGGCTCATCCACGGCACGATGCACCTGTCCATCGGCCAGGAAGCCAGCGCCGTCGGCATATCCATGCCGCTGCACGACAATGACATGATCACCTCGACCCATCGCGGTCACGGCCATTGCATCGCCAAGGGCGCGGAAGTGTCAAAAATGTTTGCCGAGTTCTTCGGCAAGGAAACCGGCTATTGCAAGGGCCGCGGCGGCTCCATGCACATCGCCGACGTGTCCAAGGGCAATCTCGGTGCGAATGGCATCGTCGGCGGCGGCATACCGATTGCCGTGGGTGCCGCGCTTTCCGCCAAGAAACAGAAGAACGGCAAGGTCGTCATTTCCTATTTCGGTGACGGCGCCAACAATGAAGGCGCCTTTCACGAGGCGCTGAATATTGCCGCGATCTGGAAACTGCCGGTGGTTTTCGTCTGCGAGAACAATGGCTACGGCATGTCCACCTCGACCAAGCGGTCGACGGCGGTGCCGAACGTGGCGGATCGCGCCGCCGGCTACAACATGCCGGGCGTGATCGTTGACGGCAACAATCTGTCGGATGTCGCCGAGGCTTCCAACGAGGCTGTCGAGCGGGCGCGGCGCGGCGAGGGCCCGACGCTGATCGAGTGCAAGACCTATCGCCATCGCGGCCATTCCAAGAGCGATCGCAACCGCTACCGCACCAAGGAAGAGATCGAGGACTGGATTGCCAACCGTGATCCCATCGACCTGTTCGAGACCCAGCTGAAGGAGTTCGGCTTCGTCACCGATGGGGATATCGACGCCATCCGCGCGGATGTGGAGAAGGAGATCGCCGAGGCGATCGAATTTGCCAGGAACAGCCCATCTCCCGATCTGAACAATCTCACGCGCGACGTTTACACGGACTGAAAGACTTTCCAGATGAATGAGACAATCCGCGAGCTGAGCTATTCGCAGGCTATCCAGGAAGCCATGGCGCTTGCCATGGAGGCCGATGACCGGGTGTTCCTGATGGGCGAGGATATCGGCGTCTATGGCGGCGCCTTCCAGGTCACGGGCGATCTCGTGCATCGCTTCGGCGAGGACCGGGTGATGGACACGCCGATTTCCGAGCTTGGCGGTGCGGGCGTTGCCGTCGGCGCAGCGCTGACCGGCATGCGGCCGATCTTCGAGTTCCAGTTCTCCGACTTTGCGGCGCTGGCCATGGAGCAGATCGTCAACCAGGCGGCCAAGATCCGCTACATGCTGGGCGGTGCCGTTTCGGTGCCGCTGGTCATGCGCTTTCCCGCCGGTTCCGGCACGGGCGCGGCGGCACAGCACAGCCAGAGCCTCGAAGCCTGGCTCGGCCACGTTCCCGGCCTGAAGGTCATCCAGCCGTCCACGCCCTACGATGCCAAGGGCATGCTGCTGGCGGCCATCGAAGATCCGGACCCGGTGATGATCTTCGAGCACAAGCTGCTCTACAAGATGAAGGGGCCGGTGCCCGAAGGCTATTACACCGTACCGATCGGCAAGGCGGCCGTCGTGCGCGAAGGCACGGACCTTACCATCGTTGCCTCGGCCATCATGGTGCACAAGGCGCTGGAAGCGGCCAAAGAGCTGGAAAAGGAAGGGATCAACGTCGAAGTCGTCGACCTGAGAACCGTCCGGCCGATGGACAAGGACACCATCATTGCCAGCGTCAAGAAGACGTCGAAGCTGATGTGCGTCTATGAGGGCGTGAAAACACTCGGTGTCGGCGCGGAAGTCAGCGCCATGATCGCCGAAAGCGAGGCCTTCGATTATCTCGACGCGCCGATTGTGCGGCTGGGCGGGGCGGAAACACCGATCCCCTATAATCCGGAGCTGGAAAAGGCCACCGTGCCGCAGGTGCCGGGCATTCTCGCCAGCGCCCGCGATCTCGTGAAGGGGGTGCGATAGCTCATGCCTACCGAAGTCATCCTGCCCAAGGTCGACATGGATATGGAGACCGGCCAGATCTCGCGCTGGTACGCCAAGGAAGGCGACAGCATTTCCAAGGGCCAGCTGCTGTTCGAAATCGAGACCGACAAGGCTGCCATGGAAGTGGATGCGCCAGCCTCCGGCATCCTGCGTGACGTCAAGGCCGCGGAAGGCGCCGTCGTGCCCGTTGGCCAGTGCGTCGCGTGGATTTATGCGGAAGGCGAAACCTATGCCGCACCGGCAAGCCAGCCGGATGTCGTGGAGACCGCCATCTCCAACGCGCCGCTGGATGCTGCCATTGCCTCGCCGGTTGCCGCGGTTGCGGAAACCCTGCCTGCCGCAGCGGATGGTGTCCGCGCGACGCCATTGGCGCGGCGGATCGCAAGAGAAAGCGGGATCGACCTTACGTCGGTTGCGGGCTCCGGTCCCAAGGGCCGGATTCAGCGCAGGGACGTCGAAGCCAATGTTCCGCAGGCGCGGCCGGCGGCGGCTCAACCGGCCGTCACTGTTCCCGTGCAGGCCAAGACCGGTGACGCGCCGCTGCATGCCGTCTGGCTGCGGCAGGGCAACGATGCGACGCTCGCGCCGCTGGTGCTGATCCACGGCTTCGGTTCCGATCTCAACAGCTGGCGGCCGATGCTGGCCGGGACAACGCTGGATAGCCCGATCCTGGCCATTGATCTGCCGGGGCATGGCGAATCACCGCGCGACATTCCGGCGGACATCGATTCCATTGCAGCGCAGGTGGAGCGGACGATTGCCGCCCATCATGCGGGGCCGGTCGCGCTGGCGGCGCATTCCTTCGGCGCGGCGATTGCGGCCAAGGTCGCGGCGCGCGGCAACCTCGATATCCGCGCCCTGACGCTGATCGCGCCAGCCGGGCTCGGTCCTGAAATCAACGGGGCGTTCCTGCAGGGGTTCGTCCGCGCAAGGGCCGAAGCCAGTCTCGTCGCCTGGATGAAACTGCTGGTGCAGGACGAGAGCCTCCTCACCAAATCCTTCGTCAAGGCAACGCTTGCCCAGTCGCAGGACGAAGGGTTGCGCGCGGCGCAAAAGCTGGTGGCCGACCGCTTCTTTGCCGATGGCACGCAGGTCTTCGATATCCGCAGAAACCTTGCCGGGTTGGCCATGCCGGTCCGGGTGATTGTCGGGGCGGCGGACCGGATCATTCCGGCAGCCCATGCCGCGGGCCTGCCCGGCGAGATCGCCGTCCATGTCTTTGCCGGGACGGGGCACATGCCGCAGCTGGAGCAACGGGAAAAGGTCGTGCGGATCCTGCGGGAAATCAGCCGGTCGGCGGGGTAGTCGCGGTCAGGCGGCTGCCGCCCTTCGACGCGACGAGGGCGCGCTGGATGGCGCTGCGGGCGGATGCCAGGTTGGGCATGACCCAGTTTGGCTCCGCACCGAGGAACTTGTCGAGAAAGGCCACGGCGTAGCCCGGCATTTCCGTGACATTTTCCTTGTATGACCACCAGGTCCGCAGGTCGTTGGCGCAGCTGGCGATTTGCGGCGCCGTGCCGAATTCCTGTTCGTAGATGGCGGCAATCGTGCCGACGCAGAAGTTGGTGTAGAGAAACCCTTCCGGCCAGAAGGCGATGATATCGGCCATTTCGGTGGCATCGGCATTGGTCTGCGGCGTATGCCCCTGGACCTTGGCGGGCGCCTCGGTGATGAGTTCCTTCAGCACCAGACCGGCGGCGAAGATGATGAAGTCCTTGCGGTCGATGCGGGCGAAGGATTTCTGCTGCTCGACGGTTTCGATCCAGTTGAGGAAAGCGGCGGTCAGCTTCGTTTCGTCAATGACAAAGCGGTAGCCATAATGCTCGGCAATCAGCGCGACATTCTTGCGAAAGGCCATGCGGAACCAGCGCAGCCGCCGCAGGCGGTGGCGCAGGTCGGGCGTATTCACCAGCTCATCGCGAAACAGAAAATCCATGCCGTATCTCTCTGATCAGTTCCATCAATGTCTTACGCTTCAATGCAGAGGAAGCCAAGTTTTCAATGATACAGGAAATCATACATATTGACATTGCAAAAAACAAATGTTCTATATTTTTCCGTTCCGGCATAGCATATGTTTATGACTGGACAATGGGAGGTTGAAGACATGGCGATGTGGCAATGGGGATTGCTTGCCCTTGGAGTTCTCTGGGCTTTGCAGTCGCTGGGCGTCTGGTACCAGATGCGCCATTATGGCGATGTGATGAAGGGAATTACGTCGAAGTACAACGACGGATATGTCGGTGCAGGCAATGTGCGCGGACGTTTCGGCAAAGGCGTCATCGCTCTCGTGGTGGTGACGCCGGATCTCGTGGTGCAGCGCTTCCTGGTGATGCGCGGCCGTTCGGTTTTCGCGAAGTTTGCGCGGCGGCCGGAGTTCGAGGGAATCACGCTGAACGCCCTGCGCGCCGATCCGCTCCTATCCGGCGTGGAAGACCCGGCCCTGGCCAAGGCGGCGGAGCGCGCCATCGAGCAGATCGACCGTGCGCGTGCCGAGCCGAAGCGGCCGGGCCTGGCAGGAATCAAGACAGTCAACGCATAGGGGCAAGCCCGGGGGTGGCCGTACCCAAGCAAATGGCCGATAAGGAGGAGGGAACATGTCAATTCTAACAATGTTGGCACAGCACGCCGACGTCACCATGCACCATCTGTCGGTGGCAGGGTCGATGGTCTCGGATGCTGCGCTGCACGGCAAACAGGCTATCCACCACGCGGGCAATGACCTCGTGGTTCTGGCGCAATCCAGCGGCGATATTTCCGTCGAGGAATTCAAGAACAAGCTGCAGAACGTGCAGAAGGAAGAGCAGCTCGGCTGGCTGACCAGCGCCGGTAAATACTTCATCGGTATTTTCCAGAAGGGCGGCGAAGTCTTTGCCGGTTTCGTCACCGGTATCATCCCGACACTCGTCGTGCTGATGACCGCCTTCTACGCGCTGACCGAACTGGTCGGCGAAGAGCGCGTCCATGGCATCGCGCGCGGCGCGGGCCGCATTGCCCTGACCCGTTACACGGTGCTGCCATTGCTCTCCGTGTTCTTCCTGACCAATCCCATGGCCTATACGTTCGGCTCGTTCCTCGAGGAAAAGCACAAGCCGGCGTTCTATGACGCTGCCGTGTCCTATGTGCATCCGCCGCTCGGCCTGTTCCCGCATATCAATCCCGGCGAGTATTTCGTCTGGGGCGGCATTCTGGTGGCCCTGCTCGAACTGGAAAAGAAGGGTCTTGTTCCCGCCGGTTATCACATCCGGGTGGCGATCTGGTACGCCATTGTCGGTCTCGTGGTCATCCTCCTCAAAGGCATGCTGACCGAGCGCATCACCGCCATCATGGCGCGGCGCCAGGGCATCGAGCTTTAAGTCAGGGGTGGGGAGAAAAACAATGTCGAAGACCTATAAACCAGTCAAAATATCCAAGGGCTCCAACGGTTGGGGCGGCCCGCTGACCATCCAGCTGACACCGCAGCGCAACAAGGTCGTTTCCGTCACGGGCGGCGGGATTCATCCCGTGGCGCGCCGGATCGCCGAACTCACCGGCGGTGAAGCCGTCGATGGCTTCAAGTCGCCGCCGGTCGAAGGCGAAATGGGCGTTGTCGTCGTCGATTGCGGCGGTACCGCACGCTGCGGCGTCTATCCGCGCAAGCGCATTCCAACCGTCAATCTGACGCCTGTCGGCCAGTCCGGCCCGCTGGCCCAGTTCATCACCGAGGACATCTATGTCTCCGGCGTCAAGGAAGCCAATATCGAGCTTGCCGACGGATCGCAGGAAGCCACGGTGGCGGGGGCCGCTGCCACGCCGACACCGGCCGAAATGGCCGCTGCCATGTCCAGCCGCACGGATACGGCATCGGACAACGGCGAAGGCGGCCTGATCGGGCTGATCAGTTCGGTTGGCCGGGTCATGGGCCGTGTCGTCGGCATTTTCTTCAATGCCGGCCGCCGCACGATCGATCAGGTCATCCGCAACGTCCTGCCGTTCATGGCCTTCGTGACCATGCTCATCGGCTTCATCCTCTATACGGGGATCGGCGATGTGCTGGCCCAGCCGATGGGTCCGCTTGCCAACAACATCGTCGGCCTTTTGATCATCTCGGCCATTTGCGGCCTGCCGTTCCTGTCACCCATCCTGGGACCGGGCGCGGTGATTGCCCAGGTCATCGGCGTGGCCATCATCGGTCCGCAGATCGCCAACGGCACGATTTCGCCCGCAATGGCCCTGCCTGCGCTGTTTGCCTACAACACGCAGGTTGGTTGTGATTTCGTGCCGGTCGGACTGGCGCTGGGTGAAGCCAAGCCCAAGACGATCGAGATCGGTGTCCCGGCGGTTCTGATCAGCCGCCAGATCATGGGTCCCGTCTCGGTGCTGATCGCCTGGGTTGTCAGCCTGATCGTATTCTAAACCCGATTAACAAGAAGAGGTTCGCCATCATGTCAGTTCTTTTGAAAACACGGGTAACAGCCGTGGGTCCCGAGGTGGCGGACCTCGCAGAGGGAGGCGTTGTCATCCTGTTTGCCGATGGCGCGCCGCCGGAACTTGCCGAAGTTTCCATCCTGCATCTGGTCGACGGCACGCCGTCGGAAGCAACGCCGCCGGTCGGTTCGGTGATCCGTATCGGCGATCTCTCGGCTGAGATAACCGGCATCGGCGACTATGCCTGGCAGAAGGTCCGGGACATCGGCCATGTTGTCATCACATTCAACGGGTCCGATCATGTTGACCGTCCCGGTGAAATCTGTGCATCGGAAGTGGATACCGGCGAACTGGTTTCAACCCTCAAGGTGGGGGCGACCATCACCATCGGATAGGGTTCAGGACTGACAGGCCGAAACAGAACGAAATACCAAAGAGAGTAAAGCATGGAACGCTCGACGATTGTGCGGGTGCATGACGGATTACATGCGCGGCCAGCCACCCGGTTTGTCAAACTCGCCAAGAGTTTCGAATCGGATATCGAGCTGGTCAAGGATGACAGGTCGGTCAGCGCCAAGAGTTCAGTCAAACTCATGCTGCTTGGCGTCAAGGAAAACGAGGAAATCACCGTCCGCGCAACCGGTGCCGATGCCATCGAAGCCATCGAGGCGCTGATCGGCTACCTCGAGAACCCGCATGCGGGGATCGAAGATGACGGCGCGGTCCAGCCGCCGAAGCCGGATGCCGGGAAGCCCGCCGCAAACAGGCCTGCGCATGGTCCCACCGCCGATGGTGCCCTGCGCGGTGTCGCTGCAAGCGAGGGCGTGGCCGTCGGCCCCGTCTACGGGTTTTTTCCCGCAGAGATCAAGCATGAGAACCGCCCGCTGGCGGCCAACGCCATTGCCGACGAGGTTTTGCGGCTGAAGCAGGCCATCGTCACCGTGCAGAAGCGCATGGACGCCTCGCTGTCGGAAGCCGGATTGGCGGACAGTGATCGCGGTATTGTCGCGGCGCTGAAGGATATCGCCAATGACGACGAACTGACCGGCGGGGCGATTGCCATTGTCGAAGGCGGGATCGACGCGGTTTCGGCGGTGATCGGGGCAACATCGAAGATCGCCTCCGATTTCGCAACCATGGACGATCCCTATCTCAACGCCCGCGCCGACGATGTGAATGCGGTCGGGCGGCAGATATGCCTGGCCCTTTTGGGGCAGGAAGACGTCAACCTTGATGCCATCGCCGAGGGTTCGATCCTGGTTGCCGAGGATATCGGCGCCTGGGATCTTGCCCGCGCGCCCTTGAAGCGCATTGCCGGGGTGATCTGCGGCCATGGCGGCGCCACCTCGCATGTCGCCATCATTGCCCGTGCCCATGGCATTCCCGCCGTGCTTGGCCTTGGCCGCGCCGTGCTCGATTTGAAGGATGCCAGGACCGTTGCGCTCGACGGCGACAGCGGCGCGGTTTTCGCCGATCCGGATACGGCCGTTGCCGATCGTTTTCAGGCGGCCATTGCCAAGGCTGAAGCGGAAAAGCGCGCGTTGACCGCCTATAAGGACGTTACGCCCCGGCGCGCCGACGGCACGGTCATCGACATTGCCGCCAATATCGGTTCGCTCGAGGAAATCGATGCGGCGAAGGAAGCGGGCGCCATGGGCGTCGGCCTGTTCCGCACCGAACTCCTGTTCATGCGGCATATCCACCTGCCGTCGGAAGATCTGCAGGCGGAAACCTATTCCAGCCTCGCCAAAGCCTTTGCGCCGCATGCGGTGATCGTGCGGACGCTCGACATCGGCGGCGACAAGCCGATCGCCGGGGTCGACTTTCCCGATGAGGAAAACCCGTTCCTCGGCTGGCGCGGCATTCGCATGTGCTTGGACCGGCCGGATATATTCAAGCCGCAGCTGCGGGCGCTGCTGCGCGCCGCTGTCCACGGCAACATCAAGGTGATGCTGCCGATGATCTCGGGTGTCGGCGAGGTGCAGGCAACAAAGGCGCTGATCGAGGAGTGCGCCGGGGAACTGGCGGCCGCTGGCACGCCATTTGCGCATTTCGATCTCGGTGTGATGATCGAGACACCGGCCGCCGTGCTGATTGCTCCGGCACTGGCCAGGGAAGTCGCGTTCTTTTCCATCGGCACCAACGACCTGACGCAGTACATCATGGCCGCCGACCGGCTCAACCCGACGGTGGCCAAGCTCAATGACGTAACTCATCCCGCCGTCATGGCCGCCATTGAACTGACGGCAAAGGCCGGGGTCGATGCGGGCATCATGGTCGGGATGTGCGGTGAAGCCGCCGGGCGCCCGGACCTGATCCCGGCTTTCATCGCCATGGGCCTGACCGAGCTGAGCATGAGCCCGTCATCGATCCAGCGTGCCAAGAAGTGCGTTCTGGACGGTGCTAAAACCGCTTAAGGCAGGACCGGAATCAGGAACGCGAAAAGACCGGACAGCGCATCCGTCCGGTTTTTGCCCTGCGTGGCCTCGATGAGGCTGGTGTGGCGGGCTTTCAGTGCCAGCAGCGCACTCTCCACCAGCTTTTCGTCGCCCGGCTCTTCATTGTCGCTGTAGCTGGCAAGGCCGATGGCAAGCGCAATGGCGGAGAAGCACAGGAACCGGGTCGCCATGTCCGGGCCGTTGTCACCCGGCATGTGCGGGGGCAGCGGCTGGGCCTGGTGGCTCGCCTGCAGTTCAAAGGTCAGGGCCGCGCAGGCATCCGATATCTCGGTCAAGCCGTTCGTGCGGGTTGCCGCGTTGATGCGGTCGGCATGCCGGCGAATCATGATCGCATGGACGGAGGCAAAGGTCGCCTCGTGAACCACCGGGTTTTCGCTGCCGAGAACGGTGAAAATACGTTTCGCCAGATAATAGACATCGCGGCGGAACAGGGCTTCGCCCTTGGCGCTGTCGGCGGGAAAATAGGCATGCAGGCTGCGCGCCTCGATGGTGGCCGAATGGGCCTTCGGATCCTGCGACACCAGCGAAATCGAGATTTTTTCGGCCACGGTCAGCGCCTTGTCGACGACGCGGGCGGCATGACCGAGTAAAGCTTCCGGACCTTCAGGGGCGGCCGTCCTGATCTTGTCGCTGCGGCTGGCCCGGATCATGTGCCGGACATCGCGCAACCGGTCCTTGAGGCCGACGACAATCTCGTTTGAAATATCCCTGATCATGTGGCAGACCTCGACTTGCAAAGTGGATAATGCTTTGTATCTGCTTTTGGTGACTTGCTAAACAATATTCTGCCGGAGTGTACTGTGCACGGCGTTGTTTTGTCAGCACACAAATCTGGCACTGGCAGGAAACGGATGCGAGCAATAGGGGGTGTAAAGTGACCGATCGACGCAAGCGGGCGACTAGCGCGCCGAACACTCCGAAAAAGGCCCCCCTGGATATCGGGCAGCCCGATACGAAAATCAGCCGCATGCGCATGCGCGCCGCCTGGATGTATTACATCGAGCAGATGACCCAGAACGAGATTGCCGAAGTGCTCGGCGTCGGCCGCGTGACCATCGTGCGCATGCTGGCCGAGGCGCGCGCCCGCAACGAGGTCAAGATCGGCATCCAGGGCTATCTGTCGGACCTGATTGCGCTGGAACGGCAGGTCGAACAGCAGTTCGGGCTGGAGAAGGTGATCATCGCCCCGTTGTCGCAGGCCGACAACGATCCGATACCGGCCATCAGTGCCGCCACCGGCGATTATCTGTCGGGCGTGGTGGCCAACGGCATGCGCATCGGCGTCGGCTGGGGGCGTACCCTGCTCAGCACGCTGTCCTATCTGGAAGCGCGCGCGCTTGAAGATTTTACCGTGATTTCGCTGCTTGGCGGCATCAGCCAGCCGCGCCGCTTCAACCCGGCGGAATTCGCCTGGCAATTTGCCCAGCTGTTTCAGGGCAATGGTTATCTCATTCCGGCCCCGGCGCTGGTGGACAGCGTCGAGACCCGAACGGCGCTGATCGAGCGCTGCGGCCTGAAGAGCGTGTTCGAGATGGCCGAGGATCTCGACCTCGTGCTGCTCAGCGTCGGCGCCATCGAAACGGCATCGAGCACGCCTTACCGCATCGGCTTCCTCAATGAGGAACACCAGTCATCCCTGGCCGAACGCGGCGCGGTCGGCGATATCCTGTTCCACTTCTACGACCAGCAGGGACGCCTCGTCGACCACCCGATTCATGATCTCGTCATGTCGGTGGGCATCGAGACCCTGCAGAAGGTTCCGGTGCGCGTTTTGACATCCGGCGGCAAGGAAAAGATCAATGCCCTGCTTGGCGCGATGAAACTGATCCGCCCGACGGTTTTCATCACCGACGAGGAAAGCGCGCGCCAGTTGCTGGTGCTGGCCGGGCAGGAACAGCGCTGACCCGTCCGCGCCGTGCCGGTGCGCCCGCGCAAGCGCATGAAAATCCACAGGAGTTGTGGATTTTCAGCCCGAAATTGCCCGATCGGGCGATGAGATCAAATCGGGCATTGCATTCGTGATTTTTCCCGCTATTGATCGCGGGGAAGACGGGCGGCAGCCATAGGGTTTGCCGCTTTCAGGTGGGGCCTGTAGCTCAATTGGTTAGAGCCGGCGGCTCATAACCGCTTGGTTGGGGGTTCGAGTCCCTCCGGGCCCACCATTCTTCCAAATCATGCAACAAAATCAATATATTCATGCCGCGCGCTTCGATTGGCCTGGCGGTTGGCCATCACTCTTTGTTGCAGTCATGATTTTGGCCGGCATCGCTGCTATCATGGCTCGGGCCGGGCTTGAGCGGCAACGAGGAGGCGTTGGCGGAATGGTACAAATATTGGAAGAAAGCTGGATTCTGATTATTGTCATTCTGGCCGCCGTTCTGACGACGGGTCTGGTCTTGACGGTGAAGAAACTGGAACGCGACGATAAGCGCTGGCCGCGCAAAGGCCCGGATAAATAGGCAGCAATCGCCGCCCGGATCGCAAGCGCCTCTCTGCCCTTCGGGTGGAGGCGCTTCGACGTCTCGGCCGGGCAATGGCACAATCAGCTTCCGGTCTGGGCCCGAAAATGCGCAACCAGGGCGTTGGCGTGCCCGTGCCCCATATTGTGCTGGGCTTTCAGGACGGCGACCATCGCCATATGTTTCTGATCCGGCACGCCTGCCAAAACCGTCAACCAGTGGCCTATGGGTTTGCCATAGGTCTTTTCGATGGATGGAAAGTAGGAAGCGGGCCCCTTTACTGTGTTGTCTCCAGTCATCGCGTGATCTCCCTGTTCGCCTGTCATGGATATAGCCATAGGACGAACGGCATGGCCCCGTTCCGACACTGTTGCAAACTTTTTGTGCCATTCCCACCGCGTTCAATCAATGGCGCGTGCCTTGAACAACGGCAGATGTGCGCTAGAACTGAAGCCATCAGGAGAAACGCCGGCTATTGCGTTCGGATCAAACCCGGAATGGACTGCATGCAACCTGCTATCGACCCGTTCCCGCATGTGAAAGGCAGAAGAGTCCGCCATGAGCACAGCCAGTGATGCCCGTTTCTGGGACCGGACGTCGCGCAAATATGCCAGGGGTGCGATTGCTGACCCGGCCGGCTATGCGCGCACGCTGGAGCAGACCCGCGCGCTGTTGACACCGCACGGCCGGGTGCTCGAACTCGGCTGCGGAACGGGAACAACGGCACTCCGGCTGGCGGGCGATGTGCAAAGCTATCTTGCCGTGGATATTTCCGCGGGCATGATCGCCATTGCCGGGGAGAAACAGACCGCCGGCCCCACCATCCCGGCGCTTGCCTTCCGCACGGCGACCGCCGAGGATTTGGCGCCCGGCGTGGAAGAATTCGACGCGATCCTCGGATTCAACTATCTGCATCTGGTCCGCGACCTGCCCGGTACGCTGCGCCGCATCCATGCCCTGCTTGCGGCGGAGGGCCTGTTCATTTCCAAGACACCCTGCGTTGGCGAGATGAACCCGCTCATCCGGCTCGCCCTGTTGCCCGCAATGCGTGCATTGCGGCTGGCACCCTATGCGGGCGTGTTCCGCGTGGCGGAGCTGGGTGAGCTCATATCCGCCGCAGGCTTCGACATTCTTGCCACCGAAAACCACGCAACCGGGGGCAATGACAACCGGCCCTATATCGTGGCGCGCAAGAGATGACGGCAATGGCTGTGGCTGTCGGGTATTCACAGGATCACGGTGCTGTTTTGTCCGGCATCGCATGCGCGCAAGACTGTTTCGCACATGTAGCTGGCTGAGGTATTTGGTCGCGCGCTCGGCTCCGGCTGCACCCTGAAGAATAATGTTCTTCAAAGCGGAATCTTTGTCTGTTGGCAGATTTGCAATGGTTACTTCTGCAACTCTTTACACAGCTTAAGAATAATCCACCAAATGAGAGCAGAACTTATTGATTTTTGTCGAAGCAATTGTGAGAAGGGCTTTGGGGATACGACGAATCTATCGGGGAATATAAAATTGTACGAATATGGGTCGAAGAAGAGAGTAATGCTTGCTGTTCTTGGCATGCATCGATCTGGGACGAGTGCTGTTACGCGTATTCTAAGCTTATTGGGGGCTGATCTGCCCATTCATTTGCTTGGGGGAAATGCAAGTAATGAACCAGGGCATTGGGAGTCTACGCGACTTATACAAATCCACGACGAAATGCTTGCCGAAGGCGGCAGCAGTTGGAATGACTGGCGTGATTTTGACTTGGAATCATTGGGAGACCGATATTCCTATTATCGGGATAGGATTGCCCAAGCCCTGAAGGACGAGTTCGGCAATTCCGACCTGTTTGTGGTCAAGGATCCGAGGATCTGCCGTTTCTTCCCGCTGTATGAGGATATATCGCGTCTGTTGGACTTGGATATTCGCTGCATTATTCCTTACCGTAAACCGGTGGACGTTGCTGCATCGCTGGCCGCAAGAGGCGGGACCACCGGCGAATACGCCAAAACTGTTTGGGCGCGGCACGTTCTTGACGCTGTGATGAGTTCTCAGAATTTTGAACGCGTTTTCATATCCTTCGACGATCTCATTGACAGCTTTGAAGCCGTATTTGGCAAGCTCGAGTCGTTCCTGCGGATTGATTGGCCGATCAATCCTGCGCATGCACGAACACATATAGAGTCGTTCCTGAAGCCAGCGTTGAGGCATCATAACACGCCTCCAGAGCTTTCATCTGCTACTGAGCAGGACGACGGATATATTCAACAGATTCTCGCCAATTTACGTATACTTGATCAGTCTCCCCACGATGAAGAAGCAATGATCAATCTGAGTTTGCTGCATCAAAGGCTGAACCAGCTCAGCAATTGCCTCGTGGACATCACCTTCGACGAGTTCGCCAGCAGGCAGAAAATCTCCCAAGGCCAGGCGCACCAAATGAATGAACAGTTGCGCATTGCCGAGGACGCAATCACGCAACGCCAGCAATTGATCGAAGAACTGCGGGTTAAGCAGGCGTCGGTGGATCAGTGCTTGCAACAGCTGCAGACAGAAATTGAATCTCTGCAAGTCAATCTCGGTTCATCCCGTTCGACGACCCAGGCTTTGAATGAAACGCTGGTCCAACTGCAGCGCAGCTATTCCTGGAAAATTACATACCCGTTGCGTATTGTGAATCGGCTTCTCGGAGTTCCGACCAGATGGGTACGCCGCGGCTCAGTTTCGATCTGAACGCCGATATATCAAGGCATGGTTGCTGTGAAACGTTTGCGGATTTTCGGTGCGGTGCCAATCCTTGAAAAATGCCGGAGAAGGGCGGAGCCAATGCTCTTTTTCCGGAGAACGGCCGACCGTGATCGTTTCAATCAGGCCCGCCATGTCCATTGCGGAAACCTTCGCCAAACGCCAAAAAACGGCGGGCTTGCGGCCCACCGTTCCAAGGTAATGACGTGACTGGAGATCTCATCATCGAGACCCGGACATGCAGTCCTTCTACATGGCCAGGTACAATTGATAAATGCTTTTTGGGCCGTGGCCGTATAACCCGGGGGCGAGCCCCCGGGGATATCTCCAAATCGCAGCGGATTAGAAGTTGCGCTGGAAGCGGATCATGCCGCCGAACGCATCGTCGTTGCCGCCATTGGCGATCGAGGCAGCCTTACGCAGGCCGTCGAACTTGGTGTACGTGACTTCCGGCGTGATCGTGAAGCCAGGAACCAGTTCGTAAGCAAGGTTCAAAGTACCCGAGTATGTGCCTTCGGATTCGTAAGCGAGCTGTGCGTTGACGGTTGCCTTGTCGGAAACCTTGGCGGACAGGCCACCCCAAACAGCCCAGTCACCGGTCCATGTGCCGAACCAGTTCTGGTTCCTGCCGGAGTCATCAAAGTTCGACTGATAGCCGCCCATGACGAATGCCTTGACAGTGTCGGTGAACTTCACGTCCAAACGGAGCTTGCCAGCCCATTCTTCGATAACGGAGTCATAACCGACGACGCCCGAAATACCGCCCCAAGCCTGTTCATACTTCGCACCGGCGAGAACATGCGGCATGTAATCGTCGATCTGGTAGGACCGGGAGGTTCCTGTAATCGGAAGGCCCGTTACAGGATCAATGGCGGCATAGCTGCCCGAACCCTGTTCAGCAGCGATGATTGCCGAGAAACCGTTGCCAGCCGTGAAGGTGTAGCTGACCTGGTTGGACTGACCGGACTGGTAGTTGATCACGTCGTCGTTCAGCACGTCGCCGGCATAACCGGTCCACGAACCGAAGACTTCATCCGTCGTACCGATGCGGAAGCCGCCGAGTTCGATATAGGCGTGAGGAATCGACGCGCCCTTGTTGGCGCCGTTGTCGTAGTTGAACTGTGTTTCAATGTACGAACGCAGCGTGCCGAGTTCGGTTTCCGAACGGGCATCGAAACGCACGACAGCGCGCGAGCGCTTGAAATAGGTGCCATCGCCATTGGGATCGCTACCATTATTCACGTGACCGCCGGAGTACACGTCATCGCCGCCCTTGGCGTCGTAACGGACATAGCCGCCGATCTTCAGGCAGGTCTCGGTGCCTGGAATGTAGAAGAAGCCTTTGCCGTATGCATCGCAAACGCGAACATATTCGACAGCTTCCGGCTCGGCGACAACAACTGCGTCAGCAGCGCGGGCGCCGGATACTGCAACGAGAGCTGCAGCTGAGCCCAGTAGAATACTTCTGATAGTCATATTGGTCCCCCAAAAGGTCTTGATTGACCTATACTGCTTAGTGCAGTTTTACCGAGGACAGCAACTGCCAACTCCAAGTTGTATAACGGTTGGGCGCTCGTCGTTGCAATTATGTCACAAATTTGACGTCAATTCACAGGTTGCAACATTAAACCATTGTAAAATAAATGGAAATAATTGGTGGTATTTGGCGATTCCATCAAGACAATCGCTTATCACCGATATATCTGGTCGAATCACGGTGTTTGCGGTTGCATATTACAACTTATAATGGCGTATAAAATTGAGAATATACTTTGTCCCTGTATTTTACCCGGTATAAATTCCGGAAATGCTTGAGGAGTAAGGCCTTGCGGCTTGGCTTGTGACCATTCCGGACAATTCTGGTTTCTTCTTGCTACTCAGTCCTCGCCGCACTGCCATCCCCGCAAGAGATCGAATGGTTCCAGACCGTCCCAGCCTTGCGGCATCCTCGTCTCCGGCTTGCGCCCGCCAAGGCTGCGCAGGGCGGAATAACCGCTGAGATCAAGCAATCGTTGCCACAGTGGGGGAACTGTTGATGGTGCGGGCGCTGCTTCGCACCCTGTCAAATGGCGTTCGTGCTGGTCAGACATCGGCATTCTCCCTGAATGTGCCGTTCGTTCTATGGCAATCGCCATAGAACCTAGCACTAGACCGATCGCCATACAATATGCATAATAGGCCCATGCCACGTCCATCAGATGCAAAGACCCGCTTTATCGATACCGCCGTCGTCCTGTTCCAGGCGCACGGCTATCACGGTGTGGGATTGACCGAGATCATCGCCAAGGCAAAGGCTCCTAAGGGATCCTTCTATTTCCACTTTCCCGGCGGCAAGGAAGAGCTGGCCGAGCACGCGGTGCGCAGTGCCGGCGGTTACATCATTCACGTCCTGAACAAGAGTTTTCGCGATGCGCCGACGTTCCGGGCCGGGGCGGAACTGATGATCGCGCGTCTCTACGATTCATTCGAGGCCTCCGGCTGGACCCTCGGCTGTCCCATCACAAGCGTGCTTCTGGATACCACACCAAAATCCGAGCGGCTGTCGCTGGCGATCAAGGAGGTCATGGAAGGCTGGATCAGCAGTTTCGCCGAACAGATCGCGCGGTTCTACCCTGACAAGGACGCGCGGGCATTCGCCATGAAAATTCTGGTGTCGCTGGAAGGTGCCTGGATATTGGCGCGGATGCTGCGCTCGCGCGAGCCGTTTGACCAGGTGATGAACCTGATTGCCGAAAACGAAGCTGCCCTCTAGAGCCCTTCCTTTCTCTATTGGAACAGAACGGGCTCTAAGCCTTGGTAACTGTCATCCCCGCCTTGCGGTAGGCTGCGATGGTTTCCTCCGCCGTGCTGCGTTCAACAACCAGGCCCTGTGCTTCATTCATCGGCAAAATCACGAAAGGCGATGCGGCGCCCAGTTTTTCGGAGGAGGCGAGAACGATGGTTTCGGCCGCATGGCGGGACAAGGCTCGCTTGATGACAGCTTCTTCGGAATCGCCCGTCGTCAGGCCGATCTCCGGGTGAATGCCGGTGACGCCCATAAAATAGATGTCGGCACGGTATCGGGCGATGGCTTCTATGGCTGACGCACCCACGGCGACGACAGAATGCTTGAACAGCCGCCCGCCGATCATCTCCACCGTCATGCCGGGATGAGCCACGAGCTCGACGGCGATGCTGGGGCTATGGGTGACGATGGTTGCCTCGAGCCCCGGCGGCAAATGGCGGACGAGCTGCACGGCCGTCGTGCCGCCATCGACAAACACCACCTGTCCGGGCCGGATCATGGCGGCCGCGGCGCGGCCGATGGCTTTCTTTCCATCGGTGGCAATGGCCTGGCGTCCCGAAAAGTCGGCAAGGGCAGGCGAGGCGGGCAGAGCGCCGCCATGCACCCGCTGCAACAGTCCCTCCGCCGCCAGCTCGCGCAAATCCCGGCGGATCGTATCTTCCGACAGGTTGAGTTGCTCGCTCAGGGTCTTGGCGACCACCTGTCCTGTATCCTTCAGAACCGCGAGAATATGCGCCTTGCGCTGTTGCGTCAGCATGTGGTCCTCAAAATATTGCACGATATTTCTTGACTCTGCACGAAGTTGCACGTTTTATCAAGTCGATCCTGTCCCATGGTGGTGCCCAATGACCAAGCTTGCCGACCGTGTCCGTATCCGGACCGTGAAAATTCTTGCCGATGACTGGTTCGTGCTGAAAAAGACGACATTCGATTATC
This sequence comes from Phyllobacterium sp. NPDC097923, assembly GCF_044760925.1. Taxonomy (NCBI): domain Bacteria; kingdom Pseudomonadati; phylum Pseudomonadota; class Alphaproteobacteria; order Hyphomicrobiales; family Phyllobacteriaceae; genus Phyllobacterium; species Phyllobacterium sp. NPDC097923. Next base: position 2,429,947 of record NZ_JBIWBL010000001.1, on the reverse strand, counting down.
TGCGCCGCGACGGCACCTGGCAGACGCAGAACCGGGAAACCTATGATCGCGGCAATGGCGCGGTGATCCTGCTCTATGACCGGGCGCGGCGCACCGTCATCCTGACGCGCCAGTTCCGCTACCCCGCCTTCGTCAATGGCTGCAGCGAGCTGTTGATCGAGGCACCTGCCGGGCTGCTCGACAATATCTCGCCGGAGGAGCGCATCCGCAGGGAAGCGGAGGAGGAGACCGGCTATCGCGTGAAGCATGTGCGCAAAGTCTTCGAAGCCTTCATGAGTCCGGGGTCGGTGACCGAAAAGCTCTATTTCTTTGTCGGGGAATACACCTCGTCGGACCAGGTTTCGGATGGCGGCGGCGAAGAAGCCGAGGGCGAGGATATCGATGTCCTCGAACTGCCCTTTGACGAGGCACTGGCCATGATCGGCAGCGGCACCATTCAGGACGGCAAGACAATCATGCTGCTGCAGCACGCCGCCCTGCACATTTTCGCTTGATCCTCACAAAACATACGGAGAAGACCATGCTTATTCTGATCGCCGGGCCATACCGGTCCGGAACCAATGACGATGCCGGCAAGATGGCTGACAATCTCAAGCGGCTGGAGGAGGTGTCCTGGCCGCTGTTTCAGGCCGGCCATCTGCCGATGATCGGCGAATGGGTGGCCTTGCCCGTATGGCATGCGGCGGGCGGCAAGACGATCGGCGATGCGCTCTACGACCAGATATTCCATCCGGCGGCCGGGCGGCTGATCGCGCTGTGCGATGCGATCCTGCGCCTGCCTGGTGATTCAAAGGGAGCGGACAATGATGTCCGCCTTGCCAATGAGCGGGGTATCCCGGTCTATTACCGGCTGGAGGACGTGCCGGGCTGCGGGGCTTTGGCGGCCCCGCACTGAGTTTCATGTGGCGGGCACCAGCACGGCGCGCTTTTCCGTGGTGAAATAGAGAAGCGCGAGCACCGGAAGGGCAAAGCCGATCCAGGAGGTCAGCCACCAGCCGCCATGGGCAAAGGCCCAGCCGCCGACGGCCGAACCGATGGCGCCGCCGGCAAAGAATGTCGCCATGTAAAGCCCGTTCAGGCGGTTGCGGTATTCCGGTCCGAGCGAGAAGATCGCCCGCTGTCCCAGCACGAGATTGGTGGTGACGCCAAAGTCGAGCAGGATGGCGGCTGCCGTGAGCAGGCCGAGCGCCAGTGCCGAGCCATGCGGCGCCAGATGCGTCATCAGAAACGATGCCGATACCAGCAGCAAGGCAAAGATCGTTGCCGGGCGTGTCAGGCCGCGATCGGCCCAGCGTCCGGCAATGGGGGCCGCAATGGCGCCGGCAACACCCGCCAGCGCAAACAGGGCAATGCCACCCTGCGACAGGCCGAATTCCGGTCCGGCCAGCAGCAGCGGTGTCGTGGTCCAGAACACACTGAAGGCTCCGAACATGCAGGCCTGATACAGCGCGCGGCGCTGCAGGATCGGCGTTGTCACGGCCAGACGACCCATGGACGACAGCAGGTGGCGGTAGGCGAGTTTCGAGGCGGGAACCCGCTTCGGCAAGGCCAATGCCAGCACGATCATCAGGACGATCATCGTGGCGGAGGAAAGATAGAACACCACGTGCCACGAGGAAAACTGCGCGATGAAGCTGGAGGCGGGGCGCGCCAGCATGATGCCCAGCATCAGGCCGCTGACGACATTGCCGACAACCTTGCCGCGTGCGGCTTCCGGAGCCATGTGGGCGGCGTAGGGGACGAGGATCTGTACGGCGACCGAGCCGAGCCCGATGAAGAGGGCGGCGGCGAGGAATGGCAGGGGATGGGTGACCAGTCCGGCAGCGAGCAGCGCGGCAGCACCGGCGAAAATGACGGTCAGGATCAGGCGGCGGTTTTCGAAGAGATCGCCCAGCGGCACGATCAGCAGCAGACCGAGGCCGTAGCCGATCTGCGTCAGCGTGACGATGAGGCCGGCGGCTGCCGGAGACATGCCAAGTTCCGCGCTGATGGGTCCGGCCAGCGGCTGGCCGTAATAGAGGTTGGCGGCAATCAGCCCGCAGGCGGTCGCGAGCAGCAGCGTCAGCCACGGGGAAATGGCCGGATGATCAGACGGGGCGTCTGTATGGGGGGACGACATGGGTAACTCCTTGGGAGGGAATTGAGAGTTTATTGATGGATGCGATCAGGTCAGGGTTTTCATGGCCACGGTCACGGCGGCCACCATTTCATCGCGTGTACGCCCGGTTTTTCCGACAACGCGCATGCCCTGCACCAGACAGAGCAGGAGCCGCGCCGTCGCCTTGCCGTCGATCTGGGCGGGCACCGAGCCGTCATTCCGGCCCAGCTCGATCAGGTCCCGCAGCACGGCTTCATTGCTATCCATGGCAGCCGCGACTTTTTTCGCGACCTCCGGGTCGAACGTTGCCAGCTCGCTGGCGCAACTGACGACAAGGCAGCCCAATTTTCCTGTCTGGCCATGTGAGACATCGGCATAAAGGGTCAAGGCGTCACGGATGCGTTCATAGCCCGTCTTGTCCGTATCGATGACGGCGCGCAGCTTGCCGCTGCGCACGGTCCGGTACCGGTCAAAGGCGGCCAGAAACACGCCGCGCTTGTCCTTGAACGCCTTGTAGACGCTGCCCGAAGCCAATTGCATGGCGTCGGTCAGATTGCCGATCGAGGTGGCGTGGTAGCCGCGTTCGCTGAAGACGCGCAAAGCCTTGTCGAGCGCTTCGTTCATATCGAATTCGCGGGGGCGGCCACGGCCGCGCATGGTGTCTGATGCAATGGTTTCGGTCATGCCCCAATATAGGGAAGGATCATTCCCTAAATCAAGTGTTATCTCAGATATCCTGCCTTTCGGTCTATTGCGTGCGCGCCTTGGCCACATCCGCCGGGGTAATGGCCGATTGCTTGCCACCGAAATGCCCCAGCACGTAGTTGCTCAGCGCCGCGATCTCGACATCCGAATAAGCATTGGCGAAGGCCGGCATGGACTGCCTGCCCTGCGGCGTGGTCATGTGCGCGCCCTTGAGGATAACCTGGATAAGATTGGTCCCGTCGGGATCGTTGACGGTCCGGCTGCCTTTCAGCGCGGCATAGGGCGTTTGCAGACCCTCACCGTTCCAGCCATGACAGCTGGCGCAGGCACCCTGGAAAAGCTTGAGCCCGAGCCCATCCTGCGCGTCCGCAGCAGGGGCATAGGCGGTGGATGCGGTGAGCGTAGCCGGTTCCGCTTCGACAACCGCATTGTCGGTGGACGTCTGCGGCGGCACCGATTTCACATAGGTGACGATGGCCTTGATGTCTTCCGGCGTCAGATGGCGCAGGCTGAAGTCGACGGCTTCCCCCATGCTGCCGGTGGCGGCGCCGCGCCCCTCCGCATGGCCTTTCGAGAGGTAGTCGAAAAGCTGCTGGTCGCTCCAGCCGCCGATGCCGGTGCGCTTGTCCGAGCTGATATTGTAGGCTTTCCAGCCCTGCAGTTCGGCCCCGGCGAATTTCCTGCCATTATCGACGGCGTAAAACACGTTGCGCGGGGTGTGGCACTCGCCGCAATGGGCCATGGCTTCGACCAGATAGGCACCGCGATTCCATTCAGCCGTCTGCGCCGGGTCGGGCTGCAGCGGGCCGCTCGGCACGAAAAGCAGGTTCCAGAAGCGCATGACATAGCGCTGGTTGAAGGGGAAACCCAATTGATTTTTCGGCGCGTTGGCCTTGATCGGCGGCAGGCTGAAGAGATAGGCCTTGATCGCCAGTGCATCTTCCGTCGTCATCTGGGCATAGGCGGCATAGGAAAAGGCGGGGTAGAGATTCTGCCCATCCTTGTCGATGCCCTGATGCAGCGCGCGCACGAATTCCGCATCGCTCCAATTGCCGATGCCCGTCTCCTTGTCCGCCGTGATGTTGGGCGAATAGATCGTGCCGAACGGCAGTTTGAAGGCGAGCCCACCGGCATAGGGCTTGCCGCCGGCGGTGGTGTGGCAGGCAACGCAATCGGCGGCGCGGGTGAGATATTCACCGCGATCGATCAGCGCCTGTCCTGTCGGCAGCTTCGCCTGTGCCGCGGAAACATCCGGCAGCGAGGCCGGCTTGAACAGGAAGATCGCGACGCCTGCCGCAATGACAACCACGACGACGAGCAGGAGGAGGCCGAGTCTTTTCATGATTCAGGGTCTCACAGCTTTTCGAGTTCGGTATCGGCCGGCTTTGCGCTCGCCAATGCAGCCGCCAGAGGCGCCGCGAGCGGAGGAATTATCGACACGCTTTTCTTGTCGGTGCCGTCGGTTTTCAACGCGTCGCGGTTGAAGGGCAGCGTGCGCAGGCGCTTGCCGGTGGCCGCGAAGATGGCATTGGCGAGGGCGGGCGCTGCCGAAACCGTTGCGGTCTCGCCGATACCGCCCGGGGATTCGCTGCTCTTGACGTGGTGGATTTCGATCTTCGGCGCTTCATTGTTGCGCAGGATGCGGTAGTCGTGGAAATTGCTCTGGTCGACGCGGCCATCGGTGAAGGTGATGCCGCTGTAGAGCGCGGCGGAAAGACCGAAGATCAGGCCGCCTTCGATCTGTGCTTCCACCGTATTGGGGTTGATGGTGATGCCGCAATCGACGGCCACAACGGCGCGGTGCAGCGTGATTTCGCCTGCCGGAGAAACCGAGATTTCCAGCACCGCGGCCATGTAGCTGCCAAAGGCATCGTGCAGGGAGATGCCCCGGCCCATGCCAGCGGCAAGCGGCGTTCCCCACCCGGATTTCTCGGCGACAAGTTCAAGCACGCCCGCCGCACGCGGCTGGTTCTTGGTCAGGGCGCGGCGGTATTCCACCGGGTCCTTGCCCGCCGCATGGGCGAGTTCATCCATGAAGCTTTCAACCACGAAGACATTGTGCGTGGGGCCGACCCCGCGCCACCAGGTGATGGGAACGGGCGGGTCCTCGCGCACCCAGTCGACCTGGATGACCGGCAGGTCGTAGGGCGGCTTGGCCGCGCCTTCGACCGCGTCATCGTCGAGCTTGTCCTCGGGCCAGCCGCTTGGGATGTAGTTTCCGAGCACCGAGCCGCCGGCGACATGGTCGACCCATACGGTCGGCAATCCGTCGGCACCGAGCCCCGCGGCTATGCGGTCGTAATAGGCGGGGCGGTAAAGATCATGCTGGATGTCTTCTTCGCGGGTCCAGATGATCTTGACGGGATAGCTCACCTGCCTGGCGATGGCGACAGCCTGCGCCACGGATTCCGCCACGAGACGCCGGCCGAAGCCGCCGCCGATGAGCTGGTTGTGCAGGATGACTTTCTCCAGGGGAAAGCCGGTCACTTTCGCAGCAAGCCCTTGCGCGATAGCCGGGACCTGCGTGCCGACCCAGATTTCGCACTCGTCGGGCCGCACATGCACGACACAGTTGATCGGCTCCATCGGGGCATGGGCAAGGAATGGCAGCTCGTAGGTTGCCTCGACCTTCGTGGCGGCGGCTTTCATCCTGCCGTCCACATCGCCTTCCTGGCGCGCCATGATCGGCTTCTTGCGCTCGGATGCGGCTTTCAGCGCCGCCATGATGTTGGCACTGGCAAGGTTGGCGTTCGCCCCTTCGACCCAGGTGATGTCGAGGGCTTCCAGGCCCTTTTTTGCCGCCCAGAAATGATCGCCGATCACGGCGACGGCGTTGTCCAGCCGAACGACATCGCGCACGCCGGGAATGGCCCGCGCGGCCTTGTCGTCGACATCGCCGAGCTTGCCGCCGAGGACAGGGCAGGCGGCGACGGTTGCCACCTTCATGTCAGGCACGCGGATATCGATCCCGTATTTCACGGCGCCGTTGACCTTGCCCGGCGTGTCCAGCCTGCGGCTCGACTTGCCGATCAGCTGGAAATCCTTCTGGTCCTTCAGTTTTACCTCGGCCGGCACGGGTTGCCTGGCTGCCGCGTCGGCAAGCGCGCCATAGGCAAGCTGGCGTCCGGTTGGCTGGTGGGTCACCACGCCAAGCCTGGCCACGCATTCGCTCACGGGTACGGACCATTCCGCGGCGGCTGCGGCAACCAGCATCATCCGCGCGGTTGCGCCGGCCTTGCGCAGGGGTTCCCACGTGGCGCGCATGGAGGTGGAGCCGCCGGTCGCCTGTCCGCCCAAAGCTGCCGTGGCGTAGAGCTTGTCGTTCGGCGGCGCATCGACGGCCTTCACCTGATCGAGGCTGACTTCCAGTTCTTCGGCAATCAGCGTCGCTTCGCCGGTATGGGTGCCCTGGCCCATTTCGATATTGGGAAGGATGAGGGTGATCAGCCCGTCAGTACCGATGCGGATGAAGGCGTCGGGCGCAAAGGCGGCAGTGACATCGCCGTCAACCGGCTGTGCGGTGCTCGCCGCAAGCACCGGTTTGATGCCTACGCCGAACAATGCAAATCCCAGAAGCAGTCCGCCGCCCTGCAGGAAGGCGCGGCGGGAGGTGGCTGTTTTCGGGGAGGGGGAGGAGGATGGCTTGCTCATGCTGGCTATCTCCATTTCCTCAGGCCTTCGCGGCCTGTTTTATCGCCGCTCGTATCCGGGTATAGGTGCCGCACCGGCAGATATTGCCGGACATGGCCGCATCGATATCCCGGTCGCTGGGGTCAGGATTGCGATCGAGCAGGGCCGAGGCAGACATGATCTGCCCGGACTGGCAGTAGCCGCACTGGATGACCTCCAGATCAAGCCAGGCGTCCTGAATCTTCTTGCCGGCGGGCGTTGTGCCGATGGCCTCGATCGTCGTGACCTTCCGGGCACCGACGGAAGCGACAGGCAGGACGCAGGAGCGCACCGGCCGCCCGTCGAGCTGCACCGTGCAGGCGCCGCACTGGGCAATGCCGCAGCCGAACTTGGTGCCGGTCAGGCCAATCACGTCACGCAGCACCCAGAGCAGAGGCATATCCTCCGGCACATCCACATTGCGCTCTTCGCCGTTTATATTCAGGGCTATCATTCGGCCGCTCCTCGGTTATCCGCATCCCGTGGGACAGGTGTCAAAGTCAACGCAGCGTATGCGATTGTTCGCACAGAAAAGCGGTGCTTACCAGAGGTAGTAACGGGAAGGTGATCGCACCGGCCGCACGTGCGATGTCACGGGGTGGAAGGGTGCGCCGGCAAAACAGCAATCAAAGGCGATACGCTCGCTTGCGTATCGCCGGAGATTGATCTGCGATATTTATCGGATGATCAGATTGCAAGGATAACCGCAGTCACCATCAGTGCACCGAACAAAATGACCGAGCACGTCATCCAATTGGATAAATCGCCATTTTCCTTAACGTGTCGCATCGCCTGCCTCCTGTTGAGCGTAGCCGGATAATCCGGCGCGTTCTCAAGGATCACGAACACCCGCCGCTGACTCTGATGGCCAACGATCGTTTTTGCTCGGAGTGATTCATGTCCTGCTGCCGGAGCGTGCGGAACGGGTGTTCAGCCATCCGGATAACAGCAAGCGGATAATAACACTTTTGGATGTGCCGCTCAATTTGTTGTCCGCCACAGAATCATCACATTTGATATCGGAGCCGTGAAATTGCGTTAACTTTTCGTTAAACGACCACTCTTGGAAAGACCATTCGGACAAGGGCACCGCGCCCCGCATGGAAACTGGCCGGTGCGTCGTGCATTTCCAGTTGCCCGCCGTGATCCTCGACAATCTTCTTGACGATGGCCAGGCCAAGTCCCGTTCCCTTTTCGCGGGTGGTCACGTAGGGTTCCAGCAGCTGGTGGCGGTTCTCAGCCGGCAGGCCCTTGCCGTTGTCCAGCACCTCGGCAACGATGGAAGGACCGGCAGCCATGGCCCGCACCAATATATGGCCTTCGCTGATGGCGCCCGACAGCAGAACCGCATCGATGGATTCCGACGCGTTCTTGATGATGTTGCCGAATGCCTGCCCCAAAAGGCGGCTGTCGAAATTGCCGATCAGCGGTTCGTCGGCGAATTCGTGGGCAAACTTGATCTGGCTGTTGCTGATTTCGACAAGGAACGATGCATCACGCAGCACATCGCGGATGTCAGTCGCCGCCAGTTGCGGCTTGGGCATGCGGGCGAATTCGGAAAACTCGTCCACCATGCGGCCGATATCCCCGACCTGCCGGATGATGGTCTCGGTGCACTGGTCGAAAACCTCGCGGTCTTCGGTGATCACCTTGCCATAGCGGCGGCGCAGCCGTTCGGCGGAAAGCTGAATGGGGGTCAGCGGATTCTTGATCTCGTGGGCGATGCGCCGGGCCACATCGGCCCAGGCGGAGGAGCGGTGCGCGGCCACCAGATCGGTGATGTCGTCGACGGTCACCACGTAGGACGTGTTGTGCGTGTCCGCATCTTCCCGGGTGATCTGGACGTTGAAGGAGCGGGCGACGCCGTTGCGGGTCATGGCGATCTGCTTGCGGCTCGAGGAGCGGCCGCTGTCACGCGCCGTGGTGAACACTTCGCCGAACTCCGGCAGAAGCTCCGTCAGGTTGCTGCCGATGGTGGAGACGTGATCACCCAGCAGCATGGTTTCCGCCGGCCGGTTGATAACGGCGATGTCGCCTTCCGTGTTGACGCTGATGACCCCGGCGGTCACCCCCGAAAGCACGGCTTCGGTAAAGCGCCGGCGCTCGTCGATCTGCTCCTTGGCGGAAATCAGGTCGGTGTGCTGGGTCTTCAGCTGCTGCACCATGTTGTTGAAGGTGAGGGAGAGCGAGCCGATGTCGCCATCGGAGCCGCGCACGGGGACCGAGACGTCGAAATCGCCGGTTGCCACTTCTTCCGCCGCCCCGATCAGCAGGCGGATCGGCTGGACAACGCGGTTGGCCACCGCGATGCCGGTCCAGACGGCGGTGAGCAGCAGCAGCAGCGTCAGTTCGATGTAAAGCAGCGCATAGGCGATCTGCGTGTTCTTGCGGTTGCTGGCCAGCGATTGGTACTCGCTGTTGTTGTCGGTCATGATCCGCATGTTGTTGAGGGCAGAGGGATCGATTGTGCGCACGGTGTAGAGATAGAGATCGGGCAGGGCCTGCGTCTTGATCACCGCGCCGACGAGATTGGTGGCGCCAGGCGGGATCAGCACCGGCCGGTCGCCGGCGGCGCCGCGCAGGGCCGACAGGGGCACCGGCGGCAAGGTATGGTCGTTGATGAGGCTGGCGCTGACGACGGGCGTGCCGCTCGAATCGACGAGGGATGCGCCCAAAAGGTTGTTGCGCCCGGCATCATAGGTTAGCCAGTCGGAAAAGGCGCCGCGATCCAGGCTGAAAAGCATGCGCCGCTGGTCGAGCTCGATGACCATGGACAGGGTCGTGGTCAAAAGGTTCTGCGCATTGTCCTCGGTATAGGACTGCGCGGCCTTGATGGACATGTCGATGATCTTGTTGTTGTCGACGTTGATCCATGAGTTCAGCCGGTTGTCGAGGATGATCAGGGAAAAACAGGCCACGATGATCGACGGAATCGATGCGATGAGTGCAAAGATGAAGGCAATGTTGGTGTGCAGGTCATTGTGCTTTTCCTTGTTCTTGAAAAGGAAGAGTTTGCGCACCGTGGCATAGGACAGATAGACCAGCAGCAGGATCGAAACGGTGTTGGCCGCGATGATGAGCTGGGTTATCTCTTTCGTCGGCGAGATGCTGGTGATGCCCATCATGACGATGAACGAGGCAATCGTCGTGGCCAAAGCCAGCAGCGTCATATACAGCGCGCCCTTGGGCAGAACCTGTTGCTTGATCTCGGTTTCGCTGGAGGACATGCATCAGCCTCGTTGGGTCAGTCCGTCGGATAACGAAGACCGCAGTATTCTCCTGTGGATTATCGGGCGGGGTGCCGCTTGTAAAGCAAGCTTGCATTCAGGCACCGGTTTGAGGCAACAGGAAGCCGGTGCGTTGCTGATCTGCCACGCGGCCCGGCTGGAGTATCGATATGACGATCCGCAGGATTTTGAAATTCCCCCATCCCGATCTGCGGGCGAGGGCAGACATTGTCACCGTATTCGATGACGGTTTGCAGCATCTCGTTGCCGATCTTCTCGACACGATGCGCGATGCACCGGGCATCGGCATAACCGCGCCGCATATCGGTGTTCTCAAACGTGTTGTTGTCATCGAGCTTGCGGATGGTCAGGGCGTGCGGTCCTACATCAATCCGTTGATCGAATGGTCATCGGATGTGCTGGTCAGGAACATGGAGGGCAGCGTGTCGATGCCCGGCATGAATGACGAGGTTGAACGTCCGGCGGCCATCCGCATACGCTATCAGGATATATCCGGCGCGGCGCAGACGCAGGAAGCGGACGGGCTGCTTGCGGTTTGCCTGCAGCACGAGATCGATCAGCTCGACGGCATTTTCTGGCTGTACCGGCTGTCGAGGCTCAAGCGCGACCGGTTGATCAAGCGGTTCGAGAAGCAGCAGCGCATCCAGATCGCTTAAGCCTATTGCTTTATCGGCCTGTAACAAGGTTGAACAGCTGAACGATAATTAACCTTAGATTGCAGTATTTAACTTGACGCTCCGGCTCTCCCGTCGCCAAAGTAGACATAATGCGGTGGGTGACTGCAGAGGAGCGAAGATTGCGTAATGCCATCGAGTAAGTCGCGAAACTCACCGTTCGACACCCAGAATGAGCGTGGTGGCGACCGCTTGCTCCAGATTGAAGCCGTCTATGACAAGGTCCCGGTCGGGCTTTGCTACCTCAATCGCGACGGCATCTTTGTCACGGTCAACGATCAGCTTTCCCGGATGCTTGACGTCAGCAGCGATCATGCGGTTGGCCGGTCGGTGGAGGATGTGGTGCCCGACCACGCCGCCTTGTTGCGGGCCAGCCTGGTCGCTGCCCTGAAGGAAAAGCCCATTCCCGATCACACGATGCAGCGGGGGGCTGAAACACTGATGATTTCCGCCGCTCCGGTGACCAATGATCTTGGGGAAGTGGCGGGAATTTCGGTGGCCTACACCAATATCACCACCATGACCAAGATTTCCGAGCGACTGGCCGAAATCGAGCAGCGCACGACCTATGCGCTCGAGAGCGCCGGGCAATGGATATGGGATATGAATATTGCGACGAACCGGGTCTGGCGTTCGCCGCAATACCGGACCCTGCTCGGGCTGGACCCGGCCAGCCCGGCGGCGGAGAACGTGGCGTGGGACATCGTGCATCCCGATGACAAGGCCAGCACGATCCAGGCATTCGAAGATGTTGTCAGCGGCCGAAAACCGCATTTCGAAGCGGTCTACCGGGTGCCGCGCGGCAATGGCGGCGAGGCGTGGATACTCAGCCGCGGCAAGATCGTCGAATATGGTCCCGACGGATCGCCGCTGCGGCTGCTGGCGACCAGCGTCGACATCAGCGGTCAGAAACAGATTGAAGAAGAGTTGTCCTCAACGGTGCGGTTGCGGATGGAGCTGGAGCAGAAACTGCTCGAAGCCAACCGGAAACTGAAAAAGCTGTCGGAAAGCGATCATCTGACCAGCCTGCCGAACCGGCGCAAGTTCAGCCGCCTGCTCAAGCGGGAATATGAGCGGGCGAGTGATCACGGGCAGCCGCTGGCCTTGCTGATGATCGATATCGACTACTTCAAGGCCTATAATGATGTCTATGGCCATCTGGCCGGGGACCGGTGCCTCGTGCAGGTGGGGCGTGTCCTCAGCAAGGTGATCGGCAAGGGCACCGGCGTTGTCGCGCGTTTCGGCGGGGAAGAGTTTGCGGCGCTGCTGCCGGGCGCCAGTATCGATGAGGCGGCGGACATTGCCACGACCTTGCTGGAGGCCGTCGCCGGCCTGCATCTGGATCAAGAGGATGTTCCGGCTGGCCGGACATCGGTCAGTATCGGCATCAGCGCGCTTGCACAGTTGCCCGCCGCCACGCAGGACGGCGCGGATGCATTGGTGAACCTGGCAGACCGGGCTCTCTACGAAGCAAAGCGCGCCGGACGCGGTAGGGTGCGTGTCTGGGGCAGTTTTTCCACGGATTAGGCCGGTTCTATCGGCCCGGCGTGCGGATGGTTTTGCGCCAGACCATCGATGCGTGCAGGCTGACGGAACGGTTGTCCAATCCGGACTCGTCGGCGTCATTGGTCAGCCACTCCACGCTGGTTCTGACGATGTCCTCGACCGGCTGGGCAAATGTTGTCAGCGCGTAGGACGACCAGTCGGCCTGGGGGATGTCGTCGAAACCGGTCACGCAAAGCTCGTCCGGAATGCGCAGGCCGAAATCATGGCGTGCGCTGTCCATCAGCCCGAATGCCATGAGATCGTTGACGCAGAACACCGCATCGGGCCGGGTCGGCTCGGTGAACAGCATCCGGGCAATGTGCTGCCCGCTCTCATAGACCGTGTTGCCATGGCGGATCACCGTCACCTCCAGCCCGAATTCGGCGGCGGCGGCAATGAAACCATGTTCGCGCGCCATCAGGCTTGGCGTGCCGACGGCCGAATTGGCAAAGGCCAGACGGCGGCAGCCGGCACGCAGGAAGGCATTGACGGCCGCCCGCGCGGCGCGCCTGTCATCGAGATTAATGCGGAACGGCCCTTCGATCTCGTCATCCCGGTTGATCAGGACAATGCGCTGCCCGCTGTCGAGGCAGAGTTTGGTGATCGCCTTGTCGGGGAGGCCGGAGAGCAGGATCGACGCGTCCGCCCGGTAATTGAGCGTCTGCCGCAGGGCGGCATCGACGCTGCCGTCAGAGCGGTCGGTGTTGATGATCATGCAGACCTTGCCGGCCTTCTGCAGCGCATGGGACAGTTCCCGCACCAGCCGGGCGCGATAGGGCGTGTCCATTTCCGAGGCAACGAGACAGACGATGCCGCTTTCGCTGCGCATCAGGCCGCGGGCAAGCTGGTTGACGTGATAGCCGAGCGCATCCGCCGCTTCGATGACGCGCCGGCGCGTCTCGTCGGACACGCTGGCGCCGGGAGTGAACGTGCGTGAAACCGCCGAACGCGACACACCGGCTCTTTTTGCAACGTCTTCGGCGCTGATGAATGACTTGTTCAACGAGATTTCCACCCGGGCAACATTCGGTTTTTCCATAGATTGCACACGATTGCTCTTCTCCGCAAGGCAAGCATATTCAAATTTAATCGGACAAAATCAATAAGCCGGCTTGACATGAACTGTTCGCATGTGAAACTTTTGCACACGCTTGCAAAACAAGCAGCGGCATGGAGGTGCCGTTTTTTCAGGGAGGAGAAATTCATGCGTTCAGTCTTTGCCATTGCTGCTGCTTTTGCTGCCGGTATCCAGATGATGCCGATGGAGGCGCGTGCGGCGGACAATCTCAATCTGATCTGCTCGGCCGATGTCGTCATCTGCGAGCTGATGAAGGGCATGTTTGAGAAGGATACGGGCATTCAGGTCAATATGGTGCGCCTGTCGTCGGGCGAAACCTATGCAAAAATCCGCGCCGAGGCGCGCAACCCCAAGACCGATATCTGGTGGGCGGGCACGGGCGATCCGCATCTGCAGGCGGCATCCGAGGGCCTGACACAGGAATACAAATCGCCGCTGCTGGACCAGTTGCAGGACTGGGCCAAGAAGCAGGCGGAAAGTTCCGGCTACAAGACCGTCGGCGTCTATGCCGGGGCGCTGGGATGGGGCTACAACACCGATATCGTCAAGAAAAAGGGCATGAAGGAAGCCAAGTGCTGGGCCGATCTGCTCGATCCGTCCTACAAGGGCGAAATCCAGATGGCCAATCCGAACTCGTCGGGAACAGCCTATACGGCGCTCGCATCGCTGGTGCAGATCATGGGCGAGGACAAGGCCTATGACTATCTGAAGAAGCTCAATGCCAATGTCTCGCAATATACGAAATCCGGTTCCGCTCCGGTGAAGGCCGCGGCGCGCGGTGAGACGGCGCTCGGTATCGTCTTCATGCATGACTCGGTGGCCCAGACCGTTGAAGGCTTTCCGGTGAAAACCGTCGCGCCATGCGAAGGCACGGGCTACGAGATCGGCTCCATGTCGATCGTCAAGGGCGCGCGCAATCTCGATGCGGCGAAGAAATGGTATGACTGGGCGCTGTCTGCCGAGGTGCAGTCGCACATGAAGGAAGCAAAGTCCTTCCAGCTGCCATCGAACAAGGCGGCGGTCGTTCCGCCGGAAGCGCCGAAGTTCGAAGACATCAAGCTCATCGATTATGACTTCAAGACCTATGGCGATCCGGCCAAGCGCAAGGAACTGCTTGACCGCTGGGACAAGGAAATCGGCGCAAGCGCCAATTGATCTGAGTTCCGCAGTTTCGCGTGCCCGGTATTTCTATTCGGGCACGCCAGCCATTTCCATCATCGAAGACAGTATTGGGTAGCACAATGGAACGTAGCGACCGGAGATTGAACATTGCTCTCGGTATAGGCCTTGCCGGGTTTGCCCTTGTGCCGTGGTACAGGATCGAAAGCGGATTCTACGGCCTTGGCTGGCTGGGCAAATTCCCGTCCGGTGCGGTGGAAGCGCCCGGCCTTGTGCAGATCGCCAGCCATGGCCGCTGGTCGCTGGCCATCATCGCGCTGTTGTTCGCGCTGGGACTGGCTGCCCGGGTGTTCAAGGTGTCGCCGCTGCGGGCCAATCTGCTCATCGGGGCAGGCGCTGCCGGCATTGTCTTTCTGGTTCTGCAGGGGCTTGCCATCGGTTTCACCGGCTGGAGCTGGGCGATCAGCGAAAGCCTGTTCGGGCCGCTCGCCGACGGGCAGCCGTCCATGGGGGCGGGGGCCGGTCTGGTTGCGCTGTCCTTCGTCCTGATGTTTTCCTTCGGGTTGGCCGAACGCGGTGTGCTGCGCGGCGACGCCTTTGTCGTCGCGTCGATTGCGCTCCTCATCTTCCTCGTTGCCATCTTCGTGTTCTATCCCGTCGGCAGCATGCTGATCGGCTCGGTCCAGAGCGTTGACGGTTCGTTCGACCCTTCCGGGTTCGTGCGCAATATCCAGGACCCGTCGATCTGGAGTCTCGATTGCGTGGTCGGCGGCACCCGCTGCGGCATTGCCTGGCGCACGCTGTTCCTCGCCATTCTCGCCGCGTCGGGTTCCACCCTCCTTGGCCTGTGCTTTGCGCTGGTCGCCACCCGCACCCGGTTCCCGTTCAAGAAAGGCTTGCGTCTTCTGACCATCCTGCCGATCATCACGCCGCCCTTCGTCATCGGTCTGGCGTTGATCCTGCTATTCGGCCGCGCTGGTGTCGTCACCCAGCAATTGTCCGAGCTTTTCGGCATCGAGCCCGGCCGCTGGCTCTACGGCCTGACCGGCATATGGATCGCGCAGGTCCTGTCATTCACGCCGATCTCGTTCCTCGTCCTGATCGGCGTCGTCGAGGGCGTCAGCCCATCAATGGAAGAGGCATCGCAGACTTTGCGCGCCGACCGCTGGCGCACCTTCTGGCGGGTTTCCCTGCCTTTGATGAAACCCGGTCTCGCCAATGCGTTTCTCATCGGCTTCATCGAAAGCATGGCGGATTTCGGCAATCCGCTGGTGCTCGGCGGCAGCCACGGCGTTTTGTCGACGGAAATCTTCTTCGCCGTCGTCGGTTCGCAGAACGATCCGTCGCGGGCAGCGGTGCTTGCGATCATCCTGCTGTTCTTTACGCTCTCGGCGTTTCTCGCCCAGCGCGTCTGGCTGGCAGGCAAAAGCTTTGCCACAGTCACCGGCAAGGGCGATTCCGGCGCGCATATCGCCCTGCCGCGCACCCTGTCGATCGGTGTCCACGCGATCGTCATTCCGTGGATACTGTTCACGCTCGTCATCTACGGCATGATCCTGTTCGGCGGTTTCGTGCGCACCTGGGGTCTCGACAACACGCTGACGCTGGAACATTACCAGCGGGCATTCTCCTTCAGCTTCAGCAATGGCGCCATTGCCTGGACCGGCGTTGCCTGGAACTCGTTCTGGACGACAATCAAGATCGCGCTGATTTCAGCACCGCTGACTGCAGCCGTCGGCCTGCTCACGGCCTATCTGATCGTGCGCCAGCGCTTTGTCGGCCGCAATGTCTTCGAGTTTGCCCTGATGATGAGCTTTGCCATTCCCGGCACGGTCATCGGCATCAGCTACATCATGGCCTTCAACCTGCCGCCGCTTGAAATGACCGGGACGGCGCTGATCCTGATCGCCTGCTTCGTCTTCCGCAACATGCCCGTGGGCGTGCGCGGCGGCGTGGCGGCGATGAGCCAGCTCGACAAGAGTCTCGACGAAGCCTCGCTGACGCTGCGGGCAACGAGTTTCCGCACCATCCGCAAGGTGATCCTGCCGCTGCTGCGCCCGGCCATCGTGGCCGCGCTGGTCTATTCCTTCGTGCGCGCCATCACCTCGATCAGCGCTGTCATATTCCTTGTAAGTGCCGAATATAATATGGCGACTTCCTATATTGTCGGGCTCGTCGAAAACGGCGAGTACGGCGTGGCGGTGGCCTACTCCTCGATGCTGATCGTCGTCATGATCGTCATCATCACCTGTTTCCAGCTTCTGGTGGGCGAACGAAAACTGCGCCGCGAAAACCGCGTTGCGACAGCCTTCGTTCCCTCCGCCGCTCCACAAGAAAAGGCCGCATCATGACCACCCATCGCACCGGCTCCGTCGTCTTCTCCAATGTCAAAAAGCAGTTCGGCAATTTCACAGCCATTCACGATCTCTCGCTGACGATCGAGCCCGGCACGCTGGTCACGCTGCTCGGCCCGTCCGGTTGCGGCAAGACCACGACCCTGCGCATGCTGGCGGGGCTGGAGCACCCCTCCGCCGGCCGTATCCTGATCGGCGGCAAGGATGTCACCATGCTTCCCGCCAATGAGCGCGATGTCTCGATGGTGTTCCAGTCCTATGCGCTGTTTCCACATATGTCGGTTGCGGAAAACGTCGCCTACGGCCTTGAATCCTCGGGCATGAAGAAATCCGATGCGCGGGAAAAGGCGGAGGAAGGGCTCAAGCAGGTTGGCCTTTCCGGCTATGGTCAGCGCCTTCCGGCGGAATTGTCCGGTGGCCAGCAGCAGCGTGTCGCCGTCGCGCGGGCGCTGGTTCTGGAGCCGCAGGTGCTGCTGTTGGACGAACCCCTGTCCAATCTCGATGCGCGGCTGCGCCGCCGCGTGCGCACCGAAATCCGTGAGTTGCAGCAGCGGCTCGGCTTCACTGCTGTTTATGTCACGCACGATCAGGAGGAAGCGCTCGCCGTGTCCGACCAGATCATCGTCATGCAGGAGGGCGTCATCGCCCAGCAGGGCTCGCCGCGCGAGCTTTACGAAGCACCGGCTTCATCCTTCATTGCGGATTTCATCGGCGAGGCCAATGTTGTGCCGTGTGAAGTGCTGCGCAGCGACGGCGGCAATGCCATCATCCGTGTCGGCACGCTGGAACACGCCGTGCCGGGCCGCAACGCCCGGCCGGGACCGGCGAAGCTCGCCGTGCGGCCCAATGCGATCACGCTGGAAGCGGGTGGGAACGGTGCCTTCGCCGGAAGCATCCGGCATGCCGCCTATCTCGGCGATCACGTCGAATATGAAGTGGAAACCGCGTCCGGAACGCTCTTCGTGGTCGATCCGGCCGTAGACCGCAATCTTCCTCCCGCAACCAGTGTCAGCATCGGTTTCCACCATCGCGGCATCGCCATCATCAACAACTGAAACTGCATTTTCAAAGGACTATCATGACATCGCATGCCGAAGCCGAGTTGCAGGGCCGTTTTGCCCTGGCCCAGAAAATGGCTATCGAAGCCGGCGCCGTGGCGCTGGCGCATTTCAATGCGCGCGAGCGGCTGGTCATCGAGACCAAGGCCGATCCGCAGGATGTGGTCTCGATTGCCGACCGGGAAGTGGAAGAACTGATCCGCGCCCGCATTGCGGCGGCCTTTCCCGGCGATGCGGTGCTTGGCGAAGAATATGGCGTCAGCGCGGGAACCTCCGAATTCACCTGGGTGATCGATCCGATCGACGGCACCAGCCCATTCGTAAATGGTATGCCAACCTGGTGCATCTCCATTGCGGCGCTGCGTGGCGAGGAGATCGTCGTCGGGGTCATCTATGTCCCGTGCAATGAGGAGCTTTATGCGTCGGCGCTCGGCATGGGCGCGACCCTGAACGGCAAGGCGCTCTCCATCGATCCGAGCAAGACCATTCGCAATGCGGTGACGGGTATCGGCGCCAATCACCATGTCACCCCGGCAGTCGTTGCCTCCCTGGTGGAAAAGCTGCTGGAAGCCGGCGGCAATTTCATCCGCAACGGATCGGGCGCGCTCATGCTGGCCTATGTCGCCGCTGGCCGTCTTGTCGGTTATTACGAGCCCTACATGCATGCGTGGGACTGCATGGCCGGTTACTGCCTCGTCAAGGAAGCCGGCGGCTGGCACCATCCATTCCCGGCAAAGGGCGAGGCGTTGACCCGGGGTGCGCCGGTTCTTGCCGCCGGTTCCGGCGCAGTGGACGACCTGAGAAAGATCGCGGGCCTCTAATCCCGCCAGCGTACCGCCGGCGCATCAGCGCTGGCGGTCCTGATACCATTTCAACCAGATTTTATGAGTGTACGACCTCGTTCCCGCAGTATTTCGCGTGCTTCGCTGGGTAAAAATCCCGATAAAGGCTGCTTGCATTCGCAACGGGAAAGCAAGCAAAAATCTTGAAACTTTCCGCAACTGCTAAGAGCAGATCATTGACTTATTACAGCGAATAACGTGGATTAAAGTTGGTGTTGTCGATCACCGACTCTCGTAAAGCTGGATAGACATGACGTTCGTGCGAAATCTTATGTGGGCGCCTACAATTGGCCTATCCTGGCTGTGGGGTCTGGGTTTTTTCTATTCCATCCACGTCACGCTGACCTATGGCTGGCTTGGTTTCTTCGGTTTCGCGATCTCGAATGTTGGCGGTCTGTGGTTGTTCGGCTTTATTCTCGGCCGCAGCAAGCGGACGCCGGACCAGATCATGAAGGACATCGAAAACCGCTATGTCGGCGTCTTTCTGCTGTTCCAGATGGCGGCGCTGGTGGTGACGGTTTTCGGCTTCGTTGCCTATTTGTGGCAGCCGATTGTGGGCGAGGGCGCGACAATAGGCGTTGCTTTCCTGCTTCTGGCTTCCTGCGCCATCGGCCATGCGCTTTCACTGGAGCAGATCAAGAAGCTGCATATCCTCTATACGGTGATCGGCGTTGCGGCAGGGCTCGTGCTGCTTTCCGGTCTGCGGCAGACGTCGGACTATCCCGGTGTCCCGCTCCAGCAGTTCGATGCACGCTTTTACGGCCTTGTCATGCCGACGGTGATCGGCTTCCTGCTCGGCCCGTGGCTCGATATCCAGCATTGGCAGCGGGCGGTCTATATCAAGCGCGAGGGCGGGTCGGTCGGGATCGCCTATGGCGCCGGTGCCCTGCTGTTCTTCGGTTTTCTCCTGCTCAATGCTTCCATCGCGTCGACGGTCGGTCCCATCGGCAGCATCATTTCCATTGACGGCCTGCCGAGCGCGCAAGGGTCGGTTTCCGCAGCGGTTGTCCTGGCCGCGGAAAATGGTGCGCCCTATCTGGCGATTGCCTTTGCGATCTGGACGATTGCGGCGCTCACATCGACAGTCGACAGTTTTTATTGCGCGACGAACTGGTATCTGCGCGGCAAGAACATGCGCAGCAACAGTCCGCTGCTGGCGCTTATTCCCGATGGCATTGCCTCGTCGCCGCTGTGGCTGCTGATCGGCGCGACCTGGGTTGCCTATGCCGCCGTACCGGCAAACTTTTCGCTCATGTATTTCATGATGCCTTTCGCCACGCTGTTCGTCAGCGCGTCCGCCAATCTGGTTTGCGAGGCTTTGGGGGCGAAACCGAAATTCGATCCGGTGCTGAGCTTCCTGATCGGCTGCGGATCGTCGCTGATTTTCGTTCTCGGCTATATCCAGCCTGTACCCGGCTTCCTGTTCCTGTCGCCGTTCATCGGCTTGATCGGCGCTTTGCCGGTCATCATCGAACTGGTGGGACCCCGCTCGAAGGCGATCCCGGTTGAAATCGTCGACCAGCCCATTCGGATGATGAGCACTGCCCCGCTGACAAACACGTCGGGCGGCGAGGAAATATCGCAGTCGCATGGTTTCGATGGCGAGTGGTTCGTCATGCATCTCACCCCGACCTATGACGATACCAATTCGGTCGGGAACGTCTACTTCGCCAATTATGTGCGCTGGGTCGGCAAGGCGCGCGAATTGTTCTTCAATGTCTGCATGCCGGATTTCGATCTGGCGACGACGCGGTTCTACATCCTCACACGTTCCTTCACCCATGATTACCGGCGGGAATCGAAGGAATTCGAGCAGATCAGCGTTCGCATCAAGATCGCCCGGCACAACCGCAAATTCGTCACGCTGCAGCACGAAATCCACAGCGCAGCGCAAGGCCTGCTCGGTCATGGCGAACAGTCCCTGATGTTCGTGGACAGGGATCAGTACAATCCGCTCGATATTCCCGGCGAAGTCATCAAGGGCTTCCTGGCCTACTGGCCAAAAGATTCGCGGCTGTCACCCAGCTATCGTCCAACTGTTCAGGACAAGACGAAGCGGCAGGCGTGAGCCGCCGGGCTGCTTCATCTCTCATCGGGTTTGAGAACGCGCCTCAGCTGGCGACTTCGTAGCGGTCGCGGTCGAACGACATGAGGTCGGCTGTCTTGTCAAACGGCTCCGCCGGGCTGAACAGGAAGCCCTGCACCTGATCACAGCCTTCCTTTTGCAGGCAGGCCAGCTGTTCACGGGTTTCAACGCCTTCCGCGGTGATCTTCATGCCCATGCTCGCGCCAAGACCCATCACCGCACGGATGATGGCAAGGCTTCCCCTGTTGTGCGGGAGGTCGCGCACAAAGGACTGATCGATCTTGATCTTGTCGAAAGGCATCTTGCGCAGATAGCTGAGGCTGGAATAGCCGGTGCCAAAATCGTCAAGCGCAATGCTTACACCCATTGCCCGGAACTGCCGCAGCAGGGAAATCGCCGCGACATTGGCTTCAAGGAACACGGATTCGGTGATTTCGAGTTCGAGGCGGTTGGGCTTCAGCTTGTTGGTTGTCAGCGCATCGCGAACGATGGAGGCGAGATCCGAATGGCGGAACTGGATCGCGGAAATATTGATCGCCACATGGATGTCGTCGGGCCAGGACACCGCCGTCTTGCAAGCCTCCTGGATGATCCATTCGCCGAGGGGGATGATATTGCCGGTCTCTTCCGCAATCGGAATGAAGATGGCCGGAGAAATATACCCGTGCACCGGATGCTTCCAGCGCAGGAGGGTTTCAAACCCGACGGTCTTGAGCGTGATGGCCGACACGATCGGTTGGAAATGCAGGATGAACTCCTGCCGTGCCAGAGCGCCGCGCAAATCCATCGCCAGGGCGCGCTTGGCCTCGATCCGCGCATCCATTTCGACTTCGTAGAACCGATAGCTGTTCCGGCCCTCGTTCTTGGTGCGGTACAGCGCAAGGTCGGCGCAGCGCATGATATCGCTGACGCTGTCCATGGGGGCAAGCGCGATGCCGATGCTGATATGGATGTTGATCTGGATGCCATCGATCCAGAATGGTTGTGAGATGCGGCGCACGAGATCTTCCGCCAGTGCCGTCGCTTCGGGCTGGCCGGCGCCAGGGGCCAGGATCGCAAATTCGTCGCCGGACAGGCGCGCCACGATGTAGCGGGCAGGGGATGTGCCGCGCAAACGCTCCGCGACCTGCTTCAGCAACTGATCGCCGATGCCGTGGCCGAAGCTGTCATTGACGGTCTTGAATTCGTCGAGGTCGATGCAGAACACGGCAAAGCCGGCAAGGCCGGTTTCCAGTTCCTTGGTTGCTTCGGCGAGTTGATCGGTGAACAGGGTTCTGTTCGGCAGATCGGTGAGCACGTCGTAGCGGGCGAGATAGGACAGCTTGTCTTCCGACTGCTTTGCCGCTGTCACGTCGGAACCAACCCCGCGATAACCGCAGAACTGCCCGGCATTGTCAAAGATGGCCTTGCCGGTCAGTGACCACCAGCGGGTTTCGCCCTTTATATTGATCGGCAATATATGGTTGCGGAAGGTCGTGCGGTTTTCAATGGCCTGCCAGATCGACCCCACCTTCACCGCCTCTTCAGCGTGTGACTGGTCGACCTTGAACAGTTGCGCGAAGGGCATGCCCTGCAATTGCTTGGTGGTTTTCTCGGCGATCTGTGCCAGGCGCGGCGAGGTGTGCTGGAGTTTCAGGTCGGCGTCGGTTTCCCAGATCCAGTCGCTGGCATTCTCTTCGAAATCATAGAGAAGCAGGCTGATAACCTCCTTCTGCTGCTCGACCTTGATCTGGTCGAGCGTGCGCATGACGATCAGGTTGCTCATGTGCACGATGGTGAACAGGATGAACAGCGCATAGATGGCCAGCAAGATCGCAATGAAAAGAAAGAAATCCTCGCCGGTCGAGGCGAGGGCAAAGAACGAGCCGGTGATGATGGCGCCCGAAAAGGCAATGGCGGCCAGCGGAACCACGGCCACGCCGATGCCGGTCGCCATGAGACCGGCCGCCGTGCAGGCGATCAGCAGCCTGTGGTAGGCATCGGCTTCCAGAAAAAGCATGAGTGGAATGCTTGCCAGGCACAGGCCGTAACATGCGGATATGATGATCAGGTATTTGATGCCGGCGAAGCCAAGCTCCTTGACCTTTGGCACCTTGTACCATTGCCAGCAGGCAAACAGCGATGCGGCGGTCATGACGGTGACGATGGTGGCCAGACTGCCCAGATACAGGCTATGTCCCTGATCCCAGAAGACAAACGCCACCACGAACACGACGCTCATGGCCACGATGACGGTAAAGGACGCCAGTCGCAGCGCCACATCCATCTGTTCAGCGTAGACCCGCCGCTTGACGGCAGGATTTATCGTTCCCCGCATGCCGAACATGGAACGGATAGCGTCAGGCGTATGGAAATTCGACAGTTGCACTCACGGACCTCAGAAAGGCGAGTTCATATTTCCCTATGCTATTTTTATTACGTTCGGCATTGGTTAATTTGCTTACCATTTTTTATAATAGTTACCAATGTCTTTATGGTTGTATGGTTTATGCCTGAGTAATATGAGATTATTTGTAAGAAGTTTTGTAATTTCTCCGCTGGCAATGCGAATTGAATGTGAATATTCAAATATAAAAGAGAATAATGATGTCTTGTATTGTTAAATTCAAGTAAAAATCAAAGTCGCTTCCATGTATAAGGCGGGCGCATTCACCGGCTGTGTGGCGGATCATTCAAGTGGTCCGCCTTGCCGCGTCGTTCCAGGGTCCGGACCCTAGCCGCGGACTGCGAGAATTGCCGGCAGCAGGCCTGGAAAAATCTCGGCCAGTTCATTGTCGCGCAATTCGTTGATCCGCGAGGTGCCGTCGTTGCGGGTCTTGATGATCCCGGCTTCCCGCAGCACGCGGAAATGATGTGACACGCTGGATTTCGGGCGTCCGTTCTCAAGCGCGGCGCAGGTTGCCTCACCTTCGCGGGCCAACTGCCGGACAATCGACAGGCGGATGGGGTCGCTCAGCGCGTAAAGCACGGATTCGAGCTGCACTTCGGTGATCTGGGGATGGCGATATTCTCTCATGGACGTATCCTAGCACAAAATTTTGTGTATTGCTATTGTTCGAATAATATCGAACTATGGAAATATCAGCGGACCTGAATGTCCGCAGCACCCCACCTTGGAGTAAATATATGGCCTCTCTTTTCGACCCCTTCACCTTGAAGGATGTGACATTGCGCAACCGAATCGCCGTTTCCCCTATGTGCCAGTATTCGGCAAATGACGGCGTGATCAATGACTGGCATCACGTTCATCTCGGCGGATTGGCGCGTGGCGGTTCCGGACTGGTGATTGTCGAGGCAACCGCCGTGTCGCCGGAAGGCCGGATTACCCCGGGTTGCGCGGGGTTGTGGAATGATGAACAGGCGAAGGCATTCGCACCGGCGGTTCAGACCATCAAGGATGCGGGCGCCGTTCCCGGTATCCAGATTGGCCATGCGGGGCGCAAGGCCAGCGCGAACCGGCCGTGGGAAGGCGATGACCATATTGCGGACGACGATCCGCGCGGCTGGGAAACGATTGCCCCTTCGGCCATTGCCTACGGCGGCGGGCTGTCGAAGGTTCCGCACGCAATGACCAAGGCCGATATCGAGCGGGTGAAGCAGGCATTCGTCGACAGCGCGAAGCGGGCACTTTCCGTCGGCTTCGAATGGCTCGAGCTGCATTTTGCCCATGGCTATCTCGCGCAGAGTTTTCTGTCCGAGCATTCCAACACGCGCGCCGACGACTATGGCGGCAGTTTTGAGAACCGCAGCCGCTTCCTCATCGAAACGGTGCAGGCCGTGCGGGCCGTTTGGCCGGACAACCTGCCGCTGACAGCGCGTCTCGGTGTCATCGAGTATGACGGGCAGGACGAAAAAACCCTCAGCGAAGCCATAGAACTTGTCAAACAGTTGAAGGCCAATGGCCTCGACTTCATCGATGTCAGCATGGGCTTCTCGCTGGGCAAGACCAATATTCCGTGGGGCCCGGCATTCCTTGGGTCGGTTGCGGAGCGTGTCCGCCGCGAAACCGGTCTGCCAGCCTCGACATCCTGGTACATCAGCACGCCGCAGGAAGCCGACGGTCTCATCCGTGATGAAAAGGTCGATCTCGTCATGCTGGCACGTCCGCTGCTGACTGATCCGCACTGGCCGTTCCGCGCCGCCAAGGAACTGGGCGTCGAGAAGCCGGCCTGGGTTCTGCCTTCACCCTACGCCCATTGGCTGGAACGTTATCGGGCTGCTTGAGCCCTCCGGGTAAATAGCATGGAGCCGGGAATGGAATTCTCCATACCCGGTTTCATAGGTGCGCGATTGGCATAAAGTGGGGCGTTGCGCCCCGCTTTTAGTATGGGATTTCGCGAACGCGCTGAAATAAGCAACGGCCTGCGTATTCCCTCATTGCAACTTCTCCTAGTGTTTCGGGTGATCATTCCGCACCAACACGAGGACGAAAACCATGGCAGTCCATTTGCACCCCGAGACCATCGCCCTGCATGCCGGCTGGCGGGCGGATCCCGCAACCGGCGCCGTGGCCGTGCCGATCTACCAGACAACCTCGTACCAGTTCCGTGACACGGAGCACGCGGCCAATCTCTTCGCGTTGAAGGAACTCGGCAACATCTATACGCGTATCGGCAATCCGACCACCGATGTCCTGGAGAAGCGTGTTGCCGCGCTTGACGGCGGTATTGCTGCGCTCGTGGTTTCTTCGGGGCAGGCGGCGTCTGCGCTTGCCGTGCAGAACCTTGCGCGGGCTGGTGACAATATCGTCAGTTCCACCGATCTCTATGGCGGCACATGGAACCTGTTTGCCAATACGCTGAAGGATCAGGGCATCGAGGTGCGCTTTGTCGATCCCCGGGATCCCGAAGCGTTTCGCCGGGCTACGGATGAGCGAACCCGTGCCTATTATGCGGAAACACTGCCCAATCCGAAACTCACCGTGTTTCCCATTGCCGAAGTCGCCGCCATCGGGCGCGAATATGGCATTCCGCTGATCGTGGATAACACAGCAGCGCCTTTGATCGCACGGCCCCTGCAGCACGGTGCTGCTATTGTCGTCTACTCCACCACAAAATATCTTGGCGGGCACGGTACCTCCATCGGCGGCATCATCGTCGATGGCGGGCAGTTTGACTGGGAGAAATTCCCGGAACGGCAGCCAGCGCTGAACACACCTGACCCAAGTTATCACGGTGCGGTCTGGACGGAGGCGGTCAAACCCATCGGACCCGTCGCCTATATCATCAAGGCGCGCGTTACGCTGCTGCGCGACCTTGGCGCGGCGCTGTCCCCCTTCAATGCGTTCCAGACCATCCAAGGCATCGAGACGCTGTCGCTACGTCTGCAACGCCACGTCGAGAATGCGCAGAAGGTTGCCGAGTTCCTGGCCAAGCGGCCGGAGATCGCCAAGGTCATCCATCCATCGCAGCAGAGCGGTCTCGATCGCGAGCGGGCGGAGAAATATCTCTCGGGCAGTTTTGGTGGTCTGGTAGGCTTCGAGCTCAAGGGTGGCCTGCAGGCAGGGCGCAAATTTATCGAAGCGCTCGAACTCTTCTATCACGTGGCGAACATCGGCGATGTCCGCAGCCTCGCCATCCATCCAGCAACGACTACGCATTCCCAGCTCTCGCCGGAAGAACAGCGGGCGAGCGGCGTTTCCGAAGGGTACATCCGGCTCTCGGTCGGCATTGAGCATATCGATGATATTCTTGGCGATTTGGAGCGCGGCCTGAATGCATCGAAACTTGCACTCGCCGCTTGAAACCTCTGGTTGGTTGGAATCGTGGGACGGATGTTGTAAGTTCTGGAGTGAGAGGCGGGCTTTCACCCACCCCTCGCTTCTAGAGTGTAAATCGAACCCGGATCACCAGCTGCCAGCCGGTCCGGGTTCTTTTCACCTCTAGCGTGATGCTAAACGGCAATTTCCGCATAGATCACCTCCAGTTTTGAGAGCAAGGCCATTGCTGTGGTCGGGAGGCCCGTCTTCCCGATGCACCGGCTGGCTCGGTGTGTCTGCTTCGCCCTCAAATGGATCGCGTGTAAAACGCCTGTTCAATCCATTGCCCGTTTTCACAAAGCCCCGCTAGAAATGCAGAGTTGAATCATTTGAGGTAAGCGGTTGTTTTTGATGGGCATTTAGAACTATTGTTGAATGATCATCGCGTTCTCTCCGAACAATAGTTCTGGCCTTGGCCTGTAGATCAGAATTTCCCAATGATCTGGAGTGCGGCCTGAACGCATCGAAACTTGCACTCGCCGCTTGAAACTCAGGGTTGGTTGGAATCGTGGGGCGGATGTTGTAAAGTTCTGGAGTGAGGAACGGGTTTTCACCCGTCCCTCGTTTCTAAAGTGTAAATCGAACCCGGATCACCAGCGTCCAGCCGGTCCGGGTTCTTTTCACCTCTAGCGTGATGCTAAACGGCAATTTCCGCATAGATCACCTCCAGTTTTGAGAGCAAGGCCATTGCCGTGGTCGGGGAGGCCCATCTCCCCGATACACCGGCTGGCTCGGTGCTTGCTGCTTCGCCCTCAAATGGATCGCGTGTAAAACGCCTGTCCAATGCATTGCCCGTTTTCACAGAGCGCCGCTAGAAATGCAGAGTTGAATCATTTGAGGTAAGCGGTTGTTTTGAATATGAATTTTCAACTATAGTCGAATGCGCTTGGCGCGATCTTGACGCGTAGTTCCGGCCGCCGGCCGATGAATCCACGATTTCCACTATCGAAAATGTTCATGCTTGCCCGTATGCCCTATCGAAAAGTCGACCGGATCGGTATAGACGGTCGCAAACAGACAACAGGGCGGCTGCACAGGCAGCGCAAATGATGATGACGGTTGTGACACGGAAGACGGGAGAAGCGGCGGGAACGGCTGCCGGTGATGGATTGACCGCGGCGGCTGATCCGATGGTGGCGTTTGAAGGCGTTTCCAAACGCTTTGCGGCAGGGCGCACCAGTGCGGAAGTGGCCGCGCTCGACGGTGTCGATCTGATTGTCCCGCGCGGCTCCGTCACCGGCATTATCGGCCGTTCCGGCGCGGGCAAGTCCACCCTGATCCGGCTGGTCAACGGGCTGGAAAAGCCGACAAGCGGCCGCGTCGTTGTCGACGGGGTGAATATTGCCGAGTTTGATGAAAAGCGGCTGCGCGACGTGCGCCGCTCCATCGGCATGATCTTCCAGCATTTCAATCTGCTTTCGTCGCGCACGGCTTTCGACAATATCGCCCTGCCGCTTGAAATCGCCGGTGTCGACAGACAGACCATCGAAAAGCGGGTGACACCACTGCTCGATCTGGTGGGGCTGTCGGACAAGCGTAATCGCTATCCCTCCGAACTGTCCGGCGGGCAGAAACAGCGCATCGGCATCGCACGGGCGCTGGCAACGGAACCCAAACTGCTTCTCTCGGATGAAGCGACATCGGCACTTGATCCTGAAACAACCCGGTCGATTCTTGCCCTGCTCAAGACCATCAACAAGGAGCTTGGCCTCACTGTTCTCTTGATCACACATGAGATGGAAGTGATCAAGACCATTGCCGATCACGTGGCGGTTATCGATGGCGGACGCATCGTCGAACAGGGCCCGACTTTCGATGTGTTCACCGGTCATACCCATGCGACAACCCGGTCGCTGCTGGGTGGATTGGCAGGGCTGCATCTGCCGGAGTTTTTGACGCGGCAGATGGTCGAGAAGCCGGAGCCGGGCTTGCGGACGATCCTGCGTATCATCTTCAAGGGCGAGAATGCGACGGAGCCCATGCTGGCGCGGCTCGGCAGCGATCTCGGTATCGAGGTCAATATCATGGCCGGTGCGGTCGACGAGATTGCCGGGCGCCCGTTCGGCATGCTGGTGGTTTCCCTGCTCGCCGATGAGGCAAAGATAGTCCAAGCCCGAAGCTTTCTTGCCGATCACGGCCTGTCATCGGAGGTTGTCGGCTATGTCCGCTGATATTTTTGCACTGCTGGTGAAATCCACCGGCCAGACGCTGTACATGGTCGCCGTGGCGGGCCTGATCGGCTCGTTGTTCGGCATTCCGCTTGGTGTTTTTCTGGCGACCAGCGGCCGCGGCGAGCTTTTTGCTGCGCCTTCGGTCAACAAGGTGCTCGGGCTTGTCGTCAATGCGGCCCGCTCGACGCCCTTCATCATTCTGGTCGTCGCCATCATTCCCTTCACCCGCATGATTGCCGGGACCTCAATCGGAACCACCGCCGCGATTGTACCGCTGACCATTGCAACCATTCCCTTCATCGCGCGGCTGGTTGAATCGGCAATCCGCGAGGTCGATCCGGGGCTGACCGAGGCTGCCCGTGCGATGGGGGCAAGTCCCGCCCAGATCGTGTTCAAGGTTCTGCTGGCCGAAGCGCGTCCCGGCATCACATCGGCCCTGACGCTCACCATCGTCAGCCTGATCGGTTATTCAGCCATGGTCGGTGCCGTCGGCGGCGGCGGGCTCGGCGATCTCGGCATTCGCTACGGCTATCAGCGCTTCATGCCGGATGTGATGGCCATCGTGGTTCTGGTGCTGATCGTGCTGGTTCAGCTTGTGCAGAGCGCCGGTGACCGGCTGGCACGGCGGTTCGACAAGCGCATCCGCCCCCGCTGAAAACACGTTTACGTTAAAACAGGAGAGTACAATGTTGAAGAAAATCCTCGTCACCGCTGCGGTGGCGGCAATGCTCGGCGCGACGGGCGCTCTGGCCGAAACGATCAAGATCGGCGTGACGCCGGGCGAACACGCGCAGATCATGGAGAAGGTCAAGGAAATCGCCAAGCCGAAGGGCCTCGACATCGAAATCTTCGAATTTTCCGACTATGTCGTGCCGAACCAGGCGCTGAACGACGGCGAGCTTGATGCCAACTCGTTCCAGCACAAGCCCTATCTCGACAACCAGATTGCCGACCGCAAGTTCGATCTCGTCGATGTCGCCAACACCGTGAATTTCCCGATGGGCGTCTATTCGAAGAAGGTGAAGAGCTTCGATGCACTGGCCGATGGCGCGACGATTGCCATTCCGAACGATCCGACCAATGGCGGCCGCGCGCTGCTGATCCTTGCCGACAAGGGTGTGATCAAGCTGAAGGAAGGTTCAGGCCTCAAGGTGACGCTCGCCGATATCACGGAGAACAAGAAGAACTTCAAGTTCGTCGAACTGGATGCTGCCCAGCTGCCGCGTTCCATCGACGATGTGGATGCCGCTGCGATCAACACCAATTACGCGCTTGAAGCCGGCCTTGATCCGATGAAGGACCCGATCCTGAAGGAAGGCGAAAAGGCGCCCTACGTCAACCTGATCGCCGTGCGCAAGGCCGACAAGGACAAGCCCTGGGTCAAGACGCTGATCGAATCCTACCATTCCGATCCGGTCAAGCAGTTCATCCTCGACAAGTACAAGGGTGCGGCTGTTCCAGCCTGGTAATCGACACTTTCACTCCCCTTCGCCGATGGGTGGAGGGGAGTGGTTTGCTTTAATGTCTTCAGATGCGCTTGCCGTTGCCGCCGAAAAGATGCAGCTTTTCCTTGGGGATGATCACCCTGAGGTGATCGTCGGGCTGGGATACGGAACGGCCGGCAACCCGCACGACGACCCGCTCACCCCCAATGATGCCATAGACATAGCTTTCCGCGCCGACCGGCTCGACACCGAGCACCTTGAGGTCGAGCAGCAGGCCGCCAATGTGGTTTTCCGTGCCGGTGGCAACCTCCAGATCTTCCGGACGGAACCCGATCACCGCATCCTTGTCGGATACGGCAAGCCCCTCGGCGCCGATCCGCGTGCCGTCCTTCAGGATCAGGCCGGATTCGCCGGCGGTCACCGGAATGAGGTTCATCGGCGGGGCGCCGATGAAGCTGGCGACGAATGTGCTGGCGGGCTTTTCGTAGATATCCAGCGGCGCGCCGATCTGTTCGACCGCACCGGCATTCATCACCACGAGAATGTCGGCAAGCGTCATGGCCTCCAGCTGGTCGTGGGTGACATAAACGCTGGTCACGCCGAGCTGGCGCTGCAGGTTCTTGATTTCCACCCGCATCTGGCCGCGCAGCTTGGCGTCGAGATTGGAGAGGGGTTCGTCAAAAAGGAACACTTTGGGGTTGCGCACGATGGCGCGGCCCATGGCGACACGCTGCCGCTGACCGCCTGACAATTCGCGCGGACGCCGTTCGAGCAGATGCGCCAGCTCCAGCGTTGCCGCTGCTTCACGCACACGCTTGTCGATCTGGTCTTTCGGCATGCCGCGATTGCGCAGGCCGTAGGCCATGTTGTCATAGACCTTCATATGCGGGTAGAGCGCATAATTCTGGAAGACCATGGCGATGTCGCGTTCGGCGGGGCCGAGATCGTTGACAACCTTGTTGTCGATCTTGACCGTGCCGTCGGTAATGGATTCCAGCCCCGCGATCATGCGCAGGAGGGTCGATTTTCCGCAGCCCGACGGGCCGACAAGCACGCATAAGGCGCCGTCCTTGATGTCGATATCGACGCCTTTGACCGCCTCGACGCCGCCGACATAGACCTTGCGGACATTGGTGAGTTCAACACTTGCCATATGGGATCATTTCTCCGTTTCGACCAGACCGCGCACGAACCAGCGTTGCATCAGCACAACGACGAGGATCGGGGGGAGGATGGCCAGAATGCAGGTCACCATCACCAGATGCCATTCGGTGTCGGCATCGGCGAAGGAAATCATTTTGCGCAGACCGATGACGATGGTCGTCATGTCGTTGCGGTTTGTCATCAGCAGCGGCCAGAGATACTGGGTCCAGCCATAGATGAAGAGGATGACGAACAGCGCTGCGATGTTGGTTTTGGACAGGGGCAGCAGGATGTCCTTGAAGAAGCGCCATGGGCCTGCACCGTCGACGCGTGCCGCTTCCACCAGCTCGCCCGGTATGGTCATGAAGAACTGGCGGAACAGGAGGGTTGCGGTAGCCGATGCCATGAGGGGAACCGTCAGGCCCGTATAGGTATCGATGAGGCCGAGATCGACCATGACCTTGTAGGTCGGCAGGATGCGGACCTCGACCGGCAGCATCAGGGTGATGAAGATCAGCCAGAAGAAGACCATGCGGCCGGGAAAGCGGAAGAAGACGATGGCATAAGCCGACAGGATCGAAATGATGATTTTGCCGACGGCAATCGCCAGCGCCATGATCGTGCTATTGATGAGCAGGCGGCCGACACTCACGCCGCCGATGCGGCCGATGCCGCCGAAAAGCGCCGTCGTGTAATTTTCCCAGAAATGCCCGCCGGGCAGCAGGGACAGCGGCGGCCGCATGATATCCTGCAGCGACTGGGTCGAGGCGATGAAGGCGTAGTAGATCGGGAAGGCCACGATCAGGATGCCGACAATCAGGATGATGTGGGCGACGAGACGGCCGATGGGATTGTTCTGGATCATCTCTGCGCTCCTCAGCCGTAATGCACTTTGCGCTCGACATAACGGAACTGGATCGCCGTCAAGCCGATGACGATGACCATGAGGATCACCGATTGCGCCGCAGAGTCGCCAAGGATCAGGTTGACGAAGCCGTCATTGTAAACCTTGTAGACCAGTGTCTCCGTCGCCTTGCCGGGGCCGCCGCCGGTGACGGCATGAATGATGCCGAACGTGTCGAAGAAGGCGTAGACGGTGTTGACGACCAGCAGGAAGAACGTCGTTGGGGCAAGCAGCGGGAAAATGATGGTCCAGAAGCGCTTGGTTTCGCCCGCACCATCGATGGCGGCGGCTTCGATCAGCGATTTGGGAATGGACTGCAGCCCGGCAACGAAGAACAGGAAATTGTAGCTGATCTGCTTCCACGCGGCGGCGGCAACCACCAGCAGCATGGCCTGATTGCTGTTGAGCAGCGGGTCCCAATTGTAACCGGCGGAGCGGATCATATAGGCGAATGTGCCCATCGAGGGGTTGAACAGGAACAGCCAGAGCATGCCGGCAATGGCCGGAGCGACGGCATAGGGCCAGATCATCAGGGTGCGGTAGACACCTTTGCCGCGGATGACCTTGTCGGCCATGACGGCGAACAGCAGCGCGAAGCCCATGGCAATGACTGCCGTAGCGATGGAGAAGATGACCGTGACCTGAAGCGAATTCAGGTAATTGGGGTCACTCAGGATGCGCTTGAAATTGCCGAGGCCGACGAACTGGGTCGACAGGCCGAACGGATCCTCGCGCAGCACCGACTGGCGGATGGCCTGGGACGCGGGCCAGTAGAAAAAGACAATCGTGATGGCAAGCTGCGGCGCCAGCAGCAGATATGGCAGGATCTTGTTCGGAAAAGTGACACGCGTTGACGATGCCATGATTGCCCCTCTTGAAAAGAGCCCCGTCCGCAAGACATGCGGACGGGGCGTTCATGAACCGGCTCTTACTGGCCGTTCGCCTGTTTGATGGCTGCATTGCCGCGCTTGACGGCATTGTCGAGGGCCTGCTGGGCGGTCTGCTTGCCGGAGAGCATGTTCTCGAACTCTTCGTTCTCGATATCACGCACCTGTGGCAGGTTCGGCAGACGAACGCCCTTGGAGTTTTCCGTCGGCGCCTTGCCCATCATCTGCTTGATCGGAATTTCGCGGGCAGGGTTCTTGTCGTAGAAACCGGATTTCTTGGTGTCCTCATAGGCGGCAAGGGTCACCGGCAGATAGCCGGATACCTGGTGCAGGCGGGCCTGGATGTCGGTGCGCGACAGGAAGGTGAAGAAGGCGGCAACGCCCTTGTATTCCGCGTCGGACTTGCCGGCGAACACCCAGAGGCTGGCGCCGCCCGGTGTCGTGTTCTGCGGTGCACCCTTGGCATCGGGGTCATAGGGAAGCTGGCCGGTGCCGTAGTTCATGCCCGACTTGACCACGTCGCCCAGGCCGCCGGAGGATTCGGTGAAGATGCCGCATTCGCCTGACAGGAACAGCGGCTTGGCTTCGGATGTGCGTCCGCCGTAACGGAAGGTGCCATCCTTGGCGAGGTCGGCCAGTTCCTGGAAGTGTTTGACATAGATCGGCGCGTTGATCTTCAGCTCGACATCGGTTCCGGCAATGCCGTTTTCATTGGTGCCGTAGGAGACATTGTTCCAGGCGGCAAAGTTTTCCGTGTGGATCCATGTCAGCCATGTCGAGGTGTAGCCGCACTTGGCTGCGCCGCTGGTCTTGATCTTCTTGGCGGCATCCCAGACTTCCGGCCAGGTCTTTGGCGGGTTGTTTTCATCGAGGCCCGCCTTCTTGAAGATATCCTTGTTGTAGTAAAGGATCGGCGAGGAGCTGTTGTAGGGGAAGGACAGCATCGTGCCGTCCGGCTTGGAATAATAGGCGACGATGCCCGGCAGATAGAGGCTCTTGTCGAACTTTGCGCCGCCCATCGAGAGAATGTCGGCCACCGGTTTGATCGCGCCCTCGGCGCCCATCATGACGCCGGTTCCCGCGTCGAATACCTGCATGATATGCGGGGCCTGCTTGGCACGGAACGCGGCAATGCCGGCGTTCAACGTTTCGGGATAGGTGCCCTTGAACACCGGAACGACCTTGTAGTCGCTCTGGCTTTCGTTGAATTCCTTCGACAGGGTTTCAACAACCTCGTTGTTGGCACCGGTCATGGCGTGCCACCAGCTGATTTCGGTGACGGCAAAGGATGAGGTGGACGATGCGAGGATAAGTCCGAGCGCAAGGCTGAGCGAAGTGCCGCGAAATGTCATGTATGTCTCCCATAATGAGGCGTCGTTAGGAACACGCTTATTGGATGCGCTTATGGGCACTATCCTCATTATGTGACAGAGAAACAACAGTTTTATGACTTTGGTCGAATGTCTGGGTTAACGCCTGTGGAAAAAATGCTCAGCTGTTCACTTTTGCGCCGGTCAGATGAGGGTAACACCGGCCTTGCGCATATTCGCGACCATGGCGGCCAGTGACCCGCCCATGTCGATGGCGCGGCAGGCATCGAGCAGCACATCGGCGGTAAAACCGTGCGCCACCGCATCCAGCGCGGAATAGGCGACGCAATAGTCTGTCGCCAGCCCGACGAAGGTCACATTGGTGATGCCGCGCTCGCGCAGGTAGCCGGCAAGGCCGGTCGGGGTCTTGCGGTCGTTCTCGAAAAACGCCGAGTAACTGTCGATGTGCGGACGGAAGCCCTTGCGGATGATCAGTTCGGCCTTGGTCCACTGCAGATCCGCATGGAAATCGGCACCCGGCGTACCCTGAATGCAATGGTCCGGCCACAGCGTCTGGTCGCCGTAGGGCATTTTCACCGTGTCGAAGGGCGCCTTGCCGGGATGGGAGAAAGCGAAGCTCGAATGGCCGGCCGGGTGCCAGTCCTGCGTCAGGATGACGTGATCGAACCGGATGATCAGTTTGTTGATGATCGGGACGATTTCGCTTCCGCCATCCACGGCCAGTGTACCGCCCGGGCAAAAATCGTTCTGCACATCGATGACGACAAGCGCGTCCCCAGCCATTTTATTTCTCCGATTGTCCAAAAAGGGCAGTATCGTCAATCGGAGAAGCCCGTCAACTCGGGTTTCGGGCGTAATGCAGATCGCCGTCGATCCAGACGTGATCGACGCCAAGCGCATCATCGAGATGCACGATATTGGCGACATATCCGGTGCCGATGCGCCCGTAGCGATGATCGATGCGGATGCTCTCGGCGGGATAGAGCGAGGCCATCCGCAGGGCTTCCTCCAGGTCAAGTCCAAGCTCGCGATGGACGAAGCGGACTGCCGAAATCATGTCGAGATCGGCTCCCGCAAGCGTGCCGTCTTCGAGCGTCAGGCGGCCGTCATGCCGCCGGATCGTCCGTCCGTTCAGCGTGAAGGTGGTGATATCCGTGCCGATGGTCGACATGGCGTCAGTCACGAGAAAAATCCTGGCCGGACCCTGCTTGGCGCGCAGGGCAATCGCCATCGAGGCCTTGCTGACGTGGAAACCATCGGCAATCAGCCCTGCCGACAGTTCGCCGGTTTCAAGGATGGCGCCGACAACGCCGGGGCTGCGGTTTCCGAGCTGGCTCATGGCATTGAAAAGATGGGTTGCCATGGACGCGCCGGCATCCTTGGCAGCGACCGCCATTTCATACGTTGCGCCGCTGTGGCCGATGCTGACGATGACACCCGCATCGACCATGGCCTTGATCTTGTCGACGGGAACGGTCTCCGGGGCGACAGTGGTGAGCAGTACCGGCAGTGCCTGCACGGCTTCCACGATCGCCACAAGATCGCTGTCCTCCATCGGGCGGATAAGCGCGGGATCGTGCGTGCCCTTGTGCGAGACGGAAAGGTGCGGGCCTTCGAGATGCAGGCCGATAAATCCGGTGACTTTTTCCAGCGCCGCCGCCTTGCCGGCGGCAATCGCTGCATTGGTGATGGCGGGGGTGTCGGTGATCAGGGTCGGCAGGAGGGCGGTCGTGCCGAAGGCGAAATGCGCCTGGCAGATGGTCCTGATCGCCTCGACGCTCGGGCCGTCGTTCAGGAGAACGCCGCCGCCGCCATTCACCTGTACGTCAATGAAACCGGGCACAAGCTTGCCGCCGTTGAGCGCGACCCGGCGAACATCCGCAGGGATGTCCGCCTGGGCAACGATACCGGTGATGGTGCCGGCATCGACGAGAATCGCCGAACCGGCATGCCAGTTTTCGCCGTCAAAAATGTCGGCGCCGGTCAGTGCATAGACAGTGCTCATATTGTTTCAGTCACTTTTCTCAAATGCGGTGGCTCGTCCGGATTCAATCCGCGGCTGCGGGCAAAATCTTCCACGAAAGCATAGAATGATACCAGCAGAGTGAGCGGGTCCGTCAATGGGTGCGACGTCGCGATGAACGGCAATGCGGTGGCTTTCGATGGTTTCGCCGATGTCAGGAAGACAGCGGCCTCCTGTTCGGCAAGGCGATCGGCAGCCTGCACGATTGAATCTTCAGCCGCATCGCGCGCTGCAAGCACCAGAACGGGGAAATCCTTGCCGACGATGGCCTTGGGTCCGTGCATGACTTCTGCGGCGCTGTAGGATTCCGCGTGCATGGCGCTGGTTTCCTTGAATTTCAGCGCCACTTCGTTGGCAATGGCAAGGGATGGTCCGCGTCCAAGCACGAAAAGCGAGTTTTCGCCCTTCATGGCGGCGCCGAACGGCGACCAGTCGCAGCGGATGGCCGCTGCAAGGGCTTTGGGCAGTTCATCGATGGCGGCAAGCAGTTCCTTGTTCTGCGTCCAGTGGCCGATCATGGCGAGACCGGCGACCGCCGAGCTGACAAAGGTCTTGGTGGCGGCGACGCTGCGTTCCTGTCCCGCCAGGATATCGATGGCGAGATCGCTGGCATAGGCGAGATCGGAATTGATTTCATTGGTGATGGCGAGCGTCAGCGCGCCGCTTTCGCGTGCCGCCTTGGTCATGCTGACAATGTCGGGGCTCTTGCCGGACTGGGAAATGGAGAGGGTCGCGGCGCTCTCGAGTTTCAGGGTGATGCCATAGATCGAGGCGACGGACGGTCCAAGCGAGGCGACGGGAATGCCTGCGGTCAGTTCCGTTGCGTATTTCAGATAGGCTGTCACATGGTCCGATGAACCGCGGGCAATGGAGGCCAGGAAGGGCGGGTTCTTCTCGCGCAGTCTTGCTCCGGCACTGGCCAGCGTATCGCGGGAAGCATCGAGAAACCGCGCGGTTACATCCGGGATGGAGCGAATTTCTTCGCGCATGAGAGTTCCGTTGGTGGTCAAAGTACTGCTCCTGAAATTTCCGAGGAGTCGCCGAGCTTCAGCTCCGCGACAAATTCATAGGCATCCGCCCGATAGATCGACCGGGTAAACTCGATCACTTTTCCCGATTCGAGATAGGATATGCGCTCGATGTTGAGGCTGGCCGAACCCGCGGGTACCTCGAGCAATTTGGCATCGGCCTCCTTCAGGATTGCCGCCGAAATGCGCTGAATGGCGCGGGCCGGGCGATTGCCGCCCTCAGCCAGCACCGCATAGAGCGACAGCGTGACCAGTTCCGGATTGGGCAGCACCTGAATGGACAGGGCGGCGCGTTCAATCGCCATGGGCGTGTCATTGGCAACGCGCAAGCGGCTGATGCGGGCAACTTTCTCGCCCGAGGAAAGACCGAGCGTGACCATTTCTTCCGGCGAGGGCGGATAGATGCCGCGATCGAGCCATGTGGAGCGCACGATCATGCCGCGCCGCGCCATGTCCTCGGTGAACGAGGTCAGGTGCGACAGCGATTGCTCGACCCGCTCCGAACGGGGCGCGACAAAGGTGCCGGAGCCATGCCGCTGCACGAGCAGGCCGGTGTTGACCAGCCCCTGAACCGCCTTGCGCACGGTGACACGCGAAATATCGGCGATGGTGGCAAGTTCCCGTTCGGGCGGCAAGGCATCGCCCGGCTGCAGCATGCCGTCGCGGACAGCCGTTTCGATCAACCGCTGCAGCTTGACGTAGAGCGGGCCGCCACTGGCAGAACCATCATTCAGGGAAGGCAGGATATCGATCAACCCATCAGCCATGCACGGCCTCCTTGCGCGCCGGCGCGAAGTTTTTCACCGCCAGTTGCACCGCGCCCGTCAGCGCGTCATGCAGCGGCTTTTGCAGCTTTGCTCGGTACGGGGGCGAAAGATGCTGTTCGAACAGCGGCCCCAGTCCGCCGATCAATGACAGGCGTTCCTGCGCGGATGGCATGATGGCATCGAGCCCCTCTTCGATCTGTGCCGCCGCCCTGTTCACAATCGCCAGCGCCACGGCATCGTTGCGGGCAGCATAGTCAAAAACGAGCGGCGTAAGCGTACCGAAATCGCTGGGGCGTGCCGCGTGGGCAAACTCGACGATCCGGTGGGGATTGTTTTCAAAGCGCTGGAGGACGGCCTCTGTCAGGGGTGACGAAGGGTGAAACCGGTCATGGGCCAGCAGGGCCTCTTCCAGGAGATCGCGGCCGATTCGCGCGCCGCCGCCAAGATCACCCACCTTGAAGCCCCAGCCGCCTGCAAATCGGATGTCATCGCCTTCGCGTGTGACGAACAGGGTGCCTGTGCCGATGATGACCACGGTTCCGTCATTGTCGCCGAGCGCACCCTGCAGGGCGATCGTGCCATCGGATGTCACCAACGAATGCTGAAAGGGCAGGGTTGTCCGCAGCTTCTCGCCATTGCCGCCGACCATGGCGCCAGCGAGCCCAAGAACCGCCGCGGTCGCGGGAATCATTGCTGCATCGATCCCGGCTTCGGCAAAGGCTGCATTTGTCGCGCCGAGAATATTCAGGCGCGCGTTTTCCATGTCGGTCATGATGTTGGCCGAACCGCTTTTGCCGATGCCCAGAACATGGCCTGTCATATCGGCCACGGCTGCCCTGCAGCCTGTTCCACCACCATCAATTCCCAGGAGATATCTCACACTCGTTGCCCTCCGAAAATAGAATACCAATAAAATACCAATAGCCAAGCGTTAATTCCAGGTTTTTTCCACTTTTATTCATCATGCTGATTTTATTGAGTAATTCAACTTGTATGAAAAACAGTGCATGATTTTTTTAAGAACCTCTGGACAAGTGGTATTTTTTTGGCATTAATTATCGCAACGAGGAGAGGCGAGTGGTGGTAACCCGTACCGAGCAACGCAACGACAAGGCATCCGGATTGGACGAGCGATCGCCAGCCGATGTTTTGCGTTTGCTGCACGAGGCGCAGATCGAGGCAGCGGCTTCGGTGGCGCGGGCGACGGATTCCATTGCCGCGGCGGCGCTGCTCGCCGCCGAAACCCTGGCCGCGGGCGGGCGTATCGCCTATGCCGCCGCCGGCAGCTCCGGCCTGATGGCGCTTGCCGATGCACTCGAACTGCCCGGCACCTATGGCATCGCGCCGGACCGTGTGGTGATCCTTCTGGCGGGTGGTATCGAAAGTCTTGTCCGCCTTGCCGGCGGGTATGAAGATGATGTCGAGCAGGCCGCCCGCGATATCGCTGGCGCCGGCCTTGGGCAGGGCGATTGCCTGATTGCCATTTCCGCCAGCGGCACGACGCCCTATGCGGTGGCGGCCATCGATGAGGCCAAGCGGCGCGGGCTGAAGATCATCGCCATTGCCAACAATCCGGCTGTGCCGCTGTTCAGGCATGCCGACGTGGCGATCACGCTGGAAACACCCCCGGAAATCGTCGCCGGTTCGACACGCATGGGGGCAGGGACCGCGCAGAAAATCGCGCTCAATCTTCTCTCCACGCTCATGGCCGTGCATCTGGGCCACGTGCATGACGGCTACATGGTCAATCTTGTTGCCGACAATGAAAAGCTGCGCGAACGCGCCGCTCTCATCGTTTCGGCCATCGCCGCCTGCGACATCGCCGATGCGAAACAGCATCTGGCTTCAACCGATGGATCAGTAAAGCGCGCAATCCTGCTGGCAGCGGGTGCAGCCGACGCAAAACAGGCATCACACATTCTCGAAAGCAATCAACAGAGGCTACGCCCGTCGCTTTCGACACTGAAAGGGAGCCTCGGCTCTCGTTAACGGCACTGCTCAAAGGGTGCAACAGGAGACTAAAATGGGAAGCACGACTTTAAAATCACTGCTCATGGCAACGAGCATCCTGGCTTCGGCCGGCTTTGCTCATGCCGCCGATACAACGCTGACAATCGAAAGCTGGCGTACGGACGATCTTGCCATCTGGCAGGAAAAGCTCATTCCGGCCTTTGAAGCGAAGAATCCCGGGATCAAGGTCAAGTTCGCTCCGACGCCGCCGACCGAATATGATGCCGCTCTTGGCGCCCGCTTCGATGCCGGCAGCGCCGGTGACATCATCACCTGCCGTCCGTTCGACAAGTCGCTGGAACAGTTCAAGCGTGGCAACCTGTCGAGCCTGAAGAGCCTTCCGGGCATGGAAAACTTCACGCCTGTTGCCAAGGCGGCATGGAGCACCGATGACGGTTCCGACACGTTCTGCGTGCCGATGGCATCGGTCATTCACGGCTTCATCTACAACAAGGATGCCTTCGACAAGCTGGGCATTGCGGTTCCAACGACCGAAGCCGAGTTCTTCGCCGCTCTCGACAAGATCAAGAAGGACGGCACCTACATTCCGCTCGCCATGGGCACGAAGGACCTCTGGGAAGCCGCAACCATGGGCTACCAGAACATCGGACCGAACTATTGGAAGGGTGAAGAAGGCCGTACCGCGCTGATCAAGGGTACGCAGAAACTTACCGATGCAGATTGGGTTGCGCCTTACAAGACGCTTGCCAAGTGGAAGGATTATCTCGGCGACGGTTTCGAAGCCCAGACCTATCCGGACAGCCAGAACCTGTTCACGCTCGGCCGTGCCGCGATCTATCCCGCCGGTTCGTGGGAAATCTCGCTGTTCAACACGCAGGCACAGTTCAAGATGGGCGCGTTCCTGCCACCGGTGCAGAAGGCCGGCGACACCTGCTACATCTCCGATCATGCCGATCTTGGTGCAGCGATGAATGCCAAGAGCAAGAATCCGGAAGCGGCCAAGAAGTTCCTCAGCTGGGTTGCTTCTCCAGAATTCGCCGACATCTATGCCAACGCGCTGCCGGGCTTCTTCAGCCTGTCGTCGACGCCTGTCAAGATGAAGGACCCGCTGGCGCAGGAATTCGTGTCCTGGCGCGAAAAGTGCAAGCCGACGATCCGTTCGACCTATCAGATCCTGTCGCGCGGCAAGCCGAACCTGGAAAACGAAACCTGGGTTGAATCGGCCAATGTGATCAACGGCACCGATACGCCCGAAGTTGCAGCCAAGAAGCTGCAGGACGGTCTCGACAGCTGGTACAAGCCTGCGAAGTAAGCAATCGAATGCCGGGGCGGTTCGCGCCGCTCCGGCATTTCGCTTATTCCGAGCACATTTTGTTTATGCGAAACCAAGGCCGATGTATTTGGGCCCAAACAAAACGTGCTTAGAAGTGGCAATCATTGCCGCTGCATTCGTTTGACGAACGGCAGTCGTGGACCGGTTTTCCATGACCAACAAATCAATAAGCAGGGGTTTGCGAGTTAATGAGCACGGCCGACTATTCCCAGTCTGACAGCGGTCAGGACAAACGCGCACGGCGCTGGCACATCCTTGTGTTCCTGCTGCCGGCGGTGATCGTCTATACGGCGATCATGATCCTGCCCTTGATCGAAACCCTGCGCCTGTCGCTGTTCAACGTGGTTGACGGGCAGAGCGTGTTTGTCGGTTTCGGCAATTTCCAGACCCTGTTCGGCGAACCGCGCTGGTCGGCGAGTTTCTGGAACGCTCTGCGCAACAATTTCGTGTTCTTCCTGATCCACATGCTGGTGCAAAACCCGATCGGCGTCGCCCTGGCTGCGCTGTTGTCGGTGCCGAAGCTGCGCTTTGGCGCCTTTTACCGCACGGCGCTGTTCCTGCCGACCCTGTTGTCCTTCGTGATCGTCGGTTTCATCTGGAAGCTGATCCTCTCGCCGATCTGGGGCGTATCGCCCTACCTGCTTGATCTCGTCGGCCTGAAATCGCTGTTCGCGCCCTGGCTGGGCCGGCCCGACACGGCGCTCATCACCGTATCGCTTATCTCGGTCTGGCAGAATGTCGGCATTCCGACGATGCTGATCTACGCATCGATGCTGAGCATTCCCGAAGAAGTTCTCGAAGCGGCGGAATGCGACGGCATTACCGGTTGGAGCCAGTTCTGGAAGATAAAGCTGCCGCTGATCCTGCCATCCATCGGCATCATTTCCATTCTGACCTTTGTCGGCAATTTCAACGCCTTCGACCTTGTCTATACGGTGCAGGGCGCGCTTGCCGGCCCGGACGGATCGACCGATATCCTGGGAACGCTGCTGTACCGCACCTTCTTCGGCTTCCAGCTGCAGATCGGCGACAAGTCCATGGGTGCGACCATTGCCACGGTGATGTTCCTGATCATCCTCACGGGCGTGTGCATCTATCTCTTTGCCATCCAGCGGCGCATGCGCCGGTACCAGTTCTAGGAAGGTCCCGTCATGGCAAAAGCCCGTACATCACCCCTCCGCTCCGGTTTCGTTCACGTCGCCCTGATCATCTACACGCTGATCGCGCTGTTTCCGGTGTTCCTGATCATCATCAATTCGTTCAAGGACCGGGCGTCGATCTTCCGCAACCCGCTTGGCCTGCCGAATGCATCCAGCTTCAGTCTGGTCGGTTACAACTCGGTGCTGACACAGGGTGATTTCACCCTGTATTTCCAGAACAGCCTGATCGTCACTTCCGTGTCGATCTTCTTCGTGCTGCTGTTCGGCGCCATGGCGGCCTTCGCCCTGTCGGAATACCGCTTCCGTGGCAATTCGCTGATGGGGCTTTATCTCGCCCTCGGCATCATGATCCCGATCCGCCTTGGAACGGTCGCGATTCTGCAGGGCATGGTTGCGACGGGGCTCGTCAACACCCTAACCGCGCTGATCCTCGTCTACACCGCGCAGGGCCTGCCGCTCGCCGTGTTCATTCTCACCGAATTCATGCGCACCGTGTCGGATGACCTGAAGAATGCCGGCCGCATCGACGGTCTGACGGAATATTCGATCTTTTTCCGGCTGGTGCTGCCGCTGGTCAAGCCT
This sequence comes from Phyllobacterium sp. NPDC097923, assembly GCF_044760925.1. NCBI lineage: Bacteria > Pseudomonadati > Pseudomonadota > Alphaproteobacteria > Hyphomicrobiales > Phyllobacteriaceae > Phyllobacterium > Phyllobacterium sp. NPDC097923. The sequence goes on along the minus strand of NZ_JBIWBL010000001.1, from coordinate 2,386,968 downwards.
GCCATGGCAACGGTCGCCGTATTCACGATGATCCCGATCTGGAACGATCTGTGGTTCCCGCTGATCCTGGCGCCAAGCGATGCCACCAAAACTGTCACGCTGGGTTCGCAGGTGTTCATCGGCCAGTTCGTTACCAACTGGAATGCCGTTCTGGCGGCGCTGACCCTCGCCATCCTGCCGGTGCTCGTCCTTTACTTCTTGTTCTCGCGGCAACTGATCCGCGGCATTACATCGGGAGCAGTCAAATGAGCGCGAATACGCAAAAGCCTGTGCGGGTTCTGGTTGCCGGGCTTGGCAATATGGGCCGGAGCCACGCGCTCGCCTATCACAACAATCCCGGCTTCGAGATTGTCGGGCTGGTCAACCGCTCCGTCGTGCCGCTGGCCAAGGAATTGCAGGGCTACACGATCCACCCCTCGTTCGAACAGGCGCTGGCCGATCTCAAGCCGGAGCTGGTTTCGATCAACACCTACTCCGACAGTCATGCGGACTATGCCGTTGCCGCCATGGCGGCGGGTGCCGACGTCTTTGTCGAGAAACCGCTGGCGACAACCGTCGCCGATGCGCAGCGTGTGGTCGCCGCGGCCAAGCAGTATGGCCGCAAGCTGGTGATCGGTTACATCCTGCGCCACCATCCGTCATGGGTGCGGCTGATCGAGGAAGCCCGCAAGCTCGGCGGACCCTATGTCTTCCGCATGAACCTCAACCAGCAGTCGAGCGGCCCGACATGGGAAACCCACAAGGCGCTGATGCAGACCACGTCGCCCATCGTCGATTGCGGCGTGCATTATCTCGACGTGATGCTGCAGATCACCGATGCCACGCCGGTTCAGGTGCGCGGCATGGGCGTGCGGCTTTCCGACGAGGTCGATGCGAAGATGTACAATTACGGTCATCTGCAGGTTCTCTTCGACGACAATTCCGTCGGCTGGTACGAGGCAGGCTGGGGTCCGATGATTTCGGAAACGGCCTTCTTCGTGAAGGACGTGATCTCGCCCAATGGCTGCGTGTCCATCGTCATGGACCAGAACGCCAAGTCGGATGATATCGACTCGCACACCAAGACATCGACCATCCGGCTGCATTCGGCCAGGACAGGCGCGGACGGGCGTTTTGCCAAGCCGGACGAACTGCTCAACATGGCGGGTGAACCCGGCCATCAGGAGCTTTGCGACCTGGAGCAGGCCTTTGTTCTCAAAGCCATCCGCGAGGATCTCGACCTGGGCCGCCACATGCAGGATGCCGTGCGGTCGCTCAGTGTCTGCCTTGCGGCTGATGAAAGCGTGCGCACCGGCAAGCCGGTAGACCTGTAATTAAAAGTTTGAAGACGGGAACAAGACATTGGGTTCTTTGAAGATAGAAAATATTCGCAAGTCTTTCGGCCAGGTTGACGTGCTGAAAGGCATCGATCTCGAGGTGCGGGATGGCGAGTTCGTGATTTTTGTCGGGCCGTCCGGCTGCGGCAAGTCGACCTTGCTGCGCGTGATCGCCGGTCTTGAGGATGCGACCTCGGGCGAGATCCTGATCGACGGCAAAAAGGTCAACAATACGCCGCCGGCAAAACGCGGCATCGCCATGGTGTTCCAGACCTATGCGCTTTATCCGCATCTGTCGGTGCGCGACAATATGGGCCTTGGCCTGAAGCAGGCCGGCAAACCCGCGGAAGAAATCAAGGAACGCACGAAGGTCGCTTCGGCCATGCTGTCGCTCGATGATTATCTGGAGCGACGCCCGGCCGAACTGTCCGGCGGCCAGCGCCAGCGCGTGGCCATCGGCCGCGCGATCGTGCGCGAGCCGCAGCTCTTCCTGTTCGACGAACCCTTGTCGAATCTCGATGCGGCGCTGCGCGTCAACACGCGGCTGGAGATTGCCCGCCTGCACCGGCAGCTGAAGGCGACGATGATCTACGTGACGCACGATCAGGTGGAAGCCATGACGCTTGCCGACAAGATCGTCGTCATGAACAAGGGCAGGATCGAGCAGGTCGGCTCGCCGATGGAACTCTACAATTCACCGCAGACGCTGTTCGTCGCGGGCTTCATCGGCTCGCCGCAGATGAACCTCGTCGAGGGCGCGAAGCTCGGCGACCCCGCGGCAAAGACCGTCGGGATTCGCCCGGAGCATATCCAGGTGAGCAATACATCCGGCACCTGGAAGGGGTCGGTCATCCACGTGGAGCATCTTGGAGCCGATACGATCATCTATCTGCAGACGGATTTCGGTCCGCTGACGGTCCGCCTCTTTGGCGAGCACCAGTACGAGGTCGATCAGGTGCTCTATGCGACGCCGGATGCCGGACGCACCTACCGTTTCGATGCCAACGACCAGATCATCAAGGCGTGACGGTCACGTCCGCAGGACAGCCCGCACGCGGCGTTCTGCGGATGCCTGTTTTATGAGTATGGCGATTTTCCGAAGGAAGGCTTCGCTGAAGGCACCCAACGGGGTTATCGAGACAAAGTCGTAGGCTTTGTCGGCATCGACATAATTGTATTCGTCCAGAATAAGCCACGATGGAAAATCGAGCCCGGCGCGGCGGCATTCAATTTCGCTGACGGCGGTGGAGGCACGCGATCTCAAGGGTTTTTGTGAGGTGAGCGGAAACAGAAACAGGTTGGCCGGATTTGTGGCTGTTTTAACGACCAGGCAGACTGGACGTGCTTTTCGGCCGGATTCTTCACCCACATCGGCCTGACGTGCCCAAAGATAGTGGTACTCGAGCACGTCACCGGGTTTAAGCATCGTCCTCGCCGGTTAGTATCGTGTCGAGACCTTCCAAAAGCGAGGTGTGTATGTCATCCGGCGCATCCTCAAGTGTATAGGCGACCGCACTCGACTGGCCCATGAGGTGGTGATATTTTTCCGCCGTGATGATGATGAGCTTTTCCTTGCCGTGCTTGGTCAGAGCGACAGGCTCGATCAGGGCCGTATCGAGAATTTCGCCCGACTGGCGGTTAACCTCCGAAAATGTGAACTGCTTCATGACGGACTCCTCGATCTAAACTACGTATTATACGTATTATACGTAATAAGGCAATGCGACTTACCTATTTCACGTCATGACATCCCCATGACTTTCGTTCATAGTCCGGCGCGCTGAAACGGGAATCGTCCGGCTTGGCGCCGAGGCAAGACGACAGGGAAGAGATCGATCATGAAATGGACTGCGGACTCCAAACGCTACGACACGATGAAGTACAATCGCTGCGGCAAGAGCGGCCTCAAGCTGCCGGCAATTTCCCTGGGGTTGTGGCACAATTTCGGACACGACACGCCGCACCAGACCAAGCAGGCCATCTGCCGCCAGGCCTTTGATCTGGGCATCACCCATTTCGATCTCGCCAACAATTACGGCCCGCCGCCCGGTTCTGCCGAAGAAGCATTCGGCGAAATCCTGCGCACGGATTTCCAGGGCCATCGTGATGAGCTGATCATTTCCTCCAAGGCGGGTTACGGCATGTGGCCCGGCCCTTACGGGGAGTGGGGCAGCCGCAAATACATGATCGCCAGCTGCGACCAGAGCCTGAAGCGGCTCGGTCTCGATTATGTCGATATCTTCTATTCGCACCGCTTCGATCCGGATACGCCTCTCGAAGAGACCATGATGGCGCTCGACCACATCGTCCGTTCCGGGCGCGCGCAATATGTCGGCATCTCCTCCTACAACTCGCATCGCACCCGCGAAGCGGCCGCCATACTGGAAGAACTCGGCACGCCGTGCCTCATCCATCAGCCGAGCTATTCCATGATCAACCGCTGGATCGAGGATGACGGTCTTGTCGACACGCTGGAAGAACTCGGCATCGGCTCCATCGTGTTCTCGCCGCTGTCCCAGGGCATGCTGACCGACAAATATCTCAAGGGCGTGCCGGAAGAAAGCCGCGCAGCCCAGGGCAAGTCGCTCAATCCGGCCTTCCTCAGCGAACAGAACCTTGCCAATATCCGGGCATTGAACGCGATTGCCGCAAAGCGCGGCCAGACATTGGCGCAGATGGCGCTTGCCTGGGTGCTGCGGCGCGGCCGGATCACCACCGCGCTCATCGGCGCGAGCAAGCCGCAGCAGGTCATCGATTGCGTCAAGTCTCTGGAAAATCTCGATTTTACCGATGCGGAGCTTGCCGAAATCGACACTTATGCAAACGATGCGAACATCAACCTCTGGGCCGCGTCGGCCGAGCGCCGGGGACCGGAGCGCACCCCGCCGAAACTGGCTTGAACACGCGTTGAAACGCTTTAGATAAGGCACATCGAAAACGCTGGCTGCGATCCCGTGGCTGGCGTTTTTTGAATGGGATGCAACCCGCAATTGGCAGCGCCGCGCGAATATGCGACATGTCTGCGCGAAATTGACGTCACGAATGGGATAGTGCGATGAAGATTGCAATGATCGGGACTGGCTATGTCGGTCTGGTTTCTGGTGTGTGCTTTGCCGAATTCGGTTTTCAGGTCACCTGCGTCGACAAGAACCCGGCCATTATCGAGCGCCTGCAGGCCGGGGAAGTGACGATCTATGAACCCGGTCTGGACGAACTCCTGACCCGCAATGCCCGTGACGGGCGCCTGGTCTTTACGACAGAGCTGGCATCGACGGTCGCTGACGCGGATGTGATTTTCATCGCCGTCGGCACGCCGTCGCGGCGCGGCGACGGGGAAGCCGACCTGCAATATATCTACGCCGCTGCGGATGAGATCGCCGCCGCCATGAAGCCGGGCGCGGTGATCGTGATCAAGTCGACGGTCGTGGTCGGCACCAATGCCGATGTGCGCGCGCATATTGCCAAGGCGCGGCCCGATGTGCCGTTCTCGATGGTATCCAATCCGGAATTCCTGCGCGAGGGCTCGGCCGTCGAGGATTTCCTGCGGCCGGACCGCGTTGTGGTCGGCGTGCATGACGAGCCCGGTTCCAATGCCATGAAGCGCGTCTACCGGCCGCTTTACCTGCGCGAAACGCCGATGATCGTGACCACGCTGGAAAATGCCGAGATCATCAAATATGCCGCCAATGCCTTTCTGGCGATGAAGGTCACGTTCATCAACGAGGTGGCTGACCTGTGCGAAAAGACCGGCGGCAATGTGCAGGACGTGGCGCGCGCCATCGGCATGGACAACCGCATCGGCTCGAAATTCCTGCATGCTGGGCCCGGTTTCGGCGGCTCCTGCTTCCCCAAGGATACCCGCGCCTATGCGGCGACCGGGCGCAAGATGAATGCGCCGCAGACCCTGATCGAGCAGGTCGTCGTGGTCAACGAGCAGCGCAAGCACTCCATGGCGGCACGGGTGATCGCGGCGGCCGCCAGGAGCGGTGCAAAAACCATTGCGGCGCTTGGCATCGCCTTCAAGCCCAACACCGACGATATTCGCGAGTCACCGGCGCTCGATATCATCCCCGCCCTGCAGAAGGCAGGCCTGACGGTGCGCGCGCATGATCCGGAAGCGCGCTCGGCTGCCGAATCGGTGCTGCCGGGCGTCGTCTGGTGCAAATCCGCCTATGAGGCCGTCGAGGGCGCAGGGATCACCGTGCTCCTGACCGAATGGAACGCCTACCGCGCACTCGATCTGAAGAAGGTTGCCAGCCTGATGAAGGGCAATCTCCTGTTCGATCTGCGCAACGTCTATGGCGAGCAGGACATCGACGGCACGGGGCTGGAATACCACTCCATCGGCCGCCCGCGCCTGGGGCAGGGCGTTTAAAACAACATTTGCATCGTGGTGGTGCGTGGTTCGACAAGCTCACCATGAGGGAGGTGGTTTATCACCATGAGGGCGATGGTTTCATTGCAGCCCGCAAGCTTCCCTCATGGTGAGCTTGTCGAACCACGCACGGCAGATATGCCATCGGATAAGATTACTGCGCGGCCTTGTACAGTGTTATGGTTGTCTTGCGGCCCTTGCTGTAGTTGATGCCTGAAACACTGCCGGCCACGACGACGGATTTTTCCCCCTGCGGCAGGTTTTGCAGAAACTCCGCCTGGCTGCCCTCGTCGACGGCGGAAATCGCGCAGGCGGGATTGTCGAGCAGATATTTTGCCGCGCCCGCGCCACTGGTCAGGATGGTCTTTGTACCCGCCAGAAAAACCAGGCTCGGCTCGGCATAGCCCGCCGATGCCAGCACGCTGTTGGCGCAGGGTTTTGCCGCATTGAAGGCATTGTTGATGGCCGGGCTCATCCAGATCGGCGTGATGGCCGGAGCCACGCCCCATGTGAGCAGAGCCAGCGTAGCAATGGCAAAGGCTGCCGTCACCTGTATGGCACGCGTCAGATTATCCCTGAGCACGAGGCCGCTGGCAAAGATGCCTGCCGCCGCTGCGGTGAAGAAGGCAATGATCCCCGCAATGGGAAGCGTGTGGGCCATGACAAAGGGCAGGACGGTGCCTGCGCCCATCAGCGCCAGCGTGGCAATGGCCAGACCCAGCAGTGTCAGCCGTTCAAGCCAGATCTGCCAGCGCCCGCGATAGGGCTGGCTGGCAATACCGCTGTCCACCGCCCAGGCCATCATCAGCAGCAGCGCGGGATAGGCGGGCAGGATATAGTGCGGCAGCTTGGTCGGGATCATCTCCGTGACCAGCCAGTAGGGAATGTACCAGGCGGTCAGGAAGGCGAGACGCGGATCGGTGCGGAAATGGCTGAGCGCCTGCAGACCGCCGCGTATGGCCATGACGCCGAAGGGCCAGAGAAACAGCACGAAAATCAGCGCGAAATAACCGGGCGGTGCGCCGTGGCTTTCCTGCCCGTCGCCCACCTTGGACAACAGGTCATTGCCGACGGATTCGTTGAAGAAGGCGCCGCCGCTCTTCAGCGTGATCAGGACGAGCCAGGGCAGGACAATGACCAGCAGAATGGCGATGCCGCTCAGGGGTTTCAGCCGCTTCAGCCATTGCCATTCGCGGTAGAAGAGACAGAGCGCGGCGGCGGTGAGCACGCTGACGAAAGGCGTGATCGGTCCCTTGATCAAAACGCCTATGGCCGTTGCGATCCAGAAGACAAGGGCGGGTGTCCATTTTGCCGGGGTGTTGTTGCGGCTAGCCATCCATATCCACGCCAGCGCACCCTGGGCAAACACCACGGTGGCGAGCAGGGTGGCATCGGTTTTCGCCACACGCGCTTCGAAGCCGAGCATGACAATGGCCGCAAGCGCCATGCCTGCGAGCAGCCCGGCGCTCTGGCCGAACAGGAATGCGCCCAGCGCCGCCGTGGCGAGAACCGCCAGCGTTGCGCCGCCGACCGAGACGAGCCGGTAGACCCAGACCGGTGCCGTCTGGTCATAGCCGGTGGCCTTCAGCACGGCGCTCTGGAGCCAGTAGATGCCGACGGGTTTCTTGTAGCGCGAGGCATCCTGAAAGCGGATATCGACGTAATCGCCGGTTTCCGCCATCTGGTGCGTGGCCTGGATATAGCGCGCTTCATCCCGGTCGAGCGGCGGAATCGCGGCGATTCCGGGCACGAACGACACAAGGCAGATGAAAATGAGCAGCAGGTAGTGGCTGAAGCGGAGTTTTGCGGTGCCCGCAGACGCAGGGTCAGAATGGGTCATGATCGTGCCTTGCGGTGCCTTCGGCTCAGCTGTCCTGCGTCATCGCCTTTTTCTCATTGGCGATCAGCCACAGATTGCGGATGTAGACGACGAGGCCCAAACCCTGACCGGCGATGAACACCGGGTCCTTGCGCACGATCGCGTAGATGAAGAGCAGAACGCCGCCAAACAGCGAGAAGAACCAGAACGTCACCGGAACAACGCTGCGCTTGGCCTTTTCCGAAGCAATCCACTGTACGACGAAGCGCATGGTGAAGCAGCCCTGTGCGAAAAAGCCGAGAAGGATCCAAGCGTCAAACTGAGCGACAAAGACCGAGTGCAGCCAATTGCTAAATGCGTCAGCCATGGCTGATCTCCGTGATGGTTGGAACGGTCTTGCGGCGCTTTCTCAGCCACCACACACCGTAAAGATCGAGAATACCGCGCAGGCCGCGGTCGAGAATACCGTAATTGGATTTGCCGTGGCGGCGTTCGCGGTCCACCACATCCACATGCACGACGCCGTAACCCTCGCGGATCACCAGCGCGGGGAGGTAGCGGTGCCAGCCGTCGAAGAACGGCAGTTCGCGGAAAAGCTGGGTGTGCACCGCCTTCAACCCGCAGCCGGAATCGCGCGTGTTGTCCTTCAGGATGGCGCCGCGCAGCTTGTTGGCGAGTTTCGACGAGATCTGCTTCAGCTTGGTGTCGGTGCGCTTCAGCCGCTGGCCGGCGGCAATGCCCACGGCGGGGCCTGCCTGGATCAGCGCATCGGCGAGCCTGGGCAGATAGGCCGGATCGTTCTGGCCATCGCCGTCCATCGTCACGACGACTTTGCCCCTTGCGGCGAAAACGCCGGATCGGACCGCAGCGCTCTGGCCGGCTGATTTGTCGTGGCGGATATGGCGCAGCGGCTTGCCGGCGCGGATGCGTTCGGCCAGGGCGTCGCCCGTTCCATCGGTCGAACCGTCATCGACCACCACCACTTCGTAGCTGCGGCCTTCCATGGCTGCATCCACTTCATCGAGAAGGAAGGCCAGGTTTGCGGCCTCGTTTCGGCATGGAATTACGATTGTGATTGCCGGATTGCTCAATGTGCAGGCTTTCATATTGTCTGGTCAGGCGCGCTCCTTAACACTGAAAGAGCCGCCTTTCCATCCTCAAATCATTCAACAGGGAATGATCAACGCTTATTGCGGATGTCCGTCAAGGTTTTCGCCGGCGTGATTGCTTCGGGGTCGAGCCGGATTTCGATGATCGACGGTTTGCCGCTTTGCACCGAGCGTTGCCATGCGCCTTCGAAATCAGCCGTCTTCTCGACCGTCTCTCCATGTCCGCCATAGGCGCGGGCCAGCATGGCAAAATCAGGGTTGGTCAGGTCCGTTGCCGACACACGGCCCGGATATTCCCGCTCCTGATGCATGCGGATGGTGCCGTAGATATTGTTGTTGATGACAAGCACGATGATCGGCAACCCGTATTTGACCGCCGTTGCAAAATCCTGGCCATTCATCAGGAAGCAGCCGTCACCGGCAAAGCAGACCACGGTCCGCTCGGGATAAAGCCGTTTCGCCGCGACAGCGGCGGGAAGGCCGTAACCCATGGAGCCCGACGTCGGCGCGGCCTGCGTGCCGAACCGGCGGAAACGATGAAAACGGTGCAGCCAGGTGGCGTAATTGCCGGCACCATTGGTCATGATGGCGTCTTCCGGCAGCACGCTTTCCAGATAGGTCATGATTGGGCCCATGGCGACATTGCCGGGTCCGGTCTGCGGCGGGGTCGACCATGTGAGATAAGCAGCGTGGGCAACTTCCGCCTCGCCGGGCCAGTTGATATGCGATGGCGGCGCCAGATGGTCTACCGCCGCGGCGAAGGCATCCGGTGCGGCGTTGATGGCAAGGGCGGGGCGATAGACGCGGCCGAGCTCATCGGCGTCGGGATGCACATGGATCAGCGTCTGCCTGGGGTAGGGGCTGTCCATCAGCGTATAGCCCGAGGACGGCATTTCGCCGAAACGTCCGCCGACGAGCAGCAGCACATCAGCCTCCTTGACGCGTGTGGCAAGTGCCGGGTTGATGCCGATGCCGACGTCGCCGGCATAATTCGGATGCAGGTGATCGAACAGCATCTGGCGGCGGAAGGAACAGCCGACCGGCAGATGCCACTTCTCGGCAAAGCGGGTGATGGAGCGCACGGCCGCTTCGTCCCAGCGCGAGCCGCCGAGGATCATGAACGGTTTTTTGGCGCCCTGCAGCAGGTCGGCGAGTTTCTCGATGCTGGCGGGCGACGGGCCTGTTTCGACCGGCTGCCAGCCCTGTGCGGCCACCGCTTCGACCTTGTCGGTCAGCATGTCTTCCGGCAGGGCGAGCACGACAGGACCGGGGCGGCCCGAGGTGGCGACGGAGAAGGCGCGGGTGACGAATTCTGGGATACGGCGGGCATCGTCGATTTCGGCTACCCATTTGGCGGTGTCGGCAAAGAACCGGCGGTATTCCACTTCCTGGAAGGCTTCGCGCTCGCGCGCATCGCGCTGCACCTGGCCGATGAACAGGATCAGCGGGGTCGAATCCTGCATGGCGATGTGGATACCGGGCGAGGCGTTGGTTGCGCCGGGGCCGCGGGTGACGAAGCAGATGCCGGGCTTGCCGGTCAGTTTGCCCCAGGCTTCGGCCATCATCGCCGCACCGCCTTCGGCCCGGCAGACGGTCACGCCCACATCGGCATCCACCAGCGCGTCCAGCACGGCTAGGTAGCTTTCGCCGGGAACGCAGAACAGCTGTTCCGCGCCATTGGCTTTCAGGGCTTCTACGATCAATTCACCGCCGGTTTTCATCGGATGCGTCCTTCAATTCCTGGAGAATGTCTGCACTGTGTTCGCCGAGGCGCGGCGAGGGTCTGTTGTAGGTGAGGGGTGTCTTCGACATGACGATCGGCGTGCGCACCGAGGGGATGCTGCTGCCATGGGCATCGTCAAGGTCGAGACGCAACTGCCGGGAGACGATCTGCGGATCGTCGAACATTTCGCCGATGCGGTTGATCGGCCCGGCAGGCACGGCATTCTGGGCGCAGGCGGCGAGGAGGTCGGCGCGCGTGCGCTTCTGCGTCTCCGTCCGGATGATGGCGGTCAGTGCGGCCCGGTTTTCCAGCCGTGCACGGTTGGTTAGAAAGCGCGGATCGGCGCTGAGGCCGTCCAGCCCCGTGATCGCGCAGAAACGGGCGAACTGCCCGTCATTGCCGACGGCAAGAATGAGATGGCCGTCGGAGGTGGGCACGACCTCGTAGGGCGAAATGTTGGGATGGGCATTGCCCATGCGGTTCGGGCTTTTGCCGGTAGCGAGATAGTTCATCGCCTGATTGGCCATGACGGCGGACTGCACATCGAACAATGCCATATCCACCAGCTGGCCTTCGCCGGTCTTTGCCGCATGAGCCAGTGCCGCCTGAATGGCAATGACCGAGTAAAGCCCGGTGAACACATCGGCGACGGCAAGGCCGACCTTCTGCGGCTCGCGGTCGGGCTCGCCGGTGACCGACATCAGCCCGGACATGCCCTGGATGATGAAGTCATAGCCGGCCTGGCTGGCATAGGGGCCGGTTTGGCCGAAACCGGTGATGGAGCAGTAGACGAGGCGCGGATTGTCGGCGCTCAATGTTTCATAGTCGAGACCATACTTCTTCAGGCCGCCGACCTTGAAGTTTTCCAGCACGACATCCGCCGTGCGGCAGAGTGCCCGCACCGTTTCCTGGCCTTCGGGCGAGGTGAAATCGACGGTGATCGAGCGCTTGCCGCGGTTGCAGGAATGAAAATAGGCGGCAGAGAGGTTTTCGCCTTCCTTGCTGGTGATGAAGGGCGGGCCCCAGCCGCGGGTTTCGTCGCCGCCAGCGGGATTCTCCACCTTGATCACATCGGCACCAAGATCGGCCAGAATCTGTCCGGCCCATGGTCCGGCGAGGACGCGGGCGAGTTCGATGACACGCACGCCTTTGAGGGGAGCTTCAGTCATGGTTGTTAAAGTGGCTCCAAATTCAGTGTTTGTTTCGGGGCTTGTTGCTGAACGACTCGAACCGCCCAATCGGTGAAGTCACGCATGATTACGTCGCGGTTGATTTCGTTCAAGCCTTCGTGGCGGGTGTCGGCATAAACTTTGGTCGTGACATCGCTGAAGCCGAGCCGCTGCATCCGCCTGCCGAGATGCGTCACGGCGCTGCCCCCGGCCGTGGCGGGATCTTCCGCCCCGCCGGCGAGATTGAAGGGCAGGGTGCGCCGTACCTTGGCAAGGCGGCTGTTGTCGGCTCCGGCAAAGGTGAAGCCGAAGACATCGCGCCACATGCCGACCGACGCGTCCCAGCCGCACAGGGGATCGGCGATATAGGCGTCCACTTCATCGGGGTCGCGTGACAGCCAGTCAAATGGTGTGCGGGCATCCCTGATGCCGCGCGCCCAGACCTGAAAGGTCAGTTTCGGCAGAAGCATGCTCGGCACGTCGGAGCCAAGCAGCATGCGTTCGGCCCGCAGGATGCCCTGCGCCAGCCGTCCGGCGAGCCCGGCGGAGAAATTGGCGTTCCAGATGGCGGCGGCATCGACCTTCTGCTGATAGCCCAGCACGTAATTGAGGCCGATCAGGCCGCCCATAGAGTGGCCGAAGAGAACAAGCGGCAGACCGGGATGGCGGGCGCGGGCCGCGGCGTTGACCGCGTCCATGTCCTCGAGCACCAGGCGCATGCCGTCCCGCTCGGCGAAACGGCCGGGCGGCGCGCCATCGGCTTTGGTATAGCCGTGGCCGCGATGATCGTGGGCGTAGACATGAAAACCGTGCCTGTTGAGATGCTCGGCAAAACGACCATAGCGCAGGCAGTGTTCGGCAAGGCCGTGGCTGATCTGGACAATGGCTGTGCCGCTGCCTGCGGCGGGTGAAAAGCGCATGGCAAGCGCCGCACCCGTCGGCGACCGGACCGTTTCGATGTCTGCAAAACCCATTCATGCCTCCCGCGATCAATTGAAAGGGTGGCGCGTGATTAGTCAATCCACAATAAATTCTGCGTAAATTCGGGTATCTCCATGGGTTTTTGCACAATAAATAATCACGCCTTGTGCGCTGCAATTTTATTTTGCAAAACCTCTTGCAAACGACAAAAACTTGCCGCAAAACTTCTTTCCGAAAGAGATTGGATCCTGTGTCTTCTCTCGATCGTCCCTGGCTTTCACGGCTGACAGAACGCTGATTTGCGGCGTCGGGGGATGATTGTCCGGACCGGGATATCCAAGCGCTTGCCAGTTACATGGCCGTTCCGGGGGGAAGAGGACGCTCCCCAAATGCGGCACCAGAGGGGAAACCGGGTGACGGAAATATCCGCACCCGGTTTCGCTCGTTCTGAAGGACGGTTTGCATTTCCGTTGCGCGTGGTTCGACAGGAATACAAATACCCCGTAAAACGCCCGGCAATCCCGAAATAAATGCCGTGTGCATTGCCACCCGCGCCCCTTTCGCCTACATACGGCGCAAATTCATGTCCCAAAAATCCCGAACATCGGAGTGACGCGCGTTATGGCACGCCAATTCATTTACCATATGGCCGGCCTGAACAAGGCATACGGAACCAAGAAGGTTCTCGAAAACATCCATCTTTCCTTCTACCCCGACGCCAAGATCGGTATCCTCGGACCGAACGGTGCGGGTAAGTCGACGATCCTCAAGATCATGGCCGGTATGGACAAGGAATATACCGGCGAAGCCTGGCTGGCTGACGGTGCCACGGTCGGTTACCTCGCGCAGGAACCCTATCTCGATCCCACCAAGGACGTGATGGGCAACGTCATGGATGGCGTTGCGGACAAGAAGGCCGTTCTCGACCGCTACAACGAACTGATGATGAACTATTCCGACGAAACCGCCGATGAAGGCGCCAAGTTGCAGGACATTATCGACGCCAAGAACCTCTGGGATCTGGAATCCCAGGTGGAAATGGCCATGGAAGCGCTGCGCTGCCCGCCCGGTGATTCCGGCGTGGAAAAGCTGTCCGGTGGTGAGCGCCGCCGTGTGGCACTGTGCCGCCTGCTCCTCTCGCAGCCCGATCTTCTGCTCCTCGATGAGCCGACCAACCACCTTGACGCCGAAACCACCGCCTGGCTGGAAAAGCACCTGCGCGAATATGCCGGCTCCGTCCTGCTGATCACGCACGATCGCTACTTCCTCGACAATGTGACCGGCTGGATTCTCGAGCTCGACCGCGGCCGCGGCATCCCCTACGAAGGCAATTACTCCGCCTATCTCGGTGCGAAGGCCAAGCGCATGCAGCAGGAAGGCCGCGAGGACGACTCGCGCCAGAAGGCTCTGGAGCGCGAGCGCGAGTGGATTTCCGCCAGCCCCAAGGCACGTCAGGCCAAGTCGAAAGCCCGCATCAAGGCCTATGACGCGCTGGTCGATGCCGCCAATGAGCAGCGTCCCGGCGATGCGCAGATCATCATTCCGGCGGGCGAACGCCTGGGACAGGTGGTTATCGAAGCCGAGAACCTCACCAAATCCTTCGGTGACCGCGTTCTCATCGAAAACCTGACCTTCAAGCTGCCGCCCGGCGGCATTGTCGGCATCATCGGTCCGAACGGTGCGGGCAAGACCACGCTGTTCAAGATGATCACCGGACAGGAAAAGCCGGATTCCGGCTCGATCCGCGTCGGTGAAACGGTTCATCTCGGTTATGTCGACCAGAGCCGCGATCACCTCGCGGCGGAGAAGAATGTCTGGGAAGAAATCTCCGGCGGCAATGAAATCATCAAGATCGGCAAGAACGAGATGAATTCGCGCGCCTATGTCTCGGCGTTCAACTTCAAGGGCGGTGACCAGCAGCAGAAGGTCGGCAATCTCTCCGGCGGTCAGCGTAACCGCGTGCATCTTGCCAAGATGCTGCAATCCGGCGGCAATGTCCTACTGCTCGACGAACCGACCAACGATCTTGACACCGAAACGCTTGCGGCTCTGGAAGACGCGCTGGAAAAATACGCCGGCTGCGCCGTTATCATCAGCCACGACCGCATGTTCCTCGACCGGCTGGCGACGCACATCCTGGCCTTCGAAGGCGACAGCCACGTCGAATGGTTCGAAGGCAACTTCCAGGACTATGAGAATGACAAGATCCGTCGTCTCGGACCGGACAGCGTCAATCCGAAGCGTCCGAGCTACAAGCCTCTGACACGCTGATGCGACCGGGAGGGCGGCAACGCCCTCCCATCACCAATTTTGACGTTTCCATCAGTGATATTGGCTGGTTTTAACAAGCAATTTTCCTAAGATGCGGCTGATTTCACCGGAGTGCCGTCATGACAGACCTTTTCGCAACCAGAACGGACATCCTTCCGGCCCGCAAGATTGTCGGACGGGTGAGCGGCCTGTTCCAGGCGCCGAAAGACAGTTTTGTCACCGCTGCCACGGACACGCTCGATCTCACCTTTGAAGGCATCCGCGGCGATTATCACGCGGGCCTGACGCGCCGGTCCGGCGGGCGCGAACCCTGGTACCCGCGCGGTACCGAAATGCGCAATGAGCGGCATATTTCCATTCTGGCGGTAGACGAACTCGAAGCCATTGCTAAGGCCATGGGTCTGGCGCACATCAAGCCCGAATGGATCGGCGCCAACATGGTTGTGGATGGCATTCCCTCGCTTTCCATGCTGCCGCCGCGCACGCTGCTGTTCTTCGAAGGCGGCGTGACGCTGAAGGTCGACGGACAGAACGCGCCGTGCAAGGTCGCCGGACGCTCCATCGCCGAGCGGGCGCAGACCGCCGATCACACCGCGACGGCGC
Source organism: Phyllobacterium sp. NPDC097923 (assembly GCF_044760925.1). NCBI lineage: Bacteria > Pseudomonadati > Pseudomonadota > Alphaproteobacteria > Hyphomicrobiales > Phyllobacteriaceae > Phyllobacterium > Phyllobacterium sp. NPDC097923. The sequence continues at coordinate 2,371,662 of NZ_JBIWBL010000001.1, read as the reverse complement.
TTGACTTTGTCAAGGCGTCGAAGCGGCTGCGCGGCATCGTCGTCTGGGTTGAAGTGCCGGGAATCATCCGTTCCGGCGAAAAAATCGATGCGCGTCTGCCGGAGCAATGGATTTATCCGGGCTGATGCTTGCGTCCTTCGCCGATCTGTGGCGAATGGAATGCAGGTCCGGTGCCTGCATGCAGGAGAATCGGGAAGCCGGTGCAAATCCGGCACGTGCCCAACGCTGTATAGGGGATGGGCCGCGCAGATTGCCACGGGGAAACCCGGAAGGCGCGCGGTGCAGGTGAACCTCAGTCAGAAGACCGGCCGGACCGGATAGCCGAAACCGCATGGACAGCGGGGAGGTGTCTGGGGTCAGGGCAACCTGGTCCTCGCATTGTTGGGAGCAAACGATGCATGATTCTGCCTGTGGTCCCGTGGCCGCTGCCGATTTTTCCGCGGACGAGCGCGCCGCCGTCTACAAAGCCATCCATACCCGCCGCGATGTGCGCGACCAGTTCCTGCCAAGGCCCGTCGACGACGAGGTGCTGCTGCGGCTGCTCGATGCCGCCCATCACGCGCCGTCGGTGGGGTTCATGCAGCCGTGGAATTTCATTCTCATCCGCGATGCGGCGCGCAAGGCCGAGGTGCACCGGGCCTTTACCCGCGCCAATGCCGAAGCAAAGGCCATGTTCACCGACGAGCGGCAGGCGCTCTATGCATCGCTGAAGCTTGAGGGCATCGTGAAGGCGCCGGTCAATCTGTGCATCACCTGCGACCGGACACGCGGCGGCGATGTCGTTCTGGGGTGCACCCATAACCGGCAGATGGATGTCTACAGCACCGTCTGTGCCGTGCAGAACCTGTGGCTGGCGGCGCGGGCGGAAGGCATCGGCGTCGGCTGGGTCAGCATCTACCACGACCGGGACATGCGCCGCATTCTGGCCATCCCTGATCATGTCGAGATCATCGCCTATCTCTGCATCGGCTATGTCGACCAGCTCTACGATCAGCCGGAGCTGCAAAAGCGCGGCTGGCGCGAACGGCTGCCGCTGGACCAGCTCATCTATGAAGATCAGTGGAATGCCGGCGCCGAAGTCAGCTCGGATCGTCCTCGTCCGGATCCAGCAGCCGCGTCGCCCGCCATTCCGTCAATTTCCGGTTGATGGCTTCGAGCACGAAGAACCGGGCCGACTCCTTGTCGTAGCCCTCGTCGCGTAGCGCATCGTAATCCGTGTGCTGATGGCGGACGTGGGCGACCGTGGCCAGCCACACCGCAATGGGTGGTGGCAGGCTTTTCATGTGCGGTGCCGTGGCGGCGGCGCGTATGGGCTCGGAATCCGAATAGGGCACGGCCGGCAAAAGCAGCGTCAGCGCTTTGCCGATGGCCCTTTGGCGGTTGGTTCCTGAACTCATTGCACTCTCTTCCCGCCGATTCGCTGATCGATATACCAGCCTATTTCAGACGCGACAAAATTTGCCGTCAACGGAAAAACAAAACTTGCCAAATCTGTATTTCTCACATAAACATATCTTTATATCTTTTGAGGATACCTTGATGGACAAACGTGATCTCAATCTTGACCTGATGGTCGATACGCTGAAGGCAGCGGCGGAACCCAGCCGCCTGCGCATTCTGGCGCTGTTGTCCCGGGGGGATCTGACGGTTTCCGATCTGACCTCCATCCTCGGGCAGTCGCAGCCGCGCGTCTCCCGCCATCTCAAGCTGCTGTTCGAAGCCAATCTGATCAACCGTTATCAGGAGGGCTCCTGGGCCTATTTCCGCCTCGCTGAATCCCTGGTGGTTGGCGATATCGCCCGGATCCTGCTCGATCGTCTTGATGTGTCCGATCCGTTGCTGGAGCGTGATATCGAGCGGCTCGGCTCGGTGAAGCTGCAGCGCCGCGAGCGGGCCGCCGCCTATTTCAGTGCCAATGCCACCAGCTGGGACGCTATCCGTTCGCTGCATGTGCCGGATGGCGCGGTGGAAGCCGCGCTGACGAAGATCATCGGGCGCACACCGTTCCAGGCGATGCTTGACGTGGGCACCGGCACCGGCCGTCTTCTCGAACTGTTTGCCCCGCTCTACGTGCGCGGTGTCGGCATCGATATCAATCGCGACATGCTGACCATTGCCCGCTCCAATCTTGATCGGTCCGGCATCACCAATGCGCAGGTCCGCCAGGGCGATGTCTATTCGCTGCCGGTTGACCGGGAGTCCTTCGATCTGGTGACCGTTCATCAGGTGCTGCACTTCCTCGACAATCCTGCCGAGGCCATCCGCGAGGCCGCACGCGCCTTGCGTGCGGGCGGGCGCATGCTGATCGTCGATTTCGCCCCGCACGATCTTGAATTCCTGCGGGACAGCCATGCGCATATACGGCTTGGCTTCAACGACAACCAGATGCGTGACTGGCTGACCGAGGCCGGGCTGGCGCTGGAAAACAGCATCGAACTCGAACCAAAAGACAAAGACAAACTGACCGTCAAACTGTGGTTGGCACGCGACCCACGCCTGCTGATCGCTGATCCCGCTTTAACCTCCCGCGTAACGGAGAGTGTCTGATGAGCTTTTTCCGCCAATCCCGCCGTGCCGACCTTGGAACCAATATCAAGGTTTCCTTTGAATTCTTCCCGCCGAAGACCGAGGTGATGGAAGAGCGCCTGTGGGAAACCGTGACGCGCCTTGCGCCGCTCAATCCCGAATTCGTGTCGGTAACCTACGGCGCCGGCGGTTCCACCCGCGAGCGCACGGCCCGCACGATCAAGCGTATCCTGACCGAAACGGACGTCAACGCCGCCGCGCACCTGACCTGCGTCGATGCGACGAAGGAAGAGGTTGATACCGTGGTGCGCGAATTTGCGGCCATGGGCGTGAAGCGCTTCGTTGCCCTGCGCGGCGATCCGGCCGGCGGCGTCGGTGCCCATTACAAGCCGACACCCGGCGGTTATGAAAACGGCGCCGATCTCGTCGCCGGGCTGAAGGCCTTTGCCGATTTCGACATTTCCGTTTCCGCCTATCCGGAAAAGCATCCGGAAAGCCCGGATTTCGCCACCGATATCGACATGCTCAAGCGCAAGGTCGACAATGGCGCGACGCGGGCGATCACGCAGTTCTTCTTCGAGAACGATCTCTATGAGCGTTATGTCGAAAAGGTCCGCCGCGCCGGTATCTATATTCCGATCCTGCCAGGCATCCTGCCGATCCATAATTTCACGCAGGTCACCAATTTCTGCTCGAAGGCCGGGACTCACATCCCCGCATGGCTGGCCGAGCGGTTCGAGGGGCTGGAAAACGATGCGCAGACCCATGCGCTGGTTTCATCGGCTGTGGCTGCCGAGCAGGTTCTCGATCTGGTCGAGCGCGGCATTCAGGATTTCCATTTCTACACGATGAACCGGGCCGACCTTGCCTTCGCCATCTGCCATCTCATCGGCATCCGCCCTGCCAGCGCGCCGCTGGAACCGGCATTGGCCGGCGCCGCCTGATATCGGGCAATAGCATTAAATTGGAAATGGCCCGGTTGCTGCAACCGGGCCATCCAAATTTGTCTGTCACCTTCTTAACGGTCAGAGACCATCTCCACGGCGCTCTTTTTTTCAATCAGGGTATGAGTCCTACGACCATTGCACCGATAAATGCGAACGCTGCACAGATCATGAGGACGTTCATCGAACGCGTAAGTCCCATAGTTTGTCTCCTGCAGTTAACCGTCTTAGCATAGCGGAAAATTGCCACAGAAAAAGCGGAAATGTTACCGCGGTGTGACATGATCTGTAGAAATTTTTTGCTCTGCAATGGTAAGTTTCTGAAATGAAACACATTTACAGGAATGAAAAATCGTCAATTCACGATAAAATGACCGGGAATTTGGTTTATTTTTGCATTGCACCAAAACGCGATGCGCGTGTTTTCTCACCGATTTATGACACAGTTGCGCCGCAATCCAGACCGGGAAATGCCAAGCCGTACCCGTTAGGATTTGTTGAAAACTCTATCTTTTTCGCGGTTTTTGCAACGCTGCGAGCAGCCTGCCGTCAATGGTCAGAAGGCCAAGGGCGATCAGCGCCATGCCGGCAAAATCCTTCAAACCCAGTTCCTCCCCGAGAAAAACTGTTCCAAGCAGGATCGCGCTGACGGGAACCACCAGCGTGACCAGCGAGGCATTGGTGGCGCCGCCGGCGCGGACGATGGAGAAGAACAGGATGTAGGCGAAGGCGGTGGAGAGCAGGCCGAGGCTGAACACGGCCGCCCAGACGCCCTGATCGGGTGCGGCAAAATCCGGCATGCCGCTGGAGAGAAGCACGACAGGGATCATGATCAGCGTCGAGGCCGTCATCTGGCCGGTTGCCGTCACTGTTGGCGGAATGCCCTTGAACCGCTTGGCGAGAATGCTGGCGAAGGCATAGGAGAGGGTGGCGGTGAGCACGGCGATTTCCGCCCACAACGGTCCGCCCAACCCGGAGAGCACGCCGGGCCCGATCATCACCACCGTGCCGAAGACGCCGAGAAGGATACCGGCGATCTTGTTGGCGCTGATCTTTTCATCGACGGTAAGGAATGTGGCGATGATCACCGTCCAGATCGGCGTCGTGGCGTTGAGGATCGATTCCAGCCCGGCACCGAGCGCCGTCTGGCCGATGAACAGCAGCGAAAAGGGAATGACGTTGTTCAGGAGCCCCAGTCCCGCAAAGCCGAGGGCGTGCCGGCGATAATCCCAGAACCGGATGCCGCGGGCGAGGAGATAGATGTGCAGGGCAACGGCGGCGATGGCGACGCGAAACAGCACGAGCGTCAGCGGCGGAATCACGTGCACCGCGATTTTGGCGAAGAAGAACGAACCGCCCCATATGGCTCCCAGCAGCAGCAGTTGCAGCCAGACAAAACCGGTCATGGCAAGCGGATTGGCTGATGTTGTCTGGTTTACGGCCACGGATAATCCCCCGATTCGGATCTGCACCGGATATTTCTAGGCGCGCGCCGGTAAATTGCCACCCGTTTCTTGCATGGAGAAAGCGACTTTCGTCCGTCATCTGCTCTTGCTAAGAGTTATGCATGGAGCAGAAGATCAAGATGCAACGATTCGCCACGGCCCGCGATGCAGCACTTACCCTGCGGCCCGATCAACCCGTCTATTGCTTTCGGCCGGATGTGCTGGTCGAAGACGCGCACCAGTTCATGCAGATGTTTCCCGGCGAGACTGCCTATGCGGTCAAGACCAATGGCGAAAATCTGGTCCTGGAAACGCTGGCGCGCAACGGCATCAACACATTCGATGTGGCATCGCCGGGCGAGTTCGCCGCGGTACGCAAGGTCGCCCCGAATGCGCATATGCTCTACATGCATCCCATCAAGGCCCAGTCGGATATCCGCCTTGCGCTTGAAACCTATGGCATCCGCATCCTGGCCGTCGACCACGAGGACGAGATCGCCAAGATAACGCGCATCGTGCGTGCGCTCGATATCGATCCGGGCAGCATCACCCTTTACGTGCGGCTGCAGACCAAGGGCCATGCGGCCTATGAACTGTCCAAGAAATTCGGTGCAACACCGGCCCATGCGGTCGAGCTTCTGCAGCGGCTGCACAAGATCGGCTACAAGGTCGGCATCTGCTTCCATGTCGGCAGCCAGATCGAGGATCCCGATACCTATGAACGCGCCCTGCGGTCGGCCGACTGGGTGCGCAACCGTGCGGGCGTGCCGCTGGCCGGGCTCGACGTCGGTGGCGGTTTCCCGGCCGAATACGGCCATGATCCCAAGCGCAAGCATGTGGAGATGCCGTCGCTCGGGCAATTGATGTCGCGCCTGCGCGGCGACATCAAGGAATGGGGGTTTGACGATCTGCCGCTGGTGGCGGAGCCGGGCCGGGTGATCGTGGCGCGCGCCTTTTCGCTGATCGTGCGCGTGCTCCTGCGCAAGGGCAGGCGGCTTTACATCAATGACGGCATCTGGGCGTCACTGTCGGATTCGTGGACCGGCAAGATCACCCTGCCGGCGCGGTTCATACCCGACCCCGCGCACAAGCATCGCAGTGGCAATGTCCGGGACATCGTGCCGTTCCGCGTTTGCGGCGCAACCTGCGATTCCGTCGACATCCTGTCACGGCCATTCTGGCTGCCGGAGACGGTCGCCACCGGCGACTGGATCGAAATCGGCAATATCGGCGCCTATTCCCTGTCGCTGCGCACCCGTTTCAACGGTTTCTACCCCGATACGTTCGTCGAGGTGGAAACGCCGTTCGACGAGGGCGAGCGGCCGGAGGGTTTTGCTTCACTGGAAACAATGGCGCGCGTGGAATGATGCCCTCATTTTAGTATTGTTTTTCCAAAAACTGCGCTTTGGGAGGCGATTTCTCTCTCGAAGCGTGCTGGCTTATCGTTGAAGATGGCATTGTTTTTTAAATGTTATTTTCAATGAGGATATTGCAGTTATGCAAAGGAATGGTCTGACAAGGCGTGCCTTGTTGAAGAGTGCTGCCGTTGGTGCGGTTCTGGCGACGGCGGGAGGGCAACAAGCCCAAGCCAGTTTGGATAAGAAACCCAATATTCTATTCATAGTGGCGGATGATCTTGGCTATGCTGATCTGTCATCCTACGGGCACCGGTCAATACGCACACCGCATATTGATTCCATAGCCCAAAAGGGGGTTCGTTTTCTGCAGGCCTATGCCAATTCGGCTGTGTGTTCGGCGACACGAACGGCACTGATAACCGGCAGATATCAGTATCGTCTGCCGCTTGGGCTGGAAGAGCCTCTGGCCGGACGGGATGTCGGTCTTCCGCCTGAGCATCCCACCCTGCCATCGCTGCTGAAGAAGGTTGGCTATAAAACGACCCTGATCGGGAAATGGCATCTGGGCGCTTTCCCGAAATACTGGCCGCTCAAGAGTGGTTATGATCATTTCTTCGGGTTCACGGGCGGTGCCCTCGATTATTATTCGCATGAAGCCGGAGGACCGGATTTATGGGAGGATGACGTTGAGGTGGAAAGAGCAGGGTATCTGACGGATCTGCTTGGTGATCAGGCCGTCAAGACAATCAAAGAATACAAAAACTGTGAATCGCCGTTCTTCGTCAGCCTTCATTTCAACGCACCCCATTGGCCCTGGGAGGTTCCGGGCGAGGAGGGGAAAAAAGAATCGGCACGACTGAAAGCAAATCGCCTTGGTCTGGCTAGCTTCGATGCGGGGACGCAGGAAACATATCGCGAGATCGTTGAGCGGATGGACTATCAGGTGGGACAGGTTCTGCAGGCACTTCAGGATAACAACCTTGCGGAAAACACCATCGTTATTTTTACCAGTGATAATGGCGGTGAGAGGTTTTCGGATACATGGCCGTTTTCCGGAAAGAAGTCCGAGTTGCTGGAAGGCGGGATAAGGATTCCGTCGATTATCAGCTGGCCCTCAAGAATAGCGGGAGGCCGCACTTCCAATCAGGTCTCCCTGAGTATGGATTGGCTGCCGACATTGCTGGAAGCGGCGGGTGGTATTACCGACCCGTCCTATCCCCCGGATGGAATATCCTTGCTGCCGGGTCTGGTGAATGCTGGCGCTGTTCCCATCGAGCGCAGCGTTTTCTGGCGCTATAAAGGCAATAAGCAGCGCGCAGCGCGTATTGGAGATTACAAATATCTCAAAATACTCGACAATACCTATCTGTTTAACGTTGTCGATGATCCGCTGGAACGCGCAAACTTACAGAGCAGATATCCTGATAAATTCAAAAGCCTGTTTGACCAGTGGATTGCTTGGAACAGGGGTATGCTGCCGGAAGTTGATGCGAGCGGCACATATGGTTTCAGTGCACGACAGCTTGCCGATCATATCGGTACGGGAAATCCTACGACGAAAGCCGATAATCTTGACTAGTCGTCTTGAGCCCCTTGGGTGTTAATCTCAAGGGGCCCTACTGGGAGGACTTAGAGCTTGCTGAGCAATTCCGGGGTGGGCCAGGCGTCAGCGGGCAGGCCGAGGCGCATCTGTTCGTCGCGCACGGCATCGCGGGTCAGGATGCCGAACACGCCGTCAATCTTCGGGCCCATATCGTGGCCGCGGGCGGCGAGCTTGGTCTGCAGTTCCTTCATCTGTTCCTGCGTGAGGCCCGTCTCCGGCGTGGTCGGCTCAAGCGGACCGGCACCGGCAAGGCGCGCGGCGAAATAGGCGGCAGTTGTCGCGTAGATGATGGACTTGTTCCATTCGACGAAAACGTCGAAATTGGCATAGGACAGGAATGCCGGTCCCTTGCGGCCCATCGGCAGCAGGAGGGATGCATCGCCATTGTCGGGACCGAGCGGTCCCTTCATGCCCATCACACCCCATTCGGCCCATTTGGAATGGGGGAGGCGGTTTGTCCGCAATGCGTTTTCCCAAGGCAGATCCCGGGTCAGCTTGACTTCCTCCAGCCAGGGCTCGCCCTTGCGCCAGCCGAGATCGTGCAGCACGCGGGCCGCCGTCATGATGGCGTCCGGCGCGCTGTTCTTGAGGTCGACCTTGCCGTCCCCGTCGCCATCGACGCCACGCTCCAGATAATCGGTCGGCAACATCTGCATCTGGCCGATCTCGCCCGCCCATGCGCCGGTCGTCTTGGAATCGACCACGCCCTTGTCGAACAGCTTGAGCAAGGCGATCAGCTGCGGCCGGAACAGCTCCGGACGGCGGCAATCGAAGGAGAGGGTGAGCAGCGCGTTCAGCGTGTCAAAATCGCCCTGTACCGCGCCGAAATCGGTTTCCAGCCCCCAGAAGGCGGCAATCACCGGGCCCGGCACGCCATATTCGGATTCTGCCCTGGCAAAGGTGTCGGCATATTTCTTCAGGTTGGCTGCGCCCTGCTTGAGGCGGTAATCCGACACCATGCGGGTCGAGAATGTCAGGAAGGTCTGGCTGAATACGCCCTGGGCGCGATCACGCTGCAGAACCTTGTCGTCAAGCGATGCCTTGAGAAGTTCGCCGAGGCCCTTGTCGGTCACGCCTGCCGCTTTTGCTTCGGCGATAAGGCCGTTGAACCAGGGTTCCATCTCGCCGCCGCAGGCAGGTTTTACAGCTGCCGGTTGCTGGTGGTTGATCTGGTCCAGTGCATAAGCAGAACTTGTCGCAGAAAGGAGTGCGGCGGCAAGAGCAATCGATAGTTTGTTCATCAGGGAAATCTCGTTGGTAACAGGGGGCGCCAGCAGGCGCGCGAGCTTGTCCTGCTAATGCACGATTATGTCCCCCTCGTGAAGTCACAGAATTGCGAGAAGAGGTCCGGTGTGACTTTATCGCACCTTGTTGCGCACAAGCCACTGCTTCCAGGCGGTTTCGTCACCGGCAAACACATTGATATCCGCATCGCCGCGAATGCCGGGGATGGAGCCGGTTCCGGTATACTGCCAGAACGTCCAGGGATGCGGCCCGTATTTTTCATCGGGATGACCTGCAACCGAGCGCAACCAGAACGGATAGCCGGCCAGTTGCCGCAGGTCGTTGTCGTCGAAGAAGTCGACGGTGGTGTAGATGATCGGCCGCTTGCCGTAATGGCGTTCGAGAATGTCGATGAAGACGCGCATTTCGCTGCGCACCACCGCCGCATTGGGGCGCAGCTTGCACGTCGGCGATGCGGCGTTCCATTCCATGTCGAGCACCGGCGGCAAGGCTCCGGGATCGTTCGGCACGTTGCGGATGAACCACTGCGCCTGTTCCTTGGCGGTACGGCAGAAATAGTAGAAGTGGTAGGCGCCGCGCGGAATGCCTGCGGCGCGTGCGGCCTGCCAGTTGTCGGCGAGGCGGTCATCGACCCGGTCCGCCCCTTCCGTGGCCTTGATGAAGACAAACGAGATGCGATTGCCGCGCACGGCCGCCCAATCGATGGTCGATTGGTATTTGGAGACGTCCGTTCCGTGCACCGGGTAGTGCCAGGGCGTTCTGCCTTTCCAGTCATGCGGATTGCTGTCGTTGAAACGCGGCGCATTGATCTTGCCCGCGGGCGCTGCGATCTGTTGCAGCGGGGCAGGCGAGGCCCGCTTCTTTGCATCGGAAAAATCGTAGTCGACCGTCGTGCAACCGGCGAGAAGAAGGGTCAATAATCCAGCAGCAAGTCGCTTCATCAATGGCGGTCCGTACTCGAATCGTGAAGGGGCATTCCTTATTTTTCCACTCATGCGGCATTATGCTTAACAGATCATGACCGGCGGAGATTATGGTTGATGGTAGTATGCCTTTCCTTTGTCATGATTTTTCAATGTGATATCTGTATGAGAGTTGCGGGGTATGATGGGTCACATCTTCGTGTTTGATATAACAGGCGGCAAACGTTCTGGCAGCACGGCCATTTGACCGATCCGGGGAAGCGTATGATCAGGAAAATTGGCTGGGCTGTACTTGTCATCTGCGTCATTGGCCTTGCCAATGCGACGGTGGCTGCATGGGTGACGATCGACCGGCCGGAGCTGGGGATCGGCAACAGCCATGCGGAAAACTGCGTTCGTCCCACGGTGCCGAGCTTCTGGAAGAACTACCGCGGCTATCCCGGCTACAACAACGAGCTGATTTCGGATTACTTCGGTGTCTATGCCGCCTATGCGTCGAACGTTTACAAGCCGATTGCCCGGCATCATTTTGACCTGAAGACCGAATATTTCGGCTGGGAGCCGTTTGGCGACCCCATCGCCAGGGCAGGCGGATTTTACGCGGAAGTCTATCGCCGCCGCAGTTCGGACCGCATGTCCTACATGATCGTGTTCCGCGGTGCCGACGGTCTGGCGAGCATTCCGGGGTTCATCAGCGAGCTGAGCTATTTCACCCAGATCATCAACCCATGGGATCAGTACCGCACCGCACGCCAGGAGTTTGCCAAGGTCAGGGCCGAGGCGCAGAAGAATTCGGACGGCTTGCCCATCGATTATATCGCCGTTGGGCATGAACTGGGCGGAGGCCTTGCCCGGCACATGGCTGCGGCGTTTCCGTGCACGGCGGCGATTGTCTTCAATTCGACGTTCGTATCGAATAATTTCCGGCTGACCGAGCCCTATGACGGGCAGGTCGTCGATCTTTTCGCCGATAACGACCTGTTGTCGCGGCTCGCCATCCTCTCGAACCCGCGTTCGTTCTACCGCATTTCCCGCACGCACCAGTGGTACCGCGTGCACAATACAGGTGCCATGGACGGCAGGCGCGGCATGTTCAAGACAGCGACGGCGATGGCGCGTATCCCGGTAATGTGCCTGCTGCGCAGCGATTGCGAGCTGCTGCAATCGCAAAGCGGCGATGAACTGGACCCTAATCCGCTCGGCGAGCGCACGTCCTCCAATATCACCAAGCTCTACTGCCTCGCTGCGCCAAGCTCGGTTGTCGCCAAGGGCGATCTCTGCAAATAGGGGGACAATCCTGTTGTGCGTGGTTCGACAAGCTCACCATGAGGGAGGTGGTTTGGCGGCAGTGCCAATCTGATAAGTTGCAGAATATGGCTCCCTGCAATCCTCAATCTCCCTCATGGTGAGCTTGTCGAACCACGCACGGCGGGATGATTGCCTCAGCCCGGGCGGCTGATGATCGAAATCCAGGCAAAGCCGCGATAGAGCCGTTGTGCTTCGGCGTGCGCGCCGGTGGCGGCTGCGATGTCCTGCGCAACCTCGAACAGGTTGTTGCGCGGCGTGACGTGATACCATTCGAGCCATTTGTAGAGGGCGGTTTTCGCGGCTCCGGGCAAGTCCGCGAGATCGCCGAAATCAACGATGTGCAGCTGGCCGCCGGGAGCCAGATGGTTGACCGCTTCGCGCATGACGCTTTCCCACTGCGGGATCATCGACACCGCATAGGAGATGAAAATCCGGTCAAACTGGGCGCGGCCGAACAGGGCGGACGGATCGAATTTCGCCGCATCGGCATAGGCAAGTTCGGTGCGCTCGCCCAGGCCGGCAGCCATCACCTTCTTGCGGGCTGTCGTCAGCATCTCATTGGAAATGTCGATGCCATAGAGCTTTGTCGTGGGATAGGCGGCTCCGGCCATGACCAGATTGCGCCCGGTACCGCAGCCGATCTCCAGGATGCTGCCATTGGCCGGCGGCATCAGGCCTGCGATCATCGGATCGCGTCCGAGCAGATAGTATTTGCGCGTGGCGTCATAAAAGTGGCGCTGGTGCCGGTAGACGCGATCCATCAGCGGTCCATGTTCGATCTTGGCAAACATCGGTATCAATCCTTGAGCAGATAGAGATGGAAGCCGCCATAGATGGACGACCGGTCGCGGGCATGCAGGTCGAGAGACTGTTCCTCCCGGTAATCCCAGCGCGCAAGCAGGGCGTCGTCGATGCGGCCCGGCAGGATGGTGGGCTCGGCCGCGGTGCGGAAAATGACGCGCGCGCCGGCAGCGGCCGTGCGGGTGATTTCATGCCAGAGTTCGTTCAGCTGCTTGTCGTTCATCCAGTCCTGCGCGTCGAGCAGGATGAAGCGGTCGACGGAACCTGCGGGCTTGGCCGCGAGGAACTCCGTCAACGATGCGTTGACGACGCTCATGCGCTCGGCGCGGTCGCGCACGTTCTCGAAATTGTTGCGCGAGAGATAGGGCGGCAGCGGGCCGGTTTCGGCATTGTCGCTGTAACCGCGCCCGAAGGCCTGCCACGCGAAATAGTTTTCCGACAGCGGGAAGCCGCAGGCGAGTTTTTCCAGGCGGCGGCGCAGCACCAGCGCCATGTTGCCGTCGCCTGCCGTTGCCAGTGCATCATACTGCTGCGGCGGGATGCCAAGGCCGAACAGCGAGGATTTGCGCTTGGTTGCCCAGCGCACCATCCGCTTGTCGAAAAGCGGGGCGAGGGCGCTGTCGAAATAGGCGCGCTGCTCTTCGATCGTCGCTGCCTTGAGGATGTCGCGGGGGTCGATGCCGTAGAGCCTGGCGACGCGGTGGCCCATGCCGATGAACAGTCCGAGCAGGCCATGCCGGTAGAGGTCACGCGAAAAGATGGTGATGCGCCGGCGGCCGGACAGCATCCGCTTTTCCCAATAGGCGCGGCTGGTGCCGTCGAGATGCGGCTGGATGAAGCGTTCATAGGCGGCAAGGTTCGCCTTGTCATCCGCCGTTCCGTAGAAGCGATAGAAGGCATCGTAGTTGGGCAGGCGGGTGACGGCGGCGAGTTTCAGGCGATTGAACGCCACGTGGGCCGTGTTCAGATCGACCGCCTCGACGCTGGCGGGATCGGCGGTCAGGTACGACATGGCATTGCAACCGCCCGACGCGATGGTAACGATCCGATGGCCGGAATGGATCTGCAGCGCCTCCATGTCGACCTCCGGGTCTTCCCATATCTGGGGATAGACGAGGCCCTTGAAGACATGGGCAAACAGCCGTTCGGAAAGTCCGGCTTTTGACAGGAGCCTGTTCTGGCGTACGGCGTTCTGAACTTTTTCATGCCGCGGCGCCGTGGCGCTGTCGGGCTGTTTCGCAAACGGCATTGGATCGAATCCCCTTTGTTGGAAATTCCTCTCCGCCTAACATCTCGATGTAACAAAGCCGTGACGGTTTTGAATCACATCCCTGCCGGATTGATTCAGCTTATGCGGCTAAACCCCCGTGGCATCGGAAAAAAACACCGCGCAAACCTATTTTTCCAGCTCGGTTCGCACCACGACCGACATGCCGGGCGCCAGATACTGCGCCAGGTCCTGGCCGGGATCGACGGAGATGCGCACGGAAATGCGCTGGGCAACCTTGGTGAAATTGCCGGTCGCATTGTCGGGCTTGAGCACGCTGAATTCCGAGCCGGTGGCCGGCGCGAAGCGCTCGACATGGCCGTTCAGGCGCTTGCGATTGAGTGCGTCCACCGTGAACGTCACGGGCTGGCCGATCCTGATATCGCTGAGCTGAGTTTCCTTGAAGTTGGCGATGATCCAGACATCCGGCGGCACCACGGCCATCAGCTGCGTTCCTGCGGTCACGTACTGCCCGAGTTTCGCACCCACTTCGCCAACCGTACCGTCGCGCGGTGCGAGGACTTTTGTGTTGGTCATGTCGATCTCGGCGAGATTGACGGCTGCCACGGCCCCGCTGACGGCGGCTTCCAGCGAGCCGCGGCTCACCTTGATGGTCTCCAGGTCCTGCTTGGAAACTTCCAGCGCGGCCTGCGCCTGGGTGACCGCCGACTGTGCCTGTTCCAGTGCGGTTTCAGCCTGATCGGCATCGCTCTTCGTCATGACGCCCTTGATGGCAAGCGGTTCGATGCGGGCCCAGTTGGCCTGCGTGCGCCGCAGGCCCGAATTGGCACTGTCGAGCTGTGCCTGGCTGGAACCGATACGCGCTTCCGCCGCCCGTTCCAACTGGGTCGAATTGCTGAGGGCTGCCTGCTGGCTTGCCAGTGTCGCCTTGGCCTGTTCGAGCTTCTGCGCATAGATGCGGTCATCGATCCGTACCAGCAGCTGTCCTTCCTTGACCTGCTGATAGTCCTGCACCGGCACGTCGACGATGTATCCGCTGAGCTGCGGGCTGATGAGGGTTACGTAGCCTTTGACATAGGCATTCTCGGTGATCTCGACATTGCTGTTGAAGGGCGGCAGCCGCCATGCATAGAGAACCAGCACAAGGCCGAGCAGGCCGAGAAGAATGGCGGTGAGGGTGGCGGTGTTGCGGAGCAATCGGGACATGATCTTATGAACTTGGTTGGGCGGTTTCGCCGGTCACGCGCGGAGCCATGAATTTTCCGGCGGCATAGCGAAAGCCGACATGGGTGAGAAGGGCGACGAGGGCAAAGAACGAGATCGCCGCAATGAGGAAGAATGCGTCGTTATAGGCAAGGATATTGGCTTCACGCGTCGTCTGCAGCGACAGGAGCGCGATCCCTTCGGCATTGAGCAGTGCCTTGTCGGTGATGACCCGGCCATAGCCGTTCGCCAGTTGCGTGACACGCTGGGCGACGAGCGGGTCGGACAGGACGATATGTTCGGCCAGCACGTTGGAGTGGAATTTCTCGCGGATCGTGACGAAGCTGCCGAAGACAGCGGTTCCGAGCAATCCGCCGAGGCTTTGCGTCGCCAGGAATACGATGATGAAATTGAGGATATAGCTCGGGCCCCGTTTCAGGGCGGAGGTAAGGCCGGCCGACATGGCGGGCGGCAGGAAGATAGCCGTGGCCGCCGCGATCAGCGCCTGGCTCAGATACATGTTGTCGGGGCGCGTCAGGTTTGTCGCCTGGCTGTCCATGTAGGAACCGACGATCAGGAAGACCAGCGCCACCGCGTGGATGGCCGGGCCGCGTTCCGGCTTCATCACCGCGGCGCAGCACAGGCCTGCTACGATCATCGACACCATCATCACCCCATAGAGCGCGGCGATCTGCTCGTTCAGCAAACCGAGGTTCTGGAAGAAATTGGTGGCGACGGTGGATTGCTCGGAAACGATCAGCCGGAACAGCAGGATCGTCCCCGCCAGATGCAGCATTTCCCGGCTGGCGATCCAGCGGATGTCGAGCAGGGGCTTTTCCCGGTTGAGTTCGATGACGACCGCCGTGGTGACCGTGATGACGGCAATGGCGAGAAGAATGCCGAGCCATGGCACTTCCGCCCACCAGTAGAGCCGCCCGGTCACGAGCACGACGGCGGTACAGCCAAAGCCGATGGCGATCAGCAGATAGCTTACAATGTCGAGCTTTTCGATGACCTTGGCGCGCGGCACGGGCGTGAGCGGCAGCAGGTAGATCGTGGCGAAGGCGATGAAGGCAAGCGATATCTCGAACATGTAGAGACCTTGCCATTGGCCGAATTCCAAAAGGGTGGGCGACAGCAGCCGGGCGAGCGGCGAGGCGAGCGAGATGTTGGTGAGGACGAGGCACACGGCGACGGTGAGTTTGCGCGCCGGCGGAAAGGCCTCCAGCATGTAGAGGAAGGCGAGGCTCGACATGGGCGATGCGGCAACGCCGCTGAAAAAGCGGATGATGATGGCCGATTGCAGGTCGGTGACGAACAGGTGCATCAGCGAAACGAGAACGAAACCGGCAATGCTCAGTTCGGCAAAGTTGCGCAAGCCATACTGGTTGCGGATTTTGATCAGTGCGACGGAAAGGCTGACATTCGGCGCCATATAGGCGGCGATCAGCCAGGTGGTTTCGGTATTCGTTGCGCCGAGATAACCCTGGATTTGCGCCACATTGGTGGCGATGAGGTTCATGCCCAGCCCTTGCGTGAGGGAGAGCAGCGTCGAGGCGGCGATATAGATGGCGGAGCGGTAGGGGCTGATGGCGGGTGGCGGGGCCGGCGGCGTTGCAGCGGGCAGCACCGCTTCCTCCGGCGGTTCCGGTTGCAGCTTCAGCGGGTCATACCCGACGAATTCTGCCTCGCGGATCATCCGTTCTGATCCTTGTCCATGTCGCCGATGTTGCGGTTGATGGCACGCATGACCTCAAGTCCGGCAACAAGTGCCGTCTCGTCCACGCCATTCAGAAACTCTGCGCGCAATTCCTGCGCCAGCTGGCTGACCTCGCTGGCCAGTTCCGCACCCAGCGGCGTCATGACGATCTGCTTGGCGCGGCGGTCGCCGTCCACGGAGCGCCGCTCGATAAAGCCCTGTTTTTCCAGGCCGTCGAGCAGCCGCACCATGGTGGGCGTTTCGATTTCCAATTCCTCCGCCAGATCCTTCTGGCTGAGGATTTCCATGCGGTCGAGCAGCATCATGGTCCGGGCGCGCGCAAAGGTAAGACCGCGCTGCTTGACCCGCGCATCGAACAATGTGCGGATCTTGCGGCTGACTTTCGAAAGCTCGTCAATATAGGTATCGCGGGGCGTCATCGGGGTCATATCATAGCCAGACAATAAGTAGTGTGCTAATTATTATCTGGCGATATAAACCCAATCCGTTTCATTTTCAAGATGGCGTGACGATTTTTGCCTGCGGTATCAGCGCAAATCGAGCCGCAGCAATTCATCATCGTAGGATTGGCTGTCGATACGCAGGGCATCCTTTTCAAAGCCGAAAACCGTGAAGCCCAATCCGAGATAGAGCGTGCGGGCGGGTAGATTGGCTGCCATGACCGTTGCGTGCAGCGTGTCGACGTGATCCCGGGCATGGCCGATGACCGCCATGGTCAGCTTCCTGCCAAGATCGTGGCCGCGCCAGTCCGCATGAACGAAAACGCCCCACAAGAGGCCCTTGTGCTTCTGTTTGACCTTGGCCGTCGTCGCGAAGCCGGCCATGCCGACCAGTTCGGTCCCGGCAAAGGCACCGAACACGGCATTGGGCCTGCCGTCGAGCATGCGCTCAATCTCGGCAGGCGTGCGGCCGACCTCATCCTCGTAGCTCGAGCCGAAACTTTCCGGTGTGCTCTGAAGGCCATGCAGGCGCAGGGCCTGGAAGGCGGCGGCATCGTGCGCCGTCAGGACACGAATCAAAGGGGTAGGAGACATGCGGGGCACTCTGCTGGCGTGGGATCGGATAGGGCAAGTTTTGCAAAAGAACAGGCTTGGCACAACCCACCGGAAACGCCGGGATTACTGCCCATTTTGCGGCTCTCCGATGAAAAGTTAACCGAACTTTAAAACAAGACCCAACTTTGCCTCAATTGAGGTAAGATAACTGCGTGAGGGACGTATTTGGTTGAAACGGAGAGGGTATACCCATGAACAGCAAACTACTTATTTCACTTGGTATGGTTTCGCTTCTTGCACTGACCGCTTGCGGCAAGAAGGAAGAGGAAAAGAAGGCTCCGGCAGCGACCGAACAGCCTGCTGCAACACCGGCCAAGCCTGCCGCTCCGGCAACGCCGTCCACAACGCAGGCTCCGGCGGCACCCGCAGCGCCAGCAGCGCCGATGAATGCGGCGGATACTCTGAAGAAGCTGAAAGAGCAGGCTGCGACCATGACGGCTGAGCAGAAACAGGCTGCTGTCGCCACCGCCCGCAAGGCTGCCGAAGATGCGGCCAAGGCTGCCGGCCAGACGGCCGACCAGATCAAGGCCGCCGCGGATGCTGCAGAAAAAGTCATGAAGGACACGCTCGGCGTTCAGTAAGAGCCGCTATCCCCGATAAGAATGGCCGGCTTCGCGCCGGCCATTCCATTTTGACAGGTGCGGCAACCGGTCTGCCCGGCTTGTTCCAGATGGCTCTCGCAATTGCGAAAGAATTTGAATAAAACAGTACCATGTCAATCTGGCGCCGTATCAGCGACTTCATTACCAGCACTGCCATCGATGCTTTCTCCAGCATCATCGAAGCCGTGCGCACGGCCTTCGAGGGAGACCCCGAAACCCGCAGGCGTGTCGCATTCTCCATCGCCATGATTGCGCTCTCGGCCAAAATGGCCAAGGCTGACGGTGTCGTCACCGAAGTCGAGGTCAAGGCATTTCACGAGATTTTCCATGTTCCGCCGCGCTACCAGGATCAGGTGACCCGGCTTTACAATCTCGCCAAGCAGGATGTGGCGGGTTACGAGACCTATGCGGCGCAACTGGCCTCCCTGTGCGGCACCGGCAAGCCGAACTGCAAGATGCTGGAAGATATTCTCGACGGCCTTTTCCACATCGCCAAGGCTGACGGCTCGCTGCATGACAAGGAACTGATCTTCTTGGGCACGGTCGCCGAGATTTTCGCGCTCGATGAAGACCAGTTCGACAGCATTCTGGCACGGCATGTCGGGCGGGGACAGGCGGACCCGTTTGTGGTTCTCGGTCTGGCGCGGGATGTCAGTTTCGAAGACGCCCGCAAGCGCTACAGGGCGCTGGTGCGGGAAAATCATCCGGACATGCTGATTGCCCGCGGCGTGCCGGAGGAATTCGTCGCTATTGCCAATCAGCGCATTGCCGCTATCAATGCGGCCTGGGAAAAAGTCGAAAAAGATTTGAAGGCATATGAACGCGTTTAAACCGGACCATTTACGCGCGGAAGTGCATCCCTCACCGAATTTTGGCCCGCGCAAGGACGGCAAGCATCCGTCCTATCTCGTCCTGCATTATACCGGCATGGAAACCGGGGAGGCGGCCGAGGGCTGGCTGACCAATCCGCAAAGCGAAGTTTCCGCCCACTACGTCGTGCACGAGGACGGGCGCGTCGTTCAGCTCGTGCCGGAAAGCCAGCGCGCCTGGCATGCCGGACAAAGCTCCTGGAAGGGCGAGACGGATATCAATTCCCGCTCCATCGGCATCGAGATCGTCAATGGCGGACCGCTGCTGAATTTCCCCGATTTCGGCGATGCGCAGATCGACGCGGTGATTGACCTGTGCAAGGGGATTGTGTCACGCCACAAGATGCGCCCGGAAAACGTGCTTGCCCACTCTGATATCGCGCCCGCACGCAAGATCGATCCGGGTGAAAAATTCCCGTGGCCGATCCTCTACAATGCTGGCGTGGGGCACTGGGTACAGCCATCGCCGGTTCGCGGCGGACGCTTCTTTTCCCTCGGCGACCAGGGTCAGCCGGTCGAGGCTTTGCAGAGCATGCTGGCGCTCTACGGCTATGATGTGCCGATCGACAGTGTGTTCGGACGGTCGACAGAATTAGGCATTTTAGCGTTCCAGCGCCACTTTCGCCCGGAAAAAGTCGACGGAGTCGCCGACATGTCAACCATCGAAACCCTGCACCGGGTACTTTCCGCACTTCCCGCGCTTCATGCTTAACTCTCTGTAAAAAAACGCTTTCCCGGCGTTTATTTGTGCACTGCAACCTATATATTTCAATGTGTTACACTTTGTTATTTGGCCGACCCATATTCGGCTGCATTGGACCGTCACATCCTTGGACATTGTTCCGGTAATGCCCTTTTAGATTTTTGGCGCGGAACGGGGTCCGGCAGTGCGCTCGTATTGCCCAAGCGATTTAGACGGAAAACGATGACAAAAAAATTTGGTATGATTCTCGCCCTTGTTGGGGCGACGGCCTTCTTTGGCGCAAATTCAGCATACAGCAGTCCGGCAGAGCCGACAAACCTGATGGACTACCTCAAGGCCAAGCGGGCCGCAGCGGAAAAGGATAAAGAAGGCGGGAAATCCGCCAAGACTGTCCAGGCAGCAAGCAAGGGTAAAAAGAGC
Organism: Phyllobacterium sp. NPDC097923; assembly: GCF_044760925.1. Lineage (NCBI taxonomy): Bacteria > Pseudomonadati > Pseudomonadota > Alphaproteobacteria > Hyphomicrobiales > Phyllobacteriaceae > Phyllobacterium > Phyllobacterium sp. NPDC097923. The sequence continues at coordinate 2,351,709 of NZ_JBIWBL010000001.1, read as the reverse complement.
GTCGTAAAGGCCCATGCCAGCAAAAAGACCCTGGCGTCATCCAAGCGTCCGGTTGTCGAAACCAAGGTCCGGCTCAGAACCAAGGTGCGCCACAGGAATCTCGCCAATGTCGACACGATGACAACGGGCAGCATCCCATCGGCCGCCGGATCGATGAAATATACGACGATCATCAATTCCTACGCCGCGTCCTACGGCGTCCCGGCCTCCCTCGCCAATGCCGTGGTCCGGGTGGAAAGCAACTACCGCGCCGACATGACCGGCAGCGCCGGCGAAATCGGCCTGATGCAGATCAAGCTCGAAACGGCGCGCGGCCTTGGCTATACCGGTAGCCGCCAGGCGCTCTATAATCCCGAAACCAATATCCGCTGGGGCATGAAGTATCTTGCCGGGGCGCACAAGCTCGGCAACGGCACGACCTGCGGCACCATCCTGCGCTACAATGCCGGTCATGGCGCAACGCGCATGAATCCGGTCTCGGCCAACTACTGCGCCAAGGTGAAAATGGAAATGGCTTCCAACTAAAACCGTTGGAGATCGTTACAAAGATGAAGGCCGGATAACCAATCCGGCCTTTTTCATTTGCGTTTTTGCTGCGAAACCCTTTTATACGCTTCGTCAGCTGGCCGGGCAGCCGCGCGTGTCAAAAGCCGAAAGGCGGCACGTGAGGAAAGTCCGGGCTCCAGGGAAACACGGTGCCGGATAACGTCCGGCGGGGGCGACCCCAGGGAAAGTGCCACAGAAAGGAAACCGCCCCGTCTTTCGTTGCGCCGGATCATTGCCGGTTGGGCGCAAGGAATGACGGGGTAAGGGTGAAAGGGTGGGGTAAGAGCCCACCGCGTTGCTGGTAACAGGAACGGCAAGGTAAACCCCACCGGGAGCAAAACCGAATAGGGACGGCGTGTCAGGCGAAAGCCTGGCGATCAGTTTCCGGTCAGTCGTCCGGGTAGGTTGCAGGAGGCGGATGGCAACATCCGTCCAAGATGAATGGCTGCCGCGCCGGACGCAAGTCCGGCCATACAGAACCCGGCTTACAGGCCAGCTGACACTTCATCCTTCTTACGGTTGCCCGCGACTGCAGATGCATCGTGCGTGGTTCGACAAGCTCACCATGAGGAAAGATGAGGATTGCAGGAAGCCAAGTTCTGCGATCTTTCCGATTGGGCTTGTCACCAAATCACTTCCCTCGTGGTGAGCTTGTCGAACCACGCACGACGCCTCCGCAAAGGCTTCAATCATACCGCCCAACCGGTTTCCTAACCGTTCATTAAGCTTAATGAGCCATAAATTCAGAATCGCCGGAAGTGCGTCTGATTGCAGGCTTGCTCCCACCATGTGTTCTCTAATCCCATTGACGCCCATAGTACCCCATGATATCGATTGGTTTCATCAGTAGCGTTCAGTCGACACGGTGTTTCCCGACATTGGATTTGGCATGCCAGGGCTTGCATTCGGCCCGTTCGGCCAATGCTTCCGCGGCTATTGATGGGGCTCCCAGGGGTGGAGCAGGGGTAGAAATGAAACAGGCCTTCGTGGCGGAAACGGCGGTGTTGCGTTTTGAACCGGTTCCTCGGACATGTAACGAACAGGATCGATGCGAAGGGACGGGTTTCCGTACCGGCGCATTTCCGTTCGATCATCCAGCAGGCCGGCCACACGGAACTGTACGCCCTGCGCTCCCTGCATCTTCCTGCCCTCGATGCGGGCGGACCGGATCTGCTGACGCGCTTCGACAAGCGGCTGGAGAGCGAGGATCCCTTCGCCGAAATGGCAGACGATATGTCTTTCTACCTGCATGCGGATGGCGGCTTTCTCAAGCTGGACGCGGATGGACGGATCACGGTGACGGATTTCCTGCGCGAGCATACGGGCATCACGACCGATGTGACCTTTGCGGGGGCGAACACGCATTTTCAGATGTGGCAGCCGGAGCAGTTCGAAACGCATCGGGCAAAGGTACGTCAACGCCTGATGGAGCGGCGGCGGCTGGAAAATCTGGACAATCAGACAGGAAACAGGTGATGGCGGGTGCGGGCGGTCAGGATGAAGCGCGCCACATACCCGTCCTGCTCGATGAAGTCATCGCCGCACTGAAGCCTGGTCCCGGTCAATTGATCATCGACGGCACGTTCGGTGCAGGTGGTTATACCCGCCGTATTCTCGATACCGGCGCATCGGTGACGGCTATCGACCGCGATCCCTCGGCTATCGAAGCCGGGCGGGCGCTGGAAAAGGCCCATGCGGGCCGCCTCACGCTCGTGCAGGGCACTTTCTCGACACTGGATCAGGTTGCATTGCTGGGTGCTCCCGACGGCATCGTGCTGGACATCGGCGTGTCCTCCATGCAGATCGACGAGGCCGAGCGCGGCTTTTCCTTCCAGAAGGACGGGCCGCTCGACATGCGCATGTCAAGTTCAGGGCCAAGTGCCGCCGACGTGGTCAACCGCCTCAAGACGGGCGATCTTGCCCGCATCTTCAATTTCCTCGGCGAGGAGCGCCATGCGGGCCGCATCGCGCGCATGATCGAAAAGCGCCGCACCACCGAGCCGTTTCACCGCACCCGCGATCTGGCCAATGCCATCGAGGCGCTGGTCGGGCGCAATCCGAAGATTCCGATCCATCCGGCGACGCGCGTGTTTCAGGCGCTGCGCATTTTCGTCAATGACGAACTGGGCGAACTCGTTCGCGCGCTGCATGCGGCCGAGCGGGCGCTCAAGCCGGGCGGCCGCCTGGTTGTCGTGACCTTCCATTCGCTCGAGGACCGCATCGTCAAGCGCTTCTTCAATGACCGCGCCGGTTCGAGCGGCGGTTCGCGCCATCTGCCGCAGGTGCAGGTGCGCCTGGCAAGCTTCACCCCCATCGGCAAGGGCGTGGTTGCGCCGACCGAGGCGGAGACGGAAAGCAATCCGCGTGCGCGCTCGGCCAAGCTGCGTGCTGCCATCCGCACCGAAAACCCGCCGCTGGCTGAAGATCATTCGATCTACGGCCTGCCCAATCTTCCGCATTTTCATGAAACGGCGAGGAGCTGATCCATGCTGCGCACCTTCGACATCATATTGATCGGGCTGATGATCGCAGCGGCCGGCATCACCTATAAAATCAAGCACGATGCTGAAAAGCAGATGACGGAAGTGCACAAGATCCAGCGGATGATCGCCGACGAGAAGGATACGATTGATCTCCTGAAGGCCGACTGGAGCCTGCTGACGCAGCCCAACCGCCTACAGAAGCTGGTTGCCTCCTTCCAGGGCCAGCTCAACCTGCAGCCGGTCGAGGCGCAGCAGATCGCCAACATCAACGAGATTCCGAAAGCCAAACCCGCCGCCGAAAAGATCGATGACGTCGCCAACCTCATCACCGAGGCCGATGCGGGGCCTGCCGTGAAAAAGACCGATACGATCAAGACCGGCAGCGTGCGCAGGGCAACCGTTGCGGCCGTCCCCGGCGCGAAACCGAAGGGGGCTGCGCATTAAGATGGGCATCTGGATCAAGCGGAAAGCAGCGCAGCTGGAAAACGGAACGGCACCGGCATTCGAAATGGATGCGCGCAAGAAGAAGACGGGCAATCGCGCGCGCAACCGCGTGATGATGGCCATGATCTGCTTTATCGGCATTTATGGCGTCATCAGCGGACGCCTGATTTTCTACGGGATGCAGGAAGATACCACCGGCTATAACGGTCCGACCGGCACCGTTCTGGCCTCGCGGCCGGATATTCTCGACCGCAACGGCGAAGTGCTAGCAACCGATATCAAGACCGCATCGCTCTATGCCGAGCCGCGCAAGATCATCGATCCCGATGAGGCCTATGAACTGCTGTCGACCGTCCTGCCGGATCTCAATTTCGAACAGACCTACAGCCGCCTGAAGAGCGGCGCAGGCTTTGCCTGGCTGAAGCGCGGCCTGACACCGCAGCAGAAGAGCCAGATCATGGCGCTGGGCATTCCCGGCATCGGCTTCCGCACGGAAAAATCACGCTTCTATCCCGGTGGCCCGACGGCGTCGCATATCCTTGGTCTCGTCAATATCGACAATCAGGGCATTGCCGGCATGGAGAAGTACATCGACTCGCAGGGGCTGTCGGATCTGCGCGATGTCGGCCTTGCGGACGGGCGTTCGCTGGCGCCGGTGCGCCTGTCTATCGATTTGCGCGTCCAGCACGTGGTGCGCGACGTCGTGGTCAATGCGATGCAGAAATACCGCGCCATTGCGGCGGGTGCCGTTGTTCTCAACGTCAATACCGGCGAAGTGATGGCCATGGCCTCGGCGCCGGATTTTGATCCGAACAACCCGTTCAATGCGCTCGACAAGGACCACCTCAACCGCATGTCCGCCGGTCTCTACGAGATGGGCTCGACGATCAAGAGTTTCACCACCGCCATGTCGCTCGACCACGGGGCGACGCTGAACACGACCTATGATGCGACACGCCCGATCACCATCGGCCGCCAGACGATCCACGATTTCCATGGCAAGGCGCGTGTGCTGACCCTGCCGGAAGTTTTCGTCTTCTCCTCCAACATCGGCTCGGCGCGGGAAGCCGATGCGGTGGGCATCGAAAATCACCGGGCGTTCCTGACGCGTCTCGGCCTGCTCGATCCGATGAAGACGGAACTGCCGGAGGTCGCCAAGCCCTATTCGCCGAAAGTGTGGAAGAAGGTGAATTCGATCACGATCTCCTTCGGCCACGGCATGGCCACGACACCGCTGCAGACGGCGGTCGGCGCCGCGGCGCTGGTCAATGGCGGCCGGCTGATCGAACCGACTTTCCTGCCGCGTACGCTGGAACAGGCACAGACCATGGCCGAACAGGTCATCAAGCCGAAAACCAGCGATGACATGCGCTATCTCTACAAGCTCAACGGCGATACCGGCTCGGGCCGCAACGCCAACGTCAAGGGCTACCGCGTCGGCGGCAAGACCGGAACGGCGGACAAGGTCGTCAATGGCCGCTATGCCAAGGATCTGCGGTTCAACGCCTTCGTGGCGGCCTTTCCGATCGAAAAACCGGAATATGTCGTTTTGACCATTATCGACGAACCAAAGCCTGCCGAAGGGCAGAGCAGCGGTATCGCAGCCTTCAACGCGGCACCCATGGTGGCGGAAATTATCCGCAGATCCGCATCGTTTCTCGGGGTAAAGCCCGATTTCGGCCAACAAGTCGCGCCATTGCAGGTTTCCTACGACAGTGATGAGTAAAGCAGATTCGGTCATGAAACTGAAAGAATTGAACGGCATACCTGCCCTGGCAATCTCCGAATTCGGGGAAACGACGATCAATGGCCTGACTTCCGATTCGCGTGAGGTCAAGCCCGGTTTCCTCTTCGCGGCCCTGAAAGGCTCGAAGGCGGACGGCAGCGTTTATGCCGCCGATGCAGCAAAACGCGGCGCTGCGATCATCGTTGCCGCCAGCGATTCCAAGCTGAGCAACGTCTCCGCCCCGATCATCTATGTGGACGATCCGCGCCGGGCCCTCGCGCTTGCGGCTGCCAGCTTCTACCGGGTGCAGCCGGATGTGATGGTCGCCATCACCGGCACCAGCGGCAAGACATCGGTGGCATCCTTCACCCGCCAGATCTGGGCCAATGCCGGTTTCGCCTCGGCCAGCATCGGCACGACAGGCGTGGTTTCGCCGACGCGCAATGATTACGGTTCGCTGACCACGCCCGACCCCGTCGAGCTGCACAAGCTGCTGAGCGAGCTGGTGGAAGAGGGTGTCACCCATGCGGCCATGGAAGCCTCGTCGCATGGCCTTGACCAGCGCCGCCTCGATGGTGTGAAGCTGTCGGCCGGTGCTTTCACCAATCTTGGCCGTGACCACATGGATTATCATCCGACGGTCGAGGAATATCACGCCGCCAAACTGCGTCTGTTCAGGGAACTGCTGCCGAAGGGCGCGCCCGCCGTCATTTTCGCTGACGATCCCTTTTCCAAGCCGACCATTGCGGCGGCCACCGAAGCCGGTTGCAAGGTGCTGACGGTCGGCCGCAAGGGCGAATTCATCACGCTGAAGCGTGTCGAGCATGAGCGGTTCCGCCAGCATGTGGAAGTGCAGATTGCCGGCGAGATCTTTGAGATCACCCTGCCGCTGGCGGGAGATTTCCAGGTGGCCAATGGTCTTGTGGCCGCAGGGCTTGCCATTGCCACCGGAGTTCCCGCTGCTGCGGCCATGCGCGGCCTTGAGCGGCTCAAGGGCGCGCCGGGACGGCTCGATCTTGTCGGTGCGACGGAAGAGGGGGCGCCCGCCTATGTCGATTACGCCCACAAGCCCGATGCGCTGGAAAACGTGCTCACCTCGGTCCGTCCCTTCACGACAGGGCGCGTCATTGTGGTGTTCGGCTGCGGCGGCGACCGCGATAAGGGCAAGCGCCCGATGATGGGCGAAATCGCCACCCGCCTTGCCGATGTCGTCATTGTGACCGACGACAATCCGCGCTCGGAAGTTCCCGCCACCATCCGCGCTGAAATTCTCGCCGCCGCTCCCGGCGCGCAGGAGATCGGCGACCGGCATGAGGCGATCCGCGTGGCGGTTGCCATGATGAAATCCGGCGATACGCTGATTGTCGCGGGCAAGGGCCATGAAGAAGGCCAGACCGTCGGCACCGTTGTGCTGCCGTTCTCCGATCACACGGAAGTCGCCCAGGCCCTGAAGGACCGTCTGGCCCGGGAGCGCAATCCATGAGTTTGCTCTGGACCTCCGAAGCCATGATTGAGGCCATGAACGGCCGTCCGGTTGGGGCGCTGCCCGAAGGCATTACCGGAATTTCGATTGATACGCGCACCCTGCGCAAGGGTGAGGCGTTCTTCGCCATCAAGGGCGATGCGCTCGACGGGCATGATTTTGCCACGGCAGCGGTGGCCGCCGGTGCGGCACTGCTCGTGGTTGCGGAAGTGAAGCTGCCTGCGCTCGGCAAGCTGAAGACCCCGATGATCGTGGTCGATGACGTGCTGGCAGCCATGACGCGGCTCGGCCTTGCTGCGCGCGAACGCTCCCATGCCCAGATCATCGCCGTGACCGGCTCCGTCGGCAAGACGACCACCAAGGAAGCGCTGCGGCACGTTCTGGCGGATTCGGGCAAGGTGCATGCATCGGTTGCCTCGTTCAACAATCACTGGGGTGTGCCGCTGACGCTCGCCCGCATGCCCGAGGACACGGATTACGGTGTTTTTGAAATCGGCATGAACCATGCGGACGAGATTCGCCCGCTGGTGAAGATGGTTCGCCCGCACGTGGCAATCGTCACGCTGATCGCTCCGGCGCATCTTGGACATTTCAAGAACCTGCAGGAAATCGCGACGGCAAAAGCCGAGATTTTTGAAGGGCTTGTGCCCGGCGGCTATGCCTTGCTCAATCGCGACGACAAGCACTACAAGCTTCTGGAAACGCTGGCGCGCAATGCTGGTGTCGAGCACATCAAGAGTTTTGGTGAAAATGCCCGGGCGGATTACCGCCTGCGCGCGCTCAAGCTGCACGATGCCTGCTCCTGCATGACCGTGCGGCTCGCCGGTGCGGAAGCCGTCGTCAAGGTCGGTGCTCCGGGCAGGCACATCGTGCAGAACGTCCTGGCAGTGCTCGGCGCGGCGCATCTGACCGGCGCCGACATGACCAAGGTTACGCTGGCGCTGGCATCGCTGCGGCCGGAAAGCGGGCGCGGTGCGCGCCATCTGCTCGAAATCGGCAACGGCACGTTCACGCTGATCGATGAGAGCTACAACGCCAATCCGGCTTCGGTGCGCGCGTCGATAGAGCTTCTGGCTGCCGCCGTGCCCACGGGCAAGGGGCGCCGCATTGCCGTGCTCGGCGACATGCTGGAGCTCGGCAAGCAGGCGCCGAAGCTGCATGCGGACCTGGCGCCGGTCATCACGGCCAATCATATCAACATGGTTTTTCTTGGCGGACCTGAAATGGCGGCGCTTAAAGCCGCCTTGCCGGTTGAATTTCACGCCGAATACAGGCAGAGCGTCGACGAATTGCAGTCAAATCTGCTGAACACGATCAGGGCCGGTGATGTGATCATGATCAAATCATCGAAAGGAATCGGTTTTGTCCGGATCGTCAAGGCAATCCTACAGAAGTACAACGCCGTGGAGCCCGCCGGTCCTGCCGAGTGAGCTTACGGGATGGGGACATAGTCTATGCTTTATTATCTGGCCGGTCTGGCGGAACATATCCAATTTCTGAACGTTTTCCGCTACATCACGTTCAGGACCGGCGGCGCGCTGATCACCTCGGCGCTGATCGTGTTTCTGTTCGGTCCCCGCATCATCGACTCCCTGCGTGTCCGGCAGGGCCGCGGCCAGCCGATCCGTGCGGACGGCCCGCAAACCCACTTCAAGAAGGCCGGAACGCCGACCATGGGCGGCCTGATGATCATGACCGGTATCCTGATCTCGTCGCTGCTCTGGGCCAACTGGTCCAACATCTATGTCTGGGTCGTGCTTCTGGTTGCCGTGAGCTTCGGGGCCATCGGCTTTTACGATGATTATCTCAAGGTCAGCAAACAGTCGTTCAAGGGCTTTTCCGCCCGCGCGCGCCTCGGCATCGAGTTTCTGGTCGCTGCGCTCGCCGGTCTTGCCATCATGTGGGCGGGGCAGGAACCGTTCTCTTCGTCCTTGACCTTCCCGTTTGCCAAGCAACTGATCCTCAATCTCGGCATTTTCTTCGTTCCCTTTGCCGCCTTCGTCATGGTCGGCGCGGGCAATGCCGTCAATTTCACCGACGGTCTCGATGGTCTTGCCACCGTTCCGGTGATGATCGCCGCGGCCTCGTTCGGTGTGATCGCCTACCTCGCCGGTAATGCGATCTTTGCCGATTACCTGCAGATCCATTTCACGCCAGGCACGGGTGAACTCGCCGTGGTTCTCGGCGCTGTCATCGGCGCGGGTCTCGGTTTTCTCTGGTTCAACGCACCGCCCGCCGCCATTTTCATGGGCGATACCGGATCGCTGGCGCTGGGTGGTCTCATCGGTGCCGTCGCCGTTGCCACCAAGCACGAAATCGTTCTGGCCATCATTGGCGGCGTCTTTGTCATGGAAGCCATGTCGGTCATCATCCAGGTCACCTCGTTCAAGCTGACGGGAAAACGCGTGTTCCTGATGGCGCCGATCCACCATCATTTCGAAAAGAAGGGCTGGACCGAGAGCCAGGTCGTGATCCGTTTCTGGATCATCGCCGTCATTCTCGCGCTGATCGGCCTTTCCACACTCAAGCTCAGATAAGGCCAGTTGCATGATCGCTGCCCACTCCATGCTGGACAAGACCGTCGCGCTCTTCGGGCTCGGCGGTTCGGGTATTGCGACGGCAAAGGCGATTGTCGCTGGCGGGGCGCGGGTCATTGCCTGGGACGATAATCCTGAAAGCGTTGCGCGGGCGCAGGCTGCCGGCATCGACACCAGTGACCTGCGGCTGGCCGACTGGAAGCAGTTCTCCTCTTTTGTCCTGTCACCCGGCGTGCCGCTGACCCATCCGCGCCCGCACTGGACGGTGGATCTCGCCCGCGCCGCAGGCGTTGAAATCATCGGCGACGTCGAACTCTTCGTGCGCGAGCGCAATCTGGCGCGAAAGAACAGCCCGTTCATCGCCATCACCGGCACCAACGGCAAGTCGACGACGACGGCGCTGATCGCCCATATCATCAGGGCGTCGGGCCGCGACATGCAGCTGGGCGGCAATATCGGCACCGCCGTCATGACGCTCGAGCCGCCAGCGGATGGCCGCCACTATGTCGTGGAATGCTCGTCCTACCAGATCGATCTGGCACCGTCGATCAATCCAACCGCCGGTATCCTTCTGAACCTGACGCCGGATCATCTCGACCGGCACGGCACCATGCAGCACTATGCCGAGATCAAGGAACGGCTGGTGGCGGGCAGCGAGACGGCGATTGTCGGTGTCGACGACAGTTTCTGCGCGGCGATTGCCGACCGGCTGGAGCGTGCAGGCAAACCGGTGATCCGCATCTCCAAGCGCCTGCCTATCCCGAACGGCTATTTCGCCGACGGGGCGACGCTGTATCTCGCTGAAAACGGCGCGAGAACCGCCGTCGCCTCGCTGCAGGGCATCGGGTCGCTGCGCGGCGAGCACAATGCGCAGAACGCGTTGGCAGCCTTTGCCGCCTGCCGTTCCGTCGGCCTCTCGGCGGATGAGATCAATGCGGGCCTCAAAACCTTTCCCGGCCTCGCGCACCGCATGGAGCAGGTGGCGTGGCAGGGCAGGACGCTGTTCGTCAACGATTCCAAGGCGACCAATGCGGATGCGGCTGCGCCCGCGCTGTCGTCCTTCCCGCGTATCTACTGGATTGCCGGCGGCCTGCCCAAGGAAGGCGGCATTGCCTCGCTGTCCGGCTTTTTCCCGCGTATCGCCAAGGCCTATCTGATCGGCGAGGCGGCACCGCAGTTTGCGGCAACGCTGGGCGAGGCGGCGCCGTATGAAATTTCAGGCACGATCGCTGCCGCGGTGGAACACGCCGCACGCGATGCGGCCGGCGACGGATCGCAGGAAGCAGTGGTCCTGCTGTCGCCCGCCTGTGCCAGTTTCGACCAGTTTCAGAATTTCGAGAAACGCGGCGAGGCCTTCCGCTCCGCCGTATTGGCGCTTGCGGGCGCATCACCTATCCAGGGAGCGAATTGATGGTAAGCCGCATTGACCGTGGACCCGTAGCCGACTGGTGGTGGACTATTGACCGTTTCCTTTTGGCAGCTTGCCTGAGCCTGATGGGTCTCGGCATCCTTCTCTCCTTCGCCGCAAGCCCCGCCGTTGCCGAGCGCATCGGCCTTGAGAGTTTTTACTTCGTCAAGCACCAGTCGATGTTCATGGTGCCTGCGGTGTTCGTCATGTTCGCCGTGTCATTCATGGCGCCGCGCACCATCCGGCGCTTTGCCATCATCCTGCTCGGACTTTCCATGCTGGCGATGGTTGGCGCCCTGTTCTTCGGCATCGAAGTCAAGGGCGCACGCCGCTGGGTGTCGCTTGCGGGCATCTCCATCCAGCCATCCGAATTCATGAAACCGGCTTTCGTCATTGTCTGCGCCTGGCTGTTTTCCGAGAATGAGCGGCGCAAGGATATTCCCGGCAACTTCTTCTCCATGGTGCTGTTCGGCGTTGTCGCGGCACTGCTGGTGGCACAGCCCGACCTTGGCCAGACCATTCTGACCGCCATCACCTGGGGCGCCATGTTCTTCATGGCCGGTGTGCCGTGGCTGTGGATCATCAGCCTTGGCGTCCTTGGCGTTGCCGGATTTTTCGGCGCCTACACGATCTTCCCGCACGTGGCGGGCCGTATCGACCGTTTCATGACCGGCGAAGGCGATACGTTCCAGGTGGATGCCGGGCGCGAGGCGATCATCCGTGGCGGCTGGCTCGGGCAGGGCCCGGGCGAAGGCACCATCAAGCGCATCATCCCTGACAGCCACACGGACTTCATCTTCTCGGTGACCGCCGAGGAGTATGGCATCGCGCTCTGCCTGCTGATCGTGCTGATCTTCGCCTTCATCGTCATTCGCGGCCTGTCGATCGCGCTGAAGGAGCGGGACGATTTCACCCGCCTTGCCGTCTCCGGCCTCGTCATCCTGTTCGGCTTCCAGTCGATCATCAACATTTCGGTGAACCTGCACCTGATGCCCGCAAAGGGCATGACGCTGCCGTTCATCTCCTATGGCGGCTCGTCGCTCATCTCGGTGGCCATTTCGACGGGACTGCTGCTGGCGCTGACAAGGCGCAGACCCGAGGGCAGGCGGTCGGCGACGCTGGCAAACACGAAAACGCCGTCACTGGCCAACGCTATCTGAGGGACTGATGTCGAAGGGGATTATTGTTCTGTGTGCCGGGGGCACGGGCGGGCACCTGTTTCCGGCGGAAGCGCTGGCGCATGTGCTGATCGAACGCGGCTGGGATATCCATCTGGCGACCGATGACCGCGCCGAACGGTTCGCCGGGAGCTTTCCGGCCAAGGAGATTCACGTGGTGCGCTCGGCCACCATCGGCGGGCGCAACCCGATTTCTCTCGTCCGCACCTTCTGGACGCTCTGGCAGGGCAATCTCGATTCCCGCAAACTGTTCCGGCGCCTGAAGCCGAAGCTAGTGGCGGGCTTCGGCGGCTATCCGACCCTGCCGCCGCTCTATGCGGCGACGGCGCTGAAAATCCCGACGCTCATCCACGAACAGAATGCCGTGATGGGCCGTGCCAACAAAGCGCTTGCTGCCCGCGTCAATGCCATTGCCGGCGGGTTCCTGCCGCAGGGCGAGGGCCCCTATGCCGGCAAGATCGTGGTGACGGGCAATCCCGTTCGCCCGGCCGTGCTGGCGGAAGTCGGCAACGCCTACAAGGCGTCGCAGGCGCACCAGCCGTTTCATTTTCTGGTGTTCGGCGGCAGTCAGGGCGCGTCATACTTTTCAACTGCCATTCCCGCTGCCATCCAGCTTCTGTCGCCGGAGGACCGGGCCCGTCTGGTGCTGACACAGCAGGCCCGCGCCGAGGACGAGGCGCAGGTGCGCGCCGCCTATCAGGCCATGGGCGTCAAGGCCGAGGTTGCGCCGTTCTTCAAGGATATGCCGCGGCGCATTTCCGATGCGCATTTCGTCATGTCGCGTTCCGGTGCCTCGACCGTGTCGGAAATCGCGGCCATCGGCCGCCCGGCCATTCTGGTTCCCTTCCCGCATGCGCTTGACCATGATCAGGCCGCCAATGCCGCTGCCTTGCAGGCCGCGGGCGGAGCCGATGTCATCAAGCAGTCGGAATTGTCGCCGGAGCGGATCGCCCATATCCTGACCAGCGCCATGCACGAACCAACGCGGCTGGCATTTATTGCGGAAAAAGCCCGCTCGACGGGCAAGCCGGACGCTGCAAGGTTGCTTGCCGACCTCACAGAGGCTATTGCATCCGGCCAATCCCTTGCGGTGAGATGAGTTCGCTATGACCTCGTCTCCTTCTGAAGTTTTCAAAAAAGGAGTGCGTCCATGAAGATGCCGCTCAACATCGGTCTTGTTCATTTCATCGGTATCGGCGGTATCGGCATGAGCGGCATTGCCGAAGTCCTGCACAATCTCGGCTACAAGGTTCAGGGTTCAGATCAGGCGGACAGCGCCAATGTGCAGCGTCTGCGTGACAAGGGGATCGAGGTCTTTGTCGGACACGATGCGGATAATCTCGGCGACGCCGAGGTTATCGTGGTGTCGACGGCGATCAAGAAGAGCAATCCGGAACTCGTTGCCGCGCGCGAAAAACTTTTGCCCATCGTGCGCCGCGCCGAAATGCTGGCCGAACTCATGCGCTTCCGTCAGGCGGTCGCCATTGGCGGCACGCACGGCAAGACCACGACCACCTCGATGGTGGCCACGCTGCTCGATGCGGGCAATCTCGATCCGACCGTCATCAATGGCGGCATCATCAATGCCTATGGCACCAATGCCCGCATGGGTGCGGGCGAATGGATGGTGGTGGAAGCCGACGAGAGCGACGGCACCTTCCTGAAGCTGCCTGCCGATATCGCCGTGGTCACCAATATCGATCCGGAGCATCTCGATCACTACGGCACGTTCGACCGGGTGCGCGAAGCCTTCCGGCAGTTCGTCGAGAACGTGCCGTTCTACGGCTTCGGCGTCATGTGCCTCGACCATCCGGAAGTGCAGTCGCTGGTGTCGCGCATCGAGGACCGCCGCGTCATCACCTATGGTGAAAACCCGCAAGCCGACGTGCGTTTCGTCAATCTCGTGGTCGATGGTCCGACCTCGCAGTTCGACGTGCAGATTGCCAAGCGCAAGACTGGCGAGACCACTGAGATCAAGGGCCTGCGGCTGCCGATGCCCGGCAGGCACAATGTGTCGAACGCGACAGCGGCGATTGCCGTGGCGCATGAACTCGGCATTTCCGCCGAGGACATCAAGAAGGGCCTGTCGTCTTTCGGCGGCGTGAAGCGGCGCTTTACCCATACCGGTTCGTGGAAGGGCGTCGATGTGTTCGACGATTACGGCCACCATCCGGTCGAGATCAAGGCCGTGCTGAAGGCGGCGCGCGATTCCGCCAAGGGCCGGGTGATCGCCATTGTCCAGCCGCATCGCTTTACCCGTCTGGCCAGCCTCTTTGACGAGTTTGCGGCGTGCTTCAATGATGCCGATACCGTGATCGTCGCGCCGGTCTATACCGCAGGTGAAGACCCGATCGAGGGCGTAACATCGGAAGCGCTGGTGTCCCGCATCAAGACGGCGGCACATCGTGACGCGCGGTATATCGCGGGTCCGCAGGACATCGCGCCCTTGATCGCCACCATCGCCAAGCCCGACGATTTCGTGGTTTTCCTGGGTGCCGGCAACATCACCCAATGGGCCTATGCCTTGCCAAAGGAGCTGGCTGCGCTTTAGATTTTGCGGTTGCGTGAGGCCGTGGCGCCTCACGATCGAACTGCTGGAAGGATATCATGTCTTCAAGGATTGACGGCGAGGCCCTGCTTGGCAAGCTGGGGGATCGTTTCTCGGGGCTGCGCGGGCGGCTGACGCCCAATATGGGCATGGAAAAGGTGACCTGGTTCCGCGCCGGCGGCCCGGCGGAAGTCATGTTCCAGCCTGCCGACGAGGAAGACCTCGCAGCCTTCCTGCAGGCCGTTCCCGAAGAATATCCCATCCTTGTCGTCGGCATCGGTTCCAACCTTCTGGTGCGCGATGGCGGCGTCCCCGGTTTTGTCGTGCGCCTCTCCGCCAAGGGCTTCGGCGAGGTCGAACGCGTCGGCGATACGCAGTTGCGGGCGGGTGCCGCGACCCCGGACAAGCGGCTTGCCGCGGCGGCGCTTGAGGCGAAGATCGCCGGTTTCCATTTCTACCATGGCATTCCCGGCGGGCTGGGCGGCGCCCTGCGCATGAACGCCGGTGCCAACGGGGTCGAGACGCGCGAGCGGGTGGTCGAGGTGCGGGCGCTCGACCGCAAGGGCAATGTGCATATCCTGTCCAATGCCGACATGGGTTATGCCTATCGCCATTGCGGCGCAGCCGGCGACCTGATCTTCACCTCCGCATTGCTGGAAGGAACACCCGGCGAAACCCATGCCATTCAGGCGGCGATGCATGCGGTGCAGCAGCACCGCGAGACCGTGCAGCCGATCCGCGAGAAGACCGGCGGCTCGACCTTCAAGAACCCGGAAGGCACATCCGCCTGGAAGGAAATCGACGCGGCGGGCGGTCGCGGCCTGATGATCGGCGGTGCACAGATGTCGCCGATGCACTGCAATTTCATGATCAATACCGGCACGGCCAGCGGTCATGACCTTGAAACCCTCGGCGAGACGATCCGCTCGCTCGTGCTGCAAAACTCCGGCATCCATCTGCACTGGGAAATCAAGCGTCTGGGGCTTTTCCGTCCCGGCCAGGAAGTGCAGGAGTATATGGGGCAGCTTTTGTAGCAAAAACCGAAATTTTTTTACGTTGAATCAGAGGCGCGTTTGCCTCTGATTTTGTTTCCGAAATCGAATCGCAAACACTTTTTTTTACGCCAAATTTCATTGTTGAATCAAAGGGGACTTGTCACGGAATCAACTCTCTGATTCTTTAGGGGCAAGCGTTAACTGATTTGAGTCGGCTGATTTGGTCAGCCTCGGGTGCCTGCGGTCTTGATCGCCGGGCGTGCGGAGACTCATGTCGTTTTTCGGCTTTGATGGGGATGTGTACAAGGGGTTGCCTTCATGGCGAAAAAGCATGTTGCGGTGCTGATGGGCGGATTTTCATCGGAGCGTCCGGTGAGTCTCTCCTCGGGCAATGCCTGCGCCGATGCTTTGGAGGCCGAGGGCTATCCGGTCACGCGCGTCGACGTGACCCGCGACATCGCCAGCGTGCTGGCTGAGCTGCGCCCCGATGTGGTGTTCAACGCGCTGCATGGTCCTTTCGGCGAGGACGGTACGATCCAGGGCATCCTCGAATATCTGGAAATTCCCTATACCCATTCCGGCGTGCTTGCGTCGGCGCTGGCCATGGACAAGGAGCAGGCGAAGACCATCGCCAGGGCTGCCGGTGTTCCCGTGGCCGAAGCCAAGGTGATGAACCGTTTCGATTTCACCACGAAACATCCGATGAAGCCGCCCTATGTGGTCAAGCCCGTCAATGAGGGGTCGAGCTTCGGTGTCGTCATCGTCAAGGAGGATCAGTCGCATCCGCCGCAGGTGATCACCTCGGCGGAATGGAAGTATGGCAACACCGTCATGGTCGAGCGCTACATCCATGGTCGCGAACTGACATGCGCCGTGATGGGCGATGTGGCCATCGGGGTGTGTGAAATCATTCCCGTGGGTCATCAGTTCTACGATTATGATTCAAAATATGTTGCAGGCGGATCAAATCATGTGTGTCCGGCTAAAATTTCACTAAAAATTTACCAAAAAATACAAACACTAGCACTCAAGGCGCATCAGGCAATTGGATGTAAAGGGATTAGCCGGTCGGACTTCCGTTACGACGACCGTTTTTCCGAAGATGGCGAACTGATTTGGCTGGAGATAAACACCCAGCCGGGCATGACTCCAACATCTCTTGTACCTGATATCGCCAAAGCCGCGGGGCATACCTTCGGTGAATTGTTGAGTTGGATGGTGGAGGACGCATCGTGTTTGCGTTGAAGGGCAAAAAAGGACACCCGCGGGGTGTGGCGCCAGTGTCTTCGGACAGGATGGCGGCTTTTGGCCGTTTCCGCTTCGTCCTGCCGAAATTCCTGCGCAAGCCTGTGCGCGTCTTCACCCGCATGGTTGAAGGGGAGGTTCATATCCCCAACCATACGGGAACCCTCGGTGCTGTCGTCTTTCTGGCTCTGACCGGCGCTTACGGTGCCATTCTTGGTGGCCATGCTCCCGAGGTGGTCAAGGTAACGACATCGACCTTCGGTTTTGCCATCGAAGACGTGAAAGTGGTCGGCAACAAGGAAACCTCCGAGATCGACGTGCTGGGCGCGCTGGGCCTCGATGGCGAGACCTCGCTGGTCGGCCTGAGTGCCGCCGATGCGCAGAAGGCCGTGGCAACCCTGCCGTGGGTTGAATCCGTCGATGTGTTCAAGGTCTATCCGAACACGATCCAGATTTCGATTCACGAGCGCTCCGCCCTGGCTGTCTGGCAGAACGGCGATGATCTGTCGATCATCGACGAGGATGGCCGCGTGATCGTCCCCTATTCGTCCGGCCGCCATTCGGCGCTGCCGCTGATCATGGGCGCGGGTGCCGACAAGCAGGCGAAAATGCTGTTCGCGCAGATTGCAGCGTTTCCGGATGTCGTATCGCAGGTCCGGGCCTATGCCCGCGTCGGCGACCGGCGCTGGGATCTGATCCTGAAGAATGGCGTGACGGTGATGCTGCCGGAATTCCGTATCGATCAGGCACTGGCCGATATCGTGAAGATGGACCGGAAGGACGGGCTGTTGTCCCGGGCGATCGCGTCGGTCGACATGCGGCTTGCCGACCGGGTTGTTTTGAAGCTGACGCCAGATGCGATGGTGCAGCGCGTAGAGTTTTTGAAGGCGCGGGACAAGGCGCCTAAGCGTTCGGAGAAGCGTATATGAGTATTCTGAACGGAAAGAGCACGTCGACTGGAGCTGCTTCCGCAAAACGGACGCGGTCTTTGACGGTTCTTGACATCGGTTCAAGCAAGGTGTGCTGCATCATCGCCCGGCTGCGTCCGCGTGAGGAAAGCGCCCATCTGCCCGGCCGCACCCATCGCATCGAGGTGCTCGGCATCGGCCACCAGAAATCGCGCGGCATCAAATCAGGCGTCATCGTCAATCTCGACGCGGCGGAACAGGCCATCCGCCTGGCGGTCGATGCGGCCGAACGCATGGCTGGCCTTACCGTCGACTCGATGATCGTCAACATTTCCGCCGGGCGCCTGAAGAGCGAAAGCTTTTCCGCCAGCATCAATCTGGGCGGCCATGAAGTCGACCAGTCCGATATCCGCCGGGTGCTTGCCGCCGGTGCCAAGCAGGCGCTGGCGACGGAACGCCACCTCGTGCATTCGCTGCCCATCGGTTATGCGCTCGATGGCGAGAAGGGCATCCGCGACCCGCTGGGGATGATCGGCGACACGCTTGGGGTCGAGATGCATGTGCTGACCGCCGATGCGGCGCCGCTGCGCAACCTCGAACTCTGCGTCAACCGCTGCCACCTCTCGGTCGAGGCGATGATTGCAACCCCTTACGCCAGCGGCCTTTCGGCGCTCGTCGACGACGAAGCGGAAATGGGCGCGGCCTGCATCGACATGGGCGGCGGTACCACGACGATTTCTGTGTTCTCCGAAGGCAAGTTCATCCATGCGGATGCCATCGCCATCGGCGGCAATCACGTGACGATGGATGTGGCGCGCGGTCTTTCCGCCCATATGGACGACGCGGAACGGCTGAAGGTCATGCACGGCTCGGCCCTGCCAAGCGCTGCCGATGACCGCGATCTCATCAGCGTCTCGCCGCTCGGCAATGACGGCCGCGACGTTCCCAACCAATATCCGCGCGCGGTGCTGACACGCATCATCCGGGCGCGCGTCGAAGAAACACTGGAATTGGCACGCGACCGCCTCAACCAGTCCGGCTACGGCCAGATTGTCGGCAAGCGTGTTGTCCTGACAGGCGGAGCCAGCCAGCTGGCGGGTTTGCCTGAAGTGGCGCGCCGTATTCTGGCCCGCAACGTACGTATTGGCCGTCCTCTGGGTGTGACGGGGCTTCCCGAAGCAGCCAAGGGGCCAGCTTTCTCCGCAGCGGTCGGTCTGTTGATCTATCCGCAGGTGGCAGGAATTGAGGAGCGTTCTGTAAAGGCCGGTTCATCATCGCTGATGACGGGTACGGGTGGGCGTTTTCAGCGTATCGGCCAGTGGCTGAAAGAGAGTTTTTGATCAATCCGGGGAAACCCAAAAAAGATACCGCGGCGGCGAAGCGGTAAAGGAAAAAGGAACAAACAAATGAGCATCAATCTGCAAAAGCCGGACATTACCGAGCTTAAGCCCCGGATCACCGTGTTTGGTGTTGGCGGTGGTGGTGGCAACGCGGTCAATAACATGATCAATGCCGGTTTGCGCGGTGTTGAGTTTGTTGTGGCCAATACGGATGCGCAGGCCCTGTCGCAGTCGAAGGCTGAACGTCTCATTCAGCTGGGTGCTGCAGTGACCGAAGGTCTGGGTGCCGGTTCGCAGCCGGAAGTCGGCCGCGCCGCCGCTGAAGAATGCATCGATGAAATCAACGATCACCTGCAGGGCACGCACATGTGCTTCGTGACGGCCGGCATGGGTGGCGGTACCGGTACCGGTGCTGCGCCCGTTGTTGCCCGCGCCGCCCGCGAAAAAGGCATCCTGACCGTGGGTGTCGTCACCAAGCCTTTCCATTTCGAAGGCCAGCGCCGCATGCGCACCGCCGATATGGGCATCGAGGACCTGCAGAAGAATGTCGACACACTGATCGTCATTCCGAACCAGAACCTCTTCCGCATCGCCAATGACAAGACCACCTTTGCCGATGCCTTCGCCATGGCCGACCAGGTTCTCTACTCCGGTGTTGCCTGCATCACCGACCTGATGGTCAAGGAAGGCCTGATCAACCTCGACTTCGCCGACGTGCGTTCGGTGATGCGCGAGATGGGCAAGGCGATGATGGGCACGGGCGAAGCATCCGGCGATGGTCGCGCCATGGCCGCTGCCGAAGCTGCCATTGCCAACCCGCTGCTCGACGAAACCTCGATGCGTGGCGCCAAGGGCCTGCTGATCTCGATCACCGGCGGCCGTGACATGACGCTGTTCGAAGTCGATGAAGCGGCAACGCGCATTCGCGAAGAAGTCGATCAGGATGCCAATATCATCCTCGGCGCAACCTTCGACGAAAGCCTCGAAGGCATCATCCGCGTTTCGGTCGTGGCAACAGGCATCGACAAGCAGCTGGGAGAGTCGGCCCCTGCGCCGATTGAATTTCGCCAGCCGATGAAGCCGATTGCCAAGCCGGTCCAGCAACCGGCCGCACGGGTCGAGACTGTTGCGCCGCGCCCTGTCGTGCAGCAGCCGGCAGCCCGCCTTGCCGATCCGGTCGCCGACGCCATTCGCGCCGCCGAAATGGAAATGCCGCAGCGTGCACCGCAGCCGGCCGAACAGGAATTCCGTCCGCAGAGCCGCATTTTCCAGGCACCTGCTCCGGAAGTGTTCGACGCACCGGTTGCCGCAGCTCCGCAGCAGTCTGTCCACCAGCCGGCACCGCAGCCGCAGGTTCAGATGCAGGCAGCGCCCGTCGCGCAGCCTGCACCGGCACCGCGCATGCCAAACGTGTCCGACTTCCCACCGGTTGTTCAGGCGGAACTCAATGCGCGTGATCACGGCCGCGACCAGGCATCCTATGACAGCCACGAAGACCGTGGCCCGATGGGTCTGCTGAAGCGTCTGACCGCCGGCCTGACCCGCCGCGAAGACGACACTGCACGGCTTGAACCGGCACAGCCGCGCGAACCGGCCATGCGCCCGGCAGAGCCGCGCCGCCCGCTGTCGCAGGATGCATCGATCTATGCACCGCGCCGCGGACAGCTGGACGAACAGGGCCGTGTTCAGCCCCAGTCGCGCCAGTCGTCGGAAGACGATCAGCTGGAAATCCCGGCATTCCTGCGCCGCCAGGCCAACTGATCCGATCACGTATTGTTAAGAAATATGAAACCCGCCATTGTCCCAATGGCGGGTTTTTTCGTTCAAACTATTGAAAAACCTCGGAAACGACCTAGTTCTTGTCCGTGCAGGACCGTTGCGGGACTGCCGAAACCGTGATTTTGCCTGACGCCGCGTCAATTGTATCGTCCGGCGCAAAATAGCTGCGGTTCACCTTGATTCTGGCAGAACGGCACAGATTGATTTTACGATGACATGGCCAAAGCAGGGCATGGGGCAGAGCAGGGCATGGGGTCTCAGTTGCGCGACTATCAAACGACCATTGCAGAACGGGTTTCGCTGTCCGGCGTTGGCGTCCACAGCGGCGCGCCCGTCACGATGACCTTCGTGCCGTCTGCCGCCGATACGGGCATTGTCTTTCACCGGCGGGATGGCGAAGGGCGCAGCCATGCCATCAAGGCGCTGGTCTCGGAAGTCGGCACGACGGATCTCAGCACCACGCTGGGCAAGCGGAGCGGCGCGACCGTCAGCACCGTTGAACATGTGATGGCCGCGATATCCGGGGCGGGGATCGACAATCTGATCATCGAGATCGATGCGGCGGAAGTGCCGATCGTCGATGGCACATCGGCCGCCTTCCTCGTGGCCTTCGATGAGGCGGGGCTGGTCCAGCAGACAGCCCGGCGGCGCTATATCCGCGTGCTTAAGCCGTCGCGCATCGAGGCCGGTGCCTCCTGGGCGGAGTTCGTCCCCCATGACGGCACGCGCTACGAGGTGGAGATCGATTTCGACACACCCGTCATCGGCAGACAGATCTTTGCCGCGGATATGAGCGAGGCGGTGTTCCGCGACGAGATTGCGTCCGCCCGCACCTTCGGCTTCATGCGTGATGTGGAAAAGCTCTGGGCTGCCGGGCTGGCGCTCGGTTCGTCACTGGATAACTCGCTTGTCATCGGCGATGACCATACGGTCATCAATCCCGGCGGCCTGCGTTTTCCCGATGAGTTCGTGCGCCACAAGGCATTGGATGCCGTTGGTGATCTTGCCCTGGCAGGGGCGCCGTTCATCGGCTGCTTCCGCTCCTATCGCGGCGGCCACCGCCTGAATGCCATGGCGCTGCGGGCACTGCTGTCCGATCACTCTGCGTTCGAGATCGTCGAAACGGCGGGCATCGCGGGGCGCGGGGCGTCCCTCGTCGCTGTCCATGCACCGGTGTTTGCACCCTGGGCTGTCTAGCCAGTCTTGCAATTGATGTCATGCGTGGTTCGACAAGCTCACCATGAGGGATTTGGGTGGGCTGCAATGCCAATCGCCGAGGTTGCAGAGTATAGCTCCCTGCAATCCCCATCCTCCCTCATGGTGAGCTTGTCGAACCACGCACCACCCGTTCAATCCCTCTAAGCGGCCTTTGCTCCCACACGCACTGACTCGTGCAATGCCTGCAGGATGATCGATGCCAGCCGGGCCGTGACCGGCGACGGTTCCGCATCGGCCCGGTACAGGTCCAATCCCAGATTTGGCAGCAGGGGCAGCCCGTTTGCCCCAGGCGATATAGCCTGCACCGTTCCCGGCAAGCCGATCGGCGTGCGGATGGTGAGGCCGAGCCCCGCCGCCGTTGCGGCCCATAGACCACCCAGGCTTGGACTGATGAACGCCAGGCGCCAGGCGATGCCGGCGCGATCCAGCGCATTGATGGCGGCGGTGCGCAACAGGCAGGGCGCTTCGAGGGCGGCCAGCGGCAGGGGTTCGTTGCCGGACTTCTGCCAGACCATGTCGGGATTGATGGAGCCGACCCAGCGCATGGGAACCTCCATGACCCGTTCGCTGTTGGACAGCGGTGCACTGTTGTTCCAGGCCAGCGCGAGATCGAGGCGGCCGGATGCGATGCGCTCAAGCAGCTCCGCATTGCGGGCCACGCGCGCTTCGATGCGCACCTTGGGATGGGCCCGCGCAAACTGCCCGAGAATATTGGGCAGCAGGGTTTCGCCGAAATCCTCCTGCAGGCCGAGCCGTACCCATCCTTCCAGTTCGATGCCGTGAATGGCGCTCGCCGCCTCGTCGTTGAGGTCGAGCAGGCGCCTTGCATAGGCGAGCATCGTTTCGCCCGCGTCGGTCAGGGCGAGGCCGCGCCCGGATTTCTGGAAGATCGGCGTTCCCGCCTGCTGCTCCAGCTTTTTCAGCTGGGCGCTGACCGCAGAGGTCGACCGGCCAAGCCGGTCGGCTGCCTTGGCAAAACTGCCAAGGTCGACGCCCGTCGTGAAGGTTCGCAGAACATCCAGGTCGAATATGGTCCGGCGCATATTTATCGTCCAATTTTTCAGGATCATCGATCCATATATTTCTGATTATCAGGATGATTGTGCGGTGCTAGAACCATTCCGTCAAGTTCAATTGCGCTTCACACCATGTGCCGGGGCGCCAGACAAAGAGGATCGTTCCATGCCGTTCGCCCGTATTTCCCTCATGCAGGGCAAGTCTGATGATTATCTGAAAGCCGTGTCGGACAGCCTCTATCAGGCGATGATCGAGACGTTCAATGTTCCGCAGAACGATCTCTTCCAGGTCATCCACCAGCACCGCCCGAACGAGTTCATTTTCGACCGCCACTATCTCGGCGGCCCGCGCTCCGACGATTTCATCATCTTTGCCATTACCATCGGCAAACCGCGCGATGCGGCGACGAAGAAGGCGTTCTACGAGCGGCTTGTCGCGAAGCTTGCGGTTTCGCCTGGCGTGCGCCCCGAGGATGTCATGATCATCATCAGCACGTCCTCGCGCGATGAATGGTCCTTCAGCAATGGCGGCATGCAGATGCTCGAAGTCGCCTGACCCGGCTTTTTCTCAGTACAGGAAATCAGTCCATGAACGACATAACCACGAAACCAAAGGCCTGTCCGGCGGAAATGACAATACGGCGGGCAGGGACGGCAATCGGACGCGCGCCGGAGGGCATATCTTCCGCGCCGTTCTGGGCGGAAATGCTTTTGGAAAGCGAAAGCGAAGGTGAGAACACCGTGATGCGGGCCACCGTCGACCCTTCGGTCATCACCCATTGGCACACCCATCCGCGCGGACAGTTCCTCTATGTCCTGTCCGGCGTCGGTGTTGCCCAGAGGGACGGCGGACCGGTTGAAGAGCTGCGGGCCGGGGATTGCGTCTGGTTCGCTCCGGATGAACGCCATTGGCACGGCGCCAGCGCTGACAGCGCGTTCTCCTATGTCAGCATTCAGGCCGTGCATGACGGCAAATCGGTATATTGGCTTGAACCCGTCATACGATGAGGAGAATGATCATGATCGCGATGCAATACAGTTTCACCCTGCCTGCCGATTATGACATGGGCATCATCGACCGGCGGATCGCCGAGAAAGGGCATCTGCTCGACAATTATCCGCATCTGCGCTTCAAGGCCTATCTGTCGGCCCGCCGCACGGATGCGACCCGCAGCCGTGACAACCTCTATGCGCCGTTTTACCTGTGGGACGATGTGGAGGGCTTGAACAATTTTCTCGGCGGGGACGGGTTTGCCGGCGTGTCGGGTGCGTTCGGCCGGCCGCAGGTAAAGTCCTGGTTTGTCTGGCAGGCCTTCGTGTCGCCCGACGTGTCGCAGGCGGCGTTTGCGACGCGGGAGATTGTGCCGGTCGACGCCTCCATGCCTCTGGGCGAAAGACGCAAACAGGAAAGCGGGCGGGTGTTACGGGATGGCGAACACAACGGTATTCTTGCATCCGTGGCGGGTTTTGAGCCGACCACATGGACGGTGGTGCGTTTCCGGCTGCGGGCTGCGGAGCAGCCGGAACAGGCCGATGAGGCGACCCGGATTTACCGGGTAGGGCATATGTCGCTGCCGAAATAAGGGAATATGTTCTTTTCGCAACTCATTTCTGCCTCCGCCACAAATTTGGACGATTAGATGGCAATAAGATTGCTGATTCTGTTGGCTTGTGGTTTAAGAACGCGCAACTGACAGTGAGTTTGACAGTATCTAGAGCATGATGCGCAAACGTGATATCGGATTTGCGCAGAATGCTCTAATTTCTTGAATGGGGCCTAAGACAGAATGGCGAGTTGCAGAATGTCGATGAGTGCAGGGTTTGGCAGCAAGGCCCGGTTGGCCCTTCTTATGGCGTCCGTTGCCGGTGCAACAGCCATTTCCGGTTGTGCCTCGAACGATAAGGACCTCGACCTGTCGGCCTATGTCGACACAATCGAGCCCGCCGATGTGCTCTACAACCAGGCCCTCGCCAATCTGAATGCCGGGCGCCTCGATGAGGCCGCCAAGAAGTTCGATGCCGTCGACCGCCAGCATCCCTATTCCGAATTCGCCCGCAAGGCGCTGGTGATGGGGGCTTTTGCCAATTACCGTGCTGGCAAATATGACGACTCGCTCGCCATGACCAAGCGCTACATCGCGCTGTATCCGACGCAGCCGGAAGCCGCCTACGCCTATTACATCACCGGCCTGTGCTATTACCGCCAGATCCCGGACGTGACGCGCGAACAGACCATGACACGCCGCTCCATCACGGCGTTCAATGAAGTCGTCGAGCGTTTCCCGCAGTCGGAATATGTCGACGATTCCAAGGAAAAGATCCGTTTCGGCCGCGATCAGCTCGCCGGCAAGGAAATGCAGGTCGGCCGTTATTATCTGGAACGCAAGGAATATCTGGCGTCGATCAAGCGCTTCCGCGGCGTTGTCGAACAGTATTCCAACACCCGCCATGTCGAAGAAGCACTGGCACGCCTGACCGAAGCCTATTATGCGCTGGGTCTGACCAGCGAGGCGCAGTCGGCCGCAGCGGTACTCGGACAGAACTACCCGGACAGCCAGTGGTACAAGGACAGCTACAAGCTGCTGCAGAGCGGCGGTCTGGAGCCGCGCCAGAATGCCGGTTCCTGGCTGTCACAGGCTGCCCAGACGATCGTGGGCAGCAAGAAAAATGGCGCCTGATCCACTATTAACCTGAGCGATTCATGCTTTCGCACCTGTCGATCCGCGATATTGTTCTGATTGAACGGCTCGACATTGAGTTTCGCGATGGCTTGTCGGTACTCACCGGCGAGACCGGCGCCGGAAAATCCATCCTCCTCGATGCCTTGTCGCTCGCCCTCGGCGCGCGCGGCGATGCCTCGCTGGTGCGCCACGGCGCGGAGCAGGGGCAGGTAACGGCTGTGTTCGACGTGGCCGGTGCCCATCCCGCCCGCGAACTCCTGCGCGACAACGACATCAGCGATGACGGCGACATCATCCTGCGCCGCGTGCAGACATCGGATGGCCGCAGCCGCGTCTTCATCAACGATCAGGCCGCAAGCGTCACGCTGTTGAAGGAGCTCGGCCGCAGATTGGTCGAAATCCATGGCCAGCACGATGACCGCGCGCTGATCGATATCGATATTCACCGTACACTGCTCGACGCTTTCGGTTCGCTGGAAACCAAGGCGGCAACGGTCCGCTCATTGCACAAGACCTGGCGGGATGCGGAAAACAGGCTGGTGCGGCATCGCGCCAAGGTTGAGGCGGCGACGCGCGAGGCGGATTATCTGCGGGCCTCCGTCGACGAACTGACAAAGCTCGATCCGGAACCGCTGGAAGAAGAGGCGCTGGCCACCCGGCGCACCGAAATGATGCGCTCGGAAAAGATCGCTGGCGATGTCAACGATGCCAATGAGGTGCTGTCGGGCTCGGGTTCCCCGGTGCCGTCGCTGGCGAGCCTCGTGCGGCGGCTGGAACGCAAGGTGCCGGAAGCGCCGCAGCTCTTGGAACCGGTGGTCAAGGCCATCGACGAGGCGCTCAACGCCCTGACGGAAGCGCAGAACGGCATCGAACAGGCCATCCGTGCCATTGATTTCGATCCGCGTGTTCTCGAGCAGACCGAAGAGCGGCTTTTCGCCCTGCGCGGTGCTGCCCGCAAATATTCCGTACCGGTGGATGATCTCGCCGGCCTGCGCGACAGGATGGATGCGGATCTCGCGGATATCGATGCGGGCGCCGAGCGGCTTGGCGCGCTGGAAAAGGAAGCTGTCGCGGCGCGGGCAGCCTATGACGAAGCGGCGGCGATGCTGTCACGGGAGCGGCACGAAACCGCCGGTCACCTCAAGGCAGCCGTCATGGCCGAGCTTCCGGCGCTGAAGCTGGAGCGGGCCGAATTCATCGTCGAGATGGCGGCGGACCCGGAAAACCGCCTGCCCGAGGGCATTGATACAGTCGAATACTGGGTGCGGACCAATCCTGGTACCCGGGCGGGGCCGATGATGAAGGTGGCGTCGGGCGGCGAGCTTTCGCGCTTCCTGCTGGCGTTGAAGGTGGCGCTGGCCGACCGCGGTTCGGCGCCGACACTGGTGTTCGACGAAATCGACACGGGCGTTGGCGGTGCCGTGGCCGATGCCATCGGCCAGCGGCTGCGCCGCCTGTCGGACCGGGTGCAGGTGCTGTCGGTCACCCATGCGCCGCAGGTGGCGGCACGGGCGCAAACGCATTTCCTCATCGCCAAATCCGCCAGGGGCAATGACCGTGTTGCCACGTCCATCCATGCGATGGAAACGGGTGACCGCCAGGAAGAAATTGCCCGGATGCTGGCGGGTGCCAGCGTCACGGACGAAGCACGTGCCGCCGCGGTGCGGCTTCTGCGTGAGAACAGCGCTGCTGCCTCCTGAGCGGGTTGCACGCCTGCGCTGCGTGGTTCGACAAGCTCACCATGAGGGAACTTGGCGTCCTGCAGAATACAAACCTCCCTCATGGTGAGCTTGTCGAACCACGCACCATCTTCATGCAGAGCGGGTTGTGGCAGGAGCTGACTGCAACCTGCGAATCCCGTCGATTTTGAACGGTGCATTTGCGCGTCGCTTCAGTTAATCTCCCGCCGAATCCGTATTTTCAGCGTCGGACAGGCCATGGCAGACATTCCCGTAGAAGAATTGAGCGAAGCAGAAGCGGCAGAGGAACTCGGCCGTCTGGCGGCGGAGATTGCCCAGCACGACTACCGCTACAACACGGAAGATGCGCCGACGATATCCGATGGGGAATATGACGCCCTGCGGCGGCGGAACCTTGCCATCGAGCAGCGTTTCCCGCACCTGAAGCGCGAGGATTCTCCCTCGAACAAGGTGGGTGCGACGGTCTCGGAGAAATTCGGCAAGGTCACGCATTCCATTCCGATGCTGTCGCTGGACAATGCCTTTTCCGATCAGGACGTGCAGGATTTTGTTGACCGCATCCGCCGCTTCCTCAAGCTGGGCGCCAGCGCGCCGGTTGAAATCACCGCCGAACCGAAGATCGACGGACTGTCCCTGTCGCTGCGCTACGAGATGGGCCGTCTGGTCACCGCCGCCACCCGCGGCGACGGGACGACGGGCGAAAACGTCACACTCAATGCCCGCACGGTCGCGAGCATACCCAATGTGCTGGGCGGCAATCCGCCCGAGGTGCTGGAGGTGCGCGGCGAAGTCTATATGAGCCATGCGGATTTTGCCGCGCTGAACGAACGCCAGACACAGGATGGCAAGCCGGTCTTCGCCAATCCGCGCAATGCGGCGGCGGGATCGCTGCGCCAGCTCGACGCGACGATCACCGCATCGCGGCCGCTGCAGTTTTTCGCCTATGCCTGGGGCGAGGTCAGCGCCATGCCTGCGGCAACGCAGATGGGCATGGTGGGGGCATTCAAGTCCTACGGCTTCCGCGTCAATCCGCTGATGCAGAAGTTCGAGACGGTGGATGGTCTGGTCAGGCATTATCACCAGATCGAGGAACAGCGTGCGACGCTGGGCTATGATATCGACGGCGTTGTTTACAAGGTCGACGATCTCGCTTTGCAGCAGCGGCTGGGCTTTGTCTCCCGCAGCCCGCGCTGGGCCATTGCCCACAAATTCCCGGCGGAACAGGCGATCACCATCCTGCGCGGTATCGATATTCAGGTCGGGCGGACCGGCGCGCTGACCCCTGTCGCCCGGCTTGAACCGGTGACGGTCGGCGGTGTCGTCGTCACCAATGTGACCCTGCACAATGAGGACTATATCAAAGGCATCGGCCAGAACGGCCAGCCGGTCCGCGAAGGGCGGGACCTGCGCGTCGGCGATACAGTCGTGGTGCAGCGGGCGGGCGACGTCATCCCGCAGATCGTCGATATCGTCGCGGACAAGCCGCGCGGCCCGTCCGCCTATGTCTTCCCGGATACCTGCCCGGCCTGTGGCTCGCATGCGGTGCGCGAAGAGGGGGAAGTGGTCCGGCGCTGCACCGGCGGGCTGATCTGCCCGGCGCAGGCGGTGGAGCGCATCCGGCACTTCGTCTCGCGCAATGCCTTCGACATTGAGGGGCTTGGCGAAAAGCAGGTCGAGTTCTTCTTCAAATCGGACGATCCGGCCCTGCATATCGGCACGCCTGCGGATATTTTCACCCTGAAGAAACGGCAGGCGGCATCGCTGGCCAAGCTGGAAAACATCGATGGTTTCGGCGCTGTCTCCGTCAAGAAACTCTATGACGCGATCGATGACCGGCGGCAGGTGGCGCTGAGCCGCTTCATCTATGGTCTGGGCATTCGCCATGTCGGCGAGGTCAATGCCAAGCGGCTGGCCAAGGCCTATCGCTCCTATGCGGCGCTGGCAGCCGTTGCGCAGGCGGCAACCCTGCCGGCGGACAAATCCGACAAGGGCAACGACGCCTGGCGCGAGCTCAACGAGGTGGACGGCATCGGCAGCATCGTGGCCGAGGCCCTCGTCGATTTCTATGCGGAAGAGCACAACCGGACGGCGCTGGCTGCCCTGCTGGCGGAAGTCACGCCGCTGGACGAAGAGGTGCGCACGGTCAGCAATTCGCCGGTTGTCGGCAAGACCATCGTCTTCACCGGTTCGCTGGAGCGCATGTCGCGGGATGAAGCGAAAGCCATGGCCGAACGCTACGGCGCCAAGACAGCCGGGTCCGTCTCGAAAAAGACCGATCTGGTGGTGGCCGGGCCGGGGGCGGGCTCCAAGCTGACGCAGGCACAGTCCCTCGGCATCGAAGTCATCGATGAAGATGCCTGGTTTACCCTGGTGGGCGCATGAGCGAGACGGTTTTCAAAGGCTTTGGCGACAAGGCGCTGCCCTTCCTCAAGGCGCTGGATTTTCACCAGAACCGGGAGTGGTTCGTTGAGAACAAGGATCTGTTCGAAGCCCACCTGCACGAGCCGCTGGGCGACCTTATCGATGATCTGATCGCCCGGTTTGAAAAGGCCGGATTGCCGTTCAAGGGTGACCGCAAGAAATCGCAGTTCCGCATCAAGCGGGATACGCGCTTTGCCAAGGACAAGAGCCCCTACAACCGGCATCTCTCGGCACTGCTTTCGCCCGATGGCAGCAAATGGGCCGAATCGGGCTGTTTCTACGTCTGCGTCGGTCTGGAGGACTACAAGGGCTGCTACGCCGCCGTCGCGTGGTGGCAGCAGAAGCCGGAGCTTCTCGCAGCGATGCGCAAGGCCATCGTCGACAAGCCGGAGAGCTACCGCGCCATGGTGGCCGCATTGAAAAAGGGCGGACTGACCTTAAGCGATTACGACCGCCTGAAGCGCACGCCGCGCGGCTTCGAAACGGTGACCGATCCCGACCTCGTCGAAGCCCTGCGCAACCGGCATTTCGTCGTGCGCCATCCCATCGATCCGGATGGCATTACGTCGCCGGCGCTTGCCGACGAACTCTTCGACTTTGCATTGAAGGCCAAGCCGCTCATCGACTGGGGAAAAAAGATCGAGGGAACGCTGGTTTCCTGATGTGCTGACGGGACAAATGTGGTGCTGCGGCAACACCGTTCCGGCCAATAAATCGGCCTGAAATAATCGGTGTATTTAATATTGACTTTTATAGTCATGTTTTTGTACTGAACAAATGTACAGCGTGAATACACGCAGATAATTTCCGCTCAGCAAGCCATGAACACGACGCGGTCTTCGCGCTCAACGTTAAGCCAGCCAAGCATTCTCTCGGGGGTTTGGATATGGTTTTGACACGGAACATGCTTGCGCGCCTGATGTGCGGTAGCGCGGGTACCCTGCTGGTTGTGGGGTTGGGCACGGGCGCAGCGTTTGCCCAAAGCGCACCGGCAACGGGCGAAACAATCGAGCTGGCGCCGATTGTGCTCAAGCGCAATCAGAGCGGCACGGAGGCGACGCCGCTGACGGCGACGACCGAGCGGGAAACCATCCAGCAACGGATGGTCGACAATTTCCAGGATCTGGGGCGCCGGGTCGATGCGGGCGTCAATTTCAACTCCACCTCGAAGAGCATCAATCTGCGCGGTCTCGACCAGGACCGGGTGCTGACCACGATCGATGGCATCCGCGTGCCGTGGATTTCCGATCCGCGCGGAACGCAGGGCGGTCTGGACGGCTTTGATTTCGACGGGCTCTCCAAGATTGACATCACCAAGGGCGCCGACTCAAGCCGCTACGGTTCGGGCGCGCTGGGCGGGGTTGTCCAGATGCGCACGCTCGACCCGTCCGATGTCATCAGTGATGGGCGCAACTGGGGCGTTCTGACCAAAGGCACCTATGACAGCGGCGATCGCAGCTGGCGCACCAATGCGGCGGTGGCAGCCCGTGCGGGCAACACGGAATTCCTCGTGCAGGGCGGGTATCGCCAGGGCCACGAGAAGGATACTCCCGGTGATATCGGCGGTTATGGCACCGGACGGACCGAGGCCAATCCGCTCGATTACGATCAGGGCAATGTGCTGGTAAAACTCTACCAGAATGTCGAGGGCGGCCATCGTTTCGGCCTGACCGGCGAAATCTTCAAAAAGGATTCCGATTCGGACAATTTCATCGGCACGACATCCGCCTATGTGCCCGACAGCTTCAAGTCCGGCGAGAATTATGAACGCAAGCGCATTTCCGGCAGCTATGACTACATCGCCCCGGACAAGGGCGGCTGGGTGGATGAGGCGCACGCCGTTGCCTACTGGACGCAGCAGACCCTGACCAATACGACCGATGCCATCCGCTTGCCGGATGCCAGGGCGCGGATTATTCGCGGCGACCCGTTCCGCTATGGCTTCCCCTCGGGCGTGTACAAGCGCGACAACGAGCTGAACCTCGATGCCTATGGCTTTACCGGCTATGTGGTCAAGGAAGCCGAGATCGGCGACATCAGGCATAAGTTCCGCATCGGTACGGAAATCTACCGGCAGAACATGCATCAGTACGCGGCGGGCGTCGACAATTGCCCGAGTGTCGACTGGAGCAAGCTGCCCCAGCCTTTCGGCCCGCAGACCTGCCGCATGCTGCATGCCAACAGTTCCGATATGCCCGACGTGCAGTCGACCGGATTCGGCATCTATGCCGAGGATGATATCGAGCTTCTGAACGGCCGTCTGACCCTGACTCCGGGCGGGCGTTTCGACTGGTACGAGCACAATCCGCAGTCGACCGCAGCCTATGAGCATGGCCCCAACTTCAACGGGACACTGCCGGCATCCAACAGCGACTCGCGCTTTACGCCGAAGCTGCGGGCGACCTATCACGCCACCAGCGAGCTGGATTTCTATGTGCAGTGGGCCCAGGGCTTCCGCGCGCCGTCCGCGCAGGAACTGTTCCAGAACTACGGCGCGCCCGGTTCCTATGCCCGTGTCGGCAATCCCGGCCTGAAGGCTGAGACCAGCAACGGTTTCGAGGTTGGCGCCAAGTATGAGAGCGACAGATATGCGCTGTCGGCCAGCGTCTTCAACAATTACTACCGCAACTTCATCGACAACGTGACCATTGCACCGCCCGGCGGCGAGTATCCGGTTGGCGGCATCACCGGTTATGCCAATCTCAATCGCGTGCAGATCTACGGTGCCGAACTCAATGGCCGCGTCAATTTCGCCGAGAACTGGGTGACATGGGCATCGGTTGCCGTCTCGCAGGGCAAGAACACCGAAACCCAGGAATATCTGAACTCCATCCCGCCGATCCGCGCGATTGTCGGCCTCGGCTATAACGCCGACAGCTGGGGTGCCGACGTGTCGCTGACGATGGCCGCAGCGCGCGACAAGGTCAGTGGCGGCGGTTTCGTTGCTCCCGGCTATGGCATCGTCGATACGACAGCCTATTGGGAGCCGAAGTTTGCCAAGGGCATGAAGCTCCAGGCTGGTGTCTTCAATGTCTTCGACAAGAAATACTGGAATGCCACGGATGTCCCGAACGATATCAATCTCGCGGTGGCCGACCGCTACGCCGAAGTGGGCCGCAGCTTCCGCATTTCGCTGACCCAGAAGTTCTGAGTTCAGCCGATTGCCGGGTCTGGTGTGCGTGTCGAACCACGCACACTATCGACGCAGTTGGCCAGGCCGTTCGACGCTGCAGCAACATTGATGATAGCGATCAACAATTCTCACGTGACAGGCTGGCCAACCTGCCTTAGACCACGCTCATCATGAGCGAACAAACATATCAAGACGAAACCACCGTTGCGCGGCGGGCAGGCTTTGGCGTGGAATTCTGGCAGGGGTTCCGTCGCGGGCTTCCCGTGATGATTGCCTCTGCGCCTTTCGGCCTGCTGTTCGGCGCGCTTGCCATCGATAACGGCTTTACCGTGTTCGAGGCGGTGCTGATGAGCGCGGCGATTTTTGGCGGTGCCAGCCAGATGGTCGGCATCGAGCTGTTCGGCCACAATATTCCGGCCTGGCTGATCGTCTTTTCCATCTTCGCGGTCAATTTCCGCCACGTGCTGTATTCGGCTGCCGTCGGCCGCCGCATCGGCCACTTCACCATTCCCGAAAGCCTGTTGAGCTATTTCCTGCTGACCGATCCGCAATATGCCGAGACCGAAAAGCGGGCGGAGTCCGGCGTACGCGTCACCTTTGCCTGGTATCTCGGCGTGGCGACGCCGATCTATGTGATGTGGGTGGTGGAAGCGTGGATCGGCGGGCTCTTCGGCAATCTGATCAAGGATCCGCATGCGCTGGGGATCGACATGCTGTTGCCGATCTATTTCCTCGGCCTGGTCATGGGATTCCGCAAACGCTCCAACTGGGCGCCCATCGTCATTGCCAGCGGCATCGCATCGATTGTCGCGGCCAAGACCATCGGCTCGCCCTGGCATGTCAGCATCGGCGCGCTCGCCGGTATCCTGACCGCCGTGATCGTGGCGAAACCCGATAAAACCGCGGGGGAGAACTGAGATGTCGACGATCTTCTGGATTATTCTCGCCGGTGCCGTGCTGACGTTCCTGACCCGCATCGGCGGTCATCTCGTCCTGTCGCGCTTCGACCGCGTGCATCCGCGCGTCGAAGTGGCGCTTAATGCCGTGCCTGCTGCGGTTCTGACGACGCTGGTGGCGCCCGCCATCGCCACGGCGGACTGGCGCGGCGTGGTTGCGCTGGTGTTTGCCGGGCTGGTTTCCCTGCGGTTCAACGCGCTGACGATGTTTCTCGCCGGCGCAGCCATGATCATCCTGCTGCGCCAGCTTCCCGTATAAGTTACCCGAGCGGTTCGGTTGCCTTGATCAGCCAGTCGCGGTCAGCAGCAACGGTGTGCGGCAGCAGAACCTCGCGCACCTGTGCGTGATAGGAATCGAGCCATACCAGTTCTTCCCGGATCAGCAGGCTGGTATCGATCAGGCGCTTGTCGATCGGGCAGAACGTGATCGTTTCGAAACCCATCATTGGGATATCGCCGCCCTCGGGGACGACAGGTTCCGTGACAATGAGCAGGTTTTCCGTGCGGATGCCGTAGCCGCCGGGCTTATAGTAGCCGGGTTCGTTGGACAGGATCATGCCCGGCAGCAGTTCATGCGTGCCGCGCTTGGAAATGCTCTGCGGACCCTCATGCACCGACAGGAATGAGCCGACCCCATGGCCGGTGCCGTGGCCGTAATCATAGCCCTGTTTCCACAGGGCGATGCGGGCGAGCACGTCGATGTCCATGCCGCGCGTACCCTTGGGGAAGCGCGCCGTCGTGATGGCGATGACGCCTTTGAGCACCAGCGTGAACTTGCGTTTCATATCCTCGGTCGGTTTGCCGACCGGCAGGGTGCGGGTGATGTCGGTTGTGCCGTCGCGGTACTGGCCGCCGCTGTCGATGAGGTAGAGCTCACCATCCTGCAACGTGCGGTTTGACTGGGTGTTGACGCGGTAATGGGCGAAAGCGCCATTCGGCCCCGCGCCGGAAATACTGTCGAAGGAGAGGTTTTCCAGCGGCATCTGGAACCCTTCCGCCACACTGCGGCGGGTTTCCTCCAGCTTCTTCGCCGCATCGATCTCGTCAATGGTGCCGGGTGCCTGCGCGTCGACCCAGGCCAGGAACGAGACCATGGCAATGCCGTCGCGCTCATGCGCTTTGCGTGCACCGGCCAGTTCAGCGGCGTTTTTCAGGGCGCGGGGCAGGCGGGCGGGATCCGTGCCCTCGACAATTCTGCCGCCGGCATGGTCGACCACGAGCCGCAGTTTTTCCGCTGCCAGCGCCGGGTCAAGCATCACGGCCTTGCCCTGTGCGCCGAGGCTGGCGACATCCGCTTCAAGGGCCGATGGCGGGCGCAGTGTTGAGAGCTGGGTCAGGTAAGCCTCAGTCTCGATGGGCAGCTTGCGCTTGTCGATGAAGAGCAGCGGTTCGCCGGACACCGGAATGATGGCGAAGGACAGGGGCAGCGGCGTGTTGCTCACATCATTGCCGCGGATGTTGAAAGCCCAGGCGATGGAGGAAGGATCGGTCAGGACGGTTGCGTCAGCCTTGGCCTTTTCCACCGCTTCGGCCAGTTCCTTCAGCTTGTCGCTGGCGAGTTTCCCGGCATATTTTTCCAGCTGGATGGTCACGGCTTCGAGCGGCGGAGCAGGCTGGTTTTCCCAGACCAGATCGACCAGATTGTGCTCGACCGCCACCAGCGTGCCGCCATTGGCTTCCAGCGCTTCGCGCAGCGCCTTGGTTTCGGCAATGGTGTGCAACCACGGGTCGAAGCCGATGGTCAGTTTGCGGCCACTGTTGCGCAGCCAGACCGGCGGCGGCGTTTCCACCAGGCTTTCCACGGTGAAAACCGCAGGATCGGTCTGCTCGGCGGCCTGCAGCGTGTAGCGGCCGTCGACAAAGAGATGCGCCTTGTTTTTCAGGACAAGCACGACACCGGCGGAACCGGTGAACCCGGTCAGCCAGGCCAGGCGCTGGGCGCGGGGCGGTACATATTCGCCCTGGTGTTCGTCGGCGCGGGGAACGAGAAAACCGTCAAGACCGAGGGCTTCGAGTTCGGCGCGCAGCTTGGCGACGCGCGGGGCGCCGGTGGCCGGATTGCTGACGACCTCAAACGACTGGAACATGGTGATGCAAACCTCTGCTGTTGGGTGATGGAACCTATCTTTCGATCACGGCGGAGGCAATGGAGGCGCGCGGTTTGCACCGGGTTTTTCAGGACGGTATGTGCGCGGGAACCAAGCGCATCATCTAATGCGCCGAAAACAAAGGGCAGCTTTCGCTGCCCTTTTGATTCAGTAGGTGGATTTCGCCTTGAGGTGCAGGGTGACCCAGCCCTCGCGCCGCAGCGTTTTCTGGTGGAAAAGACCCTGTACGCGATAGGCCGCCAGCACCTTGTCGCGCTGGGTTTCCAGAATGCCCGAGAGAATGAGCGATCCGCCCCAGGCCAGATGCTTGCGCATCTCAGGCGCGAGTTGCATCAGCGGGCGGGCGAGGATATTGGCGACGATCAGGTCGAACGGCGCGGCAAAGCGCATGGCCGGGTGATGGAAGCCCGTGGCCGTCTCCGTCTGGACGCGCGCAGCGACGCCGTTCTTCACCACATTGTCCTGCGCCACCGCCACGGCCACCGGATCGATATCCGTCGCCAGAACCGGAATGGGGGCAAGCTTGGCAATGCCGATGGCCAGCACGGCGCTGCCGGTGCCCAGATCCAGCGCATTGCGCGGATGTTCGCGGCGGATGACTTCGCCGATCATGTCGAGGCAGCCGGAGGTGGTGCCGTGGTGGCCGGTGCCGAAGGCAAGACCGGCGTCGATCTCGATACCGAGATCGTTGATGCGGCGCTTGTCGCGGTCGTGCGAGCCGTGCACGAAGAACCGTCCCGCACGCACCGGCGAGAGGCCTTCGAGCGAATGGGCGACCCAATCGATATCGGGTACCTGTTCGCGCTGCACGTCGAGCTTGACGGCATGGCTGCCCAGGATATCGCGGATGCGCGGCTCGATCTCGTCGGGCTCGAACGTATAGACCGAGACGTCGAAGATTTCCGCATCCTCGTCCACTTCGAAAGTGGAAATCGGCAGGCCATCCTCTTCGAAGGCGAGCTGCAGCAGGTCGAACACGCGGTCGGCTTCGATCTTGCCAGCGGTGAGGAACAGGCGGGTCTGGGTCATCGGGTCGTGTACTTTCGAAATGGCAGGTGGCTCTGCTTGGTCCTGAGTGCGTGGTTCGACAAGCTCACCATGAGGGAAGCCGAGGGTTGCAGGGAGTTCTATTCTGCAATGTTTCAGTTTGGCCTTGCAGCCAACACCCTCCCTCATGGTGAGCTTGTCGAACCACGCACCATTAGATAGTGCATCAGCTCTTGGCCAGACGTTTCAGCTTGGCGACAGCCGTATCAGGATTTTCGCCATAGGCAATGGTGCCGAAGAAACCGCCCTTGCTATCCAGAAGAAAGACCGAGGCGGTGTGGTCCATGGTGTAGTCGCTGCCCTCGGTGGGCACCTTGCGCGCATAGACGCTATAGCCTTTCAGCATCGCCGCCATCTTGTCGGGATCGCCCGTTATGCCGGTGATACGGTCCGAGACATTGCCGACATAGGTTTTCATGACATCGGCGGTATCGCGTTCGGGATCGACGGTGACGAAATAGGCGTTGATATTCTGGCCTTCGGGCCCGAGCTGCTTCAGCCAGGCATCGAGTTCGAACAGGGTGGTCGGGCAGATTTCCGGGCAATGGGTGAAGCCGAAGAACACCGCCGACGGCTTTTGCCGGAACGCCGCCTCGGTAACCGGCTCGCCGTTCATGGTCACGAGCTGAAACGGTACGCCGAAGGGGCCGGCATTGGCGGAGCCCGGCTGATGGCGGTAGGACTGGAACGTGATCCATCCGGCCGCGGCGGCCAGCAGCATGATCGCCACGACAAGAAACAGCATCAGACGTCTGTTCATAAGTACATTTCCTCTGGGGGCTGTGCTGGCGCTTCTATATGCACCAGGAAAGACCAGCCTGGATCAGCGACAGGAAGATCGTATCGCCATGGTTGAACCATGCGGCAAAGGTTGCGCCCGTCGCCATGGCTGCAAAGAGTGCCAGTGTCGTGTAGAGCGTCAATCGCGATGGGCTGATGGAATAGGATGATTTCATGCGGGGATTATAGGATTTCACCGGCTTTTATGCAAAAGAATTGCCGCAACCTTATTTGAGAAAGCACGATGGCTGATCCCGACGACCTCCGCTTCCAGAATCCCGAACCGCGCATCCACCCGACGGCACAGCTCAAGGGCGTCAAGCTCGGCCGTTTCGCCGAGGTCAGCGAGCGGGTGATCCTGCGCGATGTGACGATGGGGGACTTTTCCTACATCGAACGCCACAGCGAAGGCATCTATGCGGATATCGGTCGCTTCTGCTCCATCGCGTCCAATGTGCGCATCAACGCGCTGGAACATCCGATGGAACGGCTGACCACCCACAAGGTGAGTTATCGCCCCAATGAGTTTTTCCGGTATCAGGGGGTCGATTTCGGTTTCCGTGCCCGGCGGCAGGCCAAGCGCGTCAGCATCGGCCATGATGTGTGGATCGGCCATGGCGCTGTCATCATGCCCAGCATCAGCATCGGCCACGGCGCGGTGATCGGCGCCAATGCGGTGGTGACCAAAAACGTGGCGCCCTACACCATCGTCGCGGGCAATCCGGCGCGCCTGATCCGTCCGCGTTTTCCCGCCGCCATTGCCGAACGCCTGATGGCGCTGGCCTGGTGGGACTGGCCCGCGACGACGATTTTCGAGGCCATCCCCGATATCCAGTCGCTGGGCATCGAGGATTTTCTGGCGAAGTGGGAACGATAGGAGCGGCGGGCCGTTCTGCTTGCAATTCCGCAATGCCGTATCCAACTGTGTCTGGCAAGCCCAACCATTTCAGGAGATTCTCGATGAAGCATATGCTCGCTGCTCTGGCCCTACTGGGCGCCGCCATCCTGCCGGCTCAGGCGGAGGAGGTCGGCAAGGTCGGCGTCGACTGGCTGGGCAATGACATCGTCATCGATGCGGTTGCGGACCCGAAGATCCAGGGCGTCACCTGCCATCTCGCCTCGTTCTCGCGCGGCGTGATCGACCGGCTGCAGAAGGGCAACTGGTTCGAGGATCCGTCCAATGCGTCGATCTCCTGCCAGCAGACCGGCCCTATCGTCATCGGCGACATCAAGCTGGGCGAGGGCGGTGAGCGGGTGTTTTCCGAACGCACCAGCCTGATCTGGAAAAAGCTGAACATCACCCGCATCTACGACAAGCAGAACAATGCGCTGATCTATCTCGCCCATGCCAGCCAGGTGCAGGACGGGTCCGCCAAAACCTCCATCGCAACGATTCCGTTGTTTGCCGGAAATGTCACCTGGACCAAGGGCAAGCCGGAATAGAGTTGGGGTGTTTCCGTTGGGTTTACACCCCCCCTCTGTCCTGCCGGACATCTCCCCCACAAGGGGGGAGATCAGCTTTCACAGCTGTTTCAACTAATCTTCAACATTGAAAATTACGTAAAATCACTGATGTCGATGTGATCTCCCCCCTTGTGGGGGAGATGGGCGGCAGCCCAGAGGGGGGTGAAAGAACCCAGCCCGCCTAGATCTGCTTCACAAAACTGTCGAGCACGCGTTTTTGCCCGGCCTTGTCGAAATCGATGGTCAGCTTGTTGCCTTCGATGGATGAGACATTGCCGTTGCCGAACTTGATGTGGAACACCCGGTCGCCGACGTCGAAATTCGACGGGGTTTCGCTGACGGATTTGGCCACCAACTCGCCGTCGATCATGCGGCCCTTGACCGAGCCGCGTCCGGCGCCGTGGCCGGAATCCGTCTCGCCATAGCCGATGCGCTCGACCTTTGCGCCGGAGCGTGAGCCCCAATTGTTGCGCGTGGCGTCGGAACGGTTCTGCTGGGCGCGCTGCCAGCCGGGCGTCGAATAGGTGTTCTCGAACGGATCGGCGCGGTCGAAGCGTGACTGGCCATAGCCGCCGCCGGAACCGTATCCGCCATAGGAATTGCCTGTCGCAACAACTTCCACGTGCGCTTCCGGCAGTTCCTCGAGGAAACGGGAGGGGATCGTCGACTGCCAGAGCCCGTGGATGCGCCGGTTGGAGACGAACCAGATATGCAGGTTCTTCTTGGCGCGCGTCAGGCCGACATAGGCAAGCCGCCGCTCTTCCTCAAGGCCGGAGCGGCCGCCCTCATCCAGCGCGCGCTGGTGCGGGAACAGGCCTTCCTCCCAGCCGGGCAGGAAGACGGTCTCGAATTCCAGCCCCTTGGCCGAATGCAGCGTCATGATGTTGACCGCATCGAGATTTTCATTCTGCTCGGCGTCCATGACCAGGGCCACGTGTTCGAGGAACGACCGCAGGGACTCGTACTCCTCCATGGAGCGGATGAGTTCCTTCAGGTTTTCCAGCCGGCCCGGCGCTTCCGCCGAACGGTCGGCCTGCCACATGGCGGTATAGCCGGATTCGTCGAGAATCATTTCGGCGAGCTGGGTGTGCGGCGTTGAATCAATCAAAGATTGCCAGCGGTGGAAGTTTTCAACCACTTCGCGCAGGGCGGAACGGGGTTTGGGCTTCAGCTCTTCCGTCTGCACCAGATCGGCGGCGGCATCGAGCATGCCGATATCGCGGGCGCGGGCATAGTCATGCACCTGCCGCACGGCGGCTTCACCGAGGCCGCGCTTGGGCGTGTTGATGATGCGCTCCAGCGCAAGGTCATCGGACCCTTGAGCCACGACGCGGAAATAGGCGAGGGCATCGCGGATTTCGAGGCGCTCGTAGAACCGCGGGCCGCCAACGACGCGGTAATTCAGGCCGAGGGTGACGAAACGGTCTTCGAACTCGCGCATCTGGAAGGAGGCGCGCACGAGGATCGACATATCATTGAGGTTGTGGCCCCTGCGCTGCGCCTGTTCAATTTCCTCGCCGACCGCGCGGGCTTCCTCTTCGGAATCCCAGGCGGCGTGGACATTGACCTTGGCGTCTTCGGCATTCGGCGCATCGGTGAACAGGGTTTTGCCGAGGCGGCCCTCATTGTGGGAAATGAGGAACGACGCCGCGCCGAGAATATGCGCCGTCGAGCGGTAATTGCGCTCCAGGCGGATCACGACCGCGCCGGGAAAATCCTTCTCGAAGCGCAGGATATTGTCGACTTCGGCACCGCGCCAACCATAGATCGACTGGTCGTCATCGCCGACGCAGCAGACATTCTTCGAGCCCTGCGCGATGAGGCGCAGCCACATGTACTGGGCGGTGTTGGTGTCCTGATACTCGTCGACGAGGATGTAGCGGAATTTGGCGTGATATTCCTTCAGCACATCCGGATAGGCGCGGAACATGCGAATGGGATGGCAGAGCAGGTCGCCGAAATCGCAGGCGTTCAGCGTCTTCAGGCGGTTCTGGTAGGCGGTATAGAGTTCGCGGCCCTTGCCGTTGGCAAAGGCGCGGGCATCGCCCTCGGGGATTTCCTCCGGGCCGAGGCCCTTGTTCTTCCAGCCGTCGATCATCAGCGCGAACTGCTTGGCAGGCCAGCGTTTGTCGTCGAGCCCTTCGGCCTGAATGATCTGCTTGATCAGGCGGATGAC
Organism: Phyllobacterium sp. NPDC097923; assembly: GCF_044760925.1. Classification (NCBI taxonomy): domain Bacteria; kingdom Pseudomonadati; phylum Pseudomonadota; class Alphaproteobacteria; order Hyphomicrobiales; family Phyllobacteriaceae; genus Phyllobacterium; species Phyllobacterium sp. NPDC097923. Next base: position 2,310,389 of record NZ_JBIWBL010000001.1, on the reverse strand, counting down.
ATCATCCGTGTCGAGAATGGTGAAATCCGAACGCAGGCCGACCAGTTCCGCATGGCGGCGCAGCAGCTTGACGCCGATGGAGTGGAACGTGCCGAGCCAGGGCATGCCTTCCACGGCACCGCCGACGAGAACGCCGATGCGCTCCTTCATCTCGCGCGCCGCCTTGTTGGTGAAGGTCACCGCAAGAATCTGGCTGGGATAGGCCTTGCCGAGGGAGAGGATGTGGGCGATGCGTGAGGTCAGCACCCGTGTCTTGCCGGTTCCGGCACCGGCGAGAACCAGTACCGGCCCTTCGGTGGTTTCAACCGCAAGGCGTTGCTCGGGGTTGAGACCATTGAGATAGGGCGGCGCGCCGCGCGCCTGCATGGCGCGTGCAGCTATGCCCTGCGGCTGGCGAGGCGCATCAGGTTCATCGAAGAACGGTATATCGTCAGGCAATCCGGACATTTCACTCCAATGTAGTGATTCGGCATCGAAAAACCAGACCGATCCGATACAAAGCAAGAACGTACAGCATTTAGCGCAGAGTTTCCCCTGAAACTTGCGATTGAAATTTGCAATCGTTGATATTGCGCCGTTCTGAATTAGGGCATACGCCTAGATCAGAGAGGAATCTGGCAGCCGATGGCCCGTTCGCAGCCTCATGTCAGGACCATTCGATCTTGATTGAGCTTGGAAAGGATCCCTGCCATGGCAATCACTCTGACAGCTCTCCTTTTTCTGATCATCGCGGCTGCCCTGGGTGCGGGTGGCGTCTGGCTCGCCGTCCTCGGCGGCAGCTGGTATTATGTCATCGCCGCGCTCGCCTTTCTCGTCACATCCATTCTCCTATTCCGGCGGCGCTCGGCCGCATTGCCGGTCTATGCGCTGCTGGTGATCGGCACGCTGGGCTGGGCCATCTGGGAAATCCGCTTCGACTGGTGGCAGCTGGCGCCGCGTGGCGGCGTGATCATCCTGCTCGGGCTCTGGCTCCTGACACCGTGGGTGCGCGGCCGGCTGACCCGTGCCGATAATGGCTCTGCCTCTCTGGGGGCAGCGCCGCTCTGGCTGGCCGTTCTGGTGGCGCTCGGCGTTGCCGGCTATTCCATGACCCGGGATCCGCTCGATCTTCCCGGCCAGCTGAGCCGGGAGGCTGTGACCGCCACGCCCGATATCGGGGGCGTGCCCAATGACGACTGGCACTTCTATGGCCGCAGCCTCTACGGCCAGCGCTATTCGCCGCTGAAGCAGATCACGCCCGACAATGTCGCCAAGCTGCAGGTGGCTTGGACCTACCAGACCGGCGACGTGCGCCGCTCCACCGATATTCCGGAAACGACCTATCAGGTGACGCCGCTCAAGGTGCGCGACACGCTCTATATCTGCACGCCGCATAATTTCGTCATTGCGCTCGATGCCGCCAGCGGCAAGGAAAAATGGCGCTTCGATCCGCAGGTGAAGGACAATGACGACCGGCAGCACCAGACCTGCCGCGGCGTGTCCTATTATGCCGATGCCACCGTCGCGGCCGGACAACCCTGCGCCGAGCGGGTCTATATGCCCACCGCCGATGCAAGGCTGATCGCGCTCGATGCGGCCAATGGCCAGGTCTGCCCGGCCTTTGGCGACAAGGGCACCATCCATCTGGAAACCGGCATGCCCTATAACCCCGCCGGGTACTACTATTCGACCTCGCCGCCGGTTATTGCCGCGGGCAAGATCATCGTCGGCGGCGCAGTTAATGACAACTATTCGATCCACGAACAGTCCGGCGTCATCCGCGCTTTCGATATCAATACCGGCGCGCTGGTGTGGAACTGGGATTCCGGCAATCCCGATGTGACGACGCCGCTGCCGGAGGGACAGAAATACACCGCCAACTCCCCCAACAGCTGGTCGATTTCCAGCGCGGATGAAAAACTCGGGCTGCTCTATGTGCCACTCGGCAACCAGACGCCGGACCAGCTTGGCGCCGGACGGTCCGCCAATGTGGAGAAATTCTCGTCCTCCATCGTGGCGCTCGATCTCAACACCGGGCAGATGCGCTGGGTGCGCCAGACCGTGCATCACGATCTCTGGGACATGGACGTGCCCTCGCAGCCAAGCCTTGTCGACATCAACACCGCAAGCGGAGCGGTTCCGGCACTGGTCGGTCCGACAAAGCAGGGCGATATCTACGTGCTCGACCGGCGTTCGGGCGAGCCGATCATTCCGGTCGAGGAGGTGCCTGCCCCCGGCGGTGCCATCGAGGGCGACCACACCGCGCCGACACAGCCGGTTTCCGGCCTGACATTCATACCGCGACCGCTGCAGGGCAAGGACATGTGGGGCGTGACGCTGTTCGACCAGCTCGCCTGCCGCATCCATTTCCTCAAGCTACGCTATGAAGGGCGTTATACGCCGCCGTCGCTGCAGGGCTCGCTGATCTATCCCGGCAATTTCGGCGTGTTCAACTGGGGCGGCGTGGCGGTTGATCCGGAGCGGCAGGTGATGTTCGGCATGCCGACCTATCTGGCCTTCACTTCACGGCTCGTGCCGCGCGCCGATGTGCCGGCGCCGGGTGCGGGCACCAAGGGCAGCGAGCAGGGGCTCAACCGCAATGAAGGCGCACCCTATGCGGTGGTGATGGGACCGTTCGTCTCGCCGCTCGGCCTGCCATGCCAGACCCCGCCCTGGGGCTATGTGGCGGGGGCGGACCTGCGCACAGGCAAGATCGCCTGGAAGCACCGCAACGGCACGGTTTACGATTCCTCGCCGCTGCCCCTGCCGCTCAAGGTCGGAGTGCCGGGGCTGGGCGGCCCGATCATCACGGCGGGCGGCGTCGCATTCCTTGGCGCAACGGTCGACAATTATCTGAGGGCCTATGACGTCACCACGGGCAAGCAGCTGTGGGAAGGGCGTCTTCCGGCGGGCGGACAGTCCACACCCATGTCCTATGCACTGCCCGACGGGCGGCAGTTCGTCGTCATCGTCGCCGGTGGCCACGGCTCGATCAACACCAAGGCCGGCGACTACGTCATCGCCTATACCCTGCCGAAATAGGCTGGGCGCACCATCGCACCCTCCCGGTCGGCAGCCGGGAGGGTTTTTGTTGACTGTTTTAATCCAGTTGACGCGGCGTAAAACTGCTCATATCAATTCATCAGGCAGATACGGCCAGCCGCTCGCGGGGGTTCAACCCATGGTGAATGTATCGAACGATGCTGCGTTTCATCCTTTGCATGGTGAACGGGTCGGCAATGCGGGCACTGACTTTCCGCGTTCACCCCTATGAAGGATAGACGATGCGTACATTTCATGACGCCAAGGCGATGGCCAAATCGCTGCGACAGGCGCTTGCCGCCAAGAATATCGAGATTTCCCACAGTGACGGTCTGGAGCTTGTTGCCGCCGGGTTTGGTCTGGGCAACTGGAACGTGCTGGCGGCAAAGATCGCGGAGGACGGGCCTGCGCCGAAGGGAGCCATCTCCTTTGGACCGGCCAACCCGATCCTGCGGATTTTCGACGTTGATAAGGCCAAGGAATTCTACCTGGACTATCTCGGCTTCACCCTCGACTGGGAGCACCGGTTCGAGGACAACATGCCGCTTTACTGTCAGGTGACGCGCTCCGGCCTGACGCTGCATCTGAGTGAACATTCCGGCGATGCCAGTCCGGGCGCCCGGGTTTTCGTGCGCATGACGGGCATCGAAGCGTTTCACAAGGAGCTTCATGCCAGGAACTACCGCTTCATGAAGCCGGGTCTCGAAGAAGCGCCCTGGGGCCGCGAGGTGCATGTGATCGATCCGTTCAGCAACCGGATCAGCTTTTGCGAGGACAAGTAGGTTTTGCATGCGGGACAGCGCCGGCGCAATCCGGTGCTGCCTGCCTTGACGAGGCGGTCGGCGTCTGGGAAATTGGCGCCACAGTGATGACTGGACTCGGCGTTGCGCTCTCCACCGGTGTCCTTTCGCATTGCCTGAAAGGGTGATGGGAAACGGAGGGGGTTTGATGGCCCGGCAGTCCTTTTCGATGGAAAGAGCCACAATGGACAAGCCGAAGAAAACTCCTACGATCAGTCAGGCCATGGTCGATGCTTATGATGAATATACGCATCTGACCCTCGACCGGCGGTCCTTCATGGACAAGCTCGCCAAGCTGGCGGGCTCCGGCGCCGCAGCTGCGATCATTGCACCGATGCTGGCGGCAAATTCCGCGCAGGCTGCGGTTGTCGCGTCCGACGATCCGCGGCTGCTCACCAAGGATGTCATTCATTCCGGCCCGGCGGGAGACATGAAAGGCTACAGCGTACGCCCGACCGACACGACGGCGAAACTGCCGGTGGTCGTGGTCATTCACGAAAATCGAGGTCTCAACAGGCATATCCGCGATATCGCCCGGCGCATGGCACTGGAAGGCTTTACGGTTTTCGCCCCGGACTTCCTGTCGTCGGCCGGCGGCACGCCTTCGGACGAAGACAAGGCGCGCGATCTGATTGCCAATCTCGACCCCGAAAAGACCATTGCCGAAGGCGTCGAGACGATCGCCTATCTCAAATCGGTCAAGTATGCCAATGGCAAGGTCGGCGTGATGGGCTTTTGCTGGGGCGGCGGGCTGGTCAATGATCTGGCCGTCAATTCGCCGGACCTCGATGCCGGGGTGGCCTATTACGGCCGCCAGCCCAAGACCGAGGATGTCGCAAAAATCAAGGCACCGCTGCTGCTGCACTATGCGGGCCTCGATACGCGGATCAATGCGGGCATTGACGGCTACAGGAAAGCGCTTGAGGACAACGGCAAGACGTTTGACATCGAGGTCTATGACGGCGTCAACCACGCGTTCAACAACGATACGTCCACCGCCCGCTACAGCAAGGAAGCCGCCGATCTCGCCTGGAGCCGCACGGTGGCGTTCTTCAAGAAATACCTGAGCTGACGACACAGCGCATTTCCCGTCCCCATGAAACCAATGGCTTGCCAGACCGCTCCGGGCACTGCTAGTCACAACAACGGAACGCGACGGGAAATGCCTTCATGCGCTACATAACTGCCCTTCTGGTCTTCATGATGATATCGCTTGCGCATGTGCAGGCGGGCTTTGCGCAGGAGGCTGTTTTCCCGGAAGGCTCCAGCGTCGGCTTGGTCATCCCCCGGAACATGCAGCCGTCGTCGACGTTCAGCGGCTTTGAAGACCCGGCAATGGGCGCGACCATTGTGCTGACCGAGCTGCCGGTGGATGCCTATGCGCAAATCTCCGCCAAGTTCAATGCGGAAGGTCTGGCGCCCACGGGCATCGTTGTCAGCGGTGCCGCACAGGACTGGTCGGTCAAGGGCGCGTCGGCAGCCAAATATATTCACGGCAGCCAGATTGCCTCCGGCATCAAATACCGCAAATGGATTGTCCTGTCGCAGGCGCCGACGACCACGACGATGGTCACCATGCAAATTCCCGACGGGGTTGCCGGTGCGCCATCGGATGCGGATGTCGAGGACACATTGCGCTCGATCGCGGTGCGCACGCCGCCAACCCTTGAGGAACAGATCGCTGCCCTGCCGTTCAAGGTGGGCGATCTCGCCGGATTTCGCCCGATCCGTGCCATTGCCGGGGCAACCTATCTCCTGACCGACGGACCGCAGGATGTACCCGCCAGCGCGGCGCAGCCGGTGATCATCATCGCGTCCAATCTCGGCAATGCGCCCGAGGCTGCCGCACGCATGGACTTTGCCAGGAAGGCCTTTGCGTCGCTGACCGGGATCAAGGATGTCCGCTCGGACAATGAAAGCAGCGCGCCGGCCGATGGCGGCGAATGGGTGGATATTGACGGCAGCGCCAAGGACGCGACCAGCGGAGATGCGCTTTACGTCGCCCAGATCGCCCGGTTTGCCGGCGACCGCTACGTTCGCGCCATCCTGATCGTGCGGGGCAGCGAAAAGGATAAATTTGCCGACCGCTTCCGCAGACTCGCCAAGTCGCTGACGATCAATTAAAATCGGGCATGGATAAAACCTATCGACTCAGCAAAGACGAGATACGGCCATTGGTCCGCAATTACGGCGGCTGTATCGCAACCGATACGATCACAATCGACGGCTATCCCGTGCGCTTCATGTACCGCGAGGATCCCGACAACGCACTGGACAGCGGCTGGCGTTTTCTCTCGGGCTTCGAGAGCGACGACTACATGGAAGATCCGGACAACAGCGGGATTTTCGACGTCAACACCATCGCCAACTACGATCCCAGCATCATCCCGCTGCTCGACTCGCCGGTCGGCAGCGTGTTTGAACGGACCGGCGAACAGGAGCGCTTTGTCCGGGTCACCGACTGGGAACCCAGCGACGACGATGAGGAGTGAAGGGGTGCGTGGTTCGACAAGCTCACCATGAGGGAGGTTGTGGGCTTCCGGTGATTGCGTTCTGCAAGGTCTTCGATTGATGCTGCAACCAAACCACATCCCTCATGGTGAGCTTGTCGAACCACGCACCACCACCAGCATCATCCCGCTGTGCTGATTGAGATTATCTCACGGACTTTCTTCCCCAACCCTTGCGGTTCTCTCACACAGAGTTACAACTGGACAAGTCGCGTGCAGTGACTGAAAATGCACGTGAATTGGACGAATCCTCGATTGGAATTCTGGAGACTGGAATGGCATTGGCTGATGCAGGAGCAATGGTGCGCAATGAAAATGGTATTGCGACCGTTGTTTCGATTCTTAAGAAAAGGTTTGGTGACAACGCGCAGACGGGCAAATCCATCCGCGAGCAGCATGGCCACACCACCAGTTATGTTCCGAACCAGGCCCCCGATCTCGTGGTTTTCGCCGAAACGACCGAAGACGTTCAGGAAGTGGTGCGCCTCTGCGGCGAGTGGCAGGTGCCGGTCATTCCGTTCGGCACCGGCACATCGCTGGAAGGCCATGTGAATGCGCCGGCGGGCGGTGTGTCCATCGACCTGTCGCGGATGAACCGCATTCTCAAGGTCTATAACGAAGACCTCAATGTCGTGGTCGAGCCGGGCATCACCCGCAAGGAACTCAACGAATATCTGCGCGATACCGGCCTGTTCTTCCCGATCGATCCCGGCGCCAATGCCAGCCTTGGCGGCATGGCTGCCACGCGTGCCTCGGGCACCAATGCCGTGCGCTACGGCACCATGCGCGAAAACGTGCTGGCACTGAAGGCCGTCATGCCGGATGGGCGCCTGATCAGCACGGCAAAGCGGGTGAAGAAAACGTCTGCCGGTTATGACCTCACCCGGCTGCTCGTCGGCTCCGAAGGCACGCTCGGCATCATCACCGAACTGACGCTGAAGCTCTACGGCATTCCGCAGGCGATCTCCGGTGGCATCTGTGCGTTTCCGGATCTCGAAAGCGCCTGCAATGCGGTGATCGAGACCATCCAGATGGGCATTCCCGTGGCGCGTATCGAGCTGGTCAACAGCCTACAGATGCAGGCGATGATCAATTATTCCAAGCTTGATTATCCGGTTGCCCCCTATCTCTTTGTCGAGTTCCACGGCAGTGACGCCGGTGTGGCCGAACAGGCGGAACTCTTCGGCGAGATTGCCGCGGCCAATGGCGGCGGCCCGTTCAAATGGACGGCCAATCTGGAAGAGCGGGAAAAGCTGTGGTCGGCGCGGCACAATTCCTACTTCGCCTGCATGACGCTGGCGCCCGGAAAGCAGTCGCTGTCGACGGATGTGTGCGTGCCGATTTCGCGCCTGGCCGAATGTATCGTCGCAACGGAGAAGGATATTGCGGCGAGCGGGCTGATCGCGCCGATTGTCGGTCATGCGGGCGACGGCAATTTCCATGTGCTGATCCTGTTCGACGACAAGAATCCGGAGGAAATCCAGAACGTGGAAGCCTTTGTCGAGCGCCTCAATCTCAGGGCGATTGCCATGGACGGAACCTGCACGGGCGAGCACGGCATCGGCCAAGGCAAGATAAAATTCCTCCGACTCGAGCTTGGCGGTGCGGTCGACGTGATGGAAACGATCAAGCGGGCTATCGATCCGGGCAATATCATGAATCCCGGCAAGATCTTACGTCTGTAACTTTGCACGTTGATTCCGCATCTTCGCCCAATTTGTGAACGGTGCGGTGTATACGGTGCCCAACGCGTAAGAATGGAGTTGAAACACTGGCGCGCCTTTTTGTTCTGATCGGCGGACTACTGGTACTGGTGCTCACCGCGGCACTGGTGGTGCCGTATTTTGTCGACTGGGCCGGCTACCGCTCCTCGTTTGAACGGGAGGCATCGGCGCTGCTCGGGCGGCCCGTCACGGTTGCCGGGACGGCCAGCGCCCGGCTTCTGCCGTTTCCATCGGTGACCTTTTCCGACGTCAAGGTGGGCGACCCCGGATCGGCGCCGGTCATGACCATCGACAAGTTTTCGATGGACGCGGAACTTGCGCCGTTCCTGCGCGGCGAGATTCTCATTTTCGACATGCGGCTGGAGAAGCCGACCGCTTCGGTCAATATCGACCGCAACGGCGTGGTCGACTGGGCCATCCGGCCACAGACATCGTTCGGCTCGACGCAGGTCAAGCTGGAAAACGTGCGGATCACCAACGGCTCCGTGCTGGTGCGCGACGCCTCGACCGCGACAGTGCGCACCGTGAACGATCTCAATGCGACGGTGTCCGCGACCAAGCTGAGCGGTCCGTGGAAATTCGATGGCACATTGCTTTTCAACGGGGAGCGGACCAGCGTTTCCGCTTCCACCGGCCAGTTGAAGCCGGACGGCTCGCTCAACGTGCATGCACGCATTATCCCTGACGGCATTCCGGCGGTGCTCGAGACCGACGGCGGGGTGACGCTTGACAAGGGCGCGCTGAAATATGCCGGCGGCATCAACATCCGTTCGGCGGACGAGACAGCGCCCAAGGCGGCGGGCAAGGGGACGCCGGCCGAGGACAAGCCGCTTCTTTCCAGCGTGCGCGTGACCGGGCGCTTCGAGGCCGATCATGCCAGCGTGACCATTCCGGAGTTCCGGATGGAGCAGGGGACGGTTGACGATCCCTATATCGTCAATGGCAACGCGCTTTTCGACTATGGCAGGAACCCGCGGTTTGAAATCAAGGCGGATGGCCAGCAGGTCACGTTCGACAACCAGAACGAGGACAGCAAGGGCAGCAAGCCGACACCCCACACGGCCGCGCAGCGGCTGGGCGTGTTCCGCCGGCTGATGGACCAGCTGCCCATTCCGACGGTTCCGGGCAGCATCGATCTGAAACTTCCGGCCATCGTGGCGGGCGACACCACCATCCGCTCGGTGCGGATCGACGCGGAACCCTCGGGCGGCGCCTGGAAGATCAACCAGCTGCGGGCGGAACTGCCGGGACGAACCCAGTTCGAGGCCAGCGGTATGCTGCAGATCGGCGAGGATTTCGGTTTTGACGGCAAACTCCTCGTCGCGTCGCGCCAGCCCTCGGGTCTGGCGGCATGGTTGACCGATACGGTGGATGAATCGATCCGGCGGCTGGCGGGAGCGGGTTTTTCCGGTGATGTGAAACTGCACGACGACCTGCAGCGCATCGACAATCTGGAAGTGGCGCTTGGCGGCGCCTCGCTGAAGGGATCGCTGATCCGCAGCGCCAAGGGCGAATCCGTGCCGCTGACCCAGCTGACGCTGGACGGTGGCGCGCTGGATGGCGATGCACTGGAAGCCTTTGCCGCCATCTTCGGCCGCAACACGCCATCGGAGGCGGGCAAGGGCGCACCGCAACTGGCGGGTGAAGATCTCGATGTGCGGGTGAAAGCCGGGCCGGTCAGCCATGGCGGCCTGGTGGCGGAATCGCTCGATACCGGCTTTCGTCTGCGCGACGGCGTCTTCGATATCGACCGCCTGACCGTGGGCAATGTGTCCGGGGCGACCATTACCGCAACCGGCAAGATCGCGCCGTTCAAGGCCGAGCCTTCCGGTTCGCTGGATGCAACGGTTCTCTCGGATGACATGGCGCCGTTCGTTGCGGCGCTGGCGGCGCAGTTTCCCGACTTCCCGTTCCTTGCGGCGCTCAACGAGCATGCGACCCGGTTTCCCGGACTGTTTGACGGAACGGAGCTGAGCATCATCGCCAATGCGCTGCATGGCAAGGATGCCGCCGATGAGTTGTCGCTGAGCGCGGCGGGGAAAACCGGCGGCATGGATATCACGCTTTCCGGCACGACCAGCCAAGGTACCGACAAGTTCCGTGTGCTGGAACTGACGATGAATGCGCGCACGGATCACGGCGAGAACCTGATGGCCCTGATCGGACTTCCCGCGCTGCCGCTCGGCTTTGCCGGTGAGCTGGAGGCGGACCTTGCCTTGAAAGGCAATGGCAAGGACGGCATCCAGACGCAGCTTGCGCTGAAAGCGCCGGATGGCCAGGCGCTCCTCGACGGCAGTTTGCGCAGCAGCAACGGCCTGTTGAACGGCGAAGGGCGGGCGTCGATCAAGGCCAGCGATCTGGAGCCGTATCTTGCGACAGCCGGCTATTCGCTGCCAGGATTTGGCAACGGCATGCCGGTCGACATGGCCAGCAGCTTCCAGCTCGCCAAGGGCCGACTGGTGCTGCCGGATTTGAACGGCAAGGTGCATGACACCAAGATTGCCGGCCGTCTCGATCTCGGCGTGAACAATGGCACACCCGATATCCAGGGCAATCTGGCGCTGGGCAGGATCGACCTTCCCGCCGTGGCGCAGTTCATGCTCGGCACCGGCGCTGTCGACGCGGGCGGGCAAATGCACTGGCCGAAAGAAACCTTTGCCAAGGCGCCGCTGTTCCCGGCCGATTTCAATCTCAAGATCAAAGCTGATGAGGCGGACGCCGGTGTTCTCGGACGGATGGGCAAGCTGCAGTCCACCGCATCGCTGAAGGACGGCTATCTGCGGCTCGATGAAACGCAGGGCGAGATTCTCGGCGGCACCGTCAAGGGCACGTTCGAGCTGCGCAATACGAGCGGTACCGGTCTGGCGGCCGGTCAGTTCACGCTGGAGCAGGCCTCCCTCGATGATCTCTACACGCCTGACGACCATGAGCCGCTGATGGGCACAGCCAAGATCGTCGCTTCGATCAACGCAACCGGCACCTCCATCGCCGACATGATGGCGTCGGTTGCCGGTTCGGGCGTCGTTTCGGTGGATGATCTGACCATCGATACCATCAATCCCGGCGCGCTCAAGCCTATCCTGGACGATGCCGACGGGCTGTCAGGCCCGATCACCGCTGCCAGCGTGAATGGCGTGATCGGCAAATATCTGCATGCCGGGCCGTTCAATGCGGGTGCGGCGGAATTTGCCTTTACCATTGCCGGCGGCACGGCGCGGACATCGACATTCCAGCTGAAAAGCCCCGGTGCGTCGCTGAATGCCGATCTGCGGCTGAATTTCCCCGACATGACCATGGCCTCGCAGGGGCGCTATGCGTTCGATCCGGGTAAGCTGGTGGTTGCCGGTGCCGAGCCGGTTGTCGAGTTCAAGGGAGAGGGGCCGTGGCGCGCGCCGAAATGGACGCTGAACCGCCAGCCGCTGGAACAGTTCCTGACGCAACGCACGCTGGAGCGCGAGCAGCAGCGCGTCGAAACCATGCAGGCGTCGCTGGTTGAAAAGCAGCGGCTGCGCCGCGAAGCCCTGCTGTTCCAGAGCAAGGCCACGGAACGGCAGAGGCTTGCCGAAGAAGCCAGGCTGAAGGCGGAACAGGAAGCGGCGGCAAAGGCCGAGGCGGAGCGGCAGGCGGCTGAAAGGGCTGCGGCCGAGAAAGCCGCTGCCGAGAAAGCCGCTGCTGAAAAGGCTGCCGCCGAGAAGCAGGCTGCGGAAGATGCGGCCCGGAAGGCCCGCGAGCAGCAGTCGGCTCCCACCGGCGGTGCGCAGGTGCCGCCGCAGCAGGGAAGCGGTGCCCTCAACAAACAGTCCGTGGATGATTTTCTGAAGACGCTCGGGCCAACGGTTCAGTAGGGCTGGCAAAACCATTGTGCGTGGTTCGACAAGCTCACCATGAGGAAAGTTGCAATCTGCAGAGCGCTGGATTCCCTCATGGTGAGCTTGTCGAACCACGCATGACGGCGATGCAGAATGCCGGGTGAGTACAACACCGCGAATCAAATCAGCTTCTTAGGAAGCGGTTTTCATCCCGTTCATCACCCAGTCGAGCACGTAGATGCGCAGGGCCGAAGACAGGTTGGAGTCGCGGTCGCGGCCCTCGTCGATTTCGGCAATCAGGCGGGCGAGCGTGATCTTGCGGTCATCCGCGATGGACGTGATGATCGCGTAGAAAGGGTCTTCAAGGGAAAAACTGGTGCGGTGCCCGCGGATTGTCACGGACCGTTTGCGGACAAGGCTCAAGGCTTGTCCTTGCCGGCTGGTGGTACGCGACCCTCAAGCCGGTTGCTGTCGAGAAACCGCTCCGTCTTGCGGCTGGCGTTCTTTTCAAACTGTTTCTCGGTCCCGGTGCGGCCAAACACAATCCGGTTCTCGGCCGCACTCTGCTCCTTCGCGTCCTTCGCCTTGCGCTTTTTGAATTGTCGCAGGTTGACGATGTCGGCCATGGGCGCGCGTTACTTCTTCTTCCGGAATGAATCCAGGGAAACGACCGATGCGGATGCCTTCTCGCCCGTTTCCTCGCGCGGAGCATCGGCTTTCTCGCCGCCTGCCTTGGCCGGCTTCTTGGCCGGTTTGGCTGCGGGTTTCGGCTTGACGCCGGACGTTGCCGTCTTCGGCTTTTCGGCGGGCTGCACCGGTGCAATGCTGGTAACGCCCTGATCGTTATCGCCGACGGTTTCTTCCACCTCGACGTCGAACTCCAGTTCGAAGTTGACGGAGGGATCGTAGAAGCCGCGAATGGCCGAGAACGGCACGACCAGACGTTCCGGCACGTCGCCGAAGGACAGGCCGACTTCAAACAGCGTATCGGTGACCTGCAGGTCCCAGAACTGGTGCTGCAGGACGATGGTCATCTGCTCGGGATATTTTTCGTGCAGACGCGTCGAAATACGCACGCCCGCCGCACCGGTCAGGAACGTGACGAAAAAATGATGGTTGCCAGGAAGACCAGCCTTGGCAACTTCACCAAGGACTTTGCGGATAACGCCGCGCAGCGCTTCCTGGGCCAGTATATCGTAACGGATCATATCTTGTGGCATGCACTCTTATCCCATGGATTCGCCCCTCTCTGTCAAGCAGAGATGACAAACAGGTTTGAGCCATTATGGCGCATGGATAAAGGAATTGCGACTGGTTGTAAGCTCCAGGCTTAAATTAAGCTTGCCGTGCCCGCTGGGGCCCGTTGTCCGCACCCATTGCCGGATTGCCTGCGGAGGCGGAATAGGCCCGCAGGAAGGTGCGCACGGCATTGCGCGCGGCATTGTCCAGCTGTTTCCCGGTCGGCGATTCGCCGAAGAGCGTAATCATCTGCAGATCGGCATTGACCAGGGCCAGGAACTGCCGGGCGGCCAGATCGAAATCATCCATCTGCAGGCCGCCGCCATGGGAGAGGCGGGCAAACAGCGCGGCGAGGGCGGTTCCGATCTTGCCGGGGCCGTGCCTGCGCCAGCCCTCGAACAGCTGCGGATAGCGCTCGCCCTCGGACTGCACCAGCTTGCGCAGGAACTTTCCGTCCTGGTTGCACAGGCAATTCCGGGCGAGCCGCACCGCAAATGCGCTCAGATCGTCTTCCAGATTGTCGGGTTTGTCGGGAAATGTCGCCAATATCGAGAAGAGGCTGGCATTGGTGCGGTTCATCACGTCTTCGACCACGGCGGTGAAGAGTGTTTCCTTTTCCCGGTAGTGGTTGTATATAGTCTGGCGCGAAACGCCCGCTTCCACAGCGATTTCGTCAATACTCGCTCCGGCAAAGCCTTCCCGGCAAAATACCTCGGCCGCTGCATCCAATATCGATAGACGTTTTGAACATTGACCACGTTGGGTATGGCCGGTCGCCTTGTGCGCTGCTTCTTTTGGATTTGTCATGAACCGAAGATAATGCGCATTGACGTTTTAGACAATAGTGTCTAATTTGACAGTTGTGTCTAAAAACATTGACACACTGTTTTGTGATGGAGAGAGCGTCCTCCCAAGCCGCGCCGCTCCATCGCAGGTGAAAAATTCTGAACCTCTCCTGAGAGCAATGCGGCGCAGAAGCCGATGAGCTTCGCGCTGCCGTTTTCTGAAAGATGAACACCATGACGACCTCTTTCTTTCGTACGGCCCTCATTCTTGGTCTCCTGTCGGCCATCGGGCCATTTGCGATCGACATGTATCTCCCGGCGCTGCCGTCCATCGGCAAGGATCTCAGCGCCGAAAACAATGTCGTGCAGATGAGCCTTCTGGCGTTCTTCATTTCCTTCGCCATCTTCCAGCTGATCTATGGGCCGCTTTCCGACATGTGGGGCCGCAAGGCGCCGCTCTATATGGGCATCGGCCTGTTTGCCGTGGCCAGCGTCGGCTGCGCGCTGTCCAATGACATCGAAACGCTGATTGCCTTCCGCTTCCTGCAGGGCATCGGCGGTGCGGCCGGCATGGTCATTCCGCGCGCCATCGTTCGCGACATGCACACGGGTGTCCAGGCGGCGCGCCTGATGTCGTTGCTGATGCTGGTCTTCAGCATTTCGCCGATCCTTGCGCCGCTGACGGGCAGTGCCGTCATCAGCTTCTACGGCTGGCGCGGCGTGTTCTGGGCGGTGACGATTGCCGCCTTCATCGGGCTGATCCTCCTGTCGACGCAGCTGAAGGAAACCCGGCCCAAGGCCGCACGCGTGGAAAGCAGCCTTGGCAGCGCCATGGCGGCCTATCGCCTGCTGCTCAGCGACCGCAACTTCCTGACGCTGACCTTCATCGGCGGGCTGGGTATCTCGAGCTTCCTCGTTTACCTCGCCAACTCGCCCTTCGTGCTGATCGACCATTACGGCCTGACGCCGACACAGTACAGCATCGCCTTCTCGATCAATGCGGTGTCGTTCTTCACGGTATCGCAGCTGACCGGCTGGCTCGGCGACCGTTTCGGCCTGGTGCGTGTGATGCGTATGGCCTTGACGGCCTTCTCGTTCACCATGGCGGCCATGGTTGTCGTCATGGCGCTGGGCTTCAACCAGCTGCCGGTCCTGGCGACATTCCTGTTCATCGGTTACGGCTTCCTCGGTCTGGTCATTCCGACAACCGCGGTGCTTGCGCTTGAAGATCATGGCGAGATTGCCGGTACGGCGTCAGCCCTGATGGGAACGCTGCACTTCGTGACGGCAGCTGTCGCAATGGTCATTGCAGGTCTG
The DNA here is from genome assembly GCF_044760925.1 of Phyllobacterium sp. NPDC097923. NCBI lineage: Bacteria > Pseudomonadati > Pseudomonadota > Alphaproteobacteria > Hyphomicrobiales > Phyllobacteriaceae > Phyllobacterium > Phyllobacterium sp. NPDC097923. Next base: position 2,295,184 of record NZ_JBIWBL010000001.1, on the reverse strand, counting down.
TTCTTCAACGGCACGGCACTGCCGATGGCCGCGGGTATCGGCCTGTGCGCCGTGGCCGCCTTCATTCTGACGCAGCTGACAATCGCGCGCCGCCGCGTTGTCGAAGCGGAAGCCGCTGCCGAGTAAGCAGCCTCGCTCATCCACTCAGACGAAGGCCCGGAACCATAAGTTCCGGGCCTTCTGCATTTCTGCAGCGCAGGACGATTGACGCAACAGGATGCGCAAAGCCTGAAGACGGCTTGCGGCATGGCGGATTTTCAAAAAGGGGAAAGGTGGAGGTTTCTGTTGCCAGGTACCTCCGAACCCCGCCTAGAAGTGCGAACCCCTAGGACTTAATTTGAAGCGATCACACCGCAATTAAGCAGCGAGACGTGCTTCCGCATAGTTGTCGTTTGCAACTACTGAGTTAGCCCGATAACGGTGGTACTATGCCGGGCAAAAGAGCGATTTTTACACCCTTGTCGATCCTATTTCGCCCCCGCCACAATGCAGTCGTGCAACTGCACTCTGGTGGAGGCGCCGGGTACCGCCCCCGGGTCCAATAGGCTTATTGTATCGTCCGTTTATCACCATAGCTGGCCGAAGCCAGCAAGACCTATATAGGTGGTGTCGCGGCGAAATGAAAGAGCGGCATTGACAGGTTCCTGTAGCTGGGGAATGTTTCCTGTGTCTAACGAGTCATCGCGTTATGCAGCTGCCGGTTGTGCGGTGTCTTTTGTGTCAGGGAGGGTTTCAGTGCCTGGGCATTGAAACCAACAATCAGGGGATTTTTTCATGAGTGACTATCTAGCAGATGTACGTCATTACGATGCGGGTGCGGACGAGGCGATTGTCACAAAAATCGTCAAACATCTCGGAATTGCCCTGCGCAACCGGGATTCTTCGCTGGTTTCCTGCTCGGATCCGGAAGAATTGGCCCGTGTTCGTACCAGTTGGGTTGGCAAGAAGCTCGGCGTTACCGATGCTGCCAAGGCCGATGCTGCCATTCACGCCGTCTGCGAAAAGATGAAAGATCACCGTTCCAAGGGCCGGGTCACCTTCTATTATCTGACGGCAAAAGAGCTCGGACTGCTCGGCAGCCTCTGAGCGTTGGGTGGACCGAAATGGATCCCCGGTGATTCGCCGGGGATTTTTGCCGCCCGTGCTTGTGGATCACACGGAAGTTTTACTGCTTCGTGAAACGAATCTGCTAAAGAGAAGCCATGCGCGCTTATCTTGATCTTCTTCAGCATGTGCTCGATACCGGCGTCGACCGCGGCGACCGTACCGGGACAGGCACACGTTCCGTTTTCGGCTACCAGATGCGATTCGATCTGTCGGCGGGTTTTCCTGCCCTGACGACCAAGAAACTGCATCTCAAATCCATCATCCATGAGCTGCTGTGGTTCCTGAAAGGCGAAACGAACATCGCCTATCTCAAGGAAAACGGCGTGACGATCTGGGATGAATGGGCCGACGAGAACGGCGATCTCGGGCCGGTCTATGGCTATCAGTGGCGCTCCTGGCCTGCGCCCGATGGCCGGCATATCGACCAGATTGCGAATCTTGTCAGTGCGATAAAGCAAAATCCCTATTCGCGGCGTCTGATCGTTTCCGCATGGAATCCGGCGCTGGTCGATGAAATGGCGCTGCCGCCCTGCCACTGCCTGTTCCAGTTCTACGTGGCCGACGGAAAGCTTTCCTGCCAGCTCTACCAGCGCTCCGCCGATATTTTCCTCGGCGTGCCGTTCAATATCGCATCCTATGCCCTGCTGACCCTCATGGTGGCGCAGGTCACGGGTCTACAGCCGGGTGATTTCGTCCACACGCTGGGCGATGCGCATCTCTATGCCAACCATTTCGAGCAGGCGCGGCTGCAATTGAGCCGCACGCCGGGTCCTTTGCCGGTCATGCGCCTTAATCCCGACGTGAAAGACCTCTTTGCTTTCACATTCGACGATTTCAGTCTTGAGAACTATGTGGCCGAAGCGAGCATCAAGGCGCCGATCGCCGTCTAGGGTCAGGACCCGTTGATCTGGTCGAATTGCTCGCGCTCTTTGGTTTACGCTGTCTGCTTTCCCGGAAGGAATAGGTCCAATGATCAGTTTTGTTGTTGCCGTCGCGCAGAACGGGGTTATCGGCCGTGACAATGGCCTGCCGTGGCGCCTTTCCTCTGACCTGAAGCGTTTCAAGGCGGTCACCATGGGCAAACCCATCATCATGGGGCGCAAGACCTGGGATACGCTCGGCAAGCCGCTGCCGGGACGCACCAATATCGTCATCACCCGCGATCCCGCCTTTGCCGTGGACGGCGTCATTGCGGTCCGTTCCGTGGATGAGGCGCTGATGATTGCCGGCAGCCATGCGGCGGCGGACAAGGTGGATGAAATCTGCGTTATCGGCGGCGGCGAGATTTATCGCCAGCTCCTGGACCGGGCGCACCGTCTTCACGTCACCTGGGTTCTGGCCAATATCGAGGGCGACGCGTTTTTCCCTCCCATCGATCCGAAGAACTGGAACGAAGTGTTTCAGGAAGAATTCCCGGCGGGTGAAAAAGATAATTATCCGACCCGCTACACGATTTACGAACGACGCTAGAATTTGCCGCTTATCCGGCAATCAATATGAAAATTTCGTGATAAGCGGTCATAATCGTTCGACTTTTTACCAAATTAGCATGAAAAACCGCGCTGCGCGTTGAAAGCGCGCCTTGCGATCCCTATAAACGGGATATCGGGTTAGCGGGACGTTGCCATGGGGTGGCGAATCTCGTTCCAAAACATGAGGTAGGAATGCCCTGGAGTAATCAGAACGGTGGCGGCGGCCCTTGGGGTGGCGGCGGTAACAACAATGGCGGCGGCGGTGGTCCATGGGGCCAGAAGCCGCAAGGCGGAGGTCCCGGAGGCAATCCGCCCGACCTTGAAGATATTATCCGCCGTGGCCAGGACCGTCTGCGCCAGGCACTTCCCGGCGGCACCGGCAGCAGCTCGACGATCTTCGGATTGGCGGCGCTTGCCCTGGTTGCCTTCTGGCTTTTCCAGTCGATCTACACGGTCCAGCCGGATGAACGCGCTGTCGAACTGCGCTTCGGCAAGCCGAAGGCGGATATTTCCGAGCCCGGCCTGCACTTCCATCTCTGGCCCATCGAGACCTATGAAAAGGTCCAGATCGTCGAGAAGCAGAAGAACATCGGCGGGCAGGGTGTGTCTGGTGCCAAGGAAGGCCTGATGCTGACCGGCGACCAGAACATCGTGAATGTTCAGTTCTCCATTCTTTACCGCGTTTCCGACCCGGTTGCTTACCTCTTCCATGTGCAGAGTCCGGAAAACATGGTCCAGCAGGTTTCCGAGAGCGCCATGCGTGAAATCGTCGGCCGCAGCCCCGCGCAGGACATTTTCCGCGACAATCGTGCTGGCATCGCCAACGACGTGCGCGGCATCATCCAGAAGACACTGGATGATTACGGCGCCGGTGTTCAGGTCAATGCCGTCTCCATCGAGGATGCGTCGCCGCCGCGTGAAGTGGCCGATGCCTTCGATGAAGTGCAGCGTGCCGAACAGGACGAAGACCGCTTCGTCGAGGAGTCGAACCAGTATTCCAACCAGAAACTCGGTCAGGCCCGCGGTGAAGGCGCGCAGATCCGCGAAGATGCGGCCGCCTACAAGAACCGTATCGTGCAGGAAGCACAGGGTGAGGCCCAGCGCTTCACATCGGTCTATGACCAGTATGTGAAGGCGCCGGAAGTGACCCGCAAGCGTCTTTTCCTCGAAACGATGGAACGTGTGCTGAAGGACTCGAACAAGGTGATTGTCGACCAGAAGAACGGTCAGGGGGTCGTGCCCTATCTGCCCTTGTCGGAGATCACAAAGCAGCAGCGCCCGACTGAGGGGACAAAGTAATGAGCCAGAACCGTCTTCCTCTTATTGCGGGTCTCATCGCATTCATCGCCCTTTTGGTTTATTCCTCGGTTTTCGTCGTCAATGAACGTCAGCAGGCCATTGTCCTGCGCTTCGGCCAGATCGTCGATGTGAAGACCCAGCCCGGTATCTATTTCAAGCTGCCGTTCGGCTTTCTTGAAGCCGACAATGTCCAGATGATCGAAGATCGTCTGCTGAGCTTTGAACTGGACAATATCCGTGTTCAGGTTTCGGGCGGCAAGTTCTACGAAGTCGATGCCTTCCTGGTCTACCGGATCACCGATCCGCGCAAGTTCCGCCAGACGGTGTCGGGCGATGTGGAATTCGCGCAGGCCCGTCTGCGCACGCGTCTCGATGCATCCTTGCGTAGCGTTTACGGTCTGCGTGGATTTGAAGCCGCGCTTTCCGACGAGCGTGCCGGCATGATGCGTGAAGTGCGCGAACAGCTGCGTCCGGATGCGGAATCGCTGGGTCTCGAGATTGCGGACGTGCGCGTTCGTCGGACCGACCTGACCCAGGAAGTGTCGCAGCAGACGTTCGAGCGCATGAAGGCCGAGCGTCTTGCCCAGGCTGAATTCCTGCGTGCCCGCGGCCGTGAAGCTGCCCAGCGCATCAAGGCGATTGCCGATCGCCAGGTGGTCGAGATCATTGCGGAAGCCCGCAAGGAATCGGAAATCGCCCGCGGCGAGGGTGAAGGCGAGCGCAGCCGGATCTTTGCCGATGCCTTCTCCAAGGATCCGGATTTCTTCGCGTTCTACCGATCCATGGCTGCCTATGGCACAGCCCTCGACAATGCCGGAACAACGATGGTGCTTTCGCCCAATTCCGAGTTCTTCCGGTATTTCCAGGATGCCAATGGTGGCGCTGTTCCGCCAGCGCCGGCTGCTGCAAAACCTGCCCCGCAATAGGGGCAGGCCAGGTATGATCGACTTTCTGGATGCTGTAGGGCTGTTCCTCGTCTTCGAGGGGCTGCTCTACGGCTGTTTCCCGCTGATCGCAAAGCGCGTCGCGCGGGACGTTAGCGGACAGCCGGATGGCTTTCTGCGCATGGCCGGTGTCGCGTCGGTTGCCATCGGCGTGGGTATCGTCTGGCTCGCACGGGGGTAATGGCGGGCCCCGCCATTACCAAACTTGATCAGACTTGCAGTCTGACGGCCATATTTTCGTCTACTCTCGCGGCTCTGTTGTAATTCATCGCTATTTATTTTTTAATCCGAGCACACTGACAAAGGCCCGAACGCATGGTTTTCACTCCTGGTCGCCCGATTTTCCGTTCTGCCACCGCGGCAATCGCGCTGATTGCCCTGTCCGCCACGAGCGTGACGCCCGCCTTTGTGACCATCGCGGCAGCACAATCGGCGCAGCCGAAAGCCCAGGGCCCGGCGTCCGTCGCCGATCTCGCCGAGGGTCTGCTGGATGCGGTGGTCAATATTTCGACATCGCAGACCATCAAGGGGCAGGATGGCGATTCCGGACCGGTTCCCATGCCGAAAGTCCCGGAGGGATCACCGTTCCAGGAGTTCTTCGACGAGTATTTCGGCAAGCAGAAGCCGGGTGAGAACAATCCGTCCCGCAAGGTTCAGTCATTGGGCTCCGGCTTTGTCATCGATGCGGAGCAGGGCATCGTCGTGACCAACAATCATGTGATCGCCGATGCGGACGATATCGAGGTGAATTTCACCGATGGGTCGAAGCTGAAGGCGGAACTGGTCGGCAAGGACACCAAGACCGATCTGGCGGTGCTCAAGGTCGACCCGAAAAAGCACAAGCTGGTCGCGGTCAAGTTCGGCGATTCCTCAAAGGCTCGTATCGGCGATTGGGTCATGGCCATCGGCAACCCCTTCGGTCTTGGCGGCACCGTGACGGTGGGTATCGTTTCCGCCCGCAACCGCGACATCAATTCCGGCCCCTATGACAATTTCATCCAGACGGATGCGGCGATCAACCGGGGCAATTCCGGCGGCCCGCTGTTCGACATGTACGGGCAGGTCATCGGGATCAACACGGCGATCATTTCGCCGACCGGCGGATCGATCGGCATCGGCTTTGCCATTCCGGCGGACCTCGCCGCCGGTGTGATCCAGCAATTGCGCGACCATGGCGAAGTGCAGCGCGGCTGGCTTGGCGTGCGCATCCAGCCGGTCACCGACGATATCGCCGAAAGCCTGGGGATGACCTCAAGCAAGGGCGCGCTGGTTGCCGGTATCATTGACGGCGGTCCCGTGGCCAACGGCTCCATCCTGCCCGGTGACGTCATCACCAAGTTCGACGGCAAGCCGGTGAACAATGTCAAGGATCTGCCGCGCGCCGTGGCGGAAAGCCCTGTCGGCAAGGACGTCGATGTCGTCGTGGTGCGCAAGGGCAAGGAACAGACGGTCAAGGTCACGCTCGGCCGGCTGGAAGATACGACCGATGCCAAGACCAAGGAGAAATCCCAGTCGCAGACCGATCAGGATGAAGACGCCGCGCAGGATGTGGATGTCCTCGGCATGACGCTCGGCGTGCTCGACGATGACAGCAGAAAGACATTCGGCATTGCCAAGGAGGTCGAGGGCGTTCTGATCACCGAAGTGCAGGCCCAATCGATTGCCGCGAACAAGCGGATCGAAGCGGGCGACGTGATCGTCGATATTGCCCAGGAAGCCGTCAAGACGCCGGAAGACGTGGCTGCCCGTATCGAGAAGCTGCGCGATGAAGGCCGCAAGAATGCCCTTTTGATGCTGGCATCCAAGACGGGCGAATTGCGCTTCGTGACTTTGCAGATGAACTGACGTCTCAACGACCTCAGCAAAAAGGCGGCCAATGGCCGCCTTTTTTGTTTCCGGCGCTGTCAGATGACAAAGTCGGTCTTGCGATAGCCCTGGATGTAGAGCAGCGCGGTGAGGTCGCCATGATCCACCCGGACCTTTGCCTGCGCCGCGACCGACGGCTTGGCGTGCAATGCGACCCCTGTGCCGGCAAGCTGCAGCATGCCGAGATCATTGGCGCCGTCGCCGACGGCAAGGGCCTCGTCCGGCGCAAGATTGAAGCGTTCGCAGATGGCGTTGAGTGCCGCGACCTTGGCTTCGCGGCCGAGGATGGGTTCGGTGACTTCGCCGGTGAGCGTTTCACCATTGTCGATGAGCGTATTGGCGCTGTTCTCGTGAAAACCGATCATGGCGGCGATACGCTGGGTGAAGACGGTGAAGCCGCCCGAAACCAGCGCCGTATAGGCCCCGTGCTTCTTCATGGTGCGGACAAGCTCCGGTCCGCCGGGCATGAGGGTGATGCGGCTGGCGATGACCTTGTCGATGACGGAATAGGGCAGGCCCTTGAGCAGTGCCACCCGTTCACGCAGGGCGGGCTCGAAGGCGATCTCGCCATTCATGGCGCGGGCGGTGATGGCCGCCACCTTGTCGCGCAGGCCGGCCTCTTCGGCCAGTTCGTCAATGCATTCCTGCTGGATCATGGTGGAATCCATGTCGGCGATCAGGATTTTCTTGCGCCGTGTATCCTGTTCCTGCACGACGATGTCGATGGGCTCGCCATCGACGATCCGCGCCAGTTCCGCATGGGCCGCCACCGGGTCCGAGCCTGTGCGCAGGGCGAGATCGCAGGCAATTCCGTCGGCCAGCCAGTAAAGTCCTGTTGCATTGAGTGCCGCTGAGGCTTTAATCCCGAGCGATGCGCTGAGACGGGGTGAAGCCGGATTGGCGATAAGCGTGGCCATCAAGGGCATGAGCATTTCCCGATTGGACGATTGGTGTGACAAGAAGACAGACAATCCTGATAGCCGGACCGACGGCAAGCGGCAAGTCGGCATTGGCGCTGCGCTATGCCGAGGAGACCGGCGGCTGGATCGTCAATACCGATTCCATGCAGGTCTACGGCGTGCTCGATGTGCTTACCGCACGGCCGGGGCCGGATGATCTTCTGCAAGCGCCGCATTGCCTCTATGGCCATGTCCCGCCGTCCGAAGCCTATTCCACCGGCCGCTGGTTCACCGATGTCGAACACCTGCTGAAAACCGAAGCTGCGGGTGACCGCCCGCTGATCTTTGTTGGCGGCACCGGGCTTTATTTCCGGGCGCTGCTCGGCGGCCTCTCGGCCATGCCTGATATACCCGATGATGTGCGGGCCTATTGGCGCGCGCAGGACGCGCAGGTCGGAGCGCAGCAGCTGCACGCCATTTTGAGCGAAAAAGATCCGCGGGCGGCAGCAGTGCTGCGCCCCACCGACAGCCAGCGCGTCGTGCGGGCGCTGGAAGTGATCGATGCTTCGGGACGGTCGATCATCGATTGGCAGAAGCAAACCGGCACGCCTTTGATCGATGCGGCCTCGGCCCGCAAGATCGTCATCGACCCGGATCGGGCCTGGCTTGGCAAACGGATCGCGCTGCGGTTTGCTACCATGCTGGAGAAGGGAGCGGTCGAGGAGGTCAAAGCCCTGCTGGCGCTCGGACTGTCCTCCGATCTGCCCGCCATGCGCGCCATCGGGGTCGGTGAAATCGCCAGGATGCTGGCAGGCACGATCACGCCTGCACAGGCAGCCGAGCTGTCGACCATTGCGACGCGGCAATATGCCAAGCGGCAAATGACCTGGTTCCGCAACCAGCTCGGCGACGACTGGGAGCGGATCGCCTATCCCCGCCCTTAAGTCTTGTCAGTGCGGAAGCTGCGGATGAGATCGCTGGCGCGAAACCCTTCGCTCTCGGATCGCGCCGGTTTGCGCGGCTCTTCGATGATCGGGGCGGATTCGGCCGCGCGCCACTGGCTCCGGACTGGTTCCGGCGGAATGGGTGCCGCAGGGCGCTGCACCATCGCCGGTTTTTCCGGGGCCTGAAAACCGGCCGATGCATGTTCGGTCGTGGTGCTGTCGGCCGCATTGAGCTGGCGCATCCGGTTGAGGATCATGTCGAGCGAAACGTGGCTGTCACCGCTGCGCACGGCTTCCTGCTGCTGCGTCATATGCGCGGCGGGCAGATGTTCCGGCGCAATGGTTTCGAACATCATGCGCATGGGCGTTGGCACGGCCTCACCGAAGGCGATCGCTTCGCGGTTGGCGATCGACGACAGGAAGCCGACGGCGCTTTGCGACGCGCCGCTGATGGCGCCGCGGACGATTTCCTGGTCGCGCTCATTGCCGAGCCGCATGGCGAAAACCGTGCTGCACTGGGAGAGGATCGTCGGGTCCAGCTCGCCCGGCCGCTGGGTGATGACAGAGAGATAGACGCCGTATTTGCGGCCTTCCTTGGCGATGCGTGCAATGGCCTGGCGCGTCGGCCAGAACCCGGCGCTGGTATCGGCGGGGATATAACGGTGTGCTTCCTCGCATACGACAAGCGTCTGCACATTGCCATCGCTGGAAACGGCTAGGTCAAAAGCCATCCGGCAGAGAACCGAGGCGACGGAGTTCACCACTTCCGACGGCAATCCCGCCAGCTGGAACACGCAGATGGGCCGGTCGTTTTTCGGCACGCGGAAAATGTGACCGACGGTCTGGCGCATCGTATCGAGCGTTGCCGGGGCCGAGAACATGAAGCGGTAGCGCGGATCGGCGACCAGTGCCTGCAGGCGGTAGCGCAGCGCCTTCATCGTCGGTCGGTCCGTCTTGCCGTCGAGCTGGCCGATGCGCTCTTCCAGCAGCTTGATCAGATCCGCCATCCGGTAGGGCGTCGGCGTATCGGCGGTCATCGAGGCGAAATCACGTTCTCTCTTCAGCAGGGACGATGTGGCTGCCGCCTCGACATTGGCAAAACGTTCTTTGGCGAGCGGAATGAGATCGCGCAGAATATCAATTTCAGCCGCGATTTGCGGGCGTCCGCGGAACACGGCTTCGCCGAATTCCTCCAGCTTGAACATCCAGTACGGCAAATCGAAGGTGTTGTAGTCGATGGAGATGGCGAGATCGGGAAACGCGCTGGCAAATTCGTTGTGCGGGTCAAGAATGAGGATGCGCAGATCGGGACGCTGCGAAATGATTTTGCGCAAAAGCAGGGTCACGGCGCTGGATTTGCCGACGCCCGTGCTGCCCAGCACGGCGAAATGGCGGGAGATCAGGCTGTCGACCGAGATCAGCGCCGGAATGTCGGCATTCTGCGAGAGGTGGCCTATGGACACCGTGTTCTTCAGCGACGTGGTGTAGATGGTGGCCAGATCGGCGGCGCGGATGCGATGGGCGATGGCGCCCATATGCGGATAGGTGGTGATGCCCGAGGAGAAGCGCAATTTTCCGTCGATATGCGCATCGACCTGGCCGACGAGTTCCACATGGATATGGATGCTTTGATCGACATCCTGCTGCCATTCGGCATTGGGTAGCTCAACCTTGTAGACAAGACCGACCACGCGGCTGTCGGCAACCTGAATGGAGATAAGCTGGCCCACAGACCAGTAATCGTCCGATGCCGTGATCGACGGGCCGGTCTTGGCGTGGATAATGGCCTTGTCGCCGTTGCATTCGATGACGTGCCCATCGGTCCGGTTGCGGACCATCGGTCTTTGTTGTGCAGAGGGCAGGGCTTCGGCGCTCATAGGTCGTGGTCAATCCTGGGATTTGGCAACGGGATTGAACCTTAAGCGCAAGGCATTGAGAATATCTTAGCGATGCATTTCACATTTGAAGGATGTTGCGCCAAAGCATTGCTTTGTTTGCGAACATTTCAATTTCCTGAATTTTGCCGTTGACGGATAGAATTTGCTTAATTATCGTCCGCGACCATGAAAACAGTTCTTATCGTCGTGGGACCGCGCATGGGCAGGGTGTTGTAAGCACCCGGCGGAAGCTCCCATGCGCGAAACACAGGCTCCTTCGGGGGCCTTTTTTATTTCCAAACCTTACGCTAAACGAAAACACCTTCTGGAAGGCCGAGAGCCGCAGAATACACGGGAAGAGATCGATGACCGCAGACAAGCAGGATAGTGACAACCACACATCGCAACGACGGGAGATGACCGGTGCCGAAATGGTCATTCAGGCACTCATCGATCAGGGCGTGACGGACATTTTCGGATATCCGGGTGGTGCGGTCCTTCCCATTTATGACGAGCTGCATCAGCAGGATAAGATCAATCACGTGCTGGTTCGCCATGAGCAGGGCGCCGGTCACGCGGCGGAGGGCTATGCCCGTTCCACCGGCAAGGTCGGCGTGATGCTGGTCACATCCGGCCCCGGTGCGACCAATGCGGTGACGCCGCTGCAGGATGCCTTGATGGACTCCATCCCGCTGGTCTGCATCAGCGGCCAGGTTCCGACCACGCTCATCGGCTCGGATGCGTTTCAGGAATGCGATACGATCGGCATCACGCGTCCATGCACCAAGCACAACTGGCTGGTGAAGGACGTCAACGATCTCGCGCGCATCCTGCACGAAGCCTTCCATGTCGCGCGCACCGGCCGTCCGGGTCCGGTTCTCGTTGATGTGCCGAAGGACGTGCAGTTCGCCACCGGCTTCTATACGCCGCCGGAAACCGCGCCGCGCACCAGCTACCGGCCCAAGATCGAAGGCGATATCGAGGCGATCAAGCAGGCCGTTGCCCTGATGGCGACAGCCAAGCGTCCGGTCATCTATTCCGGCGGCGGTGTCATCAACTCCGGCCCGCAGGCCAGCCATCTGCTGCGCGAACTGGTGGAGCTGACCAATTTCCCGATCACCTCCACCCTGATGGGCCTCGGCGCCTATCCGGCATCGGGCAAGAACTGGCTGGGCATGCTGGGCATGCACGGCACCTACGAGGCCAACATGACGATGCATGATTGCGACGTTATGGTCTGCATCGGTGCGCGCTTCGACGACCGCATCACCGGGCGCCTCAATGGCTTCTCGCCCAACTCGAAGAAAATCCACATCGATATCGACCCGTCTTCGATCAACAAGGCGGTTCGCGTCGACATTCCCGTGGTTGGCGATGTCGGCCGGGTTCTGGAAGACATGGTCCGGCTGTGGCGCGCTTCGTCCGAAAAGCCTGAAAAGAAGGCGATCGGCGAATGGTGGGCGCAGATCGACAAATGGCGGTCGCGCAAGTCCCTGTCCTATACACGCAACAAGGACGTGATCATGCCGCAATATGCCTTGGAGCGGCTCTATGCGCTGACCAAGGATCGCGACACCTTCATCACGACGGAAGTCGGCCAGCACCAGATGTGGGCGGCACAGTTCTATGGTTTTGAAAAGCCCAACCGCTGGATGACGTCGGGTGGCCTCGGCACCATGGGTTATGGCCTGCCGGCGGCATTGGGCGTGCAGATTGCCCATCCCAATTCGCTGGTCATCGACATTGCCGGCGATGCCTCGGTGCAGATGACCATGCAGGAAATGAGCGCGGCGGTGCAGTACGAAGCGCCGATCAAGATCTTCATCCTGAACAACCAGTATATGGGCATGGTGCGCCAGTGGCAGCAATTGCTGCATGGCAACCGCCTGTCGCACTCCTATACGGAGGCCTTGCCCGATTTCGTCAAGCTGGCGGAAGCCTATGGCGGCCACGGCATCCGCTGTGAAAAGCCGGGCGATCTCGACGATGCCATTCAGGAAATGATCGACGTGAAGAAACCGGTTCTGTTCGATTGCCGCGTCGCCAATCTGGCAAACTGCTTCCCGATGATTCCGTCGGGGAAGGCGCACAATGAAATGCTCCTGCCTGACGAAGCGACGGATGAAGCCGTTGCCAATGCCATTGATGCCAAGGGACGGCAGCTCGTTTAAGAAACCGGAGAGGAAACACTGTAATGAACGCTCAAAATCTAGCCTCCGGCTCGGCATATTTCATTGCCAAGGAGACGGAGCTACCGATCACCACGGTGCTATCGGTTCTCGTTGACAACGAACCCGGCGTCCTTGCCCGGGTGATTGGCCTGTTTTCCGGCCGCGGCTACAACATTGAAAGCCTGACCGTCTCGGAAACCGAGCATGAACAGCACCTGTCGCGCATCACCATCGTGACGCGCGGCACCCCGCATGTGCTCGACCAGATCCGCCATCAGCTCGAACGCATCGTGCCGGTGCACCGGGTGGTCGACCTGTCGGTGCGCGCCGACGAGCTTGGCAATGACAAGCCGATCCAGCGCGAGCTGGCGCTGGTCAAGGTGGCAGGGCTCGGCGAGAACCGCAACGAAGCGCTGCGTCTTGCCGATGCGTTCCACGCCAAGGTGGCGGATGCCACGACGGAACATTTCATCTTCGAAATCACCGGCAAGGGATCGAAGCTCGACCAGTTCATCGCCATCATGAAGCCGCTGGGTCTCGTCGAGATCTGCCGGACCGGTGTCGCCGCCATGAACCGCGGCCCGCAGGGCATGTAGGCTTCAGCGGCAATCGGACTCAGGGATACGCAATTGTATCCCTGACAAGATTGCGATTGAGCGACATGAACCCGAAGCTTAAATCTTCCCCACGCATCAGATCCGGTTTGTCATGTCGCTCGAAATCTTTTTCACGCTCCTCGTTTTTGCCTTCGTCACGTCGATCACGCCGGGACCCAACAATCTGATGCTGCTCGCGTCCGGGGTGAATTTCGGCTTCCGGCGCACCATTCCGCATATGCTGGGCATCGGCAGCGGCTTCTTTTCGCTGCTGATCGGCGTCGGTCTTGGCCTTGGCGCCCTGATCCAGACCATCCCGCTGGTCTACACGATCCTCAAATTCGCCGGCGGCGCCTATCTGGTCTATCTCGCCTACAAGATCGCGACGTCGCGCTCGCTCGGCACGGTCGATGGCAATGCCCGTCCCATGACATTCTTTGAGGCCGCCGCCTTCCAGTGGGTGAACCCCAAGGCCTGGGTGATGGCAGTGACGGCGATGGCGACCTATACCGCGCCGCAGGCCTATCTCGTCACGGTGCTGATTGTCGGCATCGCCTTCGCCCTGGTCAACGTGCCCTCGGTGTCAAGCTGGGCGGCCTTCGGCCAGTTCATGCGCGGCTGGCTGTCGGACCCGGCGCGGCTGAAATGGTTCAATATCAGCATGGCGGCCTTGCTTGTCGCCAGTCTCTGGCCGATGCTGCGCTGATCTTGCACGAAATGCGGGAGACGCATAAGTTTCCACCATGTCCCATGATCACGATCACCACCACGACAATGAACTCGATCCCATGGCCGCACGGGTGCGGGCACTCGAAACGATCCTGACTGAAAAAGGCCTTGTCGATCCCGAGGCGATCCATGCCATTGTCGAGACCTATGAGACCAAAGTCGGTCCCCGCAACGGTGCGAAGGTTGTGGCCAAGGCGTGGGTCGATCCGGAATTCAATGCCTGGTTGAGACGCGATGCGACCGCAGCCATCGCGTCGCTAAGCTATACCGGCCGGCAGGGCGAGCACATGCAGGCGGTGTTCAATACGCCGGAAACCCACAATCTCGTCGTGTGCACACTGTGTTCCTGCTACCCATGGTCGGTGCTCGGCTTGCCGCCCGTCTGGTACAAGTCGCCGCCTTACCGCTCGCGTGCCGTCATCGATCCGCGCGGTGTGCTGGCGGAGTTTGATCTGGTTCTGCCCGATACCACGCAGATCCGCGTGTGGGATTCGACCGCCGAGTTGCGCTACCTCATCATCCCGCTGCGCCCGGAAGGCACCGATGGCTGGAGCGAGGAACAGCTGGCGACGCTGGTGACGCGGGATTCGATGATCGGCACGGGGCTCGCCCGTGTGCCGGAGGTGGCATGAACGGGCCGCAGGATCTTGGCGGGCAGATGGGCTTCGGCCCGGTCAATCCGGAGAAGGACGAGCCCTATTTCCATGCGGTGTGGGAAAAGCGGGCGCTGGGTCTGACGCTCGCCGCCGGAGCCATGGGGCACTGGAACATCGACGAAAGCCGCCATGCGCGCGAAAGCCTGCATCCCGCCGACTATTATTCCTCCAGCTATTACGAAATCTGGACCAAGGCGCTGGAAGTGCTGCTGAAGCGCCATGGATTCGTCACCGATGCGGAGTTGGCGCAGGGGCACTCCCTTGGCAGGGGAACCGAGCCCAAGCGTGTCCTGCAAGCGGAGAACGTTGCCGCCGTTCTGGCGAAGGGCGGTCCCTGCGACCGTCCGGTCGGACAGGCGCCGCGTTTCCAGGCGGGGAACCGCGTCAGAACCCGCAATTTCAACCCGCAGACACATACGCGGCTGCCGCGCTACGCCCGCGGGAAAACCGGCACGGTGGAAGCCGTGCACGAAGGCTTCGTCTTCCCGGATACCAATGCGCATGGCCAAGGCGAGAACCCGCAATATGTCTACACCGTCGTGTTCACGGCGGCGGAGATCTGGGGTGAGGGCGCCGATCCGACCCTGACCGTCAGCATCGACGCCTGGGAGAGCTATCTTGAGCCTGCGTGAGTTGATTGCGCATTCGCAAGGGCTGGGCGACGGGATCGATGCGCCGGTTTTTGCCGAGCCGTGGCAGGCGGAAGCCTTTGCCATGGTGCTGGCCGTGCACAGCCGGGGCCTGTTCGGCTGGGATGAGTGGGCGCAGGCGCTCTCCACCGAACTGAAACGGCCCGGTGCGCTGGAGGACGGCAGTGATTACTACCATCGCTGGGTCGCGGCACTGGAATCCCTCGTTGCGGCCAAGAACGTGGCAAAGTCGACGGATGTTGATGATCTCGCCGCTTCATGGCAACGTGCGGCCCACGCAACCCCGCATGGTCAGCCGATCAGGCTGGAAAATGATCCGGAAAGGTCTTGAGATGCATGGAGCTTTGACGGTCCGCCGCGCAGCGATTGCATGGATGCTTGCGGCAGCGGCCAGTTTTTCCGCGCCTGTCCGGGCGCAGGACGCGCCCTGGCCCGCAACCACCGAACAGGACCTGCGCAAGCTCTTGACCGGCGCGACCATCACCGGCGAAGTCAAGGCGCAGCCGCCGTTCAACTTCACCGAGTTTCTCGGAGCCGACGGTAAATCGCGCGGCAAGCTCATCGAATGCTGCAAGCCGGACAAAGTGCTGACCAACGGCATGGCCTATGCGGGCGAGTGGACGCTGGAGCATGACACGCTCTGCCTGCTCTATGAGGGCGAGGAGCAGAAGGTCTGCTGGCGTCTGCAGGTAAAGGGCGACGAATTCCGCATGACAGACACGGAAACCGGTTATTCCGGAACGGGCAAAATCCGTCCGGGAAACCCGGATAATCTATAGTATAAGACAGCATTCACCCATTTTCCTTGCCCTTTGCGGGCGAATCCTGTCAGTCAGGGCCATGCAATTATCACCACAACAGGATGAGGCGCTCAGCGCCGTTTCCAAATGGCTGAAAGACGGGCGCAGCCCGCTTTTTCGGCTTTTCGGCTATGCCGGTACCGGCAAGACGACGCTGGCCCGCTATTTCGCCGAGCATATTGACGGGGACGTGCAGTTCGCCGCTTTCACCGGCAAGGCCGCGCAGGTTCTGCGCTCGAAGGGCGCTGCCAATGCGCGGACGCTGCATTCGCTGATCTATCGCCCGCGCGGCGAAGAGGCGGTCGAGGATGAAACCACCGGTAAGACCAGCATCGCTCCGACCTTCTCACTCAACCGGCAAAGCCCGGTTGCCAAGGCCAAGCTGATCGTCGTCGACGAGTGCTCGATGGTGGACGAACAGCTCGGCCGCGATCTCATGAGCTTCGGCACGCCCATTCTGGTGCTGGGCGACCCCGGCCAGCTGCCGCCGATATCCGGCGGCGGCTTCTTCACCGAACACGAGCCGGATTTCCTGCTCAGCGAAATCCACCGGCAGGCGCGCGACAACCCGATCCTGCGCCTGGCGCTTGACGTGCGCGAGGGACGTGAATTCGGCTACGGCGATTTCGGTGCGGCCAAGGTCATCTCCAAGAACGAGGTGACGCAGGATCTGGTGCTCGGCGCCGATCAGGTGCTGGTGGGTACGAACCGCACCCGCCGCCGCTACAATCAGCGTCTGCGCGAGCTCAAAGGGTTCAGCGCTTCGTTTCCGCAGGCGGGCGACAAGCTGGTGTGCCTGCGCAACGATCCGGCCAAGGGACTGCTCAACGGCTCGCTATGGAAGGTCATGACCTCGTCGCGGGAGACCGTCAAACCCGGCATCAACCTGCTGGTGGCGCCGGAGGATGAAGAGCCGGGCAGGGGTGTTGCCAAGATCAAGCTGCTCAAGGCGCAGTTCGAGGATCCCGATACGGAAATTCCGTGGCAGACCAAGAAGCGCTACGACGATTTCGACTATGGCTACGCGCTGACGACCCACAAGGCGCAGGGCTCGCAGTGGAATGAAGTCGTGTTGTTCGATGAGAGCTTTGCTTTCCGCGATACGCGCGACCGCTGGCTCTACACGGCCATCACCCGCGCGGCCGAACGGCTGACGGTGGTGCGTTAAGGTCTTGTCTGCCGGGAGGGGCGAATATGGATTTGCAGTGGATTGACCGGATAGAAGGCGCCCATCGGCAGGAGCTTCACGCACTCTACCGGAATGAATGGTGGACCAAGAACCGGCAGTTCGACGATGTCGTGCGCATGCTGGATCACTGCGACATTGTCATCGGTTGCTGCGCCGAGGGCAAGCTGGTGGGTTTTGCCCGCGTTCTGACCGACTATGTCTACAAGGCCATGATCTTCGACGTGATTGTTGATGAAAAATTCCGCGGGACAGGATTGGGGCAAAAGATCATGGAGCGCATCAAAGGCCATGAGAAGCTCCAGTCCATGGCAAGCTTCGAGCTTTACTGCCCGGATCGCCTCATCCCGTTCTACGAGAAAATGGGCTTCGCCGCAGGCACATCCTCCCTGCTGCGCCATCAGCCCTGACTCCAATCGCGCGTTGCGTTCACTTGAAGAGCGTGTCTTTGTTCTGTGTGATGTGAACAGTCGGCCGGGAGAGTGAGTTCGGTGAGCTTGGTGGCAGGCGAAACCTTTGCGAATGCCCCATTGAGGGAGGCAAGCACCAGCGGCGTCATTGTCTCTGCTGTGCTGCACCTTTTGCTTGTACTGGCTCTCATCGCCTTGGCGAGGCCATTTCGCTTCAATGCGCCCTTGGAAGAGACCATCGATCTTCAGATCGTACCGGCGGCGGCTCCGGAAACAAAACCCGCCGATCTGCCTGTTCTCCCTCCTGTATCCGCGCCGCTTCCCGATGCTCTGCCGGCGCCAAGGCAGGAAGCGGCCTCCGCTGCAATGGAGCAGCCGGCCATGCGCAAAGCGACGACCATGCTGTCGGCGGGTGTGCTGGCCGATCCACGCAGCCGGCAGACGCGCGAAGCGCTGCCAACGCTGGAACTTGGCACGAGGCTTGAACAGATCTGCAATCTGGAAGCCATGGCGCAAGTGGCGAAATGGGACAAAAGCTTCAAGCCGGATCGGGTCATCGCCTATGCCATGGCCGCTACGAAGGTTAAATCCGGTGTCATAACCGCCACGGGTGCAGCCATGCGCAGTGGTGGAAACTGGTACAACCTGGCGTTCAACTGCGGAATATCGCCGGAGACGCAGCAGGTTCAATCCTTTGAATTCACAGTAGGCAAGCCCATTCCCCGCGAGGAATGGGCCGATCATGCGCTTGCCCCGGTCTATTGAGCAAGCGCCGCACCACGTAGTCCCATCGACCAGAATCCGGCCTCCAGCCGTGTCGCCACGCGGAAACGGCGATTGAGCGTCTTCCAGCGCCCGGACGTTTGCGGTGAGGGACCGAGCCGGGCATGGACACTGCTTTCGATGAGCCGTCCGACCGCGTGACAGGCCTCCTGATAGTCCTTGCCCGCATAGGCATCGATCCACGGTTGATAGGGATTGCCTGCCGATGCGGTGGCTGCGAGACGCGCGCCGATTTCGCCATAACCCATGACGCAGGGTGCAAGAGCCGCAATGAGATCAAGGAAGTCACCCGACAATCCGGCATCGATGACGTAGCGGGTATAGGAGAGGTTCTCCGGTTCCTCGTCGGTCTGCAGCAGCCTCTCGCGTGAAATTCCGGCCTTCGCGCATATCTCGATATGCAGCGGCATTTCATGATTGACCAGCGCATGGACCGTTGCCGATGCCAGCGCCAGTTCCTCATGGCTTTCCGCCTTCAGGACAGCCATGCCCCAGGCCCGCGAGAAGTGGAACAGAAAGATGTAATCCTGGACGAGATAGTGCAGAAAAGCCGTTTGGGGCAGGGAACCGTCGCCGAGGCCGCGCACAAAGGCGTGGTCGACATAGGCGGACCAGTCGGATGCGGCATGCGCGCGCCATTGGGCAAAAAGCGGTGAGGAAAAATCGGATGGGCTCATCAAATCGTACTCTTTGCGGGCAAGAACTTGCGAGGCGAGGGGCGGGCCTGCGAACATCTTTCGGGTCGTACCAGATTCCAATGTTTAATGTTCGTTTTCTGCTGTAAAGATCAGGACAAGAAAAAACATTGGACTTCAGCATGACAGCTTCCCTTTCCGTGAACCTCAATGCAATCGCCATGTTGCGCAACCGCCGCGACCTGCCCTGGCCCAGTGTGATCGGGCTTGGCCGCGTGGCCTTGGCCGGCGGTGCTGCGGGCCTGACCGTGCATCCGCGTCCGGACGAGCGGCATATCCGCTTCTCCGACCTGCCGGAGATCCGCGCCCTGATCGATGACGAGTTTCCGCAGGCCGAATTCAACATCGAAGGGTATCCGACGGCGCAGTTTCTCGATCTCGTCGCCAAGAACGAGCCCGAGCAGGTCACGCTGGTGCCGGACGATCCGGCGCAGGCCACGTCCGATCATGGCTGGGACCTGAAGAAGGACGGCGATTTCCTGGCGCCGATCATCCGGCAGCTGAAACACCAGTCGGCGCGGGTATCCCTGTTCATCGATGCCGATCCGGCTGCACCGGCGCTCGCCAAGGCGCTCGGGGCGGATCGCGTCGAACTCTATACCGGCCCCTATGGCGGTGCGCATGACGATCCGCGCCGCGAGGCACTGGAGCTCGACCGGCTGGCGAAGACCGCTGAAGCGGCGGCGAAGGCGGGCGTTGCCGTCAATGCCGGGCATGATCTGACGGTCGCCAATCTGCCTGCTCTGGTCAAAAGAGTGCCAAATCTGGTGGAGGTTTCCATTGGTCACGGGCTGACAGCCGATGCTTTGACGCACGGTATGTCGCGGGCTGTGGAAAGATTCATGAATGCGCTTCAAGTCTAGTACGTTGATTCGCGTACAGGATTTGCGTTGCCATGCGTTTTTGCATAACGTGGGATGACAGCTATGTTAAAATGGCGATTGATATTGCGGTGCAACACGACTAACTCGTCCGCCCACGCTGTCGGAGCGAGGGAAAACCTGTATGAGTGACCAGCAAGTTGGCGACGAGAACTGTTTAAACGGTACCGCCGCCTATGAACCGGAACCGCATCACAAAGAAGCATTTCCGGTTCTTGTGCTAGGCGCCCTCGGCGTTGTCTATGGCGACATCGGGACAAGCCCGATCTACGCCTTTCGCGAAGCGCTTCATGCCGCATCGCTCGACGGATTCCTGAGCAGGACCGATATTCTCGGTGTTGTCTCCATGATCTTCTGGGCGCTGACCCTGATCGTCACCATCAAATATGTTTTTTTCGTGCTGCGCGCCGACAATGACGGCGAGGGCGGTATCCTGTCGCTGATGGCGCTGGCGCGCTCGAGTTTCAAATCCCGGCCACAGCTCATTCTCGGTCTCGGCATTGTCGGTGCGTCGCTGTTTTACGGCGATGCGGTGATCACCCCGGCCATTTCGGTGCTGTCGGCGGTTGAAGGTCTGGAGATCGTCACTCCGTCGCTGGAACCCTTCGTGGTGCCCATCACGCTGGTCATCCTGCTGACGCTGTTTTCCGTCCAGCGTTTCGGGACGGCGCGCGTTGCCACGATTTTCGGCCCGATCACCCTGTTGTGGTTTCTGGCCATCGGCTTTTTCGGTGCATGGCACCTGTTCGACGATATCAGCATTTTTGCCGCCGCCAACCCGTATTACGCGGTGGATTACATCCTCGAAAACCCGGCAACGGCGTTCCCGACCATCGGCACGGTGTTCCTGGCGGTGACCGGTGCGGAAGCGCTCTATGCGGATCTCGGCCATTTCGGCCGCAAGCCGATTGCCACGGCCTGGGTCTGGGTCGTCTTCCCCTGTCTGCTCCTGAACTATTTCGGTCAGGGCGCCTTCATTCTGGCGCATGGCGAGTCGGCCAAAAACCCGTTCTTCGAGATGTTCCCGCATTGGGCATTGCTGCCGATGGTGCTTCTGGCCACGGCGGCCACCGTCATCGCCAGTCAGGCGGTTATCTCGGGCGCCTATTCGCTGTCGCGCCAGGCGGTGCAGCTCAATCTCCTGCCGCGCCTCAACATCGAACACACCTCCGAGAAGCAGTCCGGCCAGGTTTACCTGCCGCGGGTCAACATGCTGCTCGGCCTCGTGGTTGTCCTGCTCGTCCTTGGCTTCGAGCGCTCGACCAACCTGGCCTCGGCCTACGGCATTGCCGTGACCGGCAACATGCTGGTGACGACGATCCTGCTGTTCATCGTCATGAGCCGCATCTGGAAGTGGCGCCTTTGGGTGGCCGTCAGCCTGACCGTCGGCTTCATCATCGTTGACCTGACATTCGTCAGCGCCAACCTGATCAAGGTTGTCGATGGCGGCTGGGCTTCCCTCGTGGTGGCATTCCTCATCATCCTGGTGATGTTCACCTGGGTCCGCGGCAGCCGTCAGCTGTTCGAAAAGACCCGCAAGGGCGAAGTGCCGCTCGATCTGATCTCGAAGAAGATGGCGCAGAACCCGCCGCCGCTGGTGCCGGGAACCGCCGTGTTCCTGACAGGCGATCCCAAGAGCACCCCGACAGCCCTGATGCACAGCCTGAAACATTACAAGGTGCTGCACCAGAACAATGTGATCCTGACGGTCATCACCGCGCCGTCGCCGCTGGTCAAGAAGAGCGAGCGGGTCAAGATCGAGCCGATCAACGACCTGTTCATGCGCGTCACGCTGACCTTCGGCTATATGGAGCGCCCGAACATTCCGCGCACGCTGGCGATCTGCCGCAAGCAGGGCTGGAAGTTCGACATCATGACCACGTCCTTCTTCCTGTCGCGCCGCTCGCTGAAGGCATCGGCCCGTTCGGAAATGCCGCATTGGCAGGACCGCCTGTTCATCGCGCTGGCGCGCACCGCCAGCGATGCCACGGAATATTTCCAGATTCCGACCGGCCGCGTCGTGGAAATCGGAACACAGGTAAACATCTGAACCGGCGAGACGCGATATCGGGTTGAAAGACCCGCATCGCGTCTGTATGCCCGTAGCAGAAAACGGGCAGGGTCAGATTGAAAAAACAGCGGATTGCCATTGTCGGTGCAGGGCCCGCGGGGCTCGCCGCCGCGCTCTATCTTCATCGCGCCGGGCATGATGTCAAACTGCTCGAACGGTTTGCCGCCCCTTCGCCTCTCGGCTCCGGCCTCATCCTGCAACCCACCGGCCTGACGGT
This sequence comes from Phyllobacterium sp. NPDC097923, assembly GCF_044760925.1. Taxonomy (NCBI): domain Bacteria; kingdom Pseudomonadati; phylum Pseudomonadota; class Alphaproteobacteria; order Hyphomicrobiales; family Phyllobacteriaceae; genus Phyllobacterium; species Phyllobacterium sp. NPDC097923. Next base: position 2,272,931 of record NZ_JBIWBL010000001.1, on the reverse strand, counting down.
GCTTGATGATCTCGGGCTGTTCGACAGCATTTCCGGGCTCGGCAACCGGATCGACCGACTCTACGGCGCCGATGCCCTGTCCGGGCGGGCGGTGCTGGATGTCCAGTATGCGGCACTGAAAAGCGGTCGCTACGGCATTGCCGTGCATCGCGCCGCCCTGTTCGATGTGCTGTATCAGGCGGTGTTGCAGGCGCGTATCGATATCAAGACCAATGTCGACGTCGTCACGATGGACACGGGCAACGGCCGGGCATGGCTGATGACCAGTACCGGCCGCAGCATCGGCACCTTCGATCTGGTCGTCGATGCCAGCGGCTCGCGCTCGCGGCTCAAGCAGTTTGCCATCCATCCCTGCGAACCGGAGCCACTGACATACGGCGCCTTCTGGATATCGCTGAAATGGCGCGGGGAGGGGTTTGACACGCGTTCGCTGCTGCAGCGCTACCGTAGGGCTGGCGTGATGATCGGCGTTCTGCCGATTGGCAGGACCGACGTGGGCGGCGATGACATGGCGGCGTTCTTCTGGAGCACAAAGCCGGATGAAGCGGAGGCTCTGCGCGCTGCGGGGATCGAAAGCTGGAAGGACCGGGTGCTGTCGCTCTGGCCGGAATGCTCGGCCTATACCGATCAGATCGGCGGTTTCGACGATATGACGCTGGCGCGTTATGGCCACCATACGCTGGCCATGCCCGCCGGGCGTCACCTCGCCGTCATCGGCGATGCGGCCCACTCCACCAGCCCGCAGCTGGGGCAGGGCGCCAACATGGCGCTGCTGGATGCGCGGGCACTTGCCCATGCCCTTGCCACATCCACGGAGCTCGATGCGGCGCTGTCCGCCTATGCCGCCTCCCGCCGGACGCATGTGCGCGGCTTCCAGGCCCTGTCGCGGGCATTCACCCCGTTCTACCAGTCGGATTCGACCCTGCTGCCCTTTGCACGCGATTGGGTGGTTCCAACCGTGGCGCGTATTCCGCCGGCGCCGCAGCTTCTGGCATCGATGGTATCGGGTACTCTTATCGACCCGTTCCGGCCAATCGGTTTGCAGGAAAAAGCCTGGTTCTAGAAATCTTTTTCATCCCCACTTGCCAAACGATTTTCATGGCTCTAGAACCGAACCGTAACGTACGGTACGGCAAGTGAAGCCGTGAAAGCGAATGGAAGAAGCCTCGTGCAATCTGCTGCGGAAGCCAGTGACAGCCCATTGACAGAGCGTCAGCGCGACGTTCTCGATGCGGCGCTTGGCCTGCTGGTGGAGGCGGGGGACGCGCTGACGATGACCAGCGTGGCGCGCCGCGCCAGCTGTTCGAAGGAAACCCTCTACAAATGGTTCGGCGACCGGGACGGGCTCCTGACCGCGACGGTTCAGTGGCAGGCGTCGAAGGTGCGCGGCGTCACGGTCAGGCGCGACGGACTTGATCTTTCGTCGCTGACCAGCGGGCTGGAACGCTTTGCGTCGGACTGGCTGCGCGTTCTCTCCGGCAAGATTTCCGTGGCGCTCAACCGCGTGGCTGTCAGCCATGCGGGCAGCGACAAGCGCGATCTCGGCGCCATCGTCCTGGAGAACGGGCCGTTTGCCATGGCGCGCCGCCTGATGCCGCTGCTCGAGGTCGGGCGTGAAGCCGGACTGCTGGCATTCGACGATACGGAAGAAGCATTTCGCACCTTTTTCGGACTGGTCGTCCGGGATGTGCAAATCCGGTTGCTGCTTGGCGACCGGTTCGAGTTGACTGATGTGGCAATCGACGGCGAGGCCCGGCGCGCGACACAGCAGTTTTTCGCTCTGTACGGAGCTCATACCAACGGGGCCGCTTAAGGCCGCTGTACGCAACGCTGAAGGGAAGAAATCAATGCGCGTATATTATGACCGCGATGCAGACATCAACCTGATCAAGTCGAAGAAGGTTGCCATTATCGGATACGGTTCGCAGGGCCGCGCCCATGCGCTGAACCTGAAGGACTCCGGTGCCAAGGACGTGCGCATTGCCCTGCGTCCGGGCTCTGCCACCGCCAAGAAGGCCGAAGCCGACGGCTTCCAGGTCGTCAGCGTTGCCGAAGCGGCAAAATGGGCCGACCTGATGATGATGGCGACGCCGGACGAACTGCAGGCCGACATCTACAGGGATCACATCGCCGACAACATCCGCGACGGCGCTGCCATCGCTTTTGCCCACGGCCTCAATGTGCATTTCGGCCTGATCGAGCCGAAGAAGACCGTTGACGTTGTCATGATCGCACCGAAGGGCCCCGGCCACACGGTTCGCGGCGAATACCAGAAGGGCGGCGGCGTTCCCTGCCTCATCGCCATCCATCAGGATGCCTCGGGCAATGCGCATGACCTCGCGCTGTCCTATGCCTGCGGCGTCGGCGGCGGCCGTTCGGGCGTCATCGAAACCAATTTCCGCGAAGAGTGCGAAACCGATCTGTTCGGTGAGCAGGTTGTTCTGTGCGGCGGCCTCGTTGAACTGATCCGCGCCGGCTTCGAAACGCTGGTTGAAGGCGGCTATGCGCCTGAAATGGCCTATTTCGAATGCCTGCACGAAGTAAAGCTGATCGTCGACCTGATCTATGAAGGCGGCATCGCCAACATGAACTACTCGATCTCCAACACGGCCGAGTGGGGCGAATATGTCTCCGGCCCACGCATCATCACTGCCGAAACAAAGGCCGAGATGAAGCGTGTCCTGACCGACATCCAGACCGGCAAGTTCACCTCCGACTGGATGCAGGAATACAAGGCCGGCGCATCGCGCTTCAAGGCTATCCGCCGCAACAACGACAAGCACCAGATCGAAGAAGTCGGTGAAAAGCTGCGCGGCATGATGCCATGGATCGGCAGCAACAAGCTGGTCGACAAAGCCAAGAACTAAGGTCTTCGACCTTTCCAGGAATCAGGCCGATAGAGCGATCTATCGGCCTTTTTTCATTGCAGCGTGCAGGTGCGGCGCGGCCCGCTCAGGGGCTGGTAGGTATTGTCGAAGGCACGGTAGGATTGATAGCGGTCCTGGCAGATCTGCGCCTGGGTGCGGGTCGTCGGCGAGATGATGGGCCGGCGGGTGCGGAAATCGTTGCACCGCGCCGAGCCCGTGCAATTGGGCCCGGCAAGGTTGGCCGGGCTGTCGGTGCCGAGAATCAGCGGCTGCAGTGGAACCGGATCATTGCCGCGCGGGGCCGGACGATAGGGCTGGACCTGCGCAGACGCGGCGCCGAGACCGAGGGTCAGGGCAAGGCCAAAGGCGGCGAGGGCTGTGATCAGGGTCTTCATCATCGTCATGTCCATGCTGTTTTCCCTAATATAGGCCTTTACGCACCCCGCCGCCACCGCCAAGCGGAAATCCCTGCGGTAACGGTTTCGGCACTAGTGGAACGAATTTGACATTCGCGTCGCATTTGACATCGCGCGGTGCATGCGAATGTCAAATTCAAAGTTCCACTAGAGTTATATGGTTGCCAGTGGTCCTTTGATTCTGACATTTGCCTGAATGGCCTGTATCAAAGGAATGCAAATGTCAGAATCGGACCACTGGTTGTAGTGCGGCAATCAGGCTAGGTTCACAACAACGTCCTGCTTCGACTGTCGGTTTCATAATTCAGGGTATGTGAATGTCTGTACGCATCGCCACATTCAACGTCGAAAATCTGATGAACAGGTTTGATTTCTCCGGCTTCAAGAACAATCTGAACAAGGACCGGACGCTGCAGCTGTTCCAGATCAATGACGAGGAACAGTACCGGCAGCTGGAACAGGCGCGGGCCATCGCCCATGCGGACGACACGCGCCAGTTGACGGCGCTTGCCATCGCCGAAACGCATGCGGATATTCTCTGCCTGCAGGAAGTCGACAATATCGGTGCACTGAATGCCTTCGAGTTCGGCTATCTCTTCAAGATGGTCGGCGAGGGCTACCGGCACAAATACATGCTGGAAGGCAATGACAGCCGCGGCATCGACGTGGCGGTGCTGATGCGCGACCAGACCCGGCACGGCGAGCCGATCGAATTCATCGAAATGACCAGCCATGCCCATGTGACCTACAATGATTTCGGTCTGTACAACGCCGAAATCGCGGCGCTTGGGCTTGAGCCGCATGAGCGCATTTTCAAGCGCGACTGCCTGGAGATCGACGTGCGTATCGGCGGGCGGCCGCTCACGCTGTTTGTCAGCCATTTCAAATCCATGGGGCCGCCGCGCAACGGGCTGGACGGGCGCACCGCCTCCATGCCGGTGCGCGTGGCCGAAGCCAAGGCGGTGCGGCGGATCATCGAGGACCGGTTTGCCGATAGCGGCGGTTCGGCCAGCAAGCATTGGGTGATCTGCGGCGATTTCAACGATTATCGCGAACGCATTGTCATTGGCGGCGATTCGCTGGCCGGATACACATTCGATCCGGTGCGCGAGGCGACGAGCAGCGTCGACGTGCTGCTGGACGGCGGGTTCTGCGAAAATCTGGTGGAACGCCGTCCGGTGATGGATCGCTGGACGCTGTACCATACGCGCGGCCCGGAGGAGCGCCACCTGTGCCAGCTCGATTACATCCTCGCGTCGCCCGCATTGGCCAGAACCAACAGCAAGGTTGTGCCCGACATCATCCGGCGCGGCCAGCCATACCGCACGATTTTCCCGCCGGACCAGAAGGTCGAGCTGTTTCCCAGGATCGGCTGGGACCGCCCCAAGGCAAGCGATCACTGCCCCGTTGCCGTCACCTTCAACGTCATCTGACCCATGCACACCATTCCCGAAGCAGCCGTCATCCCGATCCGTCAGGCCATTGTGCGCGTGGAGGAGGGGCCTCTCGCCTACGATGTTCAGCATCGCGCTGACATTGTCGCAAACTGGACACGGGAACTGGCGGCCAATCCCACGCTGTTCGACGGCTCGTTCTTCCTGGCTGAACAGGCAGGGATCGATGCCGGTATTTTCCGCGCGGCTTACAGGCGCACCACCTTTGCCACGATGATGCACTGGAAGCGCAACCGCACGGCTGCAAAGCCTTGGCACATCTTCAGCGTCGGGGTCATGGTATCGGCCGACAACAGGCTGATTGCCGGGCAGATGGGCGCCACGACATCGGCGGCGGGACGGGTGTATTTCCCGGCTGGATCGTTCGATGCGGGCGATCTCGTGGGCGATCAGGTGGATTTCGACGGCAATGCCCAGCGCGAGGTGGCCGAGGAAACCGGCATCGATCTTGGCACCGCATCGCGCCGGGACGACATGGCCTATCTCGTCAGGGTGGAGCGGAGCATTGCCGTGTTCCGGCGTTATTATTTCCGGCAGACCGGAGATGAACTGCTCGCATCCATTCGCGCCACCATTGCCGCCCAGGCCGATCCGGAACTGGAGGGGGTCTGTGCCATTACGGCGGCCGGCGAGATGGGGGAGGCGACGCCGCGTACCTTCGCCACCTTTGGCGACTGGCACTTCAGGCCGTGAACCACGCAACCCATGGCCTGCAGGCTGGAATGTCACCGTCACAAGGTTTATCTTGAACAGCTCTCTCCAGTGTCTACTTTCGCCGAGGGTTTGACGAGGAGTATGCAAATGAGCGGCCGGCACTATCAAGTCTATGATGTTTTCACCGACAAGGTCCTGACGGGCAATCCCCTTGCGGTTGTGCACGATGCAGCCGGGCTGGACGATGCCGCCATGCAGCGGATTGCCGGGCAATTCAATCTGTCAGAGACGGTGTTCGTCCTGCCGGCGGACAATCCTGCCCATACGGCGCAGATCAGGATTTTTACGCCCGATTACGAAATGCCGTTCGCCGGTCATCCGACCGTCGGGTCCGCCATCGCCCTGGCGCAAAGCCGGTTTCCCGATGTGGCGAGCGATCAGGAAACGCTGATCATTCTGGAAGAGAAGATCGGGCCCGTCCGCTGCGGCGTGAAACTCAGCAAGGCGGGAGCATTTGCCGAATTCGATCTTCCCAAGCTGCCGGAACAGGTGCCGTACAATTCCGACAGGATCGCGCTGGCCAATGCCCTGCGTCTCGAACCCAAGGAGATCGGCTTTGAGAATCACGTGCCGACCGTCTGGGATGCCGGCGTGCCTTACCTGCTGATCCCGATTCACGGGCTGGCGGCTGCCGGGCGGATTCGAATCAACCAGGACGCCATGAAAAAGGCCGCGCCTGTGATCGACGGGCGCCAGCTGCCGGTCTATGTCTATTGCCGCGAAACGACGCTGCACGACAGCAATTTTCATGCGCGGATGTTTGTCAGCGACGAGGGCACCTACGAGGACCCGGCAACGGGTTCCGCCACGGCGGCCTTTGCCGGCGCCATCCAGCATTTTGACCAGCCGCTCGACGGATTGTTGCGGCTGTGGCTGGAACAGGGCCAGGAAATGGGCCGTCCATCGCGATTGCGGCTGGAACTGGATATCGCCGACCAGAAGCTTGCCGGCGGTCGTATCGGCGGTTCGGCGGTCAAGACGGCGGAGGGACAGCTTTTTGTTTAAACAACTTATTGTTCAAAGCTGACATAAAGTTTTCAAGAAGGGCTGGACAGGCCGGTTTTGCCCCGTTATAGAGCCCCCACCTTCGGTCGTCAAAGCGGCTGACGGGCACATAGCTCAGTTGGTAGAGCAGCTGACTCTTAATCAGCGGGTCGTAGGTTCGATCCCTACTGTGCCCACCAATCAGAACCCCAGGTCATATCAATGACTTGGGGTTTTCTCATTTTACCGCGATTCTAGAGCACCCGCTGTTTTGGCTTGGCCAGAAGATGAGGGTTGGGCAGGCCGATGAGGTAATTCATGTCGATCTCATGCGCCTCGTGCCATTCGGGATCCTCGTCGATGGAAAAAAGATATCCGCCGGCCGGCAAGGCTTCCATGATGGCAAAGCAGTGGGTACGCGCGTCGACCTGCATGAAGTTGTGAATTTCGATGTCGAGAAACGGCAGCTGCTGCAACACGCCGCGGGCGCCCTTCAGGGCAGCAACCTCGTGTCCTTCCACGTCGATCTTGAGAAAATCCACCTTGCCCAAATCCGCATCGTCCAGCGCGATGACGTCGACAATCAGGTCACCATCGGGAGCATGCACATTGATATCGTTGAGGATGACGTTGCTGTGCGGGGCCAACACCTTGTGGGTGCCCGTTTTCTGCCCGACGGCCTTGCCGTGGGTCACCACATTTGCCAGCCCGTTCAGCTCGGCATTCCGCTGCACGACACCCGCATTGAATGGCAGCGCGTCAAAAGCGGTCACCCTGCCGGCGGGACCCGCTTTCTGGCCGAATAGCACAGTCATCAATCCGTGATGGGAGCCGCAGTCAACAACATGCGATCCCGGTTCGATCAAGTAAATGCAACGCTCGCGAAATCCAGTATAATTGTTGCCAACTGCAACATACCAATGATATCCGATCTCATCGGCGATGCAGAATGGTATAGATCGGTCACCATATCTTATGTTTTCAACGAATGGATATATCAATTACTTATCACTCCCGTCGAATTGTAGGGCACGTTATCATAGATAAGCTTAATATTGCATCATATCGCAAGTACAAAATCAAATTCCTAGGGTTCGCGGCTGGTCCGCCCGACGCTTCCGCTATCAACAGCGCAGTAGCCATGGAATGGTCGAGTATGCAGCGGCGCCTTGAGCCCGCAAGACACATCGCGACAGAAGCAGCCGGTTTCCGCAGCATCCCTTGCCTCCGCTTTCCCATGGTTAACAATGGTGCAGCGGACGGAGGATCCAAACCCTTGCGGCCGCTCGCTTCAGGGGGCGGGGCAAACGAAAACCGTGGGCGGAACCGATGATTTTTGTTGCTTTCCGGCGGGCCCCAACTATAACGCCTTGAACAGGGCCGAATGGCCCTTTTTTCTTATATGCCTGTCCAATATCGATCTACCCAAACTGCTAGAGGAGCTTTCCATGAGCATTCGTCGTATTGAAGTCGGTCCACGCATGAGCCAGGCCGTTATCCATGGCAACACGGTTTATCTCGCAGGGCAGGTAGGTACACCGGGCAAGAGCGTCACCGAGCAGACCAAGGATGTCCTGGTTTCGGTCGAGCGCCTGTTGAAGGAAGCCGGTTCCGACAAGTCCAAGATCCTGCAGGCGATCATCTGGATGGCCGACATGAAGGACTTTGCCGAAATGAATGCGGTTTGGGATGCTTGGGTCGATCCGGCCAACACGCCTGCGCGCGCCACCGGCGAAGCCAAGCTGGCGACCCCGGATTATCTCGTCGAAATCATCATCACCGCTGCCATCTGATTCCCTGCCGAAATCCGTCCGATGCGGCGGATTTGGCAAAGCGACAGGTTCATCCCGGCGGAAATATTGAATTTGCCGGGATGAAATGAAGTGGATGTCAGTAAAACTGCTCCCGTGCACTGGATTTTTAGCGCGGGAATGAATAAAGTCCGCGCTTCTCGGGATTGCCGTTGTGGTAATTCATCAAACGCTTGTCTGATTGTGACGCTTACGCCCGCAAGACGAGACAAGCATGGGTAAGGAAAACGATTGCAAGTTCTCGTCCGTGATAACAATGTTGAACAGGCCCTCCGGGTCCTGAAAAAGAAGATGCAGCGCGAAGGTCTCTTTCGCGAAATGAAGGCGCGCCAGGCATTTGAAAAGCCGTCCGAGCGCCGTGTCCGTGAAAAGGCTGAAGCCGTCAGCCGCGCCCGCAAGGCAGCGCGCAAGCAGGCACAGCGTGAAGGTCTGCTTCCTGGTCCGAAGAAGAAAGAACGCGTTGCCCGTCCAGGTGCCGCTTCCAGCGATTTCAACAACAACCGATAATCAATGACCGGAGTTTCCGGTCCTTGCAAAACGCGACAGAACCCGCACAGCGAGCCATGCTGGAGCGGGTTTCGTTTTGTGAAGACTCCGCCATAACTATCGTCTTCACATCGATATTACCCAGTTTCAAAAAAGTGCCTTCTTGTGCGCCGCATCACGCCGCGCCTATGCATGCTCCATACTCGTCAAGCCTTATGGAGACCTTTCAATGGCACCCAAGCTCAACATCGTCCACGTCAGCACCCGTCCGGGCCGCGCCGGTCAGCCGGTTGCCAAGTGGTTCCATGATTTTGCCAGCCAGGACGGCCAGTTCGAGCCTGTTCTGATTGACCTGGCGGATCTCAACCTGCCGGTTTTCGACGAGCCCAACCACCCGCGCGCCCGCAAGTATGAGCATGCGCACACGAAAAAGTGGAGCGCGCTGATCGAGGCGGGCGATGCGATCGTGTTCGTGACGCCGGAATATGACTATTTCGCTCCGCCGTCCCTGACCAATGCGATCATCTATCTGTGGCAGGAATGGAACTACAAGCCGGTCGGCTTCGTCAGCTATGGCGGCGTGTCGGGCGGCCTGCGCTCGGTCGAATCGGTCAAGGGTCTCATCGCAGGCCTGCGGATGGTTCCCATTCCCGAAGGCGTTCCCGTTCCGGCGTACCAGCAGTTCATCAACGATGAAGGCGTCTTCCAGGCCAATGAACTGGTGACCGCCAGCGCCAACACCATGATTGGCGAATTGCTCAAGTGGAGCAATGCGTTGAAGCCGCTGCGCGCCGCCTGATCCGGTCAAGGCGCCTGGAATCGACCGGGCGCTACACACACGATTTTACCGATTCGCTTGACAAATGGCGGATCGGGCGTTCAATTCAAGACATTCACCAGGGGGGTCCCGACAAGGGGCTGAGATTCTGCTGGCTTTTGCAGCGCAGTGACCCGTTGAACCTGATCCAGTTCATACTGGCGTAGGGACGGTGCGAAAGTCATGCGAGTCAGCCTCGGCACATCCGTATCCGGATTCGCAATCTCTTTTCATCCTTCCGGCACAGAACTGGGTTTCCACGCTTGATTGCTTAGGAGCCTGATGATGACCGCAATTACCCCAACCGTTTCGGCAGGACCGCTGCCGGCCTCGATCAAAATTTACAAACCCGGCCATATCCATCCGGATATCCGCGTGCCATTGCGCCAGATATCGGTGCACCCGACGGCGGGCGAGCCGCCGGTGACGGTGTACGACGCGTCCGGACCCTATACCGATGCCAATGTTGCCATTGACATCGCCAAGGGCCTGCCGCGCATCCGCGCAAGCTGGCTTGCCAGCCATGCCGACCTTGCCGCCTATGACGGCCGCCACGTCAGGCTGGAGGACAATGGCTTCGTCACCGGTGAACGGCTGACCCCGGAGTTCCCGGTACGCAACCGGCCATTGCGGGCGAAGGGCGATAAAGCCGTGACGCAGCTCGCCTATGCCCGGGCGGGGATCATCACGCCGGAGATGGAATATGTGGCGATCCGTGAAAACCTCGGCCGCGACGCGGCGCGGGCGCAGCTGGAGCGCGACGGCAATTCCTTCGGCGCGTCGGTGCCGGATTATGTCACACCGGAATTCGTCCGCGAGGAGATTGCCCGGGGCAGGGCGATCATTCCGGCCAATGTCAACCATCCCGAACTTGAACCGATGATCATCGGCCGCAACTTCCTGGTCAAGATCAATGCCAATATCGGCAATTCCGCAGTGACCTCCTCCATGGCTGAGGAAGTGGAAAAAATGGTCTGGGCCATCCGCTGGGGTGCCGACACGGTGATGGACCTGTCGACCGGCCGCAACATCCACAATATCCGCGAATGGATCATCCGCAACGCCCCCGTGCCGATCGGCACCGTGCCGCTCTATCAGGCGCTGGAAAAGGTCGGCGGCATCGCTGAGGACCTGACGTGGGAGGTCTATCGCGACACGCTGATCGAACAGGCGGAGCAGGGTGTCGATTATTTCACCATCCATGCGGGTGTTCGGTTGCATTACATCCCGCTGACCGTCGACCGTGTCACCGGCATCGTGTCGCGCGGCGGCTCGATCATGGCCAAGTGGTGCCTGCATCATCACCGGGAAAGTTTCCTCTACGAGCATTTCGAGGAAATCTGCGATATCTGCCGTGCCTATGATGTCAGCTTCTCGCTGGGTGACGGGCTGCGGCCGGGTTCCATTGCCGATGCGAACGATGCTGCGCAGTTTGCCGAGCTGGAGACGCTGGGGGAACTGACGCAGATTGCCTGGGCCAAGGGTTGCCAGGTGATGATCGAGGGCCCCGGCCACGTGCCGATGCACAAGATCAAGGCGAACATGGACAAGCAGCTTGCCGTCTGCGGCGAGGCGCCGTTCTATACGCTGGGACCGCTCACCACCGATATCGCGCCCGGCTATGATCACATCACGTCGGGGATCGGTGCGGCGATGATCGGCTGGTTCGGCACCGCCATGCTTTGCTATGTCACACCGAAGGAACATCTGGGCCTACCCAACCGCGACGATGTGAAGATCGGGGTGATCACCTACAAGATCGCCGCCCACGCGGCGGACCTTGCCAAGGGCCATCCGGCGGCACAGGTGCGGGACGATGCCCTGTCGCGGGCGCGCTTCGAGTTCCGCTGGGAAGACCAGTTCAACCTGTCGCTCGATCCCGAAACGGCGCGACTGTTCCACGACGAGACATTGCCGAAGGAGGCACACAAGGTCGCGCATTTCTGCTCCATGTGCGGACCGAAATTCTGTTCGATGCGGATTTCCCACGATATCCGCGCCGAAGCGCAGAAGGAGGGCATGTCGGCCATGGCGGAAAAATTCCGGCAGGGCGGTGATCTCTACATGCCGCTGAAATCAGCAGCCGTGCCCATACCGGTCGGGGGTGATGATTTCTGATGCGCATCCTTGTCAAAGGCGCTGGCGTGGCCGGGCTCACCGCCGCACATGAACTGATGGCGCGGGGCGCAGACGTGACCGTCTTCGACCCGCGCCGCGACACGTCGTCGACCGCCTCCTGGTATGCGGGCGGCATGCTTGCGCCCTATTGCGAGCGGGAAAGCGCCGATGAACAGGTGCTGGAACTCGGATTGAAGGCTGCCTCCTGGTGGGAGGCGGCCCTGCCGGGGCGTGTCGTGCACAACGGTACGCTGGTGCTGGCGCCAGCGCGTGATGCCGGGGAATTGGACCGCTTCGCCTCGCGCACCTCGGGTTTTGCCGGCGTGGACGCGCAGGAACTGGGCAGTCTCGAACCCGACCTTGCGGGGCGGTTCCGCCGGGGGCTGTTTTTCCGGGACGAAGCGCATCTCGATCCGCGCCGCGCCCTGACGGCCCTGGCGGCCAAGCTCGCCGCATCCGGCGTTCGCTTTGAGAACGAGCGGGACGAGGGCAAATTCGACCGCATTGTCGACTGCACCGGTTATTCCACGGCCAAGCCGGATCTGCGCGGGGTGCGCGGTGAGATGCTCATCCTGCAAACCCGCGACATCGCGCTGGCCCGGCCTGTCCGGCTGATCCATCCGCGTTTTCCCGTCTACATCGTCCCGCGCGCCGATCACCTCTTCATGGTCGGCGCGACGATGATCGAAAGCGATGCGACGGGGCCGGTCACCGCCCGGTCGATGATGGAACTGCTCAATGCCGCCTACAGCCTGCATCCGGCCTTCGGCGAGGCAGCGATCATCGAGACCGGTGTCGGCGTGCGCCCGGCCTATGCGGACAATTTTCCGCGCGTCGAGCGGGATGGCCGGGTGATCAGCATCAACGGATTGTACCGGCATGGATTTTTGCTGGCGCCTGCCATGGCGATGCAGGCGGCGGCGATGGCTTTTGACGCAGAGAAGGTAGCTTGATCATGAGACTGATCGTCAATGGAGAGCCGCACGAGGTTGCGGCCAAGACACTGGCCGATTTGCTCGGCGAACTTGAGTATGAGGGCGAATGGCTGGCGACCGCGCTCAACGGCGAGCTGGTGCGGGCGACCGCGCGCGCTGCCGTGGCGCTGAATGACGGCGACCGGGTGGAAATCCTCACCCCCCGGCAGGGAGGCTGAGCCATGCTGACCCTTTATGGCACCGAACTGTCCTCGCGCCTCCTGCTTGGCACCGCGCAATATCCGTCACCGGCGATCCTGATGGATGCGGTGAAGGCATCGGAAACCAGGATCGTCACGGTCTCCCTGCGGCGCGAAATGGCGGGCGGCAAGTCCGGCGACAAGTTCTGGTCACTGATCCAGTCGCTCGGCGTGCATGTGCTGCCGAATACGGCGGGCTGCCACACGGTCAAGGAAGCGGTGCTGACCGCCCAGATGGCGCGGGATATTTTTGCCACCGACTGGATCAAGCTCGAAGTCATCGGCAATCACGACACACTGCAGCCGGATGTGTTTGCGCTGGTGGAAGCAGCGCGGATCCTGACTGCGGACGGCTTCAAGGTGTTTCCCTATACGACGGACGATCTGGTCGTGGCCGAGCGCCTGCTCGAGGCGGGGTGCGAGGTGCTGATGCCGTGGTGTGCTCCGATTGGATCGGCGCTCGGCCCGCTCAACCTGCATGCCCTGCGTGCCCTGCGCGGGCATTTCGCCGAGGTGCCGCTCATCGTCGATGCCGGTCTCGGCCGCCCGTCCCATGCCGCCACGGTGATGGAACTCGGCTTTGATGCCATCCTGCTCAACACCGCCGTTGCCAAGGCTGCCGACCCTGTCGCCATGGCGACCGCCTTCGCCAAGGCGACGGATGCCGGGCACATGGCCTTTCACGCGGGCATGCTGGAGCCGCGCGATGTGGCGGTGCCGTCAACGCCGGTTATCGGAAAAGCTGTCTTTACCTGATCAGGGCTGCTTGGTGGCGATGACGTGCAGCCATTGCGTCGGCTCACGATCATAGCCGCTGCCCATTAGCGCAGCGATATCGATATCGTGCCAGCGATCTTCGCCATAGGCCTGGCGCAGCCATTGCGGCGAGGGATAATTGAAGTAGCGGCCGAAGCGGTCGCGGCCTTCGGCCGTACCGGCCTTGAAACTGGCAAAGAACCGTCCGCCGGGTTTGAGGGCGCGGTTGATATGGCTGATGATAGCGGGCAGGCCGGCGCGCGGCACGTGCAACAGGCAGGCGCTGGCCCAGACGGCGTCATAGGCATTGTCCGCATCAATATGCTCGAACTGCAAGACGTCGACGGCAATGCCCAGGCGCTTCTGCGCTTCGGCGGCGATTTCGGGCGAGCCATCCGTCGGCACCACGTCAAAGCCGCGGGCAAGCATATGGGCCGTGTCGTCACCGCCGCCGCAGCCAAGCTCAAGAATTCTGGCGCCGGGAGACAGCAGGGCGAGGTAGGCGTCGAGATGGTCAAACGCGCGCGCTTGCGACTGGTTGGCGTAACGCACCGCTTCATCGGCGTAAAAGGCCAGTGTTTCCGGATCGTTGGCGGTCATGGTGTTTTCCGAGGGGTTAGCTGTCGAGCACGGCTGCCAGCTTGCCGCCATCGCCATAAGCGAGGCAATCGGCAATCGTGGTCTTATCGAGCACGCCGCGCGTGACATTGGCGACCTCGCTGAAGACATGGCGGATTTCGCACTTGTCCTCGCTGTCGCAGTCTTCGCAGCGCCGGTAGGCAATCTTGCTGAGGCACGGCAGGGGCGCAATCGGCCCGTCGATCAGCCTGAGGACCTCACCGAAGGTGATGTCTTGCGCCTGCTTGAGCAGGAGATAGCCGCCCATTTTGCCGCGGCGGCTCATGACGATGCCCTGATGTTTCAGGTCGAGCAGGATCTGTTCCAGGAACTTCTTCGGAATGTTCTGTTCTTCCGCGATGTCCGAAATGAAAAGGGCCTTTTCGGCATCGGCTCTGGCGAGAACGACAAGCGCCCGGAGCGCATATTTGGCTTTCTGCGAAATCATGATTGTTGCCTGACCACCCTGTGAGATGCAGTCATAGTCCCTCGCGTGACATTTTCTAGTGTTAAAGTGTCAAAGAATAGAGTTTTTTCATGGCGGCCAAATGTCTTAAAAATGGCTGTTAAGGCTCTGAAAAATAATCATTCATTAAGAATTAAGCGCCCGAAAAGTTGCGAAAGCGTTAAAATCGATACACGATTAAACCGGTAGTGATTGTTGACAAATTTTTACAACCGGTCATCATCGGGTATCGGTTGTCTCCTGGAGGCAGCTGCACTCTGCAACCCAATTGTTCCCTGGAGGTCGCAATGTACAGTGAAGTATCCGGCATCTTTAATCGGGCGGAACGCCTGTGGCGCGAGGTATTCGCCTCGGAAACACTCGATACCGATACACGGGATGCGAAGAAGCGGGACAGCGACGAGGCCTCGGCCAAGCGTCATCGCAACTGGACCGAGGAGGATTTCCTCTGGTGCTGGCAGCATCGCGGCTTCTGGTAAGCCGCGCTTTTGTTCACGACGCTGCCTCGCGGCATCGCGGGGTGGAAGCGGATTGCGGAACCGGCCCGGATAGACCGGGCGAATATTTCATTTTAGTCATTTCTTGGTATAAAGTTTTAAGAAAAAAGGTATTGTTGGAATTCCAATTCTTCCGCTCCCGGAGATTTGGCGGCATTCTCAGAAAAAATATCCGTTCTCCTATGACATCGCTGGGTTGGATGGGGCTGGGTTCATTTCGACAGCACGATCCGTGCTGGCTGCTTGGGAGAATGCAATGAAAAAACTGTTCGTCTACGCCACGGTTGCTCTGGCGCTCGGCTTCGGACCGGTGAAAGCCGCAGAGCCGGCCGGAATCCTCAACGTGTCCTACGATGTTTCGCGCGAGCTCTACGAACAGGTCAACAAGGCTTTTACGGCGGCCTACAAGAAAGCGGCCGGCAAGGACATCACCGTCAGCCAGTCGCATGCGGGGTCGTCAAAACAGGCCCGCTCGATCCTGGAAGGGCTTGAAGCCGATGTCGTGACCTTCAATCAGGTCACCGACGTGCAGGTGCTGCATGACAAGGGCAATTTCATTCCCGCCGACTGGCAGTCGCGCCTGCCGAACAATTCCTCGCCCTATTATTCCCTGCCGGCCTTTCTGGTGCGCGCCGGCAATCCGAAGCACATCAAGAACTGGGATGATCTCGTCCGCGACGATGTGAAGGTGATCTTCCCCAATCCGAAAACCTCCGGCAACGCGCGCTACACCTATCTGGCCGCCTATGCCTATGCGCTTGAGGCCAACAACAAGGACCAGGCTAAGGCGCAGGATTTCGTCAAGAAACTCTTTGCCAACGTGCCGGTGTTCGACACGGGCGGGCGTGCCGCAACCACGACCTTTGCCGAACGCGGCATCGGCGACGTGCTGATCACCTTCGAGGCGGAAGTGCTGGGCACGCGCAAGCAGCTGGGCGAAGACAAGTATGAGGCGGTGGTGCCGCCGGTCAGCCTGCTGGCGGAGTTTCCCGTCACTGTTGTCGACAAGGTCGTCGACAAGCGCGGATCGCGGGCAATTGCCGAAAACTATCTCAAATTCCTCTACACGCCGGAAGGGCAGGACATTCTCGCCCAGAATTTCAACCGCGTGCATGACGAGACCATCAAGGCGAAATATGCCGCGCAGTTCCCCGAGACGCGTCTGGTGACCGTGGAGGACGTTTTCGGCGGCTGGGACAAGCTCTCCAAGGAGCATTTCGCTGAGGGCGGCATCCTCGATAAGGTTTTCACCAAGCGCTGATCAGCGGCTGACGAACCCGAAGGCGGCATGGCGTTGGCTGTGCCGCCGCATTCTTTGCAACCCCTGCTTGCTTTCGCACGAACAGGCTTTAGAACCCGAGCATGCCGTTGTTTTCAAAATCCAGCCAGCGTGGACTGTTGCCGGGGTTCAGCCTGACCCTCGGCGTGACGCTGCTGTACTTCGCCATCATCGTGGCGCTGCCCCTGCTGGCGATGCTGTACAAATCGGTCAATCTCGGCTGGTCGGATTTCTGGGCCATCATTTCGTCCGAGCGCGCGGTTGCAACCTACAAGATAACCATCGGCGCCGCGTTGCTGGCTACGCTGTTCAATGCGCTGTTCGGCCTGCTGCTCGCCTGGGTGCTGGTGCGCTATGAGTTTCCGGGGCGGCGGCTGCTGGATGCGGTGGTTGACCTGCCGTTCGCCCTGCCGACCGCCGTTGCCGGTCTTGCGCTCGTCACCGTCTTTTCCGCCAATGGCTGGTTCGGCCGTTATCTCGAACCGCTGGGGGTGAAGGTCGCCTATGCGCCGCTCGGCATTGCCATCGCCATGATGTTCACCAGCATTCCCTTTGTCATTCGCACGGTGCAGCCGGTGCTGGAGGATGTGGCTGTTGATGTCGAGGAAGCGGCGCGGTCGCTCGGCGCGACCAACTGGCAGATTTTTGCGCGGGTGATCTGGCCGGCGATTTTCCCGGCATTCATTGCCGGATGCAGCCTGTCCTTTGCCCGCAGCCTCGGCGAATTCGGCGCTATCGTCTTCATTTCCGGCAATCTGCCGTTCGAGACCGAGGTGATGTCGCTGCTCGTGTTCATCCGCCTCGATGAATATGACTATCCCGCCGCGGCGGCCATCGCCACCGTGATGCTGGTGATGGCGTTCCTCATGCTCTTTGTCACCAATTCCATTCAAGCCTGGCAGCTCCGTTATGCAGACCGCAGCTGATCCCGCCGCCCCGGCAAAAATGCAGTCGTCCCGGCGGCATGGCCAGCGGCCGGCACGCACGGCGCACTGGCTGCTGATCCTCGCCGCCATGGCCCTGTCGGCGCTGTTCATCGGCGTGCCGATCGCGGTGATTTTTACCTATGCGCTGCGCGAGGGCATCTCCGTCTATATCGCGCAGATCACCCAGCCCGCGACATTGCATGCGATCTGGCTGACCGTGCTGACGGCCATCGTCGTGGTGCCGATCAACATGGTCTTCGGCATCTGCGTCGCCTGGCTGGTCACGCGTTTCCGCTTTCCCGGCCGCCGTCTGCTGATCACCTTCATCGAGATTCCGTTCTCCGTCTCGCCGATTGTCGCGGGTGTGACCTATCTCTTCCTCTACGGCAGCCAGGGCCTGCTCGGTCCGCTGCTGGAGAGCTATGACATCAAGATCATGTTCACGGTGCCGGCGATCTTTCTGGTCAGCCTGTTTGTCACCAGCCCGTTCGTGGCACGCGAACTCATTCCGCTCATGCAGGCGCAGGGCAGCGAAGACGAAGAAGCGGCCATCACCCTCGGGGCAACGGGGCTGCAGACGTTCTTCTATGTCACGCTGCCGAATATCCGCTGGGCGCTGCTCTATGGCGCGGTGCTGTGCAATGCGCGTGTCATGGGCGAGTTCGGTGCCGTGTCGGTGGTATCAGGCGCCATTCGCGGCCAGACCAACACGCTGCCACTGCAGATCGAACTGCTGTTCAACGACTACAACGTCACCGGGGCCTTTGCCGCCTCGTCGACCCTGGCGCTGATCGCGGTGGTCACGCTCATCCTCAAATATGTTCTGGAACGCAAGCAGGCTGGCTAGACACTTTACGCCGCCCGCCTTGCGCGAAGGGCATCGTCCGGCCGCCGCATCGACTGCGCCAGGATATAGCCTTCCGGCCATGCGCCGAAGCCGCTGGCAACGTTGATGTGGCCGGCATGGCGCATGTCGACAAATCCCGAGCCCCAGATATCCGCCAGTGCCTGCGCCTTGTTGAAGGACATGTAGGGATCGTCGCGGCTGGCGGCGACGATGGAGGGAAAGCCGAAATCGTGACGCGGCAGCGGGGCAAAGCTGCGGAACTTCGGGTCCTGCACCGCCATGCGCTCGGCATCGGCGGGTGCGACCAGCACGGCGCCTGCCACATGGGCGGCGGAGGGACGGCTGGCCAGATGGGCGACAAGCACGCAGCCAAGGCTATGGGCAACGAGAATGGCGCCGGGTGTTTCCGAGATCGACGCCTCAAGCACGTGCAGCCACTGCGACAGAACCGGGTTTTCCCAGTCATCCTGTTCGACAAGGCGGGCGCTATCGTCATCGGCCAGCCACTGCCGTTGCCAATGGCCTTTCTCGGAGCCGAGATATCCGGGAATGATCAATGTTGTCATCAGGCACCCATCCTTCCAGCTTGGGGAGGAAATGTTGAAATCACAGCCTGAAAATAGGTGCCGCCCCCCATTCTTTGAAGGAATGGGGGTCTAAAGTCGGGGTGTATTGGAAAAAAATTCCAATGCGAAAATCCGGAATCGTGAAATCGGCCCGGCGTTGACGGCTCAGGTCTCGCTGTCCTTCTTGTACAAGCGCAGGAGCAACTGCGAACGCTCGAAGAACAGGACGACAAGCAGCGACAGGGCAAAGGGGATCAGCAGGTAGAACAGGCGGAAGATGATCAGCGCAGCCAGCACATCAGCTTGGTTCATGTCGGGAAGCCCGGTCAGGAAGACCAGTTCCAGTACGCCGAGGCCACCCGGTGCATGGGAAATGAGGGCGGCGGAAAACGAGATGAGGAAAATCCCGAGCACGATGAGAAAGCCGGGATTGCCCGCTTCGGGCAGGGTGAAATAGATGATGGCGGCGGCGCCGATCAGTTCCAGCGGCCCGACAATCAGCTGCTGGGCAACGACGGTCAGACGCGGATATTCGAGCGTGAACTTGCGGATGCGCAGCGGGCGCAGCTGCAGCCAGCTGCCGAAGACGTAGAGCAGCACGAAGGCGAGGGCGCCGAAGCCGAGGAGATAGCTGAGGGAAAGCGGCAGCTCATTGTTGAAGCGCTGCAATATTTCCGGTTCGATCAGAAGCACGAATGCGCTCAGCGTGATCGTGCCGAGCATGAAGGTGAAGGAGCAGAAGGCAATGAGCAGGGCGATTTCCGCCGCGCTCATCCCTTGCGAGGAATAGGCGCGATAGCGCACCACCGCCCCCGAGATCACCGACGCGCCGATATTGTGCGAGAGTGCATAGGTGGTGAAGGAGCAAAGGGTGATGAACAGCCAGGAAATCTTGCGGCGCAGATGCAGAAGGGCAATCCGGTCATAGCCTGCAAGGGCGGCATAGGCGAGCAGGGAGGCAAGGGCAGCCAGAATCCAGCGGTGGGTCGGAATCGCATAGAGACTGTGGATCACATCCTCAAGAGATATGCTCCGCAACTCCCGGTAGAGGAGCCACGCGGAGACAGCAACAGCGGCCAAGCCGATCACCGGCCATATATAATCCTTTAACTTCATACCCATTCCCGTCCAATCATTCTCACCTGGCTTGCGCCGCGAACCCCGTTTTTCTTTGGTTATGCCGATAAGGGCTCCTCCGGCTTCGGTTTGTCGAGATCGAGAATATGCGCGACAATCCCCCGGGCAATTTCCCGCTCGCCCATGATCACCGCGTCGGCACCCAGATCCTGCAGATGCTGGACCTCGGCGTCCGAATGCGCGCGTGCCAGGATGCTGATGGCCGGGTTGGCGGCACGCGCCTTGACGACGATCTGCCCGGCTTCGAAGGCGTTCGGAATGGCGATGATCAGCTGCCGGGCTTCGGCAAGGTTGGCCGCGGCCAGCACATCGCCATTGGCGGCATTGCCGACAATGGTTTCCACATCGTCATCGCGCAGCTTTGCCACGGTCTTGTCGGCATCTTCGATCACCAGAAACGGCTTGCCGACTTCCTTCAGCGCATCGCCCACCAGACTGCCGACACGGCCGTAACCGATCAGCACCGCGTGGTTGGTGAGGGTGGTCGGCTGCAGCTCTTCCACGTCGGGTTCCTCGACGACCGTCGTCTCGGGGCTGGCTTCCGTTGCCGAGGCGGAGCGTTTTTCCAGCCACGGTTTCAGATATCCCACCCCGGCAAAGACGACCGGATTGAGCAGGATCGACAGGATGGCGCCGCCGAGAATGAGATCGCGCCCTTCCTGCGGCAGCATGCCGAGCCCGACACCCAGCTCCGCCAGAATGAACGAAAATTCGCCGATCTGCGCCAGACTGGCCGAAATGATCAGGGCGGTCCCTGTGGGATAACCGAACGCCAGCACGATGAAGAAGGCTGCCAGCGATTTGCCCACCACGATGATCGCAAGCGTTGCCAGAAGCGGCAGCGGATCGTTGATGATGGTCATCGGGTCGAACAGCATGCCGACGGAGACGAAGAACAGCACGGCGAAAGCATCGCGCAGCGGCAGGGATTCCTCTGCCGCCCGGTGGCTGAGTTCGGATTCGCTCATGATCATGCCGGCGAAGAAGGCGCCGAGCGCCAGCGAGACGCCGAACAGTTTCGACGCGCCGAAAGCCACACCAAGCGCAATGGCCAGCACGGCGAGCCGGAACAGTTCGCGCGAGCCGGTATGGGCAATGGCATGCAGTGTCCACGGGATGACACGGCGGCCGACGATCAGCATCACGGCGACGAAGGCGGCAACCTTGCCGAGCGTCAGCCCGATGATGCCACCGATGCCGAGATTGAAATAGGCGACGATGGGGTCGCTGGCGATATGGGCAGCGGCCTCGACCGCGGGGTTCTTGCCGTTGACGGCATCGGCAATGGCCGGCAGCAGTACCAGTGCCAGAACCATGGCCAGGTCTTCGACGATCAGCCAGCCGACGGCGATGCGCCCGCGCTCCGTCTCGATCAGGCGGCGCTCCTGCATGGCGCGCAAAAGCACCACGGTACTGGCAACGGACAAAGCGAGACCGAAGACGAAGCCCGCCTGCATGCTCCAGCCGAGAATCCAGGCAAGCCCGGCGCCGAGCAGGGTTGCCACGACGATCTGCACGATGGCACCGGGAATGGCGATGGCCCGGACCGACAACAGATCCTTCAGGGAGAAATGCAGCCCGACGCCGAACATCAGCAGAATGACGCCGATCTCGGCGAGTTCAGCCGCCAGTTCCTGATCGGCGACAAAACCGGGGGTGTGGGAGCCGGCAAGGACACCGGCAAGCAGGTAACCGACAAGGGGAGGAACGCGCAGACGGTTGGCAATCGCACCGAAGATGAAGGCCACCACAAGGCCCACAACGATTGTCGCAATCAGCGGCGTTTCATGAGGCATATGTCGGTGTCTCCCCCTGGGTCGTGATGAAAAATAATAGAGTCAATCTGTCTGCAGCCAATGACTGCCTCAGTATTGCGTACACATGATGTCTTGCAAACAACTTTTGTCGTTCTGCGGCGCATGAAATGCAATTTTTTTCATACGCCGCAGATATTTAGCTTGGAGAGCTCAGATCAGGCTCCGCTCAGCTCTTCACGGCCGGTGTCTCGCTCGATCCGATGCGGTGCTGGTGGTTCTTTTCCCACCATGTTCCCAGGAGCAGCAGGATCGGGGCAGCGATGAAGATCGACGAACTCGTGGCGATCACGACACCGAAAAGCATCGGCAGCGCGAAGTTTTCCACGGCCTTGCCACCCCAGATTGCCATGGGCAGCATGGCAAGGAAGATGGTGACGGAGGTGTAGATACAACGGGCCAGCGTCTGGTTGATACTCATGTCGATGATCTGGCGCAGCGGCATCTTCTTGTGAATGCGCAGGTTCTCGCGCATGCGGTCATAGACCACCACCTTGTCGTTGACGGAGTAGCCGATCATCGTCAGAAGCGCGGCGATGGCGGTGAGGTTGAAGTCCAGCCCCATCAGGGCGAAGAAGCCGACCGTCTTCGTCGTGTCGAGAATGAGCGTCGCAATCGCGCCGAGGGCGAAGTGCCACTCGAACCGCCACCAGATATAGAGCAGCATGGCGATACTGGCGAGGATGACCGCCAGAACACCCGAGCGCGCCAGTTCCTGGCTGACCTTGGGTCCGACGACTTCCGAGCTTTCGATCTTCACGCCGGCATCGAGCTGTTCGACCGCGGCCTTGACCTTGGTCACGGCCGCCGTCTGGGCTTCTTCGCCGCCATCCTGGCGCTGGACGCGAATCAGGACCTGATTGTCGCCGCCGGCCTGCTGCAGCACGACCTCTCCGAGGCCGAGTGCTTCCAGCGAGCTGCGCATGGTGGCGAGATCGGCGGGTTTCGACGTGGTGACGGCAACCTGGATACCGCCCTTGAAGTCGATGCCGTAGTTGAGGCCGGGATGGATGAACAGGATCACCGAGGCGATCGACAGGAAGATCGAGACGCCGATACCGAAGAAGCGGGCGTTCATGAAGGAGATTTTCGTGGTCTCCGGAACCAGCTTGACCACGTGCTCGATGTGGATGGTCTTCATCTTGCGGCGGCGGACGATGGCCGTCATCACGATGCGCACGACGGTCACGGCGGTGAACATGGAAATCAGCGTGCCGATGACCATGGTGACCGCGAAGCCGCGGATCGGGCCGGTGCCGAACAGGAACAGCAGCAGCGTGGAAATCAGGTGCGTGACGTTCGCATCGACGATGGTGGCGTAGGCGTGCTTGAAGCCGCGGTCCACGGCGGCCATGGCGCCGATGCCTTTGCGGGCTTCTTCGCGGATACGCTCGTTGATCAGAATGTTCGCATCCACCGCAAAGCCGATGCCAAGGATGATGGCGGCGATGCCGGGCAGGGTGAGCGTGGCGCCGATAAGGCTGAGCACGCCGAATGTCAGGATGACATTGAGCGCCAGCGCCAGGTTGGCGATGAAGCCCCATGCGCCATAGAGAACGAAGATAAAGCCGACGACGAGGGCGAAGCCGACAAGACCGGTCAGGATGCCCATCTTGATGACGTCGCCGCCCAGATCAGGACCGACCGTGCGTTCTTCGATGACCGTCAATGGCGCGGGCAGGGCACCGGCGCGCAGCAGGGCGGCGGTTGTCACCGTATCCTGCACCGTGAAATTGCCGGTGATCTGGCCGGAACCGCCGGTGATCGGCACCTGGATGACCGGCGCGGTCAGCACCTTGCCGTCGAGAACGATGGCGAAGGGACGGCCGACATTCTGGCTGGTGATTTCAGCAAACTGACGCGCACCGACATTGTCGAAGCGGAACGAGATGATCGGCTGGTTGGTCTGCGGGTCGAATGCGGCGCGGGCGTCGGTCAGGCGTTCGCCGCTGAGCGCAACGCGGTCCTCGACCGGATAGGTCTGGCCGGGATTCTTCGCATCCGGTAGGATGGAAATGCCGGGCGGCGGCGTATCGCCGAAATTGCGGTCGGCGACCATGTGGAACGTCATCTTGGCCGTGCTGCCGAGCAGCGCGCGCAGCTGGGACGGGTCCTGCAGGCCGGGAAGCTGGACGACGATACGGTCGGAACCGACGCGCTGGATCGAGGGTTCGGCCACGCCGACCTGATCGACGCGGCGGCGGACGATTTCAAGGCTCTGCTGCAAGGCGTTGTCGAGCCGGTCCTTCATGCCGGCATCCGTCAGGGTGAGACGGATCGTGTTGTCGGCGGAGGTGATGTCGATGTCGCTGACCGGGGCGGCGAAGCCGACCTGTGCGACCTGGGCCGTCAGTTCCTTCAGAACCGTCACGGCGCGGTCGCGCTGTGCCTGGTCGGCAATGGTGACGATGACGGAATCACCGGCGATGCGGACTGACTGCGCCTGAATGCGTTCGGTGCGCAGCTTGTTGCGCGCATCGTCCAGCATGGCGCGGACGCGGTCCTTCTTCAGGGCTGCGGCGTCCACTTCGAGAACGAGATAGGAACCGCCGCGAAGATCGAGACCAAGCGAAATCTGCTTCTTGGGCAGCCAGTTGGGCAAGGCATCGAGCTGTGCCTTGGTGAAAATATTGGGCAGTGCGAGGATGATGCCCGCAATAATGATGAAAATATAGGTTCCAAGAACCCATTTCGAAGTGCGCATATCAGTGTTCCGTCATGAATTGCGGCGTGGCTGCCGGGAAATGGTCGCGTTTGTTCCGGGCGGCTGCCGATGGTGTTGCGTTGGAACCGTTGCCGAGCAACGGATTGCCTCAGGCAAGCGCGGCGGGGGGAGCCCGGGCGCTGAAAACGCTGATGCGGTCAAGCGCCAGGCTTGAACCGGTTTCGGAGGGTGTGGCTGGCTGTGCGCCGGCCAGAATCAGGGAAATCCCGTCCGGCAGAATGCCGTCATGGGAATTCGTATCGGCACGCACGCCGCTCTTGATTTTCAGGTGCAGGGCTTCGAGCGCAGCCATACGCATGGAATTCTGCACGGGGGCGGAGCGATTGTCGCTCTCATGGGCAAGGCGGGCATCGTCGCGCACCGGTGCGCTGGCGCGGTTGTTGCGCAGATCCGTTTCGGGAGCGGCGATATAGACGGCGCCAAGGGTCGCAATGAGCCAGAAGATAGAAATCAGCAGCGGAGCGGATCCACGCCTTTCTGATTTGCCATTTCTGTTCAAGCCCATATGCGTTTCCAGCAGTTCCCGTTCGCGGTCTGTCAGACCCCGTTGCGACTCTATTTATGAAGTCCGGCAAGCCGAGTCACTTAAAATCGTCGTGTGCCCGGCCTCATGGACAAAAAAACCGTCGTTTTTGTGAAGCGCAGGCCCTTTCATCGTGCTCTGCGCAGGAAACGGGTGGTTGATCGGCTATAACTGCGGTCTCCTGTGCAGGAATTTCTGCGTGAGTAAGGATGCTGCAATGCCAGACATGAGCCCGATCGATTGGACCGCCGCACAAACGGAGATGGAGGCTTTCGGCTGCACCATCCTGCGCAATGTCCTGTCGCGCGCCGAATGCACGGCGCTGGCGGATAGCTATCCCGACGATACGATTTTCCGCAAGCGCATCGTCATGGCCCGGCACGGCTTCGGGCAGGGGGAGTACAAATATTTCTCCTATCCGCTCCCCGAAATTGTCCACGGGTTGCGTGAAGCGCTCTATCCGCCGCTGGCCCGCATCGCCAACCGCTGGAACGAGCAGATGGGCATCGATATCCGCTATCCCGATGCGCATCAGGCATTCATTGAGCGTTACCATGCCGCCGGGCAGGACCGGCCGACGCCGCTGCTGCTGGAATATGGCGCGGGCGATTACAACTGCCTGCATCAGGATATCTACGGCATTCACGTGTTCCCGCTGCAGGTGGCGTTTCTGCTGAAAGAGCCCGGAACGGATTTCACTGGCGGCGAATTTGTCCTGACCGAGCAGCGTCCGCGCATGCAGTCGCGGGCGGAGGTGGTGCCGCTGCGGCAGGGCGACGGCGTGGTCTTTCCGGTCAGCCAGCGCCCCGTCAAGGGATCGCGCGGCTATTACCGGGTCAACATGCGCCATGGTGTGAGCCGGGTGTGCAGCGGCCAGCGCCATACACTCGGGATTATCTTTCACGATTCCAAGTAGATGGCAGCATTGCATGATTTGGAGTGCGTGGTTCGACAAGCTCACCATGAGGGAACTGGGTGGGCTGCAACGCTGTCCTGGAGGTTGCAGAACGGTGTTCCATGCAATCCCCAACCTCCCTCATGGTGAGGTTGTCGAACCACGCATTGATCTTGCAGCCATCACCTTGCATCGGGCCGCGAACACACGCATTGTGATGCTTTGCATGAGGCCCCGATGGATTACCTTATTTTCTGGGAATGGCTCAGCTTTGCCGCCCGCTGGTTGCATGTGATCACTGCAATCGCCTGGATCGGCTCATCCTTCTATTTCATCGCGCTTGATCTGGGGCTGCGCCGCCATCAGGGCCTGCCGCAGGGGGTGAACGGCGAGGAATGGCAGGTGCATGGCGGCGGCTTCTATCACATCCAGAAATACATGGTCGCGCCGCCGCACATGCCGGAACATCTGATCTGGTTCAAATGGGAGTCCTATGCCACATGGCTCTCCGGCTTCGCGCTTCTGTGCATCGTCTATTATGCCGGTGCGGACCTTTATCTCATCGACCGCAATGTTCTCGATGTATCGACGCCGGTCGCCATCCTGATTTCGCTCGCGTCGATCGGGCTCGGCTGGCTGATCTACGATCTCCTGTGCAAGTCGCCGCTGGCGAACAATGACACGGCGCTGATGCTCATCCTCTATGCGGTCATCGTCGTCATGGCATGGGGCTATACGCATCTGTTCACCGGGCGCGCCGCCTTCCTGCATCTTGGCGCATTCACCGCCACGATCATGTCGGGCAATGTGTTCCTTCTGATCATTCCGAACCAGAAGAAGGTCGTTGCCGATCTGATCGCTGGCAAGACGCCCGATCCGAAGCTCGGAAAACAGGCCAAGCAGCGCTCGACCCACAACAATTACCTGACGCTGCCGGTCATTTTCCTGATGCTGTCCAACCATTATCCGCTGGCGAGTTCGACGGAGTTCAACTGGGTCATCGCCGCGCTGATTTTCATCATCGGCGTGCTCATCCGCCACTATTTCAACTCGAAACATGCCGGAACCGGCAATCCGCACTGGACGTGGCTGGCCTCGGTCGTGCTGTTCATCATCATCATCTGGCTGTCGACCGTGCCGAAGGTCCTGCAGGGGCCGGAAAAAGTCTCGAGCGCCGCTGCGCCCTTTCTCGCCGCGCAGAACTTTCAGGAGGTGCGCGACACCGTCATGGGACGCTGTTCCATGTGTCATGCGGCGGAGCCGTCCTTTGAAGGGATCATGCACGCGCCCAAAGGAATTCGCCTCGATACGGACGAACTGATTGCGACTCATGCCAGCCAGGTCTATCTGTTCGCCGGTGCCAGCCACGCCATGCCACCGGGAAATCTGACGCAGATGACAGATGCCGAGCGGTCCCGGATCGTGGCGTGGTATCGTTCTGCGGTATCGGGAAAATCCACGCAATGACCGAACTTCTGTTACGCGGACGTCTGTTGACGTTTCACGACGAGCCGCTGGCGGGCGACGCCAGCCCGGACGCATTCACCTATATCGAGGATGGTGGACTGCTGATCCGCGACGGCAAGATCTGGGCCATTGACGACTATGCCCGCCTGCGCGCCGGCGAAGGCTGGAATGTCGAGGTCGTCGACCATCGCCCGCATTTGATCATGCCGGGCTTCATTGATACCCACATCCATTACCCGCAGATGCAGGTTGTCGCCTCCTATGCGGGCGAACTGATGGAATGGCTGAACAAATACACGTTTGTCGAGGAGCAGAAATTCTCCAATCAGGGGCATCCGCAGCGCATCGCCTCGGCTTTCTTCGATGAGCTGATCCGCCATGGCACCACCACGGCAGCCGCCTATTGCACCGTGCACAAGGCGTCGGTCGAGGCATTTTTCACCGAGGCGGACCTGCGCAACATGCGCATGATCGCGGGCAAGGTGATGATGGACCGCAACGCGCCGCCCGGTCTTCTCGACACGGCGCAGTCGGGTTATGACGACAGCAAGGAACTGATCGGCAAATGGCACGGAACCGGGCGCCAGCTCTATGCCATCACGCCGCGCTTTGCACCGACATCGACGCCGGAACAGCTGGAGATGAGCGGGGCGCTGGCCCGCGAATATCCTGATCTGCACGTGCAGACGCATCTGTGTGAAAACACCGCCGAGATTGCCTTCGTGGCCGAACTCTTTCCGTGGAGCCGGGATTATACGCAGGTCTATGAGCATTACGGCCTGCTTGGTCCCAAGACGCTGCTCGGCCACTGCATCCACCTGACCGATGCCGAAATTGCTGCCATCGCCAATAGCGGGTCCGTCGCAGTCTTCTGCCCGACCTCGAACCTGTTCATCGGCAGTGGCCTGTTCAATCTGGCGCGCCTCGAGGCGTCCCATCCGCCGGTGCGCCATGCGATTGCCACCGATATCGGCGGCGGCACATCCTATTCCATGCTGCGCACGCTGGATGAGGGCTACAAGATCCTGAACATTCAGGGCCAGCGCTATCACCCGCTGCGCTCGTATTATCAGGCGACACTCGGCAATGCCCGCGCGCTGTCGCTGCAGGGCATCATCGGCTCGTTCACGCCGGGCGCGGAGGCGGACTGCATCGTGCTCAATGCCCGCTCCACCCCGGCCATGCGCCTGCGCATGGAAACGGTGGAAACGCTGGTTGAAGAGCTGTTCCTGATGCAGACCATGGGCGACGACCGCACCATTGCGGAAGTCTATATCGCGGGAAAACCGGCGAAGAGCCTGCTGGCGTCATAACGAGCGATAGGCCGGAAGCGGCTTATTCGACGCGGTAGCCGACCTCCGCCGCCGCATGCCCCAGCGTCTGCCAGAACGAACGGGCAAAGGTGCGGAACACGTAGAGGTCGAAGGTCTCCGCATCGATCCGCTGGATATTGGCGTGGATATCGTGGTGCAGCGTGGCACGGCCGAAGCCGACGGGAAAGCCGTGTTCGGAAAAATCGATGGCAAACAGCTTCGACAGCACCCATTCCGACCATGGGCCCTTGACGCGGATGGCAGTGCGGCCATGGGTAAGGTCAATGATCGTACCGGTTTCCAGCGGTATGGCCCTGCGCAGGCGGTCTTCCAGATCAGCGGACGGGCTCACAACGAAATAACGTCCGGGCGCGAAACCGAAGGCGGATTTTTCGCCCGCACTGCGCCCGGCGCCGGGTTTGTCCGCGACATTCAATCCGGTTACATTACCGATGGCGGTCAGGATGGCGGGAATGGTCCCGCGCCATGCGGTCACCTGCACGATGGAAACGTCGCTGCGCTCGGTCAGGACAAGGCCGATGCCGCCGGCGGAGTTGCCATGGTCACCCGGAACAAAGACGTGGCCGAGGGGCGATTGTGGTTCAGCCATGCATCCGGCTCCCCTCTGGATCAAACATGTGGTGACTGACGATCTCGACGGCGCCGTGCTTGCCGCGCAGAAGGTCCGTCGCATAGGCGCGGTTGCCGATCATCGATGTGCCGTGCTTGACCAGCGCCAGCGCGATGTATTTGCCGAGCGCCGGGGAATAGCAGGCCGCAGTGACGTGGCCGAAACTGTCGGCGGGTTCACGCGGCGCCGCATCGCTGACGATATGGCTACCACCATTGATCGACTGGTTGTCGAGCGAGATCAGCCCGACGAGTGACAGGCGGTTTTCATCGTTCAATCCCGCGCGGTCCTTCATGCCGGAGCCGATATAGGGCTTCTTCTTCGACAGCATCCAGTCGAGATGCAGATCGTGTGCGGTGGTGCGGCCATCGATTTCGGCGCCGGTGACGTGGCCCTTCTCGATGCGCAGCGTGCCCAGCGCTTCCAGCCCGTAAGGCATGATGTCAAAAGGTTTGCCCGCTTCGAGCAGCGCTTCCCAGACCTGCGTGCCATAGCCGGCGCCGCAATAGACTTCATAGGCCAGCTCGCCCGAGAAGGAGAGGCGGCAGATCATGACCGGCACATCGCCGATAAAGCCATGCACAATGCCCATGAACGGCAGGGTTGCATTGTCGACACCGGTTCCCGCGACGCAGGCTTCCAGAACAGCCCGGGCTTTCGGGCCCGACACGGCCGTCCCGGCCCAGACATCGGTGACCGAGGTCAGGTGCACGCGCAGGTCCGGCCAGACGCAATCCAGATAAAACTCCAGATGCTGCATGACGTTTCCGGCATTGGCCGTTGTGGTCGTCATCAGGAACTGTGTTTCGCTGAGCCGCCACGTGGTGCCGTCATCATAGACAATGCCGTCCTCGCGCAGCATCAGACCGTAGCGCGCCTTGCCGACCGGCAGGGTGGAAAACATGTTGGTGTAGACACGGTCGAGCAGTTCGCCCGCGTCCGGACCCTGAATGTCGATCTTGCCGAGGGTCGAAACATCGACAATCCCGACGCTCTGGCGCACCGCGCGCGCTTCACGCACATAGGCCTGTTCGACCGTCTCGCCATGGCTGCCATAGATCATCGGACGGTGCCACAGGCCGGCTTCATAGGTCTTGGCGCTGTTGGCCAGATGCCAGTCATGCATCGGGGTCAGCCGGTGCGGCCGCAGGTCGCCATAGCGCTCACCGGCGATAGCACCGAAGGATACCGGGGTGAAGGGCGGGCGGAAGCGGGTGGTGCCCGCCTCCGGAATGGTAATGCCGCGTACATCGGCCATGATGGCAAGGCCGGGAATGTTTGATGTCTTGCCCTGGTCCGTCGCCATGCCGAGCGTGGTGTAGCGCTTCAGGTGCTCGACCGAATGAAAGCCCTCGCGGTAGGCGAGGCGGATATCGTCGGCGGTGACATCGTGCTGGAAGTCGACGAATGCCTTTTGCGATTTGGCCGCGGGCTCGATTTCAAACACGGGGGCGGGCGATGCATCGAACATCGGGGCATCGACCGCAGGCAGCTTCGGTTTGGTCTTGGAGGAGGTGCCCTTGGTCGCGCCATCGGAGAACACGCTGACCGTATCCATGTATCCCGCTGCGGATCCTGCCGTCACCCAGTTCTGGTTGGCCTCCGGCGGCAGGAAGGCCTGCAAATCCTCGTCCCACTCCGGCTTGCCGCCCGCCTGGCTGGCGAGATGGATCGCGGGGGACCAGCCACCGGAGACGCCGAGGCAATCGGTCTTGATTTCCCGCGCCGTGCCGGAGACATGGCCGGTCTGCGCATTGAAATGCTGCACGGTGATGGAGCTGAGCGTCTTGCCCGCATGGGTGCCGGTGACGGCGTGGCCGAGGACCAGTTCCGCCCCCGCCGCCGAGGCAATCTCGATGCAGGCGCCGGACACATCCGCGCGCACATCGACGATGGCAACGATATTGACGCCCGCCTGCGCCATGGCGCGGGCTGCCTCATAGGCGCTGTCATTGTTGGTGAACAGCGTCACATTGGTTCCCGCAGCCACACCATATTCGACCGCATAGCGCCTGACCGCATCGGCCAGCATGACGCCGGGGCAGTCATTGCCGGGAAACACGATCGGGCGCTCGAACGCACCCGTCGCCAGAATGGTTTTGCCGGTGCGGATGACCCAATGGCGCTGGCGCGGCTGCCCCTTGGTGCGGTTCGGCTTGAAATCGGAGACATGCTCGATGGCGGTCAGGACATTGCCGTCATAATAGCCCCAGACGGAAGTCCGGGTGAGAAAACGCACATTGGCGCGGCCCGCGAGCGCTGCTGCCTTTTCCCGCGCCCAGACGGCGGCGTTGCGCCCGTCGATCAGTTCCGCCGATGCAAGCAGTGCGCCGCCGGCAACCGGCCGTTCCTCGGCGATGATCACCTGCGCGCCGGTTTCTGCTGCGGCTTCCGCCGCCAATAGTCCGGCGGGGCCGGTGCCCACCACCAGCACGTCGCAGAAAGCGTTCATGCGCTCGTAATGGTCGGGATCGGCGGCAATGCCTGCCTTGCCGAGACCGGCGGCGCGGCGGATGAATTTTTCGAAGAACATCCAGACCTTGGTGCTGCGCAGCGGCCCGATGGCCGGGCCCATGAAGGTCTTGTAGTAGAAGCCCGCCGACAATATCGGCCCGGCCAGCTGGTTGATCGCCATGACATCGTGTTCGAGCGAGGGAAAGCGGTTCTGGCTTTCGGTGACGAGGCCGTCATGGATTTCCAGTTCCGTGGCGCGGACATTGGGTTCGCGCACATCGCCGTTGAGAACGGTGACGAGCGCATTCGGCTCGTCGCTGCCCGCCGCAAAGACGCCGCGCGGCCGGTGATATTTGAACGAGCGGCCGAACAGCGTCACGCCATTGGCAAGGAGGGCCGAGGCCAGCGTGTCGCCGGGGTGGCCGCTATAGGCCTTGCCGTCGAAGGTGAACCGCACCGTCCTGGCGCGGTCGATCCGTCCACCCTTGGGGAGCCGTGACGCGGTCATGGGCGATCACCGCCTTTCCCGGCGGCAACGGCATCCCGGGCAAAGCCCACGGACGAAATGACATGGGTCGCCATATCGCGGGTGACGATCAGATGCTGGCGGCAGCCGCCGCTGTGCAGCCAGAACTCACGGTGCGCGCCCATGGGATTGGCCCGCTCATAGACATAGGCGTTCCATGCGGCCTGATCGGATGAGGCTGGGTCGGGGCGCTGGCGTGTCGCGTCGCCCTGATAGGTGAATTCGATGACGTCGCGCGGGCCGCAATAGGGGCATTTGATGATCATGGTCTTCTGGTCTCGAAAGCGAATCTGTTGCGGTTGGACGTTTGTTTCCCGATTGTGCCAGTCAACAGTGTGCGTCTGTACTGGTCAAGATGAGCGCGAGGCGAAGGCGAGCAAAATTGTGACTTTGGCAAGTTTCCGGCCTGCCGCAGGTGTGACGATGCATGATTACCCCGACATTATGCTACTGTCGCATTGCTGGAATGGTCATCACGATAGCGGCGAGCACTGTCAACAAGCCGACCAGTCGCGAGAATGAAAGCAGAAAGTGCCTTGATTGTGCCGACATGAACGGGCAAATCGACGAAGCAAACTGTTCATAAATGGATCTGAACCCGTGATCTCATCTTTCCTTCGGCAGATTCTTCTGACGATTGCCGCCGTTCTGTTTCTGGCGGCCCCGGTGCAACTGGCTTTGGCGCAGACCCCGGCGCCAGCCCCGGCCGCCACATCGCCCGCACCAGCCCCGGCACCGGAGCCTGCGCCCGCCGCAGCGGAGCCGGCACCCGTGGCGCCGGCGCCGGCGCCCGCCGTCAAATCGAACATCGTCGCCGAACAGCGCCCGGCCATCGATGCGCTGAAGAAGCAGATCTCGACCTATGAACAGAAATTCAAGCAGAAGGCCGATGCCGACGCGGCGCTTGCCAATCTGCGCCTCGATCTGGAAGCGAGCGCCAAGAAACTGCTGGATATCGGCGTTTCGTTCCGGCCGCGCATCACCGAGATCAATGCCCGTCTGGAACAGCTGGGCGCACCGCCCGCGCAGGGGCAGCCGGCCGAAGCGAAGATCGTCACGGATGAACGCACCCGCCTGACGACGGAAAAGGCCGAGATCAACGCGGTTCTCGGCGAAACCGAAGACCAGCTGCTCGAAGTCAACAAGATGATCGATGCGATCGGCGATGCCCGGCGCGAGCTTTTTGCCAATACATTGTCGCAGCGCGTCGACATCAACTATTCCCTCGGCAGCGAAGTCATCGACGCCTATGGCCGGGAAATGGGCACGATGAACCAGCTCATTTCGTCCTGGTGGCGCTTCGTCATCACCTTCAAATGGCAGTCCCTGCTGGCCGCCGCCTTCTTTGCCGCGATAACCGCGCTGGTGCTTCTTATCGGCGGCCAGCGGTTGCTGGGGCATCTCTATCTGCGCGATCCGGCGGTTGAAGAACCCTCCTATCTGAGCCGCCTGGCGGTGGCCTTCTGGTCGACCCTGATGCGGTCGGTGACCGTCGGCGTATTCCTGGCCACGACCTACTTTTTCCTCGGCTACTTCAATGTGCTGCGGCCGGATATCGCGTCGCTGATCTACACGCTGTTTTCGGTGATCGGCATCGTCTATTTCGTGCATGCGCTGGCCCAGGCCGTCATTTGCCCGGGCGCCCCCAACTGGCGTCTCGTGCGCGTTGCACCGCGTCCGGGCCGCATTCTCATGGTTCTGGTCACGGCCACGGCGACGATCACGGGGCTCGATTATCTCGCCAATACGGTCAACCAGATTGCATCCTCACCCCTGTCGCTGACGGTGGCCAAGAGCCTGTTTGCAACGGTTCTGGTCGGGCTGCTGATCCTCGCCATGGCATTTCTCAAACCGCTCGAGAATGAGGAAACC
Organism: Phyllobacterium sp. NPDC097923; assembly: GCF_044760925.1. NCBI lineage: Bacteria > Pseudomonadati > Pseudomonadota > Alphaproteobacteria > Hyphomicrobiales > Phyllobacteriaceae > Phyllobacterium > Phyllobacterium sp. NPDC097923. The sequence continues at coordinate 2,238,778 of NZ_JBIWBL010000001.1, read as the reverse complement.
GGCGAAGCCCGGCGCTGGCCAAGGCCGCTGCGGCTGTTCCTTTATGCCATCGGCCTCATTCCGATCATCGCCGCGCTGCTGGGCTATATCGGTTTTGCCCGTTTCGTCTCGCAGCAGATCGTCATCAATGGCGCTGTGCTCGTGACGATGTATCTGGGCTTCCTCACGGCGCGCGCGGTGGCCGACGAGAATGCATTGGGCGGCACGGTGCTCGGCAGCACAGTGCAGAAGCGCTTCGGCATTGACGACTCGACACTCGATCAGCTTGGCCTGATCGCCAGCATCATCATCAATATTTTCGTGCTTCTCCTCGGTATTCCGGTGATCCTGCTGCTCTGGGGCTTCCAGTGGAGTGAGATGACGGTCTGGTTCCTCACCATAGCCACCGGTTTCCAGATCGGTTCGGTGACGATCTCGCTGGTGGCCATTGCCGTCGGCATCCTGCTCTTCGCGCTGTTCTATTTCTTCACACGCTGGTTCCAGGGCTGGCTGGATGTGCGGGTCATGGCGCGCGGCAAGCTGGATTCGGGCGTGCGCAACTCGATCCGCACGGCGGTCGGCTATCTCGGCCTCGGCATGGCCGGGCTCATCGGCATCTCGGCGGCGGGCATCAATCTCTCCAGCCTCGCGCTGGTGGCCGGCGGTCTGTCGCTCGGTATCGGTTTCGGCATGCAGGCGATCGTCTCCAACTTCGTCTCCGGCCTGATCCTGCTCGCTGAGCGTCCCTTCAAGGTCGGCGACTGGATCGAAACCAGCGGCGTCGGCGGCATTGTCAAGAAGATCAGCGTGCGCGCGACCGAGGTGGAAACCTTCCAGCGCCAGTCGATCATCATTCCCAACTCGTCCTTCATCAACGGCAATGTCGGCAACTGGACCCACCGCAACAAGCTGGGGCGCGTGGAAATTCCGATCGGCGTTTCCTACAAGGTCGATCCGCGCCGCGTGCATGCCATCCTGATGGACATTGCCCGCAGCCATCCGCTTGTCCTAAAAAATCCGGAGCCCTTCGTGCAGTTCAAGGCGCTGGGCGATTCCAGAATGGATTTCGAGATGCGGGTGCATCTGGCTGACCTGTCGAATTCCGGCACCGTGCAGAATGAAATCCGCTTTGCGCTGGTCGACCGGTTTGCCGAGGAGGGGATCGAAATTCCGTTCCCGCAGCGCGACGTCAATATCCACCTCGATGACGCGGATGCGATCGTGCAGATGATCACCGAGCGGGTGAAGGCGGAGCTGAAAGCGCCGGTGAAGAAGACGACCAAGTCCTGAGACGCGGTGTGCGGGGCCAGTGCCCCACTTTCGTCTAAATCACGGAAAAATAACGGGGCGTTCAGTTGCCGTTCAGTTTCACCCCGTTATAACTGGTGTCGAAAAGGGCCAGTTGAGCCCGAGGCAACAGGGGCGGTGGAAGCACCGGGGTGATATGAACAAGTTTGCAGTTGTCATTCTTACGAGCACTATTCTGGCCGGACCCGCATTTGCCGCCAGCCTGAAGAACAGCGATGCCAGCGCACAGACCATCGTCGTCACCGAAGGGTCGAGCAAGACCCAGCTGCAGGTTGCAGCCGGAGACACGGTTGAATTTTGCAGCGGCGGCTGTTTCGTCACCTTTCCCAATGGTGACCGCGAAGCCCTGACCGGCGCGGAAACCATCGAAATCAAGGGCGGCAAGGTTTCGATCAAGTAACCCGGCCACCGCCGATTGCTGAGATAAAGGCCCGGACTGTGCAAAACAGTTCGGGCCTGTTCGTTTTCAGGGTGTCGCTCCCATGCGAGAAGCGGCAGATCATTCCCTTGCCTTGATCGGAAATTCGCACAAACCGCAGCCAGTTTGCCGCGCGTCGCGGCATGTTTTGGCCATGTCGCAAACAGGCCTTAGCAATGGACAGTGCGAACGGCATAGTGCAGAAAATGGCGCGTGCCGCCTGACCACCGATTGATATCAGAGGATAGAATGAAATGAAGACCCAAGCGCGTGTAGTTGTGATCGGCGGTGGTGTGGTGGGTGTGTCGACACTCTATCATCTGGCCAAGAAGGGCTGGAGCGATGTCGTGCTCATCGAGCGCAAGGAACTGACCTCCGGCTCGACCTGGCATGCGGCCGGGCTGCTGCCGCTGTTCAACATGAGCTATTCCGTCGGCCAGATCCACAAATACTCCGTGAAATTCTATCAGGAGCTGCAAGAGGAAACCGGCATGAATGTCGGCTTCACCAATTGCAGCAACATCCGTCTCGCCCGCACCAAGGACCGCTGGGACGAATATATGTATTATGCCGGTGTCGCCGAGACGATCGGCGTGCCGGTCAAGCTTTTGACGCCGGAACAGGTCAAGGAAATCTGGCCGCTGGCGGAAATGGACGGCGTTCTCGGCGCCATCCAGCATCCGGAAGACGGCTATATCCAGCCGGCCGACCTGACGCAGGCGCTTGCCAAGGGCGCGCGCGATCGCGGTGCAACCATCTATCGCTACACCACGGTTCTCGGCATCGAGCAGCTGCCCTCGGGCGAGTGGCTCGTCAAGACCGACAAGGGTGATATCACTGCCGAACACGTCGTCTCGGCGACCGGCAATTTTGCCCGCAAGACCGGCAAGATGGTCGGCCTCGACGTGCCGGTCATTCCGGTAGAGCACCAGTACATCGTCACCGAGCCGCATCCGGCCATTCTCGAGCGCAAGGCCAAGGGCCTGCCGGAGATGGGCGTGCTGCGCGAGAGCGATTCGTCCTGGTACATGCGTGAGGAAAACGGCGGCCTTTTGCTCGGACCATATGAAAAAGGTGCGCCTGTCTGCTATGTCGACGGCCCGTCCGATGCCAGCGAGTACGAGCTGTTCCAGGAGGATCTCGACCGGCTCGAACCCTATATCGAAACCGCCATTGCCCGCGTTCCCGCTTTTGGCGAAGTCGGCATCAAGAAGGTCTATAACGGCGCCATCGCCTATACGCCGGACGGCTCGCCCATCATCGGCCCAGCGCCGCGCCTGAAGAATTTCTGGCTCAATGAAGGCCATTCCTTCGGCGTCACCGCCGCTGGCGGCGCCGGCTGGCAGCTGGCCGAATGGATTGTCGAGGGCGAGCCCTCCATCGACATGATGGGCGTCGATCCGCGCCGCTTCGGCCCCTATGCGACGGAAGGCTACCTCAAGGAAAAGAACGAGGAAGCCTATGCCGAGGTGTTCTCCGTGCACTACCCGGATGAAGAGCGCAGCGCGGCCCGTCCGCTCAAGCGTTCGCCCTCCTATGACCGCCAGAAGGCGCTCGGCGCCGTGTTCGGCACCGTCTATGGCTGGGAGCGCGCCAACTGGTTTGCACCACAGGGCTATGGCCTTGAGGTCGCCAAGCTGGACAAGCCGGATGTGCTGCTCAACCACAACCATCCGAAGCCGGACAAGGACGGCAAGGTGAAGGAACTCTGGTCCTTCCATCGTTCGAACTACTTTGAACATGTCGGCAACGAGATCAAGAACGTCACCAGCAATGTCGGCCTGCTCGACATGTCGGCCTTTGCCAAGATGGAAGTAACAGGCCCCGGTGCGCGCGAATGGCTCGATTCCATTCTGGCCAACCGCATTCCCAAGAAGCAGGGACGCATTGCGCTGTGCCACCTCCTGACCAAGCAGGGCGGGGTGCGCTCCGAATTCACGGTCTATGAATGGGCGCCCGGCAAGTTCTATCTGGTATCCGCCGGTGCTTACGAGAACCATGATCATGATTATCTGGTCAAACTCCTGCCGACGGACGGCTCGGTAACCCTCCGCCCGATCACGCAGATGTATGGCGTGCTGGTGCTTGCGGGGCCCAAGAGCCGTGAGGTTCTGCAGAAGATCACCCGTGCGGACCTGTCCAACGAAGCCTTCCCCTGGCTGTCGGGCAAGGAAATCAGCGTCGGCACGGCCACGGCCCATGCCCTGCGCGTCAACTTTGTCGGTGAGCTCGGCTGGGAACTGCATCACCCCATTGAACAGCAGAACACCATTTATGACCTGCTGCTCGAAGCCGGTGCGGAATTCGGCATCAAGCCGTTCGGCATCCGTGCGATGACGGCAATGGCGGTGGAAAAGTCCTATCGCCTGATCCCGCGCGAACTCTCGATCGAATACAATGCCTTCGAAAGCGGCCTTGACCGTTTCGTTCATCCCAACAAGGGTGATTTCATCGGCCGCGATGCCGTTGTGAAGGCCCGCGAGGATGGCCTGAAGTGGAATTTCGTCACGCTCGAAGTGCATGTCCCCGGTGTATCGGATGTCGATGCCCGCGGCAGCGAGCCGATCTACGCCAATGGCCAGCTCATCGGCCGTGCGACGCATGGCGGTTATGGCTGGCGCCTGGGCAAGAGCCTGGCGCTCGCCATGGTCAAGCCGGACTATTCGGCACTCGGCACGCAGCTCGAGATCAAGATTCTCGGCAAGACGCACAAGGCGACGGTCATTCCGGAAGCGCCTTTCGATACGGAGAACGAGCGCCTCAGGGCTTAAGCCGGTTCCGCTTGCATGGAGAAATGAAAATGGCGCCTGAACGGGCGCCATTTCTTTTGGGTTGTGCGTGGTTCGACAAGCTCACCATGAGGGAGGTGGTTTGGCGCAAGATCAATCACAAACCTTGCAGAATAGTGCTCACTGCAATCCTCCATTTTCCTCATGGTGAGCTTGTCGAACCACGCACTGCAGAGTTGCGGTCTATCCCGACTGGCTTAAGCGGCCATCAGCTGCTTGCGGTCGGCCCGTTCCTGCTGCGGTGAGCGGCCGTAGAGTTCACGGTAGCATTTGGAGAAATGCGAGGCCGACACGAACCCGCAGGCGACCGCGACTTCCACGATGGGCATGGACGACTGGATCAGCAGGTGGCGGGCACGGTCGAGCCGGATCTCCAGATAGTAGCGCGCCGGGGACCGGCCCATTTCCTGGCGGAACAGGCGCTCGATCTGGCGGCGCGACAGGCCGACATGGTCGGCAATCTCGATCAGCGACAGTGGTTCGGAAAGCCGTGCCTCCATCAGTTCGATGATGGTCAGAACCTTGGAATTCTGCACGCCGAGGCGGGCACGCAAGGGCAGGCGCTGGCGGTCATGCGGGCTGCGGACCCGGTCGGTCAGCGCCTGTTCGCAGACGCGGTTGACGATGTTGTCGCCGAAATCGTCGCCGATCAGCTTCAGCATCATGTCGAGGGCTGCTGTGCCTCCGGCGCAGGTATAGATGTTGCCGTCGACTTCGAAGAGGTCGGCATAGACATCGGCCTTCGGAAACGATTCGGCAAAACCGGGCAGGTTTTCCCAGTGGATAGCGCAGCGCTTGCCCGAGAGCAGTCCGGCGGCGGCGAGGATATGTGCGCCGGTGCACAGGCCGCCGACGGCCACGCCGCGGTTGAACTCTTCGCGCAGCCAGGCATAGACCGACTTGTTCTGGAATTTTTCCACATGCACGCCGGAGCAGACGAACACCATGGACGGGCGGTCTTCGCCGGTCAGGAAGCGGCGCTCATCCTCAAGCGAGGAATTGGCGGCGCATTCGACGCCGTTGGAGGCTGTGACGGGCTTGCCGTCCACCGACGCCAGGCGCCAGCGATAGGCCTCGTAGCCGAGCATGCGATTGGCAATGCGGAGCGGTTCGATGGCCGTCGCAAAGGCGATCATCGAAAAGTTCGGCACGAGGAAAAAAACAAAAGACCGCTTGTTGAGGCCCGTCTGGTTCATGATGTCTCTAGGTTCCCGTTTTTTACTACGAGGCCATGTCGCACCTGAAGTAGAGTCTTCAAATTACAGGCGTGGTCTCTTAAGCTTTTTTTCTGATAGAACCATAGAATTATTCTAAAGGGAAGGGTGCCTGCCTGTGTCGCAAAAGCGCAGGTAGAGCGCATGGTAAAGGGAGCAGACGCGGCCCGGTCTGCTCCCTTACACTTGCATTTTCATGATTTATTGGTGCGTACGGTTGATGTCATTGCCCGCCGCGATCTGACGTTCATATAGATCCGGCCAGCCGATATCGAAACGGATATTTTCCGGCAGGCTGTCCAGCGCGGCTTCCGTCGCCCGCAGACGCCGCTGCCGGACAATGGTGTTGCGCGAGGCTTCCGCGATCGATGCCACGGTTCCGGCCGTGCGGCTTACGGCGGCGAACAGACGTTCGCTCAAGCTGGCTCGATGTTCGATGTAATGGTCATTGCAGGCACTCATTTTGTTGCTCCTTTTGCTTCAGGCGGCCATTTTCTGCGGCCTGCCCGTTCTGTGATCTTGACTATCTGCCCAAGTTGATGTTCAATCAAACGAAATTAGAGAACACTATAGTTCAGAAAAATTGATCAAGGAGACGCCGCAATGTCCGCACCGATGCAGCACCCCATTCCCATCCTCGATCTCGACGTCTTGCGTACCTTTGCCATGATTGCCGAAACCGGCAGCTTTTCCAGCGCCGCCAATGCGGTGTTCCGCACGCCCTCGGCAGTGTCCATGCAGATCAAGAAACTGGAGGAGACGCTGGGGCATGTGCTGCTCGAGCGTGACGCGCGGTCGGTCAAGCTGACGCCGAGCGGCGAGCTTCTGCTGGGTTATGCCCGGCGCATGCTGGCGCTCAACCGCGAAACCGTTGCCAAGTTCATCACGCCGACGGTTTCCGGCGTGGTACGGCTGGGCGCACCTGATGATGTCGGCGAAAAGGTGCTGCCCTTCGTGCTCAAGCGCTTTGCCGAATCGCACCCGGATGTGACGGTGGATGTGGTCATCGACCAGAGCAACAGCCTGCGCAAGCGGCTCGACGAGCAAAGGCTCGATGTGACGCTGGTCAATGTCAATGAAACGCTGGCAAAGCTCGACGAGATCGAAGTTCTGATGACCGAGGATATCATCTGGGCCGGTGCGAAATGCGGCACGGCGCATGAGCGCAATCCGCTGCCGCTGTCCATGTGGGAAGAGGGCTGCATCTGGCGCGCCAATGCCATCAGCGCGCTGGAAAGCGCCGGCAGGGACTATCGCGTCGCCTATATGAGCGCCCATACGATGGGGCAGCGCGCCGCCATCGTGGCTGATCTGGCCGTGGCACCGTTTTCAAAATTCCTGCTTGAGGACAACATGGTCGAACTCGGCGCAGAACACGGTCTGCCGCCGCTCGGCGAATCGAAACTCGGTATGCTGGTGGCCAAGAATGCGGGCGCGCATGTCAAAGCCGTCGCCCAGCATCTCCGGGTGTATTTTGAAGGCTATGAGCGGACGGGCAAGCTTTAAGGCGGTGATATTTTCACCCCCCTCTGCCCTGCCGGGCATCTCCCCCACAAGGGGGGAGATCAGCCTTTACTCCTGTTTCGATCAGTTCTGAAACATTGCAAAGTCGGCTAAAGCGTTGATGTCGATGTGATCTCCCCCCTTGTGGGGGAGATGGGCGGAAGCCCAGAGGGGGGTGTCAAATCAACCAACACCTCAACGCGCGAGGCAAAAAGCTTTCAACGCCTTGACCAGCTCAACACTGGTGCGTTTCTGCGTGGCGGTTTCGAAACCGAGCCGCTGCGCGGCGGCGCTGACCGGTTCTGCCGGAACCGCGCAGGAGGAATGGATTTCCCGGAACGGAATGCGCTGCAGGAGTGTGTCCGCATTGCCGATATTCACGCCGGAGCCGGGCATGATCCTGATCCGCCCGGCGGCGAAAGCGAAGGTCGTTTCCAGATCGCCGATCCCCTGCGCCGAGGTCGGCATCCGACCGGATGTGAGAATGCGCTCGAAACCCAGTCCGACAGCGGTTTCAACCGCTTCGCCAAGGTCCGGCACGAGATCGAAGGCCCGGTGCAGCGTCACGCCCAGCCCGTCGCAATTGCGCATGAGGCGTTCCAGCGTGGCATGGTCGAGGCTGCCATTGGCGTGGTTCGCGCCGAGAACGACGCCGGCAAGGCCCGCACTGCGGATCATGTCGATTTCCCGCAGCATGGCATCGATATCGGCTTCACCGAAAACGAAATTGCCGGGGCGCGGGCGGATCATCGCATAGATCGGAATGGGTGAGGCAATCGCCTGGCCGATCAGGCCCGGTGTCGGCGTCAATCCGCCAAGTTCCAGCGCCGAGCACAGTTCCACCCGGTCGGCGCCGCCTGTTATCGCAGCGGCAAGGCCGTTGGAATCATCGACGCAGACTTCCAGGAGAATGCCGCTCATTTTGTTTCGCCCATCAATCCGAGAACCCCGGCACCGATCAGGCCGGGTTCGATTTTCAATTCGCCGGGGATGACCAGCGGTTTGCCGGTCTTCCACAGGATGCGGTCACGCACCGCCCGGTCCAGCCGCTCGATCAGCGGAACGGCATTGGCGAGGCCGCCGCCGACGGGCACAACCGATGCGCCGAGAACATTGAGCGTCATGGCCAGCGGGCCGCTGACGATATCGATGTAGCAGTCGATGGTGCGCTCGGCCGCCGCGTCGCCTCTGTTCCAGGCGTCAATGATTTCGGTGCTCGGCAGGTCGACACCGTGGATATGGGCATGCAGCCGCTCCATGCCGCGCGCCGCGCCCACCGCGTCGACACAGCCCACCTGGCCGCAGCCGCAGGCATAGCGCGGAATGGCGATGGGCGGATTGCCTGCCCAGGTCGCGGAAATCGGGCCATGGCCCCATTCCCCGGCAAAACCGCCGGCACCTTCATGGATCTTGCCGTTGATGACCAGCCCGCCGCCGACGCCGGTGCCAAGAATGATGCCGAACACCACGCGGTGGCCGCGTCCGGCGCCCACAACGGCTTCCGACAGGGCAAAGCAGTCGGCATCATTGGCGACAAGCACCGGACGGCCGAGTTTCTCGCTGAGGTCCTTTACCAGCGGACGGTTATGGATGCAGGGAATATTGGCGCAGGTGATCCTGCCGCTGTCGGCGTCGACAACCCCGGCGATGGAAATCGAGATCAGCGATGTCGGATCGGCGCCGCCATCCGCCGCTATTTTTTCGATGGCACCGGCAAAGGCGTCGAAATCATGCAGGGGCGTCGGCACTTTGGGCAGGGGCCGTATGTCTTCGGGCGCATAGGCCATTGCACCCTTGATGGCCGAGCCACCGATGTCAAAGCAGGCAATCATGGGAAAACAGGTCCGGAATCAATCATGGTGGATGTTGATAGCGGAATTTCCCCGCGCGGCAAACTCAAGCGACTGGATTTATTCACGCGACCGGCGGGCGGCCCTGTCCTCGCGTGAGCGGCGGCGCGGCGTGGCGTCGCCCGCCTGGCCATCCTCACCGACATTCTTGCGCGGCGGCAGGGTGACGGCCAGCGACAGCTTGGGGAAGGGGTCGACCTTGTTGGGCATCGCCATGGCATAGACGAAGTGCTCCTGGAATTTTGGCTCCAGCGCCGTCTCGATCTTTTCGATGCGGGTGACGGTGTCTTCGATCTCGCGGCGGTAGTCGCGGTTGAGCAGCGCCATGCGCGCGCCTGTGCCCGCCGCATTGCCGACGGCCTTCACCTTGTCGAGGTCGCAATCGGGGATGAGCCCGAGCACCATGGCGTATTTCGGGTCGATGAAGGAGCCGAAGGCTCCGGCAAAGCGGATCTGGTCGACATGGTCGATGCCCTGCTTGTCCATCAGCAGCTTGACGCCGGCATAGAGCGCGGCCTTGGCCAGCTGGATCGCCCGCACGTCATTCTGCGTGATGATGATGGTCGGCGACCCCTCATGCAGCAGATAGGAGAAGGTGCGGCCCGTTGGGCGGATGCGCGGTGATTTGGCGGCAAGGCTGCCATCCACCACGCCGTCTTCGGAAATAATACCGGAAAGGTACATTTCCGCGACGACTTCGATGATGGCCGAGCCGCAAATGCCGGTGATGCCGCTGGCCTGCACCGCTTCGGCAAAGCCTGCCTCATCGGACCATTGTTCCGTGCCGATGACGCGGAAGCGCGGCTCCAGCGTCACCGGATCGATGCGTACGCGTTCGATGGCGCCGGGCGCGGCGCGCTGGCCGCCGGATATTTCCGCGCCTTCGAAGGCAGGGCCGGTCGGGGAGGAGGCGGCAACCGTGCGCTGGCGGTTGCCGAGCACGATTTCGGCATTGGTGCCGACATCGACGAGCAGCATCATCTCGTCCTGCCGGTGCGGACCTTCCGCGAGCGTCGCCGCAGCGGCGTCGGCGCCGACATGGCCGGCGATGCAGGGCAGCATGTAGACCCGCGAGCCGGGATTCATGGCAAGGCCGATTTCACTGGCTTTCAGATGCACCGCACCGGACACGGCAAGCGCAAAGGGCGCGCCGCCCAGTTCCGTGGGGTCAATGCCGAGGAAGAGGTGGTGCATGATCGGATTGCCGACAAAGACCGCATCGAGAATGTCTTCGCGCGCCACATTGCCCTCGGCACAGACCCTGCCGATCAGTTCATTGATGGCTTCGCGCACCGCATTGGTCATGCCTTCGCGGCCGTCCGGGTTCATCATGACGTAGGAGACGCGGCTCATCAGGTCTTCGCCGAAGCGGATCTGCGGGTTGGATGTTCCGGCCGAGGCAATGGTGCGCACCGACAACAGCGACGACAGGTGCATGGCGATGGTGGTGGAGCCGATATCGCAGGCGATGCCATAGGCCTCGTTCTTCAGGCCCGGCCACAGGCCGATCATCACCGGCCGCGATGTTTCCTCGTCGTGGTGGATGGCGGCGGTCACCGACCATTCGCCCTTGCGCAGGATTTTCTGGATCTGCGGCAGGAGATAGGCGTCCACGTCGAGATTGCGGATGCCCCATTCCTTTTCCAGCGCGGCCTTCAGGCGGTCGAGATCGCCGAGCGGCTTGTGCATGTCGGGCTCTTCCACCTCGACATAGCACATGTGCACGGCGGGATTGCGCTCGATGATGCGCGTATCGGCATCCTTGCGCACGACCTGCGCATTGACCTGCACGTCCTGCGGCACGTCGACAACGAGATCGCCGAGAATGGTGGCCGAGCAGGAAAGACGGCGGCCGTCCTTCAGGTCGCGCTTTTCGGCGTAACGCTTTTCCTTGGGGCCGAATTCGGAGATGTGGTCGTTGGAGGAGGTGATGCCGTGCTTGGCAAAACGGCCTTCCTGCACGTCGATCTGGCAGCGCCCGCAGATGCCGCGCCCGCCGCAGACGCTTTCCACATAGACACCCAGGGTCCGCGCTGCTTCCAGCACGGTCGTGCCGACCGGAAAATGCCCGCGCTTGCCCGATGGCATGAACAGGACAAGTGCGTCCTTTGCCGATGCTTCACTGTCTTTCACGGGTGCGTCCACGATCAATGCTCCAAGTCCCGCATGCCATTCGCCTGCAATGCCATTATGCGTGGTTCGTGGTTCGACAAGCTCACCATGAGGGAGGTGGTTTGGTTGCAATGCCAATCGCGAACGGCGCGGAATAAGGCTCCCTGCAATCCACTCCCTCCCTCATGGTGAGCTTGTCGAACCACGAACCACGCACAATGGCTGATGCCGCCAATAGCGTGGCATTCCAAACCAATCAACCCGTCGCGCCGCGCCGCGCTTCACGGCCACCGCGCCGGCGTGCGCCGCCATTGGCGTCGGCTGGCACCGAAACAGCAGGCGCTGCCCCGGCCGCCGCCGGCTGGTGGTCACGATACTTCTTGATCCAGTAAGTGCAGTTGGCGTCGGTGCCGTTGAGGACGTTGGCCGCGTGCACCGCTTCCATTTCCTGCGGACGGCAGGGATTCATGATCGCCGATGTCATGCCCGCGCCGATCACCATGGGAATGAACCCGGCATTGATGCCGTGGCGATGCGGCAGGCCGAAGGAGATGTTGGACAGGCCGCAGGTGGTGTTGACCTTCAGTTCCTCGCGCAGGCGGCGCAGCAGTGCGAAAACCTGACGGCCCGCATCGCCGAGCGCGCCGATGGGCATGACCAGCGGATCGACAACGATGTCATGCGCCGGAATACCGAAATCGGCGGCGCGCTGCACGATCTTCTTGGCAACGGCGAAACGCACATCCGGGTCCATGGAAATGCCGGTCTCGTCGTTCGAGATGGCGACGACGGGAACGTTGTATTTCTTGATCAGCGGCAGGATGGCTTCAAGCTTTTCCTCTTCGCCGGTGACGGAATTGACCAGCGGGCGGCCCTTGGCAACCTTCAGTGCCGCTTCGATGGCGGCGGTGACCGAACTGTCGATGGACAGGGGAACGTCGACGAGGTTCTGCACGATTTCCAGGGTCTTGACGAGAAGGCCCGGTTCCGTCGCATTGGGATCGACCGCGGTGACGCCCGCATTGACGTCGAGCATGGTCGCGCCGGCAGCAACCTGCTCCAGCGCGTCCTTGATGACCGTGTCGAAATTGCCTTCGATCATCTCGGCTGCGAGTTTCTTGCGGCCGGTCGGATTGATGCGCTCGCCGATCACGCAGAAGGGCTGGTCAAATCCGATGATGATTTCTCTGGTCGCCGAAGCAACGATCGTGCGGGTCATTCAGGAAATCCTTAGTTGGATGCTGCGGATGCGTATTGTGCCGATGCGACATTCCAGGAGCCGCGGTCGACCAGCCATTCGGAGGACTTCTTCAGGCCGCCGAACGGGAAAATGTGGATCTGCTTGATGGCGGAAGCCGGGCTGTTGATGACGTGCTGCTCGATCGGGCCGACCACGCCTTCCGGCGAATGGCTGGTGGCGAGCGCTGTCAGCGACAGGGCGTTCTTCTTCAGGAAGCTGATTGAGTTGCCAACGCCGCACATGGCGGCATATTTGATCAGCGTGGTGATCTTGGCCGGACCGGCAACGCCGAGATGCACGGGCAGATCAACGCCATGTTCGCGCAGGGATTCGGCATAGCGGATGAAACGCTCGGCGTCGAAACCGAACTGCGTGACCACGCGCAGGCGGGCGCCGGTGCGCTCGCCGAAATTCTTCTTCAGGCGCAGGGCTTCCAGTGCCACGGCCTCGGAAAACTCCGGGCTGCCTTCGGGATGGCCGGCAACACCCATCTCGGTGATGCCGTATTTGTCGAAAAAGCCGGTTTCCAGCACTTCCATGGTGGAGGAGAACTCGCCGGCCTGCCGTTCGAGGCCGCCGCCGATGACCAGCACGTCGGTCACCCCTGCTTCTTCAGCGGCGCGGCGGATGCGGGTTTCCAGGGCTGCCCGTGTTCCAAGGCGGCGGGAGGCGAAATGCGGTACAGGCTTGTAGCCGAGATCATGAATGCGCTTGGCGGCAGCGGTGAGCGTGTCCACGCCATCGGTGCCCATGTCGGTGATGTAAACACGCGTCCCTTCCGGAAACAGACCCGGCAGGTCCTGTGAGTCAATCGCCTGGCGCGCGGCCACTTCGATGGATGCTGCGATCTTTGTCATTGGCTTTGCTTTCAATTCATGAATTGTCATGTCCGCCTGCCTTTACCAGCGCTACAAGGCGCTCCCGATGATATTCGCTGTCGATACGGGCGAGGGCTGCATCAGCCTCCGCGTCCAGATCGTCACTCACCGGCACCGGTGTTCCCCGGCGCCATTCTGCCAGATAGGCGTCCGAATCCCTGGCGCCTATGCGCATCGCACACATGTCGATGGCCTCAGTAAATCGAAGAGGAAGTTCACGTTTTGCGGCCTGGCGTCCTTTTTTGACGGTCACCTGAGCAGGAATGTCCCGCCAATAAACGACAATGAGATCGGCCATGCACTTTATCCTCCAACGAGGACCGTTTTGCCGGAAAATCAGGGGTTAAGCTTGCTATCTCACGACGTGCGCGCCCTCAAATGCGACGTGCACCATTGTTGCTTTTGCGACAGGGATTTTAGCGGGATATCTGTATTCAACCCCGGCCCCCCATGAATGGCCGGGGTGACATTGCAATGATGCGTCGCCTTCAGCGCTTGAATTCCATGACGTTGAGCAGGGATTCGTAATAGGGTGCCGGGAATTCGATGCGGAAGGCGTTCTTGCCGGTGCGGTAGGCATAACCGGCTTCGTCGGTTTTCGGACCTGCGCCGTATTTCACCGGTTTCTGATCCGCGACATAACCGGTGCCGAGATAGGTCAGGCGCGTGTCGCTTTCGGTGTAGAACCGGCCCTTGGTGCGCTGCGAGCCCGTCACCTTTTCCAGCGCCCAGCCCGAACCGTCATCGGTGACCTTGCACTTGAACCAGCCATAGACGACGAGCGCCGGGGCCATGCCGCCAAGCTTGATCGTCCGGCACTGCCAGTTGCCGGTCATGTCGAAATCCTGGCTGAACGGCAGGCCGGGCCGCTTCAAGAGGTCATCGACCAAGCGCACATCCGCCGCAGTCCCGCTCGCCCTGGCTTGCGTCAGGGCCTTGGCCTTTGTCTGCTCGTACTGTTCGAGACGCTTGCTGTCAGACGCGGTGATGATCCTGGTGATTGCGCCATCCGCATGGGCGGCGGTCAGCATGCTCAGGCCGATCATGACGGCAAAAAGGCTTCGAGACACCATGGAACTGTCCTTTGAATTCGATTCCGTTGGAGGCAACATGCCGATTTGGGGGCAGAAAGGGAAGTGTCAAGGCGCGGCGGGTGCCGCCGCCCGTGTCAGGGCGGGGACCAGATCGCCATAGGCGGTAAAGCGCCGCTCATAGGCAAGGCCGAGAAATTCCGCCGCCCGTTCCGCATTGGCATTGAGTTTGGGGTCGTCGGTCTGGGCGAGGTAGATCATCTTGGTGTAATTGCCGAAATACATGTCGCGCAGTTCCGGATGCCGGTCGAGGCCAAGCGGCTTGACCATGAAGGCCTGGAAATGCCGGGCAAGGAAGTCGGTCATGAAGAACGACGTCATGTCGTCCTCCCATCGGGAGGCAAAGGCGTCGTTGCCGACATAGAACGAGAAGCAATGCGGCCCTTCGATTCGCTCCACGCCATGCTTCGCGCAGACCTGATCGAGCAGGCCGCCGGTGCCGCAATCAGCATAGCCGACGAAGATACGCTTGATGCCTTCAGCCTTGGCCCGTACAATGGCCCGGTCAACCGATGGGGCGATTTTCTGGGGGTAATGGTGATAAACGGCGGGCAGGCATTTCAGTTCGATATGATCGAGGCCGAATTGCTCGCGGATGGCCAGTATTTCGCGGGCAATCATGCCGCAGGCGATCACCCGGACCTTTTCCGGCGTATTATTCGAGTTCCGGCTTATATTCATGGAACTGATTTCGCTCCATCGCGTTATGCGAACGTTGATTAAATTCTATCAGAACGGGAGACCCTGTCCATGAAACTATCACGCGTTGTACCAATTGCCGCTGTTCTTGCTGTCGTCGCTCTTGCCGGCTGCGCCAACACCATCCGCGGCATGGGTGCAGATACAGCCAATACCGTGAATGCGACCCAGTCCGCTGGTCACAGGGTTGTAAAAGCTGCCAACTGATCCCCAGGTCTGAGAAGGCCGATTTCAGCAAACCCATATTATGTTTGAAAAACGGCCGCATTTGGATGCGGCCGTTTTGTTCCGGTTCAGGCGCCGGACATCTGGTTGTGCTTGCGCTTCATGTAGTCCTTGGCGGTTTCCACCGCCACGGCCGCATCGCGGCAATAGGCGTCGGCGCCGACAGCCTTGCCGAATTCCTCGTTGAGCGGAGCGCCGCCGACCAGCACGACGTAATCGTCGCGAATGCCCTTTTCCTTCATCGTGTCGATGACGACCTTCATGTAGGGCATCGTCGTCGTCAGCAGGGCGGACATGCCGAGAATGTCGGGCTTGTGCTCTTCGATGGCGGCGAGATAGTTCTCGACCGGGTTGTTGATGCCAAGGTCAATGACGTCGAAGCCTGCGCCTTCCATCATCATGCCGACGAGATTCTTGCCGATGTCGTGAATGTCGCC
This sequence comes from Phyllobacterium sp. NPDC097923, assembly GCF_044760925.1. Classification (NCBI taxonomy): domain Bacteria; kingdom Pseudomonadati; phylum Pseudomonadota; class Alphaproteobacteria; order Hyphomicrobiales; family Phyllobacteriaceae; genus Phyllobacterium; species Phyllobacterium sp. NPDC097923. Next base: position 2,223,035 of record NZ_JBIWBL010000001.1, on the reverse strand, counting down.
CTTCACCGTGCCGATGACGAGCTTGCCCTGTTTCGGCGCGCCGGTGGCGGCAAGAAGAGGGCGCAGGATGAACATGCCGGCTTTCATCGCGTTGGCCGACAGCAGGACTTCCGGCACGAAGAGGATGCCGTCGCGGAAATCCTCGCCGACGATGCGCATGCCTTCGACGAGGGCTTCGGTCAAAACCCTGTAGGGGACCCAGCCGCGCTCGAGCAGGATATTGGTGCCTTCCTCGATTTCTTCCTTCAATCCGTCGTACAGATCGTCGTGCATTTGTTCGACGAGTTCGTCGTCCGAAAGCTCCGAAAGAATGATTTCATCGTCGGCCATGGGTGTTCTTCCTCTCAAGCGTTATGCACAGCTTTGTACCGGTACTGGCATTCCCTTAACATATCGGGCAAGTTGCTGAAAACGCATTGCTTAAATGCGACCTCGTAAATGACGAAAACGACTGTCTGTTTGTCTTCCATGCGCCATTGTTTGACGCACACGGGAACGCCCCGATATGTGTCGCGGGTAGGATTTGGGTGTTGAGGTCATGACCGAAGAACCAATCCGCGCATCAAGCGCCTGGAGAGAGAAAATGAATCAGGAAACGCCAGCCGACGCACCCGTGGACACTGCAGAAAGCGGCGGACGCCGCGGGCGCGGTGCCGGTGCAGGCGCTGCTGCACGCCGTGCCGCCCGTTCCGGCGGCGGCCCGGGCAAGTCGCTCACCTTTATCACGCGCAAGATTCGCGAATATGAAGTGCTGGATGAGGAAGGGCTGGCGCTGATCGAAGCCAATGCCGATACCGTGCTTGAAGAAGTCGGCATCGAGTTCCGCGACGATGCGGAAGCCCTGCAGCTCTGGCGCGAAGCCGGTGCAGATGTCAAAGGCGAGCGGGTGCATTTCCCCAAGGGGCTTCCCCGGTCGCTTTTGAAAACCGCGCCTTCGGTCTACACGCAGTATGCGCGCAATCCCGAACGGTCCGTACAGATCGGTGGCAAGGCCACGGTGTTCGCACCGGTCTACGGCCCGCCCTTCGTGCGCGATCTCGACGGCAACCGCCGCTACGCGACCATCGAGGACTTCAACAATTTCGTGAAGCTCGCCTATATGGCGCCGTCGATCCACCATTCCGGCGGAACCGTGTGCGAGCCGGTGGATGTGCCCGTCAACAAGCGCCATCTCGACATGATCTATGCGCACATCAAATATTCCGACAAGCCGTTCATGGGCTCGGTCACCGCGCCCGAGCGCGCGGAAGACACGATTGCCATGTGCAAGCTGGTGTTCGGCGAGGACTATCTCGACCAGAACACGGTCCTGACCAGCCTGATCAATGCGAACTCGCCGATGGTCTTCGACGAAACGATGGTCGGTGCGCTGAAGGTCTATGCCCGCAACAACCAGGCCTGCATCGTCACGCCGTTCATTCTTGCCGGCGCGATGAGCCCGGTGACCGTCGCCGGCACGTTGACGCAGGTTCTGGCGGAAGTGCTGGCCGGTGCGTCCTTCACCCAGCTGATCCGTCCGGGCGCTCCGGTGATTTTCGGCACCTTCGCCTCGTCGATTTCGATGCAGTCGGGCGCGCCGACATTCGGCACGCCGGAACCTTCGCTCGTCTCCTACGGCGCGGCACAGCTGGCACGGCGTCTCGGACTGCCGTTCCGCACCGGCGGTTCGCTGTGCGCCTCGAAGGTTTCCGATGCGCAGGCGGCCTATGAAAGCGCCAATACACTGAACTCGACGCTGCTGGCCGGGACGAATTTCGTGCTGCATTCGGCCGGCTGGCTCGAGGGCGGTCTCGTGTCCTCCTATGAAAAGTTCATGATGGACATCGACCAGCTCGGCATGGCGCAGAAATTCGCCGAAGGCGTCGACCTCTCGGAGAACGGCCAGGCCATGGACGCGATCCGCCAGGTGGGCCCGGGCAGCCATTATCTCGGCTGCGACCACACGCAGGCGAATTTCCAGACGGCGTTCTACCGCTCGAACATTGCCGACAACAATTCCTACGAGCAGTGGCTGGCCGAAGGCGAAAAACGTGCCGACCAGCGCGGCAACGAGCTGGCACGGCGCTGGCTTGAAAGCTACGAGGCGCCTTATCTCGATCCGGCCATCGACGAATCGCTCAAGGAATTCATCGCCAAGAAGAAGGCGTCGATGCCCGACGCATTCACCTGAAAGAAGCCCGAAGACGGCCGGGCTAAAGTGGCCAATCTGATCCATCAGGAAGTCTGGGCCTCTGCTGTCAAAGGTCCGGGCCCCGGATGAGCTTTGCCGATCCGTTCCTTGACCAGATCACCGCCGCGCTGGAACCGCATGGTCTCGTTCCGCGCGGCGGTTTCGTGTTTGGACCCGGTGAGGCGGCACCCGGCCTGCACCACGGCGCTGCAGCGCGCAGCGTGGTGCTCATCGGCCATTTCGGTTCATCGATCTGGCCGCATTTTGCACGATGGCGGCAGTCGCACAGCGATCAGCCCGATCCGCTGGATGCATGGTCCAAGGCGGTGCTGACGCGTGTCGCAGTCGAACTGGACGGGCAGGCGGTGTTTCCGTCGGACAAGCCCTATCTGCCCTTCCAGCAATGGGCGAAGCGGGCGGAAGGCCTGTCGGCATCGCCACTGGGGCTGCTGATTCATCCCGAATATGGGCTCTGGCAGGCGTTTCGCGGGGCGCTGCTGTTTGACAGGGCAATCGGTTTTCCCGCTGTCCCGTTGAACAACCATCCCTGCGATAGCTGCATCGAAAAGCCCTGCCTGCACGCCTGTCCGGTCGATGCCTTCGACGGTGCGCGCTTCGCTGTGGGCCGCTGCCGCAGTCACCTGGCAGTGCCGGAAGGCGCGCTTTGCATGGATGGCGGGTGTCTTGCCCGGCTGGCCTGTCCCGTGGGCCGTGAACACGCCTATACGGCGGACCAGCAGCGCTTTCACATGGCGGCGTTTGCCGCCGCCTGACGTCAGCCAAAAAATATTTTGATTGATTGCATTTTTTCACCCAAGGATTGACGCCGTCGCATCGTCAAAGCTGCGATGAACAGGGTGACAGGCATTTTGGATATTTCCGGTTTGACGGATGACACGGCGGATAGTTCAACCCTTGTGGCGCAGGCGCGGGCAGGGAACCGCAGCGCATTCGGGCTCCTGATCGAGCAGAACTATGTCTTCATCCACCGCATCGCTTGGCGCTGGTCGGGCAACCGCAACGATGCGGAGGATATCGCGCAGGATGTCTGCATCAAGCTCGGCAGCGCCATCCGGCAATGGCGCGGCGAGGGGCACTTGCGCACCTGGCTCTACCGGATGACGCTGAATGCCGCGCGTGATCACCTGCGCCGCCATGCGCGCGAAAAGCGCAAGGCCGAGGCCTATCACCGCGAACTGCTGAGTGACGCTCCGCCTCCCGATGCCGGGGATGATGACGTGACCGCCCTGTGGGCGGCGGTCAAGACATTGCCTGACAAGACCGCGGATGCCGTCCTGCTGGTCTATGGGGAGGGCTTGAATCATGCGCACGCAGCCGAAGTGCTGGATTGCGCCGAAGCCACGGTTTCGTGGCACATCCACGATGCCAAGAAACGGCTGAAGCGCATCCTGCGCGCGCCGGAGGGCTTTTAGACATGACCAACGATCAAGACCTGAACCGGCTCCGCCGTATGACGCCGCCACCGCCTGCCGATGCAGCCAGGCGCGCCGCCCTGCAGGCGGCCATGCGGGCGTTCGACGATGCCGATGCGAAAAAAACCGCAGTGCAGACCCAAGGAAGCGGAATCATCCGGCGTCTCAGTTCCATCGCAACCCAATTGTGGAGTGAAACGATGGAAAAGAAATTGCTGCTGACGACATCGGCCCTCGGCGGCCTGCTGATCCTGCCGGTCGCGGGGTACATCTCCTGGACCATGATGCACGATCCGCGCATGCTGGCTGGAAATCAGCAGGCTCCCGCCATGATAGGAGCGCAGCCGCCGCAGGTCGACGAGCCGAAACCCGTGCAGCCGCAACCCCTGCCAATGGTCGAACCGGCTGCGCCGTCTCAGCCAGCCGTCAAGCAGGCGCCGCTTGCCAGGCAGATCGAGGCACTCAGCAGTTCGAAAACCGTCGGGCAGGCAGGTACGGCTGCCGAAAAGCCGGTAGCGATGGCGCCCATGCCTGCACCCGCCGTGGAAATGGCGCAGGACAGCATTGCCCCGCAGCAACCCTCGGGCGACCGGGTCCAGCGGTTCGACACCAATCCGGTCAAGCGCGTGGCCGATGATCCGGTGTCGACATTCTCGATCGATGTGGACACGGCATCCTATGCCATGGTGCGCCGTTCGCTGAAGGACGGTGCCTTGCCCGATCCGGACAGCGTGCGCGTCGAGGAGATGATCAATTATTTCCCCTATGACTGGAAAGGGCCGCAGAGCCGCGAGACGCCGTTCAACACCACGATCACCGTGACGCCCACGCCATGGAACCAGAACACCAAGCTGATGCATATCGGCATCAAGGGCTATGATGTCGTCCCGGCGGAAAAGCCGCGCGCCAATCTGGTGTTCCTGATCGATGTCTCGGGATCGATGGACGAGCCGGACAAGCTGCCGCTGCTGAAATCCGCCTTCCACATGCTGGTGGGCAAGCTCGATCCCAAGGACAAGGTGTCCATCGTGACCTATGCGGGCAATGCCGGGACCGTGCTGGAACCGACGGAGGTAAAGGACAAGGCAAAGATCTTTGATGCATTGAATCGGCTGGAAGCGGGCGGGTCGACGGCGGGCGAAGCGGGTATCAAGGAGGCCTATCGCCTTGCCAAGGCCAATTTCGTCAAGGATGGCGTCAACCGCGTGATGCTGGCCACGGACGGCGATTTTAACGTTGGCCAGTCCAGCGACGAGGAACTGAAGACACTGATCGAGGACGAGCGCAAATCCGGTGTGTTCCTGTCGGTCTTCGGGTTCGGCGAGGGCAATTACAATGATGAGATGATGCAGGTCCTGGCGCAGAACGGCAATGGCACCGCCGCCTATATCGATACGCTGGCCGAAGCGGAAAAGACGCTGGTACAGGAGGCGACATCGACGCTGTTTCCGATTGCCAAGGATGTGAAAATCCAGGTCGAGTTCAATCCGGCGACCGTCGCGGAATACCGGCTGATCGGCTACGAAACCCGCGCCCTCAAGCGCGAGGATTTCAACAATGACCGCATCGATGCCGGTGAAATCGGCTCGGGGCATACGGTGACGGCCATTTACGAGGTCACGCCGAAGAACAGTCCGGCGGTGCTGACCGACGACCTGCGCTACGCCAAGCCGAATGCAGCAACTGCCGATACGAAAGCGGGATCGGACGAATACGCCTTCTTCAAGATCCGCTACAAGCTGCCGAACGAGGATGTGAGCAAGCTGATCACGACGCCCGTGACCAAGGCCAATGAGGTTTCGGCGGCCGCATCGGACGATGTGCGGTTCTCGACGGCCGTTGCCGCCTTCGGTCAGAAGCTGCGCGGGACGGATAGCCTGGCGAGCTACAGCTATGCCGATATCGCCAGGCTCGGCGCGGGATCGCGCGGCGATGATGCCTTCGGCTATCGCAGCGAATTTCTGTCGCTGGTGCGGTTGGCCGATGCGCTGGAAGCTAAGAAATAGGTTTGTTGCATTGCCGAAAAGCAAATGGCCGGGATTTCCCGGCCATTTTTGTCTCGAAGGATTGCAGAATCATTGTGCGTGGTTCGACAGGCTCACCATGAGGGAGATTTGTGGGCTGCAATCAAACCACTTCCCTCATGGTGAGCTTGTCGAACCACGCACCACCACACGGCCTCAAATGGCGTGATTTCAGCCCCGGCGGCCGCGGCGCTCGCGCTTGGGCAGGTCATCGGCATGGGCGGAAAGCTTGTTGCGCATTGGCCCGATGGTTTCGATGATGGTCTCTACCGTCGGCCTGATGCCGCTGACATGGCTGTCGAGCGCCTTGCGCATGGCAGCCAGATGCACGAACGAGGTGCCGCAGCAGCCGCCGATGATTTTTGCGCCGCCGTCAATTGCCATATGCGCATAATTGGCCATGAGCTCCGGCGTGCCGGAATAGAAAATCTCCGCGCCGCGGAATTCCGGAATGCCGCAATTGCCCTTGATGACGATGGTGGCCTGCGGATCGGCCTCCGACATGTCGAGCAGCGAAGCGAGAATATCCGAGGCGCCGACACCGCAATTGGCGCCGACGGCGACAGGGCGCGCGGCAAGTCCATCGACGACGGCGTGAATATCCTTCGGCGGCAGGCCCATCATGGTCTTCCCCGCCGTATCGAACGAGCCGGTGTAGACATAGGGCAGGCCGACCTTGACGGCCGCTTCGGCAGCGGCACGGATTTCACCGGGCGCCGACATGGTTTCGATCCAGGCCACATCGACGCCGCCGGCCTTCAGGCCTTCCAGCTGTTCGGTGAAGGCGGCAACGGCGTCCTCTTCGGTCAGTGCGCCAAGCGGCACCAGCAGTTCGCCCGTCGGTCCGACCGATCCGGCGACAATCACCTTGCGCCCGGCCTTGTCGGCGATGGCGCGCGCGAGTTCGGCGGCCTTCTTGTTCAGCTCGAACACACGGTCCTGCGCGTGATGCAGTTTCAGGCGATGCCGCGTGCCGCCGAAGGAATTGGTGAGGATGATGTCAGCCCCGGCATCGACAAAGCCCTGATGCAGGGCAAGAATCTTTTCCGGCTGGGCTTCATTCCACAGTTCCGGGGCTTCACCCGCCTCAAGACCCGATGCGAACAGGTTCGTGCCCGTCGCGCCATCAGCCAAAAGGACACCTTTTTCAGCAAGAAGTTCGGCAAGCGGATTGGCTGTGGTCATGGCGCGTTCCTATGGTGCTATTTAGATAACGATATAAGGAAGTCTTTATATGTGGTCAATCTTCATTTGCGACAAGTGCTGCCGCATCATTCGGCCTTGAGCGTGGAAATATAGGCGGCGACCTCGTGCGCGTTGATCTTTGCCACACGGATCAGCCCGTCGAAATGTCGCTGCATGGTCAGGACAGCTTCCGTGGTGTTGAGGACAAGATACATCTCGCCGACGAAGATCGCGGCGCGGTAGGGACCAAAGACCGTGTAGGGCACGGAGAAGCGCTCGCGCCCGTCGAACAGATAGAGCCGGAAGGACGGGTAGAGCTCGTCGATGAGGACGCTCATCTGCTGCAACTGTTCTTCCCGGATATCGCGGGACAGGTCGCCCCATATGCCGCCGCCCTTGGCGAAATCGCGCAGGGTCTGGTAGGGCATGCACACTTCCATGTCCGTGCCGGGCTGGCGGTTGTAGTCCAGCCGGAACGCGGTTTCGGCGATCTGGGTGACGGGGTCGCGGTGCACCAGCGATGTCTCGTAGGCAATCACCGCCTGGGTGCGCAGAAGATCGGGAATGCGGGCCGGGACATAGCGGATCTTGCTGCCCGAGGCTTCCGCATGCCAGCGCACCAGCAGCGTCCGCTCGAACCCGTCGACACCCTCCTCGATCTCCATGCTGGCGCGCAGTTCGCCGATGATGCCCTCGTCCTGGCTGAGGCCCAGCAGCCAGTCCAGCGACACGGCATAACGTTCGGCAATGTTGAGCAGCGTTTCGACGCGCGGCAGGCGGGTGGACTGGCCGGATAGGAGCTGGGAGAGGGCGGAGCGGTCGATGCCGACCGCCGCTGCGAAGGATGACTGGTTGTCGCCGCTGCGGTTGAGCAGGCTCCTGATCCGCTCCTGAAACAGGCGCGACAGATCGCGTTTGTCCATTTTCCCGCTCCTTTGTTTACTGAGTACAACAAATGCAAGATTTGGTGCGCAAAATCAACGGTTTCTCACAATAATATCATTGCTGACAGTTTTGGACAGTGAGACCATGAAAATCATGGAATCAGAAGCACATACAGCAGAACCAACTGACAAAACCGGCCGGGAACGCAAACACCCCGGCATCGAATGGCCAACCATTGGCTTGATGCTCGTCTGCTACGGACTGTGGTTCGCAGCCGGCGCATACCTCTATCCCGCCATGCCGTTCGCGGCTCTGGCGCTGATGGCGGTGGCAGTGGCGTTTCACTCCTCGCTGCAGCACGAAGCTCTGCACGGACATCCCACACGCAGCGGCTGGCTGAACGAGCTTCTCGTCTCCCTGCCGCTCGGCCTGTTCTATCCCTATCGCCGCTACAAGCATCTGCACCTGAAGCACCATGCGGATGAACGGCTGACCGATCCCTATGACGATCCGGAGAGCTATTACCGGGCGCTGGGCGACTGGGACAAACTGCCGGGCGCTCTGAAAACCCTGCTGCGCTGGAACAATACGCTCATTGGCCGGGTTGTCATCGGGCCGGTTCTCATGGTGATCGGCTTTCTTATCAGCGAGGCCAGGCTGATTTCGGGCGGCGACCGCAAGGTCCGCAATGCGTGGTTGTCGCACGCTGCAGGGCTGGTCGTTCTGGTTGCGCTGTTGCTGGCATTCGGCATTCCGCTTTGGCTCTATGCCGTGACTGCGGCCTATGCGGGGTTGTCGATCATCGCCATCCGCACCTATTGCGAGCATCAATGGTCCGAGCGTCCGGATGGCCGCACGATCATTGTCGAGAAATCGCCGCTGGCGCTGCTGTTCCTCAACAACAACCTGCATTTCGTCCATCACAAGCGGCCGACCGTTCCGTGGTACAAGCTGCCGAAGCTCTACAGCGAGCAACGTGAAGAGTGGAAAGCCATGAATGGCGGCTACGTCTTCCGCAACTATTTCGAGATCCTGCGCGCCTATGCTTTCCGCAGCAAGGAAGAGGTCGTGCATCCGGTGCTGCGGCGCGAACCGGCGACGGCCCGGGCTTTCCATCCGCGCCGCCACGGCATTTCCCTGCAGGGCGGCACCAGCGTGCCTATTCCCGCCGAGCCTCCGACAGAGTAACATTCCCGCATGATCCCTATTGCAGCTTTGCCGATGTATGATTGGCCGGAACGCCGCGCCGAAGTGGATGCGCAGTGGCTTGTCCTGCGCGACAGGCTGCGGGCCAAAGGTTTTGACGCGCCGGATTACCTGACGCGGCGCAATGGCGACCTGCCGCCCGTTCCCGGCGGTATCCGCGATGCCTCGGGCGCGGTGATTGCGCCCGATCCCGCGACGCTGCCGCCCCACGAACTTGATCTGCCGACGCTGTGGCGCCATCCGGCGCTCCTGCTCGCCCAGACGTGCTGGGGACCGATGGAGCTCGGCCTTGCCGCCCATGTGCATGTGGCGGGGCAGGACGACTATTCCGGCGTGGCGGGCGGCGACGAGGCGCTTTATTCCAGCGCGCTTGTCATGCGCCGGGGCGAGGGGCTGGCGGTTCCGGCACCGCGCGGCGGCGAACCGGTCCTGCCGGTGGATCGCCTGCGCGGCAAGCGTCTTGCCTTCAACAGCCCTGATTCCATGTCGGGCTATCTCGCCATCGAGCGCGACCTGGCGTTGCGGGGCGAGGGGTTCGACCTGTTCGCGCGCCTTGTCGAGACGGGCGGCCACCGCCTGTCCATCGAAGCGGTGGCGTCAGGCCGTGCCGATGTCGCAGCGATCGATTGCAAGTCGTGGGCGCTCGCCCAGCGTCACCATGAGGCTGCCAGTGCCCTCATCGTCGTGGGCTGGACGGGCAGGCGCAAGGGCCTGCCCTTTGTCTCGGCGTTTGAGGGTGTGGCTGTTTAGATCCACATTGCATATCTATCGTGCGTGGTTCGACAAGCTCACCATGAGGGAACTGGGTGGGCTGCCATCCTCAACCTCCCTCATGGTGAGCTTGTCGAACCACGCACCACAGATTCTGCAACGACCCAATCACCCGCGCATTTTGGCACCGGATGGATCGAACGGCGGCTCGATGTTGATGCGGGCGGCGCGGCGAAGACCCAAAATCTCGACCTCGAACAGCCCGGCATTCTCGTTGTCGGCAAGCTCGGCGGGCACATAGCCCTGCGCCATGGAATGGCCGACATGATGGGCATAGCCGCCTGACGTGACCCAGCCGACCACGCGCCATTCACCTTGCACCGCACCCTTGTCGCCCTCGAAGGACACGACCGCGCCCGCATCGTTGAAGCGCGGCGCGCCGATGCCATGTCCGGCCTCGACGACACCGTAATCCTTGCTGACCCTGGCCCAGATCGGCTCGTCGCCCATGACATCGGCAGCGCCATTGCCATGCGGCACGTCGATGATCAGGGAGACCCGCCGCAGCTTCTTGCTGGTGCCGGCGTCGAATTCGGCCTTTTCCTGCGCCGCGGCCTCGCGGCCGATGAAGTCGTTCTTGCCAAGCTTGATGAAACGATCCATCGAGCCTTCATAAACGCCGTAGATCGGGCGCAGTTCGCGGAACCAGGTCGGGAAATTCTTCTCAAGCCGCATGGAGAGCAGCGCACGCATGCCGAAATCGACGATGCCGAATTCCTCGCCTGCAGCCTTGATGGCGGCGTAGACCAGCCGCTGATAGGCCGGCTCCATCCAGATTTCGTAGCCGAGATCGCCGGTATAGGAAATGCGGTTGACCTTGCAGGGCGCACCGCCGACGGCCATTTCGCGGAAATCCATGAACCGGAAGGCAGCGTTCGACACGTCCTCATCGACGAGTTTGGCGAGAAGGTCGCGCGCTTTCGGTCCGGCGATGGACAGGCCGACCAGCGTCTGGTCGAAGCGGTGGATATGTACCGTCCCGTCTTTCGGCTGGTGCCGCTGGAACCAGCGCATGTGATAGCGCTGAGCGGCGGACGAACCCCAGATCAGAAAACGGTCTTCAGCTGCCTTGGCGATGGTGAAATCGCCGATCAGCTTGCCCCTCTCGTTCAGCATGGGGGTGAGGACCAGACGCCCGGCTTTCGGCATCGTGTTGGTCATCAGGCGCGACAGGAAGGCTTCCGCACCGCTGCCGGTGACTTCGTATTTGGCGAAGTTGGCGATTTCGGTGACGCCGACCCGCTCGCGCGTGGCGCGGACCTCATTGCCGATGTGCTCGAAATCGTTGGAGCGGTGATAGGAAACGATATCTTTGGCTTCGGTGCCCTTGGGTGCGAACCAGAGCGGTGTCTCAAGGCCCCAGGAATCGCCCATGACGGCGTTCTGCGCCAGCATGGTGTCATAGAGCGGCGTGGTCTGCTGCGGCCGTGCGGCGGGCAGTTCCTCGTTGGGGAAACGGATGGAGAAGCGGCGCGAGTAGTTTTCGCGCACCTTGGCGTTGGTATAGCGTAGCGTGGCCCATTCGCCGAAGCGGGCGACATCCATGCCCCAGACGTCGAAGCCGGGTTCGCCATGCACCATCCAGTTGGAAAGGGCAAGGCCGACACCGCCGCCCTGGCTGAACCCGGCCATGACGGCGCAGGCGGTCCAGTAATTGGTCAGGCCGGGAACGGGGCCGACGAGCGGGTTGCCATCCGGTGCAAAGGTGAAGGGGCCATTGATGATCTGCTTGATGCCGGCCTTTTCGATGCCGGGAAAATGCTTGAAGCCAACTTCGAGGGAGGGGGCAATGCGGTCGATATCCGGGGCCAGCAGTTCATGGCCGAAATCCCACGGGGTGTTGACCGGCGACCACGGCTTGGCCGCCTTCTCATAGGTGCCGAGCAGGATGCCGTTGCGTTCCTGCCGCGTGTAGATCTCGCCCTTGAAATCCATAACGCCGATCAGTTCGCGTCCGGTCGACTGGTTGAACTCCATCACCTCCGGCACGTCTTCCGTGAGGAGATACATATGCTCCATTGCCAGAACCGGCAGTTCGAGCCCGACCATGCGCCCGACTTCACGCGCCCACAGGCCACCGCAATTGACCACGTGCTCGGCCTTCACGGTTCCCTGTTCGGTGACGACGTTCCACGTGCCGTCGACCTCCTGCGTCAGCTCGACGACGCGGTTGCGCAGGGAAATCTCAGCACCCAGCTTGCGGGCGGCCTTGGCATAGGCGTGGGTGGTGCCGGATGGATCGAGGTGGCCTTCGACCGGGTCCCACATGGCGCCGACGAAATTGGTTTCGTCCATCAGCGGGAACATGGCCTTGGCTTCGGAAGGGGTGATCAGCTCCGTATCCATGCCGAGATAGCGGCCCCGCGCATGGGCAAGACGCAGGAAGTCCATGCGCTCGGGACTGTCGGCCATCATCACGCCGCCGGTCAGGTGCAGGCCGCAGGACTGGCCGGAGAGTTCTTCGATTTCCTTGTAGAGGCTGACCGTATAGGCCTGCAGCTTGGCGACATTGGGATCGCCGTTCAGCGTGTGGAAACCGCCCGCCGCATGCCAGGACGATCCCGATGTCAGCTCCGAGCGTTCGATCAGCAGGACATCGCTCCAGCCGGCACGGGCGAGATGGTAAAGGACCGAACATCCGACTACGCCGCCGCCAATGACTACTGCTTTAACGTGCGATTTCATTCACTTATGCCTCTTGTATGGAAATGTGATTCAATGCGTTGAGAAGTTGATTCAAGCATAGCAAAACGGTTTTCACCCCCCTCTGCCCTGTCGGGCATCTCCCCCACAAGGGGGGAGATCAGCCTTCATGACTGCCTTCGCACAATCTGAGAAGTTGAACATTGGGCCAATAATGCTGGTGTCGATGTGATCTCCCCCCTTGTGGGGGAGATGGGCGACAGCCCAGAGGGGGGTGGATAGAATGTCCATCTCACTAAAAATCCGTCGGCGCGCCGCCCTCGGCCTTGCGCCGGGCGACGAAGGCATTGATCTCTTCTTCGATGGCCGGGTCGATGGCGGGCTTCTCATAGGTGGCGAGCCGCTCCTTCCAGACCCGGTTGGCGCGCTCGATGGCCGTGGGCGAACCCGCCTCCTGCCACGTCTCGTAATTGCGCCAGTCGGAAATGATCGGCGCGTAGAAGGCCGTCTTGTAGCGTGACTGGGTGTGGGCGGTGCCGAAGAAATGGCCGCCGGGGCCGACATCGCGCATGGCTTCGATGCCCAGCGCATCGTCCGACAGGTCGAGCGGGGTCAGGAATTCGGCCACCATCTGCAGCAGGTCGAAATCGAGGATCATCTTTTCATAGGAGCAGCACAGGCCACCTTCCAGCCAGCCGGCGGAATGCAGCATGAAATTGCCGCCGCCCTGGATCGCGCCCCACAGCGAGAAGACGGATTCATAGGCCGCCTGCGCATCGACCGTATTGGCGGCGCAGACATTGGAGGTGCGGTAGGGGATCTTGTAGCGGCGGGCAAGCTGGCCGCCGACCATCTGCGCCTTCATGTATTCCGGCGTGCCGAAGGCGGGCGCCCCGGATTTCATGTCGACATTGGAGGTGAAGCCGCCATAGCCGACCGGCGCACCCTTCCTGACCATCTGGGTGAAGGAGATGCCGGCGAGCGCTTCGGCATTCTGCTGCACCAGCGCCCCGGCGATGGTCACCGGCGCCATGGCACCCGCCAGCGTGAACGGCGTGACGATGACGATCTGGCCGTTGCCCGACATATGGATGATGCCTTCCATCATCGGCACGTCGAGCTTCAGCGGCGAATTGGTGTTGATGATGGTGTAGCAGGAGGCCTCGTTCTGCAACTGCTCCTGGCTGATGCCGCGGGCAAGGCGGGCGATCTCGATGCCGTCGAGGTTGCGTTCCTTGCCGAGCGAATAGATGTGGAAGGCCTTGTCGGACAGTGTGGCGAGATCGCGGATGCATTCGAGGTGGCGCACCGAGGGATGGATGTCGATCGGCTCGACGGGATAACCGCCCGTGGTGTTGATGATGTTGTGCATCTGCGCCAGTTTGACGAAGTTGCGGAAATCCGCCTGGTTGCCGGAGCGCCGGCCATTGTCCGTGTCGGAGCAATTGGGCGCCGAACCCATCTGCGCGAAAATCAGGTTGTTGCCGCCGAAGCGCACATTGTGCGCGGGATTGCGGGCATGCAGGGTGAATTCCGACGGCGCATAGCCGACATATTCGAGGATCATGTCCTTATCGAAATGCACGCGCTGCGAGCCGGGGCGCACATCGGCGCCGGCCGCCTTCATGATCTCGCGCGCACCATCATGCAGCACGTCGACACCGATCTCCTGCAGCACGCGCAGCGAGGCATTGTGGATCGATTCCAGTTCGTCGTCGGAGATGATCTTGGTCGGCGTGAACGGGATTTTCAGCTGCCGGAACGGCGGCTGGTCGAAAGCACCGCTTTCAACGCTGCGGGGGCGGGAGCGTCCGCCACGCCGGCCATGATCGCGTGCCGTTGCGGGGATTTCGATGTCTGCTGCCGGTTCACTCATTGCTCATGCCCTTCACTTGCGATGGTGCCACTATCGCCAGAGACGGGGCAATCGTGCGCGGCCTGAGCGACGCCGAGCGCAAGGGAAGCGACATGGGTGGTGGAGGGGTGAAATGGGCGGGTTGCGTGGTTTACAGTGCGTGGTGCGTGGTTCGACAGGCTCACCATGAGGGAAGTGGTTTGGTTGCAATGCTAATCGCAAAAGTTGCGAGAATAGTGCTCCTTGCAATCCTCGACTTCCCTCATGGTGAGCCTGTCGAACCACGCATGATTGTTCTGCAACGCTCTTCTCCGTTGCCACGCCCGCTTTCGCGTCTGGCTGTTGAGAAGGTGGGAAAGACGGGCGGTCCCTGGAACGCGGGTCTTGGGTATTCTGGTATGCAATGCTTGCGATCCTGGGACCACCCGCCCCGGCGTTTTTGAGGATTTCGTCCAATGCACAACCATTGAGCCAAACCTCCCCAGCCGCACAGGTTTTCCTCCCTGTAGGGCCGAGGCGCCGATCCTTTCCCGACTTGCGAAAGTTTCCGGAAGCATTCCCGCCGGAAAGGACAGGGATGAGAATAACGTGGGTTGGGAAGTGGTGGATAAGTTGGTGTGGTTTTTCATGAAGAGGGTCTTTCACCCCCCTCTGTCCTGCCGGACATCTCCCCCACAAGGGGGGAGATCACATCGGCATTAATGCCTTTGCTTATTTTGCAATGCCTCAGAACTGATCAAACAGCTGTGAAAGCTAATCTCCCCCCTTGTGGGGGAGATGGGCGGCAGCCCAGAGGGGGGTGGGAACGCCTACTCCGCCGCCTGATGGGTCAGATGGCTGATGGGGGTGACCATCGCCTGGATCAGGTTGTTCATGCTGATGACGCCGAGCGGTTTGCCGGCCTCATCAACAACCGTTGCGTGCTGCTGGTTGGCATCCGTCATGGTCTTGGCCGCTTCCTCGAGGATTGTTCCGGTCATAACCGTCACGCCGCCCGCATTGGCCGAACCGTCGCCCTTGGTCGAGATGGTGTCGACCATGATCACCCGGCCTCGGTTCACTTCCTTGACGAAGCTCGAGATATATTCGTCCGCTGGCTTCAGGACGATATCCTGTCCCGTTCCCTGCTGGACCACCTCGCCATCGCGCAGGATGGCGATCCGGTCGCCGAGCCGCAGCGCTTCGTCGAGATCGTGGGTGATGAACACCACAGTCTTCTTGATTTCCTTCTGCAGGTCGAGCAGCACGGACTGCATGTCCATGCGGATCAGCGGATCGAGGGCGGAAAAGGCTTCGTCCATGAGCAGGATCGGCGCGTCATTGGTCAGTGCACGGGCAAGACCGACACGCTGTTGCATGCCGCCCGAAAGCTGATTGGGATAATTCTCCTCAAAGCCTTTCAGGCCGACGCGCTCGATCCAGCGGCGGGCCTGTTCTTCCTGTTTCGCCCGGCTCAGGCCCTGGATTTCCAGGCCATAGACCGTGTTGTCGAGTACCGTGCGATGGGGAAGCAGCGCAAACTTCTGGAAAACCATCGCTGTTTTATGGCGGCGAAACTCGCGCAGGTCGTTCTGGTTCATCTTGCAGACATCGGCGTTGCCGATGATGACCTCGCCGACCGTCGGATCGATCAGCCGGTTGATATGGCGGATCAGCGTCGATTTGCCCGAACCCGAGAGGCCCATGACCACCTGGATGCAGCCGGCGGGCATATCGATATTGATATCGCGCAGGCCGAGCACGTGGTTGTATTTTTCGTTGAGCTCGGTCTTGGTCATGCCTTTCTTGACGGCATCGACGTAAGCTCCCGGTTTCTGGCCGAAAATCTTGTAGAGATTCTTGATCTGGATACCGGCGCCCTGAACGGAACGATCAGCCATGAACCACCTCCTGGTGCTTTTGAAGGCGCATGCCATAAGCCTGGCTGACGCGGTCAAAAATGATGGCAATGCCGACAATGGCAAGACCGTTGAAAAGTCCGAGCGAGAAGAACTGGCCGTTGACCGAACGCAGAACCGGCTGGCCGAGGCCCTGGACGCCGATCATCGAGGCAATGACCACCATGGCGAGCGCCATCATGATCGTCTGGTTGATGCCGGCCATGATCGTGGGCAGGGCGAGGGGGATCTGCACGTTCCTCAGGCGTTGCCAGCTCGATGAGCCGAAGGCATCGGCCGCCTCGAGCACATCCTTGTCGACGAGCCGGATGCCGAGATTGGTCAGGCGGATCATCGGCGGAATGGCGTAGATCACCACGGCGATGAGGCCGGGCACCTTGCCGATGCCGAGTAGCATGACCACGGGAATGAGGTAGACGAAGCTCGGCATGGTCTGCATGACGTCAAGGATGGGATTGACGACGCGCTGGAAACCGTCGGAACGCGCCATGATGATGCCGATGGGAATGCCGACGACGACCGAGACGACGGTGCCGACGAAAATCATCGCGATGGTCTTCATCGCATCGCTCCACATGTCGAAATAGCCGATCAGGAGCAGGGTGATGACCGTTCCGGCCACGATCTTCCAGTTGCGGCTGGCGAGCCACGCAATGCCGGCGATCAGCAGGACCATGATCGGCCAGGGCGTCGTCGTCATGAATTTTTCGGCCTGGATCAGGAAGTATTGCAGCGGCTGGAAAAATGACTCGATCACATCGCCGTAACTGCGGGTGAAGGCCTTGAAGCCCTCATCCATGGTTTTTTTCAAATTGCGGAGTGTCTCGTCATTCATTTTCGGGAATGAGTAGAACCAATCCATATGGTGCGTCCCCTTCTTTGTGGGTCATCAAATGACCATCGCGACCGGACGCGGCAACGTTCGGCCCATTCGGGATGGTGCGATGCGGCGAAGAATATCTCCGCCGCATCCAGCGGTTACTTGACCGCGGCCTTGATCTTTTCAGCGGCTTCCGGAGAAACCCACTTCGACCACGTGGCTTCGTTGTTCTTCAGGTAATACTTGGCACCGTCTTCGCCGGTTGCCTGATTGTCGACCATCCAGGCGAGGAGCTTGTTGGCTTCCTCGTTGGAAATCTGGCGCTTCTTCAGGTACTCGAAGGCCGGACCCGCAGCGTCAGCAAATTTCTTGGTGACGATCGTGTAGATGTCGGCCTTCGGCCAGCCGTTCGGCTTCGGATCGGGGCAATCGGCAACGACGTTGCAGCGCTTCCATTCCTTTTCTTCCCACGGCACGCCATTGTCGAGCTTGACCATGGGGTACTTGCCGAGAATGGCCGTCGGACCCCAGTAATAACCGAGCCAGGCTTCCTTGCGCTCATAGGCCTTGGCAATCGAGCCATCGAGACCTGCGGCCGATCCCGTATCGACGAGGGTAAAGCCGTGTTTCTCGGCTTCATAGGCCTTGAAGAAATTGCCGGTGGTGATCTGGCACGCCCAGCCCGACGGGCAGTTGAACACGGCGCCCTTCTTGGGGTCTTCCGGCGCAGGGAAGAGTTCGGGGTGCTTCATGGCATCGGCGATCGTCTTGATATCCGGATGCGCATCGGCAAAGTATTTGGGTACCCACCAGCTTTCCGTACCGCCTTCGGTGATGGCAGGCGCGGCATAGACCAGCTTGCCTTCCTTGACCGCCTTGTCCAGCGGCTCCTTGACGGCATTGAGCCAGCCTTCCGGCGCGATATCGGGCTGTCCCTTTTCGATCATCGACGTGAAGGTTGGAACCGTATCGCCTGCGACCAGTTCGGCATCGCAGCCATAGCCTACACTGAGTATAAGCTTGTCGAGATTAGCCAGCGCTTCCGCTGACTGCCAGTTCATGTTGGCGATGGTGACGGACCCGCACCCCGCCGCCGAAGCAGCTCCGGCAAAGCCGAAAAGCCCTGCGGCCAGTAAAGTTGAAGCAAGCAGCTTCTTCATCAGTTTTGTCTCCCACTCGTTTTGACAGTTCACCCGGTACGAATCTTAACTTGGTACTGCCTTACCCAGTCGTTCGCTTGTGTGCCATTTGGCATCCTTATCGCATCAGAATGCAATGGTTTCATTGAATTAATGAGGTATATCGCGACAGCACCTGTCGATATAACGACGCGGGAAAACCTATTGTGAAGCCGAATGTCACAATGTTCATGGGGGTAGTGTAACAAGCCGGGTGATGAAAGATCAATGCTTTAGGCGATTTTTCTTCATTAATTCATTCACTGCGGTGCGGTTTTTCCCGGTTTTACTGGCTCTAAGCGCCGGATTTTCCCGTGAAGGAATTCCAATGGACTTTCTCCGGTTTTCCGCCGCAATCTGGGTTTCAACCGCCCGCCATCCAGCGTTTCCGGATGGCTGTTTGCCAGGCTCCAACGCACGGGAAAGCACGATGACCGACCCAACCATTGTTCCGATGATCGAATATGAACAGGCCGATGCCGCCGTGCGCGCGGTCTATGACGACATCATGCACACGCGCGGGACGGACTGGATCAACAATTTCTGGAAGGTGCTGGCCAATGACCCGAAACTGCTCAAGCGCACGTGGGAGAGCCTGAAGGAAGTCATGGCGCCCGGTGCGCTCGATCCGCTGGTCAAGGAGATGATCTATATCGCCGTCTCCGCCACCAACAATTGCGACTATTGCAGCTGGTCGCACACGGCCTCCGCCCGCGCCAAGGGCATGACGGATCCGCAGCTGATGGAACTTCTTGCGGTTGTCGGCATGGCCAATGAAACCAATCGGCTCGCAAACGGTTAGAGCATCGTACCATAAATCGAACGCGTTCTGTCGGAGGGAATTCAGGGCAAGGCCGATGCCTTTCCATCGGGCGAAGTCGAAGGCCGAAGGATTTGGCCTGAATTCACCCGACCCCTTTGGGGTTTCCGGCTGGCGGCCAACCACGTTGTCAGGCAGCTTCGTCCGATGGAAAGACATCGACCTCGCTACCTTCCTAGTGGATTGTCTCGCCATCCGAGAAACAGAACTGCGTTCCATTTATGGTGCGATGCTCTAAAACCGCCGGTCGATGCGGCGTTCAAACCAAAAGGGTCCAAAGCATGAAATCTCCGACGAAGCGCCGTACACCCGTTCACGACATGCAGATGGCATCGATGGTCATCGCCATGCGCCTGCCGATGATGATGCTGGAGGGGATGACGGAGACGTCATCCAAGCCGGAATCCACCCGGGCCGTGTCCGAAAAAATGGCAGCGGTGACGGACGGTGTCGTCGCGGCGCAGCTGTCGGTGATCAATTCGGCAGCGACCTTCTGGCTGGATGTGTGGAGCGGCAAGTCGCCCGCCGCCATTGCCCAGGCCACCGTCGATAAAGCGACACAGGCGGCCCTCCGGCCCGGCCGCAAAACACTGCGGGCCAATTACAAGCGTTTGAGCGGCGCAGGCTGAATTAAGGCAGGTTTTCGGCTTTTCTATCCGCGCCATCGTTGATTTTGCTGGTGTTTCCGTGAGAACACCAGCAATTGCGGCAACAGGGATGCGGTTTCAGCATGGCTGCCATGCAAATTTGCACGGGTCGTTGCTGTAAATGCGACACGCCATGGCGAAAAAACGTGATCAAACTTTAGGCAAAAAGCGCATTTGAGCGGCAACAAATGTTTTTACCCTCAGGTGCCCAAATGCTTTACATCTTCAATCGCAACAATCGCGTCCACATTGCCTGGAATGCCACGGAAAAGCGCAATGCGCCATCCGGCAATGCCAGGAGCGGCATCGCGTCGGCGGTTTCCTTCATCTGGACCCGCTCGGCCGGCTGATCGTCCACGCATCGGACTATTCCGGAAACCGCTGTCCTGTCAGGGCGGCGGTTTTTCTTTGTGCTGTTGTCTGATGAAGACCCAAGTCAAAAACCGCCCTGTCCGTGAGGAACAGTGCGGTTTTTTGCCAAATGACGCATGGCTTTCTGCCGTACAATACGCTGGCAGAAATTACAGCCCCGGTACGCAGTACCTGATCCGGAGCATGGAGCAGGGTCTTGTCCGCTCCATGCAAAGTTTTAACCGGACATCGTTACCGCGAGGTTAGCGAGAGCTTAAGCAAATCTAAATTTTGAAAATTTCCCGGCTTTTCCCGGCGCGGTCAGCCTTCGCGCGTGGCCTCGCGCAGATAATTGATGATGCCGGAGAAGTCCGAACCTTCGTTCCCGGCGGCACCGAAGGCCGCATAGATTTCTTCCGCGTGCTGGCCGAGCGGTGTCGCGGCACCGACACTTTTGGCGGCTTCCTGTGACAGCTTCAGATCCTTCAGCATCAGGGCGGCGGCAAAGCCGGGCTTGTAGCTGTTGTTGGCCGGCGATGTCGGCACGGGGCCGGGGACCGGGCAATAGGTGGTCAGCGACCAGCACTGGCCCGACGAGGTCGAGGCGACGTCGAACAGCGCCTGATGCGACAGGCCGAGTTTTTCTGCCAGGGTGAAGGCTTCGCTGACCCCGATCATGGAAATGCCAAGGATCATGTTGTTGCAGATCTTGGCGGCCTGACCGGCGCCGGGCTCGCCGCAATGGACGATGCGGCCTGCCATGGGTTTCAGGATCGGCTCGGCAACAGTGAATGCATCAGCCGCACCGCCCACCATGAACGTCAGGGTTCCCGCTGCCGCACCGCCGATGCCGCCGGAGACCGGGGCGTCGACCGAGAGCAGGCCATGGGCTTTGGCGGTCTCATGCGCCTTGCGGGCGGAATCGACATCGATGGTCGAGGAATCGATGAGCAGCGCGCCGGGTTTGGCTTTTCCGGCGATCTCCGCATAGACGGACAGGACGTGCTTGCCTGCGGGCAGCATGGTGATGACGACATCGGCATCCGCAACGGCAGCAAGCGCGCTTGCCGCGATGCCCACACCATTGGCTTTGGCGGTTGCGAGATTGTCCGGCAACAGGTCAAAACCCAGCACCGTATGGCCTGCCTTGACCAGATTGGCGGCCATGGGGTTGCCCATATGGCCAAGACCGATAAAAGCGACTGTCGTCATCGCAGCATTCTCCCTGATAGCGTTCTTGTGTGTCGGATGCGGTGTGGTTCAGCGACCCATCATCGAGCGGGAAATGATTACCCGCATGATTTCATTGGTGCCTTCCAGAATCTGGTGGACGCGCAGGTCCCGCACCAGCTTCTCCACGCCGTAATCGTGCAGGTAGCCGTAGCCGCCATGGATCTGCAGGGCGTCATTGGCAACATTGAAACCCGTGTCAGTGACGAAGCGCTTGGCCATGGCCGACCATTTCGATGCATCATGCGCCTTGCGGTCGAGTTTTGACGCAGCGGTGTACAGCAGGACGCGTGCCGCCGAGAGTTCCGTTTCCATGTCCGCCAGCTTGAACTGCAGCGCCTGGAACTGGTTGATCGCCTTGCCGAACGCCTTGCGCTCGGACGCATAGCCGACCGCCTTGTCGAGGGCGGACTGGGCGCCGCCGAGCGAGCAGGCGGCAATGTTGAGGCGTCCGCCATCGAGCCCGCCCATGGCGATCTTGAAGCCATCACCTTCCGCCCCGAGGCGGTTTTCCACGGGAACGCGGCAATTGTCGAAAATCACCTGCCGGGTGGACTGGGCGTTCCAGCCCATCTTGTGTTCATTGGCACCGAAGGACAGGCCGGGCGCATCCTTCGGGATGATGAGGGTCGAAATGCCCTTCGGGCCATCCTCGCCGGTGCGCACCATGGTGACGTAAAGATCGGTATCGCCGGCACCTGATATGAACTGCTTGGCGCCGTTGAGGACATAGTGGTTGCCGTCCCGCACCGCGCGGGTCTTGAGGGCGGCGGCATCCGAGCCGGAATTGGGCTCGGTCAGGCAATAGCTCGCCAGCCATTCCATCGAGGTCAGCTGCGGCACGAAGCGCTGGCGCTGTTCGTCATTGCCGTAGAGATCGATCATCCATGTCGCCATGTTGTGAATCGAGATGAAGGCGGAGAAGGCCGGGCAGGCGGCCGACAGGGCTTCGAAGATCAGCACGGCATCAAGCCGTTTCAGTCCCGAACCGCCGAATTCTTCCTTGGTGTAGATGCCGCCCATGCCGAGCGGGCCGGTCTCGCGAATCACATCGGCGGGAAAATGCTTGTCCCGGTCCCAGGCCAGCGCGTTCGGTGCCACGCGGTCCGCCGCGAAGGCGCGCGCCATGTCCTGAATCGCCAGCTGATCCTCGTTGAGTTCGAACTGGCCGGACGCCGTATCAACGACCGCATCCATGATAACCTCCCTGTATTCCTCTTGATTTCCACTCTATCGCAAGCGCGGGGCCGCGCAACGATTCAGATAGGTTTTGCCGGGGGCTAGGAAGAGAAAGACATATCCGCTACTCAAAGCCCATGACGCACGCAATCATGTTGCAGGGAACAGGGTCAGATGTTGGTAAATCCGTCCTGGTGGCCGGACTTTGCCGGCTTGCGCGCAACCGCGGATTGACGGTTCGGCCGTTCAAACCGCAGAACATGTCGAACAATGCGGCGGTGAGCGACGATGGCGGCGAGATCGGGCGGGCGCAGTGGCTGCAGGCCGTCGCCTGCGGCGTGCCATCCTCGGTGCACATGAACCCGGTGCTCTTGAAACCGCAATCGGAGACCGGCAGCCAGATCATCGTGCAGGGCAAAGTCTGGGGCCAGGCCAAGGGGCGTGATTACCAGACATTCAAGGCGCAGCTGCTCGATGCGGTCATGGCGTCGTGGGACATCGTCCGTGAAGGTGCCGATCTGGTCATCGTCGAGGGGGCGGGGTCTCCCGCCGAAATCAACCTGCGGGCGGGCGATATCGCCAATATGGGCTTTGCCATCCGCGCCAATGTTCCCGTGGTGCTGGTCGGCGATATCGATCGCGGCGGGGTGATCGCCTCGCTCGTCGGCACCCATGCGATCCTGCAGCGGGAAGACCGGGAGATGATTGCCGGCTATATCATCAACAAGTTTCGTGGCGACGTCTCGCTGTTCGATGACGGCCTGAAAGCCATAACCCAGTTCACCGGCTGGCCGTCTTTCGGCGTGGTGCCATGGCTGAAGGACGCGGCGCGGCTGCCGGCGGAGGATTCCGTCGTGCTGGAACGTCTGGTGAAGGGCGAGGGCCGGGCGCTGAAGATCGCCGTGCCGGTGCTCGACCGCATCGCCAATTTCGACGATCTCGACCCGCTGATGGCCGAACCGCAGGTGGATGTGGTGATGGTGCGCAGCGGCGAGCGGCTGCCTGCCGATGCGGGACTGGTCATCATTCCGGGGTCCAAATCCACCATCGGCGACCTCCTGCGCTTCCGCGAGAATGGCTGGGACAGGGATCTCGACCTGCACCGGCGGCGCGGCGGCCATATCATCGGCATATGCGGCGGTTTCCAGATGCTGGGCAGAACGGTGCGCGATCCCGACGGCATCGAGGGCAGCGTGACGGAGACGGCAGGGCTCGGGCATCTCGATATCGATACGGTGATGGAGCCGGAAAAGACCGTGCGCAATGTGGCGGCGCAGTCGCTGCCATTCGACCTGCCGCTGGATGGCTACGAGATTCATCTGGGCCGGACGACCGGCCCGGACTGTTCGCGCCCCGCCGTGCGCATCAACGGCGTCGACGACGGTGCCATATCGGCGGACGGCAAGGTTTTCGGCACCTATCTGCATGGGCTTTTCGGGGCGGACCGGTTTCGCGCCGCGCTGCTGGGCACGATGGGCATTGCCGCTGAAGCATTCGACTACAAGGCCGGGGTGGATGCCGCGCTGGATAGTGTCGCCGCCGAGCTTGAAACAGTGCTGGATGTGGATGCGCTGCTCGCATGTGCTGCGGTGCGTGGTTCGACAAGCTCACCATGAGGGGATGGGTGGGCTGCAATGCTAATCGCGGAGATTGCAGAACATATCCCCTGCAATCCTCCACCTCCCTCATGGTGAGCTTGTCGAACCACCCACTACTCCCTGAGCAAACCGTGCGGATTCCATTGACATTTCCCGTGGGGGGTGAATAACGTCCCAGCCATGATTGGTTCCCATATTGGCCAAAGGCCAAGGGATCAAAAGGGAATGCGACGGTTGTACCCTCAAGGGCGACCCCACCGCAGCCGACCCCGCGACTGTAGAGCGGCGAGGATCAATGCAAAGCCTGACGCATATGCAGAAGGCAGCCACTGGGAAACCGGGAAGGCAGCATTCATCCTGTGACCCGCGAGCCAGGAGACCTGCCAGTCATAGAGCGTTTCCCAGGAAGCGCTCGGGGTAATCCTGCCCAAGAACCGAAGGGTCGTGTCCCTTCAGGCCCAGCACGGAGGTTGTTATGGCTGCTCGCATTGTATACGCGCTCGTTTCCCCGCCCGCATTCCGCTTGATCGTACCTGACGGATCATCGCGATTGCAGTGACGGCGATGCCCCAGCTGAATCACGGCGTGACCTTCATTCTCGGCGGTGCCCGCTCGGGCAAGTCCAGCTTTGCCGAAGGCCTGATCATGGCTTCCGGCCTTGAGCCCGTTTATCTCGCAACCGGCAGGTCCTGGGACGAGGAAATGTCTGTCCGCATCGACCTGCACAAGGCGCAGCGCGGTTCATCCTGGCACACCATCGAAGAGCCGCTCGATCTGGTGGACACCCTGCAGGGGGTTGCGGCCACGGACAAAGCGATCCTTGTCGATTGCCTGACGCTCTGGCTGACCAATCTGATGATGGCCGAGCGCGATATCACCGCCGAGACACGGCAGCTCATGCAAGCGCTGCCGAAACTTCAAGGCTCGATCGTTCTGGTTTCGAACGAAGTGGGTCTCGGCATTGTACCGGAGAACCGCATGGCGCGCGATTTTCGCGACCATGCCGGACGTCTCCATCAGGCCGTGGCGCAGGCCGCGGCAACAGTCTATTTCGTGGCAGCCGGGCTGCCGCTCACCATGAAGGGATAGGAATATGCAGGGTCAGAAGATTCCAGCGACGGTCATCACCGGTTTTCTCGGTTCGGGCAAAACCACGATGATCCGCAATCTGCTCGAAAATGCCAATGGCAAGCGCATTGCGCTCATAATCAACGAGTTCGGCGATCTCGGCGTCGACGGCGGCCTGCTGAAGGGCTGCGGCATCGAAGCCTGCCGGGACGAGGATGTGATCGAGTTGAACAATGGCTGCATCTGCTGCACCGTGGCCGATGATTTCATCCCGACCATGACCAAGCTGCTCGACCGTCCGGACCGTCCGGACCATATCGTCATCGAGACCTCGGGCCTCGCGCTGCCGCAGCCTCTGGTTGCAGCCTTCAACTGGCCGGAGATCAAGACGCAGGTGACGGTTGACGGTGTCGTCACCGTGATCGACGCTTCCGCCGTGTCCGAAGGCCGCTTTGCCGATGACCACGACAAGGTGGATGCCCAGCGCATCCAGGATGAATCGCTCGACCATGACAGCCCGCTTGAAGAACTGTTCGAGGACCAGATCCGCGCCGCCGACCTGATCGTCCTGAACAAGAGCGACCTGATCAGCGACAAGCAGCTCGACGGCGTGCGCGGCGATGTGCAGAGCCGTTCGTCGCGTTCGCTCAACATGGTGTCGGCCAGCTTCGGCAAGCTCAGCAATGAACTGCTGCTCGGTCTCGGCGTCGGCACTGAAGAGGACATCGCCAACCGCAAGTCGCACCATGAAATGGAGCATGAAGCGGGCGAAGAGCACGACCATGACGAATTCGAGAGCTTTGTTGTCGGGCTTGGTCCGGTGGCCGAACCCAAAAACTTTGTCGAGAAGCTGAAGGCCGTGATTGCCGATCACGACATCCTGCGCCTCAAAGGCTTTGCCGATGTTCCCGGCAAGCCGATGCGGCTGGTGGTGCAGGCCGTCGGAACGCGCATCGAGCATTACTTCGACCGTGCGTGGAATCCGGGCGAGGAACGGCAGACCCGTCTCGTCGTCATCGGACTGCACGATATCGACAATGACGCCATCACATCGGCGGTCACCGCCGCTGCCGCTGCCTGACGATAGGATATTGAATGCATCTCCTGCTTGCCCAGAAAGGCACCATCGCTGAAGGCACCGAGGCCATCGACCTCGGCCAGACGCCGGGAGATGTGCTGTTCCTGTCCGCCGCCGATACGGAGCTGGCGAGCCTTGCCGCCGCACGGCGGCAGGGCGATGGTGCAGTTTCGCTGCGCCTTGCCAATATGATGAGCCTGTCGCACCCGATGTCCGTCGATGCCTATGTCGAGCGGACAGCGCGGCATGCCAGGCTGATCGTCGTGCGGGTGATCGGCGGCGAGAGCTACTGGCCCTATGGCCTCGAAGCGCTGCATGCCTGCGCCATCAATCACAAGGTGCAGCTTGCGGTGTTGCCGGGAGACGACAAGCCCGATCCGGGGCTCGACCGGTTTTCAACCGTCGCCCGGCCCGACCGCGATGCGCTCTGGCATTATCTGCTGGAGGGCGGGGCGCAGAATGCCCAGCGTTTCCTCGATTATTGCGCGGCGCTGATTTTTTCCGGCGAGAAGCCGCAGGAGGCCGCGCCCCTGCTCAAGGCGGGGTTGTGGTGGCCCGGCAATTCAGCACCCTCGCTGGACGCGATGCGGCTTGACTGGACGGATGGCGCGCCTGTCATTGCCATCTGCTTCTACCGGGCGCTGGTGCAAAGCGGCCAGACCCAGCCTGTGGCGGCTTTGCTTGATGCGTTGCGCGCCAAGGGGCTCAATCCGCTGCCGGTGTTTGTCTCCAGCCTGAAGGATCCGGTTTCCATCGCCACGCTGGAGAGCATCTTTGCCGAAGCACCGCCCGCCGTGGTGTTGAATGCCACGGGGTTTGCCGTGTCTGCACCCGGTTCCGCGCGCAAGCCGACCGTGCTTGAACATGATGGCGCGATGGTGCTGCAGGTCATCTTCTCCGGCTCCAGCGCCGAGCAGTGGCGCCTGTCCGATCAGGGGCTTTCCGCCCGCGACCTGGCGATGAATGTTGCCCTGCCCGAGGTGGATGGCCGGGTTTTGTCGCGTGCGGTCTCATTCAAGTCGGCGCAGCATTTCGACGAGGCGGTGCAGGCCAATATCGTCATGCATGAACCGCAGGCCGACCGTGTCGCCTTCGTCGCCGATCTCGCGGCGAACTGGGCACGCCTGCGCACAAGCAAGCCGAATGAGCGCCGCGTTGCGCTTGTCATGTCCAACTATCCCAACCGGGACGGACGGCTTGGCAACGGCGTCGGGCTCGACACTCCTGCCGGTACATGGCAGGTGCTGAAATCCATGCGTGATGCCGGATACGATATCGCCGATATGCCCGCCGATGGCGAAGCGCTGATCAACCATCTGATGGCGGGCCCGACCAATGCGGCCAGCGACGGGCGCGCCATCCGCGAGACGATTTCGCTCAATCAATACAACAGCTTCTTTCAATCGCTTCCCCAGGTGATTCAGGAGAAGGTGACGGCGCGCTGGGGTGCGCCGGATGCCGATCCGTTCTTCCTCGATGCGGCGCGCGGCTTTGCGCTGCCGCTCAGCCGGTTCGGCGCGGTGCTGGTCGGCATCCAGCCGGCACGCGGCTACAATATCGATCCGAAGGACACCTATCACTCACCCGATCTGGTGCCGCCGCACGGCTATCTCGCCTTCTATGCCTATCTGCGCGGTGTCTACGATGCACATGCCATCGTGCATGTGGGCAAACACGGCAATCTCGAATGGCTGCCGGGCAAGGCGCTGGCGCTGTCGGAAACCTGTTTCCCCGAGGCGGTGCTGGGGCCGGTGCCGCATATCTATCCGTTCATCGTCAACGATCCGGGCGAGGGTACACAGGCAAAACGCCGCTCCGCCGCCGTCATTATCGATCACCTGACACCGCCTTTGACCCGGGCCGAAAGCTACGGGCCGCTGAAGGACCTCGAAGCGCTGGTCGACGAATATTACGAAGCGTCCGGCGTCGATCCGCGCCGCCTCGTGCGGCTGAAGGTGCAGATTCTTGATCTCGTGCGCGATATCGGTCTCGACAGCGATGCGGGCATTCACGATCACGATCCCGACGATCTCGCCCTGCAGAAGCTCGATGCCTATCTCTGCGACCTCAAGGAGATGCAGATACGCGACGGGTTGCATATTTTCGGCCTGTCGCCGGAAGGGCGCCTGCTCACCGATCTGGTGGTCGCGCTGGCGCGCGTGCCGCGCGGTTCGGGTGTTGGCGCCGATCAAAGCCTGCAGCGCGCCATCGCTGCTGATCTCGGCTTTGCCGGTTTCGATCCGCTGGATTGCGATATGGCCGCACCTTGGAGCGCGGAACGGCCCATAATTCTGAACGCTGTCACCAGCGATCCCTGGCGCATTGCCGGTGATACGGTGGAGCGCATCGAGTTGCTGGCCGCCAGGCTGGTGGCCGGTGAAACCGCCTGTCCCGGGGATTGGCAGGCGACGCAAACGGTTCTGGACGGTATCCGCGCAACCCTGCATCCGGCTGTGATGGCCTGCGGCGCAGCCGAAATGACCGGGCTCATGACGGCGCTGAACGGACGCTTTGTGGCGCCGGGGCCGTCAGGCGCACCGACGCGCGGACGTCCGGACGTTCTGCCGACCGGACGCAATTTCTTTTCCGTCGACAGCCGCGCCGTACCGACACCCGCCGCATGGGAGCTTGGGCAGAAATCGGCTGAGCTGTTGATCCGCCGCTATACGCAGGATCATGGGGAGTGGCCGACATCGCTGGGGCTGACCGCCTGGGGTACATCAAACATGCGCACCGGCGGCGACGATATTGCGCAGGCGCTGGCCCTGATCGGGGTCAAACCGGTCTGGGACATGGCTTCGCGGCGTGTCACGGGATACGAGATCATTCCGCCTGCCGTGCTTGGCCGTCCGCGCGTCGACGTGACCCTGCGCATCTCCGGCTTTTTCCGCGATGCTTTCCCCGACCAGATCGCACTGTTCGACACGGCGGTGCGGGCGGTCGGCGCCTTGCCCGAAGACGCGGAAGACAATCCCATTGCCCTGCGCATGCGCAGCGAACAGGCGCGGCTTGTGGCGGAGGGAGCCGACGAGAAGACGGCAAAGCAGCGGGCGGGCTTTCGCGTGTTCGGTTCAAAGCCCGGTGCCTATGGTGCCGGCCTGCAGGCGCTGATTGACGAAAAGGCCTGGGACAAGCGCGACGACCTTGCCGAGGCATGGCTGGTCTGGGGCGGTTATGCCTATGGCGCGGGGGAAGAGGGCAAGGCGGAGCGCGGTCTTCTCGAAGAGCGCCTGCGCACCGTTGAGGCCGTGGTGCAGAATCAGGACAACCGCGAGCACGACCTGCTCGACTCCGACGATTACTATCAGTTCGAGGGCGGGATGTCGGCGGCGGTCGAGCAATTGTCGGGCGAGCGTCCAGCCATCTACCACAATGATCATTCGCGTCCTGAAAAGCCTGTCATCCGTACGCTCGAAGAGGAAATCGGGCGAACCGTGCGCGGCCGCGTGACCAATCCGAAGTGGATCGCCGGGGTTATGCGCCATGGCTATAAGGGTGCATTCGAGATGGCGGCAACGGTCGACTATCTCTTCGCCTTCGCCGCCACGACGGGCGCCGTGCGCACGCACCATTTCGAGGCGGTCTATCAGGCGTTCCTGATGGACGAGGATGTGCGGACATTCCTGAAAGACAAGAACCCGCATGCGCTGCGGGATATCGCCGAAAAGCTGGAGGAGGCCGTGCAGCGCGGCTTCTGGACCCCGCGGTCGAACTCGGCGCGCTATGAACTCGGCATGCTTGCCGCCTGAGACAATGATTCGGAAGGAGACGCCAAATGGCTGAAAAATCACAGAAACTGTTGAACCTGACCGAAGAGGAAGTCAACGCGCGCCACGCCGACAAGATGCGCAAGAAGAAGGCCGTGCGCGACAAGATCCTTGCCACCAAGACCGATGAAAAGGGACTGGTCATCGTCAATACCGGCAAGGGCAAGGGCAAATCGACGGCCGGTTTCGGCGTCGTGTTTCGGGCGCTCGGCCACGGCATGAAGATCGGCGTGATCCAGTTCGTCAAGGGATCATGGGATACCGGCGAGCGCTGGGTTCTGGAGAAGTTTCCCGAGCAGGTGACCATCTCGGCCATGGGTGAGGGCTTTACGTGGGAAACGCAGGACCGCGCCCGCGATATCGCCATGGCCCGGGATGCCTGGGAACAGGCGAAGACAATGATCCTCGATGACGAAACCGATCTTGTCCTGTGCGATGAGCTGAACATCGCGCTGCGCTACGACTATCTGCCGGTGGAGGAAATCATCGATGTGCTCAAGCAGAAGCCGCACATGAAGCACGTGATCATCACCGGGCGCAATGCCAAGGACGAACTGATCGAGTTTGCCGATCTCGTCACCGAGATGGAAATGATCAAGCATCCCTTCCGTTCCGGTATCAAGGCGCAGAAGGGCATCGAATTTTAGAGGCGATGTTCACGCCACGCTGCTAAAACAGCGTGGCGAGCCACAGGCGGATCGGATTGTTCGGGTCCAGAAGCAGCTTTGTCGCCAGCGCCAGGCAGACGATCACCAGCAGCGGCTTGATGATTTTCGCGCCGTTCTTCATCGCCAGCCCCGCACCAACCCGCGCGCCGATGAACTGGGCGACACCCATGCACAGGCCGACCTTCCAGTTGATGACGCCGAGAAAGGCGAAGGTGGCGAAGCCACCGAGATTGGAGGCAAGGTTGAGCAGTTTCGTGTGAGCCGTAGCCTTCAGCAGGCCGTAACCGGCCAGCGAGACAAAACTGAGCATGAAGAACGAACCGGCGCCCGGTCCGAACACGCCGTCGTAAAATCCGATTAAGGGAACGATGGCCAGGCCGAACAGGAACGGCGTCATCCGGTGGGCGCGGTCGATATCGCCCATGTTGGGCTTCAGGGCAAAATACAGCGCGATGGCGATCAGCAGCACGGGCAGGAAGGCGCGCAGGAGATCGCCGGGCAGAAAGCCGGCGAGGAGGGCACCCGCCACCGCACCGAGGAACGACATGAACGCCGATGGAAGCTGCTTCTTCAGGTTCACATGGCCCTTTTGGGCATAGGCTATGGTTGCCGAGGTGGAACCGAACAGCGATTGCAGCTTGTTGGTCCCCAGCGATTCCACCGGCGAGAGGCCGGCCAGAAGCAGGGCCGGAACGGTGATCAGGCCGCCGCCTCCGGCAATGGAATCGATGAAACCGGCGGCAAAGCCGGCAAGGATCAGAAGTACGGGAACATTGTCGAAGAAGGCGGGCATGGCGGGAGACTCTTTGAGAATGCGCCGGACCATAGAGGGAATTTCGGCTTTGGCGAGAACATTTCAATGCTGAGCCGATCCGCTTGTGCGAATCGCATTCTAGTGTGTTGTTTGCGCACTTGAATTCAGCCGCCGGGGCTGCGATCTATCGCGTGAAGACAGTTTGGGGGTACAATGAGCGAGAGCATCTTTGATCGCATCACCGCATTTCTTGGCGCAAAGAGTGCCGTGCAGAAGGTTGCCGATGACCCGGTCCTGACGGCGGAGCTCCTGCTTCTGATGCATGTGGCGCTGGCTGACGGCAAGACCGAAAAGTCGGAATATGCGGCGATCCTGCGCATTGCCTCCAATGATTTCGGCATTGCTCCCGAAGAATTCGGCGAAGTGGCCGACTATCTGAAGGATTTCGGCTACGAGACCTCCAGCGAGCAGGCGGCGCTGGCTTTTGCCGATGTGCCGTTCGAGCGCAAGGTCATGCTGCTGCGGCACCTGCTGACGATCGCCAATGCCGATGACGATCTCGATCCGAAGGAAGCCAATCTCATCCGCCGCACGGCCGATCTTTTGGGCGTGACGCCGGAAGAGCTTCACAAGCAGCATTGATGGTTAAAGAGCCGGAGAGCGCAGCCCGTTACACGCTGGGCCTTGGATGCGAGCGGGGATGCGATCCGGCGGAACTGCGCAGCCTTGCCGAGTCGGTGCTGCATGCGGGCGGGGTAAAGCCCGGCGATCTCACAGGTATCCATTCCCTCGATGCGCGCGCGGCTGAACCGGCGATGGTTGCGCTTGCTGCGCTTTGGCAATTGCCTTTCCTGTGCTTCGATGCGGCAACCCTGGAACGGGAAACGCCCCGCCTTGCCAATCCGTCCCGGCGTGTCTTCGAACTGACAGGCAACCACGGCGTCGCGGAAGCGGCAGCGCTTGCCGCTGCGGGACCGGACGGCGCGCTGGTGATCGGTAAGACAAAATCCGCCCATGCAACGGCTGCATTGGCAAGAAAGAGATAGACAATGACGGTTCATTTTATAGGCGCCGGCCCCGGCGCCCCCGATCTCATCACCGTGCGCGGCCTGAAACTGATCCAGTCCTGCCCGGTCTGCCTCTACGCGGGATCGCTGGTGCCGCCGGAAATGGTGGCCGAGGTGCCGGAGGGCGCGCGCGTTGTCGATACCTCGTCACTGACGCTGGACGAGATCATCGCCGAATTCGAGCGGGCGCATGCGGAAGGCAAGGACGTGGCGCGGGTGCATTCCGGCGATCCCTCCATTTATGGCGCGGTGGCCGAGCAGATGCGGCGGCTCGATGCGCTCGGCATCGACTATGACGTGACGCCGGGGGTTCCGGCCTTTGCCGCCGCCGCCGCTGCGTTGAAAAAGGAACTGACGGTTCCCGAAGTGTGCCAGACCATCATCCTCACCCGCACCTCGATGAAGTCCTCGGCCATGCCGGAGGGCGAGGATCTCGTGACATTGGGCAAATCCGGCGCGACGCTTGTCATTCACCTTTCCATCCGCAACCTTCAGCGGATCGAGACCGATCTTGTGCCGCTCTACGGCGCCGATTGCCCCGTCATCGTGGCCTACCGCGTCGGCTGGCCGGATGAACAGTTCATTCACGGCACGCTGGCGGATATTGCCGGAAAAGTGCGGGAGTCGGGCCTGACGCGCTCGGCCATGATCTTTGTCGGCAAGGGCCTGTCGGCGGATGCGTTCCGCGATTCCGCGCTTTACCACAAGGATCACAGCCACACCTTGCGGTCACGCTCGGAATAGTTGGCATTCTGGTGGGTGCGTGGTTCGACAAGCTCACCATGAGGGAGATGGTTGCCTGCAAGGCGAATCGCAGACTTTGCAGAACATAGCTCCCTGCAGCCCACTCCATCCCTCATGGTGAGCTTGTCGAACCACGCACCACGAGCCATGCCCAACACCTTTCCCGCTAGCCCAGCGTTTCCTCAATAAACCGCAGAACGCCTGATGTGTCGGGCAGGGTGTGACCGGTGGGGCGGTGCGGCCGCTCGATCATGATGACGGGCAAGCCAAGCTCCCGCGCCGCGGCGATCTTGGCATAGGATGCGGCGCCGCCGGAGTTGCGGCAGACGATATGGGTGAGGCGCTTGCGGCTGAGAAACGCGGCTTCCTCATCCTTCTTGCCCGGCTTGGATAGTTCCAGCTCGAAATCGTGGAGGTCGAGCGGCGTTTCCGGCGGATCGATCATGCGCACGACGAAGTACACGTCGCTTCGTCTGGAGAAGGGAGCGATGTGCTGGCGGCCGAGCGCCAGCAATATCCGGGCCTTTGCGGGAATGGCGCAAACCGCTTCTTCAAGGCTTGTGACGCTGGTCCAGGCATCGCCGGGCTTGCGCTGCCAGTCCGGCCGTTCCAGCCGCACGAAGGGAACGCCCGTGGCATCCGCCGCCGCGCGCGCATTGTCCGATATCTGCGTGGCGAAGGGGTGGGTCGCATCGACGAGCAGGGCGATGCCTTCCCTGCGGATATAGGCGGCAAGGCCGTCCGCGCCGCCAAAACCGCCGGTGCGCACGTCGCCGTCGATCCTGCCGGGATTGCTGGTGCGGCCTGCCAGCGATGAGATTGTCCGATAGCCAAGGGCGACAAGCGCGGCGGCAAGCTTGACCGCTTCCGCCGTGCCGCCGAGGATAAGCACAGGACGATCAGAGGCGGGCAAGGATTGTCCCCTTGCGGTCGGTCACGATTATTTCCACCGCGACAGGCGCACCCCTGAGGGTGGCGAGCGCCACGGCCTTGGCTTTTTCGGCGATGGACTTCGGCAAGTCGATGCCAAACCCTTGAGTCATTTCAAGCACTTCCTGCGCGGTGTTGGCATTCAGAATCCGCTCCCTCATATCCTTGTCGAAACCAAGCTTTTCCGCTTCGTCGGCCAGAAATGCCATGCTGACCTGGCTGCGGGCGGAGTGCAGGTCGAGCGCGCCCTGTGCCAGCTTGGTCAGCTTGGCGAAGCCGCCCGCGATGGTCAGCCTGTCGATGGGGTGAACCCGCAGATATTTGAGGAGCCCCCCGGCGAAATCGCCCATGTCAAGCAGCGCGATATCTGGCAGATCGTAGATCGCCTGCGCCGCATCCTCCGAGGTCGAACCGGTTGCCGCCAGCACATGGGTAAGCCCTGCGGCGCGGGATACGTCGATGCCGCGATGGATCGAATGGATCCATGCCGCGCAGGAGAAGGGGTGGACGATGCCCGTCGTGCCGAGAATGGAAATGCCGCCGATGATGCCGAGGCGCGGGTTCCAGGTTTTCTTCGCCAGTTCCTCGCCCTCCGGCACGGAGATGGTCACGACAAGATCGGCGGGCAGGTCGTACTGGGCGCAGATTTCCTCGCAGATGGCGGTCATCATGGCGCGCGGGACGGGGTTGATGGCCGCTTCACCCGGCGGAATCGGCAGGCCCGGCAGGGTGACGGTGCCAACGCCTTCGCCTGCGACAAACCGGATACCGCTGCCGGGCGCGGCGGGATGGACCGTGGAGATGATGGTGGCGCCATGGGTAACGTCAGGGTCATCGCCGGCATCCTTGACGATCCCGGCGATGGCATAGCCGTCGCCGATTGATTCGAGCGCCAGCGGAAAATGCGGGACCTCGCCCTTTGGCAGGATGATGGCGACCGGATCGGGAAATTCACCCGTGATCAGGGCAATCAGCGCGGCCTTGGTTGCGGCGGTCGCACAGGCACCCGTGGTCCAGCCCCGGCGCAGGGGAGCAGGGTTGGCATCGTCTGGTTTTCGCAATCCGGCATCGGGTTCGTCGCTCATGCGCGTCTTATAGACCAGCTTGGGATAGAGTTGCATGATTTTTCCGATAAGTTCATGCTTGCGATGCGGAAAATTATGCTATGCGCGATGCAACAGATACGGGGAGCGCGATGAGCGCAGTGACGTCAAAATTGCCGAAGTTCGAAACGGGTCATGTCTGGCTTGTCGGGGCCGGGCCGGGTGATCCCGGGCTCTTGACGCTGCATGCGGTCAATGCGCTCGAACAGGCCGATGCCATTGTCTATGACGCGCTGGTCAACGAGGAATGCCTTTCCTTTGCCCGTGCGGACGCGGAACTCGAATATGCCGGAAAGCGCGGCGGCAAGCCTTCGCCGCAGCAGCGCGATATCTCATTGCGTCTGGTGGAACTGGCCAAGGCCGGCAAGCGGGTGCTGCGCCTGAAGGGCGGTGATCCCTTCGTCTTCGGCCGGGGCGGGGAGGAAGCGCTGACGCTGGTCGAGCATGGCATTCCCTTCCGCATCGTGCCGGGAATCACCGCCGGTATCGGCGGGCTCGCCTATGCGGGCATTCCGGTGACCCACCGCGAGACCAACCAGAGCGTGACCTTCCTGACCGGCCACGACGCGACGGGTCTCATTCCCGATACGATGGACTGGGCGAGCATCGCCAAGGGTTCGTCCGTCATCGTCATATACATGGCGATGAAGCATATCGGCGTGATCGCCGCCAAGCTGATGGCGGCGGGCCGCGCGAAGGACGAACCCATGGCCTTTGTCTGCAATGCCACGACGGGCGCGCAGACAGTGCTGGAAACAACCCTTGCGCAGGCCGAGAACGCTGTGGAACAGGCGGGACTGCGCCCGCCCGCCATCGTTGTCATCGGCGAAGTGGTGCGCCTGCGCAATGCGCTCGACTGGCTGGGGGCACTGGACGGGCGTGTGCTGCAGGTCGATCCGCTGGGAACGCGCCGCGAAAAGGATGCGGGATGAAGGGCTTTGTCATCGCCGCCCCGGCTTCGGGAAGCGGCAAGACCACGGTAACGCTGGGTTTGCTGCGCGCGCTGCGCGACAGCGGCGTGAAAATCGCGCCGGCCAAGGCGGGCCCCGACTATATCGATCCGGCCTATCACAGCGTGGCCAGCGGTGTGCCCTGCATCAATCTTGATCCCTGGGCCATGCGGCCCGACCTGATCAGCGCGCTGGCATCGCGTCATGCGGAAGGCGGCAAGACGCTGGTGGTCGAGGGCATGATGGGGCTTTTCGACGGTGCGCTGGACGGCAAGGGATCGGCGGCCGATCTCGCCGTGCGCCTGTCGCTGCCGGTCATTCTGGTGCTCGACTGCGCAAAGCAGTCGCATTCGATTGCCGCCGTGGTCAGCGGCTTCCGGGATTTCCGCCGCACGCTGATGATCGCGGGTCTCGTGCTCAACCGCGTCGGCAGCGCACGGCACGAGGCCATGCTGCGCGCCGCGCTGCAGCCGGTCGGCATTCCGGTTCTCGGCGTCATTGCGCGCGACCCGAGGCTGCATCTGCCGGAGCGTCACCTCGGGCTGGTGCAGGCGGGGGAGCATTGCGCGCTCGATGCGTTCATGGCCCATGCGGGCGAGGTCATGGGGAGGCAGATCGATCTTGCCGCGCTGCAGCAGATCGCCGGGCGTCTGGGGCCCGTCGCCTCCATGGCCAATATTGCGCGCGTGCCGCCGCTCGGCCAGCACATTGCAGTGGCGCGCGACAATGCCTTTGCCTTTTCCTACCTGCATCTGCTCGATGGCTGGCGCCGCCGCGGTGCGCAGATCAGTTTCTTTTCGCCGCTGAACGACGAAGCCCCGGCAGCGGACAGCGATGCGGTCTATCTGCCCGGCGGCTATCCCGAACTTTATGCGGAACAGCTGGCGGCGGCTGCCAATTTTACCGCCGGTATCCGCCAGGCGGCGCAGCGCGGCATCCCGATCTACGGGGAATGCGGCGGCTACATGGTGCTGGGTGAAAGCATCGAGGATGCCGCCGGGAAAGCCCATGGCATGCTCGGCCTGCTGCCGCTGCAGACCAGCTTTGCCGAGCGCCGGATGCATCTGGGCTACCGCCGGATCGAGCCGCTGGCGGCTTCGCCGTTTCCCTTTCCCTTCACCGCGCATGAATTCCACTATGCCAGCATTGTGCGCGAAGGGGACGCCGCGCGGCTGTTTCGCGTCCGCGATGCGCTGGGCGAAGATCTCGGCGAGGCGGGCCTGCGGGTCGGCTCGGTATCGGGTTCCTACATGCATATGATCGATATGGCCGGATGATGCAGATTGAGCATGGCGGCGCGCTTGATCGCGCCATAAGCCGGTTTGGCGGGCGGCGTGAAGACTGGATTGACCTGTCCACCGGCATCAACCCGGAGGCCTTTCCGCTGCCATCCATTCATCCGGACGTGTGGAACCGTCTGCCCGATGAAAACCTGCTGGCAGCGGCGCTCGAGGCAGCCCGTGTTTACTACGGCGCCTCGGCGGGCGCAGGCATTGCCGCTGCGCCGGGCACGCAGGCGCTGATCCAGATCATGCCGGATCTGACGGATCGCGGCGAGGTGGCGATCGTCGGTCCGACCTATCAGGAGCACCAGTCCTCGTTCGAGCGCACAGGCTGGAAAGTAACGCCGTGCAGCGATGTCTCCGGCATTCCGCACTCCGCCAAAGTGGTGGTGATCGTCAATCCCAACAATCCGGACGGCCGCATCGTTGCGAAGGACACGCTGATTGCGCTTGCCGGGACATTGCAGGTACGGGGCGGTTTCCTGATCGTCGATGAAGCCTTTGCCGATCCGCATCCCGAAACAAGCATTGCCGCGCAGTGCGGGCGCGATGGCCTGATCGTGCTCAAATCCTTCGGCAAGTTCTTCGGGCTAGCCGGTCTGCGGCTGGGTTTTGCCCTGACCAGCCCGGCGTTTGCGGCGAAGCTGACGGAGCGCATGGGGCCGTGGGCCGTCTCCGGTCCGGCGCTGGCGATTGCCCGGCACGCCTTTACCGACACGTCAGCGCTTGCCGCTTTCAGCGCCCGGCTGACCCGGCGGCGCGAGGTCCTCGTCACGGTTTTTTCCGGTATCGGCCTGAAGGAAATCGCGGGTACCGATCTGTTTGCGCTGGTCGAGCACGGGCGCGCCCATGCCCTGTTCGAGGCCTTGTGC
This sequence comes from Phyllobacterium sp. NPDC097923, assembly GCF_044760925.1. Taxonomy (NCBI): domain Bacteria; kingdom Pseudomonadati; phylum Pseudomonadota; class Alphaproteobacteria; order Hyphomicrobiales; family Phyllobacteriaceae; genus Phyllobacterium; species Phyllobacterium sp. NPDC097923. The sequence continues at coordinate 2,184,858 of NZ_JBIWBL010000001.1, read as the reverse complement.
GCGCAGCACGTGCTGGTGCGCAAATTCGCCTATGCACCGCAGTGGTTGCGCTTTGGCCTGCCACTGGATGAGAATGACGCAGAGACATTCCGGCAGCGTGCCATTATAGCAATGGACGCTGTGCGAAGCTGAGATTTTGAATCAACGGGATCGAATCATCTATGGAAATCAACCTTTTGATTCTGTTTCTTGCCCTCCTGGCGGACCGTTATGTCGGCGATCCCGACTGGCTGTGGCAGCGGGTGCCGCATCCCGTCGTGCTGTTCGGCAAGGCCATCGCCTTCATCGACAAGCGTTTCAACAGGGCCGGGCATACCGAGGAGGAAAAGCGCCGCAACGGTTTTCTCGCCATGCTCGTCCTCCTGCTTGCCGCCGCTGGTATCGGCGTGCTGATCCATTGGGCGCTGACGATGATTCCGCCGTTCGGCGGGCTGATCGAAGCCCTGATCGTCGCGGTTTTCCTGGCACAGAAAAGCCTGGGCGAGCACGTCGCACGGGTTGCCGATGCGCTGCGCAATGACGGGCTGGTGGGTGCGCGCCGTGCCGTGTCGATGATTGTCGGGCGCGATCCGCAGGTGCTCGACGAGGCGGCCATCACGCGCGCTGCGATTGAAAGCCTTGCCGAAAACACGTCAGACGGGATCATTGCCCCGGCCTTCTGGTTTGCGCTGCTCGGCCTGCCGGGGCTTCTCGCCTACAAGATGCTGAACACGGCGGATTCGATGATCGGTCATCTCAATGACCGCCATCGCGACTTTGGCCGGTTCGCCGCCAAGCTGGATGATGTCGCCAACTGGATCCCGGCGCGCCTGACCGGATTGCTGATCGCTGCGGCCGCGTGGATCGTGCATGGCGGAAAAGCCGCAGCCCGTTCGTTCGACGTGATGATGCGCGATGCGCGGCTGCATCGCTCGCCCAATGCCGGTTGGCCCGAGGCGGCCATGGCCGGGGCCATCGATGTCGCGCTTGCCGGACCGCGCATCTATGGCGGCGTGGTTGCCAACGAGCCGATGCTCAACGGATCAGGCCATCGCGATGCCGGTGCCGCGCACATCGATGCGGCGCTGCGCGTCTACAGCGTTGCAACCGCGCTTTTCATGGGCGTGCTGCTGGTGTTGTTCTTTCTTGGGCTGTTTTAGCCCTGTTCGGTGATCCGGCGGGCGAGAGCCTTGTGCAGGTCGGGTGAGGCGCGGACCAGTGCCCGGCCGGCCTCCGACAGCGGCTGGCGCAGGATTTCCTCCGTCTTGCCGCGCTCGACGATCTTGCCCTCGGACATCACCATGACCGTATCGGTGATGGCCCGCGCCACGGCGAGATCGTGGGTGATGAACAGGTAGGCGATGCCCAGCCGGTCGTTGAGGTCGGCGAAGAGATCGAGAATCTGCGCGCGGATCGACACGTCGAGGGCGGACACCGGCTCGTCGGCGACAATAAGTTTCGGCTCGGTGATGATGGCGCGGGCAATGGCGAGCCGCTGGCGCTGGCCGCCGGAAAACTCGTGCGGATATTTGTCCTTGTCGGCGCGCGGGATGCCGACCCGCTCCAGTGCACGGTGCACCCGGTCGCGCCGCTCGCCGTCGGACAGTTCGCGGTCGAGCAGATAAAGCGGCTCCGCGATCAGACGCTCGGCCTTGTGGCGCGGATTGAAGGAACCGTAGGGGTCCTGAAACACCACCTGCATGTTGCGCCGCACCGGGCGCAGATCGTCCGGCGCCAGCTTGTCGATGCGCCGCCCGGCGAAATGAATCTGGCCGTCAGTCGGCCGGACAAGCGCCAGAACCATGCGGGCGAGGGTGGACTTGCCGCAGCCGGACCGCCCGACAAGGGCCGTGGACTGCCCCGGCTTGATATCGAAAGTGACGTCGTCCACCGCCCGGAAATCCGGATCGCGGCCGAACAATCCCTTGCGGCGGCCCGGATAGGTGCGCGTGAGGTTGCGGATCGCCAGCAATGGGCCATCCGGGGTTGCCTGGGTCGGGTGATGCGCGGTGCGCTCCGGTACATGCATGGAGGCCTGTGCCAGCTGGCGCGTATAGGGATGCGTCTGCTCGCTCAGGATCTGCGTGGTTTCGCCGGTGTCCATGACCTCGCCATGCCGCAGCACGGTGATCGAATGAGCCATGCCCGCGACCACTGCGAGGTCGTGGCTGATCAGCAGCAGGCCCATCCGTTCCTCGTCAACGAGGCTTTGCAGGAGGTCGAGAATCTGCGCCTGCAGGACGACATCGAGCGCGGTGGTGGGTTCGTCGGCAATCAGCAGGCGCGGTTTGAGCGCACAGGCAATGGCGATCACCACGCGCTGGCGCTGGCCGCCGGACAGTTCATGCGGATAGCGGCTGAGGGGAAATGTTGTCGAGGGCAGGCCGACCCGGTCGAGTATGGCGTGCGTCTGCTCCTCGGCGACGGCGCGGGTTGCGCCGGTGTGCAGCCTGATGCCTTCGGCCACCTGTTCGCCGATTGTCTTGACCGGGTTGAGGGCGGTCATCGGCTCCTGAAACACCATGCCGATCTCATTGCCGCGCAGGCGGCACATCTCCGCTTCGCTGGCTGTGAGCAGATCCCTGCCGCCGAAGTTGATTTGCCCGCCGGTGCGCGCACCGCCCGGAAGCAGCTTCATGATGCTCAGCGCCGTCATGGATTTGCCCGAACCGGATTCGCCGACAAGCGCGCGGATTTCGCCTGTCCTCACTGAAAGGTCGATGCCTTTCAGCGCCTCGAACGCGCCGATGCGCAGGGTCAGTTTGCTGATTTCAAGCAGGTTCATGACCGCTCCCGCCGCATTTTCGGGTCGAGAACATCGCGCAGGCCATCGCCGAGAAGATTGAGCCCGAGCACGGTGATGACGATGGCAAGGCCGGGATAAAGCGCCATGTGCGGCGCCAGACCGATCATGGTCTGCGCCTCGAACAGCATCCGCCCCCAGCTCGGCATCGGCGGCTGCGAGCCGAGGCCGACATAGGACAGGCCCGCTTCCGCCAGAATGCCGAGGGAGAACTGGATGGTGCCCTGCACCACAAGAATGTTCATCATGTTGGGCAGGATGTGCTCGATGGTGATCAGCAGGCTGCTCTTGCCCGCTGCGCGGGCGGCCAGAATATATTCACGCGGCCACAGCGACAGCGCCGCGCCGCGGGCGACGCGGGCGAAGACCGGAATGTTGAAAATGCCGATGGCGATGATGGCGTTGATCGCGCCGGGGCCGAACACGGCGGTAATCATGACGGCGGAAAGCAGGGCCGGAAAGGCGAAGACGAGATCGTTGAAGCGCATCAGGGCTTCATCGATCATGCCGCCCCTTGCTGCCGCCCACAGGCCGAGCGGCACACCGATGCCGGCGCCGATGACGACGGAGACAAAGGCCACGGCGATGGAATTGCGGCTGCCGACCATGATCATCGACAGGATATCGCGGCCGAAATGGTCCGTGCCGAGCCAATGGGCCGAGGACGACGGTTTCAGCTTGCCGAGAATGTCGAAGGAGCCGACGGCATAGGGTGTCCAGACGAAGGACAGCGCCGCCATCAATGCCAGCAGGACCGTGATCGTCAGGCCGATGACGAAGGACCGGTTGGAAAAGGCCTTCGAGATATTGGCCTGCCATTCCGTGGGCGCGCTCATGAGCGGCCCCGCAGGCGCGGATCGACCAGCGCATAGGAGAGATCGACCAGAAGATTGACGAGGATGACCGTGGCGACCAGCAGCATGACGACGCCCTGGACCACGATGAGATCGCGCTGGGTGATCGCCTGGAACACCAGACGGCCGAGGCCAGGCAGGTAGAAGACATTCTCGATGATGATCGTACCCGCCAGCAGAAAGGCGAACTGCAGGCCGAGAATGGTCAGGACCGGAATCAGGGCGTTGCGCAGGGCGTGCCGGTACAGCACCTTGCGGCGGGTGAGGCCCTTGGCCCGCGCCGTGCGGATATAGTCCTCGCCAAGCACGTCGAGCAGAGCCGAGCGGGTGACGCGGGCAAGGATGGCGGCCTGCGGCAGGCCAAGCGCGATGGAGGGCAGAATCAGCGATTTGAACCCGGCCCAGATACCGGCATTCCAGCCGGGAAAGCCACCCGCCGGAACGAGGCGCAGGCTGACGGCGAAGACATAGACCAGCAGCAGCGCGAACCAGAAATTGGGAATGGCAACGCCGACCTGCGCAATCGCCATCGTGCCGCTGTCGGCCATCGTGCCGCGCCGCGACGCGGAAAACAGGCCGACAGGAATGGCGATGATTGTCGACAGAAACAGCGAAATCAGGGCCAGCGGCAGAGAAACGGCAATGCGTTCGGTGATGAGGTTCAGGACGGGAACCGAATAGGTGTAGGATTTGCCGAAATCGCCGACGAGGAGCCCGCCGATCCAGCTGGCATAACGGACGAGCAGGGGCTGATCGAGCCCCATCTGCTGCTGCAGGGCCCGCACGGCTTCCTCGGTGGCGTTCATGCCGAGCATCAGCCGCGCCGGATCCCCGGGCACGACCTCCAGCACGATGAACACGACGACGGAAGCGGCCAGAAGCGTCAGGATGCCGATCAGGATCCGCTTCGACACGTAGTTCAGCATGGGCGACGGGGATACTCACCCCCCTCTGTCCTGTCGGACATCTCCCCCACAAGGGGGGAGATCACATCGACATGAACGCTTTCGCACAACAGGAGCCGTTTCAGATTTTGCAAAGACGGCAATGTAGGCTGATCTCCCCCCTTGTGGGGGAGATGGGCGGCAGCCCAGAGGGGGGTGAAAGAACCCAGATACATCAACCTATCATTCCGCCCATTTCACTGCCGTCAGGTCATTGGCCGGTATGGGTCCGTTTTCCCACAGTCCCTCGACCTTGGCATCCCAGATGCCGGTTTTCGGCAGCTGGAAGAGAAAGGCGACCGGGGCGTCGGCAGCCAGAATTTTCTGCGCCTGCTGGTAGAGTTCGGTGCGCTTGGCCTTATCGGAGGTCGCCTCGATCTGCTTGATCACCTCACGGAAGGCCGGGCTGGTGTAGTTGAAATAGTAATTGTCGCGGGCGAAGATGTTGAGGTCGTTCGGCTCGGTGTGCGACACGATGGTCATGTCGTAATCCCTGCCTTTGAACACCTGTTCGAGCCACTGCGCCCATTCCACCGGAATGATTTCCGCTTCGATGCCGATTTCACGCAATTCCGCGGCAATGATCTCGCCGCCGCGGCGGGCATAGACGGGAGGCGGCAGTTTCAGCGTGGTCTTGAAACCGTTGGGATGACCGGCCTCCGCCAGCAGTTTCTTCGACAGTGCCGGATCGTAGGCGGACTCGGCGGTCAGGTCGATATAGGCGGGGTGGTGCGGCGGGAAAAACGAGCCGATGGGCGTTCCCAGGCCGAACATGGCGCCGTCGATCAGGGTCTTGCGATCGATGGCGTGGCCGATCGCCTGCCTGACCTTGAGATTGTCGAAGGGCGGCTTCTGGTTGTTCATGCCAAGGACGGTCTCGCCCTCCGTGGTGCCGATGACCACCTTGAAGCGCGGATCGGCCTGGAACTGCGGCACGGCCTCATAACTCGGGAACACAGGGAACGCCTGCACGTCGCCGGCAAGCAGCGCTGCCGTTGCGGCGGCCGGATCGGGGATGATGCGGAATGTCGCTTTGTCCAAGGCAACGGGTGTGCCCCAGTAGGCTGGGTTTTTCGAAATGACGATCTGCGAGCCCTTCGCCCAGGTATCGAACTTGAAAGGCCCGGTGCCGACGGGCTTTTCCTTGTTGGTGTCGGCGCTTTCCGGCGCGACGATGACTGCGGCGGCCCAACCCATATTGTAGAGGAAATCGCCATTGGGCTGATTGAGCGTGACCTTGACGGTCAGCGGACCGACGACCTCCACCGTATCGATGGCCGCGAACAGCGGCTTTTGCGGGTTGACGGATTTTTCGTCGCGCGCCCGGTCGAGCGAGAATTTGACATCCTGCGCGTCGAAGGCCGTGCCATCGTGGAATTTCACGTCCTTGTGCAGCTTGAAGGTATAGATCTTGCCGTCGTCCGACACAGTCCAGCTCTCGGCAAGGGCTGGCAGAACCTCGCCCTTGGCATTGATGCGTGTCAGCCCCTCGAACACATTGGCGTAGACCACTTCACCGATCGCCGTGGCTGCACCGGCAGTCGGATCGAGGTGCGGCGGTTCCAAGACGACGCCCAGCACGAGGTCGGTTTTGGCAGCAAGGGATGCGGTGGCGGAAAGCAGGACAAGCGCGCTGGCCGCAAGGGCCGACTTCCAGAATTTGTTCATTCAACGTCTCCCAAGGACTTTGCCGTAAACCCCGTGCAGATCAGCACATTTTTGTTTTGAGAACCATGCCTAGATTGAGCCGGACAGCAGAACTTTCAGGCCGAGCGCCATGACCTTTGCCGACTCGACCATGTCCTCGATGCCCACATATTCGTCGGGCCGGTGGGCGAGGTCGAGAATACCCGGCCCGTAGGCGATGCAGTCATGCAGCAGGCCGATGCGGGCGATGTGCTTCTGGTCATAGGTGCCCGGCGAAATGACATATTCCGGTTCCTTGCCGAAGACGTCGCGGATGCCCTGTGCAACGGCGGTGACCACAGGTGCATCACGCTCTGTCATCAATGGCTGCACCTCCATGATGTCGCGGATGTTGTAATGGAATTTCGGCCGCTCCCATTGCAGCCGGTCGAGGATCGACGTCACCTCGCGCTTGACCTCGGTGATGTCTTCTTCAAGCAGGAAACGCCGGTCGATGGTCAGGCGGCAGGAATCCGGCACGTTGGGCGAGGGCAGGCCGGAATAGTCATCGGTCTGGCCGCCATGAATGGAATTGATGTTCATGGTGGAGCGCTTGGCGCCTTCCGGCACCACGGGCATGCGGGTCTGCTTCTTGTCGAGCGCCGGAAACAGTTCCTTTTCGAAGGCGTCGAGCACCGCGCCCATGTGGCGCACGGCGCAATCGCCGAGAAACGGCATGGAGCCATGGGCAATCTCGCCCTTGGTCTCGATCTCGGCCCACCAGACGCCGCGATGGCCGAGGCAGATGCGGTCCTTGTTCAGCGGTTCGGGAATGATGACGTGGTCGACGCGCGGTTTTGAGAAAAAGCCCTTGCTGGCGAGATAGGCGACGCCGCCGAAACCGCCGGATTCCTCGTCCACCGTGCCCGAAATCTCGATGGAACCGGCAAAGTCGGGATAGACTTCAAGAAAGGCTTCGGCGGCGATGATCGAAGCGGCAAGCCCGCCCTTCATGTCGCAGGCGCCGCGCCCGTAGACTTTCCCGTCTTTTACCACGCCCTCGAACGGGTCGACCGTCCAGCCTTCGCCCGCGTCGACCACGTCGATATGCGAATTGAAATGTACGGTCTGGCCATGCGTCCGGCCATCGAAACGCGCGACGATATTGGTGCGCGGATAGCGGTCCGTGTCGCCGGGCGTGCCTTCACCGCGAATCAGCTGGGTCTCGAAACCGCTCTTCTTCAACCGTTGCGCGATAAATTCGGCGCAGGGCGTATAGGCTTCACCCGGCGGATTGACCGTGGGAAAGCGTATGAGATCACGGGTCAGCGCGACAAGATCGTCACGGCGTTTTTCAATGGCATGGGAGAGTTTTTCATCCATTGGTATATCAAATCAGGCCATGTCCTGATTTGGCAAGAGGCAACTTCTTGGCAGTAGCATCGCGGCGATTTCTCTGTGCAATGTCGCTTGTGTGTTTGGTGGATTGGAATTGTTCTTATAAAACAGGGATTCTGTGACAAGCGAGGCAATCACCCCATGCAAACCGAACCGTACATTGCCCTGTCGGCGCCGGTGGGGGATACGATCGCCAAGACAACCTGCTACATGTGCGCCTGCCGCTGCGGCATCAACGTGCATCTGAAGGACGGCAAGGTCCGCTACATCGAAGGCAACCGCGATCACCCGATCAACAAGGGGGTGCTGTGCGCCAAGGGTTCGGCCGGAATCATGCAGCATTATTCGCCGGCGCGGCTGCGGGCGCCGCTGCTGCGCACCGGCCCGCGCGGCTCGGGCGAATTCAAGGAAATCAGCTGGGAGGAGGCGCTGTCGCTTGCCGTCGACTGGCTGCAGCCGGTGCGTGAGACCGCGCCGCAGAAGTTGGCCTTCTTCACCGGCCGCGACCAGTCGCAGGCCCTGACCAGTTTCTGGGCGCAGAATTTCGGCACGCCCAACTACGCCGCCCATGGCGGCTTCTGTTCCGTCAACATGGCGGCGGCGGGCATCTACACGATCGGCGGCGCATTCTGGGAATTCGGGGCGCCGGACTGGGACAAGACGAAACTGTTCGTGCTGTTCGGGGTCGCCGAGGATCATGATTCCAACCCGATCAAGATGGGTATTTCCAAGCTGAAGCAGAACGGCGCGCGGTTCGTTTCGGTCAATCCGGTGCGCACGGGCTATTCCGCGGTGGCCGACAACTGGATCGGCATCCGCCCCGGTACGGACGGGCTGCTGATCCTCGCCATCATTCACGAACTGTTCCGCAACGGCCAGATCGATCTCGATTATCTCCAGCGCTACACCAATGCGCCGTGGCTGGTGATTGACGACGAGGGCAAGGAGGATCACGGCCTGTTCCTGCGTGACGATCTCGGCAAGGCGCTGGTGCGTGACCGCAAAACGGGTGCGCTGGTGCGTTTTGACGAGCCGGGCCATGTTGCCGATCTCAACGCCGATTTCACCACGGATGACGGCCGCAAAGTGCGCAGTGTCCTACGGTTGATGGCGGAAAAGTACCTTGATCCGCAATACGCGCCCGATGCCGTCGCTGCTGAAACCGGCATATCGGCAGCGACCATCAAAGGGCTGGCTGCGGAAATCGCGCGGGTGGCGTTCGAGGAGGAGATCATCCTCAACCAGCCATGGACCGACATGAAGGGCGAGCAGCACGATGTGATGATCGGCCGCCCGGTGACTTTTCATGCCATGCGCGGTATCTCGGCCCATTCCAACGGTTTTCAATCGGCGCGGGCATTGCACGTGCTGCAGACCATCATCGGCTCCATCGATTGCCCCGGCGGCTATCGCTACAAGCCACCCTATCCGAAACCGGCCACAGCGCACCCGCGCCCGCACGGCCGGGCGGAGCACGTGACGCCGGGCAAGCCGCTGGCCGGGCCGCATCTCGGCTATCCGCTTGGGCCGGAAGACCTGCTGGTCGATGCGGATGGCAAGCCGCAGCGCATCGACAAGGCGTTTTCGTGGGAAGCGCCGCTGTCGGCGCACGGCATGATGCATATGGTGATCGCCAATGCCCATGTGGGCGATCCCTATCCGGTGGAGGTGCTGTTCCTCTACATGGCGAACATGGCGTGGAATTCGTCGATGAACACGCGCGGCACCATCAAAATGCTGGAAGCGCGCGACGAAGCGACCGGCGAATACAAGATTCCAAAAATCATCTATTCCGATGCCTATTCCTCGGAGATGGTCGCCTATGCCGATCTGGTGCTGCCCGATACGACCTATCTTGAGCGGCATGATTGCATCTCGCTGCTCGACCGGCCCATTTCCGAGCCGGAAGCCGCCTGTGATGCCATCCGCTGGCCTGTGCTGGAGCCGGACCGCAATGTGCGCGGCTTCCAGTCGGTGTTGATCGATCTCGGTGCACGGCTGAAATTGCCGGGTTTCGTCGATGAACAGGGCGGTGCGCTCTACAAGGATTATGCCGATTACATCGTCAATCACCAGCGCAAGCCGGGCATCGGTCCGCTGTCCGGCTGGCGCGATGCGGATGGGGCGGGCGAGGGGCGCGGAACGCCGAACCCGGACCAGCTGAAAAACTACATCGGCAATGGCGCCTTCTGGATGAAGCACATCCCGGAAGAGGCGCTGTATTTCAAGCACCACAATGCCGCCTACCAGCAGTTCGCCATCGATACCGGCTTTTTCGATACGCCGCAGCCGGTGACGATCCAGCTCTATGTGGAGACGCTGCAAAAATTCCGCCTGTCGGCGCTGGGCACCCGCCAGCCGGTTGCGCCGGAACAATACCGGCAGCGGCTGCTCGAATGTTTCGATCCGCTGCCCCTGTGGTACCGGCCGTTCGAGGAACAGGGCGTCGATACCGAGGCTTTCCCCTACCATGCGATCACGCAGCGCCCCATGGCGATGTATCATTCCTGGGGATCGCAGAATGCGTGGCTGCGGCAGATCCACACCAAGAACCCGCTCTATGTGCCCGGCGGCATTTGCGACGCGCTGGGGCTGAAGGATGGTGACTGGGTCTGGGTGACGTCGCATCACGGCCGCATCAAATGCGAGATCGCGCGCACCGAGGCGGTGAACGGCAGGACCATGTGGACCTGGAATGCCATCGGCAAGCGCAGCGGCGCCTGGGCGCTCGACAAGCATGCCCCGGAGGCGACCAAGGGTTTTCTGCTCAACCATCTCATCCATGAACTGCTGCCGCCGAAAGCCGATGGCATGCGCTGGTCGAATTCCGATCCGATCACCGGGCAGGCGGCCTGGTACGACTTGCGCGTGCAGATCGAGAAAGCGGAGGCGGGTGAGGCGGTGAGCGAGCCGCATTTCCCGACGCTGCACCGGCCCGGCAGCCAGCCGGAACCGGTGGATCAATTACGCTACGGACAGGAGTGGACGGCATGACCAGCCTGCCGCAAACCCGCAGTGCCAAGAAGCTCGGCCTCGTCATTGATCTCGATGTATGCGTCGGCTGCCATGCCTGCGTCATCAGCTGCAAGGAGTGGAACACCGGCGCCTATGGCAACGCGCTGTCGGACCAGCATCCCTACGGCGACGATGTTTCCGGCACCTTTCTTAACCGCATTCACAGTTTTGAGGTGGTGCCGGACGGCGGGCAGGTGATCGGCGAGGCGGGCGATGCGCGGGTAGTGCATTTTCCGAAATCCTGCCTGCACTGCGAAGACGCGCCTTGTGTGACCGTCTGTCCGACCGGTGCATCGTACAAGCGTGCCGAAGATGGCATTGTGCTTGTCGACGAGGACAAGTGCATCGGTTGTGGTCTGTGTGCCTGGTCCTGCGCCTATGGGGCACGCGAAATGGACCTGGCGGCCGGGGTGATGAAGAAATGCACGCTGTGCGTCGACCGGATCTACAATGAAACCCTGCAGCAGGAGGACCGGGTGCCGTCCTGCGTGCGCACATGCCCGGCCAATGCCCGCCATTACGGCGATCTCGGTGATCCCACGTCCGACGTGTCGGTGATGGTGGCGGAACGGGGCGGTTTTGACCTGATGCCGGAGCAGGCGACGCGGCCGACCAACAAATATCTGCCGCCACGCGCCCGCACATCGCTGGCCAGCGCCGCGCCGATGATTCCTTTGGCTGAGAACACCGAAGGTGCGCGCGGCTTCTTTGCCTGGCTCGACAAAACGCTGGACCGGATTTGAACATGCATTTGTTTTTTGACACCCCGAGGATGCACTGAATGCATCCGGCCTATTCGATCATCATCTTCACCACGCTGTCGGGTCTTGGCTATGGCCTTGCCGTCATGCTGGGGCTGGGATTTCTCGATCCGTCGGCATTGCCGACCAAAATCGCTTATGTGACAGCCCTCGCGCTGATCAGCATCGGGCTCCTGTCATCGCTCCTGCATCTCGGCAACCCGCAGCGGGCATGGCGGGCACTGAGCCAATGGCGGTCGAGCTGGCTGTCGCGCGAAGGCGTGATGGCGATTGCCACCTTCGTTCCGCTGACGTCGAACGCTGCTCTCTGTCTCTTCATGAACCGGCAGGACGGCATTCTCGGCCTGATCACTGTGCTCGGCGCGCTGATCACGGTCTATTGCACCTCGATGATCTATGCCTCGCTGAAAACCGTGGATTTCTGGCACACCCGGCTGACGCCGCTCTGCTTCCTGCTGTTTTCCCTTGCGGGCGGTGCGCTGCTGGCGGCTTTTTTCGCTGGACCGCGCGGATTGCCACTGCAACTCCTCGCCTTGCTGCTTCTGCTATTGGCACTTGTGGCAAAGATGGTCTGGCGCAAGCGGGCAAGGACGCTTGTTCCGCTGTCGACGCCGGAAAGTGCCACCGGACTGGGCAGTATCGGCACAGTGCGGCTGCTCGAACGCCCGCATGCGCTGGACAATTATCTCACCCGGGAAATGGGATTTCGCGTTGCGCGCAAACACGCTGAAAAACTCTGGGCCATCGCCTTTGTCAGTGGCATTCTGCTGCCGGTTCTGGCGCTGCTGACGGCGATGGCTGTCGGCGGTGCGCTCGGCCTCTGCCTGATGGTCGTTGCCGTTCTCACCCATCTCGTCGGCCTGTTCGTCGAGCGCTGGCTGTTCTTCGCCGAGGCGAAACATGCGGTGATGAATTATTATTGACGGCGCGAGCGGCATCAACCGCCGGCTTAGGCATTCCAGCGCTTGTGGAACCACATCCATTGGCCGGGATATTCCCGCACCCAGGTTTCGACCTTGTCATTGACCAGCTGAACCGTGCGGGCAATGTCGACCGCGCCGGTTTCGTCGCGCGGCAGTTCCATCTTTTCTTCCAGCTCCAGCCGGAAACGGCCGCCGGGCAGGCGGACGCAGCGCGCGGGATAGACATCGCAATCATACTGCCGCGCCAGCTTGGCCAGAAGCGGATTGGTCTTGCAGGGGCGGTTGAAGAAGGTCGAGGCAACACCGCGGTGGAATTTCTGGTCGACCAGCATGCCGACATTGCCGTTGGTGTTGAGAACGCTGGCCAGCGACCAGGCAGCACCGGCCTTGGACGGCACGAGGTGGCCCATATTGGTGCGGCGCGCGCTGAGGATTTTCTTCGCGACATAGGGATTGTTCGGCGGGCGGAACAGCGCGGTGACGTTGAGATCGAACGTCGCGGCGCAGATCGGCAGCAGTTCGAAATTGCCGGAATGAGCGGTGAAGAAGATATGCGGGCGGTCGCTCTCGTCGCGGATGCGCTCAAAGATTTCGCGGCCCTGCACTTCGATCAGGCCCGGCGTATCGCTGTGCGGGTCATAATCGAAGATTGCATCGAGAAAGACATATTCCGCGGTGAGGCGGGCCATGCTGCTCCACATGTCGCGGGCGATCAGCTGCAGTTCTTCTTCGGATTTTTCCGGATAGGCCATGCGCAGATTAGTCATGGCGACGCGATGACGCCCCATGAGCGGGCCTATGCGGCGTGCCGAAGCATCGATGAAATTCGTTGCCGCCTTCGCCGGCAGCAGCCGCAGGAGGAACAGCACACCGAAAATCGCATGCGCCGACAGCCAGTAGTTGAATGTCTTCAACTTCTGGCCCCAGCGGAACAGGGCAAGTTTGAATTTCAGATTCATGCGCGGCTCAGTTGACGCGCAGGATGATCTTGCCGAAGACGTCCCGGCCTTCCATCCGCTTCAATGCCGTATCGATATCATCGAAACCGACTTCCGTGTCGATGACCGGATGGACCAGACCGCGCGCCATCTTCTGCATGGCATCGGCCATGTTCTCCATGCGGCAGCCGAAGGAGCCGAGCAGTTTCAGCTGCTGCTGGAACAGCATCATCAGGTTCATGCTGGTGGAAACGCCCGAGGTCGAGCCGCAGGTCACGAGCCTTCCGCCGCGCCGCAGCGACAGCATGGACCCGGCCCAGGTATCGGCGCCGACATGCTCGAAGACGACGTCAACGCCCTTCTTCTTGGTCAGCTTGCGCACGACACCTTCAAAGCGGTCCTCGCGGTAGTTGATGACGTGGTCGGCGCCGAGCGCCTTGGCTCTTTCGATCTTTTCGTCGGAACCAACGGTGGTGATGACCGTGCAGCCGATTTTTTTGGCCAGCTGGATCGCCGCCGAACCGATGCCGGAACCGCCCGCATGCACGAGAATGGTCTCGCCGGGTTCGAGCTTGGCATTGTCGAACAGCATGTGCTCGACGGTACCGAACGTGACGGGTGCAACAGCTGCGCCGATCTCGTCGACACCGGGAGGTGCGGGAACCAGCAGGCGGGCTTTGAGATTTACTTTTTCCTGGGCAAAGCCATCGAGATGGAAGCCGTGTACGCCGGAGACATGCTCGCAGAGATTGTCGCGGCCTTCGCGGCAGGGGCGGCACAGTCCGCAGGTCTGCGCCCCGTAGATCGACACGAGCTGGCCGGGCAGGAGGTTGGCAACGCCGGGGCCTATGGCATCGACCACACCGGATGCTTCCGCGCCGATGGTCAGCGGCATCTTGCGCTTGGCAAAAGCCATGCCGCGCCAGCCCCAGACGTCGATGTGGTTGAGAGCGACAGCCCTGATATTGACCGTTACTTCACCGGGGCCGGGAGGGGGCGGGGGTGCAATGTCGACAATCTCGAGCCTGCGGTCTTCGATCAGCTGTAATGCGCGCATATTATCCGTTTTCCTTTTCGGAGAGGGATTAGTGCGGTTCTGCCGTCATGACAAGACACGTATTTTGCCCGCCGAAGCCAAAAGAGCTGGAAAGCACGGCGGAGACGCTGGCTTCACGCTTCACATTGGGCACCACATCGAGCACGATGGCGGGATCCGGATTGTCATAGTTGATCGTCGGCGGGATGGTTCCCGTCCCGATGGTCAGCATCGAGAACACGGCTTCAATCGCACCGGCCGCCGTCAGCGTGTGGCCGATCATCGACTTGTTGGACGAGAGCGGCAGTGTGGAAATGCGCTCACCGAAGACGGTCGAGAGCGCGAGATATTCCATCTTGTCGTTCTCGGGTGTCGAGGTGCCATGCGCGTTGATGTAGTCGATCGCATCTTCCTTGATGCCCGCATCGTCAAGCGCTGCACGCACCGCGCCGATGGCCGGCGAGCCGTCGGGCTTTGACCGGGTGCGGTGGAAATCATCGGCCTTTTCGCCGCAGCCGCGCATGATGCCGAGAATCTTGGCGCCGCGCGCGACGGCTGATTCCAGCGATTCCATCACGAGTGCGCCGGAGCCTTCGGCCATGACAAAACCGTCGCGATCCTTCGAGAAGGGTTTTGCCGCCTTGTGGGCCGGATTGTTCTGGGTGGATAGCGCCGACAGCAGGGAGAAGCGGACCAGCGCTTCGGCGGAAACCGAGCCGTCCGTGCCGATGGACAGAACCCGGTCGCTTTCGCCGCGCCGGATGGCCTCGACGCCGAGCTGAATGGCGGTGGCGCCCGATGCACAGGCGGTCGACAGGGTAATCGGCAGGCCGCGCGTGCCGAACGTATCGGCAAGGCGCTCGGCGATGTAGCCGAATTCGGTTGTATGGAACATGGCTTCCTGCGTTCCGCGGCGGCAGGCGGCGAGAAGCAGGTCATAACCCGGCTCGCCCTCGCTCTTCACCAGTGCGTCGAGCGCGAAGCGGTTGCGCCATTCGAGTTCCACCGGCGGCGCGGCGAGGAACAGCGGTCCGCCGAAATTCTCCGTGTCGAAACCGGCTTGCGCGATGGCTTCCTCGGCGGCAAGCGATGCCAGTTTTTCCGACAGCGCTGACGCGCCTTCGTCGCTCTCCTTGAGGAAATCCACGGTACCGGCGATCTGCGTGCGCAGATTGTCGAGGGCAAAGCGGGTGATCGTGTGAATGCCCGATGTGCCCGAAGTCAGTGCGGCCCAGTTATCCTGCTTGCCCTGTCCGAGCGAGGAGACAACGCCAAGACCGGTGACGGCAACGAGCGGGCGGCCAAGATGGTCAGTGTATTTGGACATGTGCCAGTCCTTCAAACTTTGACGAGGCGAGCGACGCCTTCGCCCCGGGTTGCGCCGATCGAGGTCGCCAGTGCCGTATCGAGACCGCCGGAAGCGGCCTTTTCATTTTTTGCATCGATGGGCGGGAACGCCGCGCCATGAAACAGGCTGAGGGCTGCGAGGCCGACGGCGAGCGGGAACTGTGCTTCGCGCAGATGCCCGATTCTGCCGGCAACGCCGCGCACGGCGGCGGAGGCAAACACATCAAGCGCCTGCTTTTCCGTTGCTGTGATGCCGTGCGCACCGGTTGCGCCGGATACGATGAGACCGGCGGGCTTGTCGGCGCTGGCAGCGCCAACCAGCTTGGCAATGGTTTCCTTCAGGTCTTCGCGCTTGCGGCGGATCTGCGCGCTGTAGATGCCGTCGATGGCGGCATAGACGCGGGCGCCGCGCTTGGCCGCATGGTCGGCGCTTTCGAGAACAAGGAATGCGCCGCCGGAACCGGTGACGATGCCGCCGCCTGCGGTGCCTTCGCGCTGCCAGAGCGGTGCCCAGCCATCGGTCTTCAGCATGCCGTTGAGCTCGTAGCCGAGCAGCATGTCGGGATGTTCGGAATTGTAGGAGCCGCCGACGAGCGCATGGGTGCTCTGGCCAGAGCGGATGCGGGCCGCGGCCGTATCGAGGGCGGAAATGCCAGCGCCTTCTTCGCCCATGAATGTGCGCGATGAGCCGGTCACTTTGTGGACGATTGAAATATTGCCGGCGAGCAGGTTGGACAACTGCGCCAGGAACAGGGTGGGGCGCAGTTCCGTCGTCAGCTTTTCATTGAGCATGGTGCCGAGATCGTTGCGCACGCGCGCTTCGGCCAGAATCTGGGTGTCGACGGTAACATCGCGCTCGCCGCCACCGGCGGCAACGACCATGTCCATGGTCGAGCAGAGCGCTTCATTGTCCTTGATCCCGGCATCCTGGAGGGCGAGGCCGGCGGCATAGGTTCCCAGGCGCTGCCAGGTCTCCATCTGCCGCTGATCGCCGCGCTTCGGGATCTGGTTGTTCCAGTCGACCTCACCGAGCGGGTGAACCGTATAGGGCTTGAACGTCTCGCTATCGACGCGCGGACCGGCGGAACCGTTCAGTGCCTGCCAATGGGCATCGGCGCCTTCACCCAGGGATGAAATCAGTCCGATGCCAGTGATAACGACGGTGTTGTTCTGCATTGTCTCGCAACACCGCTTATACGGTGCACCCGGTTAGGTGGATGGTACCACTAGAATGGATTTCCAGAAATCAGGCCTTCTTGGCGGCGACGAGTTCGTCGATCTTGGCGCACAGGTTCTTCAACACGAAATATTCCTCGGTCGGAACCTTGCCGTCATTGACTTCCTGCGTCCACTGCTCGAGCGGGATCTTGATACCGAAGGCCTTGTCGATGGCAAAAACGATGTCGAGGAAGTCAAGGCTATCGATGCCGAGATCGTCAATCGTGTGGCTTTCCGGCGTGATGGAATCGCGGTCGATTTCACTGGTTTCAGCGATGATATCGGCGACCTTGTCGAATGTTGAGGTCAATTCAGTTTCCTTTTGCTTCCGGTGCCTCGTAAAGGCACTGATGTCTGATGACGCGGTATCTAGCGTTTTTCACGGCCAAGGGAAAGACCGAATTGCCCTATCCCTTGTTACTCCAGCATATTCCGCCGTCAGTCGAAAATGATCCTGCCCGCAATATGAACCGTTTCACCCGCTGCGGGAGGCGAGACCACCACCGCTTCCGTCGGGCGCGGAACAATGCCGGTCAGTGCGGTTATATTGGCACGGTCGGTCATCATTACCAGATTGCCGGAACTTTTGAATTCCGCGATCATGGCGCGAATCTGGTCAATCTGCGATTGTTTCCCCGCATCGTCATCCGCCAAAGGTCCAAGCGCGCTGACAATTTCCATGGGCGCTGCGCCGAAGGCCAGCCGGGCGGTTTCCTGCGCATTGCAGACGGGGCTGCTCAGAACCTTGTCGATTCGCACCGATTTTGCGGCAAAGCGGGCGCCGAGCTTCTGCGCCAGCTGATGACCGCGGTCGGACAGCGTGCGGACCTGCGTGCAGTCGGTGGAACTGTCCGTGGAGGGGCTCAAACTGCCCGACGCATCGGCGCCCTGCAGCAGGACGGTATAGCCGCCGCGTGTCAGCCTGGCCCAGGCCGCATCGGTCGCCAATGCCGTTGGAATGGATAGGAATACGCCCAGAACGAGCGAGAGTGCCGGAAGGACGTAAAATCGCGAATGCTTCAACATTCAATCTCCTTAGCAGCGCAGATGGGGTTTTGGCCAAAAAAAATAAAGTGAAGAACTGCGATTGCCTTGCGCGGGCACCGCCGCGGGCCTATTGCGGAGACAATGGGTCTCGTTCAAACAATCATCGTGGTTTTTGGAGTGATTGCCGTGGCTTATGCCGCAGCGCACTTCAAGCTGCTCGATGAACGGGTGGGCGACGGGCTTTCCGAATTTGTTTTCATGATCGCCGCTCCCTTGCTGCTGTTCCGCACCATGGTGACGGCGGATTTCCACGGTTCGGCCCCGTGGGGCCTGTGGGCCGCCTATTTCATCGGGCTTGCCGTCGCCTGGACGCTGTCCGATCTGGCGATCAAGGTGATCTTTGGCCGGGATAATCGCGCCGGCGTCGTTGCCGGGGTTTCCGGCGCCTTTTCCAATCTCGTATTCCTCGGCATGCCGCTCATGCTCGGGGTCTATGGTCAGGACGGGTTTGCCATCCTGTCGCTGATCGTTGCCGTTCACATGCCGAGCGTCATGGCCGCCTCGATCACCCTGCACGAGATCGCCCTGCGGCGGGACGGCGTGTTCCAGGGAGAGGGGAGCCTGCGCACGGTCATCGTGTCGTTTTTCCGCAGCCTCCTGCGCAATCCCTTCGTTCTCGGCATTCTCGCGGGATGGCTGTGGCGCTCGACCGGCCTGCACCTGCCGTCCGTCGTCGATTCCCTGGTGCAGCTCTTGGGGAGCGTTGCCGGACCGGTGGCGCTGTTCGCCATGGGCATGGGATTGAAGAAGTTCGGCATATCCGGCCATCTCGCCGCGTCGCTGGTCATCGCGACGATCAAGCTCTTCGTCATGCCTGCGGTCGTGCTGGGGCTCGCGCTGGCCATCGGCCTGCCGCCGTTCACCGCCAAGATCGCCGTGGTGTCGGCGGCACTGCCGGCAGGCGTGAATTCGTACCTCATAGCAACAAAATTCCGGACCGCCGAGGCCCTGGCTTCCAACTCGATGGTCATCGCGACGGCGCTGTCGGCGGTGACGATGGCGTTCTGGGTCACGATAGCGACGCACTTCTTCGGATAGGGAAGGTTGTTGCAGCTTTGACGAAAAAGGAGCAGGGTGACGGCCACGGGCGCCACTCCGGGCTGCCTTTTACGGAACTCACAAAATCAGTGGACCAAACGCTCCGCCTTACATTTCAGGGAGAAACATGATGTTGCAGAAATCCAGCCAGTTCATGAAACAGGCCAATCTGATCAATGGCGAATGGGTGGCCGCAGATTCCGGCAAGACGATTGACGTCATCAACCCTGCAACCGGCCTGAAGATCGGCACCGTCCCCAATGCCGGCAAGGTGGAAACGCGGCGCGCCATCGACGCCGCCGCCGAAGCCTTCAAGACATGGCGCAAGACATCCGTGCTCGAACGCTCCAAGCTGATGCGCAAGCTGCACGATGCCATTCTCGATAATCAGGATGCGCTGGCCGAGCTTCTGACGCTGGAGCAGGGCAAGTCGCTGACCGAAGCCAAAGGCGAGATCGGCATGTCGGCGGCCTATATCCTCTGGTATGCGGAAGAGGCGCGGCGCACCTATGGCGACGTGGTGCCATCCCCGTGGGCCGACCGGCGCATTCTCGTGACGAAAGAACCGCTCGGCGTCATCGGCGCGATCACACCGTGGAATTTCCCGTCCTCAATGCTTGCCCGCAAGATCGGTCCGGCGCTGGCGTCCGGCTGCACGGCCGTGGTCAAGCCGGCAACGCAGACACCCTATTCCGGCCTGGTCTGGGGTGCGCTGTGTGAAGAGGTCGGCATTCCCAAGGGTGTCGTGAACATTCTCACCGGTTCGGCCTCGGAAATCGGCGGCGAGATCACCAGCAATCCGCTGGTGCGCAAGATCACCTTCACCGGATCGACGGAAATCGGCAAGATCCTGATCAAGCAGGCGGCCGACACCGTGAAGAAGGTGTCGATGGAACTGGGCGGCAATGCGCCGTTCATCGTGTTCAACGATGCGGATCTGAACCGCGCGGTGGATGGGGCCATCGCGGCCAAATTCCGCAATTCCGGCCAGACCTGTGTGTGCACCAACCGTTTCCTCGTGCAGTCCGGCATCTACGACGCCTTCGTCGAGAAATTCGCGGCGGCCACGGACAAGCTGAAGGTCGGCAACGGTCTCGATGCGGGCACGCAGCAGGGTCCGCTGATCGATGACAAGGCCGTCGCCAAGGTGGAAGAATTCATTGCCGACGCCAAAGAGAAGGGTGGCAGGATTGTCACCGGCGGCAAGCGCCATGCGCTCGGCGGCAGCTTCTTCGAACCGACAGTGATCGGCGATGCCACGCCCGACATGCTCTTCACCACGGAAGAGATTTTCGGCCCTGTCGCGCCCATCTACAAATTCGAGACGGAACAGGAAGCGATCGATCTGGCCAACAACACCCAGTTCGGCCTTGCCTCCTACTTCTACACGCAGGACCTTGGCCGGGTGTTCCGGGTTTCGGAAGGCCTGAAATACGGCATGGTCGGCGTCAATGAAGGCATGATCACCACGGTGGAAGCACCGTTTGGCGGCCTGAAGGAATCCGGTCTCGGCAAGGAAGGCGGACATCAGGGTATCGAAGACTATCTCGACACCAAATATATCTGCGTCGGCGGCCTGGGGCTGTAAGACTGATGCATACGGAAATTTTCGGCCATACACCCGATGGCGAGGCAGTTCACCGCATCACCATCTCGGGCGGCGGGCTGACAGCCAAAATCCTGACCTGGGGCGCAGTCATCCAGGATTTGCGCCTCAAGGATCACGATCACCCGCTGGTTCTCGGTTATCAGGACTTTGCCGACTATCCCGCGCATTCGCCCTATCTCGGGGCGACCATCGGACGGACGGTCAACCGCATTCGCGATGGCGAACTCGTCATTGACGGACAGACCTTTGCCCTGCAGCGCAATTTCCATGGCATCCACAACATCCATGGCGGCGATGCCGGGGCGGGACGGCGCGCCTGGAACGTCGTGGCCGTCGGTCCTGACTATGTCACGCTGACGATCATGCTTGGCGACGGCGAGATGGGCTTTCCCGGCAATCTCACCATCACCTGCACCTATATGCTGGAATCCAAGGGGACGCTGGCCATCCGCCTCGATGCGGTGACGGACAAGCCGACAATCTGCAACCTGGCGCATCACAGCTATTTCAATCTCGACGATGGCGGCCTGACCGACGTGCTGGACCATCAGGTCAAGATCGGTGCCGACGCTTACCTCGCCGTCAATGGCGACCTGCTTCCGGACGGGCGCGTCCTGCCTGTTGCGGGAACGGCGCATGATTTCCGCGAATACCGGACGATCCGGCGGGATGAGGACGGCAAGCAGGTTGTCTATGACAACAATTTCTGCGTTTCCAGCCAGCGCCATCCCCTGCAATGGGTAGCATCCGCCAAGGGCGCGCGCAGCAACATCGAGATGCAGGTGCTCACCACGGAGCCGGGTGTGCAGTTCTACGCGGCCAATACGCTGGGCGGGCGACCGCCGCTCGGCCTGACGGGGCAGACCTATGCCGATTATGCCGGGTTCTGCTTTGAAGCGCAGAACTGGCCGGATTCGACGCATTTCCCGTATTTTCCGCAGTCGATCCTGCGTCCGGACGAGACATACAGCCAGATGACCCGCTACACCTTCAAGAAGCACAAGGTTTAGATCGTGGTGCGTGGTTCGACAAGCTCACCATGAGGGACGTGGTTTGGTTGCAACGCCAACGACGAACATTGCAGGATATAGCTCCCTGCAATCCGCACCCTCCCTCATGGTGAGCTTGTCGAACCACGCGTGACGGTGCTGCTGCTCCTAGCTGCTGAAGGCCTTGCGCGCTTCCCCCATCGGTGCCAGCGCGCCATGGAACTCAACGACCCGCGCCGCGACCCGGTGGGCGCGGGCGGCGGCGTCAACAGGCGCAAGACCGGCCAGACGCGAGGCGATATAACCGCCGTTGAAACTGTCGCCGGCCCCTGTCGTGTCCACGGCGTTGGCGCGGACGGCGGGCACGCGGCTTTGCCGGTCGTCCGCAACCACGAGCGCCGGGTCCGTGCCGTCCTTCACCACGATTTCCCGCACGCCATAGCTGGCGATGCGCGCGGCCGTTTCTTCGGGCGTGGCGTCGCCGAACAGGGCATTTTCATCGGGGAAGGTCGGCAGGGCGATGTCGGCGACGTGGTAGGCATCGATCAGCGCCTGTCTGGCCGTCTCGGCGTTTTCCCACAGGCGCGGCCGGTAATTGGCGTCGAAGGCGACGAGCGTGCCCTGACGGCGCGCATTGCTGACGGCGTTCAGCACGTTCTGGCGGCTCTTCGGGCTCAAGATACCCATGGTGATGCCGGAGAAATAGATGATCTTGCGCCCATCGAGGCTGAGCGCCAGGGCCTGCGGGTCGTCGCCGAGATGGCGGGCGGCGGAATCGGTGCGCCAATAGGTGAAGGAGCGTTCGACACCCGTCAGCGTGATGGCATAAAGGCCCGGACGTGCACCTGTTATAACCGGGCTATGGGCGGTGTTGATGCCGTTTTCCGCAAGGAACGCCCGCTGCTTGAGCGAGAACGGATCATCGCCGAAGGCCGTGATGTAATCGACGGCAAAATCGGCGTCGGTGAGGGCGCGCACATACCAGCTGGTGTTGAGCGTATCGCCGGCAAATCCCATGCGCCACTGGTCGCCACTGGCTCCCGACAGCTCAATCATACACTCGCCGATGGCTGCAAACCCGCCCATGAAAACCTCCTCAACATGCATCCGGTGCGACTGATATACGAGTGCGATGCCGCTGTCATTCGGTAAAAATACCGGCTGTCATCAAGACTTAAACATGCGATGTTAGGCGGCAAACGCATTTGCACGACACAGAAGGAGGTTGCGTTGTCCCGCGTTACGACAATTGATGAACTTGAGGTCATTTACGGCAATGGCGCGATAGCGGAAGCATCGACCGCCAAGGTGGCGGACCGCATCATTCCGGAATACCGGCAACTGATCGAAGGTTCGCCCTTTGTGGCGCTGGCAACGAGCGGGCCCGAGGGGCTCGATTGCTCGCCGCGCGGCGATCTGGCCGGGTTCATCCGCATCCATGACGAGCGGACGCTGATGATGCCCGACCGGCGCGGCAACAACCGCATCGATTCGCTGCGCAATATCGTGCGCGATCCGCGCGTCGCCCTGCTGTTCCTCATTCCCGGTCTCAACACGACCTTCCGTGTGAACGGCCGCGCGTTCGTCGATACGGATCAGACGCTGCTGGACAGCTTCATCATGGATGGCAAGGCGCCGCGCTCCGTTCTCGTCATGGAAGTCGAGGAAGCCTATTTCCAGTGCGCGCGGGCGCTCATCCGCTCGGAATTGTGGAACCCGGAGAAATTCCGCTCGCCGAAGGAATTCCCGACACCGGGCCAGATGCTGGCGGCGCTGAGCGAAAACCGCGTGGGCGGTGAAACCTACGACAATGAATGGGCCGCACGCGCGGCCAAAACCATGTGGTAGACTGCATCAATCCAATGGAGGCGTTCGGTGAAACAGGTGAGTGCTTCCAATCCGGCGACCGGAGCTAGGAACTGGCTGCCGTTCCGCTCGCTTGCGGGGTGGAGGCTGTCCGATCTCAACGGCGATGTCATTGCCGGCCTGACGCTGGCGGCCATCGCCATCCCCGAACAGATGGCGACGGCACGCCTTGGCGGTTTTGCCCCCGAGATCGGTTTCTTTGCCTTCATTGCGGGTTCGCTGGCCTTTGCCATCTTCGGCGCCAGCCGCCATCTCTCCGCCGGGGCCGATTCAACCATCACGCCGATCTTTGCCGGCAGCCTCGCGCTGCTGGCCACCAGCGGCTCGCCCGAATTCGGTCTGCTGGCTGCGGCGCTCGGCCTGATTGTCGGGCTGATCGTTGTGGCAAGCGGCATCTTCCGGCTCGGCTGGATTGCCGACCTTCTGTCGGTGCCGGTCACGACGGGCTTTCTCGCGGGTATTTCCATCCACATCATCATCTCGCAATTGCCCGGCCTCCTGGGCATCGCCGCGCAGTCGGGCGATGTGTTCCAGCGCGTCTCGGCAACCATTGCCAGCGCTGGACAGATCAACCCGTACAGCGTTGCCATCGGGGCGGGTGTGTTCCTGATCGTGTTCCTGTCCGAGCGGATCAATGCGCGGATACCCGGCGCCCTGCTGGGGCTTGTCATCTCCACCCTTGCGGTGGTGCTGCTCGGCCTGCAAAGCCGCGGCGTGACGGTTCTCGGCCCGCTTCCCAACAGCCTGCCGCATGTTGCCCTGCCGCAGATCGGTTTTGAGCAACTGCGCAGCCTGCTGCCCCTCGCATTGCTGGTCGCCGTGGTGGTGATGGTGCAAACGGCCGCCACGACACGGTCTTTCGTGTCCAAGAACGGCGATGCGCCCGACGTCAACCGCGATTTTGTCGGCGTGGGGGCAGGCAGCATCCTGTCGGGGCTGTTTGGCGCCTTTCCGGTCAATGCCAGCCCACCGCGCACGGCGATTGTCACGGAGACCGGCGGGACGTCGCAGATCAGCGGCCTGATCGCTGCGGCAATTGTTCTGGCGCTGGTGGCGTTCGGCGGCCAGCTGCTGGCGAGCGTGCCGCACGCTGCCCTGGCGGGCATCCTGCTCTTTGTCGCCCAGAGGATCATCCGCTGGCCGACGATCATCGCTGTCTACCGGGAAGCGCGGGGCGAATTCGGCCTGATCCTCATCACCATGGCGGCGATCGTCGCCCTGCCCATCGAATCGGGGGTGACCATCGGCATCGGGCTGTCGCTGCTGCATGGCCTGTGGGCTGTGATGCGCGCCCGCCCCATCGAGTTCGAAAAAGTGCCCGGCAGTTCGATCTGGTGGCCGCCGAGCGCCGCCAGCGACGGCGAGAAGATACCCGGTGTGCTGGTCGTGGCGTTCCAGGCGCCGCTTTCCTTTGTCAACGCCGATGATTTCAAGCGTGGTCTGTGCAGCACCATCGATGCGAGCGGGCCGGCGCTCAACCTCGTTGTCCTCGAAGCCAGCAGCATTATCGAGATCGATTACACGGCATCGCAGGCCCTGACGGACGTGATAAATTACTGCCGGAACGCCGATGTGAAATTCGCCATCGCCCGGCTGGAATCGGTCCGGGCGCAGAATGCCTTGTCCCGGTTCGGGCTTATCGCCTTGCTCGGGCCGGACAACATCTTTCACAGTGTCGATGATGCCATCCGAAAACTGGCACCAAGCGTAGGGGAATGATCATGCAGATATCCGGAACAAGAGAACCCATTGTAACGCCGGTTGCGATCAAGGATCTGCGGCCGACCCAGATCACCGTCGGCATGCGCGAAGTGGACGAAAAGCGCAGGAAATGGCGCCAGCAGAAGGGCGAGAAGGGCGGCAAGTTTCTCGGCGAACACATGATCCCCGTGGTGCTTGGACCGAACAGGCGCAATTACGTCATCGACCATCACCATCTTGCCCGCGCGCTGCACGAGGAGGGGGTGAAACACATTCTTGTCACTGTCGTCAGCGACCTGTCATCGCTGGAGAAGGATGCGTTCATGGTGGTTCTCGACAATCGCGGCTGGATGCATCCGTTTGATTCCGAGGGCAAACGCCGTGACTATGCGGCCATTCCCAAGGCGATCAAGGATCTTGATGACGATCCGTTCCGCAGCCTTGCGGGTGAACTGCGCCGTGCCGGCGGCTATGCCAAGGACACCACGCCGTTCAGCGAGTTCCTCTGGGCGGATTTTCTGCGGCGCCGGATAGGCCGCAAGACGGTGGAAGCCGATTTTGACGCCGCTCTCAACCGCGCTCTCAAGGAAGCCAAGGGCGATGCTGCCGGTTATCTGCCGGGCTGGTGCGGGTCGGTGACGGATTAGGAATGAATTGACGCTTGGCATTCCCATCGTGCGTGGTTCGACAAGCTCACCATGAGGGAGGTGGTTTGGCTGCATGCCAATCGCGAACGTCGCAGAATAAGGCTCCCTGCAACTCTCGACCTCCCTCATGGTGAGCTTGTCGAACCACGCACCACGCGCGGTGCAATCGACTGCCGATAACTAGACCATCGACTTGCCGTCGATTGCGATCTCCATGCGGTCGGCGGCAAAGCGGCTTCTGGCATATTCAATGGGATGGCCGTCCATATCGACATTGATCGCCGTCGAGACCAGAACGATGGCGCCCGGCGACAGGCGCAGGTGCCGCAAATCCTCCGCATCCGCGTGGCGCGCGGCGATGATGGTCGATTTGCGCAGATAATCGTCGATGCCGGCCGCCTTGAGGGCGGCGGTGATGGAACCTGACGCCCGATAATCCTCGGCCACGTTGGGCACGCGCGCCGCATCGAACCACGCGGTGGCGCAGGAAACGGGATTGCCGTCCGCCGTGTGCATGGAATCGATCCTGATCACCTGACCGCCCGTCATGCCGAGGGCTGCGGCGACTTCTCCCGCCGCGTCCTCGACGCGGTGACCCAGCAATATGCCTCTGGTCTCGCGCACCTGCGTCGCCAGGATTTCGGAAAACCGCGTCCGCTCGCCGATGCGGTAGGTCAGCTTCTTGCTGTTGGCCACGAAGGTGCCGCGGCCCTGTTCGGCGCGCAGCACGCCTTCCTTGGTCAGGGCGGCAATGGCGCTGCGGATGGTGTGGCGGTTGACCGCGAAGCGTTCGGCCAGGGTTACCTCCGGCGGCAGCCTGGCGCCGCTCGGCATTTTGCCCGCCGTGATGTCGCCGCGGATCTGGTCGGCAATCTGCCGCCAGATGGCAACACCGCTGTTGCGGGTGATGAATCGTGCGGATTTCACGTTTTGTCATGCTCCTGTCATTGACGGGATTTATAGGTGTGTTTATTGTCTAGTTGTATAGATAAATAGACAAATCTGAGCGAGATGTCAATGATCAAAGAAAATATACAGTCCACGCAAACCGGCAGCGCGCCGGATCTGCAGCGCAAGGCCGCCATGGCTTTGCTGGCGCAGGCGACCGCGCCTGAAATAGCGGCCCTGTGGGCCGGATGGGGCGACAAGCCCGAGGTCGAGACCCTGCGCGGCCCGGAAACCGGCCTCGTCATGCTGCGCGGCCGTATCGGCGGCGGCGGCGCGCCCTTCAACCTGGGTGAGGCGACCGTGACGCGCGCAACGGTGCGGCTCGGCAATGGTGCGGTCGGCCATGCCTATGCGCTTGGCCGTCACCGCGAGAAGGTGCGGCTTGCCGCTGTCTTCGATGCGCTGTGGCAGCAGCCGGAATGCCGCGATGCGGTGGAGCGCGCGGTGCTTGCGCCGATTGCCGATCGTCTCGAACGCGACCGCACGTCGAAGCGCGCCGAGACCGCTGCGACCAAGGTCGATTTTTTCACAATGGTACGGGGTGACGACTGATGCATTCGGACACACAAATCTTCGAGGGCGGTTTCAGCGACAGTGTGCTGAACGCGCAAACCGTTTTCCGGGCACTCATGGACGCCATGGCCAATCCCGGCAGGATCGTCGACGTGAGCGATCTTGCCGTGCCGCCTGCGCCGCTGACGTCTCTTGCCGCGTCGATTGCCGCAACCCTGTTCGATCACGACGCAACCGTGTGGTGTGACCGCGCGATCTCGGGTTCGGCGGCATGCACGGGATGGCTGAAATTCCATACGGGTCTTGAACTGACCGGCGAACCGGCGGATGCGGATTTTGCCCTGATCAGCGATGTGGCAACGATGCCCTCGCTGGAATCCTTCTGCCGCGGCACGTCGGAATACCCTGATCGTTCGACGACGCTGATCCTGCAGATCGATGGTTTCGACGGCGCGGACACGCTCGTTCTCGAAGGACCGGGGATCAAGGGTTCCATGGCGTTCTCACCCAGCCAGCTGCCGAAAATGTTCATCGATCAATGGATCGCCAATCGCGCGGCTTTCCCGCGCGGTGTCGACCTGATCTTCGCCGGCAAGGGTGCGCTTGCCGCGCTGCCCCGCACCACGCGCATCAAGAAGACGGAGGCCTGAACCATGTATGTTGCAGTCAAGGGCGGTGAAGCCGCCATCCGCAATGCGCACAAGCTTCTGGCCGACCGGCGCCGCGGTGACCGGGATGTGGCTCCGATCCAGCTCGATCAGATTGTCGAGCAGATGTCGCTGGCCGTCGACCGGGTCATGGCCGAAGGCTCGCTCTACGATCCCGAACTCGCGGCGCTCGCCATCAAGCAGGCGCGCGGCGATCTGATCGAGGCGATTTTTCTCGTGCGTGCCTACCGGACCACATTGCCCCGTTTCGGCTATACCAAGGCGCTGGAAACGGCGCAGATGCAGATCGAACGGCGCATTTCCGCCACGTTCAAGGATCTTCCCGGCGGGCAGCTTTTGGGCCCGACATTCGATTACACGCACCGTCTGCTCGACCCAGAGCTTGCCGTGGATGCACCGGTTGAAGCGCCAGACCAGCGCGACGAGCCGGAGGTTTTCACACCCAGGGTCACCGACATCCTCGGCCATGACGGCATGATCGAGGAAGATGGCGACCTGCCGGAAGGCGCAGTCGCGGGGGATTTGACCCGCGAACCGCTGACCTTTCCGCTGGAACGCGATCTGCGCCTGCAGGCGCTTGCACGCGGCGATGAAGGTTTTCTCCTCGGGCTCGCCTATTCGACCCAGCGCGGTTATGCCCGCAGCCATCCCTTTGTCGGTGAAATCCGTATCGGGGAGGTCGAGGTTGAACTCGAGGTGGCGGAGCTGGATTTCCCGCTGACGCTCGGCACCATCCGGGTCACCGAATGCCAGATGGTCAACCAGTTCAAGGGATCGGCAAAGCAGCCGCCACAGTTCACGCGCGGCTATGGCCTGGTGTTCGGCCAGAGCGAGCGCAAGGCCATGTCGATGTCGCTGTGCGACCGTGCCCTGCGGGCAAGGGAGCTGGGCGAAGACATCACCGCCACCGCACAGGACGAGGAATTCGTCATTTCCCACAGTGACAACGTGCAGTCGACGGGCTTCGTCGAGCACCTGAAATTGCCGCACTATGTGGATTTCCAGGCCGAACTCGATCTCATCCGGCGCATGCGCGCTGAACATGAGCGCAACCGGTTGGCAGGCGTCGAAACCAAAGAGGCAGCAGAATGACCGATCTAGCGACCTATAATTTCGCCTATCTGGATGAACAGACCAAGCGGATGATCCGCCGCGCCATCCTGAAAGCCATTGCCATTCCGGGATATCAGGTGCCGTTCGCCTCACGCGAAATGCCGATGCCCTATGGCTGGGGCACCGGCGGCGTGCAGGTGACTGCCGCCGTTCTTGGACCCGATGATACGTTGAAGGTGATCGACCAGGGCGCCGATGACACGACCAACGCCGTGTCGATCCGGGCTTTCTTCCAGAAAGTCGCCAATGTCCGCGTGACCACGAAAACAGCTGAAGCCACGATCATCCAGACGCGCCACCGCATTCCCGAAGCACAGCTGCAGGCGGGGCAAATCCTCGTGTATCAGGTGCCGATCCCCGAGCCGTTGCGGTTCCTGGAGCCGCGCGAGACCGAAACCCGCAAGATGCATGCGCTGGAAGAATACGGCCTGATGCACGTCAAGCTCTATGAGGACATTGCCCGCCACGGCCATATCGCCACCACCTATGCCTATCCGGTGAAGGTCGAGGGGCGTTATGTGATGGATCCGTCGCCGACGCCGAAGTTCGACAACCCGAAGATGCATATGTCCCCGGCATTGCAGCTTTTCGGGGCAGGGCGCGAAAAGCGCATCTATGCGGTTCCGCCCCATACGGAAGTCGTCAGTCTCGATTTCGAGGATCATCCTTTTGAAATTCAGACATTTTCCCAGCCATGCGCCCTGTGCGGGGCGAAGGGCAGCTATCTGGACGAGGTCATTCTCGACGACAAGGGTGGCAGCATGTTCGTCTGTTCGGATACGGATTTTTGTGAAGACCGGCAGGCCAAGGGGCACCGCGGTGCGCTGGCGGCGGATACGGCGGAGGCAGCAGAATGAATATGAGCGATACACCTCTCTTGAAGGTCAAGGACCTCTCCAAATTCTACGGCAGCCGCATCGGCTGCCAGAATGTCTCGTTCGAGCTGTGGCCGGGTGAAGTACTGGCGATTGTCGGTGAATCCGGCTCGGGCAAGACGACATTGCTCAACTGTCTGGCAACGCGTCTTGCCCCGTCGGCAGGCTCGGTGGAATACCGCATGCGCGACGGCCAGTTCCGCGATCTCTACCGGCTGAGCGAAGCGGAACGCCGCTTCCTCATGCGCACCGACTGGGGTTTCGTGCATCAGAATCCGGCCGATGGCTTGCGCATGACTGTTTCCGCCGGTGCCAATGTCGGCGAGCGGCTGATGGCCATCGGCGACCGGCATTATGGCAATATCCGCGCGACGGCTACCGACTGGCTGGGCCGGGTGGAAATCGCCTCCGACCGCATCGACGACCAGCCGCGCGCCTTCTCGGGCGGCATGCGCCAGCGTCTGCAGATCGCCCGCAATCTCGTCACCAATCCCCGGCTTGTGTTCATGGATGAGCCGACCGGCGGTCTCGATGTGTCGGTACAAGCCCGTCTGCTCGATCTGTTGCGCGGGCTGGTGAGCGATCTCGGGCTTGCGGCCATCGTCGTCACCCACGATCTTGCCGTCGCTCGGCTGCTGTCGCACCGGATGATGGTGATGAAGGATGGCCACATCGTTGAAACCGGTCTGACCGACCGGGTGCTTGACGATCCGCAGGCGCCTTATACCCAGCTTCTCGTTTCCTCCATCCTGCAGGTCTAGCATCATGCCAACACCTCTCGTTGTTTCCGATGTCGCCAAGAGCTTCACCATGCATCTGCGCGACGGCATCCGCCTGCCCGTGGTGGCGAATGTCTCGTTTTCCATCAAGGCGGGTGAATGCGCCGTGCTTGGCGGTCCGTCCGGGGCGGGCAAGAGCTCGATCCTCAAAATGGTCTATGGCAATTACGCCGTCGACCAGGGCCAGATCATCGTGCCCTATGGCGACCGGCTGGTCGATCTTGCCAGTGCCGATCCGCGCACGGTTCTGGGCGTGCGCCGCGACATGATCGGCTATGTCAGCCAGTTCCTGCGCACCGTGCCGCGCGTGTCGGCGCTCGATGTCGTTGCCGAACCGCTGGTGGCACGCGGCATCGACCGCACCGACGCCCGTGACAAGGCTGCGGCTCTGCTTGCCGGGCTCAATCTGCCCGAACGGCTCTGGTCGCTGCCGCCCGCCACCTTCTCCGGCGGTGAACAGCAGCGCGTCAATATTGCGCGCGGTTTCATCACCGATCACCCGATCCTGCTTCTGGATGAGCCCACAGCTTCGCTCGATGCCAAAAACCGCGAAGTGGTCGTTGCGATGATCCGCAGCAAAAAGGAAGCGGGTATCGCCATGCTCGGGATATTCCACGACGAGGATGTGCGCGAGGCCGTGGCCGATCGCATCATCGACGTGACCGCATTTGCCGTGCAGAGCGAGGCAGCATGACCCGGCTTTCCCCAACACCGCTCATTCACGCGACCGCGCACGTCGAGGACAGCGAACTCGGCCGCTACACGGAGATTTCCGAGCGCTGCCGCATCAGCGAAACCAAACTCGACGATTATTCCTACATCATGCAGGACAGTGCGGTCTGGTGCGCCACGATCGGCAAGTTCGCCAACATCGCGGCGAGCGTGCGCATCAACGCGACCAACCATCCGACCTGGCGGGCAACGCTGCATCACTTCACCTATCGCGCCGGCGATTACTGGGACGATGCGGGTCCGGAGGAGTCGTTTTTCGAATGGCGCCGGACCAATCAGGTGCGTATCGGCCACGATGTCTGGATCGGCCATGGCGCGACGGTTCTGCCCGGCGTTACCGTCGGTGATGGCGCCGTGATCGGGGCAGGGGCAGTGGTCTCACGCGATGTTGATCCCTATACGATTGTCGGCGGTGTTCCCGCCCGCAAAATCCGCGACCGTTTCGACAAAAAGACGGCGGAACGCCTGCAAACACTGGCGTGGTGGGACTGGGACCATGCCCGCCTGCGTGGTGCGCTGGATGATTTTCGCGCCCTCGATATCGAGGCATTTCTCGAAAAACATTCAGGCTGACTTCTGCTATCCCCAGTTGTCACGTAAGTGCAATAAAAGTGCCATCGCACCTTCACACTAGGGCTTTAGGACAGGGCAATACCAACAAGGATTGGCCTATGCTGAAGATTGAAAACGTGACGCGTCGCTTTGGCAGCAATATTGCCATCGACAATGTCAATGTTGAAATCCCGCAGGGGCAGATGGTCGGAGTCATCGGTCGCTCGGGTGCCGGCAAGTCGACGCTGCTGCGCATGATCAACCGCCTGATCGACCCGTCCGAAGGGTCGATCATCTTTGACGGCAAGGATGTGGCCAAGCTCAACGGCTCGGCGCTGCGAACCTGGCAACGCGATTGCGCGATGATCTTTCAGCAGTTCAACCTTGTTCCCCGCCTCGATGTCCTGACCAATGTCCTCCTTGGACGCCTGAACCACCGATCCACCATCAAAAGCCTTCTCGGCATATTCTCACGCGAAGAACGTGCCATGGCAATCGCCGCCCTTGAGCGGCTCGATATTGCCAAAACCGCCCTGCAGCGGGCCGGAACGCTCTCCGGCGGACAGCAGCAGCGGGTCGCCATCGCCCGGGCGCTGATGCAGAACCCCAAAGTCATTCTCGCCGACGAACCCATCGCCTCCCTCGATCCGCGCAATGCGCAGGTGGTGATGGAATCCTTGCGTGACATCAATGAGAAAGAGGGCCTCACCGTCATCACCAACCTGCATACGCTCGATACGGCGCGGCATTTCTGCGAGCGCATCATCGGCATGCAGGGCGGCAAGGTGGTCTTCGACGGAACGCCGGATGATCTGACCGAGGCTGCCGCCCGCCGTATCTATGGTGCTGATGGCCTGAAGGATGCTTTCTCGGAAGCCATCACATCGACAAGCATTGCGCGTCATGCGCCGACACCAATCCCCGAATTGGAGGCCATTTTGGCCGCGCGGTAGAGTGTTTTCCGGCAGATATGGCTGGAAAATGCAGTGCAGACTGATCGGCTTGCCCACGTAACGGGCTCAAGTCCACATAAAAAACTCTGGAAGCTTTGACAGGAGAGATAGTCATGTTGCTTAAGAAAGCCCTTATGGGTGCGATTGCAATCAGCGCCGTGTTTGCAGGCTCGATGGCTCGTGCCGAGAACCTTGAGACCTTTCGCGTCGGTATCATCGGCGGCGAAAACGAAGCAGACCGTCTGCGCAACTACCAGTGCATCGTCGACAAGCTGCCAAAGGTTCTCGGCGTCAAGGATGTCAAACTGTTCCCGGCGACGGATTATGATGGCGTCATCCAGGGCCTGCTCGGCGGCACCCTCGACTATGCGGAACTGGGCGCTTCTGGCTTTGCCAAGATCTACCTGACCAATCCGAAGGCTGTCGAGCCGATCCTGACCACCGTCCAGACGGATGGTGCGACCGGTTAC
Organism: Phyllobacterium sp. NPDC097923; assembly: GCF_044760925.1. Taxonomy (NCBI): domain Bacteria; kingdom Pseudomonadati; phylum Pseudomonadota; class Alphaproteobacteria; order Hyphomicrobiales; family Phyllobacteriaceae; genus Phyllobacterium; species Phyllobacterium sp. NPDC097923. Next base: position 2,151,516 of record NZ_JBIWBL010000001.1, on the reverse strand, counting down.
TATTCGATCATGGTTGCCCGCAAGGACAGCGGCATCAAGACGCTGGCCGACATGAAGGGCAAGAAGCTCGGCTTTGCCGATCCAGACTCCACATCCGGTTACCTGATCCCTGTGACCTCGCTGCCGAAGGACATCAAGACCTCGGTCAAGGAATACTTCTCTGAAACCGGTTTCGGCGGCGGCCATGAAAACCTCGTTCTCGCCGTCAAGGACGGCAAGTTCGATGCGGGCACGACATTCGGCTCCGGCGTCGGCAAGTTCGACGAAGGCTACACCTCCGGCAATCTGCGCAAGATGGTCGACAAGGGCCTGATCGACATGAAGGATTTCGTTGAACTCTGGAAGTCGCCGCTGATCCCGAACGGCCCGATCGTTATCCGCACCTCGCTGGATGCCGACCTGAAGAACAAGTTCAAGGCCTTCATGCTCGATCTGCCGAAGAGCGATCCTGCCTGCTTCGCAGCCACCATGGGCGGCGATTTCAAGAGCTATACTGAGGTCAACACCCAGTTCTATCAGCCCATCATCGACGCCCGCAAAGCGCAGATCGGCGGATAAGCCAGACACACATCATCACGGCCAGTTCTGCGGATCTGGCCGTGATTTTGTTTGCGGCACCTTGAAGGATGTTTGCAATGAGCAGAACCGCTTCCCCTGAGTTGTCGTCCGACGGCATCCAGATCGAACGGCACTGGCAGGAGCTTGCCGGACGCCGCCGTGCCTATAGCTGGATCATCGCCATAGGGCTGCTGGTCACCATTGCCGGGTCCCTGTGGTTTGCCAATGAATCCAATGCGGGCAAGTTCTTCGACCGTTTGCCGCATCTCTTCGATTTTGCCGGTGATCTGGTTCCGCGCGACGGATGGGAAGTCTGGCGCGCCATGTTCGATCTGCCGTCGCCCTATTTCGACGGAAGCCTGAAATATGACTATCCGGAAGGGCGGGTCTATCTCTTCGGCGGGTTCTACATGCCCGAATATTTCTACAAGATGCTGGAAACGCTCAATATCGCGATCCTGGCGACACTCGCCGGTTTCATTTTCGGCTTCATGATCTGCTTTCTCGCGGCCAAGAATCTCGTGAAAAACCGGTTCATCCGGTTTGCCGCGCGCCGCTATATGGAAATCCTGCGCGCCTTTCCGGAAATCGTCATTGCCGGCTTCTTCGCTGCCATCCTGTCGCTCGGGCCGATTCCGGCCATGTTCGCCGTCGGCATTCACACGATCGGCGCTCTCGGCAAATTGTTCTTCGAAGTGGTGGAGAATGCCGATATGAAGGCGGATGAGGGGCTTCGCGCCGTCGGTGCCAACTGGTTCGAGCGCGTCGGTTTCGGTATCGTGCCGCAGGTCATGCCGAATTTCATGTCCTATGCGCTGCTGCGGCTTGAGATCAACGTGCGCGCCTCGACCATCATCGGCGCGGTTGGCGGCGGCGGTATCGGCGAGGAGCTGCGCCTGTCGATCGGACGCGGGCATCAGGCCAAGACGCTGGCGATCATCCTGCTCCTGTTCGTGACGATCATTGCCGTGGATCAGTTTTCCGCATGGCTGCGCCGCCGCCTCGTGGGCGAGCAGGCCTTCACTGCCGGTGGTTAGGATAATATCATGAGCGCTATCACAGCCGGCACCATTGCCGATTTCGAAACCCGGTATCCCGCCGTTTTCAATCCGCCGTTCTGGCGCCGTTTCATGCCTGTGCTGATTGCAGCGGGCATCGTGGCCTATGTCTTTTATTGCTGGTGGTTCTTTTCCATCGGCACCGTGCTTGCCGGCGGCCAATGGCAGCGTGCCGAACTCTATGCCCGCGATTGGGTGTCCTATGCCATCAAGACCACGGTTCGGCCGGGGCCGACGGACACGACCGTCAGCTATCCCCGGTTTTCTGAGCTCGGCGACAATCCGAACCCGAGCTGGGTGGTGAAGGACGGCAACAATGTCGCCATCCTCTTCGGTTCGGACAAGAAGCTCGACATCAACGATCAGCGCGTGATCGTCACGCGGGGCGGCGAGACCCTGACGGTGCTGCTGGCGGCAGACGGCGCCAAGCCGCAGGGGCCGCTGCCGGGCTGGGCAACCCTGAAGGAAGACCAGGTGACGGTGAGTTTCGGCTTTGCCGGGCAGGCCGACATCATTCCGCAGCGGGTCGTGGTGAGCCGCCGGTTCCTCGGCTGGGCGAATTTCGTCTTCGATACGAGTTCGCCGTTCTGGGGTAAGTCCTTTGGCGAGGTGGCCTCGCTGATCGTCAGCGGCGAGCGCATCAAGCCTGAGATGTCGAATGCATCGCTTGCCTTCGACAATATCTGGTTCAACTCCTCATGGCAGCACGGCGATGTCTGGACAAAACTGCTGCAGACCATCGTCATGGCCTTCATGGGCACGCTGATGGCGTCGCTGCTGTCGTTTCCGCTGGCCTTCATTGCCGCGCGCAACATCACGCCGAATGTCTTTGCCAACCAGATCACCAAGCGCTTCTTCGACTTCCTGCGCTCGGTTGATATGCTGATCTGGGCGCTGTTCTTCACCCGCGCCTTTGGCCCGGGACCGCTCGCCGGTATTTCGGCGATCTTCTTCACCGACACCGGCACGCTGGGCAAGGTCTATTCGGAAACGCTTGAAAACATCGACGACAAGCAGCGCGAGGGCGTTAAATCCGTCGGCGCGTCGCCGGCCAATGTGCAGCGCTACGGTGTCCTGCCGCAGGTGCTGCCGGTTTTCGCCAGCCAGGCGCTGTATTTCTGGGAATCCAACACCCGCTCGGCCACCATCATCGGTGCCATGGGGGCGGGCGGCATCGGCCTGAAATTGTGGGAAGCGATGCGCACCAACACCAACTGGCACAATGTCGCCTATATGGTCGTCCTCATCCTCGTTGTGATATTCATTTTCGACGGCATATCCAACGCCCTGCGCTCGCGTTTGACCGGAAAGAGCCAACATTAGAGCAAATTTTGTTTATGCGGAGCCAATTCTGTTTCTCGGATGGCGAGACAACCCACGCGGAAGGCAGCGAGGCCGATGTTTACCCATCGGACGAAGCTGCCTGACAAAGTGGGTGGCCGCCAGCCGGAAACCCGAAGGGCCGGGTGAATTTGGCCCAATTCCATCGGGTTTCGGCTTCGCCCGATGGACAGACATCGGTCTCGCCAAACCCCTCGATCTTGAACCAAATTCCCTCCGACAGAATGGCTCCGAATAAATAAAACTTGCTCTAAATCTCGACGTTCAAAGGCTTGTCATATTTGAAGCGTAACGCGAGACTGTTCCAGAGGAATCATCCATGCGCTATGCAATCTATTTCACGCCGCCATCGGCCGACCCGCTATTGAAAGTGGCGGCAAACTGGCTCGGCCGCAACGCCTTCACCGGCCAGCCGGTGCGGCCGCCGCAGATCCGCGATCTGGCGCATGAGGATTTTGCCCAGCTGACCGAGTCGGCGCGCCGCTACGGTTTCCACGCGACGCTGAAGGCGCCGTTCCATCTGGCTGACGGGATTGAGGAGCGCGAGCTTCTCTCGGCCCTCATGCATTTTGCCTCCTCCATCGAACCCGTGGAAATTCCCAAGCTGACGATCGCCAATCTTGACGGGTTTTTCGCCCTCGTGCCGGAGGAACCGGTGGACAGGCTGAACCAGCTGGCCAATGACGTGACCGTGGCCTTCGACCGTTTCCGCGCGCCGCCGAGCGAAGCGGAGATCAAGCGGCGGAACCCGGAAAAACTGTCGCCGGCCCAGCGCCGCAATCTGGAACAATGGGGCTATCCCTATGTTTTCGAGGATTTCCGCTTCCATATGACCCTGACGGGACCGGTTCCCGAGCGTGACCGGCCCAAAATCGAACGTATTTTGAGTGAATTCCTGGAACCAGTCCTCGAAGAGCCAGTCGAAATCAACAATCTCGCTTTGTTTACGGAAGCCGAGCCGGGCTTCCCCTTTGAAATTCACTCGCTGCATCCGCTGGCCGGAACCAACCGTAGAAAGACTGCCTGATCATGTCCGCCGAATTGATCCTGAACAACGCGCAAATCGTTCTCGAAGATGACGTCATCAAGGGGTCCGTCCTGATCCGTGACGGCAAGATTGCCGATATTTCAACCGGGACGGCATCGGGCGGCGAGGATTTTGGCGGCGACTATCTCATTCCGGGGCTTGTCGAACTGCACACGGACCATCTGGAAGGCCACTATGCGCCGCGTCCGCGTGTGCGTTGGAACCCGATTGCAGCCGTGCTTGCGCATGATGCACAGATTGCCTCATCCGGTATCACCACGGTGCTCGATGCACTGCGCATCGGCCTTGACCGCGATGCGGACATGTCCGCCGGGGAAATCCGCAAGCTGGCCGACGCGATTGAAGACAGCGTGCAGCAGGATCGCCTGCGCGCGGATCACTATTTCCATCTGCGCTGCGAAGTGTCGGTCGCCGACTGCCTCGACGGGTTCCATTATTTCGACAATGACAGCCGCGTGCGCCTGGCCTCGCTGATGGATCATGCGCCGGGCCAGCGTCAGTTCGTCGACCTGGAAACCTATGCCTATTACTACCAGCGCAAGCTGAAGCTGTCCGACCTCGAATTCAACGTGTTCTGCGAGCAGCGCATGGAGGAATCGGCCCGCCATTCCGCACCGCACCGGAAAGCCATTTCCGATCTGTGCCGCGAGCGCGGCATCGTGCTGGCCAGCCATGACGACGCAACGACAGCCCATGTGGATGAAGCGGTGGAGCAGGGCATCCACGTGGCGGAATTCCCGACGACGCTGGAAGCGGCGGCGGCCTCGAAACAGGCCGGTCTTGCCGTGCTGATGGGCGCGCCGAACGTCGTTCGCGGCGGTTCGCATTCCGGCAATGTTTCGGCGCGTGAGCTGGTCGAACATGGTCATCTCGACATCCTGTCCTCCGACTACATTCCGTTCAGCCTGATCCAGTCGACATTCTTCCTGAGTGACGTGGTCGAGGGGATCACCCTGCCGGATGCGGTGCGGCTGGTGACCAAGAACCCGGCCGAGGCGGTCGGTTTCGACGACCGCGGCGTCATCGAAGTCGGCAAGCGCGCCGATCTGGTGCGGGTCCGGGTCGACGAGCACATTCCGGTCGTCCGCACGGTGTGGCGCGAAGGCCGCCGGGTGGTCTGATGGCAGCGGCAACGATCGAACGCGCGCTCAATCCGGCATCGGCGCCGTTGCGCAACGGTGTGTTTGTCGCCGTTGTCGGCCCGAGCGGGGCGGGCAAGGACACGATCATGGATTTTGCCCGCGACGCATTGCGCGGCCAGCCGGATTTCCATTTCGTGCGCCGGGTGGTGACACGGCCATCGACGGTCGATGCGGAAGACCATGACAGCCTGGGTGAGGAAGAGTTTCTGGCCGCGCAGCGGGCAGGGGCGTTCTGCCATTGCTGGGAAGCCCACGGTTTGCGCTACGGCTTGCCGGTCTCGGTGGACCAGCAGGTGGAACAGGGCGCGGTGGCCATTGCCAATGTGTCGCGCGGTGTCCTGCCTGCCTTGCGCCAGTCCTATGCCAATTTCATCGTCGTGCACATCACTGCTTCGCCCGAGGTCCTGGCGCAGCGTCTGGCCGCGCGCGGCCGCGAGGATGCCGAGGAAATCAAACGCCGCCTGATGCGGGCTGCGCCAAACCCGTGCGATCCCTCCGATGCCGTGATGATCGACAATTCCGGCGAGGTTGCCGTCGCAGGCCGTGCTTTTGTCGCTGTTCTCAGGAAATCCTCGGCCTTTGCCGCCGTTTCCGAGCAAATCTGAACGAGCCTTATCCGAATATGCAAGAACCGGGGGCAAGCCCCCGGTTTTGTTTACTCTTCGATCGCCTTAGAAATTGCGCTGGAAGCGGATCGTGCCGCCGAAAGCATCATCGTTGCCGCCATTGGCAAGCGAGGTGTCCTTACGGTCGCCGTCAAACTTGGTGTAGTTCACTTCCGGCGTGATGGTGAAGCCGGGGACAAGTTCGTAAGCAACGTTCAAAGCCGCAGCCACGGTGCCTTCCGATTCATAGCCGACGAGACCGTTGATGGTTGCCTTGTCGGAAACCTTGGCGGCCAGTCCGCCCCATGCCGCCCACTCGCCATGCCATGGCGCGAGGAAATTGCGGTTGACGCGGGTGGTGTCGTAGCCGGACTGATAGCCGCCCATGACGAAGGCCGAGAACGTATCGGTGAACTTCAGGTCGAAGCGCAACTTTCCGGCGAATTCTTCGACGTTGGAGTCATAACCGCCGATTGCACTGACGCCGCCCCAACCCTGCTCGAACTTCACACCGCCCATCATGTGCGGCAGGTAGCTGTCGATGACATAGCCGGAATAGCCGTCATTGGTCGAACCCTGTTCGGCGGCAATGATGGCCGAGAAGCCATTGCCCGCGGCGTAGGTATAGCTGACCTGATTGCTTGCCCAGCTGTTGTAGTTGATCACATCGTCATTGATGATGTTGCCGGCATAATTGGTCCATGAGCCGAAGATTTCGTCGGCAACACCGATGCGGAAGCCGCCGAGCTCAATGAAGGCCTGCGGAATGGTGCCGCCGCTGTTCACGCCATTGGTGTATTCGAAACGGGTCTGGATGTAGGAACGCAACGTGCCGAGTTCGGTTTCCGAGCGGGCATCGAAGCGGATTTCCGTGCGCAGATGCTTGTTCCAGGTGCCGAATTCGCCGCCGCTGTAGACATTGTCACCCGCGCCGACATCGTAGCGCACATACCCGCCGATCTTCAGGCAGGTTTCAGTACCGGGGATATAGAAGAAGCCCTTGCCATAAGCATCGCAGACGCGAACATACTCAACCGGTTCCGGCTGCGCCACCACGATAGCATCCGCTGCGCGGGCGCCAGTAACGGCAACCAACGCCGCCGCCGAGCCAAGAAGAATAGCTTTGATGTTCATCGGGAGCCTCCATGCAAATCGATGAATCTGTTTTAGGCCGGTTTTTATGACGGTGTAAAACTGAAAAATGCCGAACCGGCGGTTCGATAGACTTTGTTGCGGTTTTATCACGCTACTGAATGTACCCTATCAGGCCGGGCCATTGTGGCGCAAAAGCCATGCTCCGGTGGACAAAACGGCCGCCGCGCATTATGAGGAGCGGCGCAATCTGTGGCGAAGGCCGGGAGAATTCGGCCGTTTGACCGTCACATTGCCGATCACGCATTGTGCAAACGCGCCAACACCAAACGAAAGCATCCGGACGTGGCAATGACGGCTGAACAGAACAATGGCTACACGCACAACCGCTTTGCGGTTGCGCCGATGATCGATTGGACTGATCGCCATTGCCGGACGCTGCACCGCCAGTTCACGCGCCATGCCTTGCTCTACACGGAAATGATCGTGGCGGATGCGGCTATCCACGGCAACCGCGAACGGCTCCTGGGTTTTTCCAGTGCTGAGCACCCCGTTGCCTTGCAGCTCGGCGGCTCCGATCCGGCCAAGCTCGCCGAAGCCGCGCGAGTGGGGGAAACCTTCGGTTACCGCGAGATCAACCTGAATGTCGGCTGCCCGTCGGACCGCGTGCAGTCCGGCACGTTCGGTGCCTGCCTGATGAAAACGCCCGGTCTGGTGGCCGACTGCGTCGTTGCGATGAAGCAGTCAGTGTCCATCCCCGTCACGGTCAAATGCCGGATCGGCGTCGATGATCAGGATATCGAACCGGCGCTTGACGATCTCGCTGGCGGCGTGTTCGCGGCCGGGGCCGATGCCCTGTGGGTGCATGCGCGCAAAGCCTGGCTCAAGGGGCTGTCACCGAAGGAAAACCGCGATATTCCGCCCTTGGACTACGACCGTGTCTACCGGCTCAAGCGGCAAAACCCGAGTCAATTCATCGGGATCAATGGCGGTATTCAGACGCTCGATGAAGCGCTTCAGCATTTGAATCATGTGGATGGTGTCATGCTCGGCCGCGCCGCCTACAACAATCCCATGTTGCTCGCCGATGTGGACAGGGCGATCTATGGCGATGCCCGTCCGGCCGCATCGGTCGATGCGATCATCGACCATATGTGCGTCTATGCGGATGAGCACGTGCGGCAGGGCGGGCGCGTCTCGCATATAGCCCGCCACATGGTCGGCATGTTCCACGGTGCAGCCGGTGCGCGGCGCTGGCGCCAGATCCTGTCGACTGAAGCCAACAGGCCGGATGCGGACAGCAGTGTCATCCGCCGTGCGTATGAAGCCGTGCAGGCCGGATCGGCCGACCAGGCCGCCTGAACCGTCTAATCCGACAGGATCAGGCGATCGCCGCGCACGGAAAAACCGCTGAGGGTGTTGAGGAAATTCATGCCGAGCAGGCTGCCGTCCATGCGGCCCTCCTGCGCGACCATGGCACGGATATTGCGCCGGAGGATGGCACCGATCCTGATTTCGTCCAGCATCACGATCGCGGCAGTGGCTGCGCCGTTCGCCGTCATGATCGGCGTCCTGTAGGCGAGCTTGTCCGGATTGAGGCCCGCCCGCCGCGCATCGTCATAGGAGAGCACGATGGAGGATGCGCCGGTATCGACCATGAAGCCGATCGAGGCATTGTTGACCGAGCCCTTGACCTCGAAATGACCGTTTTCCGCCTTGGCCAGCGTCACTGTCACGCCGCCATCGCCATCCCTTGCGGAAATCGGGCTGCCGGGAACGAGCCCCGCCGTGACGCGGTGGCCGATGTCCTGCAGTTCATAGCGATACTGGTAACCGGCAACCAGGGCCATCAGAATAACCAGCCACATGGCCATGTTGCGCAGGAAGTGGCTGAGCGGGATGCCGGAGCCGAGCAGGCCTGCCGCAATCACGATGCCCCAGATGCTCATATAGGCAAGGCGGGCGAACTGGTCATTGGCCAGACCCAGCGTCGTGCCATTGCCATTGTTGGCGATGAGGAGCAGGGTTGTTCCGGCGATGAGGGCGATGATGATCCAGAACAGGCGGGACATCAAATGCCACCCTCCTTCTCGCGGGCCATGCGGGTGCGCCGGGTTTCGCGGCGCGGGCGGCGTTCGATGACGTCGAGACGGGCGGCAAGGCCAGCCATGATCGTCCGGCGATTGTCCGGCGTCATCGTCAGCCACGCACCGATTTCCTCGCGCGTGCGCCCGCAGCCGAAGCAATAGCCGGTCTTCATATCGATGGCGCAGACGAGGATGCAGGGTGACTCGATGGTGCTCATATCCCAGATTTGGTACAGTTAGACCGCAATCACAAGCCCGAGCAAAAGCGAAATCGTTGCCAGTTGCTGCATGGCGCCCAAAGTATCGCCGGTCTGCCCGCCTATTTTGTCGCGGCAGAGGGCTGCAAAGCCATAAAACACCAATCCCGCCAGACAGGCGGGTACGATCACGGCAAAAGGTCCCCCGGCTGCGCCAAAGCCGATCACGAGGATGACCGCGCCGATGATCAGGCTGAAATTGGCGGCGTCTTCCGTCGGCGTACCCGCGCTGTCGGCAACGCCGCCGGAGCGGGCGGAGGGGAGCATCTGCCAGAATTTGACCAGGATGGCCCGGCTTGCCGCCTCCGTCGCCACGAGAACGGCGATAGAGGCAATGGGGCTGAGATCGCTGAGAATGTCCATGTAGAAGGCAATGCGCAGCAGCACGGAGAGGATCAGCGCCAGCGTTCCGTAGGAGCCGATGGCCGAATCCTTCATGATCTCAAGCCGCCGCGCGCTGGTTTTTCCGCCGTAGAAGCCGTCGGCAGCGTCGGCAAGGCCGTCCTCGTGCAGGGCGCCGGTGACAATGATCGAGGTGGTGACCAGCAGCAGCGCGGTCACGAATTCCGGCAGGTCGAGGGTGTGTCCGACAAGGATGACCACCGCGGCGGGCACGGCGATCAGGATACCTGCGAGCGGAAAGCCGCGCACCGTGTCGTGCAGCGAGCCCTGATAATCCTCGAACCATTGCGGCGATACCGGCCAGCGCGACAGAAAGGCCAGCGCGCGCATCGTTTCCTTCAGCAGTTCCATGACCTGTTCCCGTTCAGCAAAGCCGGCGGCCGGGGCGCGACATTCAATGCCGCCCGATGGCCTTTGCGTTTTGTCTGCCAAAGCTTATAGGACGTGCATCGATAATTTGCCATGAAGACTTGGTTCAAGGAACATCATGACCACTGGCCTGCCATTTGACGATTTCCGCACTCTCATCGAAACTCTGCCCGGACCGGACGAGGCCGCTGTCGCCGCCGTGCGCAAGCGCGATTCGACCCTGACCAAGCCGCCGGGCGCGCTCGGCCGCATGGAAGAGATCGTCGAGTGGCTGGCCGCCTGGACAGGCCGCTCGCGTCCGCAGGTGACGCGGCCGCTGGTCGCGGTTTTCGCCGGTAATCACGGCGTCACCGCCAAGGGCGTTTCGCCCTATCCGTCATCGGTGACGGCGCAGATGGTGGAAAATTTCGCGGCGGGCGGCGCGGCGATCAACCAGATCTGCATCGCCAATGATCTCGGCCTGAAAATCTTCGATCTGGCGCTGGAATATCCCACCGCCGATATCACCGAAGAAGCGGCCATGGACGAAAAGACCTGCGCCGCCACTATGGCTTTCGGCATGGAATCCATCGCGGGTGGCACGGACCTTCTGTGCATCGGCGAAATGGGTATCGGCAACACCACCATTGCGGCGGCGATTTTCCACGCCCTCTATGGCGGAACGGCGGAGGAATGGGTCGGACCCGGCACGGGCGCGACCAGTGACGGCATGAAGCGCAAGGCCGATGCGGTGCGCACGGCGGTGGCGCTGCATGGCTCGCACCTGAAGGATCCGTTGGAAGTATTGCGCCGTCTGGGCGGGCGCGAGATCGCGGCGATGGCGGGCGCCATCCTGGCGACCCGCGTTGAACGCATTCCCGTCATCATCGACGGCTATGTCGCCACCTCGGCCGCCGCGATCCTGCATGCGGCCAACCCGGAAGCCATCGATCATTGCCTGTTCGGCCATGTCTCGGCAGAACCCGGCCACCGCAAGGTTCTGGAAAAGCTGGGCAAGAAGCCATTGCTTGACCTTGGCATGCGGCTGGGCGAGGGCACCGGCGCGGCGCTCGCCGCCGGTATCGTCAAGGCGGCAGCGCTCTGCCACAGCGGCATGGCGACATTCGACCAGGCAGGCGTCAGCAACCGGGACTGAGATTTTTGCGCAGCAGCCCTCGGCCAATCATCCGGGGGCTGGATTGGCGTTGCCGGCCAGCCGCTCCAGCAAATCCCGCACCATGTCCAGCTCCGCTTCCGTAAAGCCGGAGCGCAATCGCGCGTCGTAGGCCATGGCGACACGCCGCAGGCGATGAAACATTGCGCGCCCGCCATCGGTCAGCTCGATCCGGTGGATACGCCGGTTGTCCGGTTCCCTTTTGCGCAGCAAAAGACCTGCATCCTCCATGCCATTCAAGTGATGCGTCAGGGTCGGGCCCTGGATGCCGACCTCATCGGCCAGTTCCGATTGCATCCGGTGGCCGCCGCGCATCAGCGCCAGCAGGATAAGCCAGACCGATACGGAGCCGCCTTCGGCGGCCAGAGCATCATCGAAGGCACGGCTGACAGTTTTGGCCGTGCGTGCGAGCAGCAATCCGATGGGTGGGTGTACGGGTTCCATCATATTCCTTTGACATCGAATAGTTAGATATCTATGTATTATTCGATCGTATCGATCAACATACCAATTCGCGTCAATACGCCAACAGGGAGGTTCATCATGCCAGTCTTTCTGATGATTTTGCTCGCCATTCACGTCCTGTCATCAATCTTTTGGGCGGGATCGACGTTTACGCTTGCCCGTACGGGCGGTGCGGGAAGCCAGCAGTTCTTCCGGCCGCAAATGGGGGCGGCGACCGTGGCCTTTTTGAGCGGTGCCACGCTGATGGGGCTTTACCACGGCAGCTGGCTGTCAGGCTCCGAGACGGTTCTCGGGATCGGCATCCTCACCGCCATCGCCGCAGCGGGGGTGCAGGGTGCGTTGCGGAAAAAACCGGAGATATCCCACCGCATCGCAGCCGGTCTGCTGGCGGTCACCGCCGTCTGCATGGTGATCGCCCGCTTTGCTGCCTGAGCGGGCAGAGTGATACCGCCGGCACGCGGGGCGCATGCCGGCGGTGCACTGCTGGCTAGAATTCCTTGCCGATTTTTGCGTCGACCGAATGATTGCTGGCGCCGCGGATGACAAAGAAGAACAGGATCGCCGCCCACAGGATGGATTTTTCCGAACCTGCCCAGCCCTGACCCTGCGCGATCCAGTGGAAATAGATTGTCACGGCCAGCACGATGGTGGTGGCAAAGGCCGCAGGGCGCGTCAGGAAGCCGAGCGCCAGCAGGATGCCGCCGAAAAACTCCGTTGCCGCCAGCAGCGGCGACCAGAACACGCCGGGATAAAAGCTCAGACCCTCGACCATTTCGACGGCGCCGAACGGATTGGCGATCTTGCCCGAGCCGTGCACGACAAGTGCACCGCCGGCAATGACGCGCAGCAGCGTTTCCGAAAATTGTGCGAGGCCGGTGTAGATGCCGCCAAGGGCCGGAATGATCAGAGGACGGTTGTTTCCATTTGCGTTCATGAAGCTTCCCCATATGAACCTGTTGCAATGGGCCAGCAATGGCGGGGTGCCGCATAACGCGCAAATGACAATAAATTGAACCTGAGTATTCTAGGCAACTTTTTTGGCGGCGGCGGATTTCGTGGCGGAATCCATGTTTTGCAGGACCCGCGCCCGCGGGAAAACCGCAAGCGCTTCCGTGCCTTCGCGCAATTTGGAGAAGAGGTGGAACTCGCCGTCATGCATGTGCACGAGGGCCTGCACGATGGGCAGGCCAAGGCCTGTGCCCTGTTCGGCGTTCTTGATGGCGATGGAGCCCTGACCGAAGGCGGACAGGACCACCGGGATTTCCTCGGGCGGGATGCCCGGGCCATTGTCGCGCACCGAGACATACTGCCCGCCGCCCGCCGTCCAGCCGACCTTGATGTCGATGCGGCCGTTCTGCGGGGTGAATTTCACCGCATTGGCCAAAAGGTTGAGGACGATCTGCCGTATGGAGCGCTCGTCGGCCTGCATCGGCCACATGCCGGTTTCGAACTGGGGCAGCAGCCGTATCCCCTTGTTGCGGGCCTTCAGATCCATCATGTGGATGCATTCTTCGGCGATGTCGGTCAAGAGCAGCGGCTCTTCGTTGATGGAGTAGCGCCCGGCTTCGATCCGGCTCAGATCGAGGATCTCGTTGATGAGGTTGAGCAGGTGGACGCCGGAGGTATGGATATCCCCGGCATATTCGCGATAGGTGGCGTTCTGTATCGGCCCGAGCACTTCCTTGGCCATGACTTCGGAAAAGCCGAGGATGGCGTTGAGCGGCGTGCGCAGTTCGTGGCTCATGGAGGCGAGAAAACGGGATTTGGCCAGATTGGCTTCCTCGGCGCGGCGGCGGCCTTCGTCGGACATGGCGTTGGCCGTTTCCAGCTCGGCGATCAGGGCATCCTTCTCCGCCTGCAGGGCAAGGGAGACGGATACCGAGCGGTTGAGACGTGTCGCCACGAGATAGAAGAAGGCCAGCCCCGCAAACAGCATGACGACCATCGTCGCCTGTATCGGGCTCTGCAGATGGCTGGTGGCGAGGATCGTGTAGGTGATGACCGGCACGGTGAATGCCGCGAGGATGGCCGCGCGCAGGGCCGAACAGATGATGGCGGTAATCGCCATGGCCAGGATCAGGACAACCGCCTGAATGACCGGAAACAGGCTGATGCCGCAGGTGGCGCAGCTCAGAAAGGAAAAATACGCCCATCCCATGCTGGTGAGAAAATGGCCGCCGAGATAGATGATCTGCCAGTTCTTGACCTGTTCGTTGGTGATGCCGATTTTTTCCAGGCGGCGGGCGAGAAGGCCGAGCACCATATAGAGGCCGATCGTGATGCCGGCCCAGACGACCATGTCTCGGCCAAATCCGGCGAGGACGCCGGCCACGGCGATCAGGGCGATGAACAGCGGCAGCATTGCCGCGTTGACGATCAGCGCGCGGGTGTGCATGAACAGTAGTTCGCGTTCGAAGTGCCTGATGCCGGCATGTTCCATCAGACGGTCGCGGGCGCGGCGAACCACAACGGACAAATCCTTGTTGCGCGGCAGTTTTCGCCGGTCAACAATGTTTTTGTCTGCACTGATTGCGTCGAGTAATGCCATGCGCCCCGTTCCAGATCGCCGTTTTGTCTGCACTCCGGCAGCATTGCATCGCAAGCCTATTCATAAATGATTAAAAGACTTTCAAATCTGGCCAATCGGTGGGGAGAATCAACCGGCATGGATGGTACGTCGCAATGAACGGGCGGTTTGGCCGTTATCGCCGGCGCTGGCGGCGTCCTGCGGCGGCGCCGCGTTCGCTCGCCAGGAAACTGGCCGACTATCTGCTGATGCTGGTGTTCTTCGCTCTGGTTGCGCTGCTGGCGGCGCGGTTGTCGGTGCCGCGCGAGGTGCGGGAGATAACGGGCAAGGCCTATGTCATCGATGGCGATACGGTGGTCGTGACGGGGCAGCATGTCCGCCTCAAGGGGATCGATGCGCCGGAACTCGCCCAGCGTTGCGGCGAAGGGCAGGGCGGCTATGCCTGCGGGCAAGAGGCGCGGCAGGCGCTGGTCAGGCTGATCGGTGGCCGGCCCATCCGCTGCGAGACAAGCGGGCGGGACAAGTACAAGCGCGATCTCGGCACCTGTTTTGCGGGCGATGCTGATCTCAACCGCGCCATGGTCGAGACCGGGCAGGCCGTCGCCTATGGCGACTACCGCGACGCGGAAATGCAGGCGCGGACGGAACGAAAGGGTCTGTGGAAAAGTTCTTTCGACAGGCCGCAGGATTGGCGGAAAATGCACCAGCAGGACATCGAAGCACCGCCCGAGGCGCGGAACCGGCTGGCCGATATCGTCAATGGCGTCTATGACTGGGTGCGTGAGAAATTGGGAGAGATCTGGTGAAGCTATATGATGGAGGACGGGCGCCGAACCCGCGGCGCGTGCGCATATTTTTGGCGGAGAAGGGTGTCGAAGTGCCGCTCGTGCCCGTCGACATGGGCGCGATGGGGCATCGCTCGGCCGAAGTGACCGCGCTCAATCCCATGCAGCGCCTGCCCGTGCTTGAACTCAATGACGGCACTGTTATCACCGAGTCCGTGGCGATCTCCCGCTATTTCGAGGAAATCTATCCCGAACCTGCCCTGTTCGGCCGGGGTGCGGTCGGCAAGGCGCTGGTTGAAATGTGGCAGCGGCGGGTGGAACTGCACCTGTTTGCCAGCGTCGCTGCCGCCTTCCGTCATATCCACCCGGCGATGATCGAATGGGAGGTGCCGCAAATTCCCGCATGGGGCGAGGCAAACAAGCCAAAGGCCGTGGCATTCCTCGATATTCTCGACGCGCAGCTTGCAACCAACGCCTTCATTGCGGGCGACGACTATTCCATCGCCGATATTACCGGGCTTGTGGCCATCGACTTCTTCAAGCCTGCCCGGATCGAGATGCCCGGCCATGTCACGCATGTGAAGCGCTGGTACGATGCCGTTTCAAGCCGGCCGAGTGCCAAGGCATGAGGCGCTGACCATGCCAGCCCGGGCGCTTGACGTCCTGGCCGCGCAGATCAAGGCATGCCGCCTGTGCCGGGATGCGCCGCATTATCTGCCGCCTTTGCCGCATGAGCCCAATCCGGTCTGCGTGCTGTCGCAGACCGCGCGCATCGTCATCTGCGGGCAGGCGCCCGGCATCCGCGTTCACAACAGTGGCCTGCCGTTCAACGATCCTTCGGGCGATAGGTTGCGCGACTGGCTCGGGGTTGATCGCACCGCTTTTTACGATCCGGACAAATTTGCCATCGTGCCGATGGGGTTCTGTTTTCCCGGCTATGATGCGCATGGCGGCGATCTGCCGCCGCGCAAGGAGTGCCGTCACATCTGGCACGATCAGGTTTTCGCCGCCATGCGCCAAGTCGAGCTTATCCTGACAATCGGCCAGTATGCGCAGGCCTACCATCTGGGAAAGCGCCGCCGTGCCAGCATGACCGATACGGTCTTTCACTGGCAGGATTATTTCGATGCGGCGTCCGGACCCTCGATTCTGCCCCTGCCGCACCCGTCATGGCGCAACAGCGGCTGGCTGCGCCGAAATCCATGGTTCGAGCAGAACGTTCTCCCTGTGCTCCGGCAGAAGGTCAGGATTCTAATTTGACCGGTTTACGGATGAAATTTTTTTCAGATTTATAAAGTTTAGAATATTTTTCTTGTACGGTGGGGGAATTACGGACCATAAAGTATCCCATTCCAAAGGGACAAGAGATCATGGACAGACTCGACCGAAAAATTCTTCGCCTCCTGCAGGAGGATGCAACGCTTGCGGTGGCTGATGTCGCCAAGAAGGTAGGGTTGTCGACGACGCCGTGCTGGCGCCGTATCCAGAAACTGGAAGAGGATGGCGTGATCCAGCGCCGCGTTGCCATCCTTGATCCTGTCCGTGTCAATACGCGTGTCACGGTGTTCGTGTCGATCCGCACCGGGGCGCACAACAATGAATGGCTGAAGCGTTTTTCCGAAGTGGTGCAGGAATTTCCCGAAGTGGTCGAGTTCTACCGCATGAGCGGCGATGTCGACTATCTCTTGCGGGTCGTCGTGCCTGATATTGCCGCCTATGATGCCGTGTACAAGCGCCTGATCGCCAAGATCGACATTCGCGACGTGTCCTCGGCCTTCGCCATGGAGCAGATCAAGTACACGACGGAACTGCCGCTCGATTACATGAGCATCGAAAAGGAATCCGCCTGATCGCCCCAGGCGCATAGACCCGCCATGGCGTCTATGACGCTGTGGTCGCGCCTGCGGCCTTGAGGATCAGCGCAATGCTGTTGCGCGCGATGCGCTCAAGGTCGGCCCGGGCCGTCCCGGCGCGGGCGCGCTGCGCAAGGCTGTGCTGCAGGGCGGCAAGCATGTCGGCGACCGCATCGATGTCGGTCGCGGGCGGCAGTTGGGCGTCATCGCGCGCCGCCGCGATCCGCTCGCGGAAGCGCGCGTCCGTGCGTCCGAGAGCGGCAAACAGTTCGGCGCCGATCAATGGGTCGGCTGTCGCCTCGCCGGTGATGACGCTGAGCACGGGGCAGCCGAGCGGGCGGTCGTCCCCTTCCGAATAGATGGCAACAATCATCAAAAAATAGTCATTGAGCGCCTTTGCCAGCGAGGGTTCGCCGAAGAGGGCGCGGTTCCAGCGCTCGGCACTGTCCTCGGCGTAATGGGCGACGGCCTGCAGGTAGATCGCGCGCTTGTTGCCAAAGGCGGCATAAAGGCTTGGCCGCGCCATTTTCGTCGCCTCCGACAGGTGGTCGAGCGATGTGGCGGTGTAGCCGCGACGCCGGAATTCGAGGAGTGCGGCACCGAGCGCAGCCTTGGCATCGTATTGGCGCGGACGGCCGCGGGCGGATTGCTCTTTCATTTTTGTACCGTATCGCAATAAATTCGTTGCAAAAATTTTTATGCGAAGTAGTCTAAAATTCAGCGGCACGGAAAGCAATCCCTCTCGAAGAAGAGACGCGCCATTTCTCCGCCTGGACAAAAAGGACAATCGATGACTGACAAAATCCGTATCGGCATCAACGGGTTCGGCCGCATTGGCCGGACGGTTCTACGGGCCGCGATGGCGCGCAACGACGTCGAGATCGTGGCGATCAACGATCTGCTGCCAACCGATCATCTCGCTTATCTCCTCAAATATGACAGCGTGCATGGCGGTTTCCGGGGCAGCATAAGTGCCGCAGACGGCGCGCTCGATATCAATGACCGCAGGGTCAGGGCCTTCAGCGAACGGGAGCCAGGCGCAATCGGCTGGGGCGAGGCGGGTGTCGATGTGGTTATCGAGGCGACCGGCCGGTTTCTGACGCAGGCTGCGGCGGAAGGACATCTTTCCGCCGGCGCCGGCAAGGTCCTGCTCTCGGCGCCGCCGGAGGACGACACGCCGGTCTTCGTCATGGGCGTCAACGCGACCGGCTATGCCGGTCAAAGCATTGTCTCGAACGCCTCGTGCACGACCAATTGCGTGGCACCGCTCGCCAAGGCGGTGAACGACGCTTTCGGCCTCGAAGAAGCACTGATGCTGACGGTGCACGCCACGACGTCGAGCCAGAACACGGTCGACGGCGTGGCACGCAAGGACTGGCGTTTCGGGCGCGGTATCCTCGAGAACATCATCCCGGCGACGACCGGCGCGGCGCGCATGGTCGGCAAGGTGGTGCCCGAATTGAACGGACGGATCAACGGCATGGCGGTGCGCGTGCCGGTCTCTGATGTATCGATGATCGATCTCACATGCCGCCTCAGGGAAAACGTGTCCTATAAGGACATCTGCGCGATGATCCGCACGCAGGCGGTGAACGCGATGGCCGGTATTCTCGCCTATTGCGATGAACCCGTCGTCTCGACCGACATGCGCGGCAATCCGCATTCATCGATCTTCGACGCGCTCGCCGGCATGCAGATCGAGGGCGGGTTGACCAAGCTTGTCGCCTGGTACGACAACGAATGGGGCTATGCCTGCCGTTGCCTTGATCTGGCGGCGCACATTTCGCGCGCCCGGTAGCGTTGCTGGGAAACCAGCCTGATCGTCTCAGGCCGGTTCCCCGGCGGGTTATTTCTCCAGACGCGCCAGCAGGGATGACGTATCCCAGCGGTTACCGCCCATGTTCTGCACCTGCTTGTAGAACTGGTCGACCAATGCCGTGACGGGCAGCTGTGCGCCGTTGCGGTCGGCTTCGTCGAGGCAGATGCCCAGATCCTTGCGCATCCAGTCGACGGCAAAGCCGAAATCGTATTTTCCGGCGTTCATGGTCTTGTGGCGGTTTTCCATCTGCCACGATCCTGCTGCACCCTTGGAAATGACCTCGATGACCTTCTCGATATCAAGGCCGGCCTTCTTGCCGAAGTGAATGCCTTCGGCCAGCCCCTGCACCAGACCGGCAATGCAGATCTGGTTGATCATCTTGGTGAGTTGGCCCGCACCGGCGGGGCCCATGAGGCCGACCATTCTGGCAAAGGATTCGATAACCGGCTTTGCCCGCTCGAAGGCTTCCGATTCGCCGCCGACCATGACGGTCAGTACGCCGTTTTCGGCACCGGCCTGGCCGCCCGAGACCGGCGCATCGAGAAAATGGAAGCCGCGCTTGCGCGCCTCCGCATCGAGTTCACGCGCCACTTCCGCTGATGCGGTGGTGTGATCGACGAAAATCGCGCCCTTCTTCATCGTATGGAACGCGCCGTTCTCGCCTGTGGTGACAGCCCGCAGATCGTCATCATTTCCGACGCAGCAGAAGACAAAATCCTTATCCGCAGCGGCTTCTCCAGGAGTCGGTGCATGCTTGCCGTGAAACGCATCAGCCCACTTCTTCGCCTTTTCGCCATTGCGGTTGAAGACGGTGACGTCATGGCCCCCACGAGTCTTCAGGTGACCCGCCATCGGGTAACCCATTACGCCAAGACCGATAAATGTGACTGTTGCCATTCCGTAATTTCCTCTGTCAGATAGGCTATGTGTTCGAAGGATTGCGGGAGAGGTTAGGACAATGCGGCGGATCATCAAAGGCCTATTGTGGATTGTTTTTTCACTCATTCCGCTCGCTCTGATCGCAGGAGGGGCCGGTTACGTCTGGCTGGCCCGCTCGGTGGCCCCGGCCACCGGCGAGATGGTGCTGACGGACCTTGCGGCGCCCGTCACGGTGACGCGGGACAAGAACGCGGTGCCGCATATCGTCGGCAGCAATGTCGAGGATGTTCTGACCGCTCTCGGCTTTGTCCACGCGCAGGAACGCCTGTGGCAGATGGAGGTCACCCGCATGGCCGGGCAGGGGCGCCTGTCAGAAATGTTCGGCGACAAGACGGTTTCCACGGACCGGTTTCTGCGCTCGCTCGGTGTTTATGAATCCGCCGTCGCGTCGGCCGCTTCGCTCGATCCGGCGGACCGCAAGCGCATCGATGCCTATGTGCGCGGCATCAACGCCTTCATCAACAGCAAGGGCCGCTCCTTCGCATCGAAATATTCGCCTGAATTTGTCGTCCTCGGCTACAAGCCGGATGAATGGACGGCGGCCGATGTGATCGTGACGCTGAAGATGATGTCCGTGACTTTGGCCGCCAATATCGATCAGGAAGTGTTGCGTCTCAAATTTGCCCGGCTGGGAATGACGGATGCGGAAATCACCGATCTCCTGCCGCCCGTGGCCGATGACGCACCGCCGCCGCTGCCGGACCTGAAGCAGCTTCTGGGCTTGCCAAGCGGCCCGATCAGGACCGGCGCTTTGCAAGCTGAACAGCGGTTTGCCGCGCTCAATGCCGTCATGTCGACCGGCGCATCGAACAACTGGGTGGTGGGCGGGGCGAAAACCGAAACCGGCAAGCCCATCCTGGAGAACGATCCGCACCTCGGGCTGACGACGCCTGCCGTCTGGTATCTGGCGCATCTGGAAGTGAAGAACGCCGATGGCAGCAGCAAGAATCTCGTCGGCGTGACGCTTCCAGGCGTGCCTTTGGTGCTGCTCGGGCGCAATGATCGCATTGCCTGGGGTTTCACCAATACCGGCTCCGACGTTCAGGATATTTTTGTCGAACGGATCAATCCGGCCAATCGGAATGAATATCAGACGCCGGAGGGCTTTGCGCCGTTCCGCAAGCAGCCTGTCACCATCAAGGTCAAGGGCGGCAGTGACGTG
This sequence comes from Phyllobacterium sp. NPDC097923, assembly GCF_044760925.1. Lineage (NCBI taxonomy): Bacteria > Pseudomonadati > Pseudomonadota > Alphaproteobacteria > Hyphomicrobiales > Phyllobacteriaceae > Phyllobacterium > Phyllobacterium sp. NPDC097923. The sequence goes on along the minus strand of NZ_JBIWBL010000001.1, from coordinate 2,130,854 downwards.
ACCTTCGACCGGCTGGTCACGCGGCACGGGCCGGTACTGCCGGCGGACTATCGTGGTCTTGATCATTATCTGCCTGACAACACGGTTGCAGCGCTGGCATGGACCGCACTTGCCGATGACGACAGAACCATATCGGCTGGCCTGAAACTCTGGGATTTTGCCAGTGTGGCGGATTTCCAGAACGGGATGCGCGATTTCGTCACGCCGATGCAATCGATTGTGATTGCCGATGTCGACGGCAATATCGGGCTGATCGCACCGGGCAGGGTGCCGGTCCGCGATCCGGCCAACCGGATCATGGGGCGTGCGCCGTCGCCGGGCTGGGATGCGACCTATGACTGGAAAGGCACCATTCCCTACGAGGAACTGCCCCGCAGCTATAACCCTCCGGAAAATGTCATCGGCACGGCCAATACCAAGATGGTGGATGCAGCCTATCCGCATTTCCTGACATTCGACTGGGACGAGACATGGCGGTTCGACCGGATCAAGGCACTGATCTATGGCGCGGACCGGCAATCGATGGAGAGCAACCGCAAGGCGCAGGGCGATGCCTATTCCAACGCCTATGCGGTGCTGGGGCCGGTGATGCTCAAGCTGATCGAAGGACGAAAGGACATCGATCAGGCCGCGTTCAAGCAATTGAGCCAATGGGATTATGTGGAAGACCGCCACCGCATCGAGCCCTTGCTGTTCAATGCCTGGCTGCGCGCGGCCACCAAACGGATTGTCGAGGATGATCTCGGCGAGGCATTCCCAACCTACTGGCAGGTCCGGGTATCGGCGATGCTGCGCTGGCTCGGACCCAATCCGGCGCGCGACTGGTGTGACGACGGGCGGACGCCGGAGAAGGAAAGCTGCGGCGACGTGCTTGCCCTGGCGCTGGCCGATGCCCTGAAGGATCTCGATGGCCGCCTCGGCGCGGACCGCTCGAAATGGAACTGGGGCGCGCTGCATTATGCCTATGGGGCGCACCGGCCGTTCGCGCAGGTCAGCCCGCTCGACCGCATCTTCAATGTGGATGTGCCGGCCTCCGGCGGTGCTTTCACGCTCGACCGGGCAAAATCGCAGCTCACGGATGAAAGCAATCCGTATCGCGCCACCCACGGCAGCAGCTATCGCGGCCTGTTCGATCTGGCCGATCTCAACCGGTCGACCTATATCCAGACGACCGGCCAGTCCGGCAATGTGTTCTCAGCCAATTATCGCGATTTCGCGCAGAAATGGGCCGATACGCAGGGAATTACCATCCCGACGGACGAAAAGGCCTATCAGGACGGCTTGCTGGGGGTCTGGCGGTTGAAGCCGCAGTAAGTCTGTCAGGTGAGCGGCGTCATCACGGCCTTCCGGTAGGCCGGGCGGCTCTTGAGGCGTTCATACCATGCGAGCAGATGCGGGTGATCGGGGCGCTTGATCGGCATCTCGAACCACGCATAGGCAAAACAGCCAAGCGGGATGTCGCCGACACCGAAGTCTGTACCGGAGAGATAGGGCTGGGAGGCCAGCGCCGCATCGGCAATGGCAAACATCGCGCTGCATTCCGCCAGACCCTTGTCCCTGGCGGCGTGATCCTGCTGGTCCGGTGCGAGGCGCACCGTGTTCCAGAACACGTCGCGGAAGGGGATGGCGATGCTTGACGTGGCCCAATCCATCCATTTTTCCGCGCTGGCACGCGCCGCGGCATCTTCGATATGCAAGGTCGACTTGCCGTATTTCGCCGCGAGATAGCGCACGATCGTGTTGCTCTCCCAGAGTGCGAAGCCGTCGTCTTCAATGGCGGGCACGCGGCTGTTGGGGTTGATGGCGCGATATTCCGGGCTGGCAACGATGCCATAGGCACCGCCAGCGGGAATATTTTCATAGGGAATGGACAGTTCTTCGGCCGCCCAAAGTGCCTTCTTGACATTGGTCGAGTTGCCGCGGCCCCAGATTTTCAGCATCGTTTGTTTCTTTTCAGTCAGTTGAATCAGCGTATCAGATGCCGGGTGATGCGGCGTTCCATCCAGTCCCAGATGTGACGCAGTATTTCCACCAGCAGCAGATAGATGATAGCGGCCCAGAGATAGGCCTGGAAATCGAAAGTCCGTGAATAGGCGAGTTTGGTATAGCCCATGAGATCGTAGACGGTGATCAGGGCGACGATGGCCGATCCCTTGATCATCAGGATGACCTCGTTGCCGTAAGGGCGCAGGGCAACAATCAGCGCCTGGGGCAGGATGACCTTGCGGAATGTGACGAATTTGGAGATGCCAAGGGACGCCGCGCCTTCCCATTGCCCGAGCGACACGCTCTGGATGGCACCCCGCAATATTTCCGCCTGATAGGCCGCCGTATTGAGCGCGAAGGCCAGGAAGCCGCAATACCAGGCTTCACGGAAGAACCACCACAGCCCGATTGTTTCGAGGAAGCCGCGAAACTCGCTGACCCCGTAATACATCAGGAAGACCTGGGCGATCAGCGGCGTGCCGCGGAAGAAATAGACGTAGCCATAGGCGATCGCCGCGCCGATCTTGTTCTTGGTCATTCGGCCATAGGCCACGGGGACCGACAGGATGGCCCCGAAAATAATGGAGCTGAATACCAGCGTCAGGGTGGTGACCAGGCCCTGCCAGTATTTCGGGCCATAGGTCTGGATGAGAACGATATCCCAGGCGGCATAGAGATCGAGCAGGAGCCCGATGATCAGGGCGGCCCAGAACGCGACGAGCACATGGCCGATAATCCGCGTCCTGGTCCAGCGTTTCGCCGGTGCGGGCGGACGGCTTATCGCGGCAGTGCGGGCATTGAGGAAGCTTTCGGTCATCGCCGCACTCCACTGGCTGTCGTGCGCCGTTCAATGGCATGGATCACGAAGGACGAGAGAATGGCGAGCACCAGATAGATCAGGCAGGCCGTACCGTAGAACAGGAAAGCATGTTTGGTGACGCGCGCCGCAACGCCGGTCTGGCGCAGGATATCCGCCAGTCCGATCGCGGACACCAGCGCCGTATCCTTGAGCAGGATCATCCACAGATTGGAAAGGCCGGGCAGGGCGACGCGGATCAGCTGCGGCAGGACCACTTTCCACATTGTCTGGCCGTAGGAGAGGCCGATGGCATAGCCGCCCTCATACTGGCCGCGCGGGATGGCGCGGAATGCGGAGAGAAAGACCTCGCTGGCGTAGGACGAAAACACGGCGCCCATGGCGAACATGCCGGCCAGAAACGAGTTGATTTCGATGGTTCCGGAAAAACCCAGCAGGACGCCGAGCTTCTGGATGCCGATCTGTGCGCCGAAATAGACGAGAAACAGAGTGAGCAGCTCGGGCAAGCCACGAAAGATCGTGGTGTACATATTGGCCGCAAGCCGGATGGACGGTTCTTCGGCCTGTTTGCCGAGAGCGACGAAAAATCCGATGAGCAGTCCGACGGGCAATGTCGCAAGCGCAAGAGTGACAGTCACAAGAATGCCGCTTGCTATGCTCAGGCCCCAGCCGCCTTCACCAAATCCCAATAACGCAATTGAGCCCATAGGCTTCTTTCATTCTTTTGCAGGCCATTCCCCAGTGCCCGATTTTTCGGGCCGGCCCGTCATTTTTGAATTTAAAATTCAGGTTCGAATTTGGAGTTCAGGAAGGGATGGCGGAACAGATCCGCCATCCCCCTTGGTCAATTCACAAGGCTAAAATCAATTTTCGGCGCCATAAACGTCAAGCTTGAAGTACTTGTCGTTGATCTGCTTGTACTTGCCATTCTTGCGGATCGCAGCGATGGCAGCGGAGAACTTGTCAGCCAGGGCCGTGTTGCCCTTCTTGACAGTGACGCCAGCGCCCGGACCATGGATGACCGGATCCGGGGTGATCGTGCCGAGAAGCTTGCAGCACTTGCCGGCATCGCTGTCGAGCCACTGACCCAAAACCACGGAGTCGTCCATGGCAGCGTCGATGCGGCCATTGGCCAGATCGAGCTTATATTCGTCGGCGGTCGGATACATCTTGATGTCGGCGCCGCTGTATTTGGCTTCGGCAAAGTTGGAGTGGCTGGTCGATGCCTGCACGCCCAGTGTCTTGCCCTTCAGGGATTCCGGCGTGACGTCCTTCAGCTTCGAATCCTTCGGTACGGCAATGCCCGGAGGCGTGTTGTAGTACTTCTTGGAGAAATCGACCTTCTTCAGGCGCTCATCCGTGATGGACATGGATGCGATGATGGCATCGAACTTGCCAGCCTGCAGGGCGGGAATCATGCCATCCCAATCCTGGGTGACGAAGGTGCACTGCGCCTTCATCTCTTCGCAAAGCGCCTTGCCGATATCGATGTCAAAGCCTTCCAGCTTGCCGTCCGGCGTCAGGTTGTTGAAGGGCGGGTAGGCTCCCTCTGAAGCGATGGTCAGCTTCAGGGCGTCCTCTGCATGGGCCGCTCCCATGGACAATGCAAAGGCAACGGCAGCAACGCCGAGTGCGAGACGCTTGGTGATACGCATTATTCAACCTCTCTTTTGTGGCCCGGCTGTTCCCCTGTTCTTTTGGACAGCCTTCCGGGCAAGGTCGCAGTTTTTTCGCTGCTCCTGACCGGCGATATTCCCACTAGTTTTCTGATAAAAGCAACCGGGAATCTTTTACCGGGCGGCGATTCAGGACGGCAAAACCACATAATTGTTTGAGGATTATATTTTTCTTGCGCAGCTTCCGCGCGAAACGTCATTTCCTGACCCGCCTAGCGGGCAAGCCCCATCTCATGCTCGATAAAGTCGGCCAATCCTGTCGTGTTATCCAGGTCGAAGACGGGAATCTGCTCGTCCGTCACCGGAAAATCGCTGGCGATGGCGACGATGCCGGGATCATTTTGCGCCAGGCTCCCGCCGGGCCGTCCCTCCAGCCGCCGCGTCTCGATCTTCTTGTGGCCTTCGCGCTTGTAGCCCTCGACCAGAACGAGATCGCATGGGGCAAGCCGCGCGACAATCTCTTCGAGGGACGGTTCCGCCTCATCCGCCAGTTCATGCATGAGCGCCCAGCGGCGGTCGGAAACAATGGCCACTTCTCCGGCGCCCGCTTTGCGGTGGCGGAAGGAATCCGTGCCTTCCTTGTCGATGTCGAAATCATGATGGGCGTGTTTGACGGTTGAAATCTTCCAGCCGCGCCGCGTCAGTTCCGTTACGAGCTTGACCGTCAGGGTTGTTTTGCCCGAGTTCTTCCAGCCTGTGATGCCAAAGATGCGGTGGGTCATGACCATGTCTTCCAATCGCGTGATTCTGCGATCATCGACCGGGCCTGGCCGAGATCGTCCGGGCGATTGATATTGAAGAACGGATCGAATGAATCGCCTGATTGCGCCGTCATCAGCGGAAAATCCACCGTGCGATGCGCGTGATCTTCGATCCAGGTACGGACCCGCCGGTTCTCCGGATCGCGCAGCCATTGCTTCAGGTCCTCCTTCATCGCAACCGGCCAGAGCCCGAACACCGGGTGCCATGTCCCATCGGAGACAGCGACGGCGATGTGATCCGGGGCATCGGCGATGGCCCCGCCAAGTCTGGAGGCGAGATCATGCGGAAAGAAGGGCGTGTCCGTGGCGACGGTCAGGATATGGGTGAGGGGAAGCGCGCCGCCTGCGGCCCATTCCATGCCGGCAACGATACCGGCGAGCGGGCCGGCGAATCCCGTGATACTGTCGGCGACAACGGGCAGGTGCAGATCGGCGAGGGGCGCAGGATCGCCATTGCTGTTGATGGCCAGGGTTTCCAGCTGAAGCGACAGGCGCGCGACGATGAAATCGATCAGCCGCGCCGTGCCGAACGGCAAAAGCGCCTTGTCGTGCCCGTCCATGCGGCTCGAGCGGCCGCCGGCCAGAATAATCCCTGCAATGCGCACCGTTTACACTCCATCGGGCGAAGAACCGGCCGCCACAGCCGTTGCGGCGGGCAGCCTCCGTCCCACAATCCGCTCACGGTAAAGCGTATAGAGGCCGCTGCCAATAACGATCATCGCGCCGATGATCATGGGAAGATCCGGCAGGTCGCCGAAGAACAGGAAACCCAGGAGAATGGCCCAGACGAGGCTTGTGTAGCGGAAAGGTGCGACAAAGGAAATTTCGCCCTCGCGCATGGCGAGAATGATGAAATGGTAGGCGACGATCACGCAGCAGGAGGCGAAGAACAGGAGGCCGGTGTTCAGCCAGGTCATCGGCGTCCAGCCGCCCAGCGGGCCGATCAGGCCGATGCCGGCCAGCGATACGCCCGCCGATGTCAGGGCGGATATCATCAGCACCGGGATGGTTTTGGGCACGCGCCGCGTGGCGAGATCGCGCATCGCGGCGAAGATCACGGTTACGGCGATCAGCAGGACGTAGGGGCTGACGCCCTCGTAACCCGGGCGAACAATGATGAGGACACCGCAGAAACCGACGGCGATGGCGATCCAGCGCCGCCATCCCACGGGTTCGCCGAGGAACATCGCCGCGCCCAGCGTGACGGCCAGCGGCAGGGCCTGCAGAATGGCCGAGGTGAGGGCGAGGGGAACATGAACAAGCGCGATGAGAAAACTCACGGTTCCCACGACTTCGCCGACGGCGCGCAGGATCGTCATGCGGTGCAGGGCGTGGCGTAGCGGTATCAGCATGCCCTGCCGCCAGGCGAGCAGCAGGATGAGCGTGGTCGCCATCACGCCGCGCACCAGCATCACCTGGCCCATGTTCATATGCGCGCCAACCAGTTTGACCGTCGCATCATTGAAGGTGAAACTGGCCATGCCGATGGCCATGTACAGGCTGCCGCGAAGATTGGGCGTAAGCGCCAAGGCGTTCATCCGAATGAGAGCAGGCGATTCTCCCCCGGAATCGCTCCGTTTGATATATCAAGCGGCGAGGCTTCGCGCATCCGGAATGTTGGAAAATGCTCTAGCCGCCGGTCACGCTCATATGGCGCGAGACTGCAGGGCGGTTGTGGCGGCGATCGATGATGAAATCATGCCCCTTCGGCTTGCGGCCGATGGCTTCGTCGATGGCCTCGTTCAAGAGGTCATTGCCTTCCGAGGCGCGCAGCGGCGCGCGCAGGTCGGCGGCGTCTTCCTGTCCAAGGCACATATAGAGTGTGCCGGTGCAGGTCAGGCGAACGCGATTGCAGCTTTCGCAGAAATTGTGCGTCATCGGCGTGATGAAGCCGATGCGCCCGCCCGTTTCGCGAATATGCGCGTAACGGGCCGGGCCGCCGGTCTTGTAGGGAATGTCATCCAGCGTGAATTGCCGGGCAAGGTCGGCCCTGACCATGGACAGCGGCAGATACTGATCGGTCCGGTCCAGATCGATTTCGCCCATCGGCATGGTTTCGATCAGCGTCAGGTCCATGTCGCGGCCATGGGCCCAGCGGATCATCTCCGGGATTTCCAGGTCGTTGAACCCCTTGAGGGCAACGGCATTGAGCTTGACCCGGATGCCGGCAGCCTGCGCCGCGTCGATGCCTTCCATCACCCGCGCCAGATCGCCCCAACGGGTGATCGCGTGGAATTTTTCCGGATTGAGCGTATCGAGCGATACATTGATGCGTTTGACGCCGTGCTCGGCCAGCTCAGCCGCATGGCGGGCGAGCTGCGAGCCATTCGTGGTCAAGGTCAATTCTTCGAGAGCACCGCTGCGCAGATGGCGCGACAGTTCGCCGATCAGATGCATGATGTTCTTGCGCACCAGCGGTTCGCCGCCGGTCAGCCGCAGTTTTTTGACGCCTTTTCCAATGAAGGCGGTGCACAGGCGGTCCAGTTCTTCCAGCGTCAGAAGGTCTTTCTTGGGCAGGAAGGTCATGTGCTCGGACATGCAATAGGTGCAGCGGAAGTCGCAGCGGTCGGTGACAGACACACGCAAATAGCTGATCGTCCTGCCGAAAGGATCAACCATCGGTGTTTGTACAGCCGTTTTCTCGAGCAATGCGACGTGGTCCAAGCAAACCTCCTTGAGAAGAGATAGGGTGGCGGCCCCGGCTTGTCCAGTCTCTATAGGATTCCGCATGCGGACGATTGTTCACTTGCGACCAAATGTCGGGGCGCATAGAGAAGAGTGCGCATAAAGGAGCATCTGCCATGACCACTGCCTGGCCCAAGGAACTGCGGGTAAGCAAGGATCGCCGTTCCCTGACGATCGCATTCGATACCGGCGAAACCTACATGTTGAGCGCGGAACTGCTGCGCGTGGCTTCGCCATCGGCGGAAGTGCAGGGGCATTCGCCGGAACAGCGTGTGACGGTTCCGGGCAAGATGAATGTCGAAATTGCCAAGATGGACCCCGTCGGCAATTATGCGGTGCGCATCACCTTCGATGACATGCACGATACCGGCCTTTTCAGCTGGGATTACCTGATCGACCTCGGCCGCAACCGCGACGAGCGCTGGCAGGCCTATCTCGATGAACTGGCGGCGAAAGGTTTAAGCCGCGAGCCCGTCGTGACCCGTCATCGCCACTGATCCCTGCTGCGGAGCAATAGTACCGATATCCGCGCGGGCTTTCCCGTGAGAAATATTTTCTTCAGAAGACTATAACCTGCTTTGGCGGGCGTGCTCAAAGTACTTATCAATGCTATAATGAACAACAGTAAGGTTACTTGGAAATATTTATGCGCCGAAGAGCGCAATTCAAGTTTCGCGTCACTTGAGCTGTGACATTATTGCATGTTCTGCAAAAGAATTGATTGGGTCAGGGGCCTGATGCGCGAATCGTTGTGAAAGCTGCGGTGAATTGCGTTAAATGAGCCGATAGCCATCATCAGGGTGCTCGAGCGGCGCGCGCGAATATAAATCGAAGGGGCGGGTTATTGTTAAAAGATTGTAAATAGGATGCGGCGAAACTGGCTGTGAATCACCATTCGTGGCCTGCATCCGTTGCGGGCGTGACTGTACCATCTGGGCGAGCATTATGAATTCCAATTCGAAAAAGCATGCGATTTTTGTAGCTGCCATGTTGTCGGCCACAGCCATTTCCATGTCTCCGGCACTGGCCGCCGACAATTTGATGGATTTCCTGTTTGGCAGCCGCCGCGTACAGGCGCAGCCGGTCTATGCGCCGAAGCCTGAACTGCCGCGGCAGCAGCCCGTTGCCCGGGCAGCGCCCGTCAAGCGCGTGACGGTGACCGCGCCGAAGAATTACGATTACAAACCCGACGGGCTGGTGCGGGTGGATTTTTCCAGGATCGACCTGCAACTGACGGCATCGGCCAATCAGAACCGGGATGCCGCACCGCAGATTCCGCTGGAACAGTTCGGCCTGAAGTTCGAGCAGATCAGGGAAGCCCATATTCTGGCGGAAAAGGACATAGCGGACGCTATCGTTGCCTATTATGCCCTGAAACAGCAGCCCATCTGGACGTCCTCCTATGATGTCTCGGCCAAGGCCAAGGCGGTCGCGGCGGTGTTCAATTCGGCGGGCGCCGACGGGCTTGATCCAAAGGATTATGCGGTCAAGCTGCCGAGCGATGATTATGATCGGGCCAACATCCCGGCGCGGCTGAAGGAACTGGCGGATTTCGAACTGACCATGTCGGCGCGGGCGCTGCGCTATGCGATGGACCAGGGTGACGGGCGCATCAATCCGAACCGGCTGAGCGGGTTCCACGATTTCGCCGTTGACCGGGTCAAGCCGCGTGCGGTGATCGAGCAGCTTGCGTCGACCAATGATGCTGCTGCGCTGCTCAAGAGTTTTGAGCCGCAGAACAAATGGTATGCGGAACTGAAGCAGAATCTGCATGAGCTTGGCGGGACCAGTGCCGAGCCGACGGTGCGCGTTGCGCCCGGCACCATGATCCGTCCCGGCGAGGAAAACCCGGAAATCCGCAACGTGGTCGCCTTGATCAAGGCGAAGGCGCCGAAGGATTTTCTCGCCAAGCATGAAGCCGTGCTGCAGGAACATGAGAATGCGACGGTTTACGACCCGAGCCTGGTCGAGGCGATCAAGGATTTCCAGACCAGCCAGGGCAAGAAGCCCGATGGCGTGATCGGGCGCGGCACCATCAGTTCGCTGCAGGGCGAGACCAACAGTTCCAAGCGCGACCGCATTCTCTATTCCATGGAGCGCCTGCGCTGGCTGCCGCACGATTTCGGCAAGCGCTACGTGTTCATCAACCAGCCGGCCTATCGCGCGCAGTATTTTGACGACAACGCGGAAAAGCTGGCGATGAACATTGTGGTCGGTTCGCCGACCAACCAGACCTACTTTTTCGACAACACGATTCAGACCGTCGTGTTCAATCCGTCCTGGGGCGTGCCGCGGTCGATCATTCTCAATGAGATGATGCCGAAAATTCTCAATAACCCCTCCTATCTCGAGAATAGCGGTTACGAGGTCTATGACAAGTCCGGCCGTGTCATTCCATCAAGCGCCGTGGACTGGGCGCAGGTCGCATCCAGCGGCGGCGGCGTCGGCATCCGCCAGAAGCCGAGCCTCGACAATGCGCTGGGCGAGCTGAAGATCCTGTTCCCCAACAGCCATGACATCTACATGCACGACACGCCGGCAAAGTCCTACTTCAAACGGGATATGCGGGCGCTCAGCCACGGCTGCATCCGTCTGGAACGTCCGCGTGACATGGCTGCGGCCGTGCTCGGCGTGCCGGTCGAGGAGCTGAACCAGTATTTCGGCAAGAACGAGCGCAGCGTCCGGGTCAAGGACCCGCTGCCAGTCTACGTCTCGTATTTCACCGCATGGCCAGACGCCAGGACGGGCGCCATCCAGTATTTCGACGACGTCTATCAGCGCGATCTCTACATGGAAAAGGCCATCGTCAAGACGACGGCGGTGCGCCAGGCGGACGTTCCGCAGACGACGGCAAAGCTGTAGGCTACCGGTTTGCCGGTGGTGGTGAGCTTGTCGAACCACGCATCCGAGGTTTTGCAGCTAATCGATCTCGAAGGAAGGCAGGCTCTGGAATGCCAGTTTGAGAGCCTGCGACCAGCCGTCGGAAATGGCCTCGTAATAGGGATCGTTGCGCTCGATGCGCTTTTCGAAGCCCAGTTTGAGGCTGTCCGCCGCGTAAAACTGCATGTCCAGGGGCAAGCCGACCGACAGGTTGGATTTCAGGGTGGAATCGAAGGACACCAGCAGCAGTTTGGTTGCTTCCTCGAACGTCATGGCCGGATCGTAGGAACGCACGATGATCGGCTTGCCGTATTTGTGCTCGCCGATCTGGAAGAACGGCGTGTCGGGTGAGGATTCGATGAAGTTGCCTTCGGGATAGATCAGGAACAGGCGGGGCTCGCCACCCTTGATCTGGCCGCCCAGAATGATCGAGGCGCCGAAGGAATCGGCACGTTGGCCGTTGGAATCCACGTCGTGGATCACATTCTTGATCGTATCGCCCACCAGCTTTGCCGTCTGGAACATCGAGGGCATGTCGAAGATCGACGGTGCCCGCTCGGACGGAATCTTGGTGCGTTCGTTGAGAATGCTGATGACGGTCTGCGTCGTGGCAAGATTGCCGGCCGACAGAAGCGTGATGACACGGTCACCGGGCTTTGCCCATGTGTACATCTTCTTGAACGTGGAGATGTTGTCGACGCCGGCATTTGTTCTGGTGTCCGACATGAACACAAGACCACGATCCAATTTAAGCCCGACGCAATAGGTCATAGCGAATCCCGAATTTAAAAAATCCCGGCGATTACTGCTCTACATTGAGGTCCACGGCAAGCGATTCCATGCCCGGGCCGAAGCGCATGCCGGAAATGGGCGACGCTTCATTGTAGTCGAGGCCGCAGGCGATGCGCACATAATGCTCGTTCGGACAGATGTTGTTGGCGGCATCGAAGCCGACCCAGCCGAGCCCGTCAATATGGGCTTCCGCCCAGGCATGGGTGGCGGTCTGTTCGATGCTGTCGAGCATCATGAGATAGCCCGAGACATAGCGGGCAGGAATTTTCAGGACACGGGCGACAGCGAGGAAAACATGGGTGTGATCCTGGCAGACACCCGTTCCCAGTGTCAGCGCCTCTTCGGCCGTCGTGGCGATGTCGGTGGTGCCCGGCGTATAGGCCACAGCACTGTGCAGCGTGTCCATCAATTCATGCATGAGCGCCAGCTTGTCGTCCTTGACGTTCAGGCTGGCCGCGAGCTGGCGGACGGCATCCCCCGGCTTCGTCAGTGCGGTTTCGCGCTCATAAAGCCAGATCGGCATGAAATTATAGACCTTGCCGAGCACGCCGGAGCGGTCTTCCGTCTCCACCTGGCCCGCGGCCTCGATGACCAGTTCCCTCGCATCGCGGTTAAGCCGCACGAGCTGCGTCCGGTTGCCATAACCGTCGCGGTAATTCGCTTCCTGCTCGGCGCCGTGAACCGTCACGGTCCAGTCGATGACCTTCTGGCCGGGCGAACTCGAGGGATGCAGGCGCAAACGCTGAACAGCATACTGCACCGGGAAATCATACTGGTAGCGCGAGGTGTGTTTGATGGTCAGGAGCATGGCGTTCAATCGAAATTGTAGGCTTCGGCAATTTTGCTGCCCAGGCCGTATGTCTGATAGATCAGGTCACTGAGAAACTCATGCAGGCCGTTGTCGAAGATGGTGCGGATGTCGTTGTTTTCGAGCCGTGTCATGATGCTTTCCGCCATGTCGTGGCACTCGTGCCGCTTGCCGTAATCATTGGCGAGAAACGTGAGATTGTCGACGATATTCGAGTAACAGAAGTTCAGCGAGCGCGGCATGCGCGAATTGAGGATGAGGTAATCGGCGATGTTCACCGGATTGTATTCGACATCGTAGACCCAGCGATAGGAGCGGTGGGCCGAGACCGAGCGCAGGATCGACTCCCATTGAAAATTGTCGAGTGTCGTGCCGACATAGGAAATCGACGGCAGCAGCACGTAATATTTCACGTCGAGAATGCGCGCCGTGTTGTCGGCCCGTTCGATGAACGTGCCGATGCGGGCGAAATTGAAAATCTCGTTGCGCAGCATCGTGCCGTGGAAGGCACCGCGGATGATGGCGGTTTCACGCTTGATCTGGTCGAGGACGCGCGGAAGATCCGTTTCGGGGACCGCTTCGGCGAGCGTCGATTTGAGGATCATCCAGGTTTCATTGACGCTTTCCCAGGCTTCGCGGGTGAGGGCCGTGCGCACCATGCGGGCATTGGAGCGGGCTGTTTCGATGCAGGACATCACGCTCGACGGATTGCCAAGGTCGCGCAGCAGAAAATCCGAGACCAGACTGGCATTGTATTCGCCATATTTGGCGTCGTAGCCGATTTTCACCCCGGCGCTCATCAGCACGGAGGACCATTCCTCCGGCGCGTCGGAGGTTTTCGTCAAAGCCATCCGCAAACCGGCATCGATCAGGCGTGCCATATTCTCTGCCCGCTCGATATAGCGGAACATCCAGTAGAGACCATTCGCGGTGCGACCAAGAAGCATGTTTTGGTTGTATCCCTCTTTTATTTCTTGATGGGGCCGTCTGTGGCAGCCCTCATTCCCCATTCAGAGTGGTCAGTCGTCAAGAACCCAGGTGTCCTTTGTCCCGCCTCCCTGGCTGGAATTGACAACGAGCGAGCCTTCCTTCAGCGCCACGCGGGTCAGGCCGCCCGGCGTGATGCGGATGCGGTCGGACACGAGAACGAAGGGGCGCAGATCGACGTGGCGTGGCGCCAGACCCTTTTCCGTCATGATCGGCGTCGTCGACAGGGCGAGCGTCGGCTGGGCGATGTAGTTTTTCGGATTGGCCTTGAGTTTCAGCGCGAAATCCTCGCGTTCCTGCTTGGTGGCCGCCGGCCCGACCAGCATGCCGTAGCCGCCGGAGCCGTGAACCTCCTTGACCACAAGATCGGCAAGGTTTTCCAGGACATATTTCAGCGTGTCCGGTTCGGAACAGCGGTGCGTCGGCACATTCTCGAGGATTGCCTTGCGTCCGGTATAGAACTCAACGATCTCCGGCATATAGGAATAGAGCGCCTTGTCGTCGGCGATGCCTGTGCCGGGGGCATTGGCGATGGTGATGTTGCCGGAGCGGTAGACATCCATGATGCCGGCAACGCCGAGCGCTGAATCGCGGCGAAAGGTGAGGGGGTCGAGGAAGGAGTCGTCGACACGCCGGTACAGCACGTCTATGGCGCGGTTGCCTTCGGTGGTCCGCATCACCACCTTGCCGTTCTCGATCTTCAGGTCGCTGCCCTCGACGAGCTCGACACCCATCTGGTCGGCCAGGAAGGCGTGTTCGAAATAGGCTGAATTGTAGATGCCGGGGGTCAGGACGGCGATGGTCGGCGTGCCGTTGCAGCCGGGCGGCGCGACGGCGGCCAGGGACTGGCGCAACTGCTTGGGATAGGTTTCGACAGGCCGTACCTTGATCTGCTGGAACAGCTCCGGAAACAGCTGCATCATCGTTTCGCGGTTTTCCAGCATGTAGGAAACGCCCGATGGCGTGCGGGCATTGTCTTCGAGAACGTAGAACTGGTTTTCTTCGGTCCGGACGATGTCGACGCCGATAATGTGCGTATAGACATTGCCGGGCGGGCGGAATCCGACCATCTCGGGCAGGAAGGCATCGTTGTGGGTGAACAATTCCCGCGGGATGCGGCCCGCGCGGATGATTTCCTGGCGGTGGTAGATGTCATCGAGAAAGGCGTTGAGGGCCATCACACGCTGTTCGATGCCCTGCGACAGGCGTCGCCATTCATTGCCGGTGATGATGCGTGGGATGATATCGAAGGGGATCAGGCGTTCTGCCGCTTCCTCATCGCCGTAGACGGCGAAGGTGATCCCGGTTTTGCGGAAGACATTTTCTGCATCGCGCGCCTTCTGCGCAAACCGTTCCGGGTTCTGGGTATTAAGCCAGCATTGCAGTTGTTCATATGGCGGGCGTACCTGACCGCCGGTTTTGATCATCTCATCAAATGGCTTCACTCATAATCCCCTTCACACACGATCATTCAAGCGCGTTGGGAAAAAAATGCAAGCACATTCCGCTATTTACGCTGCAACGCGGATAATCGCCCAAAAAATGGGCAATGGTTGCGAATTTGAGGCAAATTGGCTGCTACTTCCGTCTAAAGCATAGGCGGCAACGCTTCGGTACGTCCCCGGTCACAGCGGTGACCGGGGACGTGAATCAAGCGCGTTCTGTTCCGCCTTATCGCGAAACGCACTGGCGGCGCGGGCCATTGTTGGGCTGGTATGTATTGTCATACGCCCGGTAGGACCGGTAGCGATTGTAGCACCAGCGTGTGTGATAGCTCGAGCCGCGTCTGACAACGCGGTCATTGTTGATGGCGTTGCCGATGATCACGCCGCCCGCAAAGGCAGCCAGCGGGAACCATGCGCCGTTATAATAGCGGTAGCCGGGACGGTAGTCGCGATATCCGCGATGGCCTCTGTACCAGTAGCGGTCGCCGCGATATCCCCGGTCGCCATACCAGCCGCGATTACCGTGCCAGCCGCGATTGCCGCGCCAATGACCGCCGCCGCGCCAGCCATGGCGCATCCTCCAGTTGCCGTGATCCCGGACTTGCTTGACGGGATTCGAGCCTTCGATGGACAAGGGCACCATCGGGGCGGAATAACTGGCCACGGAGCTTGCGGAAACCATGCCGATCGACATGACGGCCGCCGTGAACAACGAAACAAGCTTTCTCATATTTCCTCCTGAAATCCCGAAGATGCACATCTTCGTTGTCATGAATGCGCGAATAGGCTGCGGATACTACACCCATGGGCGTGGTATCGATCAAAATATGCAACGCATGATTGCAGACTTTGTTCCATCCGGGATCTTCAGGTACTTGCCGTCGGGAAAGCTAAGTCTTTCCGATTCAAGCCAAATCAGGCATTGACCGCGTTGATCAGACGTTCGGCGAGGTCGAGGTTCAATTCACGATAGTGTGAAATGACCTTGCTTGGTTCGTAGCTCGACACGTGCAGGTCGGAATAGCCGAAATCCACGGCGATCACGGGAATGCCCGCGGCTTTGGCCGTGTCGATGTCCGTCCGGCTGTCGCCGATCATCAGGGCGCGGTCGCGGTCGCCGCCCGCCTTGGCGATGGTCTCGAAGAGGTGGCGGGGATCGGGTTTGCGGAACGCGAACGTATCGGATCCGCATATGGCGGCAAAGCGCTGCTTCTGCCCGAGCGCCGTCAAAAGGCTGACGGAAAGGCCCTCGAACTTGTTGGTGCACACGGCAAGGAGGTAGCCGGCCTTGGCAAGATTGTTCATCACATCTTCCACGCCGTCGTAAAGCGCGGAATGGCCGGGCATGTTCTTGCCGTAGTGCTCAAGGAAAAGACCGACCAGCCAGTCGAGCTGTTCGGGGCTGAGAATTTTCTGCTGTGCCTCGAACGCCCGTTCGATCATCACGCGGCCGCCTTGCCCGACATAACGGCGCAGCGCAACCGGGTCTACTTTCTGCATGCCGGCCGCTTCGAGGCAGTGGTTGAGACTGTCGAGCAAGTCCGGGGCGGTATCGACCAGGGTGCCATCGAGATCGAAAACAACAATAGGTTTGGACATTCTGTGCACCTGCGATTTTAAGGTTCGGATGAGGAGTTCCGCGATTTATGCATTTCAGGCGTGGTACGATCCGCTTATGTATAGGGCGAAATCATTTATCGAGCCTTGACCCGTCTGTCTGACGTGTTAGGGAGCCAAGTGGAACGAATGTGACATTCGCATCCCATTTGACATCACGCGCCATATGCGAATGTCAGAATAGGACCACTAGTGTCAAGTCAAAGCAGGGAGAGGGCGCCAAGGATGGATGCCAGGACACTGAAGATCAAGGCAGCTGCCGAAGCGCTGACCTATGTCAAAGATGGCATGCGCCTGGGTATCGGCACCGGCTCCACGGCCGAAGAATTTGTGCGCCTTCTGGCGGAAAAGGTCGCCGCGGGCCTTGATGTCATCGGCGTGCCGACGTCGGAACGCACGGCGGCGCTGTGCCGGGAGCTTGGCGTCAGGCTGACCACGCTGGAGGAAACGCCGGTACTGGACCTGACCATTGACGGCGCCGACGAGATCGGCCCGGAACTCGCCTTGATCAAGGGCGGCGGCGGTGCACTGCTGCGTGAAAAGATCGTGGCTGCCGCGTCGGCGCAAATGCTGGTGATTGCGGATGAGTCGAAGAATGTCGAGGTGCTCGGCAGGTTCCCATTGCCGATTGAAGTGAACCGTTTTGGTCTTGCGGCAACGCACATCGCCATTGAAAAAGCTGCTGCAGCGCTTGATCTGTCCGGTTCCGTTACATTGAGGATGACGGGAGGCGAAGCATTTGTTACAGACGGCGGGCATTTGATCCTGGATGCATCTTTTGGCCGCATTCCGGATACAAGAGCGTTATCAAACGCTCTGCACGCCATACCGGGCGTTGTGGAGCATGGACTATTTCTAGGGCTGGCGCGCGTGGCTATTCTGGCCGGTGCTGACGGCATACGAACACGAACACAGCCTTGACAGGCAAAGTCTTGAGAAAAACGGAGCAATAAATCCATGAACCGAGCAACTGGCTTTCGCCGTTTGATTGCACCTCTGTCTATCGCGATCATGCTGGGCAGTCTTTGTACCGCGCAGGCGCAGGAAATCACCGCATCACATCTTGCTGCCGCACGCGCTGCAATTGCAGCGATGAAGAAGACGGATATGTTTGACGGGATTTTGCCAGATGCGGCACAGAACCTGAAAGTTCAGCTGATCGATAAAGATCCCAATCTTGAGTCCATCATCAGCTCCACCGTGGACGAGCAGGCACTGGCCCTGGCGGCGCGTCGTGCGGATCTCGAAAACGAAGCTGCCCGTGCTTATGCCGTGTCGTTTTCGGAAGAAGAGCTGAACGCCATCACCGGCTTTTACAATTCTCCCGCAGGCAAGAAATTCCTGTCGGAAGACCCAATCGCAATGCGCGAAGTGTTGAAGGCCGCCAGCATCTGGCGCGCCGGTATTGCCCGCGATCTTGCGCAGGCTGTGGCCGAAAAGGTCGTTGCGGCCGCTGCGGCGACAGCACCGGTAACGCCGGCGCCCGCGCCTGAAGCACCGGCAGCGCCGGAAGCGCCTGCCAAAGCCCCGGCAAAGGCTCCGGCCAAGCCGGCAGCGCCTGCCAAGCCGAAGCCCTGATCCTTTCCGCTTCCTGACCATTTGCAAAGCCCGGTGTCCAAGCCGGGCTTTGTTCTTTTAAAGCGGCGTTATAAACCCATATAAAGTGATCAGCAGCGGAACAGATTCGGAGTGAGTGCAAATGGCGACCTATGACTATGACCTCTTTGTCATCGGCGGCGGGTCCGGCGGCGTGCGTGCGGGACGCCTTGCGGGTGCCATGGGCAAGCGGGTCGGGCTGGCGGAGGAATACCGCATGGGCGGCACATGCGTCATTCGCGGCTGCGTGCCCAAAAAGCTCTTCGTCTATGCCTCGCAATTCCAGGAACATTTCGATGCGGCGGCCGGCTATGGCTGGACCGTTGGCAAGAGCACCTTTGACTGGCCGACGCTGATCACCAACAAGGACCGCGAAATCGCCCGTCTGGAAGGGCTTTATCGCAAGGGGCTGGAAAACTCGGACGTGGAGATTTTCGAGAGCCGCGCTTTGCTGATCGATGATCACACGATCGAAATTCTCAAGACCGGCAAGCGGGTGACCGCTGACCAGATACTGATCGCCGTCGGCGGTCACCCAAGCCCGCATCCCTCGCTGCCGGGCAATGAATTCTGCATCAGCTCGAATGAAGCGTTTCATCTGGATACGCTGCCGAAAGCCATTGTCATCGAAGGCGGCGGCTATATCGCGGTGGAATTCGCCAATATTTTCCATGGCCTTGGCGTCGACACCACGCTTGTCTATCGCGGCAAGGAGATATTGTCGCGCTTTGATCAGGATCTACGCCACATGCTGCATGCGGCCATGGCGGAAAAGGGCATTCATATCCGTTGCACGGAAATCATCACCAGGGTCGAACGCCAGGATGATGGCCGCAAACTGGTGCATCTGTCCGGCGGGGATGCGATTGTTGCCGATCAGGTGATGCTGGCCATCGGCCGCGTGCCGAACACGACATCGCTCGGTCTCGAGGCGGCTGGTGTTGCTGTGGATGAGATGGGTGCGATCAAAGTGGATGGCTATTCCCGCACGAGCAGGGAAAACATCTGGGCGGTCGGCGATGTCACCAACCGGGTGCAATTGACGCCTGTCGCCATTCACGAAGCCATGTGCTTCCTTGAGACTGCCTTCAAGAACAATCCGACGCAGCCGGATCACGCGCTGATTGCAACGGCGGTGTTTTCGCAGCCGGAGATCGGTACTGTCGGCCTGACCGAGCAGGACGCGGCGCGCGCATTCAAAGCGGTCGAGGTGTACCGGGCGGTGTTCCGCCCGATGCGCAATACGCTGTCCGGCAGCACGGAAAAGATGCTGATGAAGCTGATTGTCGATGCAGACAGCCGGAAAGTGGTCGGCGCGCACATCCTGGGACCCGATGCGGGTGAAATGGCACAGCTTCTGGCCATTCCGATGAAGGCCGGATGCACCAAGGAAGATTTCGACAGGACGATGGCTGTGCATCCGACTGCCGCCGAGGAACTGGTGACGATGTACAAGCCGACATACCGGATCGTCGACGGCGCCCGCATCGACTGATATCGAGCCTTTGCTGCTGTAAGGGCTCGACCCGGACGGGGTCACGGTTGTGATGGCGCGAACCAGCGCCGGAGTGCCTGCTCCAAATCGTCCGTGCTGTCGTCGTCACCCACCCAGGCAATGCAGGCGTCCGGACGGATCAGCAGGGAAGGTCCTGCATCGACGGCGATGCACCGCACCCTTCCTGTGCGGGCGGCAACGAGGCTGAAAGCCTTCCCTCCGGCGGAGGCGTCGAGCAGAACGCCCATGCCATCCTGCATCAGATCGTAGAGCGAGGTGCCGGCATCGCCGCAGTTGATCGGCCGGTCGCCCGTCAGCCGGCCAACCTCGTCCCGTTCCGAGCCGAGATCGTAGCGGATGGAGAGACCGCTCATCATCTCGCCAATGAACCGGTTGACGTCATCGAACTGCATGAGGTTGACGATGATATCGCGCATCGCGCCCGCCTGCGGATCGGGCCGCATGATGGCCATCTGGGCAAGCGTGTTTGCCAGAACGGCTTCGGCAACGGGGCGCCGCTCGTCCGTATAGGTATCGAGCAGGGTTTCGGGCATCTCGCCGCGAATGACGGCGGCGAGCTTCCAGCCGAGATTTGCGGCATCCACGAGCCCGAGACTGAGGCCCTGTCCGCCGAACGGCGTATGGATATGCGCCGCATCGCCGGCCAGCAGCACCCGGCCTTGGCGGTAGGTGTCGACAAGCCGCGTGTTGTCAGTCCATCGGCTGCCGCTTTCGAGCGCCTTGACGCGGACATCGGCGCCGCTGACACGGCGCAGAACCGCTTCGATCTCCTCCTGTGTGACCGGCGCCTGCCGGTCCTGCGGCGCACCGGTGAATTCGATCATCACCAGCCGGCCGGGGAACGGCCCGTAGGAGAAGATGCCGCCCGATGTGCGCCGCCAACCCATCGGTGCCAGGCGGTCGGGATGATCGATTTCGGCAACGGCCTGGTAGAAGGTCGATGAGGGCGGCGTGCCGGGGAAATCGAAGCCGGCCATCTTGCGGATCGAACTGCGTCCCCCGTCACATCCGATGAGGTAGGCGCAGCGCACATGGTTTGTGCCCGCGGGAGATGTCCATTCCACATCGACGCCATCCGCATGCTGGATGAAGTGGGTGACTTCACAGTCGCGGCGGACATCGATTCCAAGCGCGTGTGCGCGGTCGGCCAGCATGGCTTCGAGGGCCTGCTGGTCCACGGGGCGGGCGCGGCGTTCCGGCTCTGTCTGCGCATCCTTGCGGATCAGGGAGAGGCCGGCGAAATGGCCGCTGTACTTCGACCCCTTCGCCCGCGGGTCCCGGCCGGATTGCGCCATCGCCGCGAAACTGCTCGCCTCGGCGGCGGCGATGGCGGCCGTCATGCCCCGCCGCTGCAACGCCTCAAGCCCCAATGGCCCGAGCCCGCCGGCCTTCATTTCCAGGCTCGGCGTGGCGAGGCGCTCCAGCACGAGAACGCGCGCACCGCCCAAAGTCAGTTCAATGGCGGTGAGGAGCCCGACGGGGCCGGCTCCCACGACCACGATATCGATGTCATTTCTCATATACTTGATCCCAATATGTACTCAGTACACTTATATGGGGTCATCCGGCGCTTCGTGTCAATACAAAATTGTACTCAGTATATAAATCGTGCTATCAGCGGTGACATGACAGTGCCATCCGACCGCCGATCCCGTAAGCGCCTTGCCACCCGGCAAAGCATCTCCATCGCCGCCACCCGGCTTTTCATGCAGCGTGGCTTCGATCATGTGACGGTGGACGAGATTGCATCGGCCGCCGATGTGGGGCGGATGACCGTGTTCAATCACTTTCCCCGCAAGGAGGACATGTTCTTCGATCGCGAGGAAGAGGGGCACGGGATGCTGCGTGACGCTTTGCAGCGGCGCGAGCCCGGCGTCACTCCGGTCGAGACATTGCGTCTGCTGGCCCATCGGCTGGCTGCGGAGGACGTTCCTTATCTCCGGTTTTCGGTCAGGAGCCAGGCCTTCATGGCGACGATCGAGAGCAGTGAAACCCTGAAGGCCCGGGCGAGAGCGATCCGTGACGAGCTTGCGCAGACCATCAGTCTGGCCCTGTCCGAGAGCGCGGGGCGGGAACCAGACGATTCCGATGCCGATCTTGCCGCCGGGCTGCTTCTGGCGACATGGACCACGGCTTTCGTCCAGGCGCACCGCTCCTTTCAGCTGAAACAGGATGCGCGGGAAGCGACAGCCGTCTTCCTCGGGCTTGTCGACCAGGGAACCCTCGGCCTCAAAGCCGCAATGGCGGGCACGCCCTACGCCTGAGACATCAACGCATTCCTTCAGGCAACGCGTTGTTCGGCGCGGTGCGTTGCGCCGTGCGGCACCTTCCCGTGCAGCAGCCAGTCGATGACGGGCGGCCACAGCGTGGCGGTATGATGCTTGCGGAAGAAGCCGAGGTGGCCGATTGCGCCGCCGGTCGATTGCTGCGGGGATAGCCATAGCTGGTTTGTCGGCGCATTGCCGTAGTGGGTCAAAAGGTGATCGATTGCCTTCGGCGTTCCCCAGGGATCATCGGTCAATCCGACGGCAAGGAGGGGCGTGCGCACCGATTGAAAATGCTTCGACTCCGGCGTTCTGGCGTCGCCGAAAAGGAAATTGGGATTGCGGCACCAGCGTGCCCAGTCCTGGAAGACACTGCCGGGCAGTTTCTCGCCGATACCGCTCCATTTGGGCACGCGTCCGAGCGAGAGCGCCAGGGGCAGGGCGAGGAAGTTCATCTTGGCAAAGACGGAAAACGGTTCGGCCGTGTAGCGGTAATAGCCGGAGAGCGAGGCAAGCGATGTATAGCGGGCAAAATCGGAAGACCGGTTGCTGAGGCCAAGCGCCAGGCCGCCATAGGAATGGCCGATGCCCACCAGAGGCCTGTCGCCGGCTGCGCGCTTGAGAACATCGACTGCCGCGGGAAAATCGAGCACGCCCCAGTCTTTCATGCCGAGGCGCGTGGTCCATCCCTTCGGCGTTCCGGATTTCGCGACGCCGCGATAATCGTAGGTCAGCACCGTGGAGGCGCCGCAATCGAGCAGTTTATGGGCAAAGTGCCGGTAGAATGTGTTGGGAACGGCGGCCGCGGAGGAGATCAGGACCGCCGGCCCGGCGCCTTTTCCGTCAAACATGGTGCCATGCAGGGGAAAGCCATCAGAGGTTTGAAAAGCAATGTCGCGCATCGGCGGCTCCAACTTTGACTTTAACGTCAACGTAAATCAAAATGCCGCCTGCGACAATCTCGATTTCGTGTTTCCGCCGCAAACCTTAACAGGACTGGTATAATAGGGATATTTCCACTATATGAGCGCCTTCCGGAGCAACCGGAAAACGCAAACCACCGCTACCCAGTGCGGACAATAGAAAACAGGTGCAATAATGACGAAGAACTGGACACCGACTTCCTGGAGAGGCAAGCCAATCAAGCAGGCGCCTTTTTATCCGGACGCTCAGGCTGTGAGCGATGTCGAGGGCCGTCTTCGTACCTATCCGCCGCTGGTTTTTGCAGGTGAGGCGCGAAAGCTGAAGCGCCAGCTCGCAGCCGTGTCCAAAGGGCAGGGTTTTCTGTTGCAGGGCGGCGACTGTGCCGAGAGCTTTGCCGAGCATGGCGCGGACAATATCCGCGACTTTTTCCGCGTGTTCCTACAGATGGCGGTTGTCCTGACCTTCGGCGCATCGCAGCCGGTTGTGAAAATCGGCCGCATTGCCGGTCAGTTCGCCAAGCCGCGCTCTGCCGATACGGAAATCAAGGATGGTATCGAGCTGCCGGTCTACCGCGGTGACATCATCAATGGCATGGAGTTCACCGAGGCTGCCCGCATCCCCGATCCGAACCGCCAGGAAATGGTCTATCGCCAGTCGGCTGCAACGCTGAACCTTCTGCGCGCTTTCGCCCAAGGTGGCTATGCCAACCTCGAGAACGTGCACCAGTGGATGCTCGGTTTCGTGTCGGACAGCCCGCAGGGCGAGCGCTATGAGTCACTTGCCCGCACGATTTCCGATACGATGGACTTCATGCGCGCCGTCGGCATCACGTCGGAAACCAACCACACGTTGCGCGAGACGGATTTCTACACCAGCCATGAGGCCTTGCTGCTTGGCTACGAAGAGGCATTGACCCGCGTGGATTCCACCTCCGGTGACTGGTATGGCACATCTGGCCACATGATCTGGATCGGCGACCGTACCCGCCAGCCGGACCATGCCCATGTGGAATACTGCCGTGGCATCAAGAACCCGCTTGGCCTCAAGTGCGGCCCTTCGCTGGAGCCCGACGGTCTGATCAGGCTGATCGATCTGCTCAACCCGGAAAACGAACCCGGCCGCCTTACCCTCATCGCCCGTTTCGGCCATGACAAGGTGGGCGACCATCTGCCCAAGCTGATCCGCGCCGTACAGAAGGAAGGCCGCGATGTGGTCTGGTCCTGTGACCCGATGCATGGCAACACGATCACGGCCAATGGCTACAAGACACGGCCTTTCGACCGTATCCTGAAGGAAGTTGAAGGCTTCTTTGCCGTTCATCATGCGGAAGGCACCTATCCCGGTGGCATCCACATCGAAATGACCGGCAAGAACGTGACGGAATGCACGGGCGGTGCACGGGCGATTTCGGCGGAAGATCTGTCGGACCGCTACCACACCCATTGCGATCCGCGCCTCAACGCCGACCAGGCGCTGGAGCTGGCGTTCCTCGTTGCAGAACTTCTCAAGAAGGAGCGCAACGCGCATCCGCAGAAGATCGCCGTCAACGGCTGATCCGTCTGAACAACTGGCATGAACAGCAAGGGCGGCCTCCAAAGGGCCGCCCTTTGTTTTGGGCGATTGGGGTAACAATCCTGACCTGATCACGTATCTGTCAGAACGCCGGGCCGTTTTGGCTGGAAATTTATGTCTTTGGATTCTATCAAGGTTCCATGACAACAAAACCTTCGCGCCGAATCCGTCTGACAGCGTCTTTCCGTTCCTTCATCGAGAGCGAAGCCTCCGGTGGCATCATCCTGATGGTGGTGGCCGCGCTGGCGCTGATCATTGCCAATTCACCGCTCAGTGACGGTTATTTCGGCCTTCTGAAGACCTATGTCGGCGGCCTGAGTATTCTTCACTGGGTGAATGATGCGCTGATGGCGATCTTCTTCCTGCTGGTCGGGCTGGAAATCAAACGTGAAATGATCAGCGGCCAGTTGTCCAGCTGGTCACGGCGCGCATTGCCGGGCTTCGCTGCGGTCGGCGGCATGGTCGTTCCGGCGGCCATCTTCCTTGCCTTCAATGCTGGCACCGAAACGGCGCGGGGCTGGGCCATTCCATCGGCAACGGATATCGCCTTCTCGCTCGGTGTTTTGTCCCTGCTTGGTTCGCGCGTGCCTTTGTCCCTGAAGGTTTTCCTGACGGCGCTTGCCATTATCGACGATCTGGGCGCGGTCCTCATCATCGCGCTGTTCTATTCGGATGGGCTGAATATTCCCGCCGTTGCCGGTGCCGCCGGTGTTTTCGTCATCCTGATGGCCATGAACCGTCTCGGCATGGTGCGGCTCTGGGCCTATCTCGTCCTCGGCGTCATTCTGTGGATTCTTGTGCTCAAATCGGGCGTGCATGCCACGGTGGCCGGTGTCCTCCTGGCGCTGACCATTCCCATGCGCGGGGCCAAGGACGGGCAGGGGGCAACCGAATCGCCGCTGCTCAAGCTGGAGCACGCCATCCAGCCCTGGGTCGGCTTTGCCATCGTGCCGATCTTCGGTTTTGCCAATGCGGGCGTATCCTTCAGCGGCGTCTCGCTGTCCAACCTTGCCGATCCCGTCCCCCTTGGCGTGGCGGCCGGCCTGTTCGTCGGCAAGCAGATCGGCGTCTTTGCCTTTGCGCTGCTGGCGATAAAGTTGCGGCTGGCAGAACGCCCGGCGGGTGCAAGCTGGTTCCAGATCTATGGGGTTTCGATGCTGTGCGGCATCGGCTTCACCATGAGCCTGTTCATTGGCCTCCTCGCCTATGCGAATTCGCCCCTGCTGCAGGATGAAACAAAGCTGGGCGTGCTGCTCGGATCACTGCTTTCCGCCGTCGTCGGCGCCGCGCTTTTGCGCATGTCGCTGACACGGTCGGCAAAGGCGTGATCGCGCAAGGCAGGACGCTGGCGCAAGCCTAGTCTTTTGCTGTTTTGAACAGGAGTCCGCCTGATGTCGGAATTGCATAGTGGATCGTGTCTGTGTGGAGGCATCCGCTTCAAGGCGCATGGCAAGCTGCGCGGGATCGTCTATTGCCATTGCTCGCAGTGCCGCAAGCAATCCGGCCATTTCTATGCGGCGACCAATGTCCAGAAGGATGCCATCACCATCACGGGTGAGGAAAACATCAAATGGTATGCCGCCAGCGAATATGCGGCGCGCGGTTTCTGCCGCAATTGCGGATCGGTGATGTTCTGGAAACACCATGATCTCGACTACATCTCGGTGATGGCCGGATCGTTCGACAAGCCGACCAGTCTCAAGGGCGAAGTGCACATTTTTGTCGGCGACAAGGGCGACTATTACGAAATCGGCGACGATCTGCCGAAATATGTGGCGAGCGGCGGCGGTATCGTCGTGGCGGGCGACTGAGGGGCCGGGAACGGGTGAAGGATTGACGCCGCCCGATCTGGCTTTATAGCTGCCGTTACGGACGGACGGGAGCAAACCATGCAGCGGCTAATACTGGCATTCGTCAATTCCATGCGCGCGCTCAGGCACCTGGCGGTGCATGAAAAGGCGGTTCAGCAGGAACTCATCCTTTTCATCCTCTCGATTCCCGTCGCCGCGGCGATTGCGCCATCCGTGCTGGTTTTCCTGGTTCTGACCGGCTCGGTGCTTATCCTGATCATGATCGAGGTGCTGAACACCGGCATTGAAGCGGCGTGCAACGCCGTGTCGCGGGATTTCCAGCGCGACATCCAGATCGCCAAGGATTGCGGATCGCTGGCCGTGCTGATCTCGGTTGTTCTCGTCGCCATCGTCTGGTTCTATACGCTCTGGCACGTATTTCTTTCCTGAAACCGCGTGTGAGTCGCATTGTTTAATCTCCAGCGAAATGATATATGTTCAATATGAGCAAAAATCCCGACATCCTCCGTATCGCCATCGCCCAGCTCAATCCTGTCCTGGGTGACATCAAGGGTAATCTGGCAAAAGCGCGTGAAGCACGGGCCGACGCCGCGCGGCAGGGCGCCGATCTCATCCTGTTCACGGAGCTGTTTATCTCAGGCTATCCGCCGGAAGATCTGGTGCTGAAGACAGCCTTCATCGAAGCCTGCGAAAAGGCGGCAATAGAATTTGCGGCCGACACATCGGATGGCGGACCGGGGGTGATTATCGGTACGCCGCTGCGGCGCGAGAGCGGCCTGCACAATTCGGTCATGGTGCTGGATGGCGGCAAGGTGATTGCGGAACGCTTCAAGGTCGATCTGCCCAACTATGGCGAGTTCGACGAGAAGCGGGTGTTCCAGCAGGGGCCGATGCCGGGGCCGGTGAATTTCCGCGGCATCCGCATCGGCATTCCGATCTGCGAGGATATCTGGGGCGACCTCGGCGTGTGCGAGACACTGGCCGAGAGCGGCGCGGAGATACTCTGCGTGCCCAATGGCTCGCCCTATTACAACGGCAAGGTGGATGTGCGCCATCAGGTGGTGCTGCGCCAGGTGATCGAAACCGGTTTACCGCTGATTTTCGCCAACCAGCTCGGCGGTCAGGACGATCTGATTTTCGACGGTGCTTCGTTTGCGTTCAATCCGGACAAGAACATCGCGTTCCAGATGTCGCAGTTCGAGGAACAACTTGTTGTCACCACGTGGCGGCGCAGCACGGGCGGGTGGTCCTGCTCGGAAGGCCCCATGTCGAAAATCCCCGAGGGCGAGGAGGCGCAGTATCGCGCCTGCATGCTGGGCCTGCGCGATTACGTCAACAAGAACGGCTTCAAGGATGTGGTCCTCGGGCTTTCCGGCGGCATTGACTCGGCGATCTGCGCGGCGCTGGCTGTCGACGCGCTGGGCGAGGAGCGGCTGCGCGCCGTGATGATGCCCTATACCTATACATCGAAGGACTCGCTGAAAGATGCGGAAGACTGCGCCAAGGCGCTGGGCTGCCGCTACGACATCGTGCCGATCTTCGAGCCGGTGGAAGGTTTTCTGAAAGCGCTCGGGCCGACATTCGAAGGGACGAAAGAGGGCATCACCGAAGAAAATCTGCAAAGCCGGGCCCGTGGCACGATCCTGATGGCAATCTCCAACAAGTTCGGTTCGATGGTGGTCACGACGGGCAACAAGTCGGAAATGTCGGTGGGCTATGCCACGCTTTATGGCGACATGAACGGCGGCTACAATCCGATCAAGGACATCTACAAGATGCAGGTCTACGCCATGTCGGAATGGCGCAACAGGAATGTGCCCGCCGGCGGCCTCGGTCCATCGGGTATCGTCATCCCGGAAAACATCATCAGCAAGGCGCCGTCCGCCGAATTGCGCGAGAACCAGACGGATCAGGATTCGCTGCCGCCCTATCCGGTGCTCGATGACATTCTCGAATGCCTCGTCGAGAACGAGATGGGCGTGGACGAGATCGTCGAGCGCGGCCATGAGCGCAAGACGGTGGAGCGGATCGAACACCTGCTCTATCTCGCCGAATACAAGCGCCGGCAGTCCGCGCCGGGTGTGAAGGTGACGCGGAAGAATTTCGGCCGCGACCGGCGTTATCCCATCACCAACAAGTTCCGTGATCGGGGATAGGGCTGATTGCATGAGTGCGATGGTGCGTGGTTCGACAAGCTCACCATGAGGGAGGTGATTTGGCTGCAATGCCAATCGCAAAGGGTGCAGGATATAACACGCTGCAATCCTCTCCATCCCTCATGGTGAGCTTGTCGAACCACGCACGGGTCGTTCTGCAACCGTCGTTTTTGACTACGACTAAAGTCTAGTGTTGCAATCACGCCTCACTTTATTTCGAAAAGCGGCTGCACAAAAAATAGGCGCTTGGCGCGTGATTGCGATTCACCTATAAGCCATCTCTCCGGCAATCAAGCCCGGGAGGTTTAGAATGGCAGCTGTTTCAATGTCCCCTCGGGGCGGCGTCCGTTCCTGACATGTGATGATGAAAAGCCCCAGGGCTTTTCAATTGACTTCACCGGTCAAGAACACTCATCGCCGATATTGGCCTTTCCTGTGTTCAGGCAAGTCGCCAAGCCAATTGTGCCGCATTGATTCCCTCGTTCTGTTGCGCGGCATTCTCGTCTGAAATTCATATTTGAGGCCGGTGCGTTTTGGCACCGGACGATTGTCATGGCATTTTTACGTAACGCCTTGCGCGGCGGAGCCTTCCGCAGCGTTCTCGGATTCACCTGGATTCACTGGCAGAAGCAGCCGGTGCGTCTGGCTCTTATTCTTGGTGCAGTGCTGCTCTCGACACTGGCCGACGTGCTGACGCCGCTCTATTCGGGGCGGCTGGTCGACGCGGTGGTCAATGGCGCGGCAACGGATGCGATTGCCTGGGATGCGGCGATGGCTGCATTCTGGACCCTGATGGCCCTGTCGCTGGGTGCCATCATCCTGCGGCACGTCACCTTCATGACGATCGTCAAGCTGACGTTGAAAATGATGTCGGAGATTGCCTCAGGCGCCTTTTTCCGTGTCCAGCGCTTCTCGACGGACTGGCATGCGAACAGCTTTGCCGGCTCGACGGTGCGCAAGATCACGCGCGGCATGTGGGCGCTTGACCTGCTGAACGATACGCTGCTGGTAGCCTTGTTTCCGTCCGTTGTCATGCTTGTCGGCTCGACCGTGCTGATGGCCTGGTACTGGCCCATGATGGGCGTCATCATCGGCCTGGGATCCCTGGTGTTCGTCGGCGTGACGGTGGCGATGTCGCTCGGCTATGTCGCGCCGATGGCGAGCCTTGCCAATCGCTGGGATACCAAGCTCGGCGGTTCGCTGGCCGATGCGGTCAGCTGCAACATGGTGGTGAAGGGTTTCGGCGCGGAAAAGCGCGAGGACGCACGGCTGCTGAAGGTTCTTGCCAAGTGGCAGGACCGGACGCGGCGCACGTGGATCCGCGGTACCCGCAACGGCACGACGCAAGGCTCGCTGCTGCTCATCCTGCGGGCATCGGTCATCGGCTTTGCCCTGTGGCTGTGGTCGAAGGGGCAGGCGAGTGCGGGTGACATCACCTTCGTGCTGACGTCGTTCTTCATCCTGCAGGGCTACCTGCGGGAAGTCGGCATGCACATCCGCAATTTGCAGCGTTCGATCAACGATATGGAAGAGCTTGTTGACATCCAGAGTCAGCCGCTTGGCATTGATGACCGGCCCGGCGCCAAGCCGATCCAGATCACCAATGGCAAGATCGTGTTCGACAATGTGACGTTCCACTACGGGGCGCATCGGGCACCGCTCTATGACCGGTTCTCGGTGACGATCCGGGCGGGTGAGCGCGTCGGCCTTGTCGGCCACTCCGGTTCGGGCAAGACGACGTTCGTCAAGCTGATCCAGCGTCTGCACGACGTGAAGGCGGGGCACATCCTGATCGACGGTCAGGATATTTCCACCGTCACCCAGGCATCGCTGCGCCAGCAGATTGCCATCGTGCAGCAGGAGCCGATCCTGTTCCACCGGACGCTGGCCGAGAACATCGCCTATGCGCGGCCGACAGCCACGCAAAGCGAGGTCGAGGAAGCGGCCCGGCAGGCCAGCGCGCATGACTTCATCATGGCCCTGCCGAAGGGCTATGGCACGCTGGTGGGTGAACGCGGTGTGAAGCTGTCCGGCGGCGAGCGTCAGCGCGTGGCCATTGCCCGGGCTTTCCTCGCGGATGCGCCGGTTCTGATCCTGGATGAGGCAACGTCGAGCCTCGATTCGGAATCGGAAGTGCTGATCCAGCAGGCCATGGAACGGCTGATGCTGGGCCGGACGACCCTGGTGATCGCGCACCGGCTGTCCACGGTGCGGGCGCTCGACCGGCTGCTGGTCTTCGACCATGGCCGGATTGCGGAAGAGGGCAACCACGAAGCCCTGATCCGCCTGAACGGCGGCATCTACCGCAGCCTGTTCGAACGGCAGGCGCTGGAACTGACCAAGGGTCTTGTTCTCAATGACGGCTAGAATGCTGGCGTGATCATTGTGCGTGGTTCGACAGGCTCACCATGAGGGAGGCTGGAGATTTGCAGGGAGCGGAGGTTTTGTGACTTTCGTCAATTGCCTTGCAACCCTTCCGTCTCCCTCATCCTGAGCTTGTCGAAGGACGCATGACGGTCTTGCAACGTACCTCCTCATGGTCCGCATATTGATCTTCACGCGTCGTTCCGATATGCCCGACGCATGACCATCACCGTCCGTTTTGCACCATCTCCGACCGGCTATATCCACATCGGCAACACGCGCACTGCCCTGTTCAACTGGCTGTTCGCGCTGAAGCACAATGGCCAATTGATCCTGCGCTTCGATGACACCGACGTGGAGCGCTCGAAGACCGAATATGCCGAAGCGACCGCGGCTGATATTGATTGGCTTGGCATCAAGCCGGTGCGGGTGGAATACCAGTCGAAACGCTTTGCCTTCTACGATGCGGCTGTCGAAAAGCTGAAAGCGGCTGGCGTGCTTTATCCCTGCTACGAGACCCCGGAAGAACTCGAACGCAAGCGCAAGCTGCGCCTCGCGCGCCGCCTGCCGCCGGTCTATGGCCGCGATGCGCTGAAACTGACGGCGGAGGATCGCGCCAAGCTGGAAGCCGAGGGTCATCGCCCGCACTGGCGTTTCCTGCTGCCGAACTTCAAGGACGATCCGTTCGCGCCTGCGCGCACCATTGTCCACTGGGATGATATCGTGCGCGGCGAAGAGACCGTTGATCTGGCATCGCTTTCCGATCCGGTGCTGGTGCGCGAAGACGGCACCTATCTCTACACGCTGACCTCCGTGGTCGATGATATCGACATGGGCATCACGCATATCATCCGCGGCGACGATCACGTTACCAACAGTGGCGTGCAGATTTCCATTTTCGAAGCGCTCGGTGCGAAGGCGCCGGCACTTGGCCACCACAATCTGCTGACGACTGTTTCGGGTGAGGGACTATCCAAGCGCACCGGCGCCCTGTCCGTCGGCAGCCTGCGCCGCGACGGCTATGAGCCGATGGCCGTGGTCAGCCTCGCCGTGCTGACTGGAACGTCGGAGAATGTGGTCGCCATGCCTGACATGGCATCGCTCGCCACGATCTTCGATCCGAAGGCAACATCGAAATCATCCTCGAAATTCGATCCGGCGGAACTCGATACGCTGAACCGCACGCTGATCCATGCCATGCCGTTCGACGTGGCTGAAGAACGCCTGCGGGACATGGGGATAACAGGAGACAAGGCCGAAGCCTTCTGGCTTGCGGTGCGCGGCAATCTCACGCGCGTCGCCGATGCGGCGCTGTGGTGGAAGATCGTCCAGGACGGTCCCGTCAGTGACGAAGTCCTTGCCGAAGAGGACCATGATTTCGTTGCGGCGGCTTTTGACGTGTTGCCGCAGGAGCCGTGGAGCCGCGAGACCTGGAAGCAGTGGACGGAAGCGGTGAAGGTTCGGAGCGGACGCAAGGGCAAGCCGTTGTTCATGCCCCTGCGCATTGCCCTTACCGGGCTGGCTTCTGGTCCGGAGCTCGCAGATTTACTGCCCCTTCTTGGTCGGGAAGGAACGTTGGCCCGACGACCCTGACCTTGCGGTTGGGATCGATCGGCTTGTCCGGTGACAGCGGTTTCGGTTGTTCCGCTTCGACTTTCGGCACGGCGGGTGTCCCCAGCTGAATAATCGATGACGGTTTTTTCTCCGGCTCTATCACAGGCGCAGCCGGTTCGGCCTTGGCCTCGGCCGGTGCCGCCGGCTTGTTCGGTTCGGGGTTTTTCGCCGGCTCGGCCGATGGCAATGGTTCGGCCTTGACAGGCTCGACAGGTTTGATCGGTTCCGCCGGTTTGAGTGCTGGCTGTGTTTGTGCTGGCGCCGGTTTCGCCGCTGGTTGCCGGGCTATTTCCTTGGGATTTCCAAGCGTCGTGTAATTGCCCGCCGTGCGCTGGCAGGAGCATTGCGGCGTGCCATTGGCGCCGACTTTCCTGAATTTGAACGCGTTGGGCATATCCGTATAGGCCTGGCCGCGCAGGGAAATCATCTGATCGACGGTTTCACCGTTGGTCGAATGATAGAACAGTTTCGCGCCCGGGCATTGCGCCTGGCACTGCGCTTCGTCGCGATGGAAATTCTCCGCGCCCGTCGCGTAGGAAATGGGGAAATAATAGCCGTCGCAGGTGCGCACGCAGAGCGTCTGATATTGTCCGCCGTAGACCGGCGCGGTGCTTTCCAGCGGCTCGTTTTCCAGTGGCCGCTGGCCTCCGAGGACTTCATAGGGGCGACGCCGGGGCTCCCCGTCGCGCGGTTCGACTTCGCGCGGCAAGACTTCGCGGTCAGGCTCGTAGGATGCCGAGCAATTGTTGGCGTCCATGGCAGCTTCCACCCGGTCGCGGCGCAGGTTCAGCTCATACTCGTCGGTGACGAAATCATTGTCGAGTTCGCGCAGACGCTGTTCCATGCGGCTGCAAACGTCCGACTGGGCCGCTGCCAGCTGTGTTGACAACAGCAGCGTGCCCATGGCGAGTGCCGCAAAGTGTATGAACCGTTTCATATGGTCTAGTCCTGCAAGATCACGCGCAGCCTACCTGGCTGACTGCGCCTGAACCATCCATGAACGTGCGGCAGCAATAAGACGGCAGCGCGCTATTCCAGGCGCTGTGACGCCTCAACCACTGCCAGAGCCGTCATGTTGACGATACCGCGCGATGTCACCGACGGCGTCAGAATATGCACAGGCTTGGCGGCGCCGAGCAGAATGGGCCCGACATGCAGTGCGTCGGTGACCGTCTTGACGACGTTGAGCGTGATGTTGGCCGCATCGAGATTGGGAAAGACCAGAAGGTTGGCTTCACCGCTCAAACGGGAATGCGGCAGCACACGCTCGCGCAGGATTTCCGACAGGGCGGAATCGCCATGCATTTCGCCATCCTGTTCCAGGTCCGGTGCCTTGGAGCGCAGGATTTCCGAAGCGGCGCGCATCTTGGCGGCACTTTCGGAATCGCGCGAACCGAAGTTGGAGTGCGAGAGCAGGGCGGCCTTGGGCTCGATGCCGAAGCGGCGGATTTCGTTGGCGGCCAGAACCGTCTTTTCCGCAATCTCTTCGGCTGTCGGATCGATGCTGACATAGGTATCGGTCAGGAACAGCACGCCGCGCTGCGAAATCAAAAGGCTGAGTGCCGAGAAATTGCGGATGCCCTCAAGCTTGCCGATGATCTGGTCGACATTGCGCAGATGGCGCTCGAAACGGCCTTCCAGGCCGCAGATCATGGCATCGGCTTCGCCGCGCATGATGGCCAGGGCTGCAATCACCGTGCCGCTGGCGCGGACCATGGTGCGTGCCACCTCCGGCGTGGTGCCGCGCCGGCCGGTCAGGTTCACCAGAAGGTCGACATAGTCGCGGTAGCGCGGATCGTCTTCCGGATTGATGATGTCAAAATCGGTACCGAGCTTGATCTTCAGGCCATAGCGCTTGAGACGCGTCTCGATGACCTGCGGGCGGCCGATCAGCGTCGGAATCGCCGTGCCTTCCTCAAGCACCACCTGTGCCGCGCGCAGAACCCGCTCGTCTTCGCCGTCGGAATAGATCACCCGCTTCTTCTCGGCGGTCCGCGCTGCGGTGAAGATCGGCTTCATGATCAGGCCGGAGCGGAAGACAAAGCGGTTCAGCTTGTCGAGATAGACCTCGAAATCCTCGATGGGGCGGTCGGCAACGCCGGTTTCCATGGCCGCCTTGGCCACGGCCGGCGCGATGCGCAGGATCAGGCGCGGATCGAACGGCGAAGGAATGAGATAATTGGGGCCGAAGGTCGGCGTTTCGCCGGAATAGGCGCGAGCCGCCACATCCGATGGCTCCTCGCGGGCGAGCGCCGCGATGGCCTTGACCGCCGCCATCTTCATTTCCTCATTGATCGCCCGTGCGCCGCAATCCAGCGCGCCGCGGAAAATATAGGGGAAGCAGAGGACGTTGTTGACCTGGTTGGGGAAATCGGAGCGTCCGGTGCAGATCATGGCGTCGGGGCGTGCGGCGCGTGCGTCTTCCGGCATGATTTCCGGATTGGGATTTGCCAGCGCCATGATCAGCGGGTTCGGCGCCATCTGCTTCAAAAGTTCCGGCTTCAGGACACCTGCCGCGGACAGGCCGAGGAACACGTCGGCACCGCCGATGACATCGGCCAGCACGCGTGCGTCAGTCTTCTGGGCATAGACGGATTTCCAGCGGTCCATCAGCGTGTTGCGGCCGTCATAGACGACGCCGTCGAGATCGCAGACCCAGATGTTCTTGCGGTTGGCACCGAGCTTGACCAGGAGGTTGAGGCAGGCGAGCGCTGCCGCGCCGGCGCCGGACGCCACGATCTTGACCTTGGACAGATCCTTGCCGGCCAGCTCCATGCCGTTGAGGATGGCTGCGGCGACGATGATCGCCGTGCCGTGCTGGTCGTCATGGAACACCGGAATGTTCATCCTGGCGCGCAGGATCTCCTCCACGTCAAAGCATTCCGGCGCCTTGATGTCCTCGAGGTTGATGCCGCCAAAGGTGGGTTCGAGCGCGGCAACGACATCGACGATCTTGTTGATCTCCTGCGCGTCGATCTCGATGTCGAAGACGTCGATGTCGGCGAATTTCTTGAAGAGAACCGCCTTGCCTTCCATCACCGGCTTGGAGGCGAGGGGGCCGATATTGCCGAGGCCAAGGACGGCAGTGCCGTTGGAGATGACCGCCACAAGATTGGCGCGGCTGGTATAATCGGCGGCTGTAGCGGGGTTTTCATGAATGGCCAGGCAGGGCGCGGCGACACCGGGGGAATAGGCAAGGGCAAGATCGCGCTGATTTCCAAGCGGCTTCGTCGCCTGGATTTCCAGTTTACCCGGCTGAGGAAAGCGGTGGTAAAACAGGGCGCTTTCTTCGAGGTCGGACTGGTTGGGCGAATTGTCCTTGGCCATGGATAATATCCTCCGGAAATTGGCTGGTCGCAACTTGGGATTTGCGATTCAATCTTTTTAGCATGCATAAATGACACGAAGAGCCATAAATGAAGTCCATTTTGTTACAAGTGTTTATCGCAGGAAACCATAGACTTTTTAGCGGCGTCATAAGACTGTGACATGAATCAGGTTTCTGTCAGACCAGAGGTACCGATGCGTACCGGCGCTGAACGGAGATCAGCCTCATGGTTGAGCCAGAGACACGTAAGTTTCGCACGCTCTTTTTGTCCGATGTGCATCTTGGTTCCAAAGGCGCCAAGGCGACCTTCCTTCTGGACTTCCTGAAGTATCACGATGCGGATACGATCTATCTGGTCGGCGATATCGTTGATGGATGGCGTCTGCGCCGCAGCTGGCACTGGCCGCAGGAGCACAACGACATCGTGCAGAAACTTCTGCGCAAGAGCCGCAAGGGCGCGCGCATCCTCTACATCGCCGGCAACCACGATGAATTCCTGCGCGATTTCCAGGGTACGCATTTCGGCGGTATCGAGGTCATGGACCGCACGATGCACGAAACCGCTGACGGCCGTAAATTCCTCGTGATCCATGGCGACCAGTTCGACGTCGTCGTGCGCAATGCCCGCCACATCGCCTATCTCGGCGACTGGGCCTATGATGCGGCGCTGGCCATCAACACCATCATGAACAAGGTGCGGCGCATGCTCGGGCTGCGCTACTGGTCGTTCTCCGCCTGGGCGAAATTCCGGGTGAAGAAGGCCGTCAACTTCATCGGTTCCTTCCAGACCGTCGTTTCCGACGAGGCCCGGCGCATCGGCGCCGACGGCGTCATCTGCGGCCATATCCACCACGCCACCATCGAAGAAATCGACGGCATCGAATACATCAACACCGGCGACTGGGTTGAAAGCTGCACCGCCATTGTCGAGCATCATGACGGCAAGATGGAACTGATCTCCTGGACGCATCTGATCGGGGAGAAGGCGGGCTTTGCGCCTGTCGTCAAACTCGAGGACAAGCGTCCCAAGGCGGCGAATGCGGCCTGAATGGCGTCTCCTGCAGAGATCGATCCGATGAAGCGGCTGGTCATCGTCTCCGATGCCTGGCATCCGCAGGTCAATGGCGTGGTGCGCACCCTGACCCAATTGCGCGAGCAGATGGAGGCGCGGGGCGTCGAGGTGACGATCATCTCACCCGCGGACTATCCTTCGGCGCCATGCCCCACCTATCCGGAAATCCGCCTGGCATTGACCTATCCTGCGGCGGTGAAAGCCCGGATCGAGGCGCTGCAGCCCGCCTTCGTGCATATCGCCACGGAAGGCCCGCTCGGCATCATGGCGCGGCGTGCCTGCCTGAAAAACAAGTGGCGTTTCACCACCAGCTTTCATACGCGTTTTCCCGAATATCTGCGCGAGCGCCTGCCCATTCCGCTGGCCTGGACCTACGGCTTTCTGCGCCGGTTCCACAATGCCGCCGAGACCTGCCTTGTCCCGACACAGTCTATCTACGAGGAATTGAGCGAGCGCGGCTTCGACACGTTGCGCGTGTGGACGCGCGGTGTCGACCGCGATCTGTTCCGGCCGCAGGCGGATGTCGATCTCGGTCTCGCGCATCCCGTCTTTCTCTGCGTCGGCCGCGTTGCGCCGGAAAAGAATCTTGAAGCCTTTCTGGCGCTGGATCTGCCGGGAACAAAACTTGTCGTCGGCGACGGGCCGGATATGGATGAGCTGAAGCGCAAATTTCCCGACGCCGTGTTCGCCGGCAAGAAGGAGGGCGAGGAACTCGCCCGCCACTATGCGGGTGCCGATGTGTTTGTTTTTCCCAGCCGCACCGACACGTTCGGCCTGGTGCTGCTGGAAGCGATTGCCTGCGGGCTGCCGGTCGCGGCCTATCCGGTGGCCGGCCCGAAGGATGTCATCGGTGCGACAGGCGCTGGCGTTCTGTCAACCGACCTGCAGGAGGCTGCGCTGGGCGCACTTGCCATGGGTCGCGTCGATCCCGATGCCACCCTGCAGGGATTCAGCTGGGAAGCCTGCGCCGATATATTCGAGGATATTCTCACGGCGATTGCCGGTGCCAAGCCGCAGCTCGGCCACGAAGCGAACGCGGCGAGGATCGCCTCCGCCGGCTAATTTATATTTTCTGCATTCATGATAATTGAGCTGGAAAACCTTCAGCGTTTCTAGGCAGTTGGGCCAAATCATGGTATTTCGGAATACGGCTATTCATATATTCGTGCGCCGTTCCTCGATCCTCCGAAAGTTCCTCCATGACAGCCGCCACTGCGGACACTTTTCACGACAAGCCATCTCGGTTCGAGTTTCGGCTGGCTCTGGCTTATTTCGCGATCTTCATCTCAAGCGGCCTGCATCTGCCCTATTTCCCCCTGTGGCTGGAATTCCGTTCGCTGTCGCCGACGGAAATATCGATCGTTCTGTCCATGCCGCTGTTCGTGCGCGTCATCGCCGCGCCGCTGGTTTCCATTCTGGCTGATCAATCCAGCGACCGGGCGCATATCCTGACCATTGCCACCGTTCTGGCGGTGATCGTTGCGGCGTTCTACTTTCTGCCGTTCAATTTCTTCGGGATACTGGTCGTGTCGCTGGTGCTTGCCGCACCGTGGACATCGCAGGTTCCGCTGGCCGACACGATTGCGCTTTCAGGCGTGCGCCGCTACGGCGCGGATTTTGCCAGAATGCGCGTCTGGGGATCGATTGCGTTCCTGCTGGCTTCCTTTGCCGGCGGTGTGCTGATCCAGCACACGGGCGAGTGGATCATCCCGACGGTGCTGCTGGGGGCGCTGGTAGCCGCATGCGGCATGAGCTTCGTGGTGCCGCGCATCGGCAAGCCGCGCCGCCTGTCGCCGCTGTCGGATATCGACATGGCGGATGCAGGCAGGGCGCTGCGCCGCCCGGCGTTCGTGACCTTCCTGATCGCCACGGGGATCACGCAGGCAAGCCACGCCTACGGCTACAGTTTTTCGGCCATCTACTGGAAGTCCATCGGCATTGAAGAGACGGTGATCGGCGCGCTCTGGTCCATCGCCGTGGTGGCCGAGGTGATCATGTTCACCTGCTTTCGCCGGGTTTTCGGACGCCTGCATCCGGCCAGGGTGCTGATGATCGGTTCAGCCGTCGCCATATTCCGCTGGACCGTCTTCCCGCTGATCGTGCCCGCCGGTCTCGGCGTCGCCGGCTTTTTCGTCGTGCAGAGCCTGCATGCCTTCTCCTTCGCCCTGTCTTTCCTCGGCATGCAGAAAATGATCGCCATGACCATTCCCGAGGAGAAAGGTGGAACGGCGCAGGGCATATCCACCTTCTTCATCGGCACGTCGCTGGCCATCGTCACCATGGTGTCCGGACCGCTTTACAGCGCCACCGGCATCTATGGCTTCTATGCCATGGTGGCACTGGCGGCAGTCGGGCTTGTCCTGGCCAATGTTTCGCTTCGATTGGAGCAGCGCGAGCGCTAGCCCCAAAGCTCCGATTGCGGTGGCGAGACGCGGCTGCCTTCAAAGACGAGGCCGGGCTGGCGGTCCTCCTTCAGGATCAGCGGACCGTCGAGATCGACGAAGTCGGCGTCCTGCGCGACGAGGATGGCAGGCGCCATGGCCAGGGACGTGCCCACCATGCAGCCGACCATGATGCCGAACCCGAGTTCGCGCGCCCGTTTCTGCATGCGCAGGGCCTCGGACAGGCCGCCCGTCTTGTCGAGCTTGATGTTGATGCTGTCGTAGCGACCAAGGAGGGTGTGCAGATCGTCCGTACCGTGGGCGCTCTCGTCGGCACACAGGGGGACGGGGTGGGGGATTGTCGAGAGAATGCCGTCCTTGCCCGCCGGAAGCGGCTGCTCGATGAGCACGACCCCCGCCTTTGCGGCGGCCAGCATGTGCCGGACGATATTCCGGTCGGTCCAGCCCTCATTGGCATCGAGAATGATGCGGCTGTCGGGCGCAGCTTCCGCTACGGCCCGAATGCGATCTTCGTCATCCTCGCCGCCCACCTTGACCTTGATGACCGGACGGCCCGACAGGGCGCGGGCCGAGGCAGCCATGGTCTGTGCATCGCCGAAGGAAACGGTCACGGCCGTGGTCAGGGCTTTGAGCGGCGACAAGCCGATGATATCGGCAACGCGCCGGCCGGCCCGTTTGGCTTCGAGATCCCAGAGCGCGCAATCGACGGCATTGCGGGCCGCGCCGGCGCCGAT
Organism: Phyllobacterium sp. NPDC097923; assembly: GCF_044760925.1. Lineage (NCBI taxonomy): Bacteria > Pseudomonadati > Pseudomonadota > Alphaproteobacteria > Hyphomicrobiales > Phyllobacteriaceae > Phyllobacterium > Phyllobacterium sp. NPDC097923. The sequence goes on along the minus strand of NZ_JBIWBL010000001.1, from coordinate 2,091,047 downwards.
CAAACCGGGCAAATCGTGCCGGTTGGCCCCTGCGGCGAGCACGCTGCGCAGTTTTTCGATTTCGGCACAGACGGAATCGAGGCTTTCGCCATAGCGGGCATAGGGAACGCATTCGCCGCGCCCCGTGTGCAGTCCGTCGCGCAGGGTACAAACCACCACGGCTGCTTCCGTCTTGGAACCGCGCGAGATTGTAAACGTTCCGGCAATAGGCCAACGTTCAACGGTAATCTCCATGTTAACAGTCATTATGTGCGCCTTAATTGCTACAGTGACATCGAGTCCGAGACTCGATATGTGTGGGGGATGTTGACCGATAGAGCAAACAATTCAAGTGCTTCTGCCGCCGCAGGGTTCCACGTCGATACCGGCGTGTGTGCTGCGGTGCTGACGACGCTCTCTATCCATTGATTTTCAGATCCAGGGACGCCCGAGGCGAATGAATTCGACAGACAACGGCCAGAGCAGAGAGCAGGAGCCCAGCGATATCATCCTTTCGGTCAAGGATGTCAGCGTGTCCTTCGGCCGTTCATCGGTGCTGGAGCACCTGAATCTCGACGTTTATCGCGGCGAGATACTGGGATTTGTCGGCGCATCGGGGACCGGCAAATCCGTCCTCATGCGGACGATCCTCGGTCTCAATCAGAAACAGCACGGCAATATCAGCATTTTCGGCCATGACATCGATCATGCGACGGAACAGGAAAAACTCAGCGTCGACATGCGCATGGGCGTCCTGTTCCAGCACGGTGCCTTGTTCTCGTCGCTGACGGTTCTGGAGAACATTCAGGTGCCGATGCGTGAATATCTCGACATTCCGCACAGCCTGATGGACGAACTGGCGCGCCTCAAGATCGATCTCGTTGGATTGAAACCGGATACGGCGGAGAAATTTCCGTCGGAACTGTCCGGCGGCATGATCAAGCGTGCGGCGCTCGCCCGCGCTTTGTCGCTCGATCCCGACATCGTCTTTCTCGATGAGCCGACATCGGGGCTCGATCCCATCGGTGCCGCGGATTTCGATGAACTGATCGCAAATCTGCGCGATACCATGGGTTTGACGGTCTATATGGTCACGCACGATCTCGACAGCCTGTTCGCCGTTTGCGACCGAATCGCGGTATTGGGTAAGAAAAGGGTTCTTGTGGAAGGAACCATCGACGACATGCTGACGTTTGATGACCCGTGGGTTCAGGAATATTTTCATGGCAAGCGCGCGCGCCAGATCGTACCGAACGGCAGCAGCAGGCGAAAGTCTGATCGTGTGCAAAGCGCCCGGCAATCCGGGCCGTTGCTGAAGGAACAGGGTTAGGTGGAATAATCGATGGAGACCAAAGCCAACTACGTTCTGGTCGGGATTTTCACGCTTGCGGTTTGCGTCGCGGCGTTCGTCTTCGTCTACTGGATCGCCCGCTACGGCGACAGGCAGGAAATGACGACGCTGGAAATCCGCATTGCCGGTTCGGTCACCGGCCTGGCCGAGGGCAGCCAGGTGCTGTTCAACGGCATCAAGGTTGGCACCGTGCGGCGGCTGAATATCGACAAGACCAATCCTGACGCGGTGATCGCCACCGCGGAAATTGACAGCACGACACCGATCACCCGCTCGACGCAGGCAACCCTCGGCTTTACCGGCCTGACCGGTCTGGCCTTCGTGGAGCTCAAGGGCGGCAAGGTCTATGAGCCCAATCTGCTTGAGGAAGCCGACAAGGATGGCGCCGTTGCGCGTATCGATGCCGATCCGTCGGTGGTCAACAACCTTCTGCAGAAGGCGCAGGACATTCTTGAGCGCGTCAACACGGCGATGAGCTCGATCGAAAGTTTCATCACCGAGGTAAAGGGGCCGCTGGTCGATACGGTCAACAACACCAAGAAATTCACCGATGCGCTGGCCAAGAACTCCGATGTGATCGACAAGTTCAGCCAGAGCGCCGAAGACGTGCAGTCGGTGGTGCGCGAGGCGCGTGAAATGATGACGCGCCTGAATGCCGCTTCCGCCCGGGTCGATGGCGTCCTGGCCAAGGTCGACAATCTGGTGTCCGATGGGGACGGCAGCGTTGTAGCCGAGGCCAAGAACACACTCAAATCCTACCGCGAGGTCGCCGACAATCTCAACACCAAGCTCGGCCCGATCACGGACAACCTCAACCGCTTCTCCGGACAGGGCTTGCGCGACGTACAGGCGCTCGTCACCGAGAGCCGCCAGTCGGTCCAGCGCATCGAGCGGGCGATCAGCGATCTTGAGAAGAATCCGCAGCGGGTGATTTTCGGCGGCAGCGGCAATGTGCCGGAGTATGACGGCCGCACGCGCCGTTGACTTTGGCGATGCTGCATCGCATGAAGGTTAATGAATCGTGAAGCTTTGCGTGACAGGGATGATACCATTGGTGAATTCAAGAACGACAATTGCCGCTCTGCTGATGGCTTTGTCCGTTTCCGCCTGCGCCGGAACCAAGAAGCTTGATACATTCGATCTGTCCGGCCCGTCGCTGTCCGACACTTCATCCAGAAAACATGGCAGCCGGCAGATCCTGATCGCCGCGCCATCGGCCCTCAAAGCGCTTGACGGGGAGAATGTCGTTGTCCGCTCCGGACCGAACGCCATTTCGTTCCTGAAGGGCGCGCAGTGGTCCGACCGCCTGCCGAACATCGTGCAGACGCGGCTCGTGCAGGCGTTCGAGAGCTCGGGCCGCTTCGGCGGTGTCGGCCGTCCCGGCGAAGGCCTTGCCATCGATTATCAGGTGATCAGCAATATCCGCACGTTCGATATCGATGCTTCGGGCAAGGAAACGGCCGTTGTCGAGATCGCCATCAAGATCCTCAATGACAAGAACGGCACCGTGCGCGCAACCCGCGTGTTCCGCTCGACATCGCCGGTCAGCGGCCAGGGCAATGCAGCCTATGTCACCGCCCTGAACCATGCGTTTGACAGCGCCGCAGGCGATATCGTCACCTGGACGCTGTCCGTTATCTAAACCGGAAACTCAGGCGACCTTTTTGAGTTCGCCCGCCGCCGGACCGGTGGCGAAGGGGAGTTCCTCGTCGGCCCAGCCGGTAATGCCGCCGATCATGATTTTCACAGGGCGTCCCAGTCTTGCGAGTTTCAGCGCTGCCTGATCGGCTCCATTGCAGTGTGGGCCGGCGCAATAGGCGACGAACAGCGTATCGTTGGGCCATGCGGCCATGCGTTCGGCGGTGATCTCGCGATGTGGAAGATGAATGGCTCCCGGCACGTGACGGCGTTCATAGGCCGCCGGTGTTCCCACCACGTGCAGGAGGACAAAGTCCTGTTCGCCCGCCTTCAGCGATGCGGCCACATCGGCACAATCGGTCTCAAGCGCGAGACGCCGGGAAAAATGCTCGATGACAATCTGTGGTGCGGCGGCAGGGGTTTCGGTAACGTAGCTCATGGCGTTCTCCTGTGTTGCTGCCCAATTCGTAAGGCAAGCAACAAGGTACTGGTAGTTGGCAAGATTGCCATATATCGTCGATATCATGTCAAACGCATCCCTTGCCCCCCGCCTTGAGAATCCGCTGGTTGTCGCCGTTGCCTATGACGGGCTCTGCACGTTCGAGTTCGGCCTGGTCGTTGAAATGTTCGGACTGCCGCGCCCGGAAATGGGCGATGACTGGTACAAATTTGCCGTCGCCAGTATTGAGGTGGGCGAACTGCGCGCCACCGGCGGCGTGCGCATTCTGGCCGATGGCGGGCTTGACCTGTTCGAACAGGCGGGCACCATCATCATGCCGGGCTGGCGCGGTGTCGAGCATGCAGTGCCGGACGCTTTGGCACAGGCCCTTTGGCGGGCACATGCCAATGGCGCGCGGATTCTCTCCATCTGCTCCGGTGTGTTCGTCCTGGCGGCCGCCGGTCTCCTGGCCGGTCGCAGGGCGACGACGCATTGGCGTTATGCCGATCTCCTGGCAGAGCGCTATCCGGATATCGCGGTTGAGCCCAACGTGCTTTACGTGGATGAGGGTAGTGTCCTGACCTCTGCCGGGAGCGCGGCGGGCATTGACCTCTGCCTGCATCTGATCCGCCGGGATTTTGGTACCGAGGCTGCCAACAAGGTGGCGCGCCGGCTTGTGGTGGCGCCGCACCGTGAAGGCGGGCAGGCGCAGTTCGTCGAACGGGCCGTGCCGCCACCGCATGAGGGGGTAAGGCTGTCGCCGCTGCTCGAGCGGATGCGCACCGAGCTCAGGCAGGATTTTTCCATTGCAACGCTGGCCAAGGCGGCGGGCATGAGCCCGCGCACCTTCCTGCGCCGCTTCGAGGCGGCTACAGGCACGACACCGGCCAAGTGGCTGCTGTCGGAACGGCTGGCCAAGGCACGGGAACTGCTTGAGCAGTCCTCACTTTCGGTAGAGATCATCGCCGAGACCACCGGGTTCGGCACGGCTGCCACCCTGCGGCATCATTTTCGCCAGCAGCTGGCAACAACGCCCACCGCCTACCGCGAGATGTTCGGCGGAGAGAAGGCGCTGCAGACGGCGTGAGGACCACGGCAAGCAACAGCGTGCGTGGTTCGACAAGCTCACCATGAGGGATGACGTGGGCTGCAGGGAGTCATGTTCTGCAACGCCTGTGACTGGCTTTGCAACCAAACCACTTTCCTCATGGTGAGCTTGTCGAACCACGCACCACGTATCGTTCACCTGCCTATTCAGGCTCGCCGAACCATTGCGCCGCGGTCTGCGCAAGGTCTTCCAGATCGGAAGCGGTCGCACCGGCCCAGGCGACGATACCGTCAGGGCGTATGAGCACGGCGCGCAGGCCAAGCCGGTTTCTGGCATCTTGTGCGAGATAGCCGATCCGGCCGCCCCAGCGGCGTGCCAGCGCCTGAAGCGGTGCAGCGGCGTCAAAGTCCAGGAGAAGGCCTTTCCCGCTTCCAAGATGCCCGCCAAGGAACGTCCCGTCGGCCAGCTCGAAGTCGGGCGCGCTGCGACCGACGAGCGGATGGCTGTCCCCTAGATCGTAGCGGAGCGACACGCCCCAGACGCGTTCGGCGAAGTAGGTTGCACCATCGCGCGTATCGATGAGATCACGCATGATGGCTTCGAGCGCACGGGAACTGCGGCTCGGCCGCATGAGCGCGACCTGGGCACGCGACCAGTCAAGCACCTGCGCTCCAACCGGGTGCCGTTCCCTCTCATAACTGTCGAGCAGGCCGGACGGCGCGGTGCCGCGGATCGTTGATGCGAGCTTCCATCCCAGGTTCATCGCGTCGCCAAGCCCGAGATTCAATCCCTGTCCGCCGAGCGGGGAATGGATGTGCGCAGCGTCACCGGCGAGCAGCACCCGTCCGTTGCGGTAGGCGGTGGCCTGACAGGCGCGGTCCGTCCACGTGGTGGCAAGCGTGAGCGCCGTCAATGTGACGCTGGTGCCGGAGACGCGGCGCAGCACCGCCTGCACGTGGTCGAGCGTGATCGGCCGGGTCCGGTGGTAAACGCCGCCGTCGAAATCGACCATCGCGATGGTTCCGGGCTTCTGGTAGGTGTACATGCCCGTCGGCGTATAGTGACGGCCGGGGGCAAGCATATCCGGATCAGCGATCTCGACCTCAACGGAATAGCCGGTGAATTCGGGATCGGTGCCGGTGAACGTAAAACCGCCAGCCTTGCGCACGGTGCTGCGCCCGCCATCGCAGCCCACGAGCCAGCGACCGTGAAAGGCGGTGCCGCCGGCATGAACGGTCACGCCATCGTCCGACTGGTCGAAACGCTCCACGCCGAGGCCGCGCCTGATCTCGACGCCCATTGCGTCAGCGCGGGCGGCAAGGACGGATTCCACCTGCTGCATGGTGGTTGCCAGATTGGCGGCGGCAGGGCCGGGCAGGCGATAGGGCCATTTTGAGGTGTCGATATTGTCCTGGAAAAACTGGATGCCGGCGAAATGGCCGCCCGCGCGGCGCGGCTGTTGCACCCAATGCGCTGTAGCCGGTGTCCTGTTGCCATCCGATGGTTCTTTTTGCGGGGCCGGGATGTCGTCCAGCAGGCCGCGGCGATAGAAGGCTTCGACGGTGGGGGCGGAAAGGCCGCGCATGCCGAACGGCAACCCTTTCAGTGGGGAGTGCGGGTTCTCGGCTTGCTCCAGCACCAGGACCGAGAGGCCGGCGAGGCGCAGCTCGCAGGCGAGAAACAGGCCGACAGGGCCTGCGCCGGCAATCACAACATCATAAATCTCGGGAAAATCGGGCATGAACTACTCCTTTGTGGTCGTTCGACCGGAGCGGTTCATCGTTCTGCGAACCACACGGACGAACAAGAAACGCTTGGACAGCGTTGGCTGTTCGTCGAGGGGAACACTTGCACGAGGCAGGGACAGAGCTTCCGTTTCCGAAAGGACTTGGGCTTACCAAACCAAGTCTGCCTTTTCCGACGCGGCATGTATAGCGCCGAAGCCGCCGGCCTGCAACGGGAGATATTCCATTCGCTGCAGGCCTGTCTCCGGCGTTGGTGCGCGGGCAACAAAAAACGCGGCCAGTGGCCGCGTTTTTCAGTTCCGGCTGGTAACGCGCCTTAGCGCAGGCGGTTACTCGCATGGGCCAGCATGGTGTAGACCTTGCCGGTATCCGACGTCAGGTAGTTCTGGGTCAGGACATTGTCGCGATCATTGCGGGCAACGTCTTCCAGCAGGCGCTCGAAGTCGTCCATGTAGCGGTCGACGGCACGGCGGAATTCGCTGTCTGCCTGGTACTTGCGCTTGATCTCGTCAAACGTCTGCTGACCCTTCAGCGTGTAGAGGCGACGGGTGAACACATTGCGTTCACCGGCGCGGTAACGCTGCCACAGTTCAACCGAAGCCTCGTGGTCGATAGCACGGGTGATATCGACCGAAAGCGAGTTCAGCGATTCAACCACCTGACCGGGCGAGCGTGCCTCGGGCGCCTTTGCCTTTGGCTCGGCCGGAGCTTCATCACTGGATGCACGACGGAGCAGGTCGGAAACCCAGCCATTGCCCTGCTTGGGCTGTTCGGGGTTGCCGCGCACGTCGAGGCTGCCGCGCATGGCCGGGGCCGGAGCAGCGGGTGCTGCAGCAACGGCGCGTGGTGCTGCAACCGGCTCGCTGCGCTGCGGCTGCGGGGCCTGTGCAACGGCTGCTGCCGTACGGGCAGGAGCAGGGGCGCGGGCTGCCCGGGCTTCGCCGACGTCGGTCAGGCGTCCGGACTTCTGCACGATTTCCGACAGTTCCTTCAGCGCATTGATCTGCTCGGAAACAGCCTTGCGCATCTGCGCGGTCGACTGCTTGGCTTCTTCCGGCATGTCCATGACGCCGCGCTGCAATTCGGAGCGGGTCTCTTCGAGTTCCGCACGGATGGCGGCGGAGGAGCGGCGGATTTCGTCCGTCGCATTGGCGAACTTCTGCGATGCCTGTTCGACAACTTCCGCGATCGAATTGCGGATCTGTTCGGTTGTCTGCGTGGCACGGCCTTCGGCCCGGTCGAAGGCGGAGGAGACGAGGGATTCGAACGACCGCATGGTCTTTTCGATGTGCTCGGATTTCTCCACCAGACCGGTTGCCAGATTCTGCAGGGCGGCCTGACGTTCGTCGAAGGTCGAAGCGAGGTTCGACTGCGACGAGTTGATCAGTTCCGATGCAGCACCCAGCATCTTGCCATGGTCGTCGAAACGCTTGGCGATGGAAGCAATGTCGACGAGTGTCGTGTTCGACAGCTGCGAGAGCTTGCCGATATTGCCGTCGATCAGGCGTGTCGAGGACTGGAAGGACTCGGCCGCACGCGTTGCGTTTTCGGCAAAGGTGGTTGTCGTGTCGAGGAGGCGGCCATCGATGTCGCCAAGGTTCTTGGTGGCCATGTCGATCAACTCGCCCAGCTTCGCATTGGAAGATGAGAGGCGGTCGATCAGGTTGCTGACGTCGTCGGTCAGGCCTGCCTTGGCTTCCTGGACAGCGGTGATGGTTTCCGCAGTGCGGCTGGCGATGGCATTGATCAGGGCCGCATTTTCCACGCGCAGGCGTTCTGTCGCCGCCGTGGTGGCTTCGACAAGCTGCGAAGCGAGCGTACGGCCATTGTCAGCAAGGCTCTCGACGAGCGGCTGCGCCGTGTTGTCGAGGATGCTGATGATTTCCTGCGAGCGGGCTGCCAGCACTTCGTTGAGTTCGCGGGTGCTTTCGGCCAGCTTGGAGGCGGTGGAATCCGTGGCCGCGGTGAAGCGGGCTTCCAGTGCTTCCAGATTGGCGGCGGCTTCCGTTGCCCGCTGACCAAGACGCTTCTCGGTTTCAGCCAGGCTTTCATTCATGCGCTGGCTGAATGCCTCGCCGTGGCCGTCGAGTGCTTCACCGGCCTTCTGTGCTTCGCCGGTGAGGGTGGAAGCGGCTTCGGTGATCTTGTCGCGCAGGGTGCGGGCAACGACCGAGGCGCTCTGTTCAAGCGACTTGCGGACATTGTCGACACCCATGGCGAGCGCACTCTGCATGGTCGTCGTGCGTTCGTCGATGGTGCCGCCATGGGTTTCGAACGCCTTGGCGAGCACTTCGGCGCTGTCGTGCAGAACGGCCTGCAGGGCAACGGTACGATCGCTGATGGCGCTGGCCTGACCGTCAAGGGTCTGGCTGAGCGTCGTATTGCCATGTTCCATCGCCGCGCGAATACCGCTGATACGGTCGTCGAGCACGCTGGCATGGGTGTTGAGTGTCTCACCAATGCGGGCATCGCTGTCGGCGAGGCTTGCCGCGATGGCCGCGGCCCGCTCGTCGATCGTGCCGACATGGGCGGCAAGCGTATCGCTGATACCGGCATTGCTGTTGGCAAGCGTTGCCTGGATGGCTGCCGCGCGCTCATCAAGCGTGTTGACGTGCGAGGCAAGTGTGCTGCCGATCTTGGCGGTGCTGTTGGCAAGCGTCGACGTGATCGTCGCAGCCCGCTCGTCAATAGCGCCGACATGCGAGGCGAGCGTGTCATCGATGCGCGCACTGCTGTTCGAAAGCGCTGCCGAGATTGCGGCTGCCCGTTCGTCAATCGCATTGACATGCGAGGCAAGCGTATCACCGAACTGTGCGTTGCTGTCGTTGAGCGTTGCCCGGATTCCGGCGGCACGTTCGTCGATGGCGGTGACGTGCGAGGTGAGCACATTGCCGATCTGTGCATTGCTGCTGTCGAGAACAGAGCGGATGCCGGCAGTGCGTTCGTCGATGATCGAGGCGTGACCGGCCAGGGTCTGGCCGATTTGCGCATGGGTGTTTTCAAGCGCCGCCTGGATGGCCGCCGTGCGCTCATCCAATGCCGAGGCATGGGAAGAAAGCGTGTTGCCGATGCGTGTATCGCTGTTGGCGAGCGCCTGTTCGATACCGGCGGTGCGGTCCTCAATGGCGCTGGCATGCGATGCCAGGACATTGCTGATGCGCTCGTCACTGCTGGTCAATGCGCTTTCAATGCGGCTTGTCCGGCCATCAACGGATTCGATGAAGCCGCTGAGTGTGCCGTCGATGCGCGCACCGCTGTTGAGCAGGGTCGACTGGATTTCCGCGTTGCGGGCGTCAATGGCCTGCGTGTGGGCAGCCAGCGTCTCGTCAAGCTTGGCGTCGCTGCCAGCCAGAGCGAGCTGGATGTCCTGATTGCGTTCGTCCAGGCTCTTGGCATGATGGTCAAGAGTCTGGGCAATCTTGGCGTGCGTGTCGACAAAGGCGGCGCGCATACCGGACGTGCGGTCGTCCATGATCTTGGCATGGGCTTCGAGCGTCTGGCCGATGCGGGCATCGCCAGCCAGGATCGCGGCTTCAACGCCGGCACTGCGGGCATCGATGCTGCGCACATGTTCGTCCAGGGTCTGGCGGATCTTTTCATCCGTGTCGGAGAATGCAGCATGCATGCCCGACGTGCGGTCCTCGATGGCCTTGGCATGGGAATCGAGCGTCGCGCCGATACGGGCATCATTGTCAGCCAGTGCCGCACGCAGACCGGAGGTGCGGTCATCAAGCGATGCGGTGTGACCGTCGATGATCTGGCCGATGGCTGCCGTGCTGGTTTCGAGAACGGAGCGCAGGGTCGACGTATGGTCGCCAAGCTGTCCGGCCTGATCGCGAATGATCGAGGCAGCCCGTTCTGTTTCGCCGGAAAGGGTCGCAGCGAGGGCTTCGCGGCTTTCGGCCAACCTGTCGGCAAAGAGCGTCGTATTGGTGGACAGCAGGCTTCCAACCGATTCGGAAAGGCTCGACAGGTCGTTGCCGATCTTCGCCTTCGTCTCGTCGACGATACCGTCAATCGAAGCGCGGCCGTCAGTGAAGGTCTTGGCGATGTCGCGGGTGCGTTCGATCAACTGTTCATTGATCTGGCGCGCACGGGCTTCCAGCGCTGAATTCAGGCGTTCGGTGCTGGCATCCAGCGACTGGGCGCGGGTTTCGAATTCAGCGAGCAGGGAACGGCCGCGCTCGTTGATTGTGGTGTCGAGCCCGGCGAGACGCGTATCGAATTCACCGACCAGGGTCTGGGTGGCGTTGCCGAGCAGCGAGAGCATGCTGTTGGTGCGGCCATCCAGCGTATCGGCCAGCTTCATCGTCACCGAATCGGTCTGTTCGGACAGGGCTGCAATCCGCATTTCCAGAAGATTTGCAAAGGCTTCGCCCGAAGTGGTGATCTTGGCCGAGATGTCGTCGGAGCGCGAGCCGATCGATTCGGCAATTGTATGGCCGCTCTGGGTCAGGCGATCGATGAGCGTGTCGCCGGACTGGTTGATCGACATGGTCAGGTTGGTCGAGGCGTTGAGCAGATTGTCACGCAGCGAATCGCCAGCCAGGGACAGTTCATCCTTCAGCTGTTCATGTGCGCTGGAGATCGACGCACGAACCCGTTCGGCATGGCCGATGACCGATTCGCGTTCGCCGCCAAGACGGTCGACCAGCGTGCGGATGCGGTGTTCGTTGTCCGTATAGACGCGTTCCAGCTGGTTGACCTCGGTCTGAACAAGCGTTTCCAGCTCAACGGCACGGGCGAGGGTGCGTTCGACACCTTCGCTCATCGCGGCGACTTCACGGCGAACGGCCTGGCCCAGCGAGGCCACGCGGTCGGACGAGAGCATTTCCGGCTCGGAAAGACGCATGGCGGCTTCGGCCATGGAGCGGGCGGCATACTGCATTTCCTGCGCGCGGCGCACCATCAGGGCAAAGGCCCAGAACAGCATGATCGGAACGATGATCGCGACGGCAAGGGCAATCGCATAGGGCGCAGCGGCAAAATCGGCGAAGGACCGAATCGACCACAGGGACGAGCCGTAGAGCGCCTGACCAAGCGCAAGAACGCCGGCGGCCCAGAGCACGCTGACGATTGCGGTGACCAGTCCATAGGAGCGTGGCGCCTGGTTTGAAACCGGCGAGCGGGTCGTTTGGGTATTCTGCAGCAAATCGTCATTTGCCGGCTTGAATGTCTGCGGCGGCACGGCGGGCGCCTTTGGCGGCGCGGGCGGAGCAGCGGGAATCGGGTTGGCAGCCTGAATCTGCGGCTTGGGCGCCGGCAGCGGAATCGTGTTCTCCGCGGCAAGGCTTTCCTTGATTTCCACGGGCTTTACGGGTTCCGGAGCGACGGGCGGAATATGTTTTTCCGCTGCCAGTTCCTGCGCTGCCTGGGAAATCTGCGCTTCGAGATCGTTGAAAGAGATCAGATCGTCATCGACTGGCGAAAGATCCATATCCATGCCGAGTGTAGACTCATCGAAATCAATTTCTAGAGCCTTTTCAAGAGCTTCACCAAGTTCGTCCTCGGCTTTCGCTGCTTTGTTCTTCGGGGCTGTGGCCATGTTTACCTCGCAATATTGGGCAGTGACCACATGTGGAGTCGACTGCGCCATACTCTTTACGCCTTAAGTCTATCGTACTGGCACATGGATTGGAAAGAAACAATGGATTCGGGAAATGCTTAAAAGTTTAAACACAAGGTTAATTTTTTTGGCCCGAACCAAATTTTGCCGGAATGCCTGAATTAACCCTTCGTTCACCACATCGGGCCAATTCGGGGGGTAGCGGCCACGCTTTAACCCAGAATATCCGGCATTTGATTAAACTTGTGCATTCATTTGAGTCTGAGTTCAGGAGAGTATCATGGCACTGCCACAACAAGCGTCAATGGCTTTTGCGCTGCCGGGCGGCGAAACGTCCAAACCATCGCGCAAACGGCCGATCGATCTTGTGCATCTTACCCGCGAGACATTCGGCAACCGTGCACTCGAGACCGAAATCCTCAGCCTGTTCTCCCGGCAAATCTCCGGAATCGTCAACCGGTTGAGCCAGGCGAACGCGGATGAACGGGTCCGTCTTGCCAAATCGCTCAAGGGTTCGGCACGCGCCGTTGGTGCCTTCCGTGTGGCCGATCTGGCCGAATCGATTGAACAGTCGCCCGGCAACACGAAGCTGCTCAGCGAACTTCATCCCGAAATCGACGGTGTACGTGATTATATAGCGGCGATCACGCGCTAGGGCCTCGGCCCCGGGGGCAGGCCCCCCAAGGCTGCGTCAGGGAGTGCAATTGACTTCCCTGCCCAAATCCCTATCTCAGCGGTAACTTTTCTGCTTGGGGTTCTTTTCATGGCAAAGATCACGTTTGTCACTTTCGATGGCGTCCGGATTGAAACGGAAGCCGAGAACGGCTCGACCGTGATGGAAAGTGCCATCCGCAACGCCGTGCCGGGCATCGACGCGGAATGCGGCGGTGCCTGCGCCTGCGCGACCTGCCATGTCTATGTCGATGGGGCATGGAAGGACGCGGCCGGAGAGCCGGAAGCCATGGAAGAAGACATGCTGGACTTCGCCTATGACGTGCGTCCGAGCTCGCGCCTGTCCTGCCAGATTCGCGTTTCCGATGAACTGGACGGCCTTGTCGTGCATGTTCCGGAACGTCAGGCCTGACATTCCGCATATTTTGCCTGATATTTTCTCACCGACCGATTAGAATTGCTCCATTCCAGACCGCGGGCGGGTATGAAATACTGCACTGGTTTGTCATGAGGAATTGTCGATGAGTGAAATAACCAAAACGGACGTTGTGATCATTGGTGCCGGGCCTGTCGGCCTCTTTGCCGTATTCGAACTCGGCCTTTACGATCTCAAATGCCATCTGATCGATATTCTCGACCGTCCCGGCGGCCAATGCGCCGAACTCTACCCGGAAAAGCCGATCTATGACATTCCGGCCTGGCCCGAAATCAGCGGGCAGGGGCTGACGGACAAGCTGATGGAGCAGATCAAGCCGTTCGCGCCGCAATTTCATTTCAATCGCATGGTCACCCGGCTGGAACGTCAGCCCGATGGCCAGTTCCACGTGGAAACGGACGAAGGCGAGATTTTTGAGACCAAAGTGGTGGTGATCGCCGCCGGCGGTGGCTCATTCCAGCCGAAGCGTCCGCCGGTTCCCGGCATTGAGGCCTTCGAGGGCAAGAGTGTCTTTTATTCGGTGCGCCGCATGGAAGAGTTCCGTGACGAAGACGTGCTGATTGTCGGCGGCGGCGATTCGGCGCTGGACTGGGCGCTGAACCTGCAGCCCATCGCCCGCAGCCTGACCGTGGTGCATCGCCGTGCCGAATTCCGCGCGGCACCCGACAGCGTCAAGAAAATGTTCGAACTGGTCGAACGCGGCAGCGTGCGGTTCGAGCTTGGACAGGTTTCCGGCCTGACGGGCACCGACGGGCAACTGTCCAGCGCCACGATCAAGGCTGCGGAGGGCGAGACGGAGATTCCGGTCACCCGCCTGCTGCCGTTCTTCGGTTTGACGATGAAACTCGGCCCTATCGCCGATTGGGGGATCAACCTGCATGAAAATCTCATACCGGTGAATGTCGAAACCTTCGAAACCTCGGAACCGGGGATTTTCGCCATCGGCGACATCAACTGGTATCCCGGCAAGCTCAAGCTGATCCTGTCCGGTTTCCACGAGGCCGCGCTGATGACCCAGGCGGCCAAACGCATCGTCAGCCCCGGCGAACGGGTGGTGTTCCAGTATACGACCTCATCGACCAGCCTGCAGAAGAAGCTGGGCGTCGCTTGAAGAATGCGCCGGCGCGTCAGCGCCGGTCACGCTATCCCTTTTTCTTTTCCATCTCTCGCTGGATGCGGAATATGAGCAGCCGTTCGAAGCGGCGCTCAAAATTCTTTCCCTCCACGCGGTCAAACTGAATCTGCGCAGCGTCCTGCTCCTTCATCAGCTTGACCATGAGCTTGGCCGCATCGGCTTTCATCTCTTCGCAATTGCTGCGCCAGGGCAGGGCTTTCATCGCCCGTTCCATATCGCCGGCGGCGGTGCGGGCGATCACGATATGGCTCTCTTCATGACGTTTGATATCGGCCGACAGCGTATCCCAGATCATGGCGAGATCGGGCTTGGCCGAAGCGCGCTGCTTCCAGCGCGGCAGGTGAACCTGGGCGTGAATGGTGATGTTTGCCTCGACAACCCGGCAGCTCTTGCCGTCGGAGCCGTATTTGACCTTGGTGTTGAACCGCATCTGTGTCGCGCCGGGATGGCGAGGCCCGGTCTTGTGCAGTTGCGGACCACGCCGGCTCAACTCGCGGTCGAGATCGGCGGCGGTGGTGCCGGACAGCGTGAAATACTTGTAATTGCGCAGGACCACGGCCGCATTGGCGCTTTCTGTCGCGAGCAGGCATGCAAGTGCGAGAGCCGCCGTTCTGACAATCGTTTTCATGGGGACTGGTCCTTCATTTCGGCCAAAGCCTGCCTGTGCTGCCGATACTGTAGCGCCAAAAACGTTGCGGATGAATTGACGTGACGGCCGTTCTGTTCAAAAACAACGGCAGCAGTACAGTCTTGAAAGGAGCATCCCATGCAAAGAGAGTGGCGTCTGGCGCATGGGCGATCCCTCACGCTCGGGCCGGTGTCTGTCATCATGGGTGTTCTCAATGTCACGCCGGATTCGTTTTCCGATGGCGGCGTACATCTGGCGCTGGACAAGGCCATCGAGGGGGCGAGGGCGATGATTGCCGAGGGGGCAACCATCATCGATGTCGGCGGCGAGTCGACCCGTCCCGGCGCAACCCGCGTCGATCCCCGGACCGAACAGGCGCGGGTACTTCCGGTGATTGAAGCCCTGGCCGGGCAAACCGATGTGCTCATTTCCGTCGATACCTATCGCGAGGAAACCGCGCGGCTGGCCGTTGCCGCCGGTGCGCATATCGTCAATGACGTGTGGGGTGTCCAGCGCGAACCGGCGATTGCCGATCTTGCGGCGGAAACCGGTGCGGGGCTTGTCATCATGCATACGGGCCGGGAGCGGGAGCGCGATCCGGATGTCATCGTTGACCAATTCGCTTTCCTCAACCGCTCGCTGGAGATCGCCAGGCTGGCCGGCGTGGCGCGCGAGCAGATCGTGCTCGATCCCGGATTCGGCTTTGCCAAGGAAACCGAGGAAAATCTCGCCCTGATGCGGCGGTTCGGCGAGCTGCGGGCCTTTGGTTATCCCTTCCTGGCGGGTACGTCGCGCAAGCGTTTCCTCGGCGCGGTGACAGGGCGCGATGCGGACCAGCGCGACGTGGTCACGGCCGCGACATCCGCGATCCTGCGGCTGGCCGGTGCGGATGTGTTTCGCGTGCACGATGTCAGGATGAACCGGGATGCGCTGGCCATTGCCGATGCCATGCTTGCAACCCGGAGTGCCGGAACATGAGCCCGGTGCACAAGGCGTGGCTGGGACTGGGCGGCAATATCGGCGAACCCGTTCAGTCGATGGCGGAAGCCCTGCAGGCCCTTGACCGCCGCGATGATACGCGGGTTGCTGCCGTTTCGCCGGTTTACCGGACCCCGCCGTGGGGAAAGATCGATCAGGCGTGGTTTCACAATGCCTGTGCCTGTGTCGAAACATCCCTCGAACCGGAAGCTTTGCTGGCGGCCACGCTGGACATCGAGCGCAGGATGAAACGGGAGCGGATCGAACGCTGGGGGCCGCGCATCATCGACATCGACCTTCTGGTCTATGAGGGCAGGGAGCACTTTGAAAGCCCGACGCTGACACTGCCGCATCCGCGCATGACGGAACGGGCCTTTGTGCTGGTGCCGCTCGGCGATATCGCGCCGGACCTTGTGGTCGGCGGCAAAAGCATTGCCGGATGGGCTCTCCTGTGTGACCGTTCCGGCATAGAAAAAGCCCGCGACGAGGCGGGCTGGTGGCGCGACAACCGAACGGATTGATCAGTTCTTGGCGATGCTGCTGACCGCGGTGTTGTCCACGCGCTTCAGGGTCATGCCGACAACCGGGATCAGCGTATCTTCGAGCCGCACGGATATGGTGACGTTCAGCGTGTTGTCGCCGGTAAACTTGGCCAGCATTGCGCCGGTCAGCTGTTTGCGGGTGATGTTCAGGACAACCCGGTCGCCGGCAACACTGCCGCCGGTGATATCAAGGCCCTTGCCCGCTGCACCGTCGAGGAACGTGCCCTTATAGGTGCCGCCGGAACGGGCGATGGTTGCCTTCATCGGCTGGTTGAAAATGCCGACACGGCAATTGCCGTCCAGCGTCATGCCTGCGGTCTCATCGGGCGTTGAACCGTCGAGCGTGCAGGTGAATTTCGTGCCTTTGTACTTGCCGGCAACGATCTCGCCGGGACCAACCCACTGGCCTTCGACGGTCTGAAAGAACTCGGCGTCCTTGTCTTTGTCCTTGGCTTGTGCGGAAAACGCGAAGAGCGCGCATGCGAACAAAGATATGGTAGCGGCAGCTGCGCGTGTTTTCATTCGGGTTACTCAACACAAATCATTGAAATGACGATGACCGATCATCGGTTGGAATGGTTAACGGATGGTTGCCATTCCTGCCGAAATTGCAACCCCGTCCACAGGATTATTGTTTTTTCCCGCCGCCGATACGGGCAAGATCCCCAATAAAATCACTGATCCCCGGGCGTTTTTCCGCATTGAACGGAAACGGGCGGACCAGATCCATTGCGGAAATGCCGATGCGCGCGGTCATCAGGCCGTTGATGACGCCTTCGCCCAGCCGCGCCGAGAGCTTTGCGGCGAGCCCGTGGCCGACAAGCTGCTGGACGATGCTGTCGCCCATGGCCACGGTGCCGGTGACGGCGAGATGGGCGATCACGTTGCGGGTCAGCTTGAGGAAGCCCAGCGTGCCGGGGCGCCCGCCATAGAGTTCCGACAGGCGGCGGATCAGCCGGGCCGACTCGAAAATCACATAGCCGATATCGACGAGGGCGCGCGGACTGACGGCGGTGACAACCGAAACGCGCTTTGCAGCGGCGAGAATGAGCTCGCGCGCCTGCCGGTCGAGCGGGCGCAGCAATTCGGTTTCCGTCAGGCGGATGAGATCGCGTCCGTCGATCACGTCGTCGCGCAGATCATGCAGCAGGGCACGGCCCTTGGCGGTCGCCGGCATGGTCTCGGCGATGGTAACCAGCCGCGCGACGGCGGTCTTGGCCTGCCGTGCATCATTGTCGGCCGCCGCCTTGGCCGCCTCATCGCGCAGCGATTGTACGGACGCGAGGCGGCGCAGGGCCAGGGTTTCGCGGATGACGATGGCGAAAAGCGAGAGAGCGGCGACGATGCCGACGGCAAGCGCCGCCCAGCCAAGCCAGGGCGCGCGCTCGAACAGGGTGCGGATGAGATTGTCGGCCCATAGCCCGACGGCGAGCGACACCAATACGCCGAGGGAGCCGGTCAGCACCGACGCAAAGGAGAACCGTTTCTTGCGCGGCAGGGCCGGTGGCGGGGTCAAGGCATCCAGTTCATCTGCCGTTGCGGCATCGAGGTCGAACACATCAACGGGTGCCGGTGTGATCACCGCGATATCCCTGATTGCGGCGGGCCTGCGGGCTTCGGCGGGTTTGTGCGTCGTTTCCGCCCCGGCGCGCGCGGCTGTCTCCGGCGGGGCCATGCGGAAGGCTGCAGGTTTGCGTGGGGTGCTGTCGGTCATGCGAGGCGGTCTCCGATCAGGAACTGAAGCGCGCGATCAAGCCGGATATGCGGCAGCGAGAGTGTAAACCCTTCTGCGGTCTTTTCGAGTACCGGCGGACGGAAACGGACGAAGCGAATGGCCGGATCTTCAGAAGCTGATTCCGGTCCTTCGAAAATTGAATCCGGTCTTTCCGGTAAGTCGCCGGGAAATATGGCTGTTTCCGTCTTGCCGTCGAAGTGTTCGCCGTCGATCGTTTCGCCCTTCAGCGGCGTTCCGACGATAACGGGGAGGATTTCCTTGCCTTGGGTGACGGTTGCCTCGCGCGTGGTGCGCACCGCCGCCATGGCCAGCACGTCGACATTCGCGCCGGAAAAGTCGGCACGGCCGACGGCCCGGTCCACCAGGCGGCGGACGATGGCCTGCAGCCGGTCATGGCTTTCATGGTGCAGATGATCGGCCTTCGTTGCGGCAATAAGAATGCGGCCGATGCGCCGCTGGACAAGCCCGGTGAGGAAATTGGTGCTGCCGGGGCGAAAGCAGGAGAGGATTTCCGTCAGGGCACGCTCGAGATCGGCAATGGCGGACGATCCCGCATTCATCGCCTGCATGGCATCGACCAGCACGATCTGCCGGTCGAGCCGGGCAATGTGCTCGCGGAAAAACGGTTTGACCACATGGGTCTTGTAGGCCTCGTAGCGGCGCTCCATCATGGCGGCCAGCGAGCCGGGGCGGAACTTGCCGGATTTGAGATTGGGCAGGGGTGCGAAGGTGAGGGCGGGTGAGCCGTCGAGATCGCCGGGCATCAGAAAACGGCCGGGCGGCAGCGTCGACAATGCGCGCTCGTCTGCCTTTCCCGCTTTGAGGTAGCCGGTGAAACTGCGCGCAAGTCGCTGCGCCGTTACTTCGTCGGCCTGCGCATCGGCGTCAATGGCATCCGCCACGGCAAGCCACTCGCTTGCCAGCTCGCGGCGGCTTTCAAGGCGCGCCAGATCGAAGGAGTCGCTGGAGAATTCGGCATAGGACTTGTTGAGGAGCGGCAGGTCGAGCAGCCATTCGCCGGGATAGTCGACAATATCGAGGGAAAGCTTGCCGCCGGAAAACATGCGGTTCCACATCGACGCGGATTCGTATTCGATGGTCAGCCGCAGCTCCGAAATGGCTCGGGTGGAATCCGGCCAGACACGGTCCTCAATGAGCGCCTTGAGGTGATCCTCATACTGGAAACGCGGCACCGCGTCGTCCGGCTGCTCCTCCAGATAGGCCTTGGCGATCCGTCCGGATTTCTGCGCTTCGAACATCGGCAGCCTGCCGCCGTGGATGAGGTTGTGCACCAGCGCGGTGATGAAAACGGTCTTGCCCGCCCGGGAAAGGCCGGTCACACCAAGCCGGAGCGAGGGCGAAACCAGCCCCGCGGTACGATCCGCCAGTGTATCGAGGGCGATCTTTGCCTCGTCGGTCAGTGTTGTCAGTGTTCCCAAGTCAATCGTCCTGCACTTTCGTCCGTTCTCGGCCCGGATATAGGGGTGACACGTCCAATGACAAGACGTTGGCTTTTTTCAGAGGTGCTCGGAAGGCGACAGGAACGTGCTCAGCGTCCCGGTTCCGTGACGGATTTCCGCCAGGGGGACGGCAAAATCAATGACGGCGAGCCCCGCCGTGGGAAAACCGGCTGCGAAGGTGGGGTGAGCGGGCGGATCGCCGCGCCCGGCAAGGGCAATGGCCACATCCTCCATCATCGGATTATGGCCGACCAGCATGACGGAATGGGCATTTTCATGCTCAAGCCCCGCCATGCGGATGGCTGTCAGATAGTTGTCGGCGCTGCCGGAATAGAGTTTTTCCAGATCTTCCAGAATGAAGGGCGGTTGCAGGGCGATATGCTCCAGTGTCTGCCTTGCCCGAACGGCGGTCGAGCAGAGGACGATGTCCGGCCGCAGCCCGAACCGCTTCATCTCTTCGCCGAGAACGGTTGCCGATTGAATCCCGACGGAATCCAAAGTCCGGTCAAAGTCTTTTTGCCCGGGAGATGGCCAGACTGCTTTGGCATGGCGGAGTAAATAGACCTGGCTCATCTTTAGGGTCCGGACCCGTTAATCTGGTCGAAATGGTATGAGGCTTTTCGTTCGGATACAAGGAACAAAGGCGATGGCAATGTGGTTCATTTTCAAGCCTTTGCGACGATGTAGCCGGGCGAAAAGACCATATCCTCCGGACGCCGAAACGGCTGCAAGCTGCAGTGTCGAGCCGCTCGGTCGGGGGAAAGGCCCCGCCCTTCACGCCTCTCCTCGCATCTTCTTGCCGTTTCAGGCGCCCTTTCGATCAGATTAATGGATCTGGACCCTTAACCCCACAGTGTTTTGGTTCTTTTAGGGCACAATGAATGGATAAACCTCTGCGGCAAATGACGCAATTCTCAAATAATTGTGCAAAACCGGCCTGTCCTATTTATGGGCGGCCTGCATTTCTGCGAGGCAATGGTTAAACAGCGCCAGCGGATACTGGCGGCCAAAACCGAGATTTTGCCGTATTTTCGGCTGGAATATCGCATTTTATGTCGAGATGGCCCGTATTTGGCGGATTGTTTGCCGATTATTTAAGCAAAATCGCTTTGTTCGAATCCCTTAACAGCCTGTCGTTTTGCAGTTGTGCGGCTTTGTGACACGACCTATATAGGCCTCCTCGCGTCTCATAGGTGCAGGGTGATTCAAAGATGAATAAACTTATCGATCTTGACTATAAGCCCACGGATGACGAGCCTTTCATGAGTGATCGGCAGAAATCCTATTTTCGTGAAAAACTAATCAACTGGAAGAACGACATTCTGCGGGAGGCGCGTGAAACGCTTGAGATCCTGCAGCAGGAAAATGCGAACCTGCCAGATATCGCTGATCGTGCATCGTCCGAAACGGACCGTGCGATCGAGTTGCGGGCGCGTGACCGGCAGCGCAAACTGATCTCAAAGATCGATGCAGCCTTGCAGCGCATTGATGACGGAACATACGGGTTTTGCGAGGAGACCGGTGATCCGATCAGCTTGAAGCGTCTGGATGCACGGCCGATAGCTACACTTTCCATCGAGGCGCAGGAACGTCACGAACGACGCGAGAAAGTCTACCGCGACGATTGATGCGACCTTGATGAAACCAATAAAGAAGCCCGGATCGTTCCGGGCTTTTTTATTGGAGAAGTCTTTTTGAAGACTAACGCTTTTCCGGCCTGGACAGATCGCCGAGCAGGCGCTCCATTTCGTCCTCGATGCTGCCGGTCTCCTTGCGCACTTCCTCATCGGGCGTGATGTGGAGCTCGCCTTCGAGATCCGACTCGAACGCATCGCCGAAATCAAGGTCCGCCAGATTGATGTCCGGTTCCTTCGCCTTGGCCGGCCCGAGAATTTCCAGCGACGAATCTTCGTGGATGGACCTTACGCCTTCACTCTGCACGGCGAACGGGAATGCCGCCGCTGTGGTGGTTCTGGTTTCCACCGGCGTCTTGGTTTCCGGATGTGTCTCGTCAAAATGCGGCAGGGCATCGATGTGCGGTTCGCTGCGCTGGCTTGCACCAAAGGACGGCGAGGCCGTCCGCTGCCAGCCATTGTCCCTATGCGGCGCCTCGATATGGGGTGACCCGGCAGGCTGCTGCACGGCGGCGGGCGGCGAGACGGGATCGGGCGCACTGGCGATCGGAGGAATGGGCGCCATGGGTGGAACGGGCGGCAGCGGCGTTGCTGCCGTGATGGGGCGCTGTGGTTCAGGCTGCACCGTTTCGCGTTGCGGAGCCGCCGCTTGAACCGGAGCGGCCGGACGAACCGGCGCGGGCGGTGTTGCAGGCTGCACCGGCGCTGCGGGCCGGCTGACCGGAGTGACGGGCGGTGAAACGCGCGCCGGAGCCACGGGCTGCGGGCGGGGTGCCTCAACCGGCCGCGCCTCGGCCTTCGGCTCGGCATCCGCCGGAGCAATGGTGGCTGCGGGTTCGACGCGGGACTGCGGCTTGGCAAACTGACGGATATTCTGCTCGATCACCAAATCGCTGGGGCCGCCGATCAGGATCAGGTGCTCCACGTCGTCGCGCCGCACCAGAACCAGACGGCGGCGATTATCGACAGCGGCGGCATCGGTCACCGACAGGCGGACCTGACGGTTGCGCCCGCCGGCGACGAAGGTTCCGCCGGTGACGCGCCGCAAAACGGCAAAGACCAGCAGCAGAAGGACAATGACCAGTGCGAAAAGAAGGATGAACCCGACAATCGGGGCAGCGGTTTCGCCGACGACAGCGACCAGCCAATTATGCATGACGAACTCTCCTTTACATTCTCCGGGCCAAAAGGCACGTCCCCCGACATGGAACCCGGAGCAATAATCTGTGTGACACTAGTGCGAGCCTTTGCCTGCTGCAACCCTGACGCATCGTCTGGCCTGTGGCTATCGGCTGGTCGTGCCGATCTTGTGCCGCAATTGCCGTGCGAAACCGTGAAATAATGGCTGGTTCTGCACGCTTGGGGTTTATACGGCATCAAAGATATGATCCAAACGATTCGGAACCAGCATTGGTCATACGGACCTCAGCCGGTTCAAAATATTGTGGCCTGCCCGGGCAGCTTCCGCGATGAAAAGAAGGGGTTTGAGACGGATGTCTCAAGAGACGAACAACGATCTTTATCCAGAACCGATCATTGCGAACACAAAGTCGATCAAGGCGGCCTTGCGTCTTGTCATTCTCGGCATTGTGCTGGTCGGCGTTTCCATCCTTTATTTCATCTATCGCGACCAGCTGGGGCAGCAGTTCCTGCTGGGACTGCTCGGCACGCTGGCCATGACCGGCGTGTTCTATCTCTTCGGTTCGGCCATCAATGTCATCCAGTTTACACCGCGCGGCACCAGCGATGAACTGACGCGCGCCTTTGTCGATACGTTTCCCGAGGGCACGGTTGTCACCGATCAGAAGGGCCGTATCGTCTACGCCAACCGCGCCTATGCCCAGCTGACTGGCGTGACCAATTCCAGCGATGTCCGGGCGATAGAGCACATCCTTTCCAGTGAAAGCGCCGCTTCCGATCCGATCTACCGGCTGGCCAATGCGGTGCGGGACGGTATTTCCGGCCAGGAGGAGCTGCGCCTGTCGCGGCCGCTCGACCCCGCGCGCGCGCCGATACCGACCTGGTATCGCGTCAAGGCCCGTGCCGTTGCGGGTATTCCCGGTCAGACAGCGCCGGTTTTTGCATGGCAGATCGCCGATATCTCCGCCGAGCGCGCCGAGCAGGAGCGCTATTTCCAGGATATTCAGGAGGCTATCGATCACCTCGACCATGCCCCGGCGGGCTTTTTCTCCGCCGACCCTGACGGGCGCATCACCTATATCAATGCGACATTGGCCGAATGGCTGGGGATTGACCTGACCAAGTTCACGCCGGGTTCCATGACGGTCCGCGATGTCGTCGCGGGCAACGGCATGGCGCTGATCAATGCTGTGAAGACGGAACCGGGTACCAGCCGCAACACGGTGATCGATCTCGATCTGGCCAAGGCGAACGGCCAGAGCCTCGCCGTGCGCTTCTATCACCGTGTGCAGGCGCAGCGCGACGGCAAGCGCGGCCCGACCCGGACAATCGTGCTCAACCGCGCCGAAGGCGAAGACAATTCCGCCGCCCTGCGCGCCGCCGAAGTGCGGTTCACCCGCTTCTTCAACTCGGCATCCATGGCGATTGCCGCCGTCGATGCTTCAGGCAAGATCCTGCGCACCAATGCGCGGTTCCTCGGCCTGTTCTCGCCCGTGGTGGACCGCGATGCCATCGACCGGCGCACGCCACTGGAAACCGTCGTGCATGAGCGCGACAGAGAAGCTTTCGACCGGGCGCTGGCCGCTGCCTTTGCCGGCAAGGCGGAAATTTCGCCGGTGGATACGGTCATTCCCGGGCATGAGGAGCGTCATCTGCGCTTCTACATCAGTCCGGTCTTCGATGCCGGCTCGGAAGAGGGTGCCGAGGAGGCTGCCATCGTTTCCGTCGTGGAAACCACGGAGCAAAAGGCGCTGGAAGCCACCATGGCCCAGAGCCAGAAGATGCAGGCCGTCGGCCAGCTTGCGGGCGGTATCGCCCACGACTTCAACAATGTGCTGACGGCAATCATCATGTCGTCCGACCTGCTGCTCACCAATCACCGGGCGTCCGATCCATCCTTTGCCGACATCATGAACATCAAGCAGAACGCCAACCGCGCGGCATCGCTGGTGCGGCAGCTCCTGGCATTCTCGCGGCGCCAGACCCTGCGTCCGGAAGTGCTTGACCTCACCGATGTCATTGCCGATGTGCGCATGCTGCTGACACGGCTTGCGGGAACGCAGGTCAACCTCAAGATCGAGCATGGCCGCGACCTGTGGCCAGTGCGTGCCGATCTCGGCCAGTTCGAGCAGGTGGTGGTCAATCTGACCGTCAATGCGCGCGATGCCATGCCGGAGGGCGGCGATCTGACCATCCGCACCCGCAATATCGGCGAGAGCGAAAGCGCGGCGCTGAACTACCGCGATCTCCTGCCGGGCGACTATGTCCTGGTCGAGGTGCAGGACAGCGGCACC
Source organism: Phyllobacterium sp. NPDC097923 (assembly GCF_044760925.1). Taxonomy (NCBI): domain Bacteria; kingdom Pseudomonadati; phylum Pseudomonadota; class Alphaproteobacteria; order Hyphomicrobiales; family Phyllobacteriaceae; genus Phyllobacterium; species Phyllobacterium sp. NPDC097923. The sequence goes on along the minus strand of NZ_JBIWBL010000001.1, from coordinate 2,066,627 downwards.
GGCATGCCGCCCGAGGTCATCGAGAAGATTTTCGAACCGTTCTTCACCACCAAGGAAGTCGGCAAGGGCACCGGTCTCGGGCTTTCCATGGTCTACGGTATCATCAAGCAGACCGGCGGCTCGATCCATTGCGAATCCGAACTTGGCAAGGGCACCACATTCCGCATCTTCCTGCCGCGCCATGTGGAGGCTCCGGTCCTCAACGCGGCAGGTGAAGTGATTGCGGTTGAAGCGCCGAAGAAGGAAAAGAAGGTCGAGAAGGCCACCGATCTTTCCGGCTCCGCAACGGTTCTCCTCGTCGAGGACGAGGATGCGGTGCGCATGGGCGGTGTCCGGGCCCTGCAATCGCGCGGCTATACCGTGCACGAGGCGTCCAGCGGCGTCGAAGCGCTTGAAGTGATGAAGGAACTGGGTGGCAAGGTCGATATCATCGTGTCCGACGTGGTGATGCCGGAGATGGACGGCCCGACGCTGCTGCGCGAACTGCGCAAGGAATACGGGGATATCAAGTTCATCTTCGTTTCCGGTTATGCGGAAGACGCCTTTGCCCGCAACCTGCCGGAAGATGCCAAATTCGGCTTCCTGCCAAAACCCTTCTCGCTGAAGCAGCTGGCGACGTCGGTCAAGGAAATGCTGGAAAGCGAATAGAGGGCGCACTTGATACTTCGAGCGTTTTCGAAGCATCCTTGCCGTGGATAGGCCAGTATCGGCCCGGAAGCAGTCACGGAAGAATGCCATGTCGAACACCGCCAGATTTGCCGAAATCGCCGCGCTGGCCGGAGATCCCGGCCGCGCCAGCATGCTCACGGGCCTGATGGATGGACGCGCGCTGACAGCGGGTGAACTGGCGCAGCTCGCCGGGATTACGGCCCAGACGGCCAGCAGCCATCTCACGCGCATGACGGAGGCCGGGCTTCTGCAGGTGGAAAAGCAGGGCAGGCACCGCTATCACCGGCTCGCATCACCAGCGGTTGCACAGATGATCGAAAGCATCATGCAGATTGCAACACCCGGCACGCCCAGCAAGACCGTGCGCACCGGGCCGCGCGATGCCGCATTGCGGGCCGGGCGCACCTGCTATGACCATCTGGCGGGAAAGCTCGGTGTGTCGATCACCGATGCGCTCGTCGGGGCCGGGCATCTGGAACTCGGGCTCGATGCGGGTGAACTGACGGATAGCGGCCTGTCGCTTTTCGACAGGCTGGGCATGGATGTCGGTGCGATCCATCAGAAGAAGGGGCGCATCCTGTGCCGCCCCTGTCTCGACTGGAGCGAGCGGCGCCCGCATCTGGCCGGTGCCATCGGTGCCGCATTGTGCAGCCACTGCTTCGACAGGGGCTGGATCCGGCGCGTCGACGGCACGCGCGCCGTATCCGTGACGCCGAACGGCCAGCGGCATCTGCGTGAAGCCCTCGGCGTCAACCTGATGTAGATCGGGATTAAGAGGTGCGTGGTTCGACAAGCTCACCATGAGGGAAGTGGTTTGCCTGCAAGGCTACTAGGAAACATTGCAGGATTAGCTCCCTGCAACCCACTCCATCCCTCATGGTGAGCTTGTCGAACCACGCACGATATGGCAGGGCAGCCTTCGATGTGCTGCCCTTAACGCTGTCTAGACGTGTTTGGTGATCCCGCCATCCACGCGAATGTTCTGCCCCGTGATGTAACCCGCATCGTCCGACAGCAGGAACGCGGTTGTCTTGGCGATTTCGTTCATGGTGCCGACGCGTTTCATCGGGATGCCGCTCTCGGTGCCCGGCTTGTGATCGAGGCTGTCGATAAAGCCTGGCAGCAAGGCATTCATTCGGATATTGTCGGCGGCGTAGCGATCCGCGTAGAGTTTTGTATAGGCGCCAACGGCGGCGCGATAGGCGCAGGACACCGGGAAGACGAGGCTTGGCTCGAAAGCGGCGAAGGTGGTGATGTTCACCCAGGCGCCTTTGCCCTGCTTCAGCATATAGGGTGTGACGAGCCGCGCCATGCGCACGACGCTCAGCACCATCAGATCATTGCCGAGCGCCCATTTCTCGTCAGTGATGTCGATGAGGTCACCCTTCGGCGGATGGCCCGTATGGTTGACCACGGCGTCGATACGCCCATAGGCTTCCGCTGTCCTGGCTACGAGCGTTTCCAGATCCTTGGCTTCTCCAGCCGAACCTTTGATGCCGATTGCACCCAATTCCGCTGCCAGCTCGATGGCGCTGCCGGACGGCGACATCAGGCCGAGCCGGTAGCCTCTGGCGTGCAGCTCGCGCGCTATGCCTGCGCCCATGCCGCGTCCGCCGCCGGTGATGATTGCTACGGGTGATTGTGAGGTCTCAGTCATGCGAAATCCTGTCGGTGTCGTTTGGGTGCCGCGGAGCATGTTGGAATAAGACCGCCGGCGCAAACGAATTCCGCCCGGCATATCAGTCAAAATTTTTGAACCGGGATCAGGTTTTGAATCAGAAACGCTCTTGAAATCACTGATATTGTGGTGAAAGATGGCGGCATGATCCGTCGTTCGAATATCATGATGCTTGGTACCGCACTCCTTTTCAGGGGTGGTGGAGAGCTGTTGCGCTGACGTCGACGCGATCTTTCACCAGACCCTGCCACGAGGCGAGCAGGGTCTGACCTTCGCTCTCCTCGAACAAACGGAGAGCAAGATGCAAGACCAACCTTTATCACCACCCCACGATAGCGCGTTCTCGATCCGGGCGGCGCGTGTCGCCGATTTTGAACAGATCAACGCATTGACCAATTTACCCGGTTTTCGTGCCGGTACTCTGCGCCTGCCCTTTCAAAGTGCGGAGCAGACCCGCAAATGGCTCGAAAGTCTGGGCGCGGGGACGACAAGCATCGTTGCCGAGATCGATCAGCAGATCGTTGGTCACGCGGGCCTGCATCGCTCCGATGGCAGGCGCGCCCATACGGCGCATCTCGGGCTCGGCGTGCATGACGATTTCACCGGGCGTGGCATCGGCAAGGCGCTGCTGCTTGCCCTGATCGATGCGGCGGACAACTGGCTCAACATCCGGCGTCTGGAATTGACGGTCCATGCCGACAATGCCAAAGCCATCGGTCTCTACGAAAAATGCGGCTTCGAACGGGAAGGCGTGCACCGGGATTATGCCTTCAAGAACGGGCGATTTGTCGACGCTTTGGCCATGGCGCGGCTACGGCTGATTTAGCCGTTTGCTTTCCATATTTTGCCGTATTCGATGCTATATTTCGCAACATTTCCAACGGGGACCTGATTCCATGATCAAGAAGTTTGCCATCGGCTGTCTTGCCGCGACGTTTTTGGCCGGTTGCACCACCACCGATCCCTATACCGGCGAGCAAAAAATATCGAATACTGCCGGTGGCGCGGCAATTGGCGCAGCGGTTGGTGCGCTGGGTGGTCTCGCCGTTGGCGGCGGTGGCAAATCCGGCCGCAACGCGGCGCTGATCGGTGCTGGTATCGGCGCACTGGCCGGCGGTGCCGTCGGCAATTACATGGACCGCCAGGAATCGGAGCTTCGGGCCCAGCTGCAGGGCACCGGCGTGTCGGTGACCCGTAACGGCGACCAGATCATCCTGAACATGCCGTCGAACATCACCTTCGCTACCGACCAGGATGCGGTGAAGCCGCAGTTCTTTGCAACGCTGAATTCGGTTGCAGTGGTGCTGCGCAAGTTCGACCGGAGCATCATCGATGTCTATGGCCATACGGACAATGTCGGTGGCCAGCAGTACAACCAGCTCCTGTCCGAGCGCCGCGCGCTGTCCGTTTCGAACTACCTGACCCAGCAGGGCATCGACAACCGGCGCTTCTCCGTTCGCGGCTTGGGCATGGACCGGCCGATTGCTTCCAACAATTCGGAAGCCGGCCGGTCGCAGAATCGCCGCGTCGAACTGCAGATTTCGCCGCTTACCTGACCAGTGTCAGGGCGACAGCAATGCGCGCTGCAAGGCGTGCATTGTTTTCCACCAGGGCGATATTCGCCTTCAGGCTTTCGCCCTTGGTGATGTCGAGAATTTCCGAAAGAAGATATGGCGTCACGGCCTTGCCCGTGATGCCATTTTTTGTGGCGCGCGACAGGGCTTCACGGATGTATCCGCCCATGATGTCGGCCGGAATTTCGCTTTCCAGCGGAATCGGGTTGGCGATCAGCATGCCGCCGTTGACGCCGATGGCGCTGCGCGTTGCCTGGAACCTGGCGATGGCTTCCGGCGTGTCGAGACGCAACGGGGCCTTGAGATGCGACTGGCGCGACCAGAAGGCCGGCAGAACGTCCGCCCCATGCACCACAACGGGTACGCCTTTGGTTTCAAGCACTTCCAGCGTCTTTTCAATATCCAGAATCGCCTTGGCGCCCGCCGAGACGACGATCACCGGGGTGCGGCCCAATTCTTCCAGATCAGCCGATATGTCGAAACTGGTCTCCGCGCCCATGTGCACGCCGCCAATGCCGCCCGTGGCAAATACCTTGATGCCGGCCATGTGTGCGGCCAGCATGGTGGCGGCAACGGTGGTGCCGCCGGTGCGGCCTTCCGACAGTGCAAACGCCAGATCGGCGCGCGACAGCTTCATCGCGCCCTTGACCTGCGCCAGCGCCTCACGTTCCTCAGCCGAAATGCCGATCTTCAGGCGGCCATCGATAATGGCGATGGTCGCCGGGACTGCGCCGCCATCGCGGATGATCGTCTCGACATCGGCGGCCATGCGGCTGTTGTCCGGGTAGGGCATGCCGTGGGTGATGATCGTGCTTTCCAGCGCCACCACCGGCTGCCCGGCGGCAAGCGCTTTCTGTACCTCCGGTGCAATGTCAGTGAACGGGTTGAGGGCTGTTGTGGTCATGGTTCTTTCCTTTGTCGTATCAGGCCGTTGGCTCATGCGAGCGGGATGGCCTCCGGTATGGTCGCGAGGGCCGCGTCGAAAATCCTGGATGTGAAGACCGGCGTTGCCGAATGGGTTTGCAGTGTCAGCGCCGAGGCGGCAAAGCCTTCGCGCACGGCTTCGACGAGGGGAAGGCCGCGCATCAGCGCCGATATGGTGCCGCCGGCCAGTGCGTCACCCGCGCCGGTCACATCGGCAATACCGGTCAGCGCGGGCGGGAGAAGGGAGAATGCACCGCCGCTGGAATAGACCAGTGCAGCCTGGCCGCCATTGCTGACAACGGCCGCCTGCAGCCCCTCTGCCATCAGGGCGCGGTGCAGAGCGGGCAGGCTGGCATCGGCGCCGAGCCCCGTCAGGGCAAAGGCTTCACGCCGGTTGAGGAACAGGCAGGCGAGACCGCCGAGAACCGGCCGCAGCCGCACCGCCTTGGCCGGGGAAATCGCCAGCGCATAGAGCGGTTTGCCGCCGGCAAGCTCCGCCAGTTTCTGCAACGCTTCCGATGGCAGGTTGGCATCGCCGAAAACCGCATCGGCGGCATCGATGGAATCGCGCACCTTGCGCCGCCTGAGCTGCCGGGGCAGGGCGAGTTCATACAACGCCATATCGGCAATGGCCGCAACCACATCGCCCTGTTCATCGAGAATCGCCGTATAGCTCGGGGTCGCCCGGTCGATGAACACGGCGGAACTGTCCTTGATTCCGGCGGCCTCAAAGGCGGCGCCGATGACATCGCCAACCCGGTCGCCGCCGCGTACCGACAGCATTTCAGCCCGCACACCGCGCCGCACGGCAAGGCGCAAAGCATTGAACACGCCGCCGCCGGGCTCTTCGCGCATGATGCCGGGGTTGGACGCGCCGGGAATGAAGGGAACGCTGCTCTGGCCGCGCCGGTCCATATGGGCGCCGCCGACAGCAAACAGCAGCGGTGTGTAATCCTGAGTCATGGTTGGTGGCTTTTGCTGAACAAAATGATCGGTTGCAAGACACTTGGTCCTTTCCTTCTCTAGATGGCCTGCTGCCCCGACGCAATCGCCGCAACGATTCGAATTTGCCGGCCGCGGTTTTCCCGTTCATGCTGCCCGGACACGAGGAACATGTGGACAAGCGCAGGCAGTCCATTTTCGGAACATTTTAAGAACATTTTTGTGTTATTATTGTTTTTCAATGGCTTGTGCATATTGCCAAATGAGAACAAAACAGATACAAATATCTTCAAAGGCCGGAGCATCCGGGCTTCATGGATAGCACAGGGGTAGTGTAACATGGCGCAAAATTCTTTGCGGTTAGTTGAGGGTAATTCGGTGGATAAAACGAAAGCGCTGGATGCGGCATTGTCACAGATCGAGAGAGCCTTTGGTAAGGGTTCGATCATGCGGCTTGGACGCAATGAGCAGGTTGTGGAAATCGAGACGGTATCGACCGGGTCGCTTTCCCTGGATATAGCCCTTGGCGTTGGCGGTCTGCCGAAAGGCCGCATTGTCGAGATTTACGGGCCGGAAAGCTCCGGTAAGACAACCCTGGCGCTGCATACGATTGCCGAAGCCCAGAAAAAGGGCGGCATCTGTGCCTTCGTCGATGCGGAACATGCGCTGGACCCGGTCTATGCCCGCAAGCTGGGCGTGGATCTGGAGAATCTTCTGATCTCGCAGCCCGATACGGGCGAGCAGGCGTTGGAGATCACCGATACGCTGGTGCGTTCCGGTGCGATCGATGTTCTCGTGGTCGATTCCGTTGCCGCCTTGACCCCGCGTGCGGAAATCGAAGGCGAGATGGGCGATTCTCTCCCCGGCCTGCAGGCCCGCCTGATGAGCCAGGCGCTGCGCAAGCTGACCGCATCCATTTCCCGCTCCAATTGCATGGTCATCTTCATCAACCAGATCCGCATGAAGATCGGCGTGATGTTCGGTTCGCCTGAAACCACGACGGGCGGCAATGCGCTGAAATTCTATGCGTCGGTGCGTCTCGATATCCGCCGCATCGGTGCGCTGAAGGAACGTGACGAGGTGGTCGGCAACCAGACCCGCGTCAAGGTGGTCAAGAACAAGCTGGCGCCCCCCTTCAAGCAGGTCGAATTCGACATCATGTATGGCGAAGGCGTTTCCAAGACGGGCGAACTGGTCGATCTCGGCGTCAAGGCGGGTATCGTTGAAAAATCCGGTTCGTGGTTCTCCTACAATTCCCAGCGTCTGGGGCAGGGCCGCGACAATGCGAAACTCTTCCTCAAGGACAATCCCGAAGTCGCCAATGAGATCGAGCTGGTCCTGCGCCAGAATGCCGGTCTGATTGCCGAGCAGATGCTGGACAAGGGCCCGGACGATATCGAGGACAATGACGGACCCGAGGCCGCCGAAGGCTGATTTCCCAGGACGGACCGTTGCGGTCTGCAATTCAAACCCGCATCCGGCCGCCGGATGCGGGTTTTTCTTTTGAAATGCTCTCACGCTGTAAGAACATCCCTCGGGCCGAGGCTGTGCTTCACCGCACGCAGCGCTACCTTCCCACATATTGAGCAGGCCTCCCTCATGCTGAGCTTGTCGAAGCACGCACAACTGCTCTGCGTGCTTCGACAAGCTCAGCATGAGGGAGAGTGCACGTATTCGAAGACTGTGTTGTTCATAAGCAAGGCCCATTATCACAGGGATTTTCTGGACAGGCCGCGGTCGCATCGCTACAAGCGTTGCGTTCCGCCCTTTTGTTGCAGAAAGGGGCTATTTCGCTTTGGTTAGAGACAAGTCAGAAGGCAATGCACATGAGTGGCGTCAACGAAATCCGGTCGACATTTCTGAACTATTTCAAGAAGAACGGCCATGAGATCGTGGCGTCGAGCCCGCTTGTGCCGCGCAACGACCCGACGCTGATGTTCACCAATGCCGGCATGGTGCAGTTCAAGAATGTTTTCACCGGTCTGGAGCAGCGGCCCTACAGCCGCGCCACGACATCGCAGAAATGCGTGCGCGCCGGCGGCAAGCACAATGACCTGGACAATGTCGGCTATACCGCCCGGCACCATACGTTTTTTGAAATGCTGGGCAATTTTTCCTTTGGCGATTACTTCAAGGAAGAGGCGATCAGTCTGGCCTGGAACCTGATCACCAAGGAATATGGTCTCGACAGGAACAAGCTGCTCGTCACCGTCTACCACACGGACGATGCGGCGGCCGGATTCTGGAAGAAGATCGCCGGTCTGTCCGATGACCGCATCATCCGTATCGCCACCAGCGACAATTTCTGGGCCATGGGCGATACCGGCCCGTGCGGCCCGTGCTCGGAAATTTTCTACGACCATGGCGAAGACATCTGGGGCGGCCCTCCCGGCAGCGCCAACGAGGATGGCGACCGCTTCATCGAGATCTGGAACCTCGTCTTCATGCAGTTCGAGCAGATCACCAAGGAGCAGCGCATCGAGTTGCCGCGCCCGTCCATCGATACGGGCATGGGTCTCGAGCGTCTGGCCGCGGTGCTGCAGGGCGAGCACGACAATTACGATATCGACCTGTTCCGGGCGCTTATCCGCGCGTCGGAAGATGCGACCGGCGTCAAGGCGGAAGGAAAATTCCGCGCCAGCCACCGGGTGATCGCCGATCACCTGCGCTCATCGAGCTTCCTCATTGCCGATGGCGTGCTGCCGTCGAATGAAGGCCGCGGCTATGTGCTGCGCCGCATCATGCGCCGCGCCATGCGCCATGCGCAGTTGCTGGGTGCCAAGGAGCCGCTGATGTGGCGCCTGCTGCCGGCACTGATCCGCGAGATGGGGCAGGCCTATCCGGAACTGATCCGCGCTGAATCGCTGATTTCCGAAACGCTGAAGCTCGAGGAAACCCGCTTCCGCAAGACGCTGGACCGCGGCCTTGGTCTGCTCAGCGATGCGACGGAAGGTCTTGACGAAGGCGATCGTCTCGATGGCGAAACCGCGTTCAAGCTCTATGACACCTTCGGTTTCCCGCTGGATCTCACCCAGGATGCGCTGCGCCAGCGCGGTATCGCTGTCGATACCGATGCTTTTGCGGCGGCCATGGAGCGGCAGAAGGCGGAAGCCCGCGCCCATTGGTCCGGTTCCGGCGATGCGGCGACAGAAACGGTCTGGTTTGCGGTGCGCGACAAGGTCGGCGCCACCGAATTCCTCGGCTACGAGACGGAAAAGGCCGAAGGCGTCATCACCGCGCTGGTGCAGGACGGTGCGCAGGTGGACAGCGCCGGGGAAGGCGAGGCCATTGCCCTCGTGGTCAACCAGACGCCATTTTACGGCGAATCCGGCGGCCAGCAGGGCGATACCGGCATCATCTCCGGTGACGGCTTCACCGTTGTTGTCACCGACACTCAGAAGAAGAATGACGGGGTGTTCGTGCATCTGGGCAAGGTGCTCAAGGGTACGGTGAAGCTGGATGTTCCGGTGGAACTGACGGTCGACAGCGCCCGCCGCACGCGTATCCGCTCCAACCACTCGGCGACACACCTGCTGCATGAGGCGCTGCGCGAAACCCTCGGCACGCATGTCGCGCAGAAGGGATCGCTCGTTGCGCCGGATCGCCTGCGTTTTGATTTTTCCCATCCGAAGCCGATTTCGGACAAGGAACTGGCCGTCATCGAAGACCTCGCCAACGAAATCGTCCTGCAGAACGCACCGGTCAGCACCCGCCTGATGGCGGTCGACGATGCCATTGCGGAAGGCGCCATGGCGCTGTTCGGTGAGAAGTATGGCGATGAAGTGCGCGTGGTTTCCATGGGAACCGCACTGCACGGTGAGAAATCGGGCAAGAGCTATTCGACGGAACTGTGCGGCGGCACGCATGTGCGCGCCACCGGCGATATCGGCCTGATCCGCATTGTCTCGGAAAGCGCCGTGGCGGCGGGTGTGCGCCGCATGGAGGCGCTGACCGGCGAAGCCGCGCGCCGCTACCTCGAAGAACAGGACGACCGGGTCAAGGCGATTGCCGGTGCGTTGAAGTCCACGCCTGCCGACGCACTGGCGCGCGTGACGGCGCTGTTGGATGAGCGCCGCAAGCTGGAACGCGAACTCACCGAGGCCCGCAAGCAATTGGCGCTTGGCGGCTCCGGCAATGGCGCCGCGCAGTCCGAAACGGTCAATGGTGTCGGCTTCATCGGCAAGGTGGTCACCGGCGTCAATCCACGTGACCTGAAGCCGCTGGCCGACGATGCCAAGAAGACCGTCGGTTCCGGCATCGTGACGTTCATCGGCGTCTCGGAAGATGGCAAGGCCAGCGCGGTCGTCGGCGTCACCGACGATCTTGTCGGCACGTTCAGCGCCGTCGACCTGGTCAAGATCGCGTCCGCCGCGCTCGGCGGTGCCGGCGGCGGCGGCCGCCCCGATATGGCGCAGGCCGGCGGTCCCGATGGCTCCAAGGCCGAGGCGGCCGTGGCTGCCGTGCGCGACGCGCTCGCCGGCTGACACCAGGCATTGTCTTTCCGGCCGCAGCGTGATGCGGCCGGAAATGCCACCCGCTCATACTAATTGCTGGGTGGGCAAGAGATTGATTTTCCGGTATTTTTGCTGCATCGCAATTTTGTTTCGCATTTTCAAAAACTGTTTTTAATTATCCATTTCGAGAACTGACGTGAAGACAATACTGGCTCTTCTGCTCGCCGCGGTGCTGCTTGTTTCCTGCCAGACCTCGACGGTCGTCAAGGATGTTCATATGCGCAGCGATACGGCCTTCGGGCCGGATGTCCTGGCCTATCTGGATCTGTTCATGTCGCTGAACGCGCAGCCCTACTATTCGACAACGGTGGGATATGGATTCAAGACGCTTTATACCGGCCAGGGCAAAAGTCACCTCTCCCAGGCCTGGAGCTATGGCCGGCAGATGCGGTTCGAAAAGGGGGTGAGCAGACGGGTGGCCTGTTTCTTTCGGCCCTGCCTGCCCACACGCGAGGAAACCGGCGTGGTGGCCATGGATGAGGCCGATTTTGTTGCCGCCGCCACGAAGGGGCTGGACTTCGAACTGGCGGGCAAGGCCGGGAAAATTGTCGGCAGGATTCCGGCCCATGCCTTCCGCCGGGTATTGGATCTCAAATCGAGCATGAAACTGCCGCCCGCGGCCGCAAACAAGGCGCCACCGGCAAAAGCGCAGGCGCCTGCCGAAGAGGACGGCATTGTAGACGACGAATAGTGCCCGCAGCCCACCAGCTTGCGGTATCGCTGAGGCAAAGCCGGCTCAATGAGAAGGGCGGCAATCCCGGCGGATCGGGCGGCGGATGGGGAGATGTGGGCGCTGGTCGATAGGGAGCCGGCGAAAAAGACTGCGGAATAATCGGATGACCGGATATGGAAACCGGCAGGCCGGAGGTCCTGTGAAAAGGGCTCCCGGATCGCAAAACCGCAGGGAGATGGAGCTGCGGGAAAGCTGCCGGGGAAATGACCGGCCAGGAATCGAGGCCGGGAAGCCCCGCGGGGAAAGCCAAGCGGTCAAAGAAAAGCCCCGGCGAACCGGGGCTTGTGTTGTTCGATGGCGATGCCTGATCAGGCGGCCCAGATCAGGCGGCCCCTGATCAGGCGGCCATGGCCTTGCGCAGGTTCTCGTCGATCTTGTCGAGGAAACCCGTGGTGGACAGCCAGGGCTGGTCCGGACCGATCAGCAGCGCCAGATCCTTGGTCATGTAACCGGATTCAACCGTATCGACGCAGACTTTTTCCAGCGTGTTGGCAAAGCGGTCGAGTTCGGTGTTGCCGTCGAGCTTGGCGCGGTGGGCAAGGCCACGCGTCCAGGCGAAGATCGAGGCGATGGAGTTGGTCGAGGTTTCCTCGCCCTTCTGGTGCTGGCGGTAGTGGCGTGTCACCGTACCGTGAGCGGCTTCCGCTTCCACCGTCTGGCCATCCGGCGTCATCAGCACGGAGGTCATCAGGCCGAGCGAGCCAAAGCCCTGTGCCACGATGTCGGACTGCACGTCGCCGTCATAGTTCTTGCAGGCCCAGACATAACCGCCGGACCACTTCAGCGCCGAGGCAACCATGTCATCGATCAGGCGATGCTCATAGGTGATCTTCTTCTCGGCGAACTTGTCCTTGAATTCGGCGTCGAACACGTCCTGGAAGATATCCTTGAAGCGGCCGTCATAGGCCTTGAGGATGGTGTTCTTGGTCGACAGATAGCAGGGAACGCCGCGGTTATAGGCATAGTTGAGCGAGGCGCGGGCAAAATCGCGGATGGAATCATCCAGATTGTACATGGCCATGGCAACGCCGGCGCTTGGCGCATCATAGACGTCGTGTTCGATGGTCTTGCCGTCTTCGCCGACAAACTTGATCGACAGCTTGCCCTTGCCGGGGAACCGGAAATCGGTGGCGCGGTACTGATCGCCGAAGGCATGGCGACCAACGATGATCGGCTGGGTCCAGCCGGGAACCAGACGGGGAACATTCTTGGCAATGATCGGTTCGCGGAAGATGACGCCGCCGAGAATGTTGCGGATGGTGCCGTTGGGCGACTTCCACATCTTCTTCAGGCCGAATTCCTCAACGCGCTGTTCGTCGGGCGTGATGGTGGCGCACTTGACGCCGACGCCATACTGCTTGATTGCATTGGCCGCATCGATGGTCACCTGATCGTCGGTCGCATCGCGATGTTCGATGCCCAGATCGTAATATTTCAGGTCGATGTCGAGATAGGGATGGATCAGCTTGTCTTTGATGTACTGCCAGATGATGCGGGTCATCTCGTCGCCGTCAAGTTCGACGACCGGGTTTGCAACCTTGATCTTTGCCATGAATAATCAGCCTCTTTATTACTGGTCTGGGAATGCCAGCATCGGTTTTCATTGAGGGTTCGCGCCCCTATAGCACTCGCAAACCAGAACGCAAAGACTGGCTTTAAGTGTTTAATCGCAATCTTGGCGGAATATGAGCCGGGCACAGGCCCGATGCACGATTGCCCGTTGAAAAAACGCGTTGTATGAGGGCGGCATTCACAATGGATTGATCATGGCAGGTACAGACAGACAGCGCACACTCATTGCCGAAGGGCCGGCAATCATCCTGGTCGAGCCGCAATTGCCGGAGAATATCGGCATGGTGGCGCGGGCCATGGCCAATTTCGGGCTGGCGGAACTGCGCCTCGTCAAGCCGCGCGAGGAATTTCCCAACGACAAGGCGCGCTCCGCCGCAAGCCGTGCCGACCACATCATCGATGGGGCAAAGGTCTATGACGATCTGCCGTCGGCTATCGAGGATCTGCATTTCGTCTACGCGACGACCGCGCGGGAACGCGATGCGTTCAAGCAGGTGCGCGGACCCGTCGAAGCAGGGCAGACACTGCGCCAGCGCTTCAACCGGGGCGAGAAAACTGGGATTCTTTTCGGGCGCGAGCGCTTCGGCCTCAATAATGACGAAGTCAGTCTCGCCGATGAACTGGTGACATTTCCGGTCAACCCGGCATTTTCGTCGCTGAACATCGCACAGGCGGTTTTGCTCATGTCCTATGAGTGGATGAAGTCAGGGTTGGAGAAGGAAACGGACACGGCTTTCCGCGGTCCCGAACTCGAGCCCGCGCCAAAGGAACAGCTGCAGGGCTTTTTCAACCATCTGGAAGACGCGCTGCAGGCGCGCGGCTATTTCCGGCCCATGGCCCGCAAGGAAATCATGGTCAACAATCTGCGCGGCGTTTTGACCCGTGCCGGTTTTTCCGACTCGGAACTGAGGCTCCTGCGCGGTGTCGTTGTCTCGCTGGATTATTTCAGCCCGAAGACGCCGCGCGGCTCCGGCGCGCCGGAAGGGCGCAAGCGGGAAAAGCCGGCGGCCAAGAAAACGGCCGCCAAGCCAGCGGGACGCGAGGACATACCAGGCGATGAATGACACAGCGGACCGGCCGATCATTGCGTTTGACAGCGGCATTGGCGGCTTGACCGTCCTGCGCGAGGCGCGGGTGCTCATCCCCGACCGGCGCTTTGTCTATATCGCCGACGATGCCGGTTTCCCCTATGGCGACTGGGACGAAGAGCCGCTGCGCGCCCGCATTCTCGGCCTGTTCGAGGGCTTCATTGCCACCTACGATCCGGAGATCGTGATCATTCCCTGCAATACGGCGTCAACGCTGGTGCTGGATGATCTGCGCCGGGCCTTTCCGGCCGTGCCCTTTGTCGGCACTGTTCCCGCCATCAAACCGGCGGCAGAGCGCACCTCGTCCGGCCTCATTACCGTTTTGGCAACGCCGGGCACCGTCAAGCGTGCCTATACGCGCGATCTCATCCAGTCTTTTGCCACGAAATGCCATGTGCGGCTCGTCGGCAGCCAGAACCTGGCGCGCATGGCGGAAGCGCATATACGCGGCGATCATCTCGACGATGCGGCGATAGAGGCGGAAATCGCGCCATGCTTTGTCGAAATGGATGGCAAGCGCACCGATATCGTCGTTCTGGCCTGCACGCATTATCCGTTTCTGGCCAATGTGTTCCGTCGCCTTGCGCCGTGGCCGGTGGATTGGCTCGATCCGGCTGAAGCGATCGCCCGCCGCGCCTTGTCGCTGCTCAAGCCGAACGGTGCGGGCAGCGAACCGGAGCATGGCGACGACATTGCCGTGTTCACCTCGGGCAATCCCGACTTTTCCACCCGGCGCCTGATGCAGGGTTTCGGGCTCGCCATGGCTTGATTTCCAGTGAACGGCGGGGCTGAAATCCCGCCGCCGCTGATACTATGCCAATGCCGTTTCTTCCGCCTTCACGGGCTGGCCAAGCTCCTTGCGGATGACCGGGGCGACCTTTGTTCCGAACAGCTCGATGGCCTTCAGCGTGTTCCTATGCGGCAGGCTGCCCAGATCGATCTGCAGCAGGAAGCGATCATGCTTGAAGTAGCTGTGCTGCAGCATGATCTTGTCGATAACCTCCTGCGGTGAGCCGACCAGGAGCGCACCGCGCGGCGTGCGGCCTGCTTCGAACTGCGCCCGGTTGCTTGGCGGCCAGCCGCGTTCGCGGCCGATCTTGTTCATCACCACTTCATAGGACGGCCAGTAGCCATCCGCTGCGGCCTGCGATGTCTCGGCGACATAGCCATGCGAGTTGATGCTGACCTTCAGCGTCTCCGGCGCATGACCGGCCTTGGCCCCGGCTTCACGGTAGAGATCGACCAGTGGTGCAAAGCGGTGCGGCTCGCCGCCGATGATGGCAATGGCGAGCGGCAGGCCGAGCGTGCCCGCACGAATGACCGAAGCAGGGGTGCCGCCAACGGCAATCCATACGGGCAGCGGGTTCTGCAGCGGGCGCGGATAAACGCCGAGATTGCTGATCGGCGCACGCAGATTGCCTTTCCAGGTCACGCGTTCGCTGGCACGCAGCTTCAACAGAAGGTCAAGCTTTTCCGTGAACAGTTCGTCGTAGTCGTTGAGGTCATAGCCGAACAGGGGGAAGGACTCGATGAACGAGCCGCGCCCCGCCATGATTTCCGCACGGCCCGAGGAGATCAGGTCGAGCGTCGCATATTCCTGGAATACGCGAACCGGGTCTTCCGAGCTCAAGACGGTCACGGCGCTGGTCAGCCGGATATTCCTGGTGCGTGCAGCACCCGCCGCCAGAACCACGGCGGGTGTGGAAATGACGAAATCCGGGCGGTGATGCTCGCCGATGCCGAACACGTCGAGGCCAACCTGATCCGCCAGTTCCATCTCTTCCAGCAGGTTCTGCATGCGCTGGTGCGCATCGATGGCAATGCCGCTCGTCGGGTCAGGGCTCATGCCCGCAAATGTATAGATGCCGAGTTCCATGATCTTCACCTTCATGTCTTGTGTTGCTGCTTAGGTAAGCACAGCCCGGTTGCTTGTGAAGAACGCACATTGGAGTTGCCGAGGCACCAAAAGGAAACCGCCCCGGATGGGGCGGCTGTGTGGTCATGCCATCAGATATCAGTATCCGACGGTGAAACGCTGCCTGACGTGTTTTGGCGTCCCGGCTTCATCGAGAATGGCGACGGCAAGGTCAGCCACGCTGACGGTGCTGTGGCCTTCGGCGTTGACCACGGGATTGTCCTTGCCAAGCCGGTAGGTGCCGGTGCGTGGGCCAGGCACGAGGGCGAATGGCGGAGAGACAAAGCTCCAGTCCAGACCGTTTTCCGTCTTCAGGTCGTTCAGGGCCTGACGGGCACCGAGGGCGCCTTCACGATATTCGGCAGGAAAATCAGGGCCATCAACAAATTGCTTGCCTTCCTGATTCAACAGGCTGCCAGCGCCGCCGACGACGATCAGGCGCTTGACGCCCGCCTGCTTGGCGGCCTCGGTGATTGCCTTGCTCGCCTTGATATGAATGGCCTGAATATCAGGCTCGCCCCAGCCCGGATTGTAGGCCGAGAGTACGATGTCGTGGCCCTTCAGCTTTTCAGTGAGGTCGGCGACATCGAGCACATCCGCCTTGACGGCCTTGACGCCCTCGCGCTTTTCAACCTTGTCGGCATTGCGAACGAGCGCTGTCACGCTATGGCCGCGCGAGACAGCTTCCGGCAGCAGTTCCTTGCCAATGAAGCCGGTGGCGCCGATCAGTGCGATTTTCATTTTGATCTCCTGAGTGCTTGGGTACGGTTTGTTTTCTGGTTACTATTCATAACCATCTATGCTAGAAGCTGCTTCCTGTGAAGAACGCACTTTTTCCGTTTCAGGGAACACTGAGGTAACCGGCCTGGAAACACTGGAGGTTTTATCCGATGAGTATACATGCGAAAACCAATGGCGATGTGCCTCTGCTGTCAACCTCGGCTGCGATGGTCGCCGACAGTGCAGGCAGATGCCCGATGCGGGAAGTGCTCGACATTGTCGGCGACAGCTGGAGCCTTCTGGTGATCATCAATCTTCAGGACGGTCCGCGCCGCTTCAATGTGCTGCGCCGCATGGTGGAGGGGATTTCGCAGCGCATGCTGACGGTCACGCTGCGTTCGCTGGAGCGTGACGGTCTGGTATCGCGCACCGTCAAGCCGACATCGCCGCCGGAGGTCACCTATGCGCTGACCCCGATCGGCCATTCGATTGCCGTTCCCATCGGTGCCCTGGGCGACTGGGCAGTGAAGAATCGTGATCATTTGCGGCAAGCCCGCACGGTTTTCGACGAGGCAGTGCAGGGATAGGGATTCAGACACTCTGCTGCATCGGATGTTGTGCGTGGTTCGACAAGCTCACCATGAGGGAGAGGGGTTGGCTGCAATACAAATCTCCGCCATTGCAGCACACGGCAATTATCCGTGCTGGAGAATATAGTTCCCTGCAATCCTCACTCTCCCTCATGGTGAGCTTGTCGAACCACGCATGATGGTTTTGCAGGTTGCTGTCTCGGAACCCTCCCGTATTACGGGCGTTTTCCCTGTATGAAACGGACAGGGAGACAGACAATGCCTGCAAAATCCCAGGCGCAGCAGAAGGCCGCAGGGGCCGCCTTGTCGGCCAAGCGCGGCGAAGCCCGGAAAAGCCAGCTTAAGGGTGCATCGAAGAGCATGTATGAATCGATGAGCGAAGAGCAGCTGGAAGAGTTTGCCGAGACGGCGCGTAAAGGTCTGCCCGAGAAGGTCAAACCGAAGACATGACATGGCGGCGCATCTGCCGCTACTGGCAGATGCGCGCCTTGCATGCCTTGCCGTGGCAGCCGAGATCGAGATGCAGATTGCCCTGATGCGCGGCGTCACCCTCCGGCCCGATCACCGTCATGAACCGCTCGCAGCTCGTCTTGTGGATCGAGCGCCAGAAGTCCTGCTCCTCCGGCGTGCCTTTCCAGCCGGAGCCGAGTTCCGTGGTTTTGCCGTTGGTGAACTTGAATGAAACGATATCGAGGGCATTGGCAAAAGCGTGTTCCGATACGCGGCCCTTATTGCCGTTGTTGACCTTGCGGCACTGGTAGTCGGAACCGGTTGCAATGCTTGCGATCCCGGCGCCGAAGGATGCCTGCGCGGCTTTCTCCACATCGCCGATCCAGCCGGCGAGCGTTCCGGCCATGGTGCAGTTGGTGGTGATGGGCGCGGCAAACTTTACGGGATTGTCCTTGCCGATGGCGGTGATCCTGAGCGGAGAGCGTTCACCGCAGGTGCCTTCGGCAAGCGGCGGGACAATTTCACCCTGGACATCGCCGTTCATCAGCGCGGGGCAGGCGTTCTGGTATACCCGGTCGGGAGACGTTGCGGGATCGGCTTTCTCCGCCGTGTCTTCGTCATCCGGCTTTGAATCAGACTTGGCATCCGCCGGACGATCCGGGCCGAACTGCTCCGCCGGTTTTACCTCGGGCTTTTCTTCCGGTTTGGGCGTTTCCTGTGCAGGCTCGCTGCCCGGTTTGCTTTGCGGGACCGGCGGTACAACGGGTAGCGCGGGCCGGCTGGCGGCATTGTGATGCCGCCGCTGGCGCGCATCGGCAATGTCAGCCGTGCCGAGCAAAGCCGTTGTTGCAAAACATGCGGTGAGGGATAAAAGGATCAATGTCGAGCAGCGCGACTGCTGTAAGGATAGGGTCATTTCCGGCTCTACTCCTGTTAAGCGTCTAGCCTAACGTCTGATGCGCCGGATCGGTTTCAAACTTTATAAACCCGTGAAATGCGCCGTCTCGCTTGACATCGCGAAACCTTCACACTAGAAGCCACCCCAGCGCAGGGCTTAACAGCTCTGCGTTTCATTTGACGTGTCCCGTGAGTGATTTCGCAAAGCGTGCGTGAATCATTCTGTCAGTCTTCAAAAACAGGAGGCAGAGGAGGGCGCGTTTCCTTGAATCGGGGCGCAAGCTTCGATTTGTGTTTGGTTGAAAGGAAATGCGATGAGCAAGCGCGAATCGTCCAAGTATAAAATTGATCGCCGTATGGGCGAAAACATCTGGGGCCGTCCGAAGTCCCCGGTTAACCGTCGTGAATATGGTCCCGGCCAGCACGGTCAGCGCCGCAAGAGCAAGCTTTCCGATTTTGGCGTACAGCTGCGCGCCAAGCAGAAGCTCAAGGGCTTCTACGGCGACATCTCGGAAAAGCAGTTCCGCAAGACCTATGAAGAAGCCGCCCGCCGCAAGGGCGATACCGGCGAACAGCTGATCGGCCTGCTCGAGTCGCGCCTGGATGCAGTGGTATACCGCGCCAAGTTCGTTCCGACGATCTTCGCTGCGCGCCAGTTCGTCAACCACGGCCACGTCAACGTCAACGGCCGCCGCGTCAACATCCAGTCCTACATCTGCAAGGCAGGTGACGTGATTGAAGTGCGCGAAAAGTCGAAGCAGCTCGTGATCGTTCTGGAAGCCGTTCAGCTTGCTGAGCGTGACGTTCCTGAATATCTCGAAGTTGATCACAACAAGATGGTTGCCAAGTACACCCGCGTTCCGGCCTTCTCCGATGTGCCATACGCCGTACAGATGGAACCGAACCTGGTTGTCGAATTCTATTCGCGGTAACGCATAACCCCAAAAATCTTCTTGAATTTTTGGAAAGGATTATGCGTCACTCATGTTGGTACTGCGTCCTTTATGCGTCCAATAGGACGCATGGCGCAGTACGCAGTTCTGAGTTTAAGAAAAGCCGCCCCGAGAAATCCGGGCGGCTTTTTTTGTCTTATCCCTTGCCGGAGCGCGCATGACCGATCTTCAGGATGTCGTCGACAGTGTCTATCAGGATCTTGCCAGCCGCATCGGCGAGGGCAAGCTGGCGGATTATATTCCGGAACTGGCCACGGTCGATCCGAAACAGTTCGGGCTGGCCCTGTGCACCGTCGATGGTCAGGTGCATACGGCAGGCGATGCGGATACGTCCTTTTCCATCCAGAGTATTTCCAAGGTGTTCACGCTGACGCTGGCGCTCGGCAAGATCGGCGACGGGTTGTGGAAGCGCGTTGGCCGCGAGCCCTCGGGCAATGCCTTCAATTCCATTGTCCAGCTCGAACAGGAGAAGGGCAAGCCGCGCAATCCGTTCATCAATGCCGGAGCGATTGCCGTGGCCGATGTCGTCCTAGCCGGACACCTGCCGAAGGAGGCAATCGGCGAAATCGTCCAGTTCATCCGCTATCTCGCCGATGACGAGACCATCGCCATCGACCACGATGTGGCGCGGTCGGAGACCAATACGGGTTATCGCAATGTGGCGCTGGCCAATTTCATGCGTTCCTTCGGCAATCTCAACCATCCGGCCGAACACGTGCTTGGCGTCTACTTCCACCATTGCGCGATTGCCATGTCCTGCCGGCAACTGGCCCATGCGGGGCTGTATCTGGCCTCGGCGGGCCGCAATCCGCTCAGCGGCGGCAGTGTGGTGTCATCGGGCCGGGCACGCCGCATCAATGCGCTGATGCTCATGTGCGGGCACTATGACGGCTCGGGCGATTTCGCCTATCGCGTCGGCCTTCCGGGCAAGAGCGGCGTTGGCGGCGGAATTCTCGCCATTGCGCCGGGCAAGGCATCGATTGCCGCCTGGTCGCCGGGGCTGAACGAAAACGGCAATTCACTGCTTGGTTCGGCTGCACTGGAACTGCTGGCGCAACGGACGGGCTGGTCGGTGTTCGGGCATTAGGGTGGTTTTCACCCCCCCTCTGTCCTGCCGGACATCTCCCCCACAAGGGGGGAGATCACATCGGCATTGGGGATATCGCGTCATTTTCAGCGTTGAAGATTAACTGAAACAATTGTGAAGGCTGATCTCCCCCCTTGTGGGGGAGATGGGTGGCAACCCAGAGGGGGGTGATTGAGCCGCAATCATCCCTTGCCTTCGCCTTCAAGCCAAGGCAATGAAGGCGCCAGAGGTGTTACGATGACCATTCACGATCAGGAATTGACCGATGCTGCCGGTTGCCACCCGATGTTTCTCGGGGTGCCGTCCAGCGTCGAGTTCAACAAGCTGCGCAAGCGCCTGTTGCGCAATACGCGGCAGGCCATCGATGACTTTGCCATGGTCAAGCCGGGCGAGCGCTGGCTGATCGGGCTATCCGGCGGCAAGGATTCCTACGGGCTCCTGGCATTGCTGCTCGACCTGAAATGGCGGGGCCTGCTGCCGGTCGAACTGCTGGCCTGCAATCTCGATCAGGGACAGCCGAATTTTCCCAAGCATATCCTGCCTGAATTCCTTGAAAGGAACGGCATTGAGCACCGTATCGAGTACAAGGACACCTATTCGATCGTCACGGACAAGGTGCAGGAAAACCAGACCTATTGCTCGCTCTGCTCGCGTCTGCGGCGCGGCCATCTCTACCGTGTGGCGCGGGAAGAGGGTTGTTCGGCGCTGGTGCTCGGCCATCACCGCGAGGACATTCTTGAAACCTTCTTCATGAACCTCTTCCACGGCGGCAGGCTGGCGGCGATGCCGCCGAAACTGCTCAATGACGAGGGCGACGTCATGGTGCTGCGACCGCTCAGCTACTGCGCCGAGGATGATCTGGAAAAATTTGCCGCCGCGATGCAGTTTCCGATCATCCCCTGCGATCTCTGCGGCAGCCAGGACGGCCTGCAGCGCAACATGATGAAGGCAATGCTGACCGATATTGAAAAGCGCATGCCGGGCCGCAAGGAAATCATGATCCGCGCGCTTGCCAATACGCGTCCAAGCCATCTTCTCGACCGGAGCATTTTTGACTTTGCCGGTCTTGTCACACACGGAGCCGAAGCCAGTGCAGTTTAATGACAATGACGTCGATTGGTTGAGTGATCTGCTTGCCGCCGTTGCGGTTCAGGAAATCATGCCGCGCTTTCGCCAGCTCGGCACCGGCGATATCAAGCAGAAGACCTCGGCGCTTGATCTGGTGACAGAAGCCGACACCAGCGCCGAACGGGTGATCACGGCGCGGCTGCGCGAGCGTTATCCCGATGCCTTCGTGCTGGGGGAGGAAGCCTGCGAACTCGATGCATCACTGCTCGGCAAGCTGAAGGACGCGCCGCTGGCTTTCATCATCGACCCGGTGGACGGCACCTATAATTTTGCCACCGGCGTGCCGCTGTTCGGCGTGATGCTTGCGGTCGTTGTCAATGGCGAGACGGTGGCCGGGATCATTCACGATCCCGTCGGCAAGGACTGGATCATCGGCGTCAAAGGGGCGGGAAGCCACATCCGCTCGGCCTTCAATGTCAGGCGGAAAGTGTCTGTCGCGCCGCCAGCAGCGGTCAGCGAGATGCTGGGGGCCATTTCATGGCAGTTCCTGGCCGATCCCCTGCGGTCGACGCTGGCGCGCAACCATGCCAAGTGCAAGGCATCGTTCGGTTTCCGCTGTGCCGCGCATGAATACCGGCTGATTGCATCGGGCAATGCGCATTTTGCCATCTTCAACAAGCTGATGCCGTGGGATCATCTGGCCGGTGTTCTCATCCATCAGGAAGCGGGCGGTCATGCGGCCCGCTTCGATGGTTCTGCCTACCTTCCGAGGCATCTGGACGGCGGCCTGCTGATTGCGCCTGACAAGGCGAACTGGCAGGATTTGCGCGCGATACTCTGGTCCGAATAATCCGCGGGCCTAAACCCGCGGATTATGGGGATGAAAGAGCTTGCCCTTCTCGGCAATCAGCACGAACATCAGGCCGATCACCGAAACAACGAAGAAGCCCATGACCAGCGGCAGGGTTGTCCCGTCATAGGACTGGCCGATGATGGCGCCGATGGCGCCGCCGCCTGCCGTTCCCATAAACCCAAGCACTGACGACGCCGTGCCGGCAACGTGGCCGAGCGGCTCCATGGCAAGCGCATTGAAGTTGGAGCCGATCCAGCCGAACTGGAACATCGCCATGGCGAAGAGCAGGAGGTAGATCGGAAACGGTGTCGGATGCGGACCGAATATGGTCAAGAGCAGCCAGACCGTGTTGATCGTCAGGAAGCCCATCAGCGCACCATGCGACAGGCGGCGCATGCCGAACCGGCCGACAAAGCGCGAGTTCACGAACGACGAAAACGCCATCATGATCGCGATGGATGAAAACGCCACCGGGAACCAGATGCCGAGATCATAGATGCCGATATAGATCTGCTGGGCCGAGTTGATGAAACCGAACAGCGAGCCGAACAGGAAGGCGCTGGCCAGCGTATAGCAAAGCGCCACCCGGTTGGTCAGAACGATCTTGAAACCCTGCGCAACCGATGCCAGCGTAAACGGACGCCGGTCGGCTGGATCGAAGGTTTCCGGCAGGCGGAAATACATCCAGACGGTCACAGCAGCCGCCACGACAGCCATGAACATGAAGATCAGGTGCCAGTCGCCGAACAGCATGACGGCCTGACCCGTGCCCGGTGCGATCACCGGTACGATCATGAACACCATCATGATCAGCGACATGACTTCGGCCATCTGCCGTCCGCCATAGACGTCACGGACGATGGAAATGGTGATGACGCGGGTGGCTGCCGAACCGATACCCTGGATCAGGCGGAAGAGGAGCAGGGAGGCAAAGCTCGGGACGAAGGCCGCGCTGGCTGCGGCGATGACGTAGACAACCAGACCGAATAGAAGCGGCTTGCGGCGGCCGAAGCGATCGGACAGCGGGCCGTAGAACAGCTGCGATACCGAGAAACCCAGCAGATAGGCTGAAATCACGTATTGCCGGTGGTTTTCATTCGTTACGCCAAGGCTTGCGCCGATCTGCTGCAAGCCGGGCAGCATGATGTCGATGGCAAGCGCGTTGATCGCCATGAGCATGGCCATCATTCCGATGAATTCGACCTTGCCCATGCCCATCAGGCGCGGCGCTGTCGTTGGTGTGGTGGTATCCATTATGAGACCTGCAAAACAAAGACAAAGGCGTCGGAATAGCCGACGCCTTGAGAAAATGATTCCGGATTTCCCCGGAACCGATTGAAACTGTTGCGTAGTCAGGCCGCCTTGGTGGCGATGCCTTTTTCGCTGAGCAGGGTTTGTAGCTCGCCCGCCTGGAACATTTCACGGATGATATCACAACCGCCGACGAATTCGCCCTTCACATAAAGCTGCGGGATGGTCGGCCAGTTGGAATAATCCTTGATACCCTGACGCAGTTCATTGGATGTCAGAATATTCACGCCTTTGTAATCGACGCCGATGTAGTCAAGAATTTGCACGACCTGGCCCGAAAAGCCGCACTGCGGAAAGCCCGGCGTTCCCTTCATGAAAAGGACGACGTCGTTGCTCTTGACCTCATTGTCGATAAATTCATTGATACCGCTCATTTCGGCAACCTTTCATACCAAATGACAACGAATCGTCATCAATGGTCCAAATTGATCTCGTTTAAACAAATAGCGCTTCAAATCTGGCAAAACAAGGCTGGTCACTGTGTCATCTCGTATCATTATAGCGGTCAGCTTCGTCGTTCTGGCAATTTTGGGAGGAATTTTCTGGTTCATGCGTCCGGTATCGCCGCCCAAGCCTGCGCCCAACCCGCCGATCAATATCTCCGATGGCGATCTGCCCGACATTTGCCGGAAGATGACCTTCGAGGATGTCGATTCCATCGTCTGCGAGATCGACCTGCGCTCGCATCGCATCGATCTGGTGCGCACGGGCACTGACGGCGAACCCTACGGATCGCTGAAGACGTTCATGGAATCCCGTCTGCTGGACACACGCCCGATCCTGGCGATGAATGCCGGCATGTATGAAAAGGACCTTTCTCCGGTCGGCCTCTATGTCGAGGATGGCAAGGAGACATCGGAACTGCAGACCGATGACGGCGACGGCAATTTCTACATGAAGCCGAACGGGGTTTTCTTCATCGGGAAGGACGGTTCCGCCGGGATTCTGGAAACAGCGGCGTTTGATGCCGCAAAACCCGATGTCCGCATAGCCACCCAGTCGGGGCCAATGCTGGTCATCAACGGGCAGGTGCATCCGCGGTTCGAGCCGAACGGAACATCACGCCTGATCCGCAACGCCGTCGGCGTTCGTGACGCCAACACGGTCATCCTGGCGATATCCATCGAGCCGGTGAGTCTGGGAAGTTTCGCCCGTCTGTTCAGGGATGGGCTGAATTGCGCCAACGCGCTCTTTCTCGACGGTACGATCTCGGCCGTCGCCAATAACCGCAAAACCCTGATTGGCGGGATCGACCCCGTGGGGCCGATTCTCGCCGTGTTCGCAAAGAAGTGATTATTCGAAGGATTATTCCGGGGCGCTGGTCTGCAGGGCGAGGGCGTGCAGGACGCCCCCCATATTGCCCTTGAGCGCATCATAGACCATCTGGTGCTGCTGAACGCGCGACTTGCCGCGAAAACTCTCGGCCACGACTTCCGCGGCATAGTGATCACCATCGCCTGCCAGATCGCGAATGGTCACCTGCGCGTCAGGAATCGCGTCCTTGATCATTTTCTCGATGTCGCGCGCGTCCATAGCCATGTTCTGTCTCCCAAACTTTCGCCTGTCCTTTACCGGGACAGGATCATGCAGCCTGTGTTTCTTCGCCGTCCTGACCGCTCATATAGTCAGGGAACCACGATTCGTGTGCTTTTGTCAGGTCTGCTACTGATATGGAGGCGAGGCCCTCGATCGTCAATGTGCTGCCGCCGACCGTGCCCAGCTTGCGGAACGGAACGCCCGACCCCTCGGCATTGAGCGTGACGAAGTTGGCCATGTCAGGCGCAACGGCAATGAGATAACGCGCCTGATCTTCACCAAAAAGCAGGGCATGTGCCGGGCCTTCACCGATGGTGACCTTGGCGCCCTTGGCCGCAGCCATGCACATCTCCGCGAGCGCAATGCCAAGGCCGCCATCGGACAGGTCATGGCAAGCGGTGATCTGGCCGTTGCGGATGGCCGAGCGGACAAAATTGCCGTTGCGCTTCTCGATGTTGAGGTCGACCGGCGGGGGCGGGCCGTCGGCACGGCCATGCAGGTCGCGCAGGTAGACCGACTGGCCGAGATGCGTGCCGTCGCCGCCGATCAGGATCAGCACGTCACTGTCGTGCATGCCGCCGATCTTGGCTGTCTTCGACCAGTTGGGGATCAGTCCGACACCGGCAATGGTGGGTGTCGGTAGAATCGCCTGACCGTTGGTTTCGTTGTAGAGCGACACGTTGCCGGAAACGATGGGGAAGGCGAGCGCGCGGCAGGCATCGCCGATGCCGCCAATGGCCTTGACCAGCTGTCCCATGATTTCAGGCCGTTCCGGATTGCCGAAATTGAGATTGTCGGTGGCAGCGAGCGGTTCAGCGCCGACAGCGGTCAGGTTGCGCCAGCATTCGGCCACAGCCTGCTTGCCGCCCTCATAGGGGTCGGCTTCGCAGTAGCGCGGGGTGACATCGGACGAGAAGGCAAGCGCCTTGCTGCGGTGACCCTCGACGCGTACGACGCCGGCATCGCCGCCGGGTACCTGCAGCGAGTTGCCCTGAATCAGTGTGTCATATTGTTCGTAGACCCAGCGGCGCGACGACAGATCGGGCGAGCCGATCAGCTTGAGCAGTGCGGCGCCGTAATCGTCGACATCGGGAACGCTGGCAGCGGGCAGCGGTGCATGCTTGCCGGGTTCCATCCAAGGACGGTCATATTCGGGCGCCTGATCGCCAAGATCCTTGATCGGCAGATTGGCGACTTCCTCACCCTGATGGATGACGCGGAAGCGCAGATCGTCCGTGGTGTAGCCGACGATGGCGAAATCCAGGCCCCATTTCTTGAAGATGGCCTCGGCTTCCGCTTCCTTTTCCGGACGCAGAACCATGAGCATGCGCTCCTGGCTTTCCGACAGCATCATTTCATAGGCGGTCATGCGCTCTTCGCGCACCGGCACGTCATCGAGGTTCAGCCGGATGCCGAGATTGCCCTTGGCGCCCATTTCCACGGCGGAGCAGGTGAGACCCGCCGCGCCCATGTCCTGAATGGCGATGACGGCACCCGATGCCATCAGTTCCAGCGAGGCTTCGAGCAGGCATTTTTCCGTGAAGGGATCGCCGACCTGAACGGTCGGGCGCTTCTCTTCGATCGATTCATCGAATTCCGCCGATGCCATCGTGGCACCGCCAACGCCATCGCGGCCGGTCTTGGCACCGAGATAGACAACGGGAAGGCCGACGCCCTTGGCTTCGGACAGGAAGATCGCATTGGTCTTGGCAAGGCCGGCGGCAAAAGCGTTGACGAGGATGTTGCCGTTGTAGCGGGCATCGAAATTGACTTCACCGCCGACTGTGGGAACGCCGAAGGAATTGCCGTAACCGCCGACACCTTCAACCACGCCCGACACGAGGTGGCGCGTCTTCGGGTGTGACGGTGCGCCGAAGCGCAGCGCATTCATGGCCGCAATCGGCCGCGCGCCCATGGTGAACACATCGCGCAGGATACCGCCGACACCGGTCGCCGCACCCTGATAGGGCTCGATATAGGAGGGGTGGTTGTGGCTCTCCATCTTGAAGACAACGCAGTCGCCATCGCCGATATCGACAACACCGGCGTTTTCGCCGGGGCCCTGAATGACCTGCGGTCCGGTTGTCGGCAGGGTACGCAGCCATTTCTTCGAGGATTTGTAGGAGCAATGCTCGTTCCACATGGCCGAGAAGATGCCGAGCTCGGTAAAGCTGGGTTCGCGTCCGATCAGTTCGAGAATGCGTTGATATTCGTCCGGCTTGAGCCCGTGCGAAGCAACGAGTTCCGGCGTGATCTGGATTGTGTTGGAGAGAACCATCGGTAATACCAATTCCATTGCGCTTTTCTTGGGTTCTCTTAGAGCAATTCGCGCGGGGAATACACCGTCTAAGGCGGAAAAATTGTCGCTTGCCGCGTTTCGTCAACAGGTGGTGTCGGATGGTAAATCGTATCAGCCTTGCATGGCGCTTGGTACGTGGTTCGACAAGCTCACCATGAGGGGAGTGGTTTGGCTGCAATGCCAATCGCAAAGGTTGCAGAATATAACTCCTTGCAATCCTGACCCTCCCTCATGGTGAGCTTGTCGAACCACGCACAATGCTTACGCAATAGCCTTCAGAGCACTCACGAATAGCTGTCATAGCTCGCATTGTCGGTTTCCATCAGACGGCGCAGGATGGACAGGCCGTTTTCCACTTCACCGCGCGTTGCAGGCACCGAATAGCCAAACCGCACCCGGTGGAAGGTCTTTTCCGTCCGGCCCGGCTTGAACTCGTCCTCGTCGTCAATGAGGACACCCTCATTGAGCGCCGCGCTCTTGAAGGTCGCCGACAGCCATGGTTCCGGCAGTTTCACCCATATAAACGGCGAATAGGGATGCGAGTTGATATCGAAACCGGCAAAGATCGATCTTGCCAGCGCTTCCCGTTCGGTGGTTTCTTCCCGGACCTTGACCCGGATGGCGTCGGCCTCGCCGGAATTGACCAGTTGCGCCCCGAGTTCCGCCATGAGGAACGGCATACCGCCGGTGACCATCTTGTGGGCTGTCAGCACGCGCGATGCCAGATGCGGCGGGCAGGCAACCCAGCCGCCGCGTACACCCGCCGCAACGGATTTCGACAGGCCGCCAATGTGGAAGGTCCGTTCCGGCGCCAGTTCTGCAAGCTTGACGTGATCAAGGCAGAGGAGCGAACCGTAAATCTCGTCCTCGATGATCCAGACATTGTAACGCCGGGCAATCTCGACAATGGCGCGGCGATGTTCCTCGGAGAGGGTTGTGGCCGTCGGATTCTGCAGCGACGGCATCAGGAACACCAGCTTCGGGTGCTGCTGCGCACAGAGCCGTTCAAAGTCATCCGGTGTGGCACTGCCGTTCTCGGTGTTCATGATGATGCTGCGCCGCCCCATCAGATTGACGCTGCGCGCGGCGGAACAATAGGTCAAATCCTCGAAGGCGATACGATCGCCCGGTGTGGTAACCGCGGCAATGATCGCTAGAATGGCTGAATGCGCGCCGAGCGTCGGTACAATCGAAGCGGCATCGGGCCGCCAGTCCGCCGACCCGAGCCAGCGGCTGCCCGCCCATTGCCATGACGGGGGCAGGGTGCGGGAATAGCTGGCGATTTCGCCGGGATAGGATCGGGTGATATCCCGCAGAAAGCGGTCCATCACAACCGATTGCCCGACATCAATCGCAGCCGTGCTGTCGAGCCGGATATTGCCGGGCGCAATGACGGCGCTGCGCGTGCCGCCGAAGGGTTCGGAGTGCTGGGCGGGTGGAAGCTCGATCAGCTTCGTCTCCTTGTGATCAATGACATAGGTGCCCCGACCCACTTCTCCGCTGACAAGACCGCGCTCGCGGATGAGATTGTACGCCCGACCGACCGTGCCGATTGTCACCCCGATATCGAAGGCAAGATTGCGCTGCGGAGGCAATTTCGCGCCCGGTGCAAGCACGCCGTCTGCAATGTCCGCTTCAATCCGCTCCGCAAGCTGCAGATAGAGCGGGCCTTTGCCGTGTTTCAGTTCTGGAAGCCAATTTGTCATGGTGACAATTATGTATATTGCGATTCCAATTGAGTCAATCCATTACAATTAGCGGTACAATTCGAGTCAATTCGACTTGATAGGATGGATGTTATGAGTACAATTGATGCAATTGAAAGAGAATGCTCCGATGTAAAGCGTGCAAGCCGTGGCTTGCCAACACGCGTATTGGGTGACAATACGACGGCGTTCCGCCGCATGATGGAATGGTTGTACGTGGCTGTGAGAAAGCACAACACCCGCATTCATCTGAGTGAACTTTCCGCTGAACAGCTGAAGGACATCGGAATGACGCCTCTTGACGCGTTGCGTGAGTCACGCCGTTTCTTCTGGGATTAGGGCAGGACCGAAGCGCTGAACAGCAGCCCTGCGGACAATTGCAGGTCGGTGCGAACGGCCTTGCGCGCCGCGATCAGGACCGCTGATACCCGCCCTCAGTAATATTGAATGAATCTTTTGTGATTTACCTATATATTGCATATTCAATCGTTTCAGGGAGGCGCATATGGGTACGACTTTTGTAGAACCTAACCGTCCCGCTATCCGGGGGCTGACCTATGCTTCACAGCCGGACTTCCTGTCACAATTTGCCGGCTGGGTGGAAAGCGCCCTGATGAAACGGCGCACGCGGCTGCAGCTCGGCAAGCTGAGCGACGAAGGGCTCAAGGATCTTGCCTTGACCCGCGATCATGTCGAAGCCGATCTCGACCGTTATCTGTCGACGTGATGCCTCAAGCCGGTGCATAACCGCACCGGCTTGCGTTTTCATTCTTCAGCCGCGCGCGGTGCAGGACGGTTGCCCTGCTGCCCAACGGCGTATGTCGGATTCAATGCGATTTCCCATGGAATGTCCCATCAGCGGGCCGAAGGCCTCAACCTTGGCCGGGTTGCCTTCCGCGTGAACGACCAGCAGCGGACGGCCGCCGGGGTTGCCCGCCGGGACGACGAGGATGCGCGGGCGGCCGGAATAGGAATTCAGCTCCGGCGCGAGATGGTAGGGCTTGAACGCCGAATCCTTCGACTTGAACCAGCAATTATTGGCGGCAAGGGCCACCCTCTCCATGGTGGCGAGGGCGGCCTTGTCCGAACCGAAGGCCAGAGAGCCAGGCCCCGGCTTGCTGGGTGATTGGCATCCGGCGAGCGCCACGAGCGAAATCATCATGGCAACGCCAATCGTCTGCATTTTCATCCAGCTATCTCCAATGATACAAGGGCGGTTGATCAGCTTGCCTCAAGTTCCCCGAGGAACACTTTCAAGGCATCCGTCATCTCGAACCAGACCAGCGATAGCACCGGATCCTGAACAATCAGTTGCTCATAGGCGTCGAATTTCGGAAATGGTTCAAGCAGGCGCGAGCGGCGCGTCATCACCCGGAAATGGTTGAACAGGAAGCGGATCGGCGTCAGCCAGGCATCGGCCATGGTCATCTGCTTGCCCAGCGCATAGGGGCCATCTCCCATGCGGTGTTCGATTTCACGCAAACCGGCTTCCAGCTGGGCAAAAAGCTTGGTGATGCGCGCATCGTCCTTGGATTTGGTGTGAACGAGCTCGAAAAGCTCCATGACCGGAACGAGGATTTCCAGTTCGGCGATACGGGCAGCCATGCGCACCACGGCGCGGTCACGCGAGTCCGCCGGCAACAGAACCGGTTGAGGAAAATGTTCTTCGAGATATTCGGAGATTACCGTGGCTTCGATGATGGTCAGGCCCGAGCCTGTGATCAGCACCGGAATACGGTTGAACGGGGAAATGCTGCGGAACTCTTCGGGTATCGGAAAACCCGGCGGCGGCGCTACGACCTTGATGGGTGCCTTTTTGTAATAGGCGATGCAACGAACAATCGAGGAGTAGGGGGAGAGCGGCCGCGAATACAGTTTCATTCTCAATTCCTCCGTTTGAGTGCCGTTCCGGCCCATGGCGGGCCGGAACGGCATGGCTCAAGCGTATAGAATTTTACTCAGGCGGCAATCCCAAGAATGCCCGCAAACAGGGCGCGGCCATCGGAGCCGCCATGGGCAGCCTCAATCAGGTTCTCCGGATGCGGCATCATACCGAGAACATTGCCTTTTTCGCTGATGATACCAGCGATGTCATTCATGGCGCCGTTCGGGTTTGTACCCTCCGCATAGCGGAAAACCACCTGGCCTTCGCCTTCGATGCGGGCCAAAGTCGTTTCGTCAGCGAAGAAATTGCCGTCATGATGGGCAACCGGGCAGCGGACGATCTGGCCATGCGAATAGCCGCGGGTGAAGGCGGTGTTGGCATTGGTCACTTCCAGCTTCACTTCGCGGCAGACAAATTTCAGCGACGCGTTGCGCATCAGGGCGCCGGGCAGGAGGCCTGCTTCCTGCAAAATCTGGAAGCCGTTGCACACGCCCATGATCATGACGCCCTTGTCGGCCTTTTCGCGGATCGCCTGCATGACGGGCATGCGCGCGGCAATGGCGCCGCAGCGCAGATAGTCGCCATAGGAGAACCCGCCGGGAATGACGATCAGATCGACATCGGGGATTTCCGTGTCCGTCTGCCAGACCGTCTGCGGTGCCTGGCCGGAGATTTTCGTCAGCGCCGCAATCATGTCACGGTCGCGATTGAGGCCCGGGAGAAGAACGACAGCTGATTTCATTTTTTAAACGAGCTCCACCGCGTAATCTTCGATGACGGTATTGGCGAGCAGCTTTTCGCACATCGCCTTGACGTTGGCTTCGGCAACGGCGCGGTCCTTGGTGTCGATCTCCACATCAAAGATCTTGCCCTGGCGTACGGATGCAACGCCATCGAAACCAAGACTGCCCAGCGCGCCGACAATTGCCTTGCCCTGCGGGTCAAGGACGCCATTCTTCAAGGTTACAGTGACACGTGCCTTCATCGATCGTCTTCTCCGAGATTGTTCAATCAGCGATTATTTAACGAGAACCGGCCCGGTTGGCCGCAACTGTTCATTTTCATTCATGATGCCCAGACGGCGGGCGACTTCCTGATAGGCCTCGATCAGACCGCCCATATCACGGCGGAACCGGTCCTTGTCCAGCTTTTCGCTGGTCTGGCTGTCCCACAGGCGGGCGGAATCGGGGGAAAACTCGTCGGCGACGACAATACGCATCATATCGCCTTCCCACAAACGGCCGCATTCGATCTTGAAATCGACGAGCTGGATACCGACGCCGAGGAACAGGCCGCTGAGGAAGTCGTTGACGCGAATGGCCAGTGCCATGATGTCATCGATTTCCTGCGGCGCAGCCCAGCCAAAGGCCGTGATGTGCTCTTCGGAGACCATAGGATCGTCCAGAACGTCGTTTTTGTAGTAAAATTCGATGATCGAGCGCGGCAGGACCGTGCCCTCTTCGATTCCAAGACGTTTTGCCAGCGAACCCGCCGCAATGTTGCGGACGACCACCTGCAGGGGAATGATTTCGACTTCCTTGATCAGCTGCTCACGCATGTTGAGGCGGCGGATGAAGTGCGTCGGAATACCCATGCGGTTGAGCTGGGTGAAAATGTACTCGGAAATCCGGTTGTTCAAAACACCTTTGCCATCAATGACTTCGTGCTTTTTTGGATGCAGCACGGTGGTGTCGTCTTTGAAATGTTGGACAAGCGTTCCTGGCTCGGGTCCTTCGTAAAGGATTTTGGCTTTGCCTTCGTAGACACGGCGGCGACGGTTCATTGCAGGTCTCTGGTATTGGAGTTATCGGTCGGCCTTGGTCACAGCCGTCATGTTGGCGCGCTAACTATCGTAAAAGCAAGCATTCTACAATGATACTTTAGGGATCGGCACCATTAATATGATCGAAATGGCGCCAGAAACGGCAAGAAGATGCGAGGAGAGGTGCGAAGGGCGGGGTCTTTCCCCCGGCCGAGCGGCTCGACACTGCAGCTTGCAGCCGTTTCGGCGTCCGTAGGATATGGTCCATTTGCCCGGCTCCATCGTCGCAAAGGACTTGAGAATGGATAAACATTCCCATCGCCTTTGCTCCTCGGATCCGAACAAATGGCCTCGTACCATTTCGACCAGATTAATGGTGCCGATCCCTTAGTAGGTCCCCGGATTTATGGGTTATATGGGCTTTTTACGACAATGTGACCCATGTTTGCCTGAAGAGGTTCATTTCAGACTTCCGATTTCGTGCAGAATGGTTATATGAACCTAAGAAACAATGCCTATCAGGGACTTGCCCTAAAAACGCCAAGACCGGGGAGGCATCTTTCACCGGAATGACCAATTCATTTTGCGGGAGCAAGAGAGGATGACAATGGAAGATCGCGAAAATGCCTTTGAAAGCAAATATGCGCATGACGCGGAGGTTCGCTTTCGGGCAGAGGCACGGCGCAACAAGCTGATTGGCCTTTGGGCAGCGGAAAAGCTGGGCAAGACCGGCGAAGAAGCGGAAGCCTATGCGCTTGAAGTCATCAAGGCGGATTTCCAGGAAGCCGGTGATGACGACGTTTTCCGCAAGATCCGTGCCGATTTCGATGCGGCAGGTGTCGACAAATCCGACCACCGCATCCGCCGTACAATGGATGAAATGCTGGAAGAAGCCATCCGCCAGATCCAGGGATCCTGATCTGTCCTGATCGGTCTTCGTAAAAACCGCCCTTCCAGGGCGGTTTTTTGTTGGTGCTATTCCGTTGTTTTTGCTTCACTCCAAGGCGATTCGACTACAAGCAACAATTTCCGGGAGAGATCATGTCGCTAGCATCACGTCTGAGGGCGGGAGAAACGGTTTTTTCCGCCTGGTGCAACCTGCCTCATCCGCTGGTCATGGAAACCCTGTGCCGGACGGATTTCACCGCCTTCATGCTCGACATGCAGCACGGCCCGTTCGATACGCAATCGGTTCTGCAAAGCATCGGTATCATCCAGAGCGCAGGCAAGCATACGGTGGTGCGCATTCCCGTCGACCGGTTCGACATGGCAAGCCGGGCACTGGACTTCGGCGCCGAGGGCATTATCGCCCCGATGATCAATTCGGTTGAAGATGCGCGGCGTTTTGCTGCTTCCATGAAATATCCGCCAGTCGGCGAGCGGTCGTGGGGGCAGTTGCGCGGGCGTCCGGCAAGCTATGGCGCCAGCGGTTCCGGCGGCTATCTGACTGAGGTCAATGCCAAGACGCTGGCTTTCGCCATGATCGAGACACGCGCCGCCTTTGCCGCGCTGGACGGTATTCTGGCCATCGATGGTATCGACGGCGTTTTTGTCGGCCCTGCGGATTTCTCCATCGGCTGGAGCAACGGTGCCGAGGTGGATGCCGGGTCGCAGGCGATCATCGAGCCGCTGCGGGAAATCGCCGCCAAGGCGCACGCCGCAGGCAAACTCTGCGGCATCTACGCGCCCAATGCGGAGCTTGCAAAACGGTTCACCGGTCTCGGTTTCACCTATGTGCCGATCTCCGTCGACACGGCCTATCTGCAACTGGGTGTGCAGACATTGCTGGCAGCGATTAAATCATAGTTGCGAAATAAATTTCGCAAAGACCATCGTGCCTTCCGGCCACGGACCATGGCCGGATTCGGCGTTGAGGTGGCCTGATTCACCGGCATCGATGAACAGGGATCCCCAGGCCGCCGCCAGGTCTTCTGCAACGGCATATTCGCAATAGTGATCATTGCGGCTGGCAACGACGATGGATGGAAATGTGAAAGGCTCGCGCGGGTAGGGGCCGAATGTCATCAGGTGCTTCGGCCGGATTTTCGGATTTGACACGTCAGGCGGCGTCACCAGGAAAGCGCCTTTGATCTTGCTGCCGATCTGCGGCAATGCGTGCACAAAGGTCGGCACCCCCAGGGAATGCGCGACAACGACAACGGGCAGGGTCGCTTCGTTGACGGACTTGACCACTTCCGCCACCCAGTCGGCAAGGACGGGCTTCGACCATTCCTTCTGCTCGACGCGCCGTGCCGTGGAAAGCTTGGCCTCCCAGCGTGTCTGCCAGTGATCGGGACCGGAATTGGTGTAACCGGGAATGATGAGGATATCAGCGTCTTTGACTTTCATGCTCCCCATTTAGGAAAAATATCGGGGAACCGCAACGCCACAAGATTGTAAACAATCCGGATTTGATGGTTCGCGAATGGTGAACATGCTGTTCGCCGCTGCATGGCTTGTATCCGTTGATGTAACGGCCGATTTTAGATGCGGTATAACAGGTGGATCGCCGGGAGTGCACATGAAGGTCACACGCAGAGATGTCGTCAGCGGTGCCGGAATGCTGGCTTTCCAGGCGATTGCGGGATCAGCCCGCGCGGAGACAGATATGAACAGCGTTCCCTTTGCAGCAACGGCCCCGACCCATGTGTCAAAAGTTGGCATCAAGGCGAGGGATGCCGATCAGCTGGCGAAATATTACAGCGAGGTTGTCGGCTTGCGGGAGCTTTCCCGCAAGGGGCAGACGATCATCCTTGGAGCAGGTGAGATGCCTTTGCTCGAAATCGAGCAGGCGGCGGCGATCCGTGCCGACGATCCGCACAGCGCCGGCCTTTATCACACGGCGTTCCTGCTGCCGCGCCGGGTCGATCTTGCCCGGTGGGCGCGGCGCGCCATCGACCAGCGCACACCGATTGTCGGTGCATCGGACCATATTGTCAGCGAGGCCATCTATCTGACGGACCCGGAAGGCAATGGCATCGAGATTTATGCGGATCGCCCGCATGAGAACTGGCAATGGAACGGTTCATCCGTCGAGATGGGCACCGCTGCGCTGGATGTCGGTAATCTGCTTGGCGAGCTGAAGCCGGATACGGCGGAATGGAATGGCGCGCCCGATGGCGCCATGGTTGGCCATCTGCATCTGCGGGTCGGCAATGCCGGGGACGCGGAGGCATGGTGGCATCGTGAGCTCGGCATGCAGACCGTCGCTGGTTTCGGCGGTAGTGCCGTGTTCCTGTCGACTGGCGGCTACCATCACCATGTTGCTGCCAATTCCTGGCAGAGCAAGGGTGCGGGCAAGCGGGACAATGACCGTTCCGGTCTCGCCTGGGCCGAATTCGTGTCGAGCGATGCCCGGGACGAGCGGGAAATCGTCGATCCCTGGGGCAATGTCATGCGCATCGTACCGGCAAAGGCCTGATCGCTTTCTGCCAATAAAAAGCCCGCGAAACCGCGGGCTTTTCTTTTGATCAACGTGACGTGTTCAAGCTTCGCCGAACACGCGCCTGAAAATCGTGTCGACATGCTTGGTATGATAGCCAAGATCGAATTTCTCGCGGATGGTCTGTTCCGACAGCGCGGCGCGGACGTCCGCGTCGGCCAGCAGCTCCTCGAGGAAATCCTTGCCCTGTTCCCAGACCTTCATCGCGTTGCGCTGGACGAGGCGGTAGGAATCCTCGCGGGACACACCGGCCTGCGTGAGGGCCAGCAGAACGCGCTGCGAGTGGATCAGGCCACGGAACTTGTTCATGTTTTTCAGCATGTTGTCCGGATAGACCAGCAGCTTGTCGATGACGCCGGTCATGCGGGCAAGGGCAAAATCAAGCGTGATCGTCGCGTCCGGGCCGATCATGCGCTCGACGGATGAATGCGAAATGTCGCGTTCGTGCCAGAGCGCCACATTTTCCATGGCAGGCAGGGCAAAGGCGCGCACCATGCGGGCGAGGCCGGTCATGTTTTCCGTCAGCACCGGATTGCGCTTGTGCGGCATGGCGGAGGAACCCTTCTGGCCGGGGGAGAAATATTCCTCCGCTTCCAGAACTTCCGTGCGCTGCAGGTGGCGAATTTCCACCGAAAGGCGCTCGATGGACGAGGCGATGACGCCGAGCGTGGCGAAATACATGGCGTGGCGGTCACGCGGGATGACCTGCGTGGAGACCGGTTCCGGCTCCATGCCCAGCGACTTGGCCACGTGCTCTTCGACATAGGGATCGATATTGGCGAAGGTGCCGACAGCGCCGGAAATGGCGCAGGTGGCGATCTCGGCGCGTGCGGCCACGAGACGGGTGCGGCAGCGCTCGAATTCGGCATAGGCCTGTGCCAGCTTGACGCCGAACGTCGTCGGCTCGGCATGGATACCGTGGCTGCGGCCGATGGTGACCGTGTCCTTGTGCTCGAAGGCGCGCTTCTTCAGGGCTGCCAGCAGCTTGTCGAGGTCAGCCAGCAGGATGTCGCTGGCCCGCATCAGCTGGACGTTGAAACAGGTATCGAGCACATCGGACGAGGTCATGCCCTGATGCACAAAGCGTGCGTCGGGACCGACGATCTCAGCCAGATGCGTCAGGAAGGCGATGACATCGTGCTTGGTCTCACGCTCGATCTCATCAATGCGGTCGATATCGAATGTCGCGGCGCCGCCTTTTTCCCAGATTGTCGCAGCGGCTTCCTTGGGAATGACGCCGAGTTCCGCCAGTGCATCGCAGGCATAGGCCTCGATTTCGAACCAGATGCGGAATTTCGTTTCCGGGGACCAGATGGCGACCATTTCGGGCCGCGAATAACGCGGGATCATTGTGTGTTCCTATAGGCAATCGGTGGGCGGATGAGTGTGAAACCTGCTCTAACAGACGAAGGCGCCGTACTCAACGCGCCTTTTCGGCCCGGCAGGGCAAATGACCGGAAATCAGTGCTGCGTGGTGACCGCCAGCCAGCGGTAATCGGGGCCCTCAAAGCCGATGGAACGGACAGCGATCAGAATGGCGAGGGCAGGTTTGCCATCCGGCAGATAGAAAGTCTGGACGGCGCCGATGCTGTAGCCTTGCGGGCAATTGCGGCTCGACGGGATGGATTTATCTTCGTGTAGCGTCCTGATATCGGTGGATGCGCCCTGCTGGATCGTCAGGCGAAACCCCTTGTACCCCTCCGGTTCCGGGCATTTGTCCGGACGTGGGACATCGATTTCCTGCAGTTGCACCGTCAGCGGCTCATCCATGGGAGGGAAAACCGGGCGCGGATTGAACGTTGTCTTGAACTTGTCGGCCGACAGTTCGGTGATCGGGTTGGCTGCGACCGTATCGCCTGCATTGGCGCGCAGTTCCGTGTCGGAAAGCCCGGTGAGCCCCTGTGCATCCCGGCCAGCCTTTTCGCGGGCATCGGCAAGAGAAGCCTTTTCATCGTCGAGGCGCACCCGCACCGGTGTCTTGGGAAGAAAGGCGTCGGTCGCCGTGTCGATATAATAGCGGTTGGCGTAGGGAAAGCCGGAGCCATCCTGGACACCATATTCCTCGAAGGCAAAAACCTTGCCGTCTTTGGAAAAGCCAAGAATGTCGAGTTTTGCAACATCGCCTGCCCGTGCCGCCACTGGCGAAAAACCCACGGCCAGAACGGCGAGGGCGGCGCGAAGCAGGAGGGAAAGGCGCATCACGAGCCCTTGATGGTTGCGTTGCGGATCAATTCGATATTGGCGCGGTAGCTTGCTTCCGATCCGCCCTTGAACACGGCAGAACCGGCAACCAGCGCATTGGCGCCCGCCTGTGTTGCCAATCCGGCGGTGTCGGCGGTGATCCCGCCATCCACTTCCAGATCGATCGGGCGGTCGCCGATCATCGCCTTGACCTTGCGGATCTTGTCCAGGGTCTCGGAAATGAATTTCTGGCCGCCAAAGCCGGGATTGACGGTCATGACCAAGATCAGATCGACGTCATTCAGCATATATTCGATGGCAGATTCTGGCGTGCCGGGGTTGATGGCGATGCCGGCTTTCTTGCCAAGGGCGCGAATGGCCTGCAGCGAGCGGTGGGCGTGCGGACCAGCCTCCGCATGAATGGTGATGATATCCGAGCCAGCCTTGGCAAAGGCTTCGAGATAGGGATCGCACGGCGCAATCATCAAATGGGTGTCGAAAACCGCTGAGGTCAACGGGCGGATGGCCTTGACCACTTCGGGACCGAAGGTGATGTTCGGCACGAAATGGCCATCCATGACGTCGATATGCACCCAGTCGGCCCCTGCCTTGAGCACGGTGGTGACTTCCGAACCGAGCTTCGAAAAGTCGGAAGCGAGAATGGACGGGGCGATGACAAGCGGGCGGCTCATGGCGTTCTCCGGTAGAAATGTTGTGCGCGCCCGTTACCACGCGCGTCCGGACCGCACAATGAAAACCGTCAGGGCCGGGTGTTCCACACAGGAAACAGGTCGTTTGGAGCCGCTGTTGCCGCAAACACGCCGCGCGCGACGGCCCGTGCCATGGTGGAAGCCGCTGCTGCGCACAATTCGATGAATTCGTCGATCTCGGGCGCGCGGCCGGCGGTGCCGGTTGCAAGGGCAAACACCAGATCGCCGTCGAATGGCGTATGCGAGGGCCAGATGGCGCGGGCAAAACCATCATGCGCCGCGATGGCGAGACGTTTGGCCTGTGCCTTGGTCAATTGCAGGTCCGTGGCGATGACACCGATGGTCGTGTTGGTATCTGCTGCCGCTTCCTTGAATTTTGTCTTGATCTCTGCCGCGTCGGCGGGAAGCGGATGCGGCAGGCCAAGTCCGCCGAACTCGTCGCCAATTTCGAAGGGAGCGGCCCAGAAGTGGCGGCTGCGCCCGACGGTCACCGATCCCAGGGCATTGACGGCCACCAGCGCGCCCATTGTCGCGCCGTTCGGCAGGATGGATGAGGCCGAGCCGAGCCCGCCTTTCAGGCCGGTCACCAGTGCGCCCGTACCGGCGCCGGTGCTGCCGAGGGCAAAATCGCGCGATGCGGATTGCACGGCCTGATAGCCAAGCTCGCGATAGGGTGGATAAAGGCCCCAATCCTTGTCGCCGCCGTTGATCAGGTCAAACAGGATGGCGGCAGGGACGATCGGAATGCGCTGGCCGCCCACCTTGAAGCCGATGCGCTTTTCGCGCAGGGCCGCCTGCACGCCCGATGCGGCATCGAGGCCAAAGGCCGAACCGCCCGACAGAACCAGTGCATTGATGGTTTCAACCGTGTTGTGCGGCTCGAGCAGATCGGTTTCCCGGGTGCCGGGCGCGCCGCCAAGAACCTGTACGGCGGCCGTCGCGGGTTCATCGCAGAGGATGACGGTGGTTCCCGATTTGATGGTTGCATCCGCTGTATTGCCGATGCTCAGACCAGCGACATCGGTGATGAGGTTGCGCGGTCCTGTCTTCAGCGGCATCAGTTGGTCTCCTGCACGAACTGTTTTCCATCATAGCGCTGCAGGCGAAACGTATCGGCAATGCGCTCGCCGTGGGCGTCGAACTGCACGGGCCCGATGGCGGTTTCAAAGACGTTTTTCCTGAGAAGATCGGACAGGGAAGCGGCCTGGGCCTGCGCGGTCGTCAGCAGCTGGACAGCAACTTCCGCTGCGGCGTAGGCGGGAATGGCATAACCTTCGGGCACTTTGCCGGCGAGTTCCATGGCGTTGCTGGCATTGCGGGCGCTCTCGAGGGTTTCCGGATCGCGCGGTGCGATCATCAGCGTTCCCACGGACAGATCGCCGCCGCTGGCGGTTGCCTTGAGCGATTCACCGCCGATGATCGTCAGGGGATAGTTGAGCGCCACGGCGCTGCGGCCGATGGCAGCGACGTCATCCCGTTCGCCGCCGACGAAAACCTGTGTCGCTCCGGCCCGCTTCAGGCGCCCGACCAGCGCATTCTGATTGTCGAGGCCGGGGCGGTAGGTATCGGCAAACACCGGCTTCAGGCCCTTTTCCTCCAGCCGCCCCCGCACCGTGGCGGCGATCTCACGCCCGAAAATCGTGCCGTCATCGATGATGGCGAAGGGCGTGGTCCGCCAGAGGTTCACCAGTATGTCGCCGGTCTCACGGGCGGCATTGCGCTCGGAGGAGGCGATGCGGAACACCGGATAGGGCGTATCCGCGCGCATTTCCGTCAGGGTCAAATCCCGAACCCCGGGTGTAATGACGGCAATGCCCTTCTGCCCGAGGATGGGCAGGGCGGCTTCAAGCGATTCCGTGCAGAGAAAACCGACCACAATCGTCGCATTGGCCAGCACCATTTCCCGGGCGGCGGCGGCCCCGCCTGCCGCATCGCATTTGTCGTCGGCGGTCACAACGCTGATGTCCTGCCCCTGCTTGTTGCCGGCAACCGCGGCATTGGCACCGTCGACCAACTGATTGCCAAGCCGCGCAAAGGAACCGGAGAGCGGTGCAATGACGCCGATCTTGTCCTGTGCATAGGCGACGCTGCCGAACAACAGGCACAGACCAAGCGTCGCGGCTCGTATCATGGGATTCATTGCGATATTGCCGTACCTTCGAGATGGCGGATGACGAAACTTTCGATTTGGGTAACTGTTTCCTTCACTCTGTGCAATCCGGCTCTATATAAAAGGGTAAGCATAGCGCGATAATATTGGCTCGTTCCGCCGGAAAGAGTCCAAGCCGCAGAAAAAATATTCTACAGCTATAGTTCGGCCGCGTGTTGCGTTAGTGATGATTTGGACAACGGAAATAAAACTGTGCTCATCGCCAAGGACCAGAAAATAGAACCTCTCGCATTCCGCAATGCCATGAGTCATTTTGCGGAAGCGGTCCACGTCATTACCACCGATGGACCGGCGGGCAGACGCGGCGTGACCATTTCTGCCGCATGTTCCGTATCCGACAATCCGGCCACCATTCTGGTCTGTTTGAACCGGCAACACGAATTCAATCATCTTTTCATCGAAAACCAGGTTTTCGCGCTGAACGTGCTTTCGGCGGACCAGCGGGCGATTTCCGAGGCCTTTTCCGGCAAGGGGGATTTGCCGCAGGAGGACCGGTTCGCCCTCGGGCAGTGGCAAACGCTGCAGACCGGTGCGCCAGTGCTGATGAACGCACTCGCCAGTTTTGATTGCCGCATCATTGCCACCCATGAGGTTGCCACGCATTATGTCATCTACGGCAAGGTCACCGCGCTCAATACCGGGGAACGCGGCCAATCGCTTGTCTATCTCAACCGCTCCTATCATGGTGTAGGGGAATAGGTCCAAAACGGAGATTTCATGGCCGACCAGACTGTTTCATCATTGCCGCAATCGATCGACGCGACGCTGGCACTGCTTGAAACCGGCGGCTATGTGGCGGACCGGGCGCTGGCGACGGTGCTGTTTCTCAGCCTGCGGATGAAACGGCCCTTGTTTCTTGAAGGCGAAGCCGGCGTCGGCAAGACCGAGATTGCCAAGGTTCTTGCGTCGACGCTGGATCGGCCGCTGATCCGCCTGCAATGCTATGAAGGCCTCGATATCTCCTCCGCCGTGTATGAATGGAATTACGCCGCGCAGATGATCGAGATCAGGCTGGATGAGGCGACCGGCATAGCCGACAAGACAGCCATCGAACGCAATGTCTTTTCTGAAAAATTCCTGATCCGGCGGCCGGTTCTGCAGGCGCTTTCGGGCCAACCTGGCCGGGCGCCGGTGTTTCTGATCGATGAGCTGGACCGGACCGATGAGGCCTTCGAGGCTTTTCTGCTGGAGGTTCTGTCGGACTATCAGGTGACGGTGCCGGAACTCGGCACCATTGTCGCCGCCGAACCGCCGATTGTCATCATCACCACCAACCGCACGCGGGAAATCCACGACGCCCTGAAGCGCCGCTGTCTCTATCACTGGGTGGATTATCCCTCGGCGGAACGGGAGCTGGAAATCGTCCGGCGCAAGGTGCCTGCCGCCAATGAGCGGCTGTCGGCGGAAATTGTCCGCTACGTGCAGAAATTGCGCGACATGGACCTTTTCAAGCTGCCCGGCGTTGCCGAAACCATCGACTGGGCGGGTGCCTTGACCGAGATGGACAAGCTGGCGCTCGATCCGGAAACCATCTCCGACACCATCGGCGTGCTGCTCAAATATCAGGACGATATTGCGCGCATCGCAACGGGCGAAGGACGGCGCATTCTCGATGAGGTCAAGGCAGAATTGAACGCGGCTTGACATGGAGACATTCGCTTCTTCCCCGCAAACTCCCCGGCAGGACAGCCGGCTGGCGGATAACATCGTCTATTTCGCCAGGACCTTGCGCAACGCGGGTTTGCGGGTCGGCCCGGCGGCGGTCAAGGACGCCATCGAGGCGGTGCTTGCCGGCGGCATCGGTTCGCGCGACGATTTTTACTGGACGCTGCACAGCGTGCTTGTCACCAGGCGCGAGGATCACGCCACCTTTGACGAGGCATTTCGGCTGTACTGGCGCTCGCGCGAGCTGATCGAGAAAATGCTGGCGATGTTCTCGCCGGTTGCCGTGGCACGGGAACGGCCGAAGCCGAAGGCCGCGGAAGCCCGTGTTGCTGAAGCGCTGTTCAAGGGCACGGCCCGCAACGCGCCGCAAGAGCGGCCGCCGGATATCGATATCGATGCGCGTTTCACCTTTTCCGGCAGGGAAGTGCTGCGGTCGAAG
Organism: Phyllobacterium sp. NPDC097923; assembly: GCF_044760925.1. Lineage (NCBI taxonomy): Bacteria > Pseudomonadati > Pseudomonadota > Alphaproteobacteria > Hyphomicrobiales > Phyllobacteriaceae > Phyllobacterium > Phyllobacterium sp. NPDC097923. Next base: position 2,023,294 of record NZ_JBIWBL010000001.1, on the reverse strand, counting down.
GATTTCGCCCAGATGACTGCCGATGAACTGGCGCAGGCGCGGCGCGCCATGGATCAGCTCCGCCTGCCGGTCGATGAAGTGGCGACGCGTCGCTTCCGGGCCGATCCGAAGGGCCCGCGCATCGATCCCAGGGCGATGATGCGGTCGAGCCTGAAAACCGGCGGCGACCTCATCCTGCCGAAATTCCGGTCGCGGCGGGAAATTCACCCGCCCCTGGTGGTTCTTGCCGATATTTCCGGCTCGATGAGCCAGTATACCCGCATTTTCCTGCATTTCATGCATGCGATGATGGCCAAGCGCCGCCGTGTGCATTGTTTTGTCTTCGGAACGCGCCTGAGCAATATCACCCGCCCGCTGCGTTACCGCGACCCGGACGATGCGATTGCGCACTGCACCGGCGCCGTGCACGACTGGTCGGGCGGAACGCGCATCGGCGAGACGCTGCGTGTGTTCAATCGTCAGTGGTCGCGCCGGGTGCTTGGGCAGGGGGCGGTGGTGCTGCTGATTACCGATGGCCTTGAGCGCGAGGAAACCAGCGGGCTTGAGGCGGAGATGGAACGGCTGGCAAAATCCTGCCGCCGCCTGATCTGGCTGAACCCGCTGCTGCGCTTTGAAGGTTTCGAGCCGCGCGCCCGCGGCGTCAGGGCCATGCTGCCCTATGTCGATGATTTTCGCGCCGTGCACAATCTCGATGCGCTGGAGGATTTGTGCCAGGCATTGAGCCGCCCATCGGAAAAGCGCGATGATCCCAAGCGCTGGTTGCAAAGTTCTTCCCAGCAACCCAGCTTATACGCATAATGGTACGGGAGGCATGGCCATGACACAGCAAAGCACAAGTGAACACGATCCGCTGCTCGTCGCCGAGCGCTGGATGTCCGGCGGGCGTGACGTTGCCATTGCCACGGTCATCGAAACCTGGGGATCGGCGCCGCGTCCGGTCGGCAGCCACCTTGTCATTGATGAAAAGGGCAATTTTGAAGGCTCGGTTTCCGGCGGCTGTGTCGAGGGTTCGGTGATCGCCGAGGCCATGGATGTGATCACCACCGGCGAACCCCGGCTGCTGGAGTTTGGTGTTGCCGACGAAACGGCATGGCAGGTCGGCCTGTCCTGCGGCGGCCGCATCAAAGTCTATGTTGAACGGCTTGGCTGAGATTGCATCATGGATCCCTATTGCCTCAAGAAACTGAATATTGAACGCCGGGCCCGCAGGGCGGCGCTGCTGTTGACGGATCTCGGCGACGGCCGCGACCGGGTCATCCGGGAGGGCGATCCTGTCGCCGGGCAACTGGGTGAAGTGATCGCGAAGGCATTCCTGTCCGGACAGTCCGGCGTCGCCGCGGTGGACGGCCGGTCGTTCTTTCTCAACGTTCACCTGCCGCCGCCGCGTCTCGTGGTGATCGGTGCCGTGCATATCAGCCAGGCGCTGGCGCCGATGGCACGGCTGGCGGGCTATGACATGGAGATCATCGATCCGCGCACGGCCTTCGCCACGCCGGACCGTTTTCCCGATGTGCGGCTTCTGGCCGAATGGCCGCAGGATGCGCTGAAAGGCCGCCCGCTCGATGCCTATACGGCTGTTGCCGTGGTGACTCACGACCCGAAGATTGACGATTATGCGCTGGAACAGGCCGTGAAGGCCGGATGCTTCTATATCGGTGCGCTCGGCAGCCGCAAAACCCATGCCAAGCGGGTGGAGCGGTTGCAGGCACTCGGCCTGGACGAGCAAAGCATTGCCGCCATCCATGCGCCGATCGGCCTCGACATCGGTGCGGCAAGTCCGGCGGAAATTGCCGTCGCCGTGCTGGCGGAAGTCATCAAGGCCTTCCGGGCACGCCGGCTGCGTACGGCCCAAACACTGGAAAAGACCGCATGATTTTCGGCGATACCCCCCTCGATCAGGCCATCGGCGCCATTCTTGCCCATTCCACCCATGCGGGCGCGGTCAAGCTGAAAAAGGGACATGTCCTGACTGGAGACGATATCGCGCAATTGCGCGGTGCCGGTGTTACCCATGTCACGGCGGCGCGCCTTGATGCCGGTGACGTCGAGGAAAATGCTGCCGCCCGGCAGATAACCGCTGCCCTGCAGTGCTTCGGCATTCAGGCCGGCCCTGCCTCCACCGGACGGGTGAACTGCTACGCGCAGACCGCCGGGCTTTTTACGGTGGATGCCGACCTGATCAATGCGATCAATTCGGTGGATGCGTCGGTCACGATAGCCACGCTCAAACCATTCGAGCGGGTGGAGCCGGGGCAGATGGTTGTCACCATCAAGATCATCCCGTTTGCCGTATCGAAGGCCGTTCTCGATGAAATCGCCACGCTTGCACACCAGCGTGATGCTTTTGGTGTTCATGCCTTTTCCGGTGCGCGCGTCGGCCTGATCCAGACGACGCTCGCGTCGGTGAAATCCTCGGTGCTCGACAAGACCATGCGGGTTGTCGATGCGCGTGTGAGCGCCAGCGGCGGGAGCCTGATCGGAGAATTACGCCCGGTCCACGAGACAGCCGCGCTGGCGGCATCCATCCGGCAGATGCATCGCAACAGCGATATGGTGATCATTTTCGGCGCGTCCGCCGTGGTCGATGGGGATGACGTGGTTCCCGCAGCCATCCGGGACGTGGGGGGCATTGTTCATCATGTTGGCATGCCCGTCGATCCCGGCAACCTGCTGGTGCTGGGCGAACTCGGCGGCAAGCCGGTTATTGGCGCGCCCGGCTGTGCCCGAAGCCCGAAGGAAAATGGATTTGACTGGGTGATCGACCGGCTCCTGGCCGATATTCCGGTCACCAAGGCGGATATTGTCGGTATGGGCGTTGGCGGCCTCCTGATGGAAATTCCGACCCGGCCACAGCCAAGAGACCCCAGGCCGCCGCTGCCAAGGCCGGCGGTCGCCATAGCCGTTCTTGCCGCCGGGCGGTCGAGCCGCATGGGCGGCGCCAACAAATTATTGGCCACATTCGATGGCGTGCCGCTGATCCGCCGGTCAGCGGAACTGGCCGTCCAGGCCGGAGGCGAGCCGGTGATTGCCGTCCTCGGCTACATGGCGCAGGAATGCAGCGCCGCGCTGGACGGGCTGCCCGTGAACATTGTGCTCAACACGGATCATGCCAGCGGGCTTGCCTCGTCATTGCACGCGGCCATCCGTCACGTTCCGGCATCCTCGGACGGCGTCATGATCATGCTCGCGGATATGCCTGCCTTGTCCGCGTCCGATCTGCAAACCATGATCCGGCAATTCCAGGGTGTCGGCGGGCAAACGGTCGTCCGCGCAACCTTCAAGGGCAAACGTGGCAATCCCGTCATCCTGCCGCGCTTCCTCTTCGACGAGGTTTTTACGCTGGCCGGCGATGTCGGCGCACGGCATCTGGTGGAGCGTGGCGATATTCCGGTCATTGATGTAGAGCTTGGCGAAGCGGCGGCCATTGACGTCGACACGCCCGATATGCTTCGGCTGGCCGGAGGCACCATCGTGGCAGCGGCACGATAATCAGGGGATTTGCATTTGTTCAGGACTATTTTTCTTGGCGCGCTGGCTGCCATCGGTCTTTCCAGCGCGGCATGTGCCGCGCAGCTTGCGCCTTTCAAGGATGACTTGTTCGCCTATCCCGGCATCATGAAGACAGCCGATGGCGGCGACTACACCGTGGTCGATTACAATGAGATGCGCGATATCAATGGCCGCGACGATGTGCCGGAACTGCGGGTCAAGCGCCGGTATATCGATCTTGCCGCCAAGCGGATGCAGAAGGATCTGGTGGTGACCACCGCCATCGGCCCGGTCAAGGTGATGGCTGCAGGGAAAATCGAGCCCGGCGCATCCGTGATCACGATCTATCTGCACGGGCAGGGCGGCAACCGCCAGCAGGGCATGAATGATTTTACCTTCGGCGGCAATTTCAACCGCATCAAGAACCTGATGGTTCTCAATGGCGGGCTCTATCTCACGCCCGATTTCCGCGACTTTGGCGACAAGGGTGTGGCACAGGTTGCCGGGCTCATTGCCTACTTCAAGTCGCAATCGCCGCAGGCAAAGCTGTTTGTCGCCTGCGGTTCCATGGGTGGCTCGCTGTGCTGGGGACTGGCGCAGGATGCGGAAGCAGCGAAAAACATTTCCGGCTTGGTAATGCTGGGTTCCCTGTGGGAGGACAAGTTCATCGGTTCGCCCGCCTACAAGCGGCGCATACCGGTTTTCTTTGGTCACGGCAGCCGCGATCCGGTGTTCGCGATCGACAATCAGGAAGCGTTCTACCAGAAAATACGCAGTACGACGAAAGGTTATCCGGTGCGGTTCGTCCGTTTCGAGACAGGCAACCACGGAACGCCCATCCGCATGTCGGATTGGCGCGGCGTTCTGAACTGGATGCTCACTGTTACACCATAAGGAGCGATCTGGGGATTGTGGCAATAAAGTCCCATTGTGGCGATTGTGCCACTAGACAAATGGGTAAAAGCGAATAGTTTCCGGCCTAAACAGACATCATCCTGCGACGAGACTTTGCGGAGAAAGCCATGCGCCTGCCTACCTCTATTCTAAGCCGGATTGCCCCCTTGGCAGTTCTCATTCCCCTTGCCGCATGTTCCACAACCGGCGAGCCGAGTGCAGGCCCGACATTCGCAACATTCTCTCCGGTCCGCCCGCCCGTCAGTTCGGAACTCGCAGCGCCGTGCATTGCTGCCGCAGCGAGCAAATACGTGCTTTCGGCGAGCAATATCAAGGCCGTCGATGAACGCGCTGTCGGCGGTGGCGTCAACGAAGTCTCCCTGAAAGTCGATATCCGCAATGCGCTGTGCACCGTCACCGACAAGGGCAAAGTCCGCTCCGTCGTCGACACAATGCCCAAGAGCGCCGACCAGGTTGCCGCGGAAGAGGCGGCTGCTGCCAAGAAAGCCGCTGGCGGCACGGCAGCTCCAACCAAGAAGTCGAAGAAGAAGCAGGCGCAGCAGCAGGAAGGCTGATTGCCTTCAGCTTTCGTTCAAACGGCGTGGCGAGAGTCACGCCGTTTTCATTTGGGTGAAGGCTCTGCCGGAACCAGCACCCGCAACGCGCCCGCATGCACCTTGATGACGACGTCGCGTTCCAGCGGGATGAGCTCGCCATCTATGGTGGCTCTTTTACGGCCATGAAGATGCGGAAAATGCAGGTCGACCTCCCCGGCCAATATCTCGTCCACGTCGTTGTTGTTGCGCCATGACCCCATCAGGACGGTGGCGGCCAATTTGGCGAGGGATGGAAGCGATATCCGGTCGGCGATGTACACACCGAGCTTCCCCTGATCCAGGCTGTCGGCGATCGGCAGCAAGCCCCGGCCATAGGGGTTGTTGGAGACGGAAATCGCCGAGACTGTCCGCTCGGTTGATGCGCCGTCGATGGTCAGCCGGACGGCAAAGCGGGGCGGGCGCCCTATCACCTTGGCAAATGCCCGCATGCTGGCCAGGCGCTTTCCCCACTGGGAACTGTATTCCAGCGTGTTGCGCAGCTTGATCATCCGCGGTTGAAAGCCGATGGCGAACTGGTGCACGAAAGCGCGCTCATTGGCGGTCGAGATATCGGTTGCGCTAATCACACCGCTGGCGAGGCTCTCGAGCGCCGCATTCAGCTCAAGCGGTATTTTCAGCGACCGGGCGAAGAGGTTCATGGTTCCGGCGGGCAGCACTGCCAGCGGAATTCCGGTCTTCCAGGCGACGGCTGCAGCGGCGGAAATGGTTCCATCGCCGCCACCTGCCATCAGCACGCCGTCCCGATCCCTCGCGGCCGCATTCTCGAGCGCCTTCACGATATCCTTGCCGGCCACGATATCGCTTTGGAAGGTATGGCCATGCTGTTCGAAGATTTCTTTTGCCTTCAGGGCGAATGCCGCAATGTCGAGGGTGCGAAAGGTGCCGCCATCGCGGTTGAAAACGGCATGAACCTGCATGAATACTCCCCGATGGCTGCCGCGATCCGGCAGAATGTGGCCGGCCGCTCCGCTTGTGGCAATGCACAATCAGCCCAATGGTTCCAAAATTTCCTGCCGGGCAGCGGCGAGATGCGGGCTGGAAAAACCGAGTTTGCGCAACCCGTCCTGAATTTCCGGAGCGCTCATGAACAGGTTCCACAACAGGCCGGTGCGATGGTTCTCGATCATGGCAACCACGGGTCCCTGATCGATACCGAGATAGGTACGGGCAAACCATCCGCTGGTCGGTGAAAATGCGTCGACAAAGCCAAAGCGTCCCCACATCTTGGCCTGGGGCAGTTGGAAAAAGTGCCGCAAGGCATTCATGGCCTCCTCGGGCAGATAGGGCAGGCTGCAAAGGGCGGCCGTGGGCGCGATCAGGCCGAAATCCGAGGCCGGAGAGCTGACGACATAGCCGGTGGGGCCGTGGCTCGAGGTCAGGCCCCAGCTGTCCGGGCCATAACCGCGATACCCATGCGGGTTCTCGACGCAGTGCTGGTAATTGATGCGGGCATGGTTGCAGTTCTGCTGCCAGTAATTGGCATAGTGGTCGGAAAGCCCGTGCGGATCGAGGCCGCAGAACGAATAATGGGCGAAGAACAGCGGCCCGCCATAATCGGGGCCGAGCGGCAGGGTGATGCCGTAATAATCCCGCCCGTTGATGAACTGGCTGCCGGTGGCAAAACCCTCATGATAGATGTCGGCATCAATGCCGTGCCTTGGGGCGCCTGCCGCCAGGACATAGGCGATCAACGCTTCATTCCAGCCGCGGATCGGTACATTGCGGGCGAAGTGATAGCGGGGGCTGTGGTGCCAGTACAGGACCTTTTCGTCATGCTTGATGTGTGCGGTCCATTCGACAGCGTGCCAGAGATGGTTGATACGGTCGCGCAGCGCAGTTTCTTCCGGAACTGGTGCGCCAAAATACTGCCGCACGCAGATCAAACCCTGCAGCAGGAATGCGGTTTCGACGAGGTCGCCGCCGTCATCGCGCCTGGAAAAGGGGATGGTGGACCCGTCTCTGCCATGGAAGAAATGCGGAAACACGCCGTGATAGCGTTTGGTCTGTTCCAGCGCCGTCAGCATTGTTCCGATCCGGCCGAGGGCCGCCTGCCGCTCGATCCAGCCGCGCTCGATTGCCACCAGTATGGCCATGAAACCGAATCCGCTTGCCCCTGCGGCAACGAGATCGTTCTTCGGGTCGGCATTTTTACCGGTGCGGTCGCGGGCCAGCCCGCTATGGGGATGAGCACCATCCCAGAAATACTGGAAGCACGCATGCTGGACCAGGTCCAGCAACCCCGCGTCATCGTCGGTGACGCCTGTTCTTTCATGCACGAATCTTTGATCCATAAAGGCTGAACATTCCTGCTACAGGGCACAATGACGCTGCATTTGCCGGATTGCATTGGACGATTGTCTGACTTCTATACCATGTGTAGCGTGCCAAACAGCTTGCCAAGATCGAATCCGATCACGGTCATCAATCTCATGTGAAGGGCCCATAATGCCGAACGATCAATTTGTTTTCCAGCCCGTTTCCCAGCCGGTTTTGCAGGTGACCGGTTCGGAAAAGCTGTTTCCCGTGCACCGGATTTACTGTGTCGGGCGAAACTACGCCGATCACGCCATCGAAATGGGTCATGATCCGAACCGCGAGCCACCGTTCTTTTTCCAGAAGAATCCGGATGCGCTGGTCACCGGCAATGGCGATTTCCCCTATCCCAGCGGCTCCAGCGATGTTCACTATGAGATGGAAATGGTCATTGCGCTAGGGAAGGGCGGAACCGACATCGCCGTCGACAGCGCACTCGATCATGTCTTCGGCTACGCGGTCGGCCTCGATATGACCCGGCGCGACTTGCAGGGGGAAGCCAAGAAACTGGGGCGCCCGTGGGACGTGGCCAAGGCTTTCGAGGCTTCCGCACCCTGTTCCGCTATCGTTCCGGCTGCAAAGATCGGCCATCCATCGTCCGGTGCCATCTGGCTCAAGGTGAACGGTCAGGAACGCCAGCGCGGTGATCTCAGGCAGCTGATCTGGAATGTCCCGGAAACCATCGCCTATCTCTCGACATTGTTCACGCTTAAGGCGGGCGACCTGATCTTTTCCGGCACGCCGGCCGGTGTGGGCGCCATCGTCCGCGGCGATGAAATGCATGGCGGCGTCGATGGCATCGGCGAGATTCGGGCGCGGGTCGTCTGATCTCAAGACCCGTTGCGCTGAATTTTGCCAGCGAAGGGAAGTGTTTTCGCGGTGTCAGCAGCGAAAACATGCAAAATAAATTTTGGCGCTGATCTGCGGGGATATCTCGATCAGTTTTATGCGGGTCAGCGCCAAACCGGTCCAAAATGGACCGGCAGGCGCTCAAGTTTGACAGTTTTGTGTCTGTAGGTTGATGGTGTTCCGGCTAAGCAAATCCGTATAACATTTTTGTTAGAAACGTCCCTGTTGTCTTTGAAATCAAATGGTCTATTGAAGATTCTGATTTCCTCGAACCAGAACTCCAGAGCACCCGTTTATGAACCACCGCATTCTCTTTGGCTCCTATCCGATCCCGCGCTTTGCCGGGATTGCGAGCCATAATTTTGTGGTGTGGACCGACGAGACGGGCAGGCCGCTTTATGAGATCAACGGCGGTGCAGCCAATGCGGACGGCAGTTTCAACTACTGCGCCATTCGCGGCCGGCTGACGGCGGTTGTAACCGACTATTCCAAGCGCGACCTGATCTACTGTCCCGAGTTCTATGTGCGCCCGACATCGCGCACCACACTGTTGCTCGAAGGAAATTATACGGCCATCGCCACAAAATGGCGTGCAGCGGTGGATGTGGCGTCGCGCATCCGCGCATCCGGTCTGGGCTATTCGTTCCTGATCCAGAACAGCAACTCGGTGGCAACGGCCATTGCCGAAGGGATGGGGCTTGCTCCGCCATCCGCAGCTGTCGGAAGAGTACGGGCTCCGGGGTCGTACCGCCACCTTGCACTGGATCAGGCGGCCTAGCGCAGCAAATCCTACTCCCAGTAGCGCAATTCATCAGAATGCAATAACTAGCACACAATAGTGCACTCGATTTTGGCCCGGCCAAAATCGAGCGTTTGTGTTGTGGCATACTGCCGCCATTATTACATAGCTTATCACGCCTGGCCAAAGTCATGGGGATTTTGGCGCCATTGGAAAGACGACGCATTGATTTCTGACCCCGCCACGTCTCCGGTTCATAGCAACGAGAAAGCGCTGCAGCGAATTAACGCGCGCTCGCAGCTCAAATTGCCGTGGGGAAAACGCACGAAATCGGCGATGTTCGCCTTCTTCGGCGTCGGCGTGGCTGTCCTCAGCCTGCTGGTCCTGACGCATTTGTCCAGCGAGATTTCGTTCAAGGCCGTCAAGCATTCGATCCACGCGATACCGAACAGCACATTGTTGCTGGCGCTGTTCTTTACCTTTGTCAGTTTTGCCGCGGTCGCGCTCTATGACGTGGTGGCGGTGGAAACCATCGCGCCCAAGCGTGTGCCCTATTATATCTCCGCCATGGCCGGCGGTGCCGGATATGCCATTTCCAATGCGCTCGGATTCTCGCTGCTGACCGGCGGCGCGCTGCGTTACCGGGTCTATGCCGCCGAAGGCATCAACGTGGCCGATATCGGCCGGATCATCGGCACGTCATGGCTGGCGATCTGGTTTGCCTTCACCATCATGATTGCCGTTGCGCTGGTGATCGATCCCACGCGCATTCCCTGGATTGTGTCGTTCGGTCCGGCGATCGACCAGATGATTGGTGCATCCATTCTGCTTGCGGTCGCGGTCCTGCTTTACTGGCTGTCACGCCGCGAGCGCACGCTGCGTATCGGCCGCGTGTCGGTGCGCCTGCCGTCGTCGCAGGGCGCCATGCTGCAGATCATTGCGGGATTGATCGACGTGGCCGCAGCGGCGGCAACCCTCTATGTCCTTATGCCCCACGGGGCCGTGCCCAGTATCGCCGCCTTTGCGCTGATCTACGTGGTGGCCGTGGCCCTCGGCATCATCAGCCATGCGCCGGGCGGTATCGGCGCGTTTGAAGCCACGATGATTGCCGGTCTGGGGATTGGCACAAATCCCGACGCGATTGCTGCGTTGCTGGCGTACCGGGCGATCTATACCCTCATTCCGTTCCTTGTCGCCATCATCGGCTTCGTCATCTCGGAAATACTGCGCCGCCGTCATCTTATCGCCGGGCCGACCATGCTGGCCGTGCGGGTGTTCGAAACGCTGATACCGCCGCTTTCCGCCGGTATCGCCTTTCTCGGCGGTATTGTCCTTCTGATTTCTTCGGTCACGCCGGACTTCACCCGCCGCCTGGAGGTCCTCTCCGATTTCGTACCGATGCCGTTCCTGGAAATGTCGCATCTCGGCGCGAGCTTCGTCGGTCTGGCGCTGCTTATCGTGGCGCGGGGACTGGCGCGGCGGCTGTGGCGCGCCTGGGTGATGGCCGTTGTTCTCTTCAGCCTTGGAGCGGTCTTCTCCCTGGCAAAGGGGCTCGACTGGGAAGAAGCACTGGCCTTGACCCTGATGGCAGGCGTCCTCCTGCTGTTCGGCGATTCCTTTTACCGCAAGCCGATGGGGGAAAGCTTCAAGCTGACCTGGGGCTGGCTCGCCAGTATCGGCACCACGGCCTTTGCCGTGCTGTGGCTTGGCTTCTTCGCCTATCGCCATGTGGAATATGCCAACCAGCTCTGGTGGGAATTTGCCTGGGATGCGCAGGCATCCCGCTTCCTGCGCGGCAGCGTGCTGTTGCTGACCCTGCTGGCGGCGATCACCATCAACACCGTGATCAATGGTGTCGGGCGCGGCAAATTGCGTGCCCAACCCATTCCGGAAGACGTGCCGGATCTGGTGGCGCAGTCACCGCGCGCCTCCGATGCGCTGGCGCTTCTGGGCGACAAACGGTTTTTGATGGACGGCAAGGGGCGTGGCTTTGTGATGTTCGCCCGCTCCGGTGGCAGCCTGGTATCGATGGGCGAACCGGTCGGCGGGGATGACGGGGTCGTCGGGGGGCTTGCCTGGGCATTTCGCGACATGGCGGACCGCACCGGCGCGCGTACCGTCTTCTATGGCGTTGGACCGGAACGCCTGCCATTGTTCCTCGACATGGGTCTGACGGCGCTCAAGCTGGGCGAAGTTGCGCGCGTCGAACTGCGCGATTTTTCGCTGGAGGGTTCAAAACGCCAGCCGCTGCGCTATGCGGCGAGGCGGCTGGAAAAGGAAGGCATTTCCTTTGAAATCCTGCCCAAGGAGCAGACGCCGGCGGTCATGGACGAATTGCGCGAGGTGTCCGATGCCTGGCTGGAAATGAAATCAGGCTCCGAAAAGCGTTTTTCGCTCGGCTCGTTCGAAGTGGCTTACCTCTCGCATTTCGACATCGCGGTCCTGCGCAAGGACGGCGCGATCGTCGCCTTTGCCAATGTCTGGCGCGGCGCGGGGCAGAAGGAAATTGCTGTTGATCTGATGCGGCACCGGCCGGATGCGTCGAGCGTGATCATGGATGGCCTGTTTGCCAATCTGCTGATGGCGGCGAAGGCAGAGGGCTATGAGTGGTTCAATCTTGGTGCGGCTCCCTTGTCCGGCCTTTCCGACAGTCATCTCGCGTCCCGCTGGAACCGCATCGGTTCGTTCATCTACCGGCGTGGTGCTGAATTTTATCGATTTGACGGATTGCGCGCGTTCAAGGATAAGTTCGGTCCGAAATGGACACCCTATTATCTGATTTGCCCCCCAGGCCTTGCCACACCACGTTCCCTGATCGATGCAACGAATCTGGTGAGCGGCAGCCCCTTCGAGGTCTTTAAACGATGAAATTTCTACGCAGGCCTTATCTGTATCTTGTTGCTGCGCTTGTGATTATCAGCATCATTCTTTCCGTCACCTATCGCTATGTGCCAAGGCTTGCTTTCTGGACATCCGGGCGCATTCTGGTCACGTCCGAACGCCTGAGCGAAGTCCCGCTGCTGCAGCCGAGCATGAAACCAACCGGTATTGCCATCCTCGTGTCGCAGACCGGCGGTATCCGTGCTGACGACGAGGTGCTGTCCAAGCTGCTGCTTGATCGCGGTTTCCTCGTCCTGACGGTCGATCTGGAAAGATGGCGTCAGCAACTCAATCAGGATACGGGCGAATGCACCTATTTCGTCTCCGATCTTGAGGGCCTTGCGAAGGAAGCTCAGCGCATGATTTCTCTTGATACCTATATGCATCCTGTGATGATCGGCATTGGTGAAGGCGGCGTGATGTCCTATGCCTCGGTCGCCAATTCACCGGCGGCAACCCTTGCGGGGGCTGTCGCGCTCGACCCGACCGTTGCGCTCAACACCAAGCTGCCATCCTGTGAAGGGGCGGATTTCGAGCCGGTGGCCGGACAGGGCTACAGCTATTCCTATGATGCTGACCTGCCCAATCCGGCGGTGATCGTGCGGGAAAAGGCCGATCCGGCACCGTCCGGCCCGCCGACCCCCGGTTATTTCAAGGCGCAGGAGAAGCTGGCTGCGGCTAAGCCTGAGCGCATGCAGATGGCGGCCGACGCGGCAGTGGAAATTGCCAAGGAAGATGCCTCCGCCGATACCCTGCCGATCGTCGATATTCCGAGCAGCAACGGCCCGGCGAAATATCTCGCCGTGTTCTTCTCGGGCGATGGCGGCTGGCGCGATATCGACAAATCCGTCGGCGATATCATCGCCAAGGAGGGTGTGCATGTCGTCGGCGTCGATTCCCTGCGCTATTACTGGTCGGTGCGCAAGCCGGAAGACATCGCCAAGGATATCGGCCGCATCATCAAGAAAGCCGATCCGACAGGCAAGCTGCCCGTGGTTCTTCTCGGCTATTCCTTCGGGGCCAACACGGTACCCTTCGCCTGGCCCTTCATTCCCGAGCACCTGCAGCAGCGCATCGCCATGGTCGGTCTGATCGGCACGGAGGAAACCACGCCGTTCCAGGTTTCGGTCGGCGCGTGGCTCGGTCTTGGCGGCGACAACGAGGTGGCACCCGCCGTTGCCAAACTGCCGCCGGCAAAGGTGCTGTGCGTCTATGGTACGCAGGAGGATGACACCGCCTGCAACGACCCGTCGCTCAGCACGGTGCAAAAGATACAGCTGCAGGGCGATCATCATTACGATGAAAAATATGACACCCTGGCTGCCAAGCTGATGGAAGCCATTGCGTCCCGGGTGCAGGCACAGCCGGCGGCGCAGTAATAGGCGGGCCGGGCTGGACGAAACAGGGGCTGCACGGTGTGCGGCCCCTTTGTTTTGTCTGCAACCGGAAATTTAGGCCCCGCGCGGCTCGGCAATATGTGTAATCTGGCGAAGCTGTTGCCGAATCCTTGCTGAGAGACTGTTTATGACGCTGGACCAGTTGCGCATCTTCATCGCGGTTGCCGAGCGCGAGCACATCACCCATGCGGCGGCGGCTCTCAACATGACGCAGTCGGCGGTGAGTGCAGCCATCACCGCGCTTGAGACCAGACATGGCGTCACCCTGTTCGACCGGATCGGACGTTCCATCGTTCTCAACCAGACCGGGCGCGTGTTTCTGAAGGAAGCTGTCGTCGTGGTCGCGCGGGCCAAGGCCGCCGAAACCGCATTGACCGATCTGGCCGGTCTGATGCGCGGTGAGCTCTCGATCATGGCAAGCCAGACGATTGCCGGCTATTGGCTGCCGGACATGCTTGCCGCCTACAGGAAACGTTATCCCGGCATTACGCTCGATATCCGCATCGGCAACACCCGGCAGGTTGCGGCGGCTGTGGAAGCGGGCGAGGCGGAACTGGGGCTGGTGGAGGGCAGGGTCGAGCATGCGCTGCTGTCGACCAGGGTCGTGGCGACGGATGACATGGTGATCGTGGTTGCTGCCGGTCAGCCCTGGGCACTGCACCGCACCATTGATGCGAAGGATTTGCGGGACGTCGCCTGGGTCCTGCGCGAAAAGGGCTCCGGCACCCGCTCGGCTTTTGAACAGTTGCTTGGCGCAGTGAACATGGACGTGACCATGCTTGATATCGCCATGGTGCTGCCGGGCAATGAGGCGGTGATCGGAGCTGTCGAGGCCGGCGTGGGCGCGACGCTGATATCACGCAGTGTTGCCTCATCCAAGCTTCGCGCTAGATTGTTGCGGGAAGTTGCCTATCCGACCATGCCACGGCCGTTCTATCTTCTGCATCACCGCGAGCGCTATCGCAGCAAGGCGGCGGATGCCTTTGTTTCCCTTGCGGAAGAGCGGGTATAGGCGATCATTCGATTTAGTCGATTGGTTTGACAAGTTTAATGCGTTGGAATTGATGGGTTGGCGCTTGCTAAGGATGCTCTGCCAATGACGCAGAGATTCATCATGACCACGCTTGACACCTCGACACGCTCCGTTCCCCGTTCGATTGCGCCCAAAAGACTGGGTATTGTCCGTCAGTTCACGCCCAACTGGTTTGCAACGACGATGGGGACGGGCATTCTTTCCGTTGCCTTGGGGCAATTCCCCGGCCAAGCCGCGGTGTTCGCCCTGGGCGAGGCGCTGTGGCTGGGTAATATGATGCTCTTCGCCGCCTGCAGCCTGGCCTATGTCACCCGTTGGCTCCGCTATCGCCAAGAGGCGAAGCGGGTGTTCGATCATCCCGTCATGTCGATGTTCTTCGGCTGCATTCCCATGGGGCTTGCGACCATCATCAACGGTTTCCTGGTGTTCGGTATTGCCCGGCTGGGCGAGAGCGCCATTGCCATCGCCTATGCGCTCTGGTGGCTGGACGTGGTCCTTTCCGTCGGAATCGGCCTTGCCATACCGTTCATGATGTTCACCCGGCAATCCCACGCGATGGAACAGATGACGTCCGTCTGGCTTCTGCCGGTGGTTGCCTGCGAAGTTGCGGCGGTCAGTGGCGGCCTGCTCCTGCCGCACATTACCGATGCATCCACGAAGCTCTCCGTCCTTCTTGCCAGCTATGTGCTCTGGGCCTTGTCCGTGCCGCTGGCGATGTGCATTCTCGTTGTGCTGTTCCTGCGCATGGCGCTGCACAAGCTGCCGGCGCCGAATATGGCCGCGTCGATCTGGCTTGCCCTCGGACCGATCGGGACCGGCGCACTCGGCATGTTCGTGCTCAGCGCCAATGCGCCCGACATCCTCACCGCCCATGGATTGGGCGCTGTCGCCAGTGCTGTCTCCGGCGCGAGCCTGCTTGCCGGCGTAATCCTCTGGGGCTACGGCCTGTGGTGGCTGGCCATGGCCGTGATGATCACCATCCGGTATTTCCGCGACGGCATTCCGTTCAACATGGGCTGGTGGGGCTATACATTCCCGCTGGGCGTCTATGCCGTGGCGACCCTGCGTCTGAGCCATATTTTCCCGGTTGCCAGCATTGGCCTGTTTGCGGAAGTGCTGGTGATCGCCCTTGCCATGGTCTGGCTCGTGGTCAGCGCGCGCACGCTTCGCGGTGTCTGGCTCGGTCAGGTCTTTGTCGATCCGAGCCTGGAAACCCGCGCCACCTAACCGGCAGCGCTTGTTGCAGCCTTTTTATCCCCGGCGGATTGGACCAATGCCGCGGATGCCTGTTTCTTGCGGGCATCCGCATAGCGCTGAGCAATGACGGCACATGCCATCAGCTGGATCTGGTGAAAGAGCATCAGCGGCAGCACGATGCTGCCGATGTTCTGTCCGGCGAAGATCACCGTGGCGATGGGCACGCCGCTGGCAAGGCTCTTCTTCGAACCGCAGAAGGTGATGGCGATCTCGTCCTCCTTGGAGAAACCCAGCCAGCGGCTGCCATACATGGTCGTGAGCAGCACAAGTGCCAGAAGCACGATGTTGACGGCAATGACCACGCCGAGATCGCGCAGCGACATGGTCTTCCATAGGCCTTCATTCACCGACTCGCTGAAGGCGAGATAGACCACCATCAGAATGGAGCCGCGATCCACCGGCATCAGGATTTTCTTCTTGCTGCGGATGAAATCGCCGATCCATGGCTGCAGCACCTGTCCGAGGATGAAGGGCGCCAGCAATTGCAGCAGAATGGATTGCAGCGCATCCAGCGAAAACCCGGCGTGACCGCTGGCGGAAAACAGCACGCCCGCCAGAAGCGGCGTCAGGAACATGCCGAAAATATTCGAGGCGGATGCCGAGCAGATGGCGGCCGGTACATTGCCGCCGGCAATCGATGTAAAGGCGATGGACGACTGCACCGTTGAAGGCAGCACGCACAGAAACAGGATGCCCGTATAGAAGGCAGGCGGCAGGATTGTCGGCACAAGCACACCGGCAGCCAGGCCGAAAATCGGGAACAGCACGAAGGTGGCCGCGAGAATCGTCAGATGCAGCTTCCAGTGCAGGAACCCGGCAATGACCACATCCCGCGACAGGCGTGCGCCATGCAGGAAGAACAGAAGCCCGATGGCCACTTTCGTCGCCAGACCGAAATAACCGGCGGCGACGCCGCTGACAGGAAAAAACGATGCCAGCACGACGGTCGCAATAAGCATCAGGGTGAAATTGTCAGGCAAAAAACGGGACATGGTGGTCATTCCGGTACGATAGATTTGCGGCAGCATCCACTATCATGATATAGGATGCAAGGAATAACACTTATCATGATTCAGGATTTCATATGCTTGATCTCATGCAATTGCGCAGTTTCGTCGCCCTGGAGCAGATGGGCAGCTTTTCCATGGCGGCGAAAAAGCTGGGGCTTGGGCAGTCCACGGTCAGTCAGCACATCCAAAGGTTGGAGACGCAGCTTGGCCGCAGTCTGGTGCAGCGCGATACGCATCGTCTTGCCCTGACGCCGGATGGCGAGGCGCTGCTTGCCCATGCGCGGACCATGCTGACGATCAATGGCGAAGTGCAGGCGCTTTTCGCCGAGAACAGCTTGCGCGGCCATCTGCGCCTTGGCGTTTCCGAGGATTTCGTCACCAGCCGTTTGCCTGATGTGCTGGAGGATTTCGGCCGGGCGCACCCGTCCGTCGACCTGGAACTCACTGTGTCTCTGAGCGGCGTCCTTTACGAGATGCTCGACCGGGGCGAGATCGACCTGGTCCTGGCCAAGCGCCGCCTTGGCGATCCGCGCGGCGAACTGGTTTATCGCGAGCCGCTGGTCTGGCTGGCGCGCGATCCGGCGCGTCTGGTTGGAAAGCAGAAGGCGCTGCCGCTGATCGCCTTTCCGCCGCCGAGCATCACCCGACGGGTTGCGCTGGAGACGCTGGAAAAGCACCAGATTCCCTGGCGCATCGTCTGCACCTGCGGCAGCCTCAGCGGGCTGATTGCGGCAGCGAGAGCCGGCATGGGTGTTCTGGTGCAACCGCGCAGCATGGTTCCGGCAGGCTTGCAGGAGCTTCCCGCTGGCCGGCTGCCCACACTCGAGGACGTGGAATTCGTGCTGGTTCCACGCAAGGGCGCCGACGGCGAACTGATCGCGGCGCTGTCGAAGGAAATCCTGTCGAATGTCCGCAATTTCCAGAATGCCGGTTAAACTTCCGTCAGATTGCTGAACACCAGTCCCGACGGATTGGCCTTGGCTGAAGCCTTGATCGCCGCGATGGATGCGCTGACCCGATTGACATCCGCATGCATGAGGCCTTCGGCGATCTCCAGCACGGCGATGCTGCAGCGCATGAGCGGGAAGTGGCGCTCGCCGCCGGATCGGTCGTGGGCGCGGATCGCACCGGCGGCGCGGTCTTCCGGCGTATAGAGATCGAGCACATTGGTCTGGAAATCGCCCAAGAGCGCGGTCAGCCGTTCCTCGATTTCCGTCCGGCTGCCGCCGCTCATGCCGATGAAGAAGTCGTCACCACCGACATGGCCGAGGAACTTGTCTTCCCCGACAAAATGATGGCGGAGCAGCGAGGCAAACAGGCCAATGGCCAGATCGCCCTTCTGGAAGCCGTAATGGTCGTTGAACGGCTTGAAATTGTCGAAGTCGCAATAGCAGAAGAAGCGGGTCACCGAACTGTCCCGCATGATATCCTGCACGTAGTCGCGGATGGACCGGTTGCCCGGCAGGCCGGTCAGCGGGTTCTGGTCCTGTGCCGTCTTCAGCTGCTTTTCGTTGATGATTTTCAGCAGGGACGAGGCGGAGAGCACACCGGCATAGCGCAGGTTCTCGGTAAGGATCACGCAGTCGCTGCCGTCGATCCCGGCGAAAATCTTGAGCATCTGCTCGGCGGGCGTATCGAGATCGGCGATCGGGGTGCCGGTGACGAAATGCGAGATGCCGCGCTGATAAATGCGGTTCTTCAGGAGATCGCGGCCGAACGGATGATAGATCATCGCCTTGACGTGGTATTCGTGCAAAACACCGCGCGGCTCGTCATTGGCGCTGAGCACCGGAAAAAAGCTCTGCTGCGGGTTTTTGCGGAAAAGCTCGAAGACATTGTCGAGATCGTCATTCTCGCGCACGGCGGGCAGGCGCTGCACCTGCGCCCGGATGAGAATGCTGTCGAGCGTCGTGGTTTGGCGGCGCCCGCTACCGGCCTGTTCCAGATGGGGATAAATATCCTGCAGCTCCCCGACATTGGTGGTGGGGCGCGCGATGTAATATCCCTGGACGAGATCGCAGCCGAGATCGCGGCAGACAATATATTCGGCTTCGGTCTCCACGCCTTCAGCGATGACGCGTGCACCAAGCATATGCCCCATCTGCACAATCTGCTTGACGATGTGGCGTTTGCGCGGGCTGGCATCGAGGCCAGAGATGAAGTGGCGGTCGATCTTCACATAGTCTGTCGGATAATCGCAAAGCAGTTTCAGCCCGTTGAACCCAACGCCGAAATCATCGATGGCAAGCTTGAAGCCGCCATGGCGCAGCTTGTTGATCAGTGCGGTGAACGCCGCATCCTTGGTGTTGTCGAAGCGCTCGGACAGTTCGAAACAAATGGAGGAGGGGCGGATGCCGGCCTTGATCAGCTGCTGGGTCAGGCGCTCGATGAAATTGGTGCCCAGGCTGATCAGGCGTGCATCGATATTGATGAACAGCATGCGGTGGGTGAAGCCGGGCAGGCCGGAAAACCCGGCAAAGGCCCGGCCATTGATCATCTGTTCCAGTTCGGCCAGCTGGCCGACATCATGCGCCTTGTCGAGCAGTTCGGGCGGCGAACCGAAACCCAGCCGGTCAAACCCGCGCATAAGCGATTCATAGCCGAAGGTCGCCCCCGTTGCCGCCTCGACGATGGGCTGGAAAGCGGTTTCTATGGCCAGCTTGGCGAGGGTCACGAGCTGATCGTCACCAAAACGGCGCAGGACCAGCATTTCGGCAGGTTGGAAGGACATGGGGTACTCCGGCATGGATGCAAATTGCAGCCGGATAATTTCCGCCTATCCTTGAATATTCCGTTTCTGCCAGATGACAGTTTTATGAAGTTTGCCGCAGGTATCGGGCCGGGGCGTGCCGGTGGTGGTTTCAGCGCGTTTCCGGCCTCACAGTTCACCCGAAATCTCCCGCCGCCGCTGGTCGAGTTCTTCGCTGTAGCGGCGCAGCGTATGGCTTTCGGTGAGAAGCCCGACGACGTTGCGCTCGATGAGGTTGTCGATGACGGCCAGCGCTTCGCTTTCCGTCTTGTCGAAGATGCCGACCGCCTGCTTGGCATTCATCTGCGGGTGCAGATAATCGCTCTGGTATTTCATCAGGCTGCCGATTTCCTGGGTACACGCCGATTCATCGACAATTTCCGAATGGGCTTCGGGTACGAGAACAATACCGGCATATTTGCCCGCATCGTCGAGAACCACGACGCGCTGGGTGGAGCCAAGGGGAAAATCGTGGCGGAAATCGGCGATGGTCATATGCGTCGATGCGGTGCGCACATCCCGGCGCATCAGACGGTCGACGGTGAGATTGCGGATCCAGCCGACATCGTGGGCGCTGCGGATGCTTTCCCCACGCAGATGAAAGCGCCACGTGGCGAAGGAATAGCCAAAGGTGTTGCGCACGGTCAGCGACGCGGTGATGACGGCGGCCAGAACCAGCGCGGTGATCGGAAAATCCCCGGTGATTTCCAGAGCCAGGAAGGTCATGGTCAGTGGTCCGCCAATGACGGCGACCGCAAGGGAACTCATACCGACCACGGCGTAGATTACCGGTGTCAGCGTGGCATGCGCAAAAATGAAGGGCGCGGAGTAAGCGAATATCTTGCCGAGCAACGCCCCCATGAACAGCGACGCGAAAAACAGACCGCCGCGAAAGCCAGAGCCGATGGACACTGCCGAGGCCGTCGATTTGAGCAGGAGGATGCCAAGCAGCGAGGCAATGGTTGCGGTATGATCGAGATTGAGGTGCAGGGCACCATGACCGCCGGACAGCACCTGCGGCGAAACCAGTGCGAGCGCACCCACGACAGCTCCGCCGATCGCCGGACGGATCGATGATGGAACCGAGCTTTTGCGGGCGAGTTCCTCGACAAAGGAGACGCCCTTCATCAGCAGGATGCCTGCACCGGCGCAGAGAATGCCGAGCAGCAGGGCGGGCACATAATCGGCGGTAACGACAGTGCCGAAACTGCCGACGTCAATCATGAAATCGCTGCCGACAAGAGCGCGCGCGACAATGGTGGAGACAAGGGCGGACACGACAACCGGCGCGAGGCTGGTGATGGTGTAGGAGCCGATGATCAGCTCGAAGGCGTAGAACGATCCGGTGAGCGGCGCGTTGAACGCCGCGGAAATGGCGCCCGCTGCGCCGCATCCAACGAGAATGCGCAGTTCAGCCCGGCGCAGCTGCAGCGACAGGCCAAGTTTCGAGGCCAGGCCCGATGCCAGCTGGGTATAGCCGGCTTCCAATCCCACGGATGCGCCAAAACCATTGGATATGACATTCTGCACCGCGACAATGATGCTGTCGTTGAGGGAAAGACGGCCGCCATGCAAGGCGTTGGCTTCGATGGGATCGACCATGGGGCGCTTGCGCCAGCGGGCCAGGATCAGCACCAGAATTCCGAGCAGAATGCCACCGGCGAGCGGAGCGGAAAAAACGATCATCTGATCCAGCGCGCTCATGGAACTCAGGCGTTCGCCTTCTTCGATCTTGAAAATGAGCTGATGCATTTCCTGGGTGATCAGGCTCATGCCCGTGACCACGACACCCGCAACCAGACCGATCAGTGCAGCGGCCAGAACAAGCCCGAGCTCGCTGCCGCGCGCAAAGGCCCGGAGCCGGCTGGGTGCCAGAAGAATGGAAAGGACACCGAGGCGGCGAATGTTGAATTTTCGGAGCATTTTAGACTGCAGGGACGAGGAAAGTTGCCCGTGCAGGTTTATACCCAAGGCGCTGCCACGTCAAAACAAGAGGCACGCCAAGCGACCGGATTTTGGCTTCAGCCGCGTGTGTAACCGGGCCGGTACGGCGCGCTGGGCCCTGGCTTCACCAGGGCAGCCTTGCGTGCTGCCGCTTCGGCCTGTTCGCGGCGTAGCTGATGGGCTCGCGCAGCATCGAGCGTCAGGCGCAGTTCAAAATTCTTGCGGACCGCACGGTCAAGCGAAAGCGCAGCAAGCCGCGTCACATCCGATACGCCTGATGTATAGATCTGCAGGACGATGAGGGAGATTTCCTGCGCATAGACCTTTGAGCGCGGGCCAAGATCCAGCATGCGGAAAGCTTCAGCATAAGCCTTTCGCATGATTGCCAGGTCTTGCGGCGAGTAGACCGGTCCCGCTGAATCGCAAAAAATCATTTTTACCCCCGAAACGGCACGCAAAACATGCCGTCACAACCCAATCAGCCCGTCACCAAACTATTGGTAATAGGCGCGGAGAACAACTGGAAATTGCGCGGAGACATGCAGCCCATTGCAACGACCGTTGATGGGCTGATGCGGTGGCGTGAATTCGACGCCTGTCCCGTCAGTGCGGGCAGGTCTGCGGCTGTCCGTTCAAGCCCTGATGCTTGATTTCGAACGTCGATTTTGACGTTTCGCCGTTTCGTGTGATCGTGACGACATAGATGCTGTCAAAATCATCTTTCTGCCATTTCGGCACGGCTCCGGCGTCGCCATTGTTGGCTTCGAGAAGGTCGCTGACGATATTGTCGATTTTCTTGTGTTCCCAGGCGACCAGAATGCGGGCATTGCGCAATTTTTGCTTGCTCAGGGCCTTGGTAAGGTCCTTGCGCTCGGACACGCCGATGCTTGCGTTGACCGGCAGGTCGAATGAGATGGCCGTCGGCTCGATCGTGGCCAGAGGGCGGATGTAGTCATAGTTCTCGCCGCCGTCTTCCTTCTGATCGGAGGGGTTCGGTGCGAAAATATAATCGGGCTTGCCCAGTGTCCTGGCAATCACCGGGGGAAGGGCGAGGGCGCGATTCAATCCCTGGCAATTGAGCTGGCCCAGGCCTTTTTCCGGCTTTTCACCATGCCTGATAAAGGCAATCGTCTGGACGCTGTCGCTGCTCCAGGCGGGCGCCGTGCCGGCGGTCAAAGCCAGCATGGCAATTGCGGTGAGTGATCCGAATAAGCGTAGAGCCATGGTTGATTCCTTCCTTTTGCCAATTCCTATTCCGGCTAACATGGAAGCGCTACAGGATTCTTCGAGCGGCAACCCGTCAGGGCATGCAGGCATGGACATGGACCAATGCCATGATCTGGACGGATGAATGCCGTCGCGCCAGCCTGGAGATATCCCCATTGCGGTCCGCAAACGAACAAATGTGATGATTTGAAGCAGAAAAGTGCGTTTTTATGTTGGAAATGACCGTATAAGGATTGATAAAAGTTCTTTGTTGGGAAAAAGTACAATTAATATTACAAGGGGTATTGGAACTTGACCAAGCACACACCACTTCAGACACGGATTCGCGATCAATTGCAACGACGGTTCGGCGAGGACCTGCATGTCGGCGACCGGGTGAATGAGGCGGAAATTGCCGATGCCCTGGGGATTTCGCGCACGCCCGTGCGCAAGGTGCTCTGGCAGCTGCAGAATGAAGGTGTCGTCAGCTACGAGCAGCACCGCGGGTTTCGCCTCGCGGATGCAAGCGCCGACGTGTTTGATACGGATGCCGAGAAGAATGAGCTGCTGGATGAAAGGGTGATGCGCGACATGGCGCTCGGCCAGCTCGGCAGCGTGATCAGCGAGCGGGCGCTGATGCAGAAATATACGGTTCCGCACGGCATTCTCATGTCGACCCTGCGTCGGCTGATGCGCGACCAGCTGGTCGAACCGTCCGTCGGTCACGGATGGATTTTTGCCGACGTCAGTGCCACTGCCCTGGAGAGCGGATACAAGTTCCGCCAGATTCTTGAACCGGCCACCATTCTGGCCGATCCCTACTTCGTTGACGTCGAGGCCTTTCAGGCGATTGACCGCGACCATGCCAATACAATCGCCAATATCGAAAAAGTTGATCAGCGCCGGCTTTTCGATCTGGATGCCAAATTTCACCGGCTGATCGCGCTCGGCGCCAAGTCTGCGCATCTGGTTGACGCCATCGAGCGCCAGAACAATATCCGGCGGGTCAACGAATATATCGGGTTTGTCCGGCTCGACCGCATCCGCGACTCCCTCGGTGAGCACCGCAACATCATCGCAGCCCTGCTGCGCGGCGAGAGGCAGGTGGCTGCGGCCCTGATGCGGCTGCATCTGCAAATCTCTAGGGATGAGACATTCAAGTACATCGAGGACGATCTTGAGCGGGTCCGGGCGGGGGATTTGCATCTTTCCCTGGAAAAGGACTGATACGTCACCCGCCGGTCGCGGCACCGTGCTGATCCGCAGACAGGACACCGGTGTTCTGCTTGGGTCGCTTCCGTATTTATCTAAAGTATAGTGCAATAGAGAATTTTCACACTGGTATCGCCTGATGCCGGGCTAAATCCCCATTTCAAGAAACATCGTAGTGAATACACCGGAAAGCGGACGTGTTTATGCCGAACCGCGAGATGTTGTTGCGATATCTGGTTCGTCGAGGTGGCGATACTCGCAATAACAAAAAGCATTTTATATTGACAAAATGCAATATGTGAATTCTCATGAAGTGCAGATGCGATCAACGCATCGTTACTTCTGGAGGGATTCATGGACGCAACAGTACAGTCTTGGGAGCGCCGGGAACTTGGCAGCTTCTTTCATACATTCTCGGATCTGGCATCGCTGCGGGAGGATGGACCGGCCATCGTCGAGAAAGGCGATGGCGCCTATATCTTCGACACCGCAGGCAAGCGCTATTTCGAGGGCAACTCCGGCCTTTGGAACATGACGCTGGGATTTTCCGAAACGCGCCTGGCCGACGTTGCCGCCCGGCAATATGCGCAGTTTCCCGGTTATCACACCTTCTTTGGCCGGAACTCGAAGCCCACCGTTGCTCTGGCCGAGCGCATGCTTGAACTGGCGCCGGTGCCGATGAGCCGTGTCTTTTTCACAAACTCGGGCTCGGATGCCAATGAATCCGTCATCAAGCTCCTGTGGATGATGTGGGCGGCGGAAGGCCAGCCCAGACGGCGCAAGCTGCTGACACGCAAGAACGCCTATCATGGCGCCACCGTCATGGCCTCGGCGTTGACGGGCAAGGATTACGTGCGGGCCTTCGGTCTGCCCAATGCCGAGATCGTTACCCTTGACTGTCCGCATAGCTGGCGTTTTGCGCTGCCGGGTGAAAGCGATGAGGACTATTGCGCCCGGCTTGCCGCCCGGCTCGAACAGCAGATTTTGGCGGAAGGCCCGGAGACCATCGCCGGCATGTTCGCCGAGCCCGTGATGGGGGCGGGCGGTGTCATCGTGCCGCCGGATGGGTATTTCCGCATGATCCAGCCGGTTCTGCAGCGTTATGGCATCCCGCTCGTCGCCGATGAGGTGATCTGCGGCTTCGGCCGGACGGGGCATCTGTGGGGGGCGCAGGCGGTCGGCCTGCGGCCGGATATCATCGTGGCATCAAAGAGCATGTCGGCGGGTTATTTCCCGATGGGCGCCGTGATGCTGTCGGCCGACATGGACAAGCGGGCGACCGCCGCCTGCGAACGCTGGGAAGAGTTTCCGCATGGTTATACCACCGGCGGTCATCCCGTTGGATGCGCCATTTCGCTGGAAGCGATCCGCATCATCACGGAAGAGGGCATTCTCGACAACATTCGCACGGTCGGCCCGGTTTTCCAGGCCGGATTGCGCACGCTGGCCGAACACCCCATGGTTGGCGAGGCGCGCGGCCTTGGCCTGATGGGTGCGCTGGAGATGGTGGCGGACAAGAAAACCAAGACCGCCTATGCGGGGGAGTATCGCGTCGGGGACCGGATCGCCAAGGCGGCGCGCGATCTCGGCTTCATCATTCGTCCGCTCGGCGCCTCCGTGGTTCTGGCGCCGCCATTCATTGCCACGCTTGACCAGATCGGGCAGTTGCTGGATGTCCTGAAGCAGATTCTGGACGATGTTCATGCGGATGTGAGCAGGCATCACGCGTGAGATATTGCGGCCTGCTCCCGGGCATTCCTCTCCGGGTGCAGGCCGTCTTGTGTCCTGGCGGTTTATGCCGTTGCCGCCAGACCGGCATTTTCCTTGAGTTTTCTGAATTTGCCGGACAGTTGCGACAGCTTGGCTTCCCATTCGGGATTGGGCGACTGGCCTTCGATCGTCCGGAAAAACACCTGCATCATGCATGTGATGGCAAACGGTTCGATGAGGGCCGCCTTGACGGCCCAGGCAAAGATGAGGGCGAGAAGGAAACCGCCTGATGTCCAACCGCCTGGAATCCAGTAGAGCAGGGCCGCTGCCGGCGCCAGCATCACCAGGAACACGGCGATCGACAGGCCGTAGACGATGACGGTCAGGAACGCGGCGTTGCGCAGCATCGTTCCCGCATTCTGGCCGTAGAGCACCAGTGCCGACTGTGCCGATTGCCAGGGATTGGGGCTGCGGGTCCGGATGATGTAGGCAAGCATGACCTCGTCGATGAAGCCGACGGCGATGCGCAGGAATGCCCGGATCAGCGACATGAGCTGGTCGAGGCCGGGAAGGGGCAGAAAGGCTGCGATACCCTGCACCAGTCCGGTGATGGCCGTCAGCACACCCTTGATCAACTGGTCAACGGCAAAAAGGACGCTTGCCTCGGCAAACCGGTTTGCGACGATGCCTCTGGCGTACTGGATCTGCCCCTGATT
Source organism: Phyllobacterium sp. NPDC097923 (assembly GCF_044760925.1). Lineage (NCBI taxonomy): Bacteria > Pseudomonadati > Pseudomonadota > Alphaproteobacteria > Hyphomicrobiales > Phyllobacteriaceae > Phyllobacterium > Phyllobacterium sp. NPDC097923. Next base: position 1,997,279 of record NZ_JBIWBL010000001.1, on the reverse strand, counting down.
GTCCGGCAATGGCCTGCCATCGAGGAGCTCCACCAGCACGGCAATATGCCCTGCCTTGACGACGTAGAGGATATATTCCCGCATGAGATAGAGTGCTCCTGCGGTCATACAGAAGCCCAACAGCCCGCCGATGAAGATGGAATTGGCTCGGAAATTTTCGTCGCCGAGGCCGCCGATACCCCATCCGATACCGGCGCCGGTTGATGTGACAAGCACATAGGCGATGACCATGCCGAAATAGATCGCAATTCTAAGCGCGATGAACGGGGCCGTGCGCGCCATGAGGCCGAGTGAACGGCTGATACTGAAGTTCCACATGAGTGTCCTGCTTGATCTTTGAGAATGTACACCTGCTGGCGTGCCTGATTGCCATGTCGGCCATTCAACCGCCTGCGGAGATTAAAAGCTCTGAAACACATCGCGTTGGCGGCATTTGCGCCGCCAACGGATTGTGCGTGTTAGCGCATTTTGACGAGTTCAACGCGCCGGTTCTTTGAGCGGTTTTCCTCGGTTGCATTGCTTGCAGTAGGGGCAGACATGCCCGCACCGAAGGAGCGCAGCCGCCCGATCGCGATACCGTAGCGATCCGCCAGCGTTCTGGTCACCGATGCAGCCCGGCGCTTGGACAGGTCGACATTGTAGTCGAAATTGCCGACGTCATCCGTGTGGCCAACGATCAGAACATTGAGGTCCTGGTTCGATTTCATCATGTTGGCGATCTCCGCCAATGCGGCGTCGGATTCCGGCTTGATATCGGTCCGGTCTGTGTCGAAGAAAATGCCATAGAGCGCAACGCGGCCGCTGGTATCGAGGGCCGTTGCCATTTCGCGGGCATTGACGGTGACCATTTTCTGTTCACGCTTTTCCGGTTCCACCACGTTGACGAGGGCGATCGTCCGGTCGGTGAAACGGGCGCAATCGTCGGTGAAGCTCTTGGCAATGCGATAGGTATGGACCGTCGCATAGGCGTCCGCGCCGCCCTGCGGAAAGCTGGCTGCAAAAAAGCGCTGGTCATCGATCTTGTACGGCAGGGCCGAGCAGCCCAATGCATCATCGAATTTTGCCTGCAGCTTGCTTTCGTCGATGAAGTACATCATCAGGCTGGTGTCTTCATTGCCGCCCGTGGGGACGCGGGCCGACAGATCGGCGCTGCCGCCGCATTCTTCGCCCTTGCAGGAATAGAGAACCTTGCCGCCCTTCGCTGCGATTTCATCCTGATAGTTCCGCGTGACCTCGAGCGTGGAGCGGCCTTCGGGGGTGAGATAAATGAGCCGGGTCAGCTCGCCTTCGACCGTCTGCTTCTGCTTGGGCTTGAATATCTCCATATAGCTCTGTTCGGTCTTCTCGCCCGTGTCGACGAGCGGAGACAGCGGAAAGGTGAAGTCGGTGAATTTCTGGTGAAGATGGCTCAGGATGAGCGAGCCTTCATAGCGCTTCAGTGCCGGGCTGTCCGATGCGCCCGCAATGTCCTTCTTGGGCAGCGCTGTTTCCTGCGCCCATGCGGCTGTTGCCATCATGGCCACGATCAGGCTGGTGCGGACACATAATTTCGTGAAGTGGTTGAACATGATTTTTCCTGTCAATGGTCAGTTGAGTTGCATTCGCCAGGGTATGAGCCTGTGCCGCCGGGTGTTCATCGGTGGCTTGGCGATGTGGGGTGCAATCCGCGATTCCTGGGAGACTGTTAGGGATGGCGCCGCCTCATTTTGCATTTTACCGGGTTATAATACAAAAAATTGACTTGCCCGGAAACAAGGGGAGCTGATAGATAGGCCATCGAAACATGTAAAATGAAAACTTCTGGACGCGCATCATGAGCAAGATTCATATCAACCTGACCATGCTGAAGGCTTTGATTGCTATCGTGGAAGAAGGCGGGTTTTCCCGCGGCGCCGACCGGATCGGCGTAAGCCAGTCTGCCGTCAGCCACGCCATCCGCGGCCTGGAACTCGCGATAGGCGCACCGCTGATCGAGCGGCAGCGGGGCAATATGGAGCTGACGGCGATGGGCCAGAAAGTTGCCGAAGAAGCACGCGGCGTGCTGCAGGCCATTGAGCGGCTGCGGAAACTCGGCCAGAACCGGAATGTCTGCGGCACGGTGCGCGTCGGCGTTGTCGCCAGCATCGCGTCGCGGATTACGCCGGCGGCTTTGCGCGACCTGCGCCGCAATTTTCCCGATATCCGGCTCGATATCTGGGATGGAACTGACCAGGAAGTGCATGAATGGGTCAGAAATGGCCTGATCGACATCGGCATAGCCGGTATATGCGATGGTCTGAATGCCGAGCACTTCATGGAGGACAAACTGCTTCTCCTCGTTCCGCACGATCATGTCCTGGCCGGGCACGAGACCGTATTCCTGGCCGAATTGCAGGATGCCCGCTTTGTCGTATCGGCAACGGGGTGCGGACCGCAGATCGACGCGATGCTTGAGGAGGCCGGTGTTGCAATCGATGTTGTCGTGCGCGTGAGGGAAAAGGAAACGCTGTTTTCGATGGTCCGGTCCCATGTCGGCTTGGCCATGGTGCCTGAACTGGCGCTGCCGGCTATTGTCGATGGCTGTGTCGTGCGTCCGCTTGATCCGCCATTTTCCCGGAAACTGTTTCTGATGCACGGCGATGCCAGCCTGAACTCGTCTGCCCGGGCGGTGGCTGATGCGTTCAGGCGTGCTTCATGTAGCTTTGCTTTTTGTTTACCTGACGAAGCAATTCAGGACGATACCAGAATCGAGGAAAAGACGGCCTGACGCGGGGCTCGATCCCTCCCGCAAGGGATCGAGATTGCTGTGGTTCCCCGCTAGTGCACAAAGCCCATATGGCGCGGCAGCGACAATGTGATGTCCGGGATGAACGCGATCAGCAAGAGGCATATGAACAGGATCGCCAGATATTTGGCGATTGGCTTGACCGTCGCTTCCAGGGATACGCCGCCCACGGCACAACTCGTGTAGAGCCCGAGCCCCAATGGCGGTGCGAACAGGCCGAGCCCCATCGCGACGATGAGCACAATGCCGTAGTGCAGGGGATGGATGCCAAAGCTCTGCGCCACCGGAATGAGCAGCGGGCCGAAGATGATCAGGGCCGGTGCGCCTTCCAGTGCCGCCCCCATGACGATGAGGATCAGGATGGAGGCGACGATGAATGCCCAGGAGCCAGCACCGTGGCTGAGGTTGATCATGGCTTCCGCCAGCATGTGCGGCACCTGGTCGATGGTCAGCGAGAAGGCAACGGTCTGGGACGCCGCCACCACGAACAGGATCATACCGGCAAGCGTCGCGGAGCGGATGAACAGGTGTACTGTGCTGCGCCATGTCAGCTCCCGGAACACGAGGCGCCCGACCAGGAGCGCATAGGCCACGGCGAAGGCACCGATTTCAGTCGCCGTTGCAAAGCCGGAGCGGTAGCCGCCAAAAATGATGACGATGACACCAAGGCTGACTGCACCGCTCCATAGGAGATTGTTGAGACTACGGCCCGATGTTTCCACCGGGGCGGGCGGCGCTTTCTTGGAGAAGATGATGACGCCAAGGATGAGGGCTCCAGCCATCAGGATTGCCGGATAAATGCCTGCCGCAAACAGGCCGCCGATGGACAGGTTCGCCACATAGCCGAGAATGATGAGGTTGATGCAGGGCGGGATGGTTTCCGCCATGACGGCACTGGCCGCCAGAAGGGCCACGCCTTCGGAGGGATCATGGCCCGACCTCCGCATGGCCGGGATCATGACCGTACCGACGGCGGTCACATCCGCCAGCTTCGAGCCGGAAATGCCTGAAAACAGCACCATGCTGAGAATGGTGACGATGTTGAGCCCGCCCTTGCGCTCGCCGACACCCCGGCGCAGCAACTCAATCAGCCGCACCGACATGCCGTTCACTTCCATGGCAAGGCCAGTCAGGACAAAGAACGGTACGGCAAGCAGCACGAAATTGTCGATACCGCTGGATGCCTGCTGGGCAAACACCGCGAATGGAATGAAGCCATCGCCGAGAATGTAGAGCAAGGCGCCGACGCACAGTGAAAAGGCAATGGGAATGCCGCTGGACAGGCAAATGGCAAACCCGCCGAGCATGAGAACCAGCGGGCTGGGCGCATGATCAGGCAGAAGTGTTGACCAGAGTGTCACCACACCTGCCAGAACAAGAAGCCCGGCCAGGCCCATTGCGATATCCGCCCTGGGATAGGCCAGCAGCCGTGCCGCGGTGAAAATGGCCATGCAGAAGCCGCCGACAATAAGCGGATACATGAAGAGGTTTTGCGGCAGGCCGGTGGAGGTGACCTGCGTGGAGGCAGACTCGCAATATTCAATGGCGAAAACCGCCACGGCGAGTGTCACACCGAGTTCGATCCACAAACCGGCCGCTTCCACGCGGGATGCATGCTGCGGCGCCAGCTTGTCCCGCAGGATACGGATACCGACATGATTGCCCTTGGCGACCGCTGCAGCACCACCCAGGAAGGCGACGGTGATAAGCAGCATGCGTGCGACTTCATCGGCCCACAGAATGGTGTCGTTGAAGACAAAGCGCCAGAGGACGGCGATGATGACCAGCGCGAGATCGGCGGCCAGGGCGATGGCAGCAAGAATTTCGACGATGCGCAGGAGAGCGCCGACAAACGGCGCCCCCCTGACAGCTGGTGCATGGGCGGTGGGCAAGGCGGCCTCGACTGACATGGGCGACCTCAGGCCTTGGTGATGGATTCAAGCACGGGCTTGGTGCTCGGGTAGGCCTTGGCGAACTCGTCCCAGAGCGGCATGACAAGCTGCTTGAAGGCGGCACGGTCGACCTCGTGCGTCGTCACGCCATTGCCGCGCAGTTTTGCCAGCGCGCTGGCTTCGATCTCGTTTGCCTTGCTGCGCTGGAAGGCGGAGGCTTCCGCCGCGGCCTCGCGGAAGGCGGGCAGGTGTTCCGCCGGTATTTTGGACAGTGCGCGCCTGCCGATGACGATGGTCTGCGGATTGCAGATATGCTGGGTGAGGGAAATGTGCTTGGCCACCTCGTAGCACTTCAGCGCCAGGACAGTCGGTGCATCATGTTCCAGCCCGTCAATGACGCCCGTTTGCAGGGCGGTGTAGACTTCGCCCAGCGACATCGGCGTGGGCGAAGCCCCCATCGCCTTCAGCGTCGCGACGAAATTGGCAACCGGCAGAACGCGAATCTTCTGTCCCTTCAGCAGTTCGGGCGTGTTGGCGGGCTGGCGCGCCGTCACATTGCGTCCGCCAAGACTATAGGCCCAGCTGACCACCTCGACGCCAATCTTGTCGGCAAAAATGCCGTTCAGCACCTTGCCCGCGCTGCCATCGAGCACCGGTCCGGCCGCATCCATCGAATTGAAGAGATAGCCGAGATCGAGAACACCGATTTCCGGCGCAAGCGTGCCCCAGATGGAGGAGCCGGAAATCATCATGTCGACAATGCCGAGCTTCACCTGGCCGACAATGTCGGCTTCCTTGCCAAGCTGATTGTCGGGGAAATATTTGATCTCGACGGCATCGCCGGCCTTGTTCTTCAGGCTGCTCTGGAAGCGGTCATACCACAACCAGTGCGCCGAGTTCGGATCGGCGGGCAGGGACGACGACATGCGCAGGGTCACCGGGGCGGCTTCGGCGCGTGTCGCGCGGCCAAGAATGGCAAATGTTCCGGCACCGGCAAGGCCAAAGCCAAATGCACGGCGTGTCAGGCGAAAATCCTTCATAGTCTCTCCTCCACATCGGCCACTCCCCGTGGCCTTGATTGTTCCCGACGCCAGACATGATCGGCGTCACCCCATGCTGCCGTTCTTCCTCAGGACGGCTTCGGACACGATGGCGGACTCCTCAATCCGCCCGCCGTGTTGCTGGCTCTATGCACGCTTTGCTTGGTTCAGGCGGATTCCTGTGCGAAACAGCATGGGTGCCATGTTTATCCGGCACCGGATTCAGATTCACAAACAGGCCGTCGCTTGACCGCGGCTGGCACGGCATATACTAGTATGGTAGTATGATATGGTAATCGATGCAATGCAAGCGGATTGGAGGAGCAGGTTTGACGATTGATCTCAGCCGTGGTGGCTCAACGGCGCACCGGCTCGAAAAGGAGCTGCTCAGGGCCATTGTTTCGCTGGAATTATATCCGGGCGTGCGCTTGTCGGAGCAGGAGATTGCCGAGCGCTACGGCGTGTCGCGCCAGCCCGTGCGCGAAGCCCTGATCGCACTCAGCAAACAGCAGTTTGTCGAAGTGCTACCGCAGCGGGGCACGATGGTGGTCAAGATTTCCATTGCCAAGATGCGCGAGGCACGGTTTCTGCGCGAGGTCATCGAAAGTGCCGTTGTGCGCCGTGCCTGTGAAGCATTTGATCCGGCAAGCCGGGAAAAGATCGATGAGGCGCTTGAAGCGCAGGCGCGTGCCGCCGCGCGAACCGACCACAGCGCTTTCCAGAGATTCGACGAGCAGTTCCACATTGCGCTTGCGGAAGGCGCGGGCTGCCCCATGGCGTGGTCGGTCGTCGGCAACCTCAAGGCCCATATGGATCGGGCCTGCCAGCTTACCCTGCTGAATGCGGCAGCCATGCAGCTTCTCATCCAGCAGCATCAGGCAATTGTCACCGCCATCGATGCAGCCGATCCCGAAGCGGCGGAAGCGGCGATGCGCCACCACCTCACCGAAATATTGCGGGCTCTGCCGGAGGTCGAGAAAAACCATCCGGATCTGTTCGAATAAGGGTCAGCTTATCGCATCATGCCGGCTCGACTTCAGCTCCCGGCCGAGAAACAGGACCATGACTGCTGCTGCCGCAAGGCAGCAGGCAAGCACGCCCATACCGATCTGGAAACTGCCGGTACTCTGTTTGATCCAGCCGACGAGATAGGGACCGACGAAACCGCCGAGATTGCCGACAGAATTGATCAGCGCGATGCCGCCGGCCGCCGCCGTTCCCTGCAGGAAGACCGGTGGCATAGCCCAGAAGGGTCCGAGGCTCGCATAGATGCCGATGGAAGCGATGCCGAGACAGAGCAGGGCCACCAGATTGGACTGGAGATAGACGCTGCCGATGAAGCCGATGGCGCTGACCGCCGCGGCAATGGCGACATGCCAGACCCGTTCGCCGGTTTTGTCGCTGTGCCTGCCCCAGAGCAGCATTGCGATAGCGCTGACGAGATAGGGGAGCGCGGTGATGAAGCCGACCTGCGTGTTGGAAAAACCCATCGCCTTGATCATTTGCGGCAGCCACAGGCCGATGCCGTAGAGCCCGATCACGATGCCGAAATAGACAAGGCCGAGGAGCAGCACCCGCCTGTCGACCAGGGCAGGCCAGAGCCTGTGCTGGGCGCGGCCGGAATGGGCGAGGTGATCCTTGTCCAGTCTCTCCTGGACGATGCGGCGTTCGGTCAGTGTCAGCCAGGGTGCCTGCGCCGGGCCATTGGGCAGCAGGCGCAGCACCGCAAGGCCGAGCAGGCAGGACGGGATGCCCTCGATGATGAACAGCCACTGCCAGCCTTTCAGCCCCCAGGCATGCTCGATCCCGATGATCAGGCTGGAAAGCGGTGCGCCGATGGCGCTGGCCAGCGGCACCGCCGCCATGAACAGGCCGATGAATTTCGCCCGCTGCGCCGCCGGAAACCAGTAGGTGAGGTAAAGGATCATCCCTGGCAGGAAACCCGCCTCGGCAAGGCCGAGCAGAAAGCGCAGGATGAAGAAACTCCATGGCCCCTGTACAAAGGCCATCGCGGCGGAGACAAGCCCCCAGGTGATCATGATCCGGGCGATCCACAGCCGCGCCCCGACCTTCTCGAGAATGACGTTGCTGGGCACTTCAAACAGGAAATAGCCGAGAAAGAAGATGCCCGCACCCCATCCATAGACATAGGGTGTCAGGCCGACATCGTCATTCATGGTGAGGGCCGCAAAGCTGATATTCACCCGGTCGAGAAATGCGACGAGATAGAGCACCATCATGAAAGGAATGATGCGCAGGCTTATTTTACGGTACGGATCTACCGTTTCGTTCAGTGACATGCGTGCCTCCCAACCCACTGTCATGATCTGCCGCTTCTTTGTCAGGCCAGATCGATCGTCTTGTTCTTCAATTCCTGCAGAATCATCTCATTGATATCAGAAAAGATCCCGATCCGGCCATTGTTAGGATCACCGATCCAGAACTGCGTCAGACGCGTGATGCTCATGCGGGCAGCGCTGGCGCGTCGTGGTGGCAAACACAGATCTTGTTGCCGTCCGGATCGCGGAAATAGGCGCCGTAATAATGCGCGTGGTAATGCGGCCGAAGGCCGGGCGGGCCCTCGCAACGGCCGCCGCTGGCCAGAGCCAGGGCATGGATGCTGTCGACACTTGCCCGGTCCGGCGCCAGGAACGCAATCATCTGTCCGTTGCCGGATCGGGCCGGTTCCCCGTCAAAAGGCGTTCCGAGGAGAAAGAGCGGGCGCCCGCCATTCCGCGGCTGCCAGCCGGCCCACGGTTTCTGCGGGTCGGAAAAGCGCAGCCGATTGCCCAATATCTCCATGATCGGGGTGTAGAAGGCGACCGCGCGCGCGAAATCATTGGTGCCGACGTAAACATGCGAAAACATGGATGTCCCCCTTGGTCGCCCTGCGCTCCGGTTGTGGGGCTGCACAGCGCTGCCGGATTCGGATTTGCGCCGGAAATTAGCACGGCGGGCGTTGCGGGCAAGCGCTGCAATTGTGTATCGGTGGTTTTGCCCATGAAAGGAAATTCAAATTGTCTCCAACCACTTCCGCCGTTTTCAGCAAGCCGTTTGCGGCACTGCTTTTCGACATGGATGGCACGATCCTCAATTCGCTGGCTTCCGCCGAGCGCATATGGGGCAACTGGGCACGCCGCCGGGGCCTTGATGTGGAAGCGTTCCTGCCAACCATGCACGGCGTTCGCGGTGTCGACACGATCCGCCGGCTGGCTCTGCCGGGGGTGGACCCGGAAGCGGAGGCAGCGGAGATCGAGCGGGAGGAAATCGACGATGTTGAAGGTATCGTCGCGATTGTCGGAGCGGTGGCTTTTCTGAATTCCCTGCCGCCGCACAGCTGGGCGATCGTGACCTCAGCGCCCCTTGCATTGGCACAGCGGCGGCTGGAAGCTGCGGGTATTCCTGTTCCCCAAACGATGGTGACGGCCGAGGATGTGTCAGTCGGCAAGCCGAATCCGGAATGCTATCTGCTCGGTGCCGAAAAACTCGGGGTGGATATTGCGGATTGTCTGGTTTTTGAAGACGCGCCAGCCGGTATTCAAGCGGGTGAGGCGGCAGGTGCCGAGGTCATCGTGGTGACGGCGACGCAGGTGCACGCGATTGCGACCGCTCACCCGACAATCGCCAGCTACGACACCATCGCCGCCAGTGTCGGCACTGACGGGAAAATCTCCATCGTCAGCCGGTAGGGCGAAACGGGACTGGGCGTTCAGGCGTTCGCCCGGCTAGTGGAACGAATTTGACATTCGCATCCCATTTCACATGACGCGCAGCATGCGAATGTCGAATTCAAAGTTCCACTAGAATCTTATCGCTGCTAGTGGTCCTTTGATTCTGACATTTGCCTGAACGGGCTGTGTCAACGGGATGCAAATGTCAGAATCGGACCACTTGCATAGAGATTGCCGTACTGTTCGCGCAGCACATTCTTCTGCACCTTGCCCATGGTGTTGCGCGGCAGGTCATCGACGAAAATGATCCGTTTGGGCTGCTTGTAGCGCGCAAGGCGATCCTGCAGCGCGTCAAGAATGGCTTTCTCATCGATATCGGCGCCGGGGTGCCTGACCACGACGGCGGTCACGCCCTCGCCGAAATCCGGATGGGCAAGGCCGATCACCGCGCTTTCCACGACGCCCGGCAGTTGGTCGATTTCGGTTTCCACTTCCTTGGGATAGATGTTGTAGCCGCCCGATATCACCAGATCCTTGCCGCGGCCGACAATGTGCACATAGCCACCCGCATCGATCTTGCCGAGATCGCCGGTGATGAAGAAGCCGTCATCGCGGAACTCCGCCTTGGTCTTCTCCGGCATGCGCCAGTACCCCTTGAACACATTCGGCCCCTTGACCTCGATCATGCCGGTTGCATCGGCCGGGAGCATCGCGCCGGTTTCTGGATGGGTGATACGCACGGCAATGCCTGGAAGCGGGAAGCCGACCGTTCCGGCAATCCGCTCGCCGTCATAGGGATTGGAGGTGTTCATATTGGTTTCCGTCATGCCGTAGCGTTCCAGAATGGCATGGCCGGTGCGCTGCTGGAATGCGCGGTGCGTATCGGCAAGCAGAGGCGCCGAGCCGGAGATGAACAGCCGCATTCCCTGGACGGCATCGCGGGTCAATCCCTCATTCTGCAAAAGCCTGACATAAAAGGTGGGAACGCCCATCATGGTGGTGGCGCGCGGCATCAGCGACAGGATTTCCGCCGGGTCGAACTTCGGCAAGAGGAACATTGATGCGCCGGACATCAGGATGACGTTGGTGGCGACGAAAAGCCCGTGGGTGTGAAAGATCGGCAGAGCATGGATCAGGCGATCCTTGGCTGTGAACTGCCAGTAGGCCCGCAACGTCAGGGCATTCGACAGGAGATTGTCATGGGTCAGCATCGCGCCTTTGGAACGGCCTGTCGTGCCCGATGTGTAGAGGATGGCGGCGAGATCGTCCGGTGCTCTTGGACTGTCGGGAAAATCCGCCGGTTGACCGCTTGCGATATGCATGAGCGAGCCGCCGCCGTGGTCATCGAGCGTCTCAACCGATGCTCCATATTTCGATGCCACGGCCTTGATGCCATCGGCTGCCTGCGGAGTTGCCACGACGAGACGCGGTTCGGCATCACCGATGAAGTAGTCAAGTTCAGCGAGGGTGTAGGCGGTGTTCAACGGCAGATAGACCGCACCGCAGCGGATGCAGGCGAGATAGAGCATCAAGGCTTCGGCGCTTTTTTCCACCTGAACGGCCACACGGTCGCCGGGCACAACGCCCAGGTCGCCAAGGGTGCTCGCGATCTGGCCGGAGCAGCGCAGCATATCGCCATAGGTCCATGTGCGGCCGTTGCCTGTTTCAATGAACACCGTGTTACCGGCTGGAATGGCATGCCGGATGGCGTCAAACAGGTGGTTACTCATGAATTCAGTTCCTCGTCGTCTGCTCTGTTTTTGCCGCGGTACAAACGACTGTAGCAGAACAGAAACGATACCGCCCAAGCGATATCGGGCTGAAAGCCTGACAGGCGGGTATAAATTGGCGGGAGGCGGATTTGCCGCTCCCGCCAGCAGACAGATCGGGCGTTAGCTCTTGCCGCCGTTCTTCTTGCATTCGGCGCGGAACTTGTGGCGTTCCTTGCCATGCAGGCCCTTGGCATCAGCCTGAGCCGAGCAAGCCTTGGAGATGGCTGTCTTGGCCGGAGTGGTTGTTGCGGTGGCAGCCGGGGCAGTAGCGGGTTTCTTGGCCATGGAATTGGCCGCCGGCTTCATCGTGGTTGCCGGTGCGGTTGTGGTCGCTGGCGCTGTCGTTGCGGGGGCTGCAGTCTGTGCCATCGCGCTTGTGCCGACAAAGGCAAGGATCGCGGTGGCGGTAAGGGTGGCAACTAGTCTCATGGTCGTTTCCTTTGAGTTACAAACCCGTTTTGTAGCGCGTCATGACGCGAAGTTTTCTCGCGCTACGGTTGCACCTGAGCACTGCTTGCATTTCGCCAAGCCCTTGCAAATCAATGAGATGCGCGGCGCTATACGTCATGCCAACATTGCTCGAGTCACAGAATATTGATCGACCGTGTTTTCTTTGTGTGCATCCACATTAATTTTTTTCCATGAAACGGCCATGTTTGCAGTTGCTTGACGCTCGCACATCACAGCTCTATATCGGCGCTTCAACCGAGAGCTGCACCTACGATGAAAGCCACCACGCTCGCAACCCGCTAGGCCGCAACAACCGTTTTCAACCGTTGTTGCGGCATTCAAAGTTCTCACCATGCTTCTTGCGTTGGGATCAATGATCGCCGCCGAACCTTCCTGTTCGCGTGGGATTTTTTGTTATGCTTTACCCCAAAATTTGGACTTATTCGCTGCCGGCGGCCTTGCTGCTGATGGCTCCCTTTGACCTGCTCGCTTCGCTGGGCATGGATATCTATCTGCCCGTCGTCGTCCGCATGCCCGCGGTTCTCCAAACCACACCGGCAACAATCCAGCTGACACTCAGCCTGTACATGATCGTTCTTGGTTGCGGGCAGCTGCTGTTCGGCCCGCTGGCCGACCGAATCGGGCGCAGGCCCGTCCTGCTCGGCGGGGCATTCCTGTTCGCGCTTGCCTCCGCCGGATTGGCCATGACAAGTTCGGCCGGCGTTTTCATCGCGCTGCGTGTTCTCCAGTCGGCGGGCGGGGCGGCGGCCCTGGTGGCAACCTTTGCCACTGTCCGCGACGTCTATGCAGCACGGCCGGAAGGCGCCATCATCTATGGCCTGTTCGGCTCCATGCTGGCCTTCGTCCCGGCTTTCGCACCCATGATCGGCGCGCTGGTTGACCATATGTTCGGTTGGCGGGCCGTTTTCTGGTTGCTTGCCGGCCTTGCTGCTTTGTCCGGGCTGCATGCGTTTCTGCGTTGGCCCGAAACATGTCCGGTACAGACACATCCCGCGACACTCCAAGGCAGTTTTGGCAGGGTGTTCTCCAGCGTCACGTTCTGGACCTACACAATGGGTTTCAGCACGGCCATGGGGACATTCTTCACCTATTTCTCGACGGCGCCGCGCATTCTCATGCAGGCGCTTGGCTTGTCCTCGACCATGTTCAGCCTCGTCTTTGCAACCGTTGCCCTTGTCATGATCTTGTGCAGCCGCTTCGGTGGTGTATTCGTCAGGCGCTGGGGCCAACAGGGATGTCTGGTCAGGGGCATGGCATTGTTCCTGGCCGGCGCGGTGTTGCTAATTGCGGGGCAGATAATCCTGCCAATCTCCATTGCAACGTTCATGGTGCCGATGTGGATCATGGCGTGCGCCATATCATTGACATCTGCCGTTGCGGCAAACGGGGCTTTGCGCGACTTTGGCGATATCGCGGGAACGGCGACAGCCATCTACTATTTCATCCAAAGTGTGATTGTCGGGGCTGCTGGAACGCTGGCTGTGGTCCTGCTTCCCGAGGCGAGCTTTTGGCCTGTTGCGGTGTTTGCAGCCGTTGCGGCCGTTGCCACGCTTGGCCTGGCAGGCCTGTGCGGACCTGATGAAAAGCCTGTAACCCTTTAATCGCACTGCATCATTTGCGATCCCGACCAGATGGCGGCCGGGGTCGCGGATATGGCAATCGGCTCATGCCCTGTAGGAATGCAGCTCCGGATCGAGCTCCACCTCCACCACATTGGTGAAGACCGCCGTGGCGATCATGATACCGGCAAAGGCGACAAGGTTGACGAGCGTCGGCTCGTCATAACGCGCGGCCAATTTGTTCCACAGCCTCTGGGGTACCGCATTGGCATCGGCAACGATGGCCTTGCCGAAGTCCATCAGCACCGTTTCATCCGCATCCGGGATGATGGTCTCGGGCTGCAGGCCAGAATCGATCAGCGCGCGGCGGAAAAAGGTAACGGGCACATCCGCATGGCTTGCCTGCGCGATGGCGAGCGACAGAAGCCAGATGGCGCGATCCGGCAGGGCCGGGCGCAGCAGATCGCGCAAGGTGAACCATTCGGCATAGATGCGGTGGGCGACGGGTGAATGCAGCATGATGCGCTTCATGTTGGTCATGCGGCCGCGCAACTGCAGCTCCCGGTCATGCTCGGCGCGAACATCCGGTGCTGCGTCTTCATAAACAATCGGGGAAATGCGGCTCATGGGAAATATCCCTCTGTGACAGGTTTGCGGAGGTAGCGGGGCAGGATGCTCAAAGGCATATATTTTCTGGCGGCGGCGCGCCATGGAAAACCCGCTGGCAGATTCATTTCGCGGCAAAACCCGGCTGTATTCCACATTGTGGAAAATTCTAGCTCCGGTTGCGGCAATTGTTGAAAGGTTTTTCGCCTGCTGCTCTGCACAAAAGATAGCCATCCCTCGCTCAATCCGTGTGCATTCGCGAATATCCGGGACGAAACAAGACGTTTCTCTTTTCGCTATTCACACTGCCTACGGGGGCCAGCACATGACAAAAACCATAGAAAATCTCGGAAAAAACGGGAAAATCACGCGGCGCGCCGGCCTGTTTGCGCTGGTGGCTTCGGCCATCGCCATTGCCAGCTTCACCGCGCCACAGCCATCCCTGGCGGCTGACAAGGCCATCAAGGTCGGCATCATCAGCGGTGAGGACGAAGATGTCTGGAAAGTCGTGACGGCGGAAGCGGCCAAGAACGGCCTGAAAATCCAGACGGTCGTTTTCAATGACTATACCCAGCCGAACGAAGCGCTGGAACGTGGCGATCTCGACGCCAATGCATTCCAGCACAAGCCTTATCTCGACAACCAGATCAAGACGCAGGGCTACCACATTGTTCCGGTCGGCTACACCGGCGTCTGGCCCATCGGCCTTTATTCCAAGAAGTTCAGCAAGATTACCGAACTGCCGCAGGGCGCCGTGATCGGTGTTCCCAACGATCCGTCGAACGAGGGCCGTGCGCTGCGCGTGCTGGAAGACCAGGGCGTCATCAAGCTCAAGCCCGGCACGGGCATTCTCGCCACCATTGCCGACATTGCCGAGAACCCGAAGAAGGTGAAGATCAAGGAACTCGACGCGGGTATCGTCGGCCGTTCGGTCGAAGATCTCGACGCAGCCGTGGTCAATACGGATTGGGCGCTGAAGAGCGGCCTGACACCGGCAAACCGTATCGCCCAGGAAAAGATTGCCGACAATCCTTACCGCAACTTCATTGCCGTGAAGGCCGGGCAGGAGAAGGAATCGTGGGTGAAAACCCTCGTGTCCTCCTATCAGAACGACAAGGTCAAGGCGGAATTCGACAAGGTGTACAAGGGAACAGGTATCAGCGCTTACTGATAACCGGTTGATCTTACAAGCAATCACGACAAAGCGGCTCGCAGCATCGATATATGCCGCGGGCCGCTTTCCCGGTCGAGGCGGGTGCCGTTGCGGCATCCCTCCAAGAGGAAAACATATGAACTCGCATGTCTCCGTTCCCGGCCAGACGGGTGCAATCATAGCCGATACGCCGCTTGCCGACGCTGTCGTGCGGCTTGAGAATGTCAAACGGCATTTTGGGGAAACGCCGGCTTTGGATGGTGTGTCCCTGACGGTCCGCAAGGGTGAAATCCTCGGCATCATCGGCCGCAGCGGCGCGGGAAAGTCGACGCTGATCCGCTGCCTCAACGGGCTGGAACGGCCGGAATCCGGCGCCATTTTCGTCGAAGGCAGGCAGATCACCGGGCTCAGCGAGCGGGAATTGCAACCTTTTCGCCGCCGTATCGGCATGATCTTCCAGCACTTCAACCTGCTGTCGGCCAAGACGGTGGAAGAGAATGTGGCGCTGCCGCTGAAGATCGAGGGCCGTCCGAGGGCCGAACGGCTCCAACGCGCGCGCGAACTGCTCGATCTTGTCGGCCTTTCCGACAAGGCAAGGGCCTATCCGTCCTCCCTGTCCGGCGGGCAAAAGCAGCGCGTCGGCATTGCGCGGGCGCTGGCGGCGCGCCCGGCGCTGCTGCTTTCGGACGAAGCGACATCCGCGCTTGATCCTGAGACAACCCGTTCGATTCTTGCGCTGCTGAAGGATATCAACCGCAAGCTTGGCCTCACCATTCTGCTGATTACGCATGAGATGGAGGTGGTTCGCTCCATCGGGGACCGCGTGGCGGTTATCGACGCCGGAAAGATCGTCGAAGAGGGACCTGTCTGGTCGGTGTTCGCCGATCCGCAGACGGATATTACCAAAAGCCTGCTGGCGGGTATTCGCCCGCAGCTTCCGGCGCATATCGCCAATGCCCTATCGGCGGAACCCGGCGGCGAAGCCGTGCTGGGCGTCGATCTCGCCGGTGCGGCGGCGCAGGGCACCCTGCTGGCCGAGCTGCCACGGCCGTTCCGCCTGCTGCATGGCGGTGTCGATCATGTGCAGGACCAGGCGGTCGCCCGGCTTTATCTTGCAGTTCCGGCTGTGCCTGCCGGTGCCGTCCAAACATTCATTCAATTTCTCGAGGCCCGTTCGGCCCGTGTGGAGGTGCTCGGCTATGTCACCGGTCATGCTTGATCTTCTCGTTCAATCCATCTGGGAAACGCTTGTCATGACCGGCGCCTCGGGTCTGATCTCGCTGGCCGCCGGTTTGCCGCTGGGCCTTGCTCTGGTGGCGACGGACCGTGGCGGTATTGCGCCCAATCCATGGGTCAACAGTGTGCTCGGTGCGGTCATCAATGCCTTTCGGTCCGTGCCCTTCATCATCCTGCTGGTGGCGCTGATCCCGGTGACGCGGCTCATTGTCGGAACATCCATCGGCACGTGGGCGGCCATTGTGCCGCTGTCCATCGGCGCGACGCCCTATTATGCCCGGATTGCCGAGGTCTCGCTGCGGGAAGTCGATCGCGGGTTGATCGAGGCGGCACGCGCCATGGGCGGCAACCGCTGGACGATCATCCGCGAAGTGCTGGTGCCCGAAGCGCTGCCGGGCATCGTTGCCGGTTTCACGGTAACGCTGGTCACCCTGATCGGCGCATCGGCCATGGCCGGTGCCATCGGCGCCGGCGGGCTCGGTGATCTGGCCATCCGCTATGGCTACCAGCGCTTTGAAACCTCGATCATGATTGCCGTGGTGATCGTGCTGATTGTCCTTGTCTGCGGCATCCAGTGGGTGGGCGACAGGCTGGTCAAGCGGCTCGATCACCGCATTTAGAAAAAGCGGTTGGTGGGGCGCTGCAGGCCCAGATTGTCGCGCAACGTCCTGCCTTCATACTCGGTGCGAAAAATGCCGCGCCGCTGCAGTTCCGGCACGACCTTTTCGACAAAATCATCAAGGCCTTCCGGCAGATAGGGGAACATGACGTTGAACCCGTCGGAGCCTTCCTCCTCAAGCCATTGCTGCATCTCGTCGGCGATGGTTTCCGGCGTCCCGACGAAGGCGAGACCGGCATAGCCGCCGAGGCGCTGCGCCAATTGGCGCACCGTCAGGTTCTCCCGCCGCGCCAGATCGACCGCGCGTTCAAGACTGCTCTTGCTGGCATTGGTGTCGGTGATCTCGGGCAAAGGCCCATCGGGATCGAAACCGGAGGCATCATGGCCAAGCGCAATCGACAGGGAGCCGACGGCGTTGGCATAATGCACAAGGCTGTCGAGATGCGCGCGCTTTGCCTTGGCTTCCTCAACCGTATCGCCCACCACGGCAAAGGCAGCGGGGAGAATTTTCAAATGATCGCGCGGGCGCCCGATTTTATCCATGCGGGCCCTGATATCCGCATAGAGACTTTGACCATCGGCAAGACGGCCTGGCGCGGCAAAGACCAGTTCGGCGGTTTCGGCCGCAAGCTGGCGACCCGGCTCCGATGAGCCCGCCTGCACGATGACCGGCCAGCCCTGTACAGGACGGACGATGTTGAGCGGGCCGCGCACCGAGAGGAATTCGCCCTTGTGGTCGAGCACATGCATGCGCTCCGGGTCGAAATAGATGCCGCTCTCCGCATCGCGAATAAAGGCGTCGTCGGCAAAACTGTCCCACAGCCCCGTAACCACATCGAAGAATTCCCGGGCGCGACGGTAGCGCTCATCATGCTCCATGTGATCCTCCAGCCCGAAATTGAGCGCGGCGTCCGGGTTGGAAGTGGTGACGATATTCCAGCCCGCACGTCCGCCGCTGATATGGTCGAGCGAGGCGAAGCGGCGGGCGATGTGATAGGGCTCGTCAAAGGTCGTCGAAGCGGTGGCGATCAGCCCGATATGCTCCGTCGCGCCGGCCAGGGCGGAAAGCAGGGTGAACGGTTCGAAGGATGTCACGGTGTGGCTGCGCTTCAGCGCTTCCACCGGCATGTTCAAGACGGCCAGATGGTCGGCCATGAAGAAGGCATCGAACTTGCCGCGCTCCAAGGTCTGGGCGAAACGCTTGAGGTGGGTGAAATTGAAGTTTGCATCGGCATAGGCACCGGGATAGCGCCATGCGCCGGTATGGATGCTGACGGGCCGCATGAAGGCGCCAAGATGCAGCTTGCGTGTCGTGCTCATCGCATGTCCTTTTACAATGGGGGCTGTATGGGAAACAGTCTGTGGCTCGTTTGCATATGGGGTGGTCAGCTTTGCTGGAGAAGGCCCATGCGCCGCGAAATGAAACGTTCCATCGCCGACAGACCGTCATAGATCATGACGGCGAGAACACCGACGATCAGACCACCCTGCAGGACAAAGGAGAGGTTGTTGGATTGCAGCCCGGCAATGATCACTTCGCCCAGCGTTTTGGCGGCAACCGTGGAGCCGATGGTGGCCGTCGCCAGATTGATCGTCACGGAGAGGCGTATGCCGGCAAGAATGATCGGCATCGCCAACGGCAGCTCGACTTTGACAAGCCGCTGCCAGCCGGTCATGCCGACGCCCCGCGCCGCATCGGTGACGGTCGGCGGCAGGGTGGTCAGGCCGGTCAGCGAATTTTCGAAGATCGGCAGCAATCCGTAGAGAAACAGCGCGATCAGCGTGGGCTTTTCACCAAAGCCGACGGCAGGGACAGCAAGGGCGAGCACGGCCACGGGCGGAAATGTCTGGCCGATGTTCACCAGACTGCGGGACAGCGGCAGAAACTCCGCGCCGAAGGGGCGCGTGACCAGAATGGCCAGCGCGACGGCCACAATGGTCGCGCCCGCCGTTGCAATGGCAACGGTGCGCAGGTGGAGCAGCGTCAGGGTCAGCAGGCTGCCCTGATTGTAGATCACCGGAGCGTTGTTCTGCGTCAGCGGGCGAAAGATGGGTTCAAACCAATCGGGCCGCAGGAGAAACACGATCAGCAGCGCCAGAATGCCGATGCGCAGAATGGTGGGCAGGCGCAGTTTCATGCGGCGGGCCTCGATGCCCGCTTGACCAGGCCATCGACGGTGACCCGGCCGATGGCTTTTCCGGCCTCGTTGACGACAGGCAAAGCGGGGCGGCCCGACCAGAGAAGCTCGGCCAGCGCGTCGCGCTGGGTGGCAGAGGCCGGAATGGCTTCGCCCTCGGCTGTGCCGGGTTCCACCGCATCACCTGCGGGACTGAGGGACAGGAAGCGGAACGGCCGGTCACCGGTGCCGACCAGCGTCGCGACGAAATCGGTTGCGGGATTGGCGAGAATTTCTGCCGGCGTCGCATATTGCAGCAGGTTGCCGCCATCCATCACCGCGATCTTGTGGCCGAGATGGATCGCTTCCTCCATGTCATGCGTGACGAGAATGATCGTGGTGCCGAACCGTTTCTGGATGGCAAGCAGGTCCTCCTGCGCCTTCGAGCGTATGACGGGATCGAGCGCGCCGAAGGGTTCGTCCATCAGCAGCACATTGGGTTCGGCTGCCAGCGCCCGGGCAACGCCGATGCGCTGCTGCTGGCCGCCGGAGAGTTCATGCGGATAGCGCGGGCCGAATGTTTCCGGGTCGAGCTGGAACAGGGCAAGCAGTTCACGCACGCGGGCATCGATCCTGGCCTTGTCCCAGCCGAGAAGCTCGGGAACGACGGCGATATTCTGCGCCACGGTGCGATGCGGGAAAAGGCCATGCCCCTGAATGGCGTAACCGATGCGGCGGCGCAGTTCGTATCCGGGGAGGGTGCGGTTGTCCTCGCCATCGAGCTTGATCACGCCCGCTGTCGGTTCGACCAGCCGGTTGATCATGCGCATCAGCGTTGTCTTGCCAGAGCCCGACGTGCCGACGATGACGGTGATCGTTCGCGGCTGGACGACCAGCGAGACGTCGTTGACGACGGTTGCAGCACCATAGCGCTTGGTGATGTTCTCGATTTCAATCATGCGGATGTCCTCGAGTGAAAGGGGGAGCTGAGTTCGACCGCCGCGTCGAGAATGATCGCCGCGGCAAAGGCGAGAAGCACGGTGGGAACGGCCCCCAGCAGAACCAGGTCCATGGCGGTCTGGCCGATGCCCTGAAACACGAAGACGCCGAAACCGCCGCCGCCAATCAGCGCGGCGATGGTGGCAAGGCCGATATTCTGCACAAGGACGATGCGCACGCCGGTCAGGATCACGGGAAAGGCCAGGGGAAATTCCACCCGGAACAGGCGCTGCCATTCCGTCATGCCGACACCGCGGGCGGCATCGTTGGCCTGCGGCGGGACACCGGCAAGCCCGACCACCGTATTGGCCACCACCGGCAGCAGGGAATAGAGAAACAGCGCGACGAAGGCGGGTGCCATGCCGATGCCCTTGATGCCGATTTCCGCAGCACCCGGCACGTGTGCCGCGATCCAGCCGAGCGGGGCGATCAAAATGCCGAACAGAGCGATGGACGGGATCGTCTGGACGATATTGAGAACGTTCAAAACGACAGCGCGCAGCTTCTGCACCCGGTGACACAGAATGCCAAGCGGTATGCCGACGATCACCGCAGCGGCGAGCGAGCCGAGTGCCAGCGTCACGTGCTTGCTGGCCTCCGCCCAGAAACTGTCGGCGCGGGCGCTGTATTCCTTGAGAATCGACAACTTGTCCCAGCTTCCGGTGAACAGGACAAAACCGAGGAAGGCCCCGGCCAGGACCAGGACGAGGATGCGGAACGGCGGTGTCGGGCGCAGACGCGTCAGGGCATCCGCCGCAAGCAGGGCGAAGGCAAAGAGCAGCAGCCAGAAGCCCGATGCGGGAGACACGCGCGCATAGGTGTTGCCCGGCGGTGTCAGATGGTCGGCCGCCGTGCCGATCAGCAGCAGCAGGGCGGCCAAGGCGGCAAAGCTGGCTGCCAGCCGCAGTGTCGAGGGCGTGCGGAACAGTCCAATGAGAACGGCTGCTGCAATGACCGCCAGAAGCGTGGGGCCCGCCCAGGAGGGCAAGGCCGCCAACAGCGTTTGCGGTTCACCGGCGACGATCCGGTTGGCACGGAACGTGGCGAAGGGCGCCGCCGCCACGGCATATCCGGCGATCAGGGCAATCGCGACACCGAGTTTGTCCAGACGCACGGCATGGCCTCCTTTTCGCCGGAACAGGGTGAGATTCCGATTGGCGCACCCAATTCCGGCAAAGAGCGGATTTACTTGAGGAAGCCGTTTTTCTTCAGAAAGTCTTCCGCAACGGCCTTTGCCGGTTCACCGCCAACCTGTACGCGGC
This sequence comes from Phyllobacterium sp. NPDC097923, assembly GCF_044760925.1. NCBI lineage: Bacteria > Pseudomonadati > Pseudomonadota > Alphaproteobacteria > Hyphomicrobiales > Phyllobacteriaceae > Phyllobacterium > Phyllobacterium sp. NPDC097923. The sequence goes on along the minus strand of NZ_JBIWBL010000001.1, from coordinate 1,976,118 downwards.
CGTTGAGTTCCTGCAGCGTGACGAGATCGAGCTTTTCGAACACCGGCTTCAGCAGGGCTTCGATCTGCGGATGTTCCTTCAGAACCGCTTCGCGAATGATCGGCGCCGGCTGGTAGACCGGTTGAACACCCTTGTCATCCTGAAGAACCACCAGCCCGGACGGCGCAATGCCGCCATCGGTGCCGTAAACCATGGCTGCATTGGCACCGTTGGTCTTGTTGGCCGCAGCGGCAATGGTCGCGGCGGTATCGCCGCCTGAGAGGGTGATCAATTGTTCGGGCTTCAGCTTGAAGCCATAGGTTGTCTGGAACGCCGGCAGGGCGGCAGCCGAATTGACGAATTCGGAGGAGGCGGCAAGCACCACCGTTCCGCCCTTGGTGACATATTTGCCGAAGTCGGAAAGGGTTGCCAGCTTTTCCGCGTCCGCCACTTCCTTGCGCAGGGCAATGGCCCAGGTATTGTTGGCGGGCGAGGGTGTCAGCCAGACGATCTTGTTGGCATCGTAGTCGAGTTTCTTGGCGGTCTGATAGGCCTTGGCCGCGTCTTTCCATGCGGGATCATCGGCCTTCTCGAAGAAGAACGCGGCATTGCCGGTATATTCGGGATAGATGTCGATTTCCTTGGCCGCGATCGCCTTGCGCACGATCGGGGTGGCGCCCAGTTGGATGCGATCGGTGGTTGGAATCTTATTCGCGTTGAGAACGGCCAGGATAATGTTGCCGAGGACACCGCCTTCGGTATCGATCTTGGAAGAAACAACGACCTGCGCACTGGCAGATCCGAGAGAAAGCGCCAGAGCAAGCGCCACGCCGAGAAAGGTTTTGCTGGTAGACATTCTTTTCGTTCCCTTTGCATATCCCGAGTTGAGGCGACCTTTTAATCACGATTACAGTGATCGGTCCGGGCATTTATTTTCGCGAAAAGATCATGCAACGAAAAATTTGCAGCTTTTCGTTCGCCCGTGAGCTTGTCCTATTTCAGGCGATGTCTCAAGCCTGATATGTCAGCATTTATCACCGGAATGGCAGGAGTGTGCCGGGCGGACTCAGGCGACCGCCGTGCATATGGCGGCAAAGTGAATGCTTGCCGCCGTCAGAACGAAGCCGTGCCATATCGCATTGTGAAAGGGCAGCCGTTCCAGCACATGAAAGATGACGCCGAAGGAGTAGACGAGGCCGCCGGCGAGGATCAGCCACAAGACCGTGGCGGACAGGGCAATCGTCAGTTCCTGATAGGCGGCAACGCCACTCCATCCCAGGGCAAGATAGAGAACAATGGAAAGCCTGTCGAACCTGTTGGGCATCAACAGCTTCAACAGGACGCCGGCTATGGCAATCGACCAGACGATGGACAGGAGCCACCACGTGCCGCTCTTGGCCATGAGGGGGGTGTAGGTACCGGCGATCAGCAGATAGATGGCCGAATGGTCAAAGCGCCGCAGAAACCCCTTGGTCGGGGAAATCGGCCATATGTTGTACATCGCCGACAGGGCCATGGAGAGAACGAGGGTCGCCAGATAGATTGCGGTTGCCGCATAGGCGCCGGCGGTTGTTTCCTCCGGAACAATGGCAAGAAGCAGAATCGATCCGATGATTGCCAGCGTGACACCCGCTATGTGGACGACACCATCGGCCCACAATTCTGCCACGCTATAGTTGCGGAAGGCGAATACCGGCAGCGGGCGGGGCGAGGAGATGGGCAATGCGGCGTCCTTGATAAAACAGTTTTTCCGGAGATTAGGCGTTTATCCCATATAACAACGAAAGACCGTGCTGCGTAAATGGCGCATAAGTGTGTCTTGGCGGCAAGGATCCATTCAGCAACTGCAGATTGATCTGCGCACCTGCAGACGGTTATTCGCAGGCGATTCTTTCGATCTGGTCCGATTGCTTTTTCTCCCGCCATTTTCTTGTTATTTGCCGGACATGTTTGATAAAGTAGTATTTTAACAAAACTCGTTCGTAATCATTTGAAATCTTGTAATAATTTGTCATGTTTGGTGAATATTTTCCCCGAACGATTCTGGTTGGTTACTTCTCAAATTTAAGCCATAATCATTTCATCACATGGGAAGACTATGGGTTCTGGGGAAACCTGTAGTTGGTGACAGTTTCTGAATCTGCACTGTTGAAATTGAGGGAGTTCAAAAATGACCATCACTCGGAATCTCATACTCGCCGGAATTATTGGCGCGGCATCATTTACGGTTGTGCCAGCCTATGCACTGACCGCGAAGGAATGCAGTGTCAAATATCAGGCTGCCAAAACAGCCGGTACGCTCGGCAACGTGAAGTGGAACGACTTCCGTAAGACCCAGTGCGCCGATGCTTCACCGGCCGCTGCAGCAGCGCCGGCGGCTCCTGCTGCCACGACCAAGCCCGCTGCCAAAGCGACAGCCGCAGCACCCAAGGCCGCTGCTCCAGCCGCTGCAGCCGCACCGGCTGCAACGGGCCTGAGCATGAAAGAGTGCAGTGCCAAGTATCAGGCTGCAAAAACAGCCGGTACACTCGGCAACGTGAAGTGGAATGACTTCCGTAAGACCCAGTGTGCCGCCGGTGCAACAGCTGCCGCTGCTCCTGCTGCTGCCGATGAGACGGCACCGACACCGCAGACGGCGACCTACAAGGATGAGCCGCCGGCAGCCACGACCGCTGCTCCAAAGGGCGTTGTTTTCCCGAGCGCCGTTTCCAGCAAATATTCCACCGAAAGCGCCGGCAAGGCCCGTATGCAGACGTGCCTTGAGCAGTATTACGCCAACAAGCAGAACAACACGCTTGGCGGCCTCAAGTGGATTCAGAAGGGCGGCGGCTATTACAGCCTCTGCAATTCCCGCCTGAAGGGCTGATCACGGCAAATCAAAACAGAAAGCGGGATGAATGTCCCGCTTTTTCCTTTTGAGCCTATCGGCTGAAGTCTTTCGCTTTTTCCGTGCCTGCCGGATCGGGCAGGAGCAGTGCGGGACTTTCCCCCACGCCCGGACCATGCCGGAGAATGTGGACGCGGTTATCCGCATCGCGGTGAATGGAATAGACCAGTTCACCGTCAAAACGTCTTTCCACCTTCCTGCTCTCGATGCGAAAGCGCATGGTCAGCGCTACGAGCGCCAGCACGAAGGCCGGTGGGACGATCAGCCACAGAATTTTGAGCCAGTCGGATAGCGACTGGTACGTATCGAACAAATCCTGCCAGAAATTGTAATCGTTCATGCCGCACTCCCTTGTCCATCCAGAGGAAAGCGGTCACCCGAGGTTTAGCCTCTGGTGACCGGGAGGTTCGTAAGCCGCCGCAAGACGACCGCCACGGCCTTTAAGCCGAAGCTCTGGACATACGCCGGGGCCCCCCCCGGCCATAGGCTGAGGAGGTGCCTTTGCGGTCGACACCGACCGCTCTTGGAAGGAGTTTCTACGCCCCAAGACCGATCCGTTTCGACCAGTCTCATCGCGGACCATAGTGGGAAAGTTCTGCGGGCGGAAGGGGTTAGGGCGCGAGTTTGTATATTGATGGCTGCAAAACCTCTGGCGCGTGGTTCGCCCTTCGACGAGCTCAGGAAGCTCACCATGGGGAGAGTGAGAATTGCAGGGCGTTAATTCCGCAACCTTTGCGATGAGCATTGCAGCCCACCCAACTCCCTCATGGTGAGCTTGCCGGGCCACGAACCACGCACCAAAACCTGCACCGGACGAAAATGCCCTAGCCGTAAACCACGCGGTTGCGGCCCTGATGCTTGGCTGAATAGAGATATTTGTCGGCCACCGCCAAGGTTTCCTCGAGCGATTGTCCGGGTTCATGCAAGGCAATGCCGATGCTGACGGTGATTGGTGTTCTGTCGAGTTCCAGTTCCCGGCCGATGGTGCGGGCTGCAATGAGGATTTTATGCGAGATCCAGTTGGCCCGGCCAAGATCCGCATCGGTCAGAAATACGGTAAACTCCTCGCCGCCGATCCGCGCCGCCAAATCCCGTGCGCCGATGTTCGCCTTGATCACCTGGCCGATCTCATGGATGACCTCGTCGCCGGTGGCATGGCCAAACCGGTCGTTGATTGCCTTGAAATGATCGGCGTCGATGTAGAGGAGGGCCCCGGCACTGTCCATGGGCCTTGACGCGAGAAACAGGCGCTGCGTCTGCAGATAGAATTCCGCCCGGTTGAGAAGCCCGGTCAGATCGTCACGGCGGGATTCCAGATCAAGCTGGGCGGCCAGCTGCTTCAGCTTGAAGTTCAGGCCGATGAGGAATGCACCCAGGGGGAGGCTGACCAGCACAACGATGACGGTGGTGACGCCGACAACGCGATAGGGCGTCTGCAGGCCAATCACGTAAAAGGCCAGAGCAGCCAGAATATCTGACGATATGGTGGCCATGCCAACCATGATCGCGACCTGTCTCAAGGGCGAGAGCGCGCCGAATTTGGTCATCCATAGAGCGTAGATATTCATCTCATTTGCCGGGCCGGTTGAAAGCAGCGGTATTCAAGCCCGAAACAAATGAAGAAAGCCATGCCCGCTTGTGTTTAATTCGAATTATTCTGTTCGGAAATGGCCGGCACCCTAACTGTCCAGGGCGTAACTGATGCGCACGGTGGTTCCGACATCGGGCGTCGAGGTGATCTTGAACTTGCCGGCCATGGTTTTCACCAGTTCCATGCAGTTGGTCAGTCCGAGACCAAGATGAACGCCTGCCTTGGTTGAAAAGAACGGCTCCTTGGCCTTGGCAAGCGTCGACGGGCTCATGCCGATGCCGTTGTCGGCAACGACCAGTATCAGCCGCGGGCGCTGCAGAAAGCGCCGGTGGATACTGGCCTTGATGGCAATGACGGGGGTGGCGCGGGTGGCGACGGCATTGATCGCATTGCGGACAAGTTCATCGATAATCAGGTGGAATTGCGATGCCGGAATAAGCGAATTGCGCGCGGCCTGATCGATGTCCAGCTGCAGGTTGACCGCGCTCTTCGACACGATGTCCGCAAGCAATTCGCCCAATGGCACCTTGCGGAACTGCGTCTTGGAGTGCCCGATCATCATCAATCCCTCATTGATGCTTTCAAGCTCGGCAATGGTGTTGCGGGCCGCCGCGGTCATTTCAGAGGACGGAATGGCGTTGTTGCCGACATAGCCGAGAAAAAGACGCAGGGCGGCAATCCGCGTCCGGGTCATGTGGGCAAACAGGGTGGAGAAAGAGCGGATGTGCTGATCCTTGCGCCGTGCCAGAAGGCTGCGCTGATGCATGAGCAATCCCACCAGGATAAGTGCGCCGGCGGCGCCCAAGAGCTTGTTTCTGGCGACATCCGCGGCAATTGTCGCGGTTCCCTGAAGGGTGATGCTGTGAGCCAGCGTTGAACCGGCAGTGCGAAAAATGTCCGTTTCGATTGTCTGTATGGTTTTCAGCGCCTTGTCGAACTGGTTTCCCGCCTTGATCTGCGGAACCAGTACGGTATCCACCGTCGAGATCGTTTTTTGCAGGGCCGCAATATCGGGTGCATCGAGGAACCGGTCGGCATAGTCCAACTGCTGCAGCGATTTGAGGTTGAAGTTCATGAGCGTGACCTCCGACAGCAGGCGCGGCTCGACTTCACCTGTCCGGGTTGCCAGCGTCAGGTAACCCTTGATGCTGGCAATCTTTTCGCGCGCCTGCGAAGCCCGGACCTGGACCTCGAAGCTCTGGCTCATGATTTCGTTTGACTGGATACGATACGTGTCCGCCCGGATGAATGACCAGCAACACACCAAAGCTGCGCTGATCAGAATGATGTAGAAGAGCGGATCGAGGTATTTATCCAGCTTCATGTTCAGTCAACCGGACGGATCGAGGTAACAAACCAAACCCATATCGTGTTGCGTGCGGGGACGTAAGCTTTCGGAAGCTTGGAGAGTGGCCAGACAATGTAGAACGGGCCGCCATCATCGAGCGACAACGGTCTGAAATTCTGATCCTTGGTACAGGCCCCGCTTTGCTTGTCGGCATCGGTACAAGCTCTCTCAATTGCGATGATGGGCGCAAATTCAACAACTTCTTCCATCGTGACTTTTACAATGAAATTGTCGAATGCGGCAACTTCGAGATTGGCTTTGTCGCCGATTTTGTATTTCGCAATCATTTCCTGCAGGGAAGGGCCGCGAAAATGCACCTTTGCCCCGTTGGTCCAAGGCGTTTCCGTGACCAGATCATGCATGGGAAACTGCTGTCTCAGTTGCTCCTGGGTAAAGGTCCCCAGAGGCTTGCCTGCCGTGTCCTGCATTTGAATGACCGCAGGGTCGTCATTTGCGAATGCCGTGCCGTACCAGAGCGGCGAACCGATCCACAGTGCCGCGAAAAAGAATGCAAGATATTTCCAGGCGCGCGATGCGCCTTTGTCTTCGTTGGAGATGGCGGCAGGGAAGGGTTCTTCCGACACTGCCTTTGCCATCGATTCTTCAGTTTTTTTAATGTCCAGAGCCAACCCCATTATAACCCCTTTGGTAGGAGCCCGGTTTTTAAAAGCTTTGCGCGTGCTCGCTTGTAGTATTTTTCTGCCGATGCCGCGTCTATATCAAAGCGTTCCCCAAGCTGTTCATATATTTCCTTGCGGCTGATCCCCGACGGTCTTTGTCGCATCCAGCCGAGTATTTCCTGTTCACGCGGCGTGAGGCCGGAATGGTAAAATTCCGGTGGAGCCGTTGTTTCGTTGGACAACCTCACGCTGTAGCCCCGTTCTGCAACCTCCTGCAGAACGTCGACGAGGGCTCCTGGCCTTATATTGTTCTTGGCCAGGTAGCCAACCACGCCAAGTTTCTGACAATGCTCCCATTCTTCATCCGTATCGGAACCCGTGACGACAAAATGGATTGCGTCCGGTGAAAGATCGAGGATGACTTGTACAACGTCCAAGCGGTCGTCCTGCGATTTGGGGTCATAGCCGGGCATGCCGGGGTCAATGACCACAAGGTCGAACTGATGCGACTCCAGCAGATCCAGCGCAATGGTGACATTGGCCGCGCCGTGAACAATGGATGCCGGCAATGCTGCCTGCAATTCATGGATCAGGGCCAGCCTCATGAGGTGTTGATCTTCAATGACCAGCACATGTGTATGCTTGGACGTTTGTTCCGACATCGCTCTCACGCGTACCAACAGTTGCGCGCCACTCTGTTCAAATTACAGGAGTTGCGTCTACAGAGTAGTGCGATTTATGCAAAGCGCAAAATAGGGACAGGGTTGTCCCTATTTTTCTGGACATAACCGCATAGTGTTCCGACCGAAACGCGAAACGGTGCATTGAGTTGCATTGAGAGGGTATGCGGCGTGACTTTGGCTATCATTACCATCGATGGTGTCCGGGTTGATCCGACCGAACGCGTTGCTTCGATTGCAACTGTGCTTGAATGGCACAGGCATTCCAGACGCGAATTGCAATGGATTGTCCGGACATGCACCGATCGTGCGGACTCCGAACAGGACAACGCATCGTCAGACCGGCGCCTGGCGGCGGCAACCGACGCGGAACATCGTGCGCGCGTTGCCATGTTGAGGTATCCGGCAAAAACGCTGGAAGAATTTGCGGCGAAGGCACAGCATATCTGTTCTCTTCTGCTGGAGGACGATGACAGTTTGGACAAGTACGAACTGTTTTCAATCCTGCAGAGGCTGATCGCACAACCACAGTCGGAATGCCAGTAAATCGAACCGGTACATGCGGTGAAATTCTGGTCCTGCACGCCTGACAGGACTTCGCATCGCATAGGAAAGCGCCTCCTCAAGTGCCTCCATTTTCGAGGGAATCGACCACTATGCCGAGCAATTGGGATAAATCCCAACCTATAGATGCCCATCCGGAAACCGCAAAACTGATCCAGGGTGCGGAAGCGGTCATTCAACAGGAGATCGGCCCGCTGGCCGCGCTCTGCGACGCGTTGCGCCTGCGTCTGGATTCGTACCACAGTGCCGCCAATGCGGCTGAGCGTCTCGAGCGATGGCGGCTGGCGGTCGTCCTGCACAGCGAGATCATGGAGGTTTGGAAATCGGCGTTCCTGAATGCGCGTGCCGCCGTCGACGCCTATCTCGCCAACTGTGATCTAAGCACTTTTTTCTCCTGCCGCGAAATTCTGGTGGCATCCCTGCATGGGCGCTGCAAGCCATCTGTCGGCATTGCATTGTCGGTGATGCAATTTGAAAGCGAGCGCAACCTGCGCAGATTGGCAGATGCTTCGCCCGATATGGTGACGCACAACGAGCCGGTCGACCGGCGATTCCTTCGGGCGGCCGCCGCGGGCCGGCATCGATAATTTTCGTCTTGTCGTTCAGAGAGTGCACAAGGCCTGCCGTCCGGCGGGCCTTTTTGCTTTTATGCGCATCGCGCGGCCGGGAATCGTCCGGGTGTTTGACTTTACTAGACGACTGGTCTATTCTGCCAGCATGGGAAAGATCGACACACGCACCGTACTGATTGAGGAAGGGCTGAAAGCCCTGCTTTCACATGGCTATGAAGGGGCGGGCATCGGCCCCGTGCTCAAATCGGCTGGCGTGCCGAAGGGCTCGTTTTACCATTTCTTTGCCAGCAAGGAGGAATTTGCCTCCGCAGTCCTCGGCTTTTACACCGAGGGCAACCAGATCGTCCGGACGCGGATCCTGGGCGATGAAAGCCAGACGCCGCTTAAACGCCTGCGTGCCTATTTCGAATATTACGAGCAGGAATTCGCCCGGGAGAATCCGATCGGCGGCTGCCTGCTCGGCAATCTCGCCCAATCGATTGCCGCCCACAGCGACGTCCTCAGGCAGGAACTGCACCGGGCCTTCGCCGCGTGGCAACGCGATTTCCAGACGGTTCTGCGGCAGGCGCGCGCGCAGGGCGAATTGCCCGCGCATCTCGATCCCGACGAGACGGCAGCCTTTCTGATCGATGCCTATGAAGGGGCGCTGATCCGCATGAAGACGGAAGGCAGCATCGCACCGCTCAAGCGGTTCACGACCATGACGCTCGATTGCTTGCTCACAAACCATCCATAGGAGATTCATCATGTCCCAAATAGAGACGACTGGTCTACTACAAGAGCGTAGCGGTGGAGGGTTTGCGGCATTCGTCAAAACCGCTGCGATGGTAATCTGGAACATCTATCTGCGTTATCGCGGAGAACGGGCGGGCGATCCGAGGGTCAGCAAGCTCAGTGATCATCTGCTCGATGATATCGGGATAACGCGGGAGGAAGCCCGGGAAATTGATCGCCGCCGCCGCTGATTGGACCGTAGCCTCGACATCGACACGCGGTACACCGCCCGCGCGAATCCCTTCCATGGATTCACGACTTGGCTCTACAACGTCGGTGATCGCTCCGCCCAAGCTTTGGTCGCTTGGCAGATATTCATCGCTCGGGCGTATGCGGGGCGTGCCGTCGTGCGGGCGAGATAGGCACGCTCGACTGAACCCGGGGTATAGTTGCCGGTACGCAGACCAAACAAAAGAGCGTAGCTCACTGAAATGTCAGCAGCGGTGAATTGATCTCCGGCGAGAAACGGATGATCTGCGAGACGCCGGATGACCAATCCCAGCCGGCTATGAAAGGTCTCCAGTGCCCAGCGTGTAACCCTGGCATTTCGCTCTGCTTCGGGTGCGAGCGCACGACCAACGAAAACGGCATTCATTGGTTCAGCGAGCCCAGCCTCTCCCAGATGGAGGAATTGCAGATAGGCGGCAAAGGCCGGATCATCCGGGGCAACGGCGAGCGGGCTCGGGCCATAGCGGGCGAGCAGGTATTCGAGGATCGCGATCGATTCGACCATGATCGTCTCGCCGTCCTGTAGCGCCGGGATAAAGCCGGCGGGGTTGATCGCAAGAAAATCGGGATCATTCCCGACAGCGAGCAGATCGACCGGGCGCAGCCGATACGCCACTCCCAATTCCTCGAGCAGCCAAACGACACGGAACCCACGACCTTCGCCATAGACGGTGAGCATGCTTGAGCGTCCTTACATTGGCTTACGTGCTTCATTCGCAGGAGCGAAATTTCCGCATATACTGCTATCGCCCGGCCACGATATGCGCAAGGCGCGTCACATAGGCGGCATCAGGCGGCGCCGGTCCTCCATTCACGACCGAGCCTGTTTTCGCAGTTTCCGGGCCATTTTGCCGGTTCGCATTGCAATTTTTTCCTCAGCACAATCATGCACGTAGCTCTTCCAACGGAGCAAACACCCGATGCATATTGAAGTTTGTATTTACAGATAGACTCAAAAGATATATCGTTTATGCATGAAAGGAGAATTTGCAATGTTTGGAAATTGTCATCACGAACGGCACGAACGCGATGAGCGTTTTGTCATATACGGCATGGGACGCGGTTTTGGCCGCCACGGCGGCGGTCACGATGGCCCCGGCGGCGGCGGACGTTTCGGCCGCAGGGGCGGCGGAGGCAGGGTGTTCGCATCGGGCGACCTGCGTCTGGTTCTGCTGGCCCTGGTCGCCGAGCGGCCACGCCATGGCTATGAGCTGATCAAGGACATCGAAGAGTTGTTCGGCGGCGCCTATGCGCCGAGCCCCGGTTCTGTCTATCCGTCCCTGACTTTCCTCGAGGAAATCGGGCAGGTAACGGCAGCGGCGAGCGAAGGCTCGAAAAAGCTCTATACCATCACGGCGGAGGGGCTTGCCTATCTCGCCGAAAACAAGAACCTGGTGGATGCGGTCCGCACGCGGATGGGCATGGTTGCCCGTTCCATGGCCGGACAGCGCGCACCGGAGGCCATTGCCCACGCGATGGACACGCTGCGCACCGCGCTCCACCTGCACAGTCACGGCTGGGATGCGGAAGAGGCGGACCGGGTTCGCAAGATCCTCGAGCAGGCGGCGCTGGATATAGAATCAGGCAAGAAAAAAGACTGATGTCTAAACCCATACGGCGCCGGAAGCGGCGCCGTATGGGAATTCATGCAAGGGAATTCAGGCCTGGCGTCTTGTCATCGACAGGACGGAGCCGGGTGTGCCTGCGTCAGACAGTGCGGCAGCGCGGGCAACATCGATGCCGGTTGCAACCACCGATACCCGGAATACGCCTTCCAGCGCATCGTCAAAGGTCGCGCCAAGAATGATGTTGGCCTGATCGTCGACTTCTTCGCGGATACGGGTTGCGGCTTCATCGACCTCGAACAGGGTCATGTCGCGTCCGCCGGAAATCGATACCAGGACGCCCTTGGCACCCTTCATCGATTCCACGTCGAGAAGCGGATTGGCGATTGCAGCTTCGGCGGCCGCCTGTGCGCGGCCTTCGCCGGTGCCTTCGCCCGTTCCCATCATGGCGCGGCCCATGTCGCGCATGACCGAGCGCACGTCGGCAAAATCCAGATTGATCAGGCCTTCGCGGACCATCAGATCCGTGATGCAGGCAACACCGGAATAGAGAACGCGGTCGGCGGTGGCAAAGGCATCGGCAAAGGTCGTGGATGCATTGGCGACGCGGAAAAGGTTCTGGTTGGGGATGACGATCAGCGTATCGGCGCTGTCGCGCAGTTCTTCCAGACCTTCTTCAGCCATGCGCATGCGGCGCGTGCCTTCGAACGAGAATGGCTTTGTCACGACGCCAACCGTCAGGATGCCGGCCGAGCGGGCTGCGCGGGCAATGACCGGCGCTGCGCCGGTGCCGGTGCCGCCGCCCATGCCTGCCGTCACGAAGCACATGTGTGTGCCGGCAAGATGATCCATGATTTCGTCGATGCTTTCTTCCGCAGCGGCCCGTCCGATTTCCGGATGGGAGCCTGCGCCAAGCCCCTGCGTCACATTGGCGCCGAGCTGGATCAGCCGGCTTGCCTTGGACATGGCCAGTGCCTGGGCATCCGTATTGGCCACAATGAACTGCGTGCCCTGCAGGTTTTCACGGATCATGTTGTTAACCGCATTGCCGCCGCCGCCGCCGACACCGAACACGGTGATATTCGGCTTCATCTCGGAAATTTCCGGCTTCTTGAGGTTAATTGACATCGTGCAATCCTTATTCCCGGCCGATGGTCTGTATCGGCGTGCAGGTACGTAATGTTATGACGGAGCTCACTCGGAGAATCAAAGCCTCTCCGTACCCCAATGTCCGGCAAAGAATCAGACAGCGGGTTTCGGCGCAAGCCCTGAAATGGCATATCGCCCGGATGGGTTGTCAAAAGTATGTCCGGAACGACGGGCGAAAGGACATCGCGGATGCAATGTCCTTGAGATTGACGCAATAGTTCACGAAGGAACCGTCCCAACACTCTGATATTTCCCACCCACAGTTTCTGATCAGGAGAATTGGCCTATGGAACTTGATCCCCAAAACGCTGTCACCGCCATACAGACCGGTATTCATCAGGCAAGCGCGCTTGTTGTCACCTATTCATTCTCGGTCCTTGGCGCCATATTGCTGCTGGTGATCGGCTACATCGTTGCCGGACTGGTGGAACGCTGGCTTTATGCCGGATTGGGGAAGGTCGGCGGCTTCGACCTGACACTGCGCCGCTTCTTTTCAAAAATCGCCCGCTATGCGGTTTTGGGACTGGTGGCGGTCATGGTGCTCGGCCAGTTCGGCATTCAGACCGCGTCGGTCATTGCCGCCATCGGCGCTGTCGGCCTGGCCATTGGCCTTGCCCTGCAGGGGACCCTGCAGAATATCGCGGCCGGCATCATGCTCCTGGCCTTGCGGCCGCTGCGTATCGGGGAATATGTCGAAGTCGGCAGCATTTCCGGCACGGTGGAGGAAATCGGGCTGTTTGCCACGCGCTTGCGGGCTGCGGACGGCGTCTATGTCCTTGCGCCCAATTCAACCCTTTGGACCCAGCCCGTCAAAAACTACACGCGCAACGGTGTCCGCCGCAATGACATTACACTCGGGGCCGATCATGGCGAGGATATCGACCGGATACGCAAGAACCTGGTGGCGCTGACCGCCAATGACAAGCGCATTTTGCGGGATCCGGCCCCGCAGGTCTTCGCCTCGGATCTCACGGATGAATCCATCGCCATCACCCTGCGATACTGGACATCGGCCAGCGACTTCGCTGCGGTGAAAGCCGATTTGACCATGGGAACGGGAGAACTCTTCTACGACAAGAAGCCGGCAGATCAGCAAGCCTCGGGCATTTGAACGGAACAACATCCCTCGCTTGGCGTTTCCCTTGGTGACCATGCATTTTAACAATGTTCTTTGGGAGGCTATCATGTTTAAACATTTTGCTATTGCAGCCATTGCGGCGGTGACAGTCCTGTCGGCGGCCCCGTCTTTCGCTCAATCACTCGAAATCGGGCCGGGCGGTGTGCGTCTTGTCGAACCGGGTGCCGAGCGGCCCATGCGGCGCGGCATGGATATCAGCGAGCGTGAAGCAGTGCGGATCGCCCGCGCCGAAGGTTTGCGCAACGTGGACAATATAGACCGGACGAGGTCCCGTTTCATCGTGGAGGGGACAGACCGGCGCGGCAATGATGTTCGCGTCAGCGTCGACAGGCGCACGGGCGAAGTGATTTCCGTCGACTAGCCGGCCCTTCGATCTGTATCTGACGATTTGTTGACTTGAATTGCTGCGGATTGGCGGCTAGGACAGCCATGCACAGGACGACCTGTGTCATGGTTGCGCATGGGGACGGCCCCGTTATCTCGATTGAAGGAGATGATGGTGTCCCACACCGCACTGAATTTTTCCTGTTTGACTGTCGCCGTTCCAGCCAGCTCTCATCGTCAGACCGGGCGAGGTCTGTGATGGCTGGCCCTATCGAACAATTCGAAATCAAGCCGCTCGTCCGCCTGGCCGAGATCGCGGGCCATGAGATCAGCTTCACCAACGCGTCCGCCTATATGGTCCTGACCGTTGCTGTTTCCAGTGCGTTCCTGATGATTTCCATGCGCAAACGCAGGCTCAATCCGGGGCGTCTGCAGTCCACGGCGGAGATGCTGTACGAGTTCGTCGCCGGCCTGCTCCGGCAAAATGCCGGTGAACAGGGGATGCGGTTCTTTCCGTTTGTCTTCTCGCTGTTCATCTTCATCCTCGTGGCAAACCTGATCGGCATGGTTCCCTATGCCTTTACGGTGACCAGCCAGATCATTGTCACCTTTGCCCTGGCAATTCTCGTTTTCCTCACGGTCACCATTTACGGCTTCCGGCGGCACGGCTTGAAATTCCTGCGGCTGTTCATGCCGGCCGGCGTGCCGGTTGTGCTCGCACCGGTGATTATCCCCATCGAGATCATCTCATACCTGTCACGCCCGCTCAGTCATTCGGTGCGCCTGTTTGCGGTGATGCTGGCAGGGCACATCACCCTGAAAGTATTTTCCGGCTTTGTGGCTGATCTGGTTGATGCGGGCGGCGTCGGACTTCTGGCCGCCGTTCTGCCGCTGGCCATGGCCGTCGCCCTGACCGGACTTGAACTGCTGATGTCTTTCATTCAGGCCTACGTCTTCGCCATGCTGACATGCATGTATCTGAACGATGCGCTTCATCCCGGCCACTGAAACCAATACCCCTGTGAAAGGAACGATCATGGCATGGATCTATCTTGCTCTTGCTGGCCTGTTTGAGGTGATTTGGGCTTCCACAATGAAACAGTCCGACGGTTTCACGCGGCTTGTGCCGAGTGTGATCACCATCGTCACGATGATCATCAGCTTTGGCTTGCTCGCCGTGGCGATGAAATCCCTGCCGCTCGGCACCGCCTACGCCATCTGGACGGGTATCGGAGCGGTTGGCGCATTCCTCGTCGGCATATTCTTCCTCGGTGAAGCGGTCACGCTTTTCCGGCTTGCAAGCGTCGGCTTCATCGTTGCGGGACTGATTGGTCTGAAACTATCGACGCTGTAGGCAATGGTGCGGTATCGGTCGCCGGCGTTTCGGTGCGGACGTCAACCGGTGTCTGCACAGTCTTGCCGCGCATGTTCACGATCACAACCCCGGCCAGGATGAGCATGCCGCCAAGGACCGTGCTCATTTTCGGTGGTTCGCCGGCAATGAGCCAGGCGATCAGCATGGCGATGGGGGCAATGAGGTAGAGAAAGTTTCCGGCCCGGGCGACGCCAAACGTGCCGAGCGCATAGGCCCAGCAAACCAGGCCGATTGCGGTGGGAAAAATGCCGAGGAAGCCGATCCAGCCTCGCACGGCCAGCGATGCATTGCCGGTTTGCGCTATGGCCTGCGACAGCCATGGCGAAAGCGCGAGCGCAGCTGATATAAACATGATGGCCGCCACATGCAGGGCACCATAGCGCGAAACCAGCTGGCGCTGCACCGTGAAGCCCGTTGCCGAGCACAAGGCAGCGCCGAGTACAACGGCGGCACCTGAGTTCAGGGTCAGCCCGCCAGCCTGTGCGCTGGCTATCAAGCCAATGCCGATAATACACAACAGGGTTCCGCCCCAGGCAATGGGCGGAAACCGCTCCTTCAGGAGCACGACGGCGAATGTCGCCATCCAGAGCGATTCAGTCTTGATGAGGAAACTTGCTGCGCCCGCCGCTACGGTTTGCTGTCCGATATTCAGCAGAACGCTGTAACCGGCGCCGCCCACAATGCCACAGCCGGCACAGAGCAGGAAATGAGGCAGCGGCATGCGGGCAGGGCGCTTCCAGACCAGCCATATCGCGGCCAGCAGTGCGGCGATGGCATAGCGGATCGATGCGAGTGGCAAGGGCTCCAGTTGTGTGAGCGCAAGCTTGATTGCGGGAAAAGCTGTCGCCCAGACGAGAATGGTCGTGGAGATAGCCAGGATCGGTAAAAGTGTGGGGCGGGATGAGGTCATGCGGAGACTGTAAAACACGTTCCAGACTTGACATAGAGTGCTGATATGGCGTGAGCTGTGAGAATGAAGCACAGCTCGGATCTCCCGTCCTTCGATGCCATACAGGCGGTTCTGTCGTCCAATCGCACCGGCTCGTTCTCCGGCGCTGCCGATGAACTCGATTTGACGCATGGAGCTATCAGCCGGCGCGTCGCCATTGTCGAGGCCTGGGCCGGGACGGCATTGTTCGAACGGCACGGGCGCGGGGTTCGCCTGACGATCGAAGGGCAACGGCTTGTGCGGTTGTTCGAGCAGGCGCTTGACCTGATCGATAGCGGGGCGGCTGAATGGCGGGAGAACCGCCAGCCCGAAACCGTCAGGATCAGCGTCCTGCCGTCCTTCGCGCGGCTGTGGATTTTGCCGAACCTTGCCAAACTGGAGGGCTCTCCACCCGATCTGCGGATCGAACTGGAGCTTGACCGCCGCTATGCCCCGCTCGGCGAGGTTGACGTGGCAATGCGCTATGGCCGCGGTGACTGGAGCGATGGTGTGGCCATGCCGCTTTTCGACGAAGTCCTCCTTCCCGTCGCATCGCCCGAGCTGGCCCTCGTCTTGGGAGATGAACCTGAGCCGGGCGATATTCTCCGCCATCCTCTTATTCACGACGCTTATCCCGATGCGTGGCGTATCTGGCTGGCCGAGCGCGGGCACCGGTATCGCCCGCGTCCGCAGGACCGCCGCTATCCGGACTATGATCTGGGTTTGCATGCGGCGGCTGCGGGAAGCGGTGTGGCCCTCCTGCGCGCGCCCTATGGCGAGATATTTGTCCAAAACGGCAGCCTTGTGCCGATTTCCAGCGCTCCGTTAGCCAGCCAATTGAAATTCCATGCCATCACAGAACGGGGGAGCCAACGGCGTGCCGTCCGCACACTGCTGGAGCGCATCCGAGGGCTTTCGGCCTCTTGATTGAGCCGTTGACAATCGAACGGCGCTTGGCGAGGCTTGGTCGGAGTGTTCAGATCATTTGAGGATGAACTCATGCCGACAACCATCGCCATCATCGGAGCCGGGGCCATGGGCAGCGCCGTCGGGCAACGCCTGATACAGGGCGGAGCCCGCGTCCTTTCCTTTACCGAAGGGCGAAGCCAGCGGACACTGGACCGCGTCCGGGCGGCGGGCATTGAACCGGCAGCCATCGCCGATATCGCAAGGGCCGACCTGATATTTTCCATTGTTCCTCCGGCGGAAGCGGTCGGCGTCGCGCACGGGTTCGCAACGGTTTTGTCGGCAGCGGGTGCCAAAGGCACGTTCATCGATTTCAACGCGATCAATCCGCTTTCGATGCGCGAAGTCGCATCAGTTCTGTCCGGGACAGGGTGGGATATACTCGATGGCGCTATTATCGGCCTGCCGCCGAAACCCGATAATGCAGGACCGAAATTCTATGTGAGCGGCGGTGACGAGGGGATTGTCAACCGTCTCAAGGCGCTCGGCTTGCGGACCCACCGCGTCGACGGTTCGATCGGTGCAGCCTCCGCCCTGAAGATGGTCTATGCCGGCATCAACAAGGGACTGGTCGGGCTTGGAACGACCATGCTGCTGGCCGCAGCCGGATCGGGTTCCGCGGCAAGCCTGCACGCCGAGATGGCGGAGAGCATGCCGGAGCTTCTCGCCCGTTTTCAACGCTCAATACCCGATATGTACCCTAAGGCCTATCGATGGGTTGCCGAGATGGAAGAGATTGCCGAGTTCCTTGGACCTGACGATCCCGGCGCAGCGCTTTTCCACGCCATGGCTGAGGTTTTTACCAGGATGGCCGGTGATCAGAACGGCGATGGACGTCTCGCTTCAACACTGGATGGTGTGCTTGCCGGGAAGTAAGCCGCAAGGCGAATGACACCTGACAGGCAGGTGGTCAAGCATTTCAACCATATCGACAATTTAACACGCCGCACGCCCCATGATGGGTGACAAATGGAAATCCCGATACCATATCTTGAGAAGGACATGGTTCAAGGAGTATTCCGATGCTTTCCGTGTGGCGTGATATCGTCGTTTTCCTGGATGCCTCTCTCCCCGGCGAGAAAGTTGGTGCGCACGCGGCGCGCCTCGCCAAGAAGCATGGGGCTTATCTCGTCGGTGTTTACGGTTTGACGCGGGCCGCCTACGGCTCGGCATCCGAAAATTTTGCGCGCGGGTCGGAAGCAATCCGACAGGTGATCGTTCGCCAAAGAAGCGCTGACGAGAACAAACTGATCAGGTCGGGCCGGCACTTCGCCCGGATAACCGAAGCCGAGGGCGTCGGTTCCGAGTTTCGTGTTGCATGGCAGGACAGGCTTGATGACCAGAACATGGTCCGAGGCCTGAATGCGGACCTCATCGTTGCCGCACAACCGCCGCTGGGTGATCTTCCGATGAGCTGGTCGGCCGAACAATTGCTCCTTGCAACGGGAATTCCCGTTCTGGTTGTTCCGCGGGAGTGGGATGGAGGGAGTATCGGTGACAAGGTGGTCATCGCCTGGAATGGCAGCCGGGAGGCGCGCCGGGCGGTTTACGATGCCATGCCGTTTATCGTGACGGCAAAGCAGGTCACGATACTGGTCATCGAAAACGGTCGCGCTGCGGCCGATTGCAATCATGAGCCGGGCGCGGATCTCCTGAGCCATCTGGCTAAGCACGATGTGCCGGCGACCGTTCTCGTCGTTTCGTCAAATGAACCGGTTGCTCACGCGATTGTGCGGGAAGCCCGTGGGGTAGGGGCAAATCTGCTGGTCATCGGCGCCTATAGTCACCCGCGCTCCACCGAAATCCTGTTTGGCGGCGTGACGCGTTCGCTGTTGTCCAACACCGAACTGCCGATGCTCATATCGCGGTGAGCATTGCGTCAAAGCAACGGCACTGACGATGCCATGCTCCTATTTCGGCGTCAGCCGCAGCAGGCGGCCGTTGCTTTCGTCTTCGATCAGCCAAAGCGCGCCATCCGGTGCCACGGCGACATCGCGGATGCGATGGCCAAGCACCCATCGGTCCGCTTCCCTGGCACCGCCATTGGCATCGAAGCTGATCCGCACGAAGCCCTTCTCGACCAATCCGCCGATAAAGGCCGAGCCTTTCCATTGCGGGAAGAGGTCGCCCTGGTAAAATGCAAGACCGGCGGGAGCGATGACCGGCGTCCAGTAGACAAGAGGCGCTTCGAATTCCGGACGGGTATCATGGCGCGGAATGGGTGTCCCATTGTAATTGTCGCCGTTGGAGACAATCGGCCAGCCGTAATTCCGTCCCGGCTTCAGGAGGTTGAGTTCATCGCCGCCCTTCGGACCCATTTCATCCAGCCAGAGCCTGCCCTTGGCATCAAAGGCAAGGCCGTAGGGGTTGCGATGCCCGAGGGTCCAGATCTGTGCCCTGATGCCGCCTTGCTTGGCCCAGGGATTGTCGGGAGGGGTCGATCCGTCGAGATTGAGCCGCAGCACTTTTCCCAGCGCCTGATCGGGGTCTTGGGCGGTGTCTGGCCGCATGCGATCCCCCGATGTGAGGAACAGGTGCCGACCGTCAGGGGAGAACGCGATAATTCCGCCGGGCTGGCCGCCGCTGCCCTTCGGCATCTGCCGCCAGATGACTTCCAGCCCCTTCAATGCGGCGGTCTTTCCGGTCAGCGAGAGTTCGGCGCGGGCGAGGGCGAGACTGCTGCCGCCAGCCCCCGGTTCCACGTAGGTCAGGTAAATGACGGGTTTCTTTGCAAAATCCGGCGCGACCGCCACGTCGAGCAGGCCGTTCTGGCCACTATAGGCCACCTTGGGAACGCCGCCAATCTCCGTCTTGCTTCCCTCGCGGGTAACGAGAAAAAGCCGGCCCGGCTTTTCCGTAACAAGCATGCGGCTGTCGGGGAGGAAGGCTATGGCCCACGGCGTATCAAAACGTGCAACGGTCGTTGCCGTGAAAGGGGTGGTGGTGCTCGGTGCATTCCTGCCCGCATTGACGGATGGGGCAGCCCATGCAATCGGGCTTGAACCGGCAATGCCAAGGATTGCAAGGACGACAGCTGCAGCACGACGACTCATGAAAGCCCTCCAGTGAATGCCGGTTAATGCCTCACGTTGCACATAGGTGTGCTGTCGGCGGCATGCAAGCGCTGGCCAGCGGATAGAGGTTGGCGGTGACTCAGTCGGCGCGGCGCCAGACCGAGACCTTGCAGATCAATCCGCCAAGGACGCAGCCGGACAGTTCTATGCCCTGGTCCGAAACCTTTGCCTTGCCCGTATAGGTCTGGCCATTTTCTGTGTTGTAGAGGGTTCCGGAATAGGTTCCTTCGCCGTTTGGCTTCAATGTTACGGCCTGAATGCCGACAACAGGCCGGTTGCGCTTGGACGCATCGGGATTTTTCACATCGTTGACGGGCGCGCTCATCCAGACGACCGTGCCGCAAATCCCGGCGCCGCAGTCACTCAGCCGAACCTTCGTGCGACCGGTATCATTGACATAGGTTCCGGCGATATCCTGTGTCTCGGCGACGGACTGGCCAGTCAGCGCCGCAAGGAAAAGACACGAGAAAATAGCGTTTCGCACAGTCATCAATGGGTATCTCCTGGCCATCACGGGCCGTTGGGTTTGCAAGCCGGTTAACAACCGTATCCTGCGCACCCTTACAGGACAAGTATGGCATTCCTGTGCACACAGGGCGCGCGGCCGCCGCCACGAGGAGAACAAAACAATCAGGCGTGCTCTCCGGTCATCCCGAGAGCGACGCCTGAAAATATATTCTGTATCAATGGGTTAGAACTGTTCCTTTGCTGGGAAGCATGTCAGGCGTTGTATCGTCCAGCGCATAATCCTTTTTGCCCGAACCGCCGAGCGCCAGATATATGACCGGCGTCGTAAAGAGCGTGAGGATCTGCGAGACCACAAGTCCGCCGACGATGGCAATGCCAAGCGGCGTGCGCAGTTCCGCGCCGGGGCCTGTGCCGAGCGCCAGGGGCAATGCGCCGAGGAGAGCGGCCATGGTCGTCATCATGATCGGCCGGAAGCGCAGCAGGCAGGCCTGATGGATCGCCTCGGCCGGGGCCAGACCCTGATGGCGCTCGGCTTCCAGGGCAAAGTCGATCATCATGATCGCGTTCTTCTTCACGATCCCGATCAGGAGAATGATGCCGATCATCCCGACGATGGACAGGTCCTGGCCGAACAGCAGCAGGGCCAGCAAGGCGCCGAGACCGGCCGAGGGCAGGGTGGATATGATCGTCAGAGGATGAATGGCACTTTCATAGAGAACGCCGAGCACGATGTAGACCGCTATGACCGCCGCCAGGATGAGCCATGGCTGGGTGCTCAGGGAACTCTGGAAGGCCTGTGCCGTACCCTGGAACGTGCCGGTGACGGTGATCGGGAGCCCTGCCTTCAACTCCGCGGTGTGGATGGCCGTCACCGCGTCGCCGAGGGCTATGTTGGGCTTTAGATTGAAGGAGAGTGTCGTTGCGGGCATCGATCCCTGATGATTGATCGTCACCGGCGAGACGGTTGTTTTCACCGATGCCAGCAGGCTCAGCGGAACGAGCTGGTTCAGCGTCGACGAGCGCACGAACAGATGATTGAGTGCATCGGTGGACAGGCTGTAGCGCGGGTCAACCTCGAGCACGATGTGGTTCTGACTGACCTGCGTGAACTGGGTTGCGACCTGACGTTGTCCGAAGGCATCGTAGAGCGTGTCATCGATGGCCTGAACACTCACGCCGAGACGCGATGCGGTGGCACGGTCGATGTTCAATGTCGCGCTCGTGGCTTCGTTCTGCTTGTCGGAGATCACGTCCTGGACCTCGGGCAATGAACTGAGGGCCTTGGACATGACCGCAGCCCATTTGGTCAGTTCGTCCGTATCCTGGGCCTGAAGCGTGTACTGGTATTGCGATGCCGATGAGCGGCCGCCGACCTGAATATCCTGACGTATCCGCATGCCGAGGGTCAGTCCCTCCATGCCCGCGACGGCTTTCTTCAGGCGCGCTATGACCGCCTGGGCGGTGCTGCGCTGGCCGAACGGCTTCAGATTGATCTGGACCTGTCCCACGGCGGTGGAAGGGCTGGGGTTGATCCAGTAAGCCACGTTGTCGACGGCCGGATCCCGCATGATGATGTCGCCAAGGTTCTGCATTTTGACAGACATCGCATCGAAGGAAATATCTGTTGCTGCCTGTGCCTGCGCCTGGATGAAACCCGTATCCTGTTCGGGCAGGAATCCCTTGGGGACGATGACGTAGAGCCACACCGTCAATACGAGGGTGATGCAGGTGACGACGAGCGTGATGTTGTGATGCCGGAGAACGAAATCCAGTCCGCGACCATAGGCGCGCGTGATCGAATTGAACAGCCGCTCGGACCAGTTGAAGATGCGCCCGTGCGATGTGTGTTTCTCGTCGCGGATCAGCCAGGCGCACAACATCGGCGTGACGGTCAGGGATATCAGGCCGGACATCAGGATCGCGACGCTGACGGTAACGGCAAATTCGCGGAACAGGCGCCCGACAATGCCGCCCATCAGCAGGATGGGGATGAAAACGGCAACAAGCGATATGGTCATCGAAATGATCGTGAAATTGACTTCACGCGCGCCTTCGATGGCGGCCTGCAGCTTGGATTTTCCGTTTTCGAGGTGGCGCACAATGTTCTCGATGACGACGATGGCATCGTCCACGACAAAGCCGACGGCAATCGTCAGTCCCATCAGCGACAGATTATCCAGACTGTAGCCGAGAAGGTACATGACGCAAAACGTGCCGAGCAGCGACAGCGGGATGGTTATGCTCGGAATGAGCGTGGCCCAAAAGTTTCGCAGAAATGAAAAGATGACCATGACCACGAGCGCGACGGTGATCAGCATCGTGATCTGCACGTCGAACACCGATGCGTCGATGATCTGCGTGCGGTCGCCGACGACTGACAGTTTGACGCCAGCTGGAAGCCCGGCTTCCAGTGCGGGCAACCTGGCCTTTATGTTGCTGATTGTTTCGAGAATGTTCGATCCGGCCATTTTGTGAACGTCGATCATGACCGAGCGTTTCGTCTGCAGCCACGCAGCCTGCTTGTTGTCTTCAGGCCCTGCGATAACCTTGCCCACATCCTTGAGGTAGATCGGCGCGCCGTTGCGGTAGGCGATGATGGTGTTGCGGTAGGTCGGAACATCGACGATCTGGTCCGTGGCGTCGAGGACGGTGGTGCGGCCGTCGCCGCTGATCGAGCCTTTGGGTGTATTCACTGTCTGGCTGCCAACGATGCTGCGGACATCCTCCAGAGTGAGCCCGCGTGCGGCCAGTCTGTCCGGGTCGATCTGAATGCGCACGGAGGGACGCTGCGGTCCGTGAAAATCCACGAGCCCCACACCGTTCATCTGCGATACCTGCTGTGCAACGATGTCTTCAGCGTAGTGGTCGAGTTCGGTGAGCGGAAGGCGGTCGGAGGTCAAGGCCAGCGTCAGCACGGTGGCTTCGGCGGGGTTGGATTTATGATAGGTGGGAGGGCTTGGCAGGCTCTTGGGCAAGCTGCCCGCCGCCGCGCCGATGGCCGCCTGGATATCCTGCGCTGCGGCGTTGATGTCCCGCGACAGATCGAATTCAATCGTGATGTTGGTCCGGCCCGAAGAACTGGTCGAGGTCATCTGATTGACCCCGGAAACATTGGAGAGCTGATTTTCCAGCGGCGTGGCGACCGATGTTGCCATGGTGTTGGCACTGGCGCCGGGAAGGGTGGCTTCCACCTGAATGGTTGGAAAGTCCACCTGGGGCAGCGAGGCGACGGGAAGCATGAAATAGGCGACCGCGCCAAGAAGCATCATTCCCAGTGCAAGCAGACATGTTCCGACGCGGCGGCGGATGAAGACCTCGGAGATGCTCATGGCTTTGTCTCCGCAGCGCTTGCAACATTCGGTTTGGCGTTCTTTGCCGAAATCAAAGCGCCGTCGCTCAGGCGGGATTGTCCGCTGACGACGATGTCCTGTTCCGGCCCGAGACCGGATTTCAAGGCGGTAAATCCGCCCGCAGTGACACCCGCTTCGACGGAAACGGTCGCCACCTTGTTATCGGGCTTCACAACGAAGACGTACGGTCCGCTCTGCCCGTTCTGGATCGCCGAGGCGGGTGCGGCGATGACGTTGCGGTCCGTTCGTGTTACCACCCGCGCCGTCACCAGCTCGCCGGGCCACAGGCTCATGTTTTCATTGGGAAAGGTGGCCTTCAGCTTGATCATGCCGGTATTCTGGTCCACCTGGCTGTCAATGGCGGTGATCTTGCCGTCAGCAAGATGCTGCCGTCCATCACGGCTGTCGACGGCGACCGTCAGCTCGCCGCTGTTCTGGCTGGCCAGGAGATCGGGAAGGTCGTCCTGCTGCAGCGAGAACTGGACTGCAATCGGTTTCATCTTGGTGATGGTCACGAGACCCGCGGCGTCCGATACATGAAGCATCGAGCCTTCGTCGACCAGCTTCAGGCCGGTGCGGCCGCTCACCGGCGCAGTGATCGTCGCAAATTCCAGATTGAGCTTGGCGGCATCGATAGCGGCCTGATCGCCGGCAATCGTTGCTTCCAGAATAGCCACCTGACCTTTGGCGGTATCGGCGATCTGGACTGCACCATAGCCCGAACTCGATAGCTTGGACGCGCGGTCATAATCGGCCTTTGCAACAATCAGCTGGGCACTGTCCTTGGCCAGCGTGGATTGGGCACGGGCGAGTTCGGCTTCATAAGGGCGCGGATCAATCCGGGCCAGGACGTCGCCGGCCTTGACATCCTGACCTTCCTGAACGGCCAGATTGAGCAGCTGGCCATCGACCTTGGTTCGCACCGTCACGGTGGACAGCGCTGTCACGGTGCCGAGGGCGGAACGTTCAATCGATAGATCCCGAATGTCGGTTTTCCCGGTGGTGACGGGGATAGCAGTCGGCGCGGAAGCCGATTTTACCGGGAGACCGTTCAGAGACGACCAATAGTGCTGTCCGGCGAAACCGGCTGCGGCCAGCATGACAAGGCCGCCGATCACAAAAAACCGGCGGCGGCTGCGGCCACCCGGCCTCGGCTCGGCGGGCTCGTTCAGATGACCATCGTCCTGACGGAATTCATTGGGGCCGCGGTTCAGCATGGGCACGCACCAAGATAGGCAACGGCGCAATCAACCGATGGCGAGCGTGCCGCGTGAGCAGCACATGACGGCCCATTGGGTCGTTTTCGGCCAACGTGCCCGATAGGCCAGAACCGGCGGGGGTTCTGTACAGAAACAACAGCGTCTAATTCCATCTTTGGCACCACCGAGGCAAGAAAATGCGGCAATCAATTTTGCTGCTGCC
The DNA here is from genome assembly GCF_044760925.1 of Phyllobacterium sp. NPDC097923. Classification (NCBI taxonomy): domain Bacteria; kingdom Pseudomonadati; phylum Pseudomonadota; class Alphaproteobacteria; order Hyphomicrobiales; family Phyllobacteriaceae; genus Phyllobacterium; species Phyllobacterium sp. NPDC097923. The sequence goes on along the minus strand of NZ_JBIWBL010000001.1, from coordinate 1,951,116 downwards.
CCGATAATGGATGCCTGGTCATGCTCTCGACTTCGCGCGAACATGAAATGTATTTTAGAAAGTGCGCGCCGGGCACGGTGTGAGGTCAATCGCCGCCAAGCGCCTGGTCTTCCGGCATCCGCCCGATGAGATAACCGGCACCGGCGATGGTATGCAGAATGGACTCTTCGAAACCGGAGTTCAGCTTCTTCCGCAACCGGTGAATATGCATGTCGACGATGTTGCCCTTCGGCTCGAAATCATAATCCCACGCCGCCTCGAGCAGCATGGACCGGGTAACGACCGCATTGGCATGCTGCATGAGCGTGCGCAGAAGAAGAAATTCGCGGTTCTGCAGGTCAATGGCGGAACCGGCGCGCGCGGCCTGACGCTTCTTCACGTCAAGCGTCAAATCTCCAACGCTCAGTATATCGGCTCCAGCCGTCCGGTCGTTTCGTCGCTGCAATGCCTGGACACGGGCAAGAATTTCCGAAAATGCATAGGGCTTGCCGAGATAGTCATCGCAACCGCTGCGCAATCCCTCAATCCTGTCCTTGGCGGTGGCGATGCCGCTGAGCATCAGCACCGGCAGGTTGATCTTCTGCCGGCGCAGTTCCGCAACGACGGCCAGACCGTCCAGGCCCGGAAGGATGCGGTCGATGATGGCCACGTCATAGATGCCCTCCATTGCGAGGGTCAGCCCGAGTTCGCCGCCCGCTGCATGATCGGCCACGTGGCCGCTTTCGTTCAGGCCGCGCGTCAGGAAGCGCGCCGTCTTTTTGTCATCTTCGACGATCAATATTCGCATGGATGACGTTTCCATTTATAAAATGCATTTAATGTTTTGGCGAAGTCGCATCAGGGTCGCACCAATTATGGTGTATAGCAAAGGCCCGCCTCTCAGATTCAATCTCAATTGGGCGTTTTCATGGAGGTGACGTGTCGACAATTCTTGTAATCGAGGATGATGTCCGGACAGCGTCCGAAATCGAAGCGGCGCTGATCGACAATGGCTGTGCCGTCAAAATAGCCGCCGATGGCCGAGCGGGGCTGCTCGAAGCCGTGACGGGCAAGTATGATGCCATCGTTCTTGACCGCATGCTGCCGGGAGAACTGGATGGGCTGGGCGTCCTGTCGACCCTGAGAGCTGCCGGCATCCACACGCCGGTGCTGATCCTGAGTGCGCTTTCCGCCGTGGACGAGCGGGTCAGGGGATTGAAGGCAGGGGGCGATGACTACCTGACCAAGCCGTTCGAGTTCCTGGAGTTGACGGCACGCATCGACGTGCTGGCACGGCGGCGGTCGGTCGCCATGCCGGAAACGTCGCTTCGCGCCGGTGATCTGGAAGCCGATCTCCTGACCCATACCGTGAAGCGGGCCGGAAAACTCATCGATCTCCTGCCACGAGAGTACCGGTTGCTGGAATACATGATGCGCCATGCGGGCCAGATCGTGACCCGTACAATGCTGTTTGAGGAAGTCTGGCACTATCGTTATGACGAGCCGACGAATGTCATCGACGTTCATGTCAGCAAGCTTCGCAAGAAGATCGAAGCCACCGGAGCAGCGGCGGTGATCAGAACAGTCCGCGGCTCGGGATATGTGCTTGATGCGCCTGATTGAACTCGTACACACAACAAGTTTCCGGCTGGCTATCGCTTTTCTGGTTCTCTTTGCAGTCGCATCAGGGGCGCTGTTTGCCTTTCTTTCATGGGAAACCCGCGACTTTCTGACAGACCGCACGGATGAGTGGCTGCTGCGGGAGGTCACTACCTTTTCCCCGCTTGACGATCAGGCCATCACGTCGCGATTGGCGACGAGGGAATCCGTGAACGCCGTCAAGGAACGCCCGATTTCCTTGTTCGACCCGCACGGTGTGCTTCTTGCAGGCAGCCCGATGACTTTGCCTGCAGCGGATAAGACCAAGCCAGATCCCCACAATTTCGCGACATTGAGGGCTGGCAAACGTGCGCATTTCCGCGGGGTTATGAGGTCATTGCCATCCGGCAACACGCTTCTCATTGCGCAGGATGTCGGGGAGCTGCGCGAATTCAATGATGTCCTCACCAACGCCATGATCCTGGGCGCTGCCGTAACGGCAGCCCTGGGCTTGCTCGGTGCGGCGTTTATCGGTGCCGGTTCCGTCAGGCAGATCCACACGATTTCAGATGCGACCCGCAACATCATGAGCGGAGATCTGACACAGCGGCTGCCCGCCCTGGGCGGCAGCGGCGATGTGCGCCGGCTGGTGAAGGTCGTCAATTCGATGCTCGATGAGATCGAGCGGCTGATGCACGAAGTGAAAGGGGTTTGTGACAATATCGCGCACGATATGCGGACCCCGCTGACGCGCATGCTGGCGGGGCTGGAGCGTGCCCGCCGCAGGGCGGTGACTGCAGATGAATATGCCGAGTATGTCGATGGTGCGATTGTGGAAACGCAATCAATGTTGAAGACGTTCAGCGCGCTCCTGCGTATTTCGGAGATTGAAGACGGTGCGCGCCGGGCAGGGTTTGTGCCGGTGGATATGAAAACCGTGGTATCGGATGCGGTGGACCTGTACGAGCCGCTTGCCGAGGAGCGCGGGGTCGAACTGTCCGTTGATTTCGGTGCGGTTCCCCTCAGCATTCTCGGCGATCCTAGCCTGCTGTTTGAAGCCGTCGGCAATCTTGTCGACAACGCCATCAAGTTCACGCCGCGAGGCGGCGCCGTCAAAGTCAGCCTGGACGGGCATCTGAAGCGGCCGCGGCTTTCAGTGGAAGACACGGGCCCCGGCATTCCCCCACAGGAAAAGGAACTGGTGCTGCAGCGGTTTCACCGGGGTGAAAGAAGCCGCCATGAACCGGGCAATGGGCTTGGCTTGAGCCTCGTGGCGGCGATCGCGCGCCTGCATGGCATCGACTTGAGCCTTGGGGAGCAGAAAACCGGCTGCAACGTGATACTGGAGTTCAACAGCCATGAGCAGGGGCGCACGCCAGGGCAGGTTCAGCCGGCGTCATAATCCTTGATCCGGCCAAAGGTATAACCCCGGGCCTTCAGTCCTGTGATCAGCGCTTTCAGATTGTCCGCACCGTTGAACATGTCCTGAAACATCTCGTCATGCATTAGAAGTATCAGCTTGTTGGGCTGGGCCAGTTTGCCGAAGCCGAAGAGATGATCGATCTCGCCGAGCAAATGATCGACGGTCTGGACGGGTTTGCCGCTGTTCTCATGGACCCATTCGTGATCCCAACCGTAGAGAAAATAACCGCTCGCCGCGACAAATTCGAAGTCCGGTTCTTCACGCCGGTCTTCCGGCTTGCCAATCGACAGATCGTCCGATGACAGGTCGGGAAGGCGGAAGACATTGCGTCCCGGCAGACGCGCATGGATTGGGTTGCCGGTCAGCCCCAGCGACGTGTTGGCGCGCGCCAGGTCGGCCAGCAACTCCTCAACGGAGGAATAGAAAAGGCGATAGTGATTGTTCGCATGGGTGTAGCTGTGGTTGCCCACCGTGATGAAGGGTATCGACTTGGCCTTTGTCACCAGTGCTGCCCGTTCGCTGCTCGCGTCGGCATGCAAGCCCACCATGAACATCGTGGCCGGAACGTTTTGCGCTTGAATGACGTCCAGGATGTTCGACGTTCCCTCAAGCGGGCCATCGTCGAAGGTAAGGTATATCGTTCGTTGTGCGAAAGCAGCGGACGAGAATATGCATAGGATCAGGCACAGAAATACGGTCCGCATGGGTTTCTCTGAAACGGCAGCAAAGTACAATGTGATTGCTTTCAGCAATTGGTACGCGGATTTGTTTCATGCGGGGCGGGAGACTGTCAAGCGAGACACTGGCGCATATCAAACCAACCGTCAGAACTTGCTCGACATGTTGAAGCTGAAGTTCTGCACCTGGTCTCCATCGACTTTCAGCACGGGAATGGCGTAGTCAAACCGGAGGGGGCCGAATGGCGATGCCCACATGATGCCGGCGCCAACGGAAGCGCGCCATTGCATGTCTGTGTTGGTGGCGTAGGCATTGTCGCTGCCGAACAGGGTGGCGACATCGGAAAAGACAGCGCCCCTGATTCCAACGCTTTCGGGTATCAAAGGCACGGGGAATTGGGTTTCGGCGGTTGCATTGACGTAGGTCGTGCCGCCGACGAAACTGCCATCCGCATCGGTAACGCGGGAGTCGCGGGGGCCGATTCCGGCATAGCTGAAGCCGCGGATCATGTCGCTGCTGCTCTGGAACGTGTCAAAGACGCTCAGCCCGTTGTTGTCGAGCTCCTTGATGTAACCGCCGCCGACGCGAACGAGACCGACAATATCCTGCTGTGCCGACAGCGTCTTGTAGAAGCTGCTTTTGAAGGTGGTTTTGAGAAAGCTGGCATCGCCGCCAAGCCCGGCCGCCTCCTGTTCGAATTTCGCGTAGAGGCCGTCGTGCGGGTTCTTTCCATCATCGATGGTGTTGTAGACAAGTGACCAGCTGACCGACGACTTGATCCACGTTCCCTGACTGGCGGCATCGATATAGGCCTGCGACACCAGTGTCGGGTCAGGAACGCCGCTTGCGGTCAGGGCCGCATCGTCAATCGTTATTTTCTGTTGCGACAGGTTGTATGCCACGCCGGCGGTGAGATCCGTGCTGATCGGCAGGCCGAACCGGATCGATCCGCCCGTCGTGTCCGTCAGGTATTTGTCGGTTACGCCCGATTGCCGCTTGTAGATATCAAAGCCGGCTGAAATGCGCTGGCCGAGGAAATAGGGCTCCGTGAAGGACAGGGCATAGGACTGATAATTCTGGCTGTTGAAGAGCGTTGTGCCAGCCGACAGACGCAGATACTGACCGCGCCCAAGAAAGTTCTTCTCGGTAATCGAGCCTTCGACTGAGGGACCGGACTGATCCCCGCTGGTGGTGTAGCCGCCGCCGATCGAAAAATCGCCGGATGATTTTTCGACGACATCGACGATGAGCACGACCTGATCGGGCTGTGAGCCGGGTGTCGTCGAGATATTGACGCTCTGGAAAAAGTCGAGCCGCTCCAGGCGCTTCTTGGCGCGCTGGATCAGAACCTGATTGAATGCGTCGCCTTCGCTCACATCGAATTCACGGCGGATGACGTAATCCCGGGTTTTCGCGTTACCGCGGATTTCAATGCGTTCGAGATAGGCGCGCGGACCCTGGTCGATGTTGTAGACGACCGAAATCGTATGGTTCTGGAAATTGCGGTCGCCGCGCGGGTCGATCTTGGCAAAGGCATATCCTTGGCCGGCAACCTGCTCCGACAGCTTGCTGACGGAATCTTCGACTTCCCTGGCGTTGTAGGTCGTACCCTCCTTTGTGTGTACCAAACCGCCAAGTTTCGATGTATCGACACCGTCGACCGAACTCTGGATATCGACGCCGCCGAACGTGTACTTTTCGCCTTCGTCGACCGTAACGGTGATCGTATATTCATTGGTTGCCGCATCGAGATTGGCCGTCGATGAAATCACGCGGAAATCTGCGTAGCCGTGCTCGTAGTAGAACCGCTGCAGGATTTCTTCATCCGCCCGCATGCGCTCTTCGCTGTAGACGTCATTGCGCGTCAGCCAGGACAGGAAATTGGATCGGCGTGTCGTCATCAAATCGCGCAGCCGGCGCGTGTTGAAAGCGCGGTTGCCGACAAACACGATGTTGGCGATCTTGGTACGGTCGCCTTCGTTGATGTCGAAGACAACGTTGACGCGGCCGCCATCCAGATTCATGAGGCGCGAACTAACCGTCGCGTCATTACGGCCAGTATTGTGATAAGCAGCGCGGACAGCCTCGGTGTCGGCATCGAGCGTCTGCTGATCAAACGGGCTGCGCGGCTTCAACTTTACCGCCTGGGCAAGCTGCGTATCCTTGATCTTCTTGTTGCCCTGAAAAATGACCTGATTGACAATCTGGTGTTCAGACACCGTCACAATCAGCGCACCGCCGGACTGGGTGATGCGCACATCGCTGAACAGGCCGGTATTGAACAGCCGTTTGGTTGCCGCATCGATATCGGCGCTGGAGAATGGTTTGTCGGGCGTGATGCCGAGATTGTCCTTGACCGTTTGAGCATCCACCTGGGCATTCCCGCGCACGTCGATGCGGCTGACGGTTGCCGCCTGCGCCGCCGTCGTCCCTGCGACCGTCGCAACGATCGCTGCCGAATTTATCAGAACCGCTGAAATGGCGAGCGCCGACGCTGCACCAGTGAATTTTGAACTTGCCGCCATCAACTATCCAAACTCTGTCTTGTCATTCCGGGAAGGGCACTCAAGAATTGCGGCAACCGGATGCGCGCGTTGGGCTCGACATTCCCTGCGGGCGATGTCCAAAATCAGTCCGTATTGTCTCGAACTTTTGCTGCAGGCGGCCGTTTTGTAATCGAACGTTGCTGGTGGGTGGGCAGCACCGGAAACAGTTTTGGCACGGTGCAGCGAAGGTCCTATGGACGGATGGCCGCGCTCATCTTCTGGAATGCCGATTGAAACCCCTGCAGTGCGAACGGGAAATGCATGGCTTCGCCGGACCTGAGTATGATTGCGATATCGACCTGCGTGCTGGTTTGCAGCAATGCCAATTGCTGCTGATTGAAACGGATATCGGCAACGCACCCCTCCGGTATGCACGACATCAGGGGAAATTGCAGGGATGAGGTGCCGATGCGGATGGTAATGCCTTCCTGCAGCAGGAAGCCGGATGGCAGCATCACATGTCCGCGCACGCCGTTTTCATCAATGCCGTTGATCTGCAACAGTATTTTGCCGTCGGGAACCCGATTGTCCACAAGTGTCTGCGACAGGAAACAATCATTCCCGGCCTCCATTTCCTGGCAAAGCAGCGACCAGTTCTGGAATGTTTCCTCCTGCGACGGCGACAACAATTTCACGGTAAGCGGATCCTGCGGGCTCGCGTGGGCCTGTCTGGGTCCCGATGCCTGCCTGCGCTCGCTGAGCACCTGATCAAGCAGGGGTTTGTTGTCGACACCCGCTTGAGCGGACATTGGCAACAGTCCGGCAAGGGCGAAGACGAGGCAGGCGCCGCGCATGAACTTCGCACTGCTCCGGCATGGGTGATCTGGCGTCATGGCGTTCCGCAAATCGCTTTGCGCCGCATTCGAGCGGCCCGTTTAACCTGTACGGGCAACGGCTGGACCCTGTCGGTCCAACGGTGGCCTGTCGGTCAAAAGTTGCAGGACACGATGTTGAGAATGCGTTCCGCCGGTTTCAGAAGATTTCTGGCGGTCGTGGTTTCGTTAACCAGTGTTTCCCGTGCCGCCGGCCAAACTAAGCTTGCGGCCGCGTTTCGACGGTGAACAGGATGGTCTGGAGAAGGCCCGACGGTTCGCGGTTGGCAATGGTGACCGTACCGCCGAAACGCTCGATGATCTCCTTGGCGATTGCCAGTCCGAGACCGGCGCCAAGCACGGTCTTGCGCCGCGAACGGTCCGCACGGAAAAATGGTTCAAACACCTTGTCCAGGAGTTCGGACGGAATACCGGGCCCATTGTCGGTGATGGTGATCACAGCCGCTTGCTGCCGTTGTTCCATGACGATGTCAGCACCATTGCCATGGGTCGCGCCATTGATGATGAGATTGCGCAAGGCCCGCTTCAGCGCCAGCGGGCTCGCCGCAATCGACAGTGGCGCAAGGTTCTGGACATTCACCTTCATGTCCAGACCGGAAAGTTCGTCGGCTATCTCCCGCAGGGTCAGATCGAGCCGCGTGCTTGCGAATGTATCCCGGACTGTTTCCTCGCGAACAAGACTGATCGCGCTGTCGGCGATATTGCTGAGTTCCTCCAGATCATTCAGCCATTTCTGGCGATCGGGATCATCCGGCAGGAATTCGGCGCGCAGCCGCATGCGGGTCATCGGGGTGCGCATGTCGTGACCGGCGGCCGCAATCAGCCTCATGCGGCTTTCCGTGGCGGTTTTCAGCCTCTCCGACAACCGGTTGATCGTCTGTGCCGTGGCGCGGACTTCCTGCGAACCGGTTTCCGGAACATGGGGCAGGGTCCCTTCAGCGCTGACCGCCGTCACCGCATTGTCCAGGAGCAGGAGCGGCTTGGTGATTTTCGATGCGGCAAAGATGGATACGGCAGTGCTGCCCAGCGTGATGAGGGTTATCCATGCCGTCAGTATCCACCACATGCGCGGTGTCATATCCGGAACGTCGACAACCAGCCACATGCCTGTCCGCAGCCTGACCGAAGCGGCAAGGCCCTGCTGCCCGGCATTGCGGGTGACGATGACTGTCCGGGTAAGTCCGGTTTGCGCAAGCTCGCGCATGAACATGCCGGACAACCGCCTGTCGTCAAAGCCGGGGGCCTGCATGGGTTGTATTGCAAATTCCTGTGACGCCGCGCTGGCCGGATTTGCCTCGATCATGCGGATGACGGGACTGATCTTCTGGATGACCGGCGACAGCACGGCTTCGGGCGGAGGCCCGCGCAGCACGGTCACGGCGGTCAGCGTGGCCAGAAGCACCACGGTGACAATCGCCAGAAACAGCAGAAGAGCGATCCGGTTGCGCAGGGAGTTCATGGTTCGGCAGCAATGAGTTTGACGGGAACAGTCAGTTGATAACCGCCATTGCGCACGGTTTTGAACAAAGGACGCTGCTCGCAGTCGCCGAGTTTCTTGCGCAGGCGGCTCATCAGGACATCAATGGACCGGTCGAGCGGATCGCGGTCACGCCCCTGTGTCAGATCAAGCAGCTGGTCGCGGGACAGCAGCTTTCCCGCTCGTTCCAGGAAAACCTTCAAGAGGTCGAATTCCGCGCCGGTCAGATCGACCGCACTATCCGACGGACCGAGCACCCGGCGCAATCGCGGCTCGACGACAAAGCCGGCAAATTCGAACGTGCTGATTTCTTCCGCAGCCGGCTTGTCACCGTTTGACCGGCGCAGCACTGCCTTGATCCGGGCGGTCAGCTCACGCGGGTTGAATGGTTTGCTCATATAATCATCGGCACCGATTTCGAGGCCAATGATCCGATCGACGTCTTCCTTGAGCGCGGTCAGCAGGATGATCGGAACCTGCTGCCTCTGGCTGCGCATGACCCGGCAGATATCGAGACCGGACCCATCCGGCAGCAGGACGTCGAGCACAAGCAGGTCCGGGTTGCGCTCGGCGAAGAGCGCATCGAACTCGCGCCGGTTGGCGGCCACTGAGACGCGGAAACCCTGCTCCCTCAGATAGCGCCCGAGAAGCGAACGGATTTCGGCATCGTCATCGACGACCATGATATGGGCTGCAGTTTGCATCGCTCAACGCATTTCTAATCGCATCGCCGTTCCTAACGGTTTTTCCAAAGGCCCGGCAGAACAATTTTGTAACGAAACATTGCCGGATATGCGCTCGTTTACGTTCAGTTACAAAAATAAGGCCGCGAGCAAGTTTCCGAAATGATTGAGACGGATTTCCGACGCCCGCACGTTTCATGTTCCAGCAGCAAGACTTCCCCTGATGCGAGGTGACGAATGACACATACGGTTCTGACGGCGGGATTGGCCGCAGCGATGGTACTTGGCCTTTCAACGGGCTCGAGCGGGGCGGGTCCGATGGCTCGCGCGGATAATGTGATCCCGGATAAAACCGTTGCCCGCATCTCCTTCACCCAGCTCGCCCGATCCATTCTCGGTGACGATGACGATTACAACGGCGAGAATGCGTGTGGCGGGGAGCCGGCAGACAAGTCCGCTGTCCCTGAGCATAGTCGCGAGCGGCATGTGGGGCCGCCGAAGGATGGCGCCTTTCCCCTGGCAAGCTGGCTGTCGGCCCAGGAGACCATCGTCGGCATCCAGAGTGCGCAACTGGATGCCTGGAGACGCTATACGTCGACGCTCCTGGCGTTTGTCGATCGGTCGGCGTCTGGTCCCGGCACTGAATCCTTGCCGGAAAAACCAAGAGACGAACCCGGCAAGCCGCATGAAAGGCCACCATTGACGGCGGATCGCATGGCGGACCTTGCGATAGAGCGCGGTGCGAAAGCGCAAACGTTCAAGCAAGCCAGAACGGCATTGCTTGAGGTGTTGACGCCGGATCAGCAGGCGATGTTTCTCGATTCCGAGCGGAAACACCCGTGGGTGCCGCATCGTGTGCCGCCGCGGGCGCAATGAGCCGTTTTCCCGGGGCAGCGCCCGATTTTCATGGGATGGTTTGCAAATAGGCGGCACAGATGGACGCTAATCTGGTTTTAACGGCTTGCAGTCTGGCGATTGTGTTTCTCAAAGCGGCGTGCGCGCCCTATGTCCGGTCGGGGCTGGGTGTCTTGCGCATCCGCAGCAAGCGTGCGGATGCGGAGCCCGGCACCGGGACAGCCAAAGCCAGGACGCTTTAGTCTTGTCGGGTGCAGTAGATTGTTGGGCATGGCGACAAGCGGATGACGGCAAAGCGGCGCCGGGACATGGTCGTCCTTGGCGGTCGCGTTGCAGCGTCAACCACGCCGGGCTGCCTCGATCGCGGCGACGTCGATTTTCTTCATGCCCATCATTGCATCGAACGCGCGCTTTGCTTCGCCGCCGCCAGCCACCAGCGCGTCGGTCAGCACGCGCGGCGTAATCTGCCAGGAAATCCCCCACTTGTCTTTGCACCAGCCACAGGCGCTTTCCTCGCCGCCATTGCCAACGATGGCATTCCAGTAGCGGTCGGTCTCCTCCTGATCGTCGGTGGCGATCTGGAACGAGAAAGCTTCGTTATGCTTGAACACAGGGCCCCCGTTGAGACCGAGACAAGGAATGCCGGCAACCGTGAAATCGACCGTCAACACGTCGCCCTGTTTGCCGGATGGGTAGTCGCTGGGTGAACGAAACACGGCACGCACCGTGCTGTCAGGAAACACCCCGGCGTAGAAGCGGGCGGCTTCCTCGGCATCCTTATCGAACCAGAGACAAATCGTATTCTTTGCCATTGCGTGATCCTTTCGCTGTGGAACTAAGTTTTCCGTCTTGTTTGAGCCTTCCATGCGCATAAAACAGAAGCAGATTTCGTAACGCGGAGCCAAGGGGCGAATAAAATGACCAATGAAGCTTTAGAGACCGCGTTGCAATCAGCCGGTTTGATCGAAAATCTGAGCTTCAATGGCGATGACGTGAGTGAATATCACATCGTGGAAGTGCAATTCCGCAATTGTCATTTCAAGAATTGCAACTTCGACCTGAGTAAAATCCATTCGTCCGAATTTATCAATTGCCGTTTTGTTCATTGCTCATTTCGCGAGGCCGAATTTCAAAACTGTTCATTCTACGATGAGATCGAGCAAACGGGATCCCAATGGTCGTTTTGCAATCTGACCGAAGCCAAATTTTCACGCAGCAATTTAAGCCTGAACAAACTTGATAAATGTGATGCTTATCTCCTCGAGTGCATGGAATGCGCAGCCAGCGGTATGTCATTGGAAGTTGGGGTCCATCGAGAGGTCGGCAAACGGATCCTGACCGGGGGCGTGCGCTTTTCCGATTGCAAAATGCAATATGCCGTTTTTGTCCCTGGAAACTACGAGGAGAGCAGGTTTGAACATTGCGATCTCCGCGATGTCTCCCTCGCGGGAAGCAATCTGACCCGAACAAGTTTTATCGGTTCCAGCATCAACAATATCGATCTGTCGGGGGCCACGCTCGACAATGCGGTTCTCGCAAATGCAACTTTCGATGAGATCGACCTGGCGTCGATGTTTTCCTATAAGGCAATGGTGGTGAGCCGCGACCAGCACGAGAATATTCTGGCGTCGATTGGCATCGTGACGCTCAACTGACCCCGGGATTGCCGCTTCCTCGGGAAACCGGCCCCCATGTCTGCGCATTGTCATCTCGCGTGTTGGGCTTGTCGTCCTTATCACTGCGGCTTGTTGCCGGCACCCGGGCGGCTCTTCACGTGATCGATGAAAGCGCGCAGTTTCGGCAGCATTTGATGGCGGCTGGGATAATAGAGATAGACACCCGGCATCATCGGCGCGAACTGTTCGAGCACCCCGATGAGCTTGTCCGCTTTCACCGCGCTGGAGGCGACGGGCCCGGGCACCTGCGCGAGCCCCAATCCTTCCACCGCCGCACCAATCACCGTCGGCATGTCGTTGGCGATAAAAGGCCCGGAAACCACGACGTCCACCGGTTCGTTGCCGCTGACAAAGGACCAGGGAGCGATCGACCCGTTCGAGCGGCGCATGCGGATGCAGGCATGATAGCGCAGATCGTCGATGCGCTCCGGCCGTCCCCGCCGGTACAGATAGTCGGGGCTGCCGACCACGGCCAGCGGGAGCGACGGCGTCAGCTGCACCGCGATCATATCGGCCTGGATGAACTGGCCGAGCCGGATGCCGGCGTCAAATCCCTCCGCAGCGATGTCGACCAGCTCCGCGCCCGTGGCGATCTCCACCTCGACATCGGGATAGGCTTGGCAGAAGGAAGCGATCAGCGGCTCCAGCAGGATCGGCACCACGGCCCGGGGGGCCGCAAGCCGCAGCAGTCCGGCCGGTCGCCGCCCAAGATCGCGTGCAATCTCGCTTGCCGCAACAAGTTCTTCGAAGGCGGGTTTTGCGCGCGAAAGGAACCGTTCGCCGACTTCGGTCAAGCCGACACTGCGCGTCGTGCGGATGAAGAGTGCCGCGCCAAGACGGGACTCAAGCGTGCGTACCGCCTGGCTGATCGCAGACGGCGTCACCGCAAGATCCGCAGCCGCCTTGCGGAAATTGCGGTGCTGCGCGACGCTCAGGAACGCCTCGACGCCGTCGAGTGCGCCCTGCCTGACTGTGAAGTTGCGTTTCATAACCCGTCAACATTATCGCGAATAGTCGATCGCGGGAAGCAGTCCTATACCGGTATGCAAGTCAGGGCATCACGCGGCGGCCGGTCATGGCCGCCATGTCATCTGACATCCGGCAGAATGGATAGGAACCCAAAATGTCCCCGGCATTCATCTTCAATGTGCATCTGGTTCTCGGTTACATCCCGTGGCTGCTTTGCTTTGGCGCCTATGTCTGGCCCAGGCTCAAGTCCATGGACCAAGCCGAGGCGCAACGTGCCATCGCCACGCTGCACAGTTTTCGCTTCTTCGGTCTCGTCTTCATGATTCCGGGCGTTGTTGGTCCCAATCTGCCCTCCGACTTCGCGACAGTCGCCGCCTATGGCGACTTTACCACCGGCCTGTTGGCCATGCTGGCTCTTCTCAGCGTCAGAACGCGCCCGCTCTTCCAGCTGTTTGTCGTTGCATTCAATCTGGTGGGGGCGGCTGACATCCTCATTGATTATTATCACGGCATCCAGCTCGGTCTTCCCGCGCTCGCAGGGCAGTTGGCCGGCGCGTACTGGATTCCGATCATCTATGTCCCCCTGCTGATGATCACACACGTCGCCGCATTGTATTTGCTGATGCGTTCTCCGCTCCACCTCGTCGGATATCCTGAGCCCCGCACTTGACCATATCCCCCCTGGGGGGATATGAACGCCTGATGAACATTGATCAAAAGCATTCCCACCACAGAGAAATAGCTCTTCGCCTGAAGCGGGCGGATGGCCATTTGAAGAAAGTCATCGAGATGATCGAGACCGGCCGAGCCTGTGTCGACATCGCTCAGCAGTTGCACGCTGTCGAAAAGGCCATCAGTCAGGCCAAGAAAACACTGATTCAGGACCACATCGATCATTGCCTGGAAGATGCCGTCAGTTCGATTTCGACTGAGCAGCGCGGTTCGATTGATGAGTTCAAGACCATCACCAAATATCTGTAAGGCGTGATCGACGATGCTTTTCGTTCTCTATAACCGGACATACCGCCATTTGTTTGCGGCACAGGTCATTGCCCTTATCGGTACGGGGCTGGCGACGGTTGCCCTCGGACTGCTCGCTTATGACCTTGCTGGAAAAGACGCGGGCGCCGTTCTTGGTACCGCCCTGGCCATCAAGATGATTGCCTATGTGGGGGTTGCGCCGATTGCTGCCGCATTTGCCGAGCGGTTGCCAAGACGTGCCATGCTTGTCAGTCTTGACCTGGTCCGCGCCGCCGTAGCGATGGCCTTGCCGTTTGTCAGCGAGATTTGGCAGGTCTATGTCCTGATTTTCGTGCTTCAGTCGGCATCGGCCGCCTTCACGCCGACATTTCAGGCAACGATCCCCGATGTTCTGCCCGAAGAGAAGGACTACACACGGGCACTTTCGCTGTCGCGGCTCGCCTATGACATGGAAAGTCTTGTCAGTCCGATGCTGGCGGCGGCGCTTCTGACGGTCATCAGTTTCCATAGCCTGTTTGCCGGCACGGTTATCGGATTTCTGTTTTCGGCTGCACTTGTTGTCTCCGTCACGCTGCCCAGCCCGAAACCATCTGAACGGCGTGGCATCTATGACCGTACAACACGCGGGATGCGCATTTACATGGCGACACCACGCTTGCGTGGACTGCTTGCCATTAATCTGGGTGTTGCTGCTGCCGGGGCGATGGTCATTGTCAACACGGTTGTCATCATCCAATCCGAGTTTGGCCTGACACAGCGGTCGACTGCACTGGCGCTTGCAGCCTTTGGCGGCGGTTCCATGCTTGCCGCGCTTCTTCTGCCTCGTCTGCTTGAGACAGTTCCGGATCGCAGGGCGATGCTGGCAGGAGTGGTCGTCCTGTTCGCCGGCCTGCTTGCCGGAGTGGGAGTGCCGTCATTTGTGCCACTATTGGTATTGTGGTTTTTGCTCGGTCTTGGTTACTCGGTTGCGCAGACCCCATCGGGCCGCCTGCTCAGGCGTTCCGCGCACGCCGAGGACAGGCCAGCACTGTTTGCAGCGCAGTTTGCTCTTTCCCACGCCTGCTGGTTGATCACTTATCCCCTGGCAGGATGGCTTGGAGCGGAATTCGGGCTGTCATTCACGTTCGTCGTACTGGCAGGCATCGCCGGCTTCTCTCTCCTGTTAGCTGCCTTGGTTTGGCCCGCAGGCGATCATGATGTGGTTGAGCACAGTCATGCTGGACTTGCACATGATCATCCGCACTGGGAGGAGGGAACTGGCAGAAGGGGTTTCAAACACGCCCATGCCTTTGTTATAGACCGTTATCATGATGTGTGGCCGCGTGACTTCTGAACTTGCCACAAAGTGCCTATCCCCGAAACATATGTCCGCTCGGTTATACTTGACATAATTCCGGTTCGTGCCAAATTAATACGCATGGGGATTGCGATCTCCCCACGAGGCGTCAGCCCAAGTATCGCGTCCAATAAACCCGATTTGACGGAAGGACGCGACATGTCTTCGACCACAACTATTACACACGATAAACTGGCACGGCTGATCGGAACACCCGGCAGCCCGGTTCTCATTGACGTGCGGATCGATGAGGACTTTGACCTTGACCCGCGATTGATCCCCGGCGCGCGCCGGCGATCCCACAGGAACGTCAACACCTGGGCAAATGAGCTTGAGGGCAAGCGGTCAATCATCATCTGCCAGCAGGGCAAGAAACTGAGCGAGGGCACCGCTGCCCTGTTGCGGTATCATGGTGTCGCTGCGGAAAATCTGGTCGGCGGCCATGAAGCCTGGAGCAATGCCGGGCTTCCTCTGGTTCCCGTGGCAAAACTGCCTGCTCTCGACCCGAAGGGAAGGACGGTATGGGTGACACGGGCAC
This sequence comes from Phyllobacterium sp. NPDC097923, assembly GCF_044760925.1. Taxonomy (NCBI): domain Bacteria; kingdom Pseudomonadati; phylum Pseudomonadota; class Alphaproteobacteria; order Hyphomicrobiales; family Phyllobacteriaceae; genus Phyllobacterium; species Phyllobacterium sp. NPDC097923. The sequence goes on along the minus strand of NZ_JBIWBL010000001.1, from coordinate 1,935,543 downwards.
GGCCGAAGGTGGACAGGATTGCCTGCCCCTGGCTAATCCGGCGTTTTGTTGATCCGGATGCGGTTTTCCTTTTCGTCACGCCCGCGGAAGTGGAAGCGGTTGCCGACCGGTTCAACGCGGCATCCTTCGACATCGAGGATGTCTTCTGGAGCCATCGTGGCGCGCTGTGCACCTTCGATGTCATGATCGAAGAATTCGGATTGAACGCCGAGCCGCTGTCGCGGCTGGCGGCCATTGTGCGGGGTGCCGATACGGCCCGTCCCGATCTTGCACCGGAAGCACCGGGGCTGCTGGCAGCATCACTTGGTCTGTCGCGCATGTATTCCGACGATCTGGAGCAGCTTGAAGCCGGCATGATACTCTACGATGCGTTTTACCGATGGTGCCGGGATGCCACCGACGAAACACATAACTGGCCCAACAGAAGGCCGGGAGCGTGAGATGGTCCAGATTGTCGGCGCTGAAAGGGAGGTTGCTTCGGCAACCTCCGGGAACCACGATATTGCCTTTGCTGAAGCTGTCCGTGTCTGGGTGCGTATTGCCGCATTGAGCTTTGGCGGGCCAGCCGGGCAGATAGCGGTGATGCACCGCATCCTTGTCGATGAGAAACGATGGATCGGCGAGGGCCGGTTTCTGCATGCGCTCAATTACTGCATGCTGTTGCCCGGGCCTGAAGCCCATCAGCTTGCCATCTACATCGGATGGCTTCTGCACAAGACCAGGGGCGGCCTTGTCGCAGGCATTCTATTTGTGCTGCCGGGTTTCCTGTCGATACTTGCCCTAAGCTACATCTATGTCATCTTTGGCACTGTCGGTGTCATTGAGGGATTGTTCTTCGGCCTGAAGGCAGCTGTCCTTGCCGTCGTGTTGCAGGCGGTCGCAAGGATCGGCAGACGAGCGCTCAAGAATAGGGTGATGGTGCTTATTGCGGTCGCGGCGTTCTTGGCAATATTTGCATTCCGTGTGCCGTTCCCGCTCATCATTCTGACCGCTGCAATCATCGGATATTTTGGCGGGCGTGCGCGATCGCCATTGTTCCAGGTGGGGGGCGGACATGGACGTTCAGGTCCCGGACTTGCGGATCGGGATTCCGCCCTTGGCGAGGAGACGCCGGCCCACGCGCGTCCAAACCTTCTCTGGTCGTTGAAGATATCGGCTGCATTCCTGCTCCTGTGGCTCATCCCTGTTGCTGCCCTTCTCCTGATCCTCGGGCCGGATAATGTGTTCAGCCAGATCGGTATCTTTTTCAGCAAGATGGCGATGGTGACCTTCGGCGGCGCTTATGCGGTGCTGTCCTATGTGGCACAGGAAGCTGTTCAGAATTACGGCTGGCTCAAGCCGGGCGAAATGCTCGACGGCCTTGGTATGGCTGAAACCACGCCGGGGCCTTTAATACAGGTTGTGCAATTTGTCGGTTTCATCGGCGCATTTCGTGATCCGGGTACGCTGTCTCCGCTGACCGCTGCCACACTGGCGTCGATCCTGACGACCTGGGTGACCTTTGTTCCGTGCTTTCTCTGGATATTTCTCGGAGCCCCCTTCATCGAAGGCTTGCGCAACAACAATGCGCTGACGGGAGCCATGTCAGCAATCACGGCGGCAGTTGTTGGCGTGATCATGAACTTGGCAATCTGGTTTGCGCTTCACCTTCTGTTCAGCGAAATCATCCACTGGCAGGCATTTGGCATCAATCTGGATGTTCCCGTGGCGCATTCAATCAATGTGCCATCGTTGCTGCTAACGCTTGCTTCCGTCGTTGCCATCTTCCGCTTCAAGCTTGGAATGATCCCGACGCTTCTGATTTCGTCAGCGGCGGGGATTGGGTGGTATTTTGTCATGGGTCATATTTGAGTACTGATAGGAAGATGGAAGACGAAGGTCGGCTTGAATCGCAAAATGGCCGCCTTTCATTCAGCAGAGCAAAGTATTTTGCCACCAAATACTGAAAGGTCTCCTTGTTCGAGGAAGTCAAATCGGCTTAACTGCTTTATCTATCATCGACCGGCTTGAGCCAGGGAACTGGCGGGAGTGTACGCTTGCTGTTTTGGCTGGGCCAGAAATACCAGCACTTGAGCCATGAAGGCGGCTGCGCCTGCCACAGCCTGCGAGCACAGCAGCTATTTGCACGCGTCGACAAGGGACTGTCGCGCCGCTCCGTTCTGAAAGGTGTCGCAGCGAGCCTTGCCGCTCCTGTGCTTGGAATGGTCAGCCCTGGCTTCGCGCAGAGTCCTGCCAAACCGATCCTGCTCACCAATGTGAATATTTTCGACGGGACAAGCGGAAAACTTGTCGAAGGTCAGGGTGTCCTGGTCGAAGGTAAATTCATCAAGGCCCTGGTCACCTCCGCAGACACGGTTGCCGATGCCGACGTCGTTGACTGTGGCGGACGGACGTTGATGCCGGGCATGATCGACGCGCACTGGCATTCGATCCTGGCGGGCATTTCACAGATTGCGGCAATGACTGCCGATATCCCTTACGTCCACCTTGTCGCCGCACAAGAGGCAGAGCGCACGGTGCTGCGTGGCTTCACCACGGTCCGCGACGTGGGCGGTCCTTCATTCGCCCTGAAACGCGCCATCGACGAGGGGCGCATTGCGGGGCCGCGTATCTATCCTTCCGGCGCCATGATCTCGCAGACGTCCGGACACGGCGACTTTCGCATGCGCACGGATCTGCCGCGAACGGCGCAAAGCGATCTCGGCGTTGCCGAGCAGGCGGGCATTTCGGCTATCGCCGACGGAGAAGCGGAAGTGCTGCGCCGGGTGCGCGAGCAACTCATGCTGGGCGCCAGCCAGATCAAGATCATGGGCGGCGGCGGCGTTGCTTCTGCCTACGACCCGATTGATGCGCTCCAATATACCGAAGCCGAGATGAAGGCAGCAGTGTCTGCGGCGACGGACTGGGGCACCTATGTGTGCATCCACGCTTACACGTCCGCCGCCGTTCAGCGCGCCCTCGCATGCGGTGTCAAATCCATCGAGCACGGTCAGCTTGCCGACGAGGAGACCGTCAGGCGCATTGCAGATGCGGGCGCATGGTGGAGCATCCAGCCTTTTCTTGCCGATGAAGATGCCAACACCTACGCCTCACCTGAACAGCGCGCGCAGCAGCAGATGATCGCAGACGGAACGGCCCGGGCGATCGAACTGGGACGCAAGCACAACGTACGGATGGCGCTTGGCACCGACATATTGTTCAACCCGAAGGGCACCGCCACGCAGGGCAAGCAGCTTGCCAAGTTCGCCCGGTGGTATGATAACGCCGACGTGTTGCGGCTTCTGACCAGCGGCAATGCCGAGCTCGCAGGTCTTTCCGGACCGCGCAATCCCTATCCGGGAAAGCTCGGCCGGATCGAGCCCGGTGCCCATGCCGATATTCTGGTGGTCAACGGCGATTCGCTCAAAGACATCGCCTTGATCGCCGATCCTGAGCGGACGATGCAGCTCATCATGAAGGAGGGGCGCATCCACAAGAATACACTGTAAGCGTGAAGGGGGCTTGAACAGATTTGCCATTGCCATTTTATCAATGTAAGGGGCCGTTTCTGGCACATCTCCAACAATGTGACGCTCACCGCAGGCCTTGGCAGGCTACAAAGTGCTTGATATCGTTTGCGAGCGTGGCGGCCATGTCTATGACACGCGGTTGTCCGGGCCAGTTCTGGGCTTGACGTACCGGTTTTAAGACACAGCCAATGCTCACGGCGGCTGCAAGGAGATGAATGGGATGCAGTCAGCCGACGCGACAATCATAGTCAATCACCTGCTTTAACCGGGAAGCGCAAACCATGCAGACTGCCATCATTTTCGATTGCGAGTTTCTTTGCCGCGAAGGGTCCCAGCGTCGATTCTGGTGTGCGGCTGATGATCCTGATCCGGTTATTGCACAGATCGGGGCGGTGAAGCTGGGGCTGGAGGGAGATTTCCCTCTTTTGGATACGTACCGATCTCACGTTCAGCCAGTCGACCGATTTGGCAACAGGTATGCACTCGATCCGTTTTTCACCAAGCTGACGGGGATCACCGATGAAACCATGGAAGCGGAGGGCGTACCGCTGCAGGACGCACTGGCGGGCGTCGATCGCTTCTCCAATGGTGCGCGATTCTGGTCGTGGGGGAAGGATGAGCTGAACATGGTTGCCATCAGTTGCTATGTCGCCGGCATTCAGCCGCCCATTCCGGCTGGCCGGTTCGACAATGCGGTAAAGCTGCTGATTGCAGCCGGGATGCCAATTGAGGATTTGGCCAAGACGCCCAGCAACAGGCTCGCCGATTACTATCATGTGAAACATCCCCCGCTGCAGGGACACGATGCACTCGACGATGCCCTTTCCGTGGCATACACGCTCCAATATTTATTGAAATCCGGGAAATTGCAGCCGGACTTTTTCGATCACGGCAAGTCCTGAAAGTCAGCCGTTTGGTGTCCAATCGCATGGGTCAGCTCACGATAGAGACAGGTAAGAGCGCGATCTGTCATGGACGGCCAAGCAATGACCGGATTGGTTGGGCATCCCAGACCTGAGCCTCGCTGTAGCCGCTGCCACCAAGAGAGCTTGGCCTTGCAGGCAAACCGTGAATAGCAACAATCTCCCTGATACCCGGCAGGGTGAAGACCTGGCCGCGGCGTGGAGATTTGACAAGTGAATTGCCATTCACCCGGACAGGCACACAGGTGGCATTCTCGAGACATTAGCAGTCACGGTCGATCGCTGCTAATATATTGTATTCTAATGGTTATTATGTGTATTCCATCGATTTTTCATTGAAGTCGGCGAACAAGTGCGGCATCATATCTCCAATGTGAGAACAACGGAGATTGCGATGCACTTTTCGTCAGAAATGGAACGCCAGCTGAAGGGCTACGGTATCACAACTGCTCATATTCTATACCGCATTCCCCATTTTCAATCCGTTCTGCAGACCTATATCTGGCAGGACTACGATCTTGCTCCGGAATTTCCCGAGATGAGGAAATTCCTGGACTTCTGGCAAAGAAAACTGGATGGCCCGCTGCATTCCGTTCGCTACTGCCATCGACGCCTTATTGGCCCCAGTGAATGGCGCCACGTGGATGGTGAGTTCAAGTTGAACTGAGTGACCTGACGGTTTCATTGGCAAAGCGGTCTTGGCCGCCTACCCGGGCACCAGGCCGTCGAATACTTCGAGCATCGCATCGGCAATCGCCTTGCCCAATGCGGTCCCACATTCTTTAATTCCAGCTTCATCCATATCCCGGGCAGCCAATGCCAGCGCTGATCCCTCGACCCTGACAATCTCCCGCGCACGCTCGATGGCCCAAAGGGCAAAATCGCTTCGCGTGGTTATTTCGATCGTTTCCATGTTACATTCCACTTCGGTGAAGAACCTCAATAATGGCGGAGAGACCCGTTGAGGCTGCTCAAAAAGGTTGTCTGTCTGGCTTGCCTTTGTCTCGCAGGGCATCTTTTTACTGCCCATGCAGATGCTGACCAGTTCGTACAGTTTGAAAGTGCGCCTGTGAAGCCCACTGCGTTTCAGGAACGCAACGCCCGGGCAAGAGGCGAGGCAGTGAATGCTGTTCCCGGCACGCCACTGCAGGGGTACCTGACACGACCACAGGGGGAAGGGCCGTTTCCCGCCATCGTCATTCTGCACGGATGTGCGGGTATACACCTGAGTGTGAAGGAAACCTGGCCGGAGCGGCTGGCATCGTGGGGCTACGTTGTACTTGTTGTCGACAGCTTCAGCACGCGCGGCATTCAGAACACCTGTCATAGCCTCCTTGTCGACCGTGTATATGATGCCTATGGCGCTCTGGAGTTTCTCTCAATGTCCGGTTTCGTTGATCCCAAACGCATTGCTGTGATGGGTTTCTCGGCTGGCGGGATTGCAGCACTGGAAGCGGTGCAACTTGGCGGGGCCGAGCGGCTTATGGAGCACAAATTCAAGGCGGCGGTAGCCTATTATCCGATATGCAAGGCAGCCAATGGCGATATGGCGGTTCCAACTCTGGTTCTGGTCGGCGACGTCGATGACTGGAGTCCCGCGGAGCAATGCCGAAAGATGATGAAACAACGCAGCGGCGAGGGAAGCCCCGTACAACTCAACGTCTATAAGGGTGCGCATCACGCGTTTGACGCTCCGGAATTCAAGACTGGCTTTGAAGCCTACGGTCACTGGATCGAATACAATGCGATTGCCGCCGATCAATCCGTAAACGACGTCCACGCCTTCTTACGAGGAGCCTTTGGGAATTAGTTCATCCGGACAAGATTGCATCTCCAACGGTCTCAATCCGAAATGTGGAAGAACGCGCATCAGCGGGAGCCTTGCGCTTGTCTCCCGCAAAGTATAGCCCACCGTGTCGCGCCATCTCATTTTCCGCAAGCAATTGAAGTGGAACGGTGTCGCCTTGCGGCACGAACGCCTACTTCCCACCAGCTACTTCTGCGATCATGCGTTTGACCTGCAGCGTGCCTAATCCTTCGTCAGATAAAAGGCTTAAACTGAGTCCCCGTGCACAAAATACCTTGTTGGATAATGCTTGGAGGCCCTGGGCTTTTGAGATCGTTACTTGCTGTAGCCAATAACTCATGTAGGATCATTTCTTAGGGGGACAGATCAAATCAGTCTGCGCTTGGTACGTATTTGATGTCATCGGTAGCAATGTATTCGATCTACTCCTGTTATTTGTAGCACATGCGTTATTCGGTAACTGTTGCCGATTTCGCGCGCTCCTCTTGACGTAGTGGTCAATGTTCGCTCCTGCAGCAGTCGGGTCTTTTGCTTCGATCTCCAATAGATGGGAAAGGGTATTTGATGCGTAACGCCGAAATGGCGTAACGCCATGCGTGGCATGCGGATCGAGGGGAGGCTCGTAGCACAGCACCCAGCTCGATATGTATGCCATAGACGCGGAAACAGTATTGTCCCAAAGGTCGGCCACTCGGACGACAACGGTCCACCGCCCTACCTCATCGAAAAATCCATCGTCAACCGCGTCTATTGCGCTGACAAAGGATGTGTCGTCGCTTGATTGCAGCATCTGAATAGCCGCGCTTGTCGAGTGCTTCGCCGGAGCAGGCACACGTGGATCGAAGCCAACGAGATGAAAATTGGTGCCAACGGAGATTTTGCGCCGCTGCAGCTTACCGTCGGCATAGCGCCAGTTCGTGATGCCAACCTGACCGCGAACAACGACCAGGGTATTGAACGGTTCAGGCCCGACGATGGGAATGCGCACGACCGGCTGTTCATCGACCAGCGGATATTGGTACTCTGCTATTGCGTATAGCTCGAGAGGATTTGGCCAACCATTCGACATTGCTTATCCTAACCGTAAAACTGAAACGGCAAAATCGATGTTGTCCATTGAGGGTGCACTCGCCGTTAATGTAAATTCTCTGGGTTGGGTTGTCTGACCGGCCACCACCGTACCGCCAGCATTTTGCCAAAACAGTTCGCCGACAGCGACGGTGACCGATAGCAGCACAGCCATCTGCGGGTTATCGATGCGATAATATGCATCAATAGAGTCACCCCTGTCTTCGAGTTTGAATATTTGCCCCGGTGTCAGCGGCGTGAGTTTATCGAATGCAAAGCCGCCGGACGGCGTAATGTGTTCCAGGCGATTGGCCATAATGATCAGAGAGCCGGCCACAAGCGACGAATCCAGGGATTTCGGTTTGAAGAGTGTCTTTGGCCAGGAAATAACGCCGCCAATATGGGGATTTACGCGGACGACCGTCGCTACGACTTGATACGATATTCGTCCAAGATAAGACCACTCTCCCATCAGAGCGGTGTTGATGTGCAGCAATAATTCCCCGGTGACGTTATCAAGACTTACCGTTGCGGTGTCTGCGGCAAAAACGAATGAGGAGTCGTCATTTCCGATACTTGCCAAACCGACAAAGGAACTCCACTGCTCTAGGTTGGAAGCAAACACTCCCAATCGAACCTGAGTTTCGCCACGCCACAGCACATCGCTGTCATAACGCCAATCGATCAACGCAATGCCGGAAAGTACCAGAAGGTTTCTACCTGCAACTCCCAAATCGGCACTAATAAAACTACTCGATTCGACCTGCGTGGGATCTCTGGCGTCAAGAACTTGCATCGTCATGAGGTACTCTCCGACCACTGTAATTCTATCAGTCGTTACTCGATGGACATTTTTTCAATTCTTTTTGCACTGGTGATAAGTATTTTTTACATATCTCAAGTGCCAGTTGTAGTTTAACTCCAAATTTGCAACATCCATCAGCCGTTCGGCCTATACAGATGGCGATTTTACAATCATAATTGCCAATAATTCCGAGGTATTGTCGCATCAGAGACCCTGCTTGATATGGCCGCTTTACCAAAAAACTCGAACAATAAAATTTGACGCTGTCTTTCCATCTGTGTTCTTTGATTGAAGTTCTCGTGTCGCTGCACGAGTGCCTCGCAGACAGGTCGGTAATCGAGTTTGCGCTTCGGGGAACATATGGGAGAACTCAGGATCGAAGAGAATGGCATCGCTGCGCTGATCAGCGCGATTTATGATGCTGCGGCAGATTTCGGCCGTTGGCCTGATGCGTTGAGACTCATCGCGGAAACATGTGGTGCTCGTGCCGCTGTGCTTACGCGACAGGGGGAAAATTCAGGACAGTCATGGAGTGTCGCACCATTATGCGATTCAGCATATTATGAAAGTTACGCTCGTCATTATCATCGCATCAATCCAATCTGGTCTCGGACCTCATCCTCACAGGCAGGAACTGTGCAGACAGACGATATGATTATGCCCAGAAATGACTTTATCCGGACTGAATTTTATAATGACTTCCTTGTTCCGCAGCGTCTTGGATCGGTGCTAAATGCTGTAGCGTTAGTCGAGGAAGGGCGGCAAACGGCTATCGCCCTACACAGACGGAAGCAATTTGAGCCGGAGCATGTTCAGCTTTACCGGCTTCTTGTGCCGCACTTACAACGTGCCGTGCAATTGAACATTAAGATTGCCGAAATGCAAATGTGCAGTACGGCGTCTTTGGAGGCTCTCGATCGAGGAACACTGCTGGTAAATAAGAGTGCCCGTGTGGTTTTTGCCGATTATCCGGCCGAGCGTTTATGCACGTCTTCTGGTCCTCTAAAGATATCGGAAGGGATACTTTGCGCCCATCGGGCCGATGACACTGCGTTGCTGCACTCCATCATTACCAGATCTGTGCTTCGCGGAAGTGACGCGGGTGCAGGGGGGCAACTTTACTTGCCATGTGAATCGGGAAAACGTCCGATATCAATATTAGTAATTCCGCTCCGTTCTGATGACGTTCCGTTCTTTGCCGCGGAACGGGCCGTAGCTGTGGTCTTTGTTACAGATCCGAATCGTCAAGCAGAAGCGTTCAGTTCAAAAATACAAAGACAGTTTGGCTTGACCCCTGCGGAGACCGCATTCGCTGTCGAACTTTTGGATGGTCATGGTATACAGGCAGCGGCAGACCGTTTGGGAATTATGAGATCAACCGGCCGGACACATCTCGCCCGGATTTTTGAAAAGACCCATACTCATCGCCAAGCTGAACTGGTCCGCCTCATGCACCAGCATGTATATACGGTTGCCACGCTTAAACATCCTCAGTCGATAAGGCCTGCAGAATTGCGAAATTAGGTAGCAAAAGCCACCAGATTTGAAATCCTGCATGCAGTAGCCTTGATCGAGAAGATCAGGAGATATTTCTTCGTGAGAAAGCACACGACACCAGTGAAGAACGCTCGATCCAGGTAACCGAGTTATTGATTTGATTGACAGCATCGCAGACATAAATTGAGCGTTCGGTTCACAGAATCCGTACCTCGCATCTACGAGGCGAGGTCGCAATTCAAAGCGCTCGGCCGTGCTATTTTTGCCTACTCTTCATGTCGCCGAACACCTTCTTGATGTCAGCCATTTGTTCATCCGCCAATTTGTCGACTCCCTCGGAGATGAATCTGGTAATATCCAGATTGAGCTTTACCGTGAATCTGATACTGGATTCCTTGAAGGCATCTTGGCCACAATCGGCGTTGAGGGCTGCCACCGAACTGTAGGCAGGGCCGATAGATTCAACATAAGAAGCAGTGGCAACGGTGACATCAGCCTGTCTGCTTGCCAAATCGATGTTCATCTTTCCGATCCTGCTGGAATAACGTGCCGATGCCATGAGTTGGGTTGCCCTATCCAAGGAAAACTTCGCCCGTTTATATTCCTTGATCGCGCTCTCAAGCCTCTTGATAAGGTCGCTGCAGACAGGCGCAGCCGTCGGCGCGCTCGGATCAGTGTTTTGAGCCAGCGCACTCGACAACGTTGAAACAAGCGCCATCGTCAAAACGACGGCAGGGCTGAGTTTCCTCATTCAACCTTTCCTTAGCTGCGCGAGCAATCCATATGATAGCATTATTCATCCGGAACCCAAGATGGGTGATGACAGGCAAGCTTTACGCCTGTCCACTTGTTCATTGGAGAGATGTTCAACGGAGGAAGAACTGTTCGCTACACGTAGGCACGGAAGAACTCGAACTCGGCTGGAGTAACCAAAGTTTTTCTTAATGCCGATTTTCTCGAAGCTGGAAGATCGACTGCAAGGACGTTGAACGCGGGCATCGGTCTACCAACTCGGAACGTTCGGAACGGCCCGCAAGGAACTAAAGCTTTGGTTTCGAACCCTTGAGAAGAGACTCAGGAATTAATAACGAACGGATTATTCCTAGCTATATTGGGCGGTTAATTGGCCATTGGTGGTCTTTGCTACCTAATTCAGCAGAATTGGCACAGACTGTTCAGAGGCGATGACGTAATCACAGGACAATATAGTAATCTGGCGTTTTCAGTTTCCCAGACCCGATCTTCCAGCTTCTTTATCTCCGAGTTGCCGATCACAGGCTTGTCGGAATCCACGGCCATCGCACCTCCTTCGCTCAAAAGCCTGCGCCGGCAATGAAGAAAATTTGGCACAACACCGTGCCGCATCGAGATGGTCAAAGACAACAACGAGGTCGATATCCGAAGAGGGAGTGCCTTCGCCGCGCATGATGGAGCCTGCCACAAACGCACAAGATGCCCCTTGAAAGCGTGCGGCGAAAACATGATTGGCAATGACCAGTGCTTGACTGATCTGCTCTTGCACTCCAATCCCCATGTTTTGCTCCCTCAGTAATGCTGAAATCTCATGCCGCTTTGCCAAATATGTCACCGCGTTTCGTGAATGTGGAACTTCTGTGACGAGGTTTCTGACTGGATCATTGTGATTGGAACTCATGTTCCAGCAAGCCCATCATTATGTCGTCATGCCGCGTTCCGTTAACGAGCGCAGTTTCTCGTTCACGGCCCTCGACGATAAACCCGCACTTTTCATATGTCCGGATCGCACGCCTGTTATAGGCGGGGACCCGAATTCCTATCCGGTGCAAGCGTATGGTCAAAAATGCATGCCCCAGTGTCAGCCTTATGGCCCGGCTGCCCAATCCACGCCCAAGAGAGGCCGTGTCGTAGATGCCGATTGCCAACGTCGACATGCGCGATGGCGGATGAATGAGGTTCAGCCGGGCTTCCGTCAGGGTGAGCCAGGTATGTTTCCGCATGAGCCACTGAGCCAGCATAACCCGGTGTGCGCTTGCAAAAGGGGTGCAGTTATCAGTAGATTGGGTGCATGGCACTCAAACGAATGGACAACATAGGAATCGTCGTCGAAGACCTCGAAGAGGCGATTGATTTCTTTCGCGAGCTTGGCCTCGACCTCGAAGGTCGGGCCACGATTGAAGGAGAATGGGCCGGACGTGTCACCGGACTGGGCGATCAGCGGGTCGAGATTGCCATGATGTGTACACCGGACGGCCACAGCCGCCTTGAGCTCTCCCGCTTCATCACGCCGCCCGTCGTCGCGGATCACCGCAATGCTCCGGTCAACGCTCTAGGCTACCTCCGCGTCATGTTCACCGTGGACGATATCGACGACACGCTTGAAAGGCTCCGCAAGCGCGGCGCGCAGCTTGTAGGCGAAGTCGTCCAGTACAAAGACGCGTATCGGCTCTGCTACATCCGCGGGCCTGAAGGACTTCTCATCGGACTTGCCCAAGAACTCAACTGAGCGAGCGCGTTGCAATTGTGCACGCGAACCATGCCATCACACGAACATTGGTCTTCTCGCGCTGAGGAGCGCTGTGAGTGCGTTCCACCGATATCACCTCAACTTCGGCCAAGATACAGAGTGGAATGTCCGCCGGTCAGAAATGGGTTGTAAGTTGGGTAAGCCAAACAGGTGACACGTCGACCAGCAAGGTCTCGATCCTCTTGTCCAAGCCACTCAGGATAAGAAATCCGATGGCGAAGAGCAGAGCGCCCAATATGGCTTTCCCTCGTTGACCGGCGCGCAGCAGCTGGCTGCGCCACCGGAGCATGCGATCCCGGGAGACAACTCCGAGAAGAAGCAAAGGCAGGGCCGCACCGATACCAAAGGCTGTCATCACGCTTGCCACCTGTCCGAGATCCTTGCCCTGTGCCGCCAGCACGGATGCAGCACCAAGCGTCGGACCGACGCAGGGTGTCCATACCGCACCGAGCAGCAGACCAAGGGCGAACTGCCCCTTCAACCCGGTTGCGGAAAATCCACCAAAGCGGCGATCGGCCCAGCCGCTGATTGGGCCCCCTGACACGGCGAGTTGAGTCTGGAATTTGGGAACCATGAGGACCAGCCCGACTGCCAACAAGAGCAGGGCGGCAAGCTCCTGAAAGGCTCCGGTGTCCAACCCGATTGCGAAACCGATCGTTGCGACAAACAGCCCAATGCCAACGAATGAGATGGCTAGGCCTGCAGCAAGCGCGACCGGACCCAACTTGTGCTGGAAGACAGCTGCGCCAATGACAAGCGGCAAGAGTGGCAGAACGCAAGGCGACAATGTTGAGAGGATACCGGCCAGGAACGCAAACAAGAAGCTGCCAATTCCCATTGCACTATCCTCACTTCATTGCCGTTGACTGAATGAGAGCTTCTATCGAGCCCGGATTCGTATCGCCGACCGACCGAGCGGTCTCCACCTTTCCTCGGTACGCGATCAAGGTGCTCTGGCTCTGCGCATGGAATTGGCGGACGACCGATTTCTGGCTGTCGAAATCGACCTCGAAAATCACGAGGTCCGTGTTCGCCGGCTGCTCTGCAAGCCCGTCGATGATCGGCTTCTGGGCCTTGCAGGTAGGGCACCATGTGGCCGAAATATCCACGAGAATGCGTGCACCGCTTTGCTGCGCCGCTTTGAAGCTTGCCGCATCGTAGGACTTTCGATCAACTGCGCTCGCCACGGATCCAGCGGCCCATGTCGCCAATAACGCCGTGAGCAGGGAAACAAGAAACAGTCGTCTTTTCATGATTATCTCCATCATCTTCCAGGGTTCAATCCTGTGGTGACAAGGTGCGCGGAGCCACCCATCGGAACATTCTTCGACCGAACAGACCGCCGAGCCCCATGAGCAGGACCGCGGTGCCCAGGTTCCACATCAGGATCATCATGGTGGCATCGATAACGTGAAACAGCGACAAAGCTGTCGCAGTGATCGCAGCCACCGCAAGGCTGCCCATCAAGGTCGTGATTGTTGGCCGGAGCGGAGCCGCGTAGCGGAGCATCACGAGCATTGTCAGCGACAAAGGCAAACTGGTCAGGACCAGGGTCGCGAGGCAATCGGCCGCTTCCCCAAGGCTGATGCCATCGGGATTGACGCTGATCCACTGGACGAGACACTGGTATCCAATATTCGACAGCCACAACACCACGGCCGGCAAAGGAAGGAGCAGCCAGAGCCGGGAGCGGTCCGGCAGGCTCAGTTCAAAGGCAGCAATGGCGGCCGATATGCCGGTCAAAAGGGAAGCTGCCATACTGACCGCAAAGATGGGGTCCCGAAGACGTTGAGCGAGATCGGGCCGAATCCCTTGACTGACAGCAATCAACGCAAGCAACACAGCGGCGAGCAAAAGCCAGCAGAGCGCACGGATCGCCGGCGGCCGCAGTCGCCGAACCGGCTCCATGTTTGATGCAAGTGTCGCGATGAGATCCAGAGTCTTGATCATATGTTCTTCCAATCCGCCAGCTTCTTGCGCAGGTTTTTCAGAGCGCGATGCGTGGCGACCTTTAACGAAGCGATGGACATGCCCGTTACCATCGCGGCCTCTTTCAGCGACATTTCCTTGAGCTTGAGCAGCCGGATGGCCTGCTGTTGCGTTGGGGCGAGAGTGCCGATTGCGCTTTCCAATTTATGTCGATCCGGCCTTACGTCCATGTTTGCTCGGGGCTCGGCCAAGGCTTGGTGCGCTGCAGTAAGAGATACTTCGTTGGCCTTTACGCGGCCCTGACGCCTGAGCCGATCGATAAAACGGCGATTGGCGATCGCGACCAGCCACGGTCCAAATGGCCGTCCGGGATCATAAGTGTGGCGAATGGAATGCACCGTGAGCAAAACATCCTGAACGGCGTCTTCAATGTCGCTTTGATCGCGATGTCGCCGGGCCGCAAGTGAGCGAAGATACGGTGTTATTGCCTCCAACAGCCGAAGATAGGCAGACGCGTCACCATCCTGGGCGCGCGCCATGAGGATCGTCCAATCGAGGTCAGGGATACTCGGCTCAGCGTGGCTGAAATCATGTATTCCGTTATCGCTGTTTCCTACATCGTGCTGTCGTCCGGCGACGATTTTCAATGGCTGAAAGTGGCTGCGCGGTTTCTCCGTCATCGCTGCGCTTCGCATGAAGACGCGGCTATTGGAGTGAAACCAATGCGGTTGATGGGGCTTCGGAGGCGGTGAGGAGACATTAACCGGCACCTCGCACTTTCCCTGCGTGATTGAAGCTGTCGAGCAGATAATCGAGCGAAATCTTGCCCGGTCCAAGAGCAATGAGGGCGATCGCCAGGGCTGCCCATGGCAGATGGAAGGTTGCCCAGCCATCCGGTACAACGAGTTGGATCACGGCTGTCATCATCAGGAGGCAGAGGGCGCTGAATCGCGTTGCCAGGCCAAGCACAAGCAGGATCGGGAATGTGATCTCGGCGATCGCGACCAGATGTGCGATCAAGACCGGCGCTGGAAAACCATAGAGACCGCCGAAAATATGAAGTTGGAACTCTTCCTCGAAGAGATAGAGCGTACTTGGTGAAAGCGAAAGAAAGCCGTCCCATCGGGTAAGGCCGGACCGGAAGAAGGGCACGGCGAGCGCGATGCGAAGCATCGGCGGTGCTGTCATCAATGCCACTTGGACGAGCCGCCTGGTGATATTCCGGACGGTCCGCCCGATATCGAAACCGTGGAAGGACGTGCTGACCCCGGTCATGATCGTCCTGCCAATTTTTGCAATGTCGTATTGGTCGAGGGGCTGTAGCCGATAAAGACGCCGGTCCTCATAAGTTCTTCCAGGTTGACCGTCAGATCAAAGCCGTGGTCGGCAGCCATTGCGATCTTCAGCGCAGCCAGCACCGACATCCCATCAGCAAGTGCTTGCAGGAAGTCAAAGCCGCCGCTTGACAGCAACCGGACTTCGACCTCGGCCGCCGGTCGAACGATGAGTACATCCTCGCCAAGCGCAAAGTTGACAGGCGCTGGAACCCCGCCGGCAATGTTCATCCGCCAGATCGTAAAGGCCGGAAATTGCGAGCGCACCAAATGCACCGAAGGATGGGGAAGGAGACAGATTTCTGGAAGAGCTTCAGGTGCTATTGCGGCGAGAACCAAAGGATCGAGAGGCGAGGCTTCGGCTGCGTGATATGCCTGCGTCCAGAAATACTCGATGCGGGCGACGTCGCTTAGATAGGGAAGCGTCGCTGCCGGGGCAAAATCACCTATAAAATCCGGGAAACTGGCGCCATAGTCGAGAAGGATTGGCGAGCCTGGCGGCTCGGCAACCACGTAAGTGCGCGCCATCGCCTGAAAGAATGCCTGACCAACGATGCGGCAAATGGCTGGGAATGTTGCCTGTAACGTTTCGACCAGACCAGCCACGACATTGTTGCGATAGACCGCAAACCGCCGCGCACTGGGCTCGCCGTCTGGCCCGACAAGGCCGAACGGGGCTGGCCGCTCGGGATCGAGCAACGCGGCCGTGAATTCCTGTTGCCGTTCAGCCAGCCGCAGCATGGTAAAATCCCGTTGGCAGCCCGGCGAACATGATTGCCTCGGCGCGCTCAGCCTCTGCCTTGAGCATGGTCCATGCTGGAATATCCGCGTCCCATTCGATCAGCGTGGGTAAAGGACCGACACGTTTCACCGTATGTTCGAAAAGGCCCCAGACGATCTCGTCGACGGGACGGTCATGGGTATCGATGAGAAGCGGCCGCCCTTTGTCGTCAGCCTCCTTCGCATAGCCTGCCAGATGGATTTCCTGCACATGGGCGAGGGGATAGGCATTGATATAGGCGATGGGGTCCCATTCCTGATTGGTCGACGCGACGTGCACGTTGTTGACATCAAGGAGGAGACCGCAGCCTGTTCGCCGGACAATCTCGGCAATGAAGTCGATCTCGGAATAGGTGCTTTCGGCGAAAGCGAGATAGGTCGACGGGTTCTCCAGCAACATTTGTTGCTGAAGGTTCTCTTGAACCTCATCAATGTGTTCGCAAACGCGGGTGAGTGCCTCGAACGTGTAAGGCACCGGCAGCAGATCGCTCAGAAAACCTGCATCGTGCGATGACCATGCCAGATGTTCAGAGAACAGCCCGGGTTGGTAACGTTGAATCAGCTCCCTAACGCGTTTGAGGTGATCTTGATCAAGTGGCCGGTCTGCCCCGATCGACAAACCGACGCCGTGGAGGGACAGTGGATAGCGTTCGCGGATGGCCGAGAGATAGCGGTGCGGTGGACCGCCTGCGCCCATATAGTTTTCCGCATGGACTTCGAAAAAGCCAATATCTGGAGCGGTCTCAACGATTAAGCGGTAATGCTCGGGTTTGAGCCCGACGCCGGCACGCGGCGGAATCAAAGCTTGAGTGGCGGACGGCAACTGATTGTACATGGTGACCTCGTCGAAACCGATTGCCCGGACGAGCGGTGCAAATGCCCGTCCGGTTCAGCCTGTTTCAAACTTTCGGGGTGAGACTTCCCGTGCCCTTCGGTGTATGCATGGTTGTGCACGTACCCTTGGGCTCAAGCTTGAAAGCATTTCCTTGATAGTCGATCGTGCTCGTTCCAGCGCAGGTGGTGCCAGCACCGGCGTAGCAGTCATTATGACCCTTGAGGGCCACACCAAAACATTTTTCCATCTTGCCGGATTTGACTTCTTTTGCGGTCATGTCACGCATCTTCATCATGTCAGCCTTGCTCATTGGCCTCATCTCCTCCGCGCTTGCAGATGTGACGGCAAACGAACCGAGGGCCGCAGCGAACGCGCCGGCGACCAGAGCGGATAGCATGCGATTGGACATTTCTGTTCCTCCGATTATGGGTTGGCGGTGGACGATGTGCTTTTGCCCAGCGGGGTCATCGCGGCTCGTCTGATAGGAAGTTCGCGCGGCGGGCAAAAAGGTTACTGCCAAATCAAACAAACAGTCTTTTTATCACTGTTCGATATCGGGCGCTCTCAGCCGATGCCAACACGATCAACAGCATTCCTCATATGCGAAGTGGCGTGTTTTGTGCCCTGCGTGTCTCTTGAATCGGCGGGCAGGGCACATCACCGTAGGAGCAGAAGACGCAGCAATCGCCCTCGTTAGGTTTGAGCAGCGTTCCGCAGCCCGTGCATTCGTAGAAGTATTGGCAAGCATCAGCGGGCATTGTCTCGGATGCTCGATGTCCACAAAGCGGGCAGGTAAGGGTCGAGATGACCTGTGTCATGGTGATTGTCCTAGCTTGAGTAATCGGATGCGCCAGTCTTGGATCATACCGAGCTTCTCACTCCCTCCCTGAGGCAGGTGAGCGTCAGTCACGGCTGCTTTCCTTGCAAGATAGGTATATTCTGAACCCTGTAGCCACTACAGGCTCAAGAGGAAACAGAGGCCATGCGTGATCTGACGATCGGCAAAATCGCACGAGCAACAGGTGTCCATCTGGAAACGGTCCGTTATTACGAGCGTATCGGCCTGATGCCTGAGCCTGTACGGACGGCCGGTGGCTATCGCAGCTATGGTTCCGAGCATGTGCGGCGGCTATCATTCATCCGACGAGCACGTGAACTCGGCTTCGGGATCAAAGATATCAAGGCACTTCTTGCCCTGGTGCAACCGAGCGAGGTGTCCTGCGCCACAGTCAAAACACTGACCTCGGCCCATCTTGATGATGTGCGAGCCAAGATTTCCGATCTCCGCAGACTGGAAAGCATCCTCGCCCGAACGGTCGATCAATGTTCGGGCGGCGTGTCTCCGACTTGCCCCGTTTTGGACATGCTTAATCACACAAACTAGATGCCGATTATGGCGCGTATTATCAGGACAAGTTTGGCAAGCAATAAGAGCGCAGTTATTACAGCTGCTCCCAATCTGCTCTGCCTTACACTGCATTTGACACGTTCACCTATGCCGAACTTGAAGAAAACGACGATGACCTTGAGAAGCTTCGCACCTTGGTTGGCAAGATAACGGCGCTCGACTTCTACCAACCCCAAAAGGGGCGGAAGCGATGCATAAGCGCAATGAGCGGGCGTGGCGGACATCGCGATCGATGCTAGAATTCGGCACGATGGATGTCTCGATGAGCGATACCGACTACGCACTGGGTCATGCAGAGGCGGAACTGCGCCGCCTCAGTACTCAGGCTCGGTTGATCGATCCGATCACACGTCGCTTTCTGGAAGCTGCCGGGATCGCAACAGGTATGCGCATCCTCGATATCGGCTGCGGGGCTGGGGATGTTGCGCTTCTCTGCGGCGAGCTCGTTGGACCGGCCGGAGAAGTTGTGGGTACGGACCTTGCTCTTGCCGCTGTCGAGCGGGCAGAACGACGCGTCAAGAATGCCAGTTCCTGCAGAATCTCTTTCAGACAGGGCGATCCGGCTGACCTGAATTTTGACGATCCATTCGATGCGATTGTTGGTCGTTATGTTCTGCAATTCATGCCCGATCCGGCACAGTCGCTTCGAGGGATCGTCCGGCATTTGCGGCCGGGTGGTATCGTCGTATTCCACGAACTTGACTGGGATGGCGCTCGTTCGTCGCCGTCGTCGCCCACATATGATCAAGTATGCGTGTGGCTCAGCCGCACAATCGAGGCGGCGGGCGCGCAAGTGCGCCTTGGTGCGCGACTTGGTTCGTTGTTTGAGGATGCCGGTTTGCCTCCGCCGACCCTTAGGTTGGAGGCGGCCATCTCGTCGGGACCACGGGCGCTAAACCTTGTGCATCTTGTTACCGATCTCGTGGAGACACAATTGCCGACCATGGAGAGGCTCGGAATTGCAGCAGCGTCGCAGGTCGATCCCTCAACGCTCGTGGACCGTATTCTTTCGGAGGTCGGTACCGGCGGCACGCTGATCGGGCGATCCGAGATAGGTGCCTGGACCACCAAGCCGCAGTGACCGCACACGTCTCGCGGCGATCGCTCTCCATACCGCTTCCGAAGCACCCTTTGTTGTAAAGTAAACGCGGGGGTCGTGACCACGTTCTGCACTTCATTTTTGGGTTCCCCAACCCTTGGGAAACCCGTTTTCTCAGGAAATAGTTTTTCCGCTAAGCCTTTGACTTCGTTGGTAGGAGAACGGAACATTGGCTCCTAAATACAGAACTTTGGGTCTCCCACCACAACCGGGCTGGTTTAGCTACAGCCGGATGTGCTTCCGCATGTATCACACTTCAGGCAGGTGCCGTTGCGCACCATGGTGAAGTTTGAGCATTCCGAGCAGCTGTCGCCGGTATAGCCCTGCATCATCGACTTGATGCGGCGGTCGGACATCACCTTCTTTGCTTCGGCCTTGGCTTCTTCCGCCGCGGCTTCGGCGCTGGCATCCCCAAACAGGGCGGAGGCAGCGGATGTGTCTTCTTCCAGCTGGTCCTTGGCGCGTTCCTCATAGTCACGCTTGAAGCCCGTGGCCTCGTCCTGCGCATGGGCAATAACCGGCTTGGTCGCGATGGCAACGGCGGAGCGGGTCGCAAGGGCCGTGACGTTCGACGCCATGACGGCCTTCGGTGCACCCGAGCCGAAACCCTTGGGATCAGGCGCGCCGGGGCTGACCATCTTCAGGACGGCGCCGCGGGTCAGACCCTTGGATACCGGCTCGGTCTTGCCTTCTGAAATGCCGCGGCCAAGCGACGTGTTGGAGAAGTCGGACTGATCGACATGGGCAAGGTCGTGGCGGTCGAGATAGGAGACAGCCAGCTCGCGGAACACATAGTCGAGGATCGACGTGGCGTTCTTGATCGCGTCATTGCCCTGAACCATGCCGGCCGGTTCGAACTTGGTGAAGGTGAATGCCTCCACATATTCTTCCAGCGGCACGCCATATTGCAGGCCGAGCGAGATGGCGATGGCAAAGTTGTTCATCATCGCCCTGAAGGCAGCGCCTTCCTTGTGCATGTCGATGAAGATCTCGCCGAGACGGCCATCATCGAACTCACCGGTGCGCAGATAGACCTTGTGGCCGCCGACGACGGCTTTCTGGGTGTACCCCTTGCGGCGGTTCGGCAGTTTCTCGCGGTCGTGGATATATTTTTCGACGATTCGCTCGACGATCTTCTCGGTAACCTGCACCGCGCGGGCGGCGGCAGGCGCCTCGATCAGCGCCTCGATGGCATCATCCTCGTCGTCGTCCACGTCGGCGAGCAGCGAGGAGTTCAGCGGCTGCGACAGTTTCGAGCCATCGCGGTAGAGCGCATTGGCCTTCAGTGCCAGTTTCCATGACAGCATGTAGGCCGACTTGCAGTCGTCGACGGTCGCCTCATTGGCCATGTTGATCGTCTTGGAGATCGCGCCGGAGATGAAGGGCTGGGCGGCGGCCATCATGCGGATGTGGCTGTCGACCGAGAGATAGCGCTTGCCGATCTTGCCGCACGGATTGGCGCAATCGAAAACCGGATAATGCTCTTCCTTCAGGAAGGGCGCGCCTTCCAGTGTCATCGCACCGCAGATGTGGATGTTGGCGGCTTCGATTTCCTTCTTGGAGAAGCCGAGTGCCGGCAGCATTTCGAAGGAGAAATCGTTGAGCTGTTCATCGGTGAAACCAAGAACATTCTTGGCGAAATCTTCGCCGACCGTCCATTTGTTGACTGCAAACTTGATGTCGAAGGCCGACTTCAACGCCGTGTTCAGCGTGGCGATGATCTCGTCGGTAAAGCCCTTGGCCTTCAGCGAACCCGGATTGATGGCGGGTGCCTGGTTGAGATTGCCGTGACCGACGGCATAGGCTTCGATTTCAGCAATCTGGCTTTCGGAATAACCGAGCGTGCGCAGCGCTTCCGGCACGGCGCGGTTGATGATCTTGAAGTAACCGCCACCGGCGAGCTTCTTGAACTTGACCAGAGCGAAATCCGGCTCGATGCCCGTGGTATCGCAGTCCATGACGAGACCGATCGTGCCGGTCGGCGCGATGACGGTGGCCTGCGCATTGCGGTAGCCATGCTTTTCGCCGAGTTCCAGCGCCTTGTCCCAGGCCGAACGGGCATGGGCGATCAGATCCTGGTCCGGACAGTCGGAAGCAATCAGCGCAACCGGGTTGACGGCGAGGCCCTCATAACCCTGGGTTTCGCCATGGGCAGCGCGGCGATGGTTGCGGATGACGCGCAGCATATTGGCGGCGTTCGGAGCATAGCCGTTGAAAGCACCCAGCTCCTTGGCCATTTCGGCCGAGGTCGCATAGGAAATGCCGGTCATGATGGCGGTGAGGGCACCGCCGATGGCGCGGCCTTCGGCGCTGTCATAGGGAATGCCCGAGGTCATCAGCAGGCCGCCAATATTGGCGTAGCCGAGACCGAGCGTGCGGTATTCATAGGAGAGGCGGGCGATTTCCTTGGACGGGAACTGCGCCATCATCACGGAGATTTCGAGGACGATGGTCCACAGGCGGGCCGTGTGCTCATAACCCGTCACGTCGAACTTGCCGTCCTTGCCGCGATAGGTGAGGAGGTTGATCGATGCGAGGTTGCAGGCCGTGTCGTCGAGGAACATGTATTCCGAGCACGGATTGGAGGCGCGGATCGGACCGGCCGCCGGGCAGGTGTGCCAGTCGTTCATCGTGGTGTTGAAATGCAGGCCCGGATCAGCGGACGCCCAGGCGGCGTAACCGATCTTTTCCCAGAGGTCGCGGGCTTTCAGGGTCTTCATGACCTTGCCGTCCTTGCGGGCGGTCAGGCTCCAGTCGCCATCATTCTCGACGGCGCGCAGGAATTCATCCTTGAGCGACACGGAATTGTTGGAATTCTGGCCGGCAACGGTGAGATAGGCTTCCGAATCCCAGTCGGTATCGTAGGTCTTGAAATCGATATCCGTGTAGCCCTGCTTGGCGAACTGGATAACCCGGTAAATGTAGTTTTCCGGAACCTGGTTCTTCTTGGCCGCCTTGATCTCGCGCTTCAGCGCCGGGTTTTTGGCAGGCTCGTAGCAATCGCCATTGTCGGCCTCGCAATTCACGCAGGCCTTCATGATGGCAGCCAGATGCTGTTTGACGATCTTGGAACCGGTGACGAGAGCGGCAACCTTCTGCTCTTCCTTCACCTTCCAGTCGATATATTCCTCGATATCGGGGTGGTCGACATCAACCACCACCATCTTGGCGGCGCGGCGGGTCGTGCCGCCTGACTTGATGGCGCCGGCAGCGCGGTCACCGATCTTGAGGAAGGACATCAGGCCGGAGGAGCGTCCGCCGCCGGAAAGCTTTTCGCCTTCGCCGCGCAGGAACGAGAAATTGGAGCCGGTGCCGGAGCCGTACTTGAACAGGCGGGCTTCGCGAACCCACAGGTCCATGATGCCGCCTTCATTGACCAGATCGTCGGCGACGGACTGGATGAAGCAGGCATGCGGCTGCGGATGTTCATAGGACGATTTTGACTTCGTCAGCTTGCCGGTATCCGGGTCCACGTAATAGTGGCCCTGGCCGGGGCCGTCGATGCCATAGGCCCAATGCAGGCCTGTGTTGAACCATTGCGGGGAATTGGGGGCGACGCGCTGGGTGGCGAGCATGTAGGCGAGCTCATCGCGGAAGGCGAGGGCGTCTTTTTCCGAATCAAAATACTTGCCCTTCCAGCCCCAGTAGGTCCAGGTACCGGCAAGGCGATCGAAAACCTGACGCGCATCCATTTCCGAGCCATAGCGTGCGTCGGCCGGCAGCGCTGCCAAAGCTTCCTCATCGGCAACCGAACGCCACAGCCATGAAGGGACGGAATTTTCCTCAACCTTCTTCAGCTTGGCCGGTACGCCTGCCTTGCGGAAATATTTCTGCGCGAGAATGTCGGCCGCGACCTGACTGAACTGGGCCGGCACATCGATATTCTCCAGACGGAACACAACAGAGCCGTCGGGATTCTTGATCTCGCTCGTCGCTACGCGGAATTCGATGTCCGCATAGGCTGATTGATTCTCTTTGGTAAAACGCCGTTCGATCCGCATCTGCTTCGTCCTTGTCTCTATATATAGTGTTCGTTGGGCGCCATGTGAAGAGCTGCGCGCATCAAGAACACAAACCCGCCCTATCCGGATTCAGTCCCTGAATCCGGTGCTGTCGCCGCGACCTGTCCTCGATGCGGTTTTCACCGCTTCAGTCCTGGGCCCGGCGGCCCTTTTTGACGCCTGTTTTGTGACTCGCCCCAAATGAGAATGTCACATTATCTGGTGTTAAACGTACCTGTAAACACTAAATATTGTGTTAAAGCACCATTTACCCAACAAATATTTCTCTGTGCACTATGGTATTCTTCCGGCTGCAGACACAGGTCACCACCGGCTTGCGCCATAGGGTGCAAGCTGTGAAAAACACTGCATAAACTGGGAAAAAGACCGGTCACATTACTCCCCGGTCACGCCACAAACGCAACGACTGCCCTATAAAAAGTGACTCGGGCTCGAGCGTCAAGAATTAGTTTTTTACATATTTGTGACCGCAACATCTTGTGTGTCACATATGTGGATAACGGGGAGAACTTTCGCTTGTTTTTCCGGTAGCTGGCTACGGATGGAAAGGTGGCGCCAATGGCGCCCAACACAACCTATTGTGGGTTCTTGTCCTTCAGGCGCTCATATTCGAGGGCGTCGCGCGTGGCATTCTCCGTATCGCCCTTGGCGTTGTAGGCGATGGCACGGTTGTAAAAGGCGGTGGGATAGTCCGGTTTGAGGCGGATAACGGCGGTGTAACCGGCAATCGCCGCGTCGAGATCGCCTTTCTTTTGAGAGGCATAGGCTTTGCCATACAGGCTGTCGATGTCTTCGGGGGCCAGTTTGAGCGCCGTGTCGTAGTCCTCGATCGCCTGATCGTAATTGCCTTGGTCGTGCCTGGCGTAGCCCCGGCTGTACCAGGCATCCTTGAAGTCCGGCTTCAGGGTGATGGCATGGGAATAATCGGCAACCGCAAGATCGAGCTTCTGGACATCCAGATAGGCGTTGCCCCTGTCATAATAGGCCTTGGCGCGCAGCTTATCCGGCGCGCTGTCAATCCAGTTGTTGCAGTTGCTGATTCGCTCTTCCGGCGATGACGATGCGGTCTCGTCGATGCAGCCATGCTCGATCTTCTGCAATTGCGTATTGTCGAGAGCGAGGGCAGGGCTGGAAAGGATGGCGATAATGGCGAGCGAAAGATTGAGGCGGATCATATCGCTCGTCCCGAACATCAGCGTGGGGTGACGAGCGCCGGATCAAAACTCGCAATGAGGGCCTTCAGTTCCGGTTCTTCGACCCGGCGGGCGCATTCTTCGACGCTGACCCATTCGAGGCGGCGTTCGCCGCGTTCGGGCCAGTTCTTTTCCTGATGGGAAAAATGCATGGGAAAGACATCGACGACGAAATCGCCGCATTCGCCTTCGGACATATCGTGCTTTTCATAGCGGTAAACGCCGATGGAGAAAGGGGCGATATCACCGCGCGCACCGGCTTCCTCATAGGCCTCGGTCTTGGCCGAATGGGCGAAGGTCTTGCCAACCTGCGGCCAGCCCTTGGGCAGCACCCATCGCCCCGTGCCGCGACTGGTGATCAGAAGAATCTCTGTCTGGTGTTTTTTGACCCGGTAAACGAGCGCGGCAACCTGGCGGATTCTGCCGTCCGGCATTTCAATCCGCTTTTCTGTCACGATCTCGTTGGCGTAATTTAAGTTCAATGCTCCGCTCTTTTTTTGCGATTTGTTTCAATGATTGTGAACCGATTCTTGCAAATCGCAATCACTCTCAGGCTACTGTTCCTAGCTTATATGCGACTTGTGTCGATTTTTTGAACAGCAGTGCAAAAAAACCACAGCGGATCCCCGCAGAGGCAATATCACTTCAAAGGCAGGGAATCCATTCTACGGAAGAATGAGAGGCAGCCGGAATGAACGGCGCCGATCAGGATATGCCATGGCCTCCAGCGAGGTCATGGTTCCATTCGTGTTTGGGCGGAGGCGGTTCGGGCTACCCCCGCAGGAAATGGCTGGTTAGCCCCGGTGTCCCTTGGTGATCGGTTCCTGATAGGTCAGGCCCATATCCCAGGGGAAATAGATCCAGGTGTCCTGCGAGACTTCCGTGACGAACGTATCGATCAGCGGGCGGCCCTTCGGCTTGGCGTAGACCGTGGCAAAATGCGCCTTGGGCATCATGGCGCGCACGACCGCAGCGGTCTTTCCCGTATCGGTCAGGTCGTCGATGACGAGAATGCCTTCGCCACCATCTTGCAGAAGGCGCGGATCGACGTCCTTCAGCACCTTGAGTTCGCCCTGTTCCTCATAGTCGTGGTAGGAGGCGATGCAGACGGTCTCGATCATGCGGATGCCGAGTTCGCGGCAGATGATCGCCGCCGGCACGAGGCCGCCGCGGGTGATGGCGACCATGGCGCGCCATTCGCGCTGCATGCCCGCGACACGCCAGGCAAGGGCACGGGCATCCCGATGGAACTGGTCCCAGGACACCGGAAAAGCTTTATCGGGAAGAGACATGGCGCACTCCATCAAGAAAACACGAAACAGGCGGAGCTAATAATCCGCTAGGGAATGCGTCTCGCAATAGCGGGAAATGCCTGCCCATGGCAAGCTGCTTGCGCAGCCTGTCCTTTGCAAGGGGGCAGAAACATGTGATTTACGGCTTTATCCGCTCAATCGTCAGCGTGACATCAGCGTCAGGCAGGGCATGTCCGATATGAACGAGCTCGTCACACCGCCGAATACCCATTCCTTGAGGCGCGACTGGCTATAGGCACCCATGACGATCAGATCTACCTTGTCGTCGGCAATCTTGCGGCGCAGGATCTTGTCGGCGGCCTCGCCATTGGATTCAATCGTGAAAGGATTGACGTTGACGCCGTGGCGGCGCAGGGCGTCCGAGAGCGGGGTGCCCGGAATATCCATGTTCGGGTCGGTGGTTTTCTTCGGATCGATCCAGACGACATCCGTGCGCTCGGCCTTGATCAGAAAGGGCAGGGAATCGAACGCTGCCCGCGAAGCCTCGCGCTTGCCATTAAAGGCAACGAGCACGCGGTTGATTTTCGTCGGGAGTTCGATCTTGTAGGGGACAAACAGCACGGGACGCCCGCTTTCCATGACAAGCGGGTCGGTGACATCGTTGACGCTGTCCGGATCATCCGGGTCCGGTTGCCCGGCCACGATGATATCCGCACGCAGGGCGCTTTGGGTGACACCGGCCGACGGGCTGCTGCTCTCCGAGCGCACGATGCGGAATTCGTGGGAAATCCTGCCCTTGCCCATTTCCTTGTTGAACAGCGCAGAGATCGCCTCCGAATTTTCCTTGTGGCGCTGTTCGTGCGCCTCGAACAGGGTCGTGTCGGCAAAACCGGTGGGATCTGCGTAAACGATGGGAGAGGGGATCGTGTAGAGGCCGATGATGTGGGTTCGTTCGCTTGAAGAGGCGATCAGCTTTGCCGCGCCCATAACCCTTGGCGCCTCGCGCTCGCTGCGGATAAAAGCGATGATCGTGCGAAATGCCATGCGGGCCTCCATCGGTTGACAGGTCGATCTTGCTATTCAGAGCATTATACGCTCCGAACGCAAGACCGGCGCGTGTGATTTTATCGCAGGTGCGAACCGGAACGTTGGCCGCAGGCCTATGGTTCCTCAGATTTGCTTGGCCGATGCGAGGTGTTCCACCATGGCCCGTACGGCCTGTTCTGCAGCGGCAAGCTTGTCCTCGTCACGGGCGCGGACAACCAAT
Organism: Phyllobacterium sp. NPDC097923; assembly: GCF_044760925.1. Lineage (NCBI taxonomy): Bacteria > Pseudomonadati > Pseudomonadota > Alphaproteobacteria > Hyphomicrobiales > Phyllobacteriaceae > Phyllobacterium > Phyllobacterium sp. NPDC097923. The sequence continues at coordinate 1,908,311 of NZ_JBIWBL010000001.1, read as the reverse complement.
TCCGTTGAAAACCTGTTGTTTTCGTACTTAGGATAGGAGCCGATGATCGTATCGGGGTGCGCCGCCTGGATATCGCGCAGCGGTATGGCAATCGTGCCTTCGCCGAACGGGCAATTGACCGAACGGGAAAGCAGCTGCTTGCCGACCCTCAGCGTCGGAATCACATTGTCGAGCATCGCCTGAAAAATCGAGGGAACACCCGCCATCACGTAGACATTGCCGATGTTGAACCCGGGCGCGGTCGAGACGGGATTGTCGATATGCACGGAACCGCGCGGCATGCGTGCCATGCGCTGGCGGCTTTCGGTGAACTCCATGCCGCGCGCCGCGTAATTGTCGCCCATCAGCTGCATGGCCTTGGCGTCATGCTCGCAAGGAACGCCAAATGCCTTTGAAACGGCGTCCGCCGTAATGTCGTCGTGGGTCGGGCCGATGCCGCCTGAGGTGAAGACATAATCATAGGCGCCGCGCAGGGCATTCAACGCATCGACAATGCGGTCTTCCTCGTCCGGAACAATCCGCACTTCCTTCAGATCGATGCCGACCGCCGTCAGAATATCGGCGAGATGGCCAATGTTCTTGTCCTTGGTCCGGCCGGACAGCAACTCGTCGCCAATGGCAAGCATGGCAGCGCTCACGACTTCATTCGTCATCTGGATTCTCCTATCGCGGGGGCGACCGTAATGGGCGCAAACAGCCGCCGCAAGCCATTTCAAATGGTGAACAGTTTGTCGCGACAATGTCTGTTTTAACGAACAGCGAAAAGCTTAACCTACGGGGCATGGCGGCATTTTCCCGTCCAACCGATGTCAACGATGGAGACGATCATGGCCAAGGTGTTGGTGCTTTATTATTCAAGCTGGGGACATATGGAGCAGATGGCCTATGCTGCTGCGGACGGCGCACGGGAAGCCGGCGCTGAGGTCACTGTCCGGCGCGTGCCCGAACTGGTTCCGCTCGATGTGGCGAAGGCCTATCACTACAAGCTCGACCAGAAGGCAGAGATTGCCACGGTGGACGAGCTCGAAACCTATGACGCGATCATTGTCGGCGTATCCTCGCGCTTTGGCTCGATGTCGGCGCAGATGAAGAATTTTTTCGACCAGACCGGCGGTCTCTGGGTCAAGGGCGCGCTGATCAACAAGGTCGGCTCGGTCATGGCGTCTTCAGCCACCCAGCATGGCGGCCAGGAACTGGCGCTGGTTTCAACCCAGTGGCAGATGCAGCACCATGGCATGATCATCGTACCGCTCTCCTATGCCTATCAGGCGCAGATGGGCAATGACGTCGTGCGCGGCGGTGCGCCCTATGGCATGACCACGACGGCCGACGGCGACGGTTCGCGGCAGCCTTCGGCGCAGGAACTGGAAGGCGCAAAATTCCAGGGCAAGCGCGTTGCCGAGATCACGATCAAGCTGCACGGCTGATTGAATCAGCCAGCCGGCGCAAGCCGTCTGACCGGTCCTGCCGCCAATTCGTCAGGACGCAGCGTCAGCACGGACACACCGGAGGCTGTAACGGCAACGGTGTGTTCAAACTGTGCGGAAAGTAACCCGTCCCTCGTCACGACAGTCCAGCCGTCAGCTTGTGTTTTTACGGTCCGGCGGCCCTGATTGAGCATCGGTTCGATGGTGAAAACCATGCCCTCACGCAGGGTGAGGCCGGTTCCCGGCTTTCCGAAGTGCAGGATCTGCGGTTCCTCATGCATCTCCCGGCCGATGCCGTGACCGCAATATTCACGCACCACGGAATAGCCATTGCGCTTGGCGTGGCGTTCAATTGCCCAGCCGATGTCGCCAAGCCGTGCACCCGCGCGAACGGTGCGGATGCCCATCCACATGGCTTCGTAAGCGGTGTGGACCAGCCGCCTGGCGGCCGGATTGACGTTGCCAACGAGATAGGTCTTGCTGGAATCCGCGATATAGCCGTTCTTCTCAAGCGTGATGTCGAAATTGACGATGTCGCCGTCCCGAAGCACGTCCGATTGGGACGGGACGCCATGGCAGACCACATCGTTCACCGAAGAATTCAGCACAAAACCATAGCCGTACTGGCCTTTGCTCGCAGGGCGGGCCTGAAGATCATGGACGATGAAACGCTCGGCCATTTCATTGATCTGAAGTGTCGACATGCCGATCAGCGAGGTTCGATCCAGCAGCCCGAACACAGACGCCAGCAGCCGGCCGGATTCGGCCAGCAATGCCAGTTCCTGGGGCTGCTTCATCATGCTTCACTCGCGGCCAGCGGTTGCGCGGAAACGCCGGCGGAACTGAGCTCGCGCTCAATGATCGCGGTGAAACTGAGCGTCGGATTGGTCTCGCAGAGCATGCCGATTTTAATCCAATAGGCGGCCTGCGCATTGATTGAGCGGTACGATACTTTGCTCGCCCTGCGCAGTTGATCGTGCAGATCGTCGTCTATGCTCACAATGCCCATGGGTATCTCCATATATGAACCATATATGGATCGTATATAATACGGATATGAAAAGGCCAAGGGTAACGTTGCATAGCAGCATGATGAAACGTGCGGGGATGGGAAATGGTGCGGACGGCGGGGGTCGAACCCGCATGACCTATGGCCGAGGGATTTTAAGTCCCTTGCGTCTACCAGTTTCGCCACGTCCGCGCGCCTATGCTTTTCAACGGTTCGGACGATTCCGTCAACAGCCGTTTGCCGGAAAATCGGGGCTCGATCACGTTCCCACGCCCATGGTCCAATGACCGGGCCCCGAAAGCCGGAAGCAACCGGCATGACAGAGACGGATAAAGGGCACGGAAATTTAGTTGAAAGTTCAGATTAATTTTTGGCGCTATTGTCTTCACAAGAAAGCGCAAAAGGAAAGGGCGGGATACTGACCGATCCCGCCCCTTCACCCCACCCCAGGAATTGTTCTTGTTTTGGTGAGGCTTGAATATTCGTGTGAGATTTGCTGTTCAGATGCCGCCGTCAATCTTGCATTCCAAGCGCACCAAGTACTCAGCGCTCTGTCGTTTCACCACTCACAGGCTGCCGACCGCATTAATCGTAGACGTTATGCTCGATCTCTCCCTGAACATTGCAACTACAGTTAGAGACATTAGCCACTTGCATTGACTTGAAAAGGGACGCTGCTGTCCCTTTTTGCAATATGCCCGTTGCGACAGCCCAAATGTGCGCAAAGCATTTCATGCGACGGGATGTGCGGCCGATCATCGACTGCACGTATTGGTGGATTTCCACATCCAGTTGGACTAGAAGCGGCTTATCCAAAAGTATGAGAGAACAATGTCCGCTATTCCGCTTCAATCTCCATTGCGCAGTGTCAGACAGCTGGCGTCGGAGAATCCGGGGCTGCTGTTTGTTCTGCTGTATTTCGCCTTTCAGGTGGTGTTCCTGACGATTATTTCCAACGGCGCCGGTGTCGACGATGCCGAGCAGCTGGCCTATGTCGGCGCGCTGCAATGGGGCTATGGCGGTTCGCAGCCGCCGCTTTATACCTGGATAAACAGTGTGGCGGGGGATATCCTCGGCATCCGCATGTCGACCGTCTTCCTGGTGAAGTTCGGCATGCTGGCGAGCCTCTTTGTCAGCGTTTATGCCGGCGCCCGGCTGCTGGGAATGCGCAAAGCCGTTGCAGCGGCCGGCATGGTAGGCGTGTTTCTCCTGCCGCAGATCGCGTGGGAATCGCAGCGAACCCTGACGCACTCCGTCGGCGCGACCACCGGTTGCGCCTGGGCATTCCTTGCCTTCGCCTGGCACATGAAATCGCGCTCCTGGCTGTCTGCCGCCTTGCTGGGGCTGGGCATCGCGGCCGGACTCCTCGGAAAATTCAATGCGGGCTTTTTTCTCGTCGGCTTGATCCTGGCCGGTCTTTCCGTTCCGGCCTACCGGGCCGTTCTTCTGTCGTCCAAGTCCATTCTGACACTCGTTGCTTTTTTTGCCGCCGTCACCCCGACTGCCCTTTGGGCGCTCTCCCACATGGACAACCTCCTGGCGCGCTCGCACAAGTTCCAGATCAATGAAGGCGGGCAGTTCATTGTCAGCCGGTTGCATGGCGAATGGAAACTGTTCCTCAATGGCATCCTCTTCTCGGGTGTCGCGCTGGTATTCTTTGCCGTCGCCTGGTGGCGGAGCCGGGCGCAGCAGGTCACGCCGAAGGCAGGTTTGAGCGACGGCGAAACCTTTCTCGGCCGTGTTCTGTTTTTCGCCCTGGCGGCGGTCTTTGTCGGCGTGCTCGTCAGCGGTGCCGCCGAGGTGAAGGATCGCTGGCTGCAACCGGTGCTGTTTCTGTCGCCGCTTTATCTGGCAATGCTGCTTGGCCGTTACATCGCGTCGGATCTGCCGCTGAAGCGCTTCGCCATAGTCGGTGCGCTGTGCGGACTTGCGGTCATTCCGATACTGGCCGTCAATATCCTCTATGCCTATGAGGGCGGCGCTCCGTCCATCGGTCAGCTCGACTATGGCAAGCTCTACGCGGCGACGCGGGCCGACGGACATTATGTGACTGTGGTTTCGGACGGTCCGCAATTGCCGGGCAATCTGCGTCTTTACGATCAGTCCTTGAGCCCGATCCATTGGGAAATGCCCAATGCGGCGGCCCGTATCCGTTTTCCCGCGCTGTTTGTCTGGTTCGGCGAGGCCCCGAACCCGGTGGTGCAGGGGCTGATGCAAGGCGCCGGCATGACCAACCCGCCCGCGGACATCAAGCACATAACGCTCGATTACAAATACTATCCAGATCAGACCAAGGTTGTGAGCTACGTGGTTGTTCCGGCGCGTTGATAAGCAGACGGATAGGCATGCCCCCTTATCGTCTGACGCCGTGCGGCGATTGCCCCAAGATTTCAGGTTTTTTTCAACGATTGCGCTGGAATCACGGTTGCAGGCGTCTTTTTCGTATATGGATTATATTCGTAATGAGTGAGGTGATGAGATGAGCAGACAGGCGAGAACCAGCAACAAGCCGCAGGCATGGACAGAAGCAGCGCCCTTGCTGGTGGATGTCGCCATGGGCCGCAGTCATGCCGATCTTGTCGTGCGCAACGGCCGCCTTGTCAGCGTGTATTCCGGCGAGATTATTGCAGGCATCGATATCGCTGTTGCTGCCGGACGGTTTGCCTTTGTCGGTCATGGTGCGGAACATTGCATCGGGCCCAAAACCAAGGTGATCGATGCGGGCGGCCGCTACCTCGTGCCGGGCCTGTGCGATGCGCATATGCATGTGGAAAGCGGGATGGTCACTGTCACCGAGTTCACACGTGCCGTCATCCCGCATGGCACGACCTCCATGTTCATCGATCCGCATGAAATCGCCAATGTGCTTGGTCTGGAGGGCGTCCGGCTCATGCATGACGAGGCGCTGGCCATGCCGATCAACGTGCATGTGCAGATGCCGAGCTGTGTCCCGTCTGCGCCGGGGTTGGAAAATGCCGGTGCTGCCATCAGCCCGGCTGATGTGGCAGAGGCCATGACGTGGCCGAACATTGTCGGGCTTGGCGAGGTGATGAATTTCCCCGGTGTCGCCAACAATGATGCGACCATGCGCGGCGGCATCGATGCGACGGTCAAGGCCGGCAAGACCGTGGGCGGGCATTTTGCCTCGCCGGAACTTGGCCGTGCCTTCCATGGCTATGTGGCAGGTGGGCCGGAGGACGATCACGAGGGTACGCGCATGGAAGATGCGATTGCCCGCGTGCGCCAGGGCATGCGCGCCATGCTGCGCCTCGGTTCGGCATGGTACGATGTCGCCAGCCAGATCAAGGCGGTGACGGAGCAGGGGATCGACCCGCGCAATTTCATCCTGTGCACCGACGACAGCCATTCCGGCACGCTGGTCAATGACGGTCACATGGACCGGGTGGTTCGTCACGCGATCGCACAGGGATTGAAGCCGGTGACGGCGATCCAGATGGCGACGCTCAACACTGCCCAGCATTTCCGGATGGAGCGCGAGATCGGGTCCATTACGCCCGGCCGCCTTGCCGATTTCCTGATTGTTTCGGATCTCGCCAATCTGACCATCGACCGGGTCTATGGCCGCGGCGTGCTCCTGGCGGAAAAGGGCAAGCTTGCCGCCGACATTCCGGCCTACGACTATCCGGCCTTTGCCAAGAATACGATCAAGCTCGGCAAGAAACTCAATGCCAGGGATTTCGACATCAAGGCGCCGAAACCCGGTAAGCAGGTGACGGCGCGGGTGATCGGCGTCATCGAGAATCAGGCGCCGACGAAGGCGCTGGAGGCGGAACTGCCGGTATCCGACGGTATCGTGCAGATGGACCGGCGCAATGATGTGTGCCAGATCGCTCTGGTGGAGCGGCATCGTGGCACCGGAGCCGTGGTCAACGGCTTTGTCTCCGGCTTCGGTTATACGCTGGATTGCGCCATGGCGTCGACAGTTGCCCATGACAGCCATCACATGATCGTTGTCGGCACCAACAAGGATGACATGGCGAAAGCCGCCAACCGCCTCGGCGAAGTCGGCGGTGGCGTGGTGCTGTTCTCCAAGGGACGCGAGCTGGCGCTGGTCGAAATGCCCATTGCCGGACTGATGTCGGACCAGCGGGCGGAAGTCGTTGCAGCGAAGGCGGACAAGCTGGTGAACGCCATGCGCGCCATGGGATGCAGCCTGAACAACGCCTATATGCAGCACTCGCTGCTGGCGCTGGTGGTTATTCCCGAATTGCGTATTTCCGATGTCGGCATTATCGATGTCAGAACATTCGAGAAGGTTGACCTGTTCCTATGACTGCATTCATCAAGGCTGTGGACCGCGCGACAGAAAAAATGCGCGCGCTGTTCCCGGAAACGCCGTTGCAACTCAATCATTATCTTTCGCAAAAATACGGCGCGCAGATCTGGCTGAAACGCGAGGATCTGTCGCCGGTGCGTTCCTACAAGATTCGCGGTGCCTTCAATTTCATTGCGCACTACTTGAACGAGCACAAAACGGAAGATGCGACTTTTGTGTGCGCATCGGCCGGCAATCACGCGCAGGGTTTTGCCTTCATCTGCCGCCATTTCGGCAAGCACGGCGTGGTTTTCATGCCGGTGACAACCCCGCAGCAGAAGATTGACAAGACCCGGACATTCGGCGGCGAGTTCATCGAAATCCGCCTCGTCGGCGACATTTTCGACCAGTGCTACGCGGCGGCGCAGGATTTTGCCGCCGACAACAGTGCGGTCATGGTGCCGCCTTTCGACCATACGGATATCATCACCGGGCAGGCGACCGTCGCGCACGAGATCGCAGCGCAGCTTCCCGACAAGCGTAAGCCGGACCTGATCATCCTGCCGGTGGGTGGCGGCGGACTTTCTGCCGGTGTGACGCGCTATCTCACCGATCTTGGCTGGGAAACCCGGTTCCGTTTTGTCGAGCCTGCCGGTGCGCCCAGTCTCAAGCGCAGTCTGGAAGCGGGAAAACGCGTCAAACTCGATACGGTCGACAACTTCGTCGACGGCGCTGCCGTTGCGGAGATCGGCCGGGAAAACTTCAAGCTTCTCAAGGAGTTTACCGCGGATTCTGTGATGTTGATTCCGGAAAACCGCTTGAGTTCGACCATCATCGAAATGCTGAACATCGAAGGCATCGTTGTCGAACCCGCCGGGGCTCTCGCCATCGATGCGCTTAAGGATTTCAGGAAGAGCGACCTGAAGGGCAAGCGCATCATCCTCGTCATCTCAGGCAGCAATTTCGATTTCGAACGCCTGCCGGAACTGAAGGAACGTTCGCTGCGCTATGAGGGATTGAAGAAGTATTTCATCTTCCGTTTCCCGCAGCGTCCGGGCGCACTGCGGTCATTCCTCGATCTGCTCGGTCCGGAGGATGATGTGGCGCGCTTTGAGTATCTCAAGAAATCGGCCCGCAATTTCGGTTCGGTGCTGATCGGTATCGAAACCAAGAACAAGGCGAACTTCGACGCCTTGTTCAAGCGCTTTGACGAAGCGGGCTGGGCCTATCAGGACATCACCGAGAACGAAACGATCGCCGGTTTGATTATTTAAGCTACTTATAGTTGCAGTTCGTTTTATCGAATGTCAGACTATTCACTGGGGCGATAATCCAATGGGGCATATTTCAAATGACTGATATTCAACAGAAGCCAACATCGCATTGGCGCATCATTCTTGCTTTTATTCTTGATTTCATCACCGCCTTTGCCGTCCTCGGCTATGTCGTGGCGAGTTTTCTGGGTGGAAAGACCGAAAACGGCTTTTCTCTCAATGGATGGCCGGCGCTGGTCTTTTTCGCATTGATGATTGCCTATTTCGTTGTGGGAAAACGGGTCGGCGGGACGCTGTGGAAGCGCATTCTCGGCGTCAGGTAATGAGGCTGTATGGGGCGCAGAACGACCTACATCATTCTGTTTCGCGGCGTCGGCGGTGCAACATCGCTGCCGGTGCAGCCGTTGAAGGCCGCACTTCTCGCCGACGGTTTCGAGAAGGTGGCCACCTACATCAATACCGGTAACGTCGTTCTGGTTTCAGATCGGACACCGAAGCAGATTATCGCAAGAGTCGCGGCTATCGCGTTGGAAAAGTTTGCTTTTTCCAAATCCATCATGATCGTCAGCAAGACTGCATGGAAGAAGCTGATTGCGGGCAATCCGTTTCCTGACGGCGAAGGCAACAAACTGCACGCCTATGTTCTGGAGAAGCATCCCGACCGGGAGGCCGTGGAAGCCCTGGAGCGGAAAAACACCGGGCCGGAGCAGTTCGCCATCGATGGCATTGTGCTCTATTATTACCCGCCGCAGGGTGCCCCGGAATCGAAACTTTTCAGCAAGATCGAGACGACGCTCAAAGTCGCCGCGACAGCACGCAACTGGAACACGGTGCTGAAACTCGGGCAACTGGCGGAACAAATCGACAGGGGCGCAGAATGACGAAATATGTGGTGCTGTTCAGGGGAATCAATGTCGGTGGCAATAAGATCGTCAAAATGGAGACCTTGCGGACCGTCCTGGCCGTGGCGGGATTTGGCGATGTCAAAACCTACGTGCAGAGCGGCAATGTGATTTTATCGTCGGATCAGACTGCGCGTCGCGTCGCTGAGATCATCGGGGAAATCTTTCCGCGCACCTTTGGCTTTCCGTCGCGTGCAACGATCCGCACTGTGGACGAGTGGAACGCGATGGTGAGCAAGAACGCCTATCCGGGAGCGCTCGACAACCCGAAGAACCTGCATGCGGTGATTATGGACGATGATCCGACGGATGCGGCGCTGGTGGAGCTCGCCAGCCGGGCCGCTGCAACCGAGGAATTCACCGTGCGCAACAGGGTCCTCTATCTCTACACGCCCGATGGCTTCGGCAGGTCGAAAATGGCCGAGGCGCTCGACAAGGTGCTGAAAGTACCGCTCACGGCGCGCAATTGGAGGACGGTTCTAACGCTGCAGAGCATGCTCGCGGCCATTTAGCGCTGTTTCCAGCACACGCAGGATGCGCGGATCTGCGCATTGGGCGACGTTGAAGCGCATGTAATTGTTGGCCGACTGCGTCTGGCTGAACACGTTGCCGGGCGCAAAAACGATCTTTTCCCTCAGGCCTGCCTGAGCAATTTTTCCGGCGTCGATGCCTTCCGGCAGTTTGCACCAGAGAAACATGCCGCCGCGCGGTTCGATCCATGGCATCACGCCAAGCGCTTTGAGTTTGACGCTGGTTTCACCCATGCTGTGGGCGAGGCGAGCCCGCAGATGGTCCATATGCTTGCGGTAGGTGCCATCCTTCAGCATCAGCAGAACGAGTTCCGATGACAGGCGTCCGCCGCCGAAGGAGGTGGCAATGCGCAGGTCGACCAGGCCGTCGATCCAGTCGCGGCGGGCGGCAATGAAGCCGCAGCGCACGGAGGCCGACAGGGATTTGGAAAAGCTGCCCATGTGAATAACGCGCTCCAGCCCGTCGAAGGCGGCAAGACGCGGCGCTGGTTCATGTTCGAAATCGGCAAAAATATCGTCCTCGACGATGGTGAGGTCGTGCTGTTCCGCCAGTTTGAGCAGGCGGTGGGCGATGACGGGTGACAGTACCGCGCCGGTCGGATTGTGCAGGGCCGAGTTGGTGATGTAGAGGCGCGGGCGATGTTCCGCCAAGGCCTCGGCAAACCGCTCGAGGTCAGGTCCATGCGGCGTATAGGGAACGCTGACGATCTTGACCCGGTGTGCCCGCAGCAGGGCATGGAAATTGAAATAGCAGGGGTCGTCAACAATGACCGCGTCACCCGGTCCGACGAGGGAGCGGCATAGGAGATCGATGGCCTGCGTGCCGGATTCGGTGATCATGATCTGGTCCGGGGCCGCCTCGATCCCATGTTCGGCCATGCGCCGCGACAGAAGCTGGCGCAGCGGCTTCAATCCCAGGGGTGTCGCATAGTCGGTCAACAGGGCGTCATCGGCGCGCGCCAGTGTCCGCAGCGCGCGGCGTACGCCAGCCTCCGGCATCCACGACGCCGGCAGCCAGCCGCATCCGGGTTTGGGCATGCCGTCATCGGCATCCAGCGACAGGCGTGAAACCCACAAGGGATCGATGGCGTGATCAAGCCGCGGGCCGATCTCCGCCAGGGACAGCGGCGGCATATGCCCGGCGACATAGAAGCCGGAGCCGCGGCGCGACTGGATCGTGCCTTCTGCCGCAAGCCGGTCATAGGCTTCGACGATGGTGGATTTCGACACCTGCATGGTTGCGGCAAAGCTGCGGATCGAGGGCAGGCGCGCGCCGGGGCCGAGCGTGCGTGCGGCAATCCGCTGACGAATGGCCTGCATCACTTGCTCGACAAGCGTCGCGTCACGTCCGGCAATTTCGGTTTTCTCATCCATCTGTACCGCTCAACATACCATGACAGTTTTTCTGTATTGTACTGTACCGTCTCTGGAAAATCCATGGCCGCGAGCCGATACCCCAGAGCAATTTTGTCTGACCGGCACCACGCTGTCTGGACAAGATGCTCCGGGCAAAACGAGGTGTACTGATGGACAAGATGACGAGCGGCTGGATCAACGGATTCGTCGGAATGGTGATTTTCAGCGGTTCGCTGCCCGCCACGCGCGTGGCGGTCGCCGATTTCGATCCGGTGTTCCTGACGGTCGCCCGTGCCACGATCGCCGCTTTGCTCGGGCTGGCCATGCTGCTGGCGTTTCGCGAGAAGCGCCCGGCCAGGGCGGACCTCATGTCGTTGCTGGTGGTGGCGCTCGGTGTCGTCGTCGGCTTTCCCCTGTTGACGGCATTGGCCCTGCGCCATGTCACTTCAGCCCATTCCATCGTGTTCATCGGTCTTCTGCCATTGTCGACGGCGATCTTCGGCGTGCTGCGCGGCGGCGAACGTCCGCGCCCGGTTTTCTGGGTTTTTTCCTGTCTCGGCAGTTTGTGTGTTGTCGGTTTTGCAGTTTATCAGGGGGGCTCTGCCTCGCTGACCGGCGATCTCCTGATGTTCGCGGCCATCATTGTCTGCGGCCTTGGCTATGCGGAAGGCGCACGGCTGTCGCGCAGGCTCGGCGGCTGGCAGGTCATTTCCTGGGCCCTTGTCGTGTCATTGCCCCTGATGCTGCCGCTGACACTCTACATCATGCCGCATGACTGGAGCGTGATCGGGCAGGGCGCCTGGCTTGGCCTCGCCTATGTCTCGCTGTTTTCCATGCTGATCGGCTTCATCTTCTGGTATCGCGGTCTGGCGCAGGGCGGCATCGCCGCCGTGGGGCAGCTGCAGCTGCTGCAGCCCTTCTTCGGGCTGGTTCTGGCAGCAACGCTGCTGCACGAGACCGTGGGCTGGTCGATGATCCTGGTGACGATGGCCGTCATCCTGTGTGTCGCCGGCGCAAAGCATTTCGCCCGGTAAACGCTGGGGTGAAGCGCAGGATTTCAACCGATCTCCTTGCAAAGTGTATCGTTACAGTTTACAAAAACCTATGATCTTGCGCTTTCGACATAAGGGACTGGAAACTTTCTACCGCACAGGATCGACGCGAGGTATACAACCGGCCCATGCGCCAAAGTTGTTGCGTGTTCTGTACGCTCTCGAAAACGCTGTTCGCCCGGAAGAATTGAACTTGCCTGCTTACCGGTTGCACCCGCTAAAGGGCGCATTGAAAGGCCACTGGTCGATTTGGATCAATGGCAATTGGCGCGTGACATTCCGTTTTGATGGAAACGACGTGGAACTCGTGGATTATCTGGACTACCACTGAGAGGATGCTGCAAATGATCAAGACACCACCTCATCCCGGCGAATTGCTCCGCGAAGATGTCTTGGCACCACTCGGTATGAACGTTACCGAGGCGGCGAGCCGGCTTGCCATTTCGCGCGTTACGCTTTCGCGCATTCTGAACGGAAAGGCTGGAATAAGCCCGGATCTTGCTGTTCGGCTGGAGCGGGCGGGTGTCAGTACAGCGCGCTTTTGGCTGACACTGCAGACCAGCTATGAACTCGCCAAGGCTCTGCAGCACGAGCAGCCTCCCGTCAAAGCCATTCAGGTGCCGGACGCTGCTTGACGGAAATCAGGCCCTGTCCAAAGTCTCACGCCAGCCAGTCGTGGTCATTTTTTCTGGTTTTTCGCGGTTTTCAAGAAAACCATTCTTTGCCAGCGCGCGTGTCAGGCGGTATGCGCTGAAGCGCAACGTCGAGAACACATGATGAAAGCAGTCCTGTCCAATCTGAAGCGATTCCTGCCCGCACTGGCGCCGGTCAGCACAATGGAACGCCTGCGCGCCTGTTTCGGCGCTCTGCTGGGCGTCTTTGTCACCGGTGTCGTCAGCGAGCAGGCGCTGGGCGCGACAACGGCTGTGCCGCTGCTGATCGCGCCGATGGGCGCTTCGGCGGTTCTGCTGTTTGCCGTTCCCTCCAGCCCACTGGCCCAACCCTGGTCAATCATCGTTGGCAATACCATCGCGGCGCTGATCGGCGTGACTTGCGCACTGTGGATTCCTGATCTCGTCATCGCCTCGGCGGTTGGCGTGTCCCTGGCAATCCTCGCCATGATCGCCACCCGTTCGCTGCATCCGCCAAGCGGAGCTGTCGCCCTGACGGCCGTCCTCGGCGGTCCGGTCGTGCACAATCTCGGTTATGGCTTTGTGCTGTGGCCGGTCGGGCTCAACTCGCTGCTGCTGCTGATTGCAGCCCTGGCCTATAACAATCTGACCGGCCGCCGCTATCCGCACATCGTGCCCGTTCCGGCCGCCAATGTGCACAAGACGGCCGATCCGCTGCCGACGCGCCGCATCGGTTTTACCCCCGCAGACCTCGATACCGTGCTGCGGCAGTATGACGAAGTGCTCAACATCAGCCCGGATGATCTCGATGCCATCCTGCACAAGACCGAGATGCAGGCCTACCACAGGCGTTTCGGCGAGGTACATTGCGCGCAGATCATGTCCACCGACCTTGCCACGGTGAAAGCCGACACACCATTGCATCTCGCCTGGGCCCTGCTGGTCAAGCATCGCATCAAGGCATTGCCTGTCGTGAATGCCCACCGCAACATCATCGGCATCGTCACCCAGACCGACTTCATGGAAAATGCCAACTGGGATCGGGATGGCGATCTGCATATCGGTCTGGCACGCCGCCTGCGCCGCGCCGTCAAGCTGGATCGCCGAGCGCACCGCACGGTTGCCGATATCATGACGAGCGAGGTGCAGTTCGTCCGTCCGCAAACACTGGTGACGGACCTTGTGCCGGCCATGGCGGACCGGGGGCTGCATCATTTGCCTGTTGCCGACGACAATGACAGGCTTGTCGGCATGGTCACCCAGTCCGATCTCATTGCCGCGCTCTACAGCGGCAACCTGACTGCCGGGCGGCCGGACGAGCCGCTGACTTTGGCCGGATGAACCGTTTCACCAAAAGCGCTATTTTGCGGCGCACAATAAAATCGTTTGCTTTTTTGTCCAAGAAGGCCCATATGCCGGTCAGGCGCTTGGACCGGACACTCCGGTCTTCCGATTGCGGACTTCGTGGCGTCTAAGACCTGCTGGCACACTGTCACAGGCACGGCTGCGCAAGTCGCATGGAACCGAAGGGTTCCCCGCGTCCCGTCGTTCATCCCGAATATGTTACATGCAGGTTGCGCCCTGTGATGTGTTTATGGCCCGTGATTCCCGTCGCGTCTGGCCAATGAAAGAAGATTGAATTGGAAAATATTGAAAACACCGGCTTTGCCGCCATGGGTCTGAATGCCATCCTGCTGAAAGCAGTCGAGGCAGCTGGAATGGCTACTCCCAAGCCCATCCAGCAACAGGCTATCCCGGCACAGCTCGCCGGTCAGGACATTCTCGGCATCGCCCAGACGGGCTCCGGCAAGACGGCGGCGTTCAGCCTGCCGATCCTGCAGAAGATCCTGACCATCGGCGACAAGCGCAAGGGCAAGACCGCCCGTGCACTTATCCTCGCACCCACCCGTGAACTTGCCGTGCAGATCGAAGAAACGGTCCGCAAGCTCTCCAAGGGTGCGCATATTTCGACCGCGCTTGTGCTCGGCGGCGTGTCGCGTGTGGCGCAGATCAACAAGATGCAGGGCGGCGTTGACGTTCTCATCGCCACACCCGGCCGCCTGACTGATCTGGTACGCGACAACCGCATTGACCTGTCGGAAACACGCTGGCTCGTGCTTGATGAGGCCGACCGCATGCTCGACATGGGCTTCATCAATGATGTGAAGCGCATTGCCAAGGGCACGCACAAGGACCGTCAGACCGCGCTGTTCTCCGCAACCATGCCGAAGGAAGTGGCAACGCTGGCTGAAAGCCTGCTGCGCAATCCGATCCGCGTGGAAGTGGCGCCGCAGGGCACCACCGCTGCCGAGATCAAGCAGGTCGTGCACATGATCCCGACCAAGCAGAAGAAGCAGGTCCTGTCGGCCATGCTGAAGGACGAAACGCTGTCTTCGGTCATCGTTTTCACCCGTACCAAGCATGGTGCCGATGCCGTCACCCGTGTTCTGGAGAAGGACGGTTATGACGTGGCTGCCATTCACGGCAACAAGTCGCAGAACGCCCGCCAGCGCGCCCTCAACGGCTTCAAGGACGGTTCGGTTCGCGTTCTGGTTGCCACCGACATTGCCGCGCGCGGCATCGATGTCGTCGGCATCAGCCACGTGATCAATTTCGACCTGCCGGACGAGCCGGAAAGCTATGTGCACCGTATCGGCCGCACGGGCCGCAACGGCGCGTCGGGCAATGCGATCACCCTTTACGATCCGGCTGAAGAAGCGTCCAAGTTCAAGGCCGTCGAGCGCGTCACACGCATGCGTCTGCCGCTTGCCGATTCGCCGATTGATCTGTCGAGCCTGCCGGCACGTGTTGCCAGCAATGATCAGCGTCCGGCACGCCGCGAAGGCGGCAATGGCGCACCGGCCAAGAAGCCGCATCGCGGTCAGGCACCCGGCAAGCCACGCGAACCGCGCGGCGAAAAGGTCTGGAGCAATGATGGCGGCGCTCCAGCGCAGAAACGCCCGATGCGCCGCAACAAGCGCAAGAGCTTCGGCGCCAAGGCAGCCTAAACCTCGCGACAAAGAATCAATCAGGCCGCCGGTACGATGTACCGGCGGCCTTTTTGTTGGCATCGGCTTGCCGTGATGCGGCAATGCCGGGAAATAAAGACCTGCATTTGCATGACTTTCTGCCATTCGGTGCTTGAATGGTGTGCTGCGGGCAAATAGGTTCAGGCCAAGCAGAATGAGGACTTGGCCCATGTTGAATTCAGTGATCGACGCCATCGGCAACACGCCGCTTATCCGCCTGAGCAAGGCATCGGCTTTGACCGAGTGCGATATTTACGGCAAGGCCGAATTTCTGAACCCGGGACAGTCGGTCAAGGACAGGGCGGCGCTCTATATCATCCGCGATGCGGAAAATCGCGGCCTGCTGCGTCCGGGCGGCGTCATCGTCGAGGGCACGGCGGGCAATACGGGCATCGGCCTGACCATGGTCGCCAAGACCCTGGGCTACCGCACGGTCATCGTTATCCCGGAGACACAAAGCCAGGAAAAGAAGGACGCCCTGCGGCTGCTCGGGGCTGAACTGGTCGAGGTTCCCGCTGTCCCTTACAGGAACCCCGACAATTATGTGAAAGTCTCCGGCCGCCTTGCCGAACAGATGGCAAAGACCGAGCCGAATGGTGCGGTCTGGGCCAACCAGTTCGATAATGTTGCCAATCGTTTGGCGCATGTGGAAACGACCGCGCCGGAAATCTGGCGCGATACCAATGGCAAGGTCGACGGCTTCATCTGCGCCGTTGGTTCCGGCGGAACCCTCGCGGGAACGGCAGCCGGGCTCAAGGCGCGCAACAAAGACATCAAGATCGGCCTTGCCGATCCGCTGGGGGCAGCGCTTTATTCCTACTACACGTCGGGCGAGTTCAAGGCCGAAGGCAGCTCGATCACGGAAGGTATCGGGCAGGGCCGCGTGACCGCCAATCTGGAAGGTTTTACCCCTGACTTTTCCTATCAGATACCCGACGCGGACGCGCTGGATGTGGTGTTTGATCTGGTGACGGAAGAGGGGCTTTGCCTGGGCGGTTCGTCCGGAATCAATATTGCCGGTGCTATCCGCCTGGCGCGCGACCTTGGTCCGGGCCACACCATCGTCACGATCCTCTGCGACTACGGCAATCGCTACCAGTCAAAAATGTTCAATCCTGAATTCCTGCGTTCCAAAGATCTGCCGGTACCGCGCTGGATGGAAGCGAAGACGGCCATATCCGTTCCGTTTGAAGGCAATCACTGATGGCATACGATACGACGATACTCTTCCGCGACGATTCCTATCTGAAGGAAATCGAGGCGACTGTCCTCGCCATCAATGAGCGCGGCGGCATTCTCACGGACCAGACGATTTTCTATGCCACGTCAGGCGGGCAGCCCGGCGATACCGGCGTGTTCGTGCGGGCCGACGGCAGCACGATTGCCATTGCCGCGACAGTGACGGGCGAAAGCAAAGAAGAAATCATCCACGTGCCGGCGCCGGAGCAGCCGGTGCCTGCCATCGGCGAAAAGCTCGTCCTGCGTATCGACTGGGACCGGCGTTACAAGCTCATGCGCATGCACGCCGCCTGCCATCTGCTCAGCGTTGTCTGCCCGTTTCCGATCACCGGCGCTTCCGTTGCCGAGGATGACAGCCGGGTTGACTTCGACCTGCCGGATGCGGGGGTGACCAAGGAAGACGTGACGAAAAAGCTGATGGAACTGGTCAATGCCAACCATCCGATTTTCACGCGCTGGATTACCGATGAAGAGCTTGCGGCCAATCCCGGCCTGATCAAGTCAAAGAACGTGCGCCCGCCGACGGGCACCGGGCGGATCCGCCTTGTCTGCATCGGCAAGGATGCATCCATCGACTCGCAGCCTTGCGGCGGAACGCATGTGGCAACAACGGGCGAAGTCGGCGTGATCCATATCGGAAAAATAGAAAAGAAGGGCAAGGAAAACCGGCGGTTCCGTATCCGCTTCGGTGCCTCGCCGGAAGGAGAATGACCGTGGCTGACAAGAGCGCTTTTGTGGTTTCACCCGACTGGTTGCAGGAGCGGTTGGGCCAGCCGGGCCTGAGCATTCTCGATGCGTCGTGGTATTTCCCGTTTCTCAACCGTGACGCGGAGGGCGAATACAAGTCCGCGCATATTCCCGGCGCGGTGTTCTTCGATCATGAAAAACTGTCCGATCCGGAATCGTCCCTTCCACACACATTGCCGAAGCCGGAAGCTTTCGCGGCGGCGGTCAGCAGCATGGGCATCATCAATGACGATACGATCGTTGTCTATGACGGTCCCGGCATGAATACATCACCGCGCGTCTGGTGGATGCTGCGTGTCATGGGTGCAAAGACTGTTTTTGTCCTGGATGGCGGCTTCGATAACTGGAAGAAGGATGGCCGGCCGGTCACCAGCGGCGTCACAAAGATCGCGCCATCGGCTTTCATCGCGGATTTTCAGGCGGACAAGGTGGCGAGTTTTGCCGACATGCGCACGATCGTCGATACGGGATCACGCCAGATTGCCGATGCGCGGGCGGCAGGGCGCTTTGTCGGCACGGACCCGGAGCCGCGCGCAGGGCTTCGCTCCGGCCATATGCCGGGTGCGCGCAACGTGCCGTCCTCGACATTGGCGGACAAGGGGTATCTGAAGGATATCGCCGGTCTGCGGCAGATTCTGGATGATGCGGGCGTCGATCTTTCGCGTCCCATTGTCACCAGTTGCGGCTCAGGCATCACGGCCGCCGTGATCACGCTGGCGCTTGAATCCCTCGGGCACAAGGACAATATCCTCTACGACGGATCGTGGAGCGAGTGGGGTGCACACAAGGATACGCCGGTTGCAACCGGTGAAGCAGAGCGATGACCGAGGCCGCAAAGCCCAAAATACTCAAGACGCGTGTGACCCTGCTGGAAATGACCAACCGGCCGGTCTATTCCATTCCGACGCCTGCCAGCTTCAAACTGGCGATCATGTCGGCCAAGCGGATATCCCTGCCGTTTTATCGCTTTCTCTACGAGCAGGTCGGCAAACCGCATCACTGGTTTGTGCACCGGAACCTCAGCGATGAAGCACTGGCTGCCGCCATTCACCGGGATTCGGTTGAAATCCATGTGCTTTATGTGGACGGCTCGCCTGCCGGCTTTTTTGAGCTCGTGCTCAATCAGGAGCCGGGTGTGGCGGAAATCCTTTATTTCGGCCTTGTGCCGGAGTTTCAGGGGCGGGGTCTTGCAAAATTCTTCCTGAGCGAAGCCATTGTCACGGCGTGGATGAGCAGCCCGGAAAAGGTCATCATCGAGACCAACACTCTCGACAGTCCGCGTGCCCTGCAAATGTATCAGCGCATGGGGTTCAATCCCGTCGGCTTCGCCGATGCGGAAATCGAGGCCTGGCTGTAACGTTGAATTTCAGCATGATCCGTTCATGCACGCTTCATTTTTACTGCGCTATCTCTCCTTCGATAATTGATGCAGTGCAAACTGCCGGTCTGGAAAGGAGAATACACCCATGATCAATCGCCGTGGCCTGCTGCTCGGTCTTGTCGCCGCAACCGTTGCCGCGCCCGCATTGGCGCAATCACGCCAGATGCCGAGCGCTGCCGAAATCGAGCGGCGGCTGGAAGCTGCCCCGCGCATGCGCGTGCCGGAAGAGCGCCGCGTGACGGTACGCGAATTCAAGCGCCGGCCGGAACTGCGCCGCTATGCGCCGTCCATCGACATCCAGTCGATCAATTTTGCCTTTGGCTCTGCGGTCATTCCCCGTTCGGAGCGTGACAAGGTGGAACGTATTGCCGATGGTCTGCAACGGGTGCTGCGCCGCCGGCGCGGCGAAGTTTTCCTCATCGAGGGCCACACGGACGCCGTGGGCTCGTACGAATCCAATCAGATACTGTCCGAGCAGCGGGCCGAATCCCTGAAGCGCGACCTGGTGCGTTACTTCGGCATTCCGCCACGCGCGCTTGAAACGGTGGGGTATGGCGAGGAATATCTTCTGGTTCAAACGGAATATGAGGATTGGCGCAATCGCCGGGTCACCATCCGCCGCGTGACTGATTTCATTCGCTGAGTTGCCGGAGAAACCGAGTTCTTCGACGCCTGCACGTTCAAAATCACAGGTGTGCAATAGTCGGCATAGGCGGGTTTTCGCACCTGCCTATGCCAGACCGGTCTCGGGGGGAGAGACGGACCGCAACCGCGTGGTGTCCTTACCCGGTGGCACCCCGAACAGCCGGCGGTACTCCCGGCTGAACTGCGACGGGCTGTCATAGCCGACAGCGAAGCCGATGGAGGCAACGTCGCGTGATTCCGCCACCAGCCAGGCGCGGGCCTGCTGTAGACGGATCTGCTTTTGATACTGCAGCGGGCTCATGGCCGTGATTGCCCGGAAATGCCGGTGAAAGGACGAGACGCTCATCCCGGCGATCCCTGCGAGGTCTTCTATGTGGAAAATCTCGGCATAGTGGGTCCGTATCCAGCGAATGGCCCTGTTGATCTGGGAAAGGCGGCTGTCGGCAAGGCCGATCTGACGCACGCTGCTGCCCTGTTCTCCGGTGAGAAGACGCCAGAGAATTTCCCGTTCCAGCATCGGCCAGAGAACGGCGAGATCGCCGGGCCTGTCAAGCAGTCGCAACAGCCGCGCAACCGGATCAATGATCTCGGGCGGTGCTGCACTGACTGCAAGCCCCTGGGCCGCGCTGCCAGTGTGATTGCCAGCCGACGTCTCAAGCAGAAGCGAGGCGATCACTGCCGGATCGAGGCTTAACCGGAAGGCGAGATACGGCTCTTCATGGCTTGCCTTGATGACATGGCCGGCAATAGGCAGTCCAAGCGAGACAACAAGATATTGGCCAGCACCATATTCAAACACTCTGTTGCCCACCATCGTCCGCTTTGCTCCTTGCGCGACCAAGGCAAAGGCCGGCTCATAAAAGCCGTTGATGGGTTCAGTTGGAACGCTGGAACTGAGCAGACGGATGCCGGGAAGCGGCATGGCCTGGCCATCCCGACCGGTATGGCGAGCGATGAGGGCACTGATTTCGGCAAGCGGCTCCATGCCCCATTCAAGCAATGCACACGCGCTGATGCAAGTGTGCGACGCACGATCCACTCTGGATTGAGAGGATCGTGCAAGAACATGCGCGCATTGATCTACCGGGTTTTGGCGGCGGCATGGTTCCATCGGATGCAATCAATGGAGACCAGAATGCAGAAAACATGGTTTATCACAGGTGCCACGCGCGGTTTGGGTGTCGAGATCGCCAAGGCGGCGTTACGGGCGGGAGACCGCGTGGTTGCAACGGGCCGCAGGAAAAGCGCTGTCATCGAGGCGCTCGGGCCGGAGAGTGAACAGGTGCTGCCGGTTGAACTGGATGTCACAAACGCCGGTCAGGCCCACAATGCTGTGCAGGCGGCGCTTGCACGCTTCGGATCGATTGACGTGCTCGTCAACAATGCGGGATATGGCCAGCTGGGTTTTTTCGAGGAAAACACCGCTGAAACGGTGAACACGCAGTTTGCGACAAACCTGCACGGAGTATTCAACGTCATCTGGGCCGTGCTGCCGGTGATGCGTGCCGCCCGTAAGGGCCATATCTTCAACATTTCCTCGATCGCGGGGCTGCGTGGCGGCGAGTTTGGCTCGCTCTACAGTGCAAGCAAGTTTGCCCTGGAAGGCTTCTCGGAATCACTGGCGCTTGAAATTGCGCCGTTCGGGCTGTTTGTGACCATCGTCGAGCCGGGGCCCTTTCGCACGGATTTCCTCACTGGCGATTCGCTGCGCATCGGCGACGCCAATGCGATTGCCGATTATGACGACCGGCGGGCCAGCCAGCGGGCGGCCTTCGAAAGCCGCAATGGTTCGCAGCCGGGCGACCCGGCCAAGCTTGCCGACGCCATGGTGCTTCTGACCAATGAAGCCAAGCCGCCACTGCGCTTTGCCGCCGGCGCAATGGCAGTCAACGCAGCCGCCGTGAAGTTTGCCAGCCTGCAGGCGGAACTGGAACTCTGGCGGCACTTGTCGCTGAACACCGATGGGCCCGATGGCAGCTGGTGAGTGCTGAGACCGGCAGGAATCGGGTGGTTCGCTTGCCAGTTTGGGTATTTGCTTCGGGTCAACGAAGGAGGTTCCCATGAGCATGATCCGCTTTATTGCAATCCCGACCACACTGGCCCGCCACTATCAGACGGGCGGTGCGGATGCGAATGGCCAGCCGCCGGAGGTGCATGTTTCCGATGGCGACGGCACGCCGTGCCGACACTGCCTGCAGAATGTGAAAGCCGGCGACAAATATCTTATCCTGTCGCACCGGCCGTTCCCCGCACCGCAACCCTATGCTGAAACAGGGCCGATTTTTCTGCATGCGGAAGCATGCGAACGCTATGCGGAGACAGCGGATATGCCGGATATGTTCCGCAAGACCAGCGACTATATCCTGCGCGGTTATTCCCGTCAGGACCGGATTGTCTATGGCACCGGCGGCGTGATCCCCACCGATACTATTCCCGCGCGGGCGGAAGAACTGCTGCAGCGTGATGACGTGGCCTATGTGCACATGCGGTCGGCAAGGAACAATTGCTTCCAGTGCCGCATCGAGATGCACGAAGCCGACTGGGTTGTCTGAATACTGCTCATGAAAAAGCCCGGGCCAAGCCCGGGCTTTTCTTTTGTGCGATGCCAGCGTCAGGCCGCGAGAACGGCCTTGGCTTCCACCATTTCGAGGCCAAGCGCTTCGGCGACGGCCTGATTGGTGATGCGGCCCTTGTGAACGTTCAGACCGTTGCGCAGATGCGGATTGTCCACCAGTGCCTTGACGCCGCGGTCCGCCAGCTGCAGGCCATATTGCAGCGTGGCGTTGTTCAGCGCATGCGCCGAGGTGACCGGAACAGCGCCCGGCATATTGGCCACGCAATAGTGGATAATGCCGTCGACTTCGTAGGTCGGCTCGGAATGCGTCGTGGCGTGGGATGTTTCGAAGCATCCACCCTGATCGATGGCGACATCGACGATCACGGCGCCCTTTTTCATGCCGGACAGCATTTCGCGGGTGACCAGCTTGGGGGCCGCTGCGCCGGGGATGAGGACCGCGCCCACCACGATATCGGCGGAGAACACTTCCTCGTCGAGTGCCTCGATGGTGGAATAGCGGGTGTGGATGCGGCCATGGAACAGATCGTCGAGCTGGCGCAGGCGCGGGATCGAACGATCGAGAATGGTCACGTCGGCGCCGAGACCGGCAGCCATCTGCGCCGCATTGATGCCGACAACACCGCCGCCGATGATGGTGACCTTGCCGGGCAGAACGCCGGGCACGCCGCCGAGCAGCACGCCGCGTCCGCCATTGGCCTTCTGCAGCGCGGTGGCGCCCGCCTGAATGGCAAGACGTCCGGCCACTTCCGACATGGGCGCGAGCAGCGGCAGGCCGCCGCGATCATCCGTGACGGTTTCATAGGCGATGGCCGTGACGCCGGAAGCCAGCAGGCCTTTGGTCTGTTCGGGATCGGGGGCGAGGTGGAGATAGGTGTAGAGGAGCTGGCCTTCGCGCAGCTGCGCCCATTCGGACGGCTGGGGCTCCTTCACTTTCACAATCATGTCCGATTGCTGAAAGACTTCTTCGGCGGTTTTGACGATCTTGGCGCCAGCCGCCTGATAGGCTCCGTCGTCGGCGCCTATTCCTGCTCCAGCTCCGGACTGGATAATGACCGTATGGCCGTGGGCGATGTATTCGCGTACGGCCCCCGGAGTGAGACCGACGCGATATTCATGGTTTTTGATTTCTTTCGGGCAGCCTACACGCATTTACGCCTCCTCTAGAGTCTGTTCAAAGTTCCCGTTTGTGCGGTGCGTATGACATCATGAATCGCTTCGCATGTCCTTGCTAAGCAATATCGACGGCATGCAATTTTTCGAATATTCTTGCGCCAAACTGGTTCTTTGTCGAAGAAAGATCGAACAATGTCGCTGGACAGGATTGATATCGCTATCCTTGATTGCCTGCAAAAGGATGGCCGCATGTCGAATGCAACCCTGGCGGAAAAGGTCGGACTGTCACAGTCCGCCTGTTCACGCCGCTTGGATATTCTGGAGAAGACGGGTGTCATCCGTGGCTATCATGCGCGTCTCTCCAACAAGATGCTCGGTCACCCGGTTACGGTGATCGTCAATATATCCCTCTCGGGCCAGGCCGACAAACAATTGCGCGAATTCGAGACGGCCGTGCGCCGCTGCCCCAATGTGCTGGTCTGCTACCTCATGTCGGGCGAGTATGACTATCTCCTGCGCATTGCGGCCAAGGATCTCGAGGATTACGAACGCATCCACAAGGTCTGGCTTTCGGCGATGCCGCACGTCACCAAGATCAATTCATCCTTTGCCTTGCGCGAAGTGGCGGACCGCACCGGTCTCGGTGTCGAGACCGCGCTGATTGAAATCGCCGGAAGCTGATTGCTGACCGCGAAAGGCCGTGACAAACTCATCATAATTCGGTGATCCTCGCCGGCTAAAAAGCTGCTCATCATCCCTTGCCCTGGAGCCTCGTCATGCAAGAATCGTCATCCGCTCTCACCCGCCGTTCCTTCCTGGCAAGCACGGCCGCAGCCGGGGCCGTGGCAATCCTCCACCCGTTTTCGGCCATGGCAGCGGCTTCGCAGGCGCATCTGCGCATCGTGGCGACCACCGATCTGCATGTGAACGTCTATCCCTATGACTACTACGCCGACAAGGCGAACGACACGATGGGGCTCGCCCGCACGGCATCGATCATCGCAAAAATCCGCGCCGAATCGACCAATTCGATTGTCGTGGACAATGGTGATTTTCTGCAGGGCAATCCGATGGGCGATTACATCGCCTACGAGAAGGGCATGAAGGCCGGTGACGTCCATCCGATCATCAAGGCGATGAATACCATCGGCTACGAAGTGGGAACGCTCGGCAATCACGAGTTCAACTATGGTCTCGAGTATATGGACAATGTTCTGGCTGGTGCCGGATATCCCTATGTCTGCGCCAATCTGGTCAAGGGCGAGTTGGCGGCAACGCCAACCGACGATCCGCTCTACATGAAGCCTTACCTGATCAAGCAGTACGAGATTGCCGACGGCACCGGGCAGAAACTGCCTGTGAAGGTCGGGTTTATCGGCTTTGTTCCGCCGCAGATCACGCTGTGGGATGCGCAGAACCTCAAGGGCAAGGTTGTGACGCGCGATATCGTCGAGGCCGCCAAAGCCTGGGTGCCGAAGATGAAAGCTGAAGGTGCCGATATCATCGTTGCGCTGTCGCATTCCGGCATTGCGGCGGGGCAGAGCAGCGGCATGGAAAATGCCTCGCTCTATGTGGCGGGTGTTGACGGCATCGATGCCGTCGTCACCGGGCACCAGCATCTGGTTTTCCCTGATCCGAAGGACTTTGCCGGTATTGAAGGCGTCGACGTCAAGAAGGGGACGCTGCAGGGCAAGCCCGCTGTCATGGCCGGTTTCTGGGGCTCGCATATGGGGCTGATCGATCTTCTGCTCGAGCGTAACGGTGACAAATGGAAGGTTGCCGATTTCACCACCGAGGCGCGCCCGATCTACGAGCGTGTTGAAAAGGCGGTCAAACCGCTGGTCGAAAGCCGTCCGGACGTTCTGGAAGCCGCGAAGGCCGACCATGAGGCAACGCTCGCCTATGTCCGCCGCCCGGTGGGCAAGACGTCCGCACCGCTTTATTCCTATTTCGCGCTGGTCGCCGATGATCCGTCGGTGCAGATCGTCTCCAATGCGCAGACCTGGTACATCAAGGACATGCTGAAGGACACGCAGTGGAAGGATTGGCCGGTGCTGTCCGCAGCCGCACCCTTCAAGGCGGGCGGCCGCGGCGGGGCCGACTATTATACGGATGTGCCAGCCGGCGATATCGCCATCAAGAATGTCTCGGATCTCTACCTCTACCCCAACACGGTGCGTGCGGTTGCCATCACGGGGGCGGATGTGAAGGAATGGCTGGAAATGTCATCCGGCATTTTCAAGACCATCGAGCCGGGCAAGCCGGACCAGCCGCTGATCGACACCAGTTTCCCCTCCTACAATTTCGATGTCATCGACGGCGTGTCCTATCAGATCGATCTGTCGCAACCGGCGAAATACGGCGCGAAGGGTGAACTCGCGAATGCGCGGAGCAACCGCATCGTCAACCTGACCTTTGATGGAAAACCGATTGATCCGGCGCAGAAATTTGTCGTGGTGACGAATAACTACCGGGCAGGCGGTGGCGGCAATTTCCCCGGCATCAATGAGAGCAAGGTCATCTTCGTTGCGCCTGACACCAATCGCGACGTGATCGTGCGCTACATCATCGACCAGAAAACCATCAACCCGTCGGCTGATGATAACTGGAAATTTGCTCCGGTGAAGGGTGCCTCAGTGGTGTTCGAATCCGGTCCGAAGGGCAAGAATTTCCTTGCCGATGTGAAAGCCGTGAAAATCGAGGACGCGGGCGACGGGGAAAACGGTTTCACCCGCTACCGCATCACGCTGTAGATTCGACGAGCCTTTTGAGCTTGGCTGGCGCTTTTGCCAGCCAGGCAAGCCGGATGCGGTGCGCAAGTTCCGCATCGGAAATGGTATCGAGATGGATCAGAATATAGGGCCAGCCCTTGTAGTGATCGGTCTCGAAATAGATGTTCGGCGCGCTTTCCATCAGGAGCGGCTTTTCCTCCAGCGGACAATGGATGGCGAATGTGTCCACATCCCGGAGCCGCCCCAGAAACGCATTCCTGGCTTTCAGCGACGGTGTGCCGTGGTGGGTACCCTGGGTCAATTCCGGCAGGTGCAACGCATCAGCCAGCGCCCAGATGCGCTCGAAAATTTCATTGAGCGAGATCTCTGTCATGATCTGTAAAACACCTGTCGTACGTCGATATATTCCGATCTGAAACCCGCTTCGCAATAGAAGAGGTAAAACTCCCATAGCTTTTTGAAGCGGACGTCGAAGCCAAGATGCTTGAGTTTGTCCCATGAGTCCCAGAAGCGCGCGCGCCATTCGGCCAGCGTGCGGGCATAATCCTGCGGAAAGATGGTCTCGCGATAAAGGTTGAGGCCGAAATCCTTGCCAAGCGTCTTCAAACGGGCCGGTGTCGGCAGCATGCCGCCGGGAAATACATAGCGCTGGATGAAATCGGGACGCTTGCGATAACGTTCGAACGAGTTCTCGTTGATCGTGATGATCTGCATGCCGGCACTGCCGCCGGGGGCGAGGCATTCCTTGACCTTGCCGAAAAAGACCGGCCAGTATTTCTCGCCGACGGCCTCGAACATTTCGATCGAGGCGATATGATCGTATTGGCCTGTTTCGTCGCGGTAGTCCTGGAACTTGATTTCAACCCTGTCGGAAAGTCCGGCCTTGCGCATCCGTTCCGTCGCAAAATCGAACTGTTCGCGGCTGATGGTCAGACCGGTGACACGGGCGCCGATCTCGCGCGCCGCAAATTCGGCAAAACCACCCCAGCCGCAGCCGATCTCGAGCACGCTGCTGTCCCTGGTGATGCCGATATTGCGGGCAAGCGCGCGATATTTCGCGGTCTGCCCGCTTTCGAGGTCATTGGCGCCTTCGGCAAACAATGCGGAGGAATAGGTCATCGTCGGGTCCAGCCATTCGCGATAGAAGGCGTTGCCGAGATCATAGTGCGCGGAGATATTCTTGCGCGAGCGCGAACGCGTGTTCTCGTTCAGCCAGTGACGCAATCTCTGCACGGTGTTGGCGAACCAGTTCGCTCCGCCGGCAATGTGTTCGCCGATCTGCTGGTTGATGACAAACAGCTCAAGGAACGTGGTGACATCAGGGCTTTCCCAGTCGCCGTCCATATAGGATTCCGCCACGCCGATCGTCCCGGCCGAAAAGGCCCGGCGCGGCAAATTCCAGTTGTGCAGCACCAATGCCGCATCGGGACCGGAGCCTTTGCCGCCCACCTTGAACACCCGTTGGTCGGGGGTGGTGATGGTCAGCGTGCCGCGGGGGAGATGCGCTGCGGCTCTCAGAGCGGCCTGAACCTTCAAAGGCAGGCCCTTCAGCGCTGCGCCGACATTTTCGGGCGTCAGCCATTTCAGCTGTGCCAGAGAATCGGATGACGTGGGTATTCCTTGCTGTGCCATGTCGCGGTCTTTCATGCTTCCGGCGCAATCTTTGCCGCCAAAAAACAAATGTTCAAGAGCAATTCATCACGATGCAGTATAGCGCTGTAATTGGGCGGCGAAACGGAAGTTTGCGCCGATGCACCGCATCGCCGGGGATGGATCATTTCAGCCGATGAACTGCGACAGCAGCAGAACACGCGTGCTCATCTGGACCACCAAAAGTAAATTTCCGAGTAGTTTTGATTCTCTCGATTTCACCGTCAAGACAATCATTTCGCGATGCGCGAACGCAATGATGAGGCGGGAAATGAAAATATCATGACGCTTATGTTGCGGAATATATCATGTACATTTGTTGCTTGTTGTATTCATAAGAAATTACTTCGATAGTAAAATAAAATGCAATAGACGGAAATATGTAAATTTATCAATGAATAAACCTAATCTTTTGATGTAACGTAAATTCATAATTTCTTGAAAGCAATGTGTCGCTTTTTGCGTGATAGTACAAATTGCGACAGATGCTGCGAGAGATGAGCAATATTGCCGACTGTTCGATAAGTTCTTTTAAAGATGTAATACTTAAGTATTATGGGGTGGAGAGCTACTGAGTCATTTGTAGAGAATCGGAGGTGCTTGCCAGCGGCAAGCAAACCTTGAGGAGGATGAATGAGTTTCGGATATTCGGTGCGCAAGTTCACGACAGTCGGTCTGGCCGCTTTGCTTGGCCTTTCCAGTCCGGCATTGGCCGCCACGGCAACCGGAAGTTTCACGGTCCAGATCACCATTCAGGCGTCCTGTGTCCTGGTGAGCACCGCGACGCTCACCTTCACCGCCGTGGGTGTGATCGCGGCAAATGACGATGCGTCCACCACGCTTTCCGTGCAGTGCACCAACACGACGCCCTACAATATCGGGTTGAACGCCGGAACGGGGACCGGTGCAACGGTCGCTTCGCGCAAGATGACCGGGACCGGCGGCGCGCTGGTGAACTATACGCTCTATTCCGACACCAACAGAACCACCGTGTGGGGGCAGACCATCGGTACCGATACGGTTTCAGCGTCGGGTAGCGGCGCGGCGCAATCCTATACGGTTTATGGGCGGGTTCCCGTCCAGACAACGCCAGCGCCCGGCGCCTACACCGATACGATCACGGTGACGGTCACTTACTGAGAATAACATACGGAGGTGGACAGGATGCGATCCATGCTTAAAGGCATTGGAGCGATGGGGCTCTTTATGCTGCTTTACGGTAACGCCACCGCAACTTCGCTGCGGGTGGCCCCGACTAATCTGGAAATGATAGCGCCGGGAAGCGCAGCCGTGCTGACGCTGACGAACGAGGCAAAGCGGCCGATCAACGTGCAAATCCGAGTCTTTCGCTGGACGCAGACAAACGGTGTCGAGCAGCTCGAACCCACCAACGATGTGGTTGTCAGTCCGCCATCGACGGCTTTGTCCGCCAACAAGGATTATCTCGTTCGGGTTATCCGGGTCAGTAAAAAGCCGGTCACGCGGGAAGAAAGTTACCGGGTCATCGTGGATGAATTGCCCGATCCTGCCCGCCGCAAGTCCGGCACGGTCACTCTGGTCGTGCGCTATTCCATTCCCGTGTTCTTCAAGGGACCCGATGCTTCCGCGCCCAAAGTGGCCTGGACAATCAAGCGCTCCGGCAACGGGCTTGTCCTTGCCGCTCGCAACAATGGCGATACGCGATTGCGCCTCTCTGAGCTGCAATTGCTCCAAAACGGCCGTGAAATCGCGACGAGGAAGGGGTTGGTTGGTTATGTCCTGGGCGGCGCTTCCATGGAATGGCCGGTTGGCAGCGGTAAGTCCGTGTCATCCGGTGCTGTTTCCATGAAGGCGCAAAGCGATTCTGGACCGCTTGATGTCAACGTTGCGGTCAGCGGCCGCTAGTCTTGTTGTGGCACTCTGCATAGGCCCGTGTATTCTTACCTCTGGACGGGCACAGGAAACCAATGCGCAAGACGTGGGGCAGACCGCGCCACAGCCCGGTATCTCCCAGGATCTCTATCTCGAGGTCTTCATCAACGATGAGCCGACCGGTTTGGTCGGCGCCTTCCACCAACTGGAGGATGGAGGCCTTGCGGCAAGCCCGCAGGAACTGACGGATGTGGGGCTGAAGCCGGTGGCCAAAGCGAAGGCCGCGGATGGCTCGATCCGGGTAGATCGGCTGCCGAATGTCCAATATCGCGTCGATGCGGAAAATCAGCGGCTTTACATCACCACCGACGACAATGCGCGCGCGGCCAAAGTGGTTGATCTCAATCCAAAATCCGACGGGGACCGCCCCAAGCCGCAATCCAGTTACGGCGCAGTCCTGAATTACTCGCTCTTTGCCAGTAGCGACAATCTGTTCAAGGGCAATGCAAGGCCGTTTCAGGGCATTTCCGGCGGTTTCGATGCCCGCTTTTTCAGCCCGTTCGGTACGCTGACGCAATCCTTCACATCAAGTGCGAGCGACACGGATTTTCAGGGGTTCAAGCGTCTCAACACGACCTACACCTACTCCGACGCGGAGCGGCTGATCACCTACCGGGCGGGTGATTTCATTTCCGGCGGTCTGCAGTGGACGCGGCCGGTCTATCTGGGCGGCCTGCAGGTGCAGCGCAATTTCCACCTGCGTTCGGATCTGGTCACCATCCCCATACCAGTCATATCCGGGTCTGCCGCGGTTCCCTCGACGCTCGAGGTCTACACCCAGAACGTTAAGACCTATAGCGGTACGGTTCCGTCGGGTCCGTTTCAGGTGACGAATTTTCCGGTGTTTACCGGCGCGGGACAGGCGCAGGTGGTGGTGCGCGATACGCTTGGCCGCGAGACAAAGACCACCTTGCCGTTCTATTCATCCAATTTGCTGCTGCAGAAGGGACTGCTGGATTTTTCTGCCGAAGTGGGTTTTCCGCGGCGTGATTTCGGTACGGCATCCAACGATTATGCCGACGATGCGATGGGATTTGCCACGGCGCGATACGGTGTCGCCGATTGGCTGACGCTTGAAGGGCATTTTGAAGGCGGTGTCGATCTGCTCAACGGTGGCGTCGGCGTGGCGTTTCCCATCGGCGGCTATGGTGTCAGTTCGCTGGCTGTTGCCGGCAGCAGCCACGACGGCGACACGGGCTTCCTT
The DNA here is from genome assembly GCF_044760925.1 of Phyllobacterium sp. NPDC097923. NCBI lineage: Bacteria > Pseudomonadati > Pseudomonadota > Alphaproteobacteria > Hyphomicrobiales > Phyllobacteriaceae > Phyllobacterium > Phyllobacterium sp. NPDC097923. The sequence goes on along the minus strand of NZ_JBIWBL010000001.1, from coordinate 1,877,624 downwards.
GTCAACGGTTCGGTGGAACTCAGCTATCGCCGTTACACCGTTTTCGCCCGGATGCAGCAGGCTTTCGGCAATTATGACGATGTTGCCTCGGTTTCCGCCGATCCGCGGCAACTGGCGGTTTTCGATCCGACGGGCGTTACGATTTTCAGCCCGCGTGTTCCGCGCTCGCTGGCCCAGGTAACCGTGTCGGCACCAGGCCCGTTCGAGCGTTCCAATCTCAATCTGTCCTTCACGCAGATTGAATCGGCCAATGGCGATCGGAACCGTATCGTCGGAGCCTCGTATACCCAGTCGGTTTTCAAGAACAGTTCATTCTATGCGACGGCCTTTACCGATCTGGAAAACAGCGACAGCTTTGGCGTCTTTGCCGGACTGACGATCCCCTTCGACAACAACATCACGGTTTCAACCGGCATCGAGCAGACCGCGGATGGTGTCTCCGGCGTTGTCGATGTCGCAAAGTCGGAGCAGCTTGAAGAGGGCAGTTACGGTTGGCGGCTGAGGACCCGGGAAGGCAACAATCCTGACCGGTTGGCCTCCGCGAGCTACCGCGGACGCTATGCAAGGGTGCAGGGGGATGTCGAACAGTTCGATGGCAATACCCGCGCGAGCGTCCAGATTGACGGTGCACTTGCCGCGGCAGCCGGCGGCGTATTCGCCACGAACCGCATCAACGATGCCTTTGCCGTGGTCGATGTCGGCGCACCGGATGTCGAGGTCCTGTCGGAAAACCGGCCGGTCGGCAAGACCAATCGCAGTGGCAAAATCCTGGTGCCGGACCTGAATTCCTATGAGCCCAACACGGTTGCCATCGACCCCAAAAATCTGCCGGTCGATGCCAGCATAGGATCGACACGCAACATCATTGTGCCCGCCGACCGCAGCGGCGTTGTGGTGGATTTCCATGTCAGCAAGACATCAGCTTCGGCTGTGGTTGATCTGGTCGATAGCGGCGGCAAGCCGCTGGAGGCGGGGCTGCGCGGGCATCTGGACGGCTCGCCGGATGAATTTGTCATCGGTTATGACGGTGAAGCCTTTATCGACAAGCTGCGGGCCCAGAACAGCATCAGCGTCGATCTTCTGGATGGACGCAGTTGCAAGGCGCAGTTCTCGTACCGGCCACAGCCGGGAACGCAGGTCAAGATAGGCAAAGTGGTGTGCTCATGAAAAACTGGCTGGTCTGCTTCATCTGGCTCGTCGGATCTGCGCTCTTGCCAGGCACCGCTTGGGGGCAAAGCTGCTCCTTCTCTGTTCCCAGCATGGTTTTTTCCGGAAGCACCATTCCGGGAAGCGCAATCAACAGCATGACATCCGTGACGGCGAATTGCTCTGGCCTGCTTTCCCTTGGCCAGAAAGTGCTGATTTGCCCGAACCTCAATGAAGGCAGCGGCGGCGCAACTGCAAGCGCGCGCATCATGCTGAATGGTGCGAATTCGCTCAATTACCAGCTGTATCAGGATGCCGCCCGCTCCATCGTCTGGGGCTCGGCAACGTGGCCCTATGCGGCGCGGCCGCCCGGATTTCTTGTCGCCTTCACGACGATTCTCGGTCCCATACTTGGCAGCGGCTCGACAACGATCACGCTGTACGGGCAGGTGCTGGCCAATCAGGCAACGGCGCCGGCCGGACCTTACACCTCAACCTTCACCGGAGCGAACGCGACGTTCAATTACCGCTATGATGATGGCAACGGCTGCACCACGGCTTCGGGCGCAACAGCGTCTCCTCCAACCTTCACGGTGCAGATTACGCTCGCCAATGACTGCGCCGTGACAGCGCAGAATATCGACTTTGGTCCCAATGGATTGTTGAATGCGAATATCGATCAGAAGGGCAAGGTGAGCGTAACCTGCACGCCAACAGTGCCGTACTCGATTTCGCTCAGCCTCGGCAACACGGGAACAAGCCCGACGGCCCGCAAGATGGTCAATGGCGCGCAATCGATTACCTATGGTCTCTACCAGGATTCAAATCGAACTGTGCCGTGGGGAAATACAATACCGACCAATACGGTTGCGGGCACGGGCAATGGAATGGTGCAGGGCATCGATGTCTATGGCCGGGTCCCGCCGCAAGCCACACCATCGCCGGGTACTTACAGCGATACGATCATTGTGACGGTTACGTATTAGATCGCAGCCATCGCAGTATTTGATGGGATCGCGGAAAAGAAAAGGGGTTTTGAAAAAGCAAAAGGCCGGGAGCTACCCGACCTTCCTAAACTTGCCTCAACACCAGTGCCAGTACATCCGTGGTCAAAAATGGAAACAAGCTATTCGCTACACGAGAAGCACTACCCTGACATTGCGACAGAATAATGACGCCCGTAAATTAAGGAAGCGCGTACGCAGTACAAAATCGCGCTTGAACTCAAGGTGCCCCATCAAGGTAAAGACAGGGTTAATTCAAACCGGAAATTTAAAAAACCTGGCGAGCGGTCCGCATGCCGGTAACGCAAGCGCTCAATAGTGTCTCATGCGCAGGCGGCTTGCCGTCAAATGCGATGCAATCGTCCGATCACTTTTGCGGCAGCTGCGGGAAGATCCTCGGCAATCAGGCCGAAACCAAGGTCGTTGGCTGCCGCCGCGTGAACATGGACCGCCGCGCAGGCTGCCTCGAAGGGCGGCATGCCTTGCGCCATCAGGCCCGCCGTTACGCCCGAAAGCACGTCACCTGATCCGGCGGTTGCCAAAAGCGGGGTGCCATTGCTGTTGATCACGGCCCGGCCGTCCGGCGCGGCGATGACGGTGTCGGCCCCCTTGTAGATAATGACCGCATGGGCCTGCCTGGCGGCGGCGCGGGCGCGTTCGAGCTTTGACGGTGTATTCCCGTCGCCGATCCCGGGGAACAGCCTCCGGAACTCTCCTTCATGCGGCGTCAGCACAAGCCGGGTGTCCGGGGTGCCATGCGCCGAGGCGAAAAGCGCAGCGCTGTTGTCTTCAAATGAGGTGATCGCGTCGGCATCCAACACCAGATGGAGCTCCTCCTTGAGCAGCAGGAGCGCAATGTCCCGTGCGCGGGCGCCTATGCCAAAGCCGGGGCCGAGCACCATGGCCGAAGGTTTGCGTTTGCTCAGGAATGCGCGCAGCTCGCGGTCGGTTTCGCAGCGGCTCAGCATGATCGACGTCAGATGTGCCGCATTGACGGCAAGGGATTCCGCCGGGGAGAGCAGGGTAACGGCACCCGCGCCACTGCGCGCGGCTGCCAGCGCGGAAAGCCGCGACGCGCCTGTCGCCGTCGCACCCCCGGAAAACACGGCGACGTGGCCGCGCGTGTATTTGTGCGTTTCCACGCCGGGCGAGGGCAGCAGCGCGCGCCAATAGTCCGGCGTGTTCTCGAAACAGGCGGGCCTGATCATCGACAGAACGTCGTCACGGATGCCGATATCGGCGACGACAATCCGACCGCACAGGCCGCGTCCCGGATAAAGCAGATGGGCCGGTTTCTTGCGAAAGAATGTGATGGTGCAATCGGCCTCGAATACCGCGCCAAGTGCCATGCCCGTCGCCCCGTCAAGGCCGGAAGGCACATCAATGGCGATGCGCGTGACAGCCGCCGCATTGCTCCGTTCGACAGCGGCGGCGGCCTTGCCGGCCAAGGGCTTGTTCAATCCCGCTCCGAACAGTGCGTCGATGACGACGCTGCCGGCCTCGGGTTTGAAGCCGGAAAGCGCGGCCGGTTCGACGCTGCAATCGCGCCGGGCGATTGCCGCGTCGGAATGGGCGCGCGGCTTGTCGTCACTCCACACATGAACATTGCCGCCGCTTTCAGCCAGAAGGCTGGCAACGACATAGCCGTCGCCGCCATTGTTGCCCGGACCGCACAGAACGTGAAAGGCCGGTGCATCGCCGTGGTGGTCCAGTACGTGGCGCGCGACGGCATAACCCGCCCGCAGCATCAGCCGGTATCCGTCGATCGATCCCCCGGCGATGGTCAACCGGTCGGCCTCGCCCATTTCCGCCGGGGTGAGAATTTCATCAGTCATGTCGAACAATGCTTTCCCGATATGCGCTTTTCCGTGAAATGGTAGGGGCCCGCCGGGCGGGACACAAGCGGCAATTCCCGTGCTTGCCGGGATACGGTGACAGGCGTGGCGCTGATCGACAATTCTTGTCCGCCGATGCATCCAAAGCCTGTTTCATGCGTTTCTGCTTCGCAAACATTGGAGAAGATCATGCCTGCAACACGCATCAAGGAACATATGGAAGTCATCGGTGCCGATGGTGTTCATGTCGGAACAGTCGATCACGTGGACGGTGCCCGTATCAAGCTGACGAAAAAGGACAGCGGCGAGGGCTCTCATCGGGGCCATCATCATTATATCTCGACAGCGCTCGTTGCCGAGGTCGAGGGCAACAAGGTGCGGCTGTCGGCAAATGCCGATGTCGCCGTCATGTTTGAGGAAGAATCCTCAGGCAAATAGGAAACCCGCCGTTTCCGGCGATGTTTTCAGGGATCAGCTCGCGCCGAGCCGTATCAGCACGGCGCGCGGAATATTGTAATCCACGATAGCCGCATCGTGATTCCTCAAGCCGCACAGTTCGCGCTGGATAAAGTAGGCGTGAACGGCCCGTGCCGCTGCCCTTAACCGCATATCCCGTTCCGGCATGGCGGCAGCGGCCAGTTGTGCCAATGTCTGTTCGACTTTCTCACCGGCCCGACCGAGCGATGCCGCCATTTCACCCATGATTTCATAATCAAGGGCGCTGGGCGCACTGTCCCCAAAATGGGATGTCAGGTTTTGCGGCGGGCGAAGCGACATGGCAGAACATCAGGTTTGCTTGCATATCCCGGAATTTCAGCACAGGAAGCCCGTACAAACAAGTCATTCGACGGTCTTTGCTGACCGCAGCAGATGCTTGCCTTGGCTATAGGCGGCGATCCCGGCGGAAGCAGTCACGCCGACAAGGATGTCATAAAAGGTCTGGGGTATGCTTGCTGGCTGCAACCACGTGAAAATGAGCCAGCTGATCCAGAACGGATCGATGCGCAGATAATCATGGCCCACCCATATCCACATGGCCGCCGCGACAAGACAGGCACCCAATGCCACCAGACCATATCCCAACACTGCCCGCATGCTGTTCCCCGACGCCGCCGCAGTTGATGTTAAGCGCGCCACTGCTGGTCGTGCAAGGATGATCCTTGTCGTATCGGTAAGGTGGCAGCAACGCTGGTGTAATCTTCATTCGGTATGAAGGAAGCATGCATGGCCTTTCCAAAGGAGCGTTTTGGGCACTATCCTTTTGTGAAGAGCGCCCAACAGGGATATCTGATCATGAAATCAGCTGGTTTTCTCGTCGCTTTTGTCTGCCTGTTCGGCATGCCAGCCATGTCGCATGCGGGTGCGATTGCCGATCCGGTGGCACTCAAGCAACGCCTGGAAGCGCTGGTCAAGGGCAAGGATGGGCGTGTCGGCATTTGCGCGCAGGACCAGAGCGGCACGATGGTCTGTATCCGGGGCGAGGAGCGATTCTCATTGCAAAGCGTCGTCAAGCTGATCGTGGGAGCTGCAGTTCTCGACGCTGCGGATCGGGGGCTTGCAGACCTCAAGGAACCGATTGTTGTCAAACCGGAAAACCTGAGCCTATCCGTACAGCCCCTCGCCAAGATCGTGGAAAGGGAGGGCGTCTTTCAAACCAATGCCGACGACCTTGTCCGCCGCGCCATTGTCGACAGCGACAGTGCGGCGGTCGATATCCTGATCGAACGGCTTGGCGGGCCGGCCAAGGTCGATCAGTTTGCCGAGGGAAAGGGCATACTGGGTATCCGGATTGACCGCGACGAACGGCATCTGCAGACCGAAACCGTCGGCCTGCGCTGGAAGCCGGATTATGTGGATGCGAAAGTGCTGCAAAAGGCCATGAAGGCGGTTCCCGAGGCCGAGCGGGATGCGGCATTCGAGGCTTATCAGAAAGATCCGCGCGACACGGCAACGCCGCGGGCGATGACCGCGTTTCTTGCCGCCCTGATGAATGGCAAACTCCTCGCCGCGGGATCGACACAGCGGCTTCTGGCCATCATGGGCGAAACGGTGACATTTCCCGACCGGTTGCGCGCCGGGACAGGCGCGGGATGGTCCGTTGCCCACAAGACCGGTACGAGCCGGACATGGAAAGGCGTCAATGCCGCAACGAACGACGTGGGGATTTTGACCGCGCCCGATGGCGGAAAAATCGCCGTCGCCGTGTTTGTCGCCGATTCCCGCGAAACGCCGACCCAGCGCTCCGCCATCATCGCCGGTGCGGCGCAGGCCGTGACGGAAGCCTACCACTGACGCATGGTAGAAACCGAGATCAGGCGCCCGCCTGTTCCAGTATCCAGTCGCGGAACAGGCGCAGTTTCGGTGAAAGCTGCCGGCCTTCGGGATAAACGAGATGATAGTCCCATCCGGTCGAGGCGCAGGTGTCGAACAGTTGAACAAGCCGGCCTGAATCGATTTCCGTCTGGAATATCCCCACTGAAACCAGCGCAACGCCGCCGCCCGAAAGCGCGAGGTTGGCGATGATCTGCTGCGTATCGATCCCGAAGCCGGGTTTGGTCATGACCAACGGCCCTTCCACGCCCGCCTGGCGGAACCAGACCTGCCACCAGTCGTCGTCCGGAGTGATCAGGTGGTAGTTGAGCAGATCGGCAGGCTTTTGCGGGCGGCCGTATTTTTCAAGGTATGCGGGGCTGGCAAGCGGCGTGAAGCCGCCGGGAAGCAGCAGATGCGACTTCAGGCCGGGCCAATGCCCGATACCCATCCGCACCCCGCAGTCGATCCCTTCGGCGGCAAAATCCACCAGGCGCGACGTGATGTCGAACCGCACGGAAATATCGGGAAACCGGGTCTGGAAGTCGACAATGCGCGGGGTCAGCCAGTTGCTGGCAAAGGTGTGTATGACAGAGACAACCAGGACGGAGTTTTGTTCCTCGCGGATCGCGCGGAACGTTTCGCCCAGTTCAGCTAAAGAACGACGGATGACCGGCGCGACCAGTTCACCCTTGCCGCTCAATGAGACCCCGCGGGCATGCCGGTGAAACAACGGCGCGCCGGCAAATTCCTCCAGCAGTTTGATCTGATAGCTCACCGCCGACTGGGTCATGTTCAGTTCCTCCGCGGCCTTGGTGAAGTTTTGCAAACGGGCAACGGAGTCGAAAACGCGGATAGCTGGCAGCGGCAGGGAGGACATGATTTATCCATTAAATGGTTTGATGGCTCACACCGTATTTTACGTTGGTTCTCCCATAAATAAACAATTATTTATCCGGACATAGAAATGAGATTGATGACTTTAGGAGTCTGAAATGACCGAAGTGCGATATCTGGGCCTGAATCTGTCACGCGTGCCGCCCGAGCGGAAGAAGCAGGAAGCCGGACCCATCGGCCGGCTGGCCGACCTTAACGAACATCTGCTTTGCGATATCGATCTGAGCCCCGCCATGCGCGCACGGCTGAAACAGCCGGACAGAGACCACCGCTGGCTGGATTTCCGCCAGCCGGTCTAGCCCGCCGGGATTGCTCACACATGGTCGTGATCGGGCGCCGCGAATGCTGCTCCATCGCAATTTTGCCACAGGCGCTTTTCAGATTGGAACCAGTCTGAATGATCGGCGTTTCTAGGCCATGAAAGATGCTCAGTTCAAACCGGTGACTGTCGAGTCACTTCATTCCTTCAAGCTGCGGAACATCGGTTCGGTCGCGGAAGCGGCTGAGTTTTTGTCCAGCGACTGGCCGGGAGAGCGGGGAAGAATTTACCTGCTCGCCCGGATGGCCTGCAATGAGGCGATGGAAGGCCATGCTTCGCCTGCCATGGCCCGCTCGGTTTTCGTCCAGGCAACCATGGACGCTGATATCTATGTGGAGAACACCACCTGGGTGCGCTAGCCCCAGGCATTCACGGTCAGAATGGAGAGGCGGGTCAATCCCGCCTCTCCATATCGGTGATATCAATACCATGGGTGTCAAACCACCATTGTGCCGGCTTGTCCGGATGTTTTGGTTTGAGCTGCACGTATCGTTCCTGCAACCGCTGCTGACGGATTAGTTCCTCCTGGAAGAACGGGTGATCCAGCGAGCCGCCCATCACTGCCAGGCGGCGCAGCAACTTGCGCAGGACGTAGCCCTGTTCCTTGTTGCCCGGCCGGTAGGCGCTGGCAATGATCATGCCGATGGCGTCCTGCAAGATTGCCTGCGGCGCAGCGGGCGGTGTGCCGTTGATCAGCATATCCAGCCGCTCGAGCCCGAATCCGGCGTCAATGCAACTGCCCAAGGGATTGACGATGTTACCGATTTCGACCCCTTGCCTATAGAACTCGGTACAATAGCTACGCATATTGCCGTCGCTCCACAGGCATTCCGGATCAGGAACAACCGGAAGGCGCCCGCGATAGAACGGTGCCCATTCAGCCATCTTGTCCGGGTGGATCGTGACATGATCGGGCCACGCACCGATACCGGCCAGAAAATCCAGCCAAAAATCAATGGCTTCTTCCAGCGCCATCTGTCGGAAGGAGAAAAGCCCGATCATGTTGAAATGGAGAAAATGCGTTCCATCGCCGATCTCATCGAGATCTCCCAGCCGCAGGCAGGACTGGATATTGGCGAATGTGCCTTTGAAGGCTACGTCGGGAAACAGTGGTTTGTACTGTTGCATTCCGGCGCTACAGAACAGCGTCGTGCTGTCGAAAGGGCGGACTGACAAGTTCAGGGTAAAATCAATTCCACGAACCCGACAGAATTCCTGATAGGTACGGATTAGGCGTCCCGCGATGTCATAGGCAACCTCCTTTTGTATGGATGCGTGGCAAAGATAGGTAGGATTGCGGCGGAGGGCAAGGCGTCGGCGCATCCCGCCGGCGTGCGCTTGGCCGTGTTTCAGTCAAATCGCGGAAACAGGAAGCAGGCCAGCCACGTGGCAATGACGCATAAAGTGGTGATTGCAAAAACAGACATGATGTCATCTCCAAGCCGTGTGACTAACATGGAGATTTCGAACTTTCAATTCAACTAAAGTACAGAAGTTCAGCTCAATGCCTTTGCTTCACCGCCTGCCGTGCTCCGCTCAGCGGTCGGACAGGGCCAGCTTCAGGCCGAAGCCAATGAAGATTGCCCCGGCAAAGGCATCGATCGCACGCCGTGCCCGTTGATAAGCGCCCGCGACCGTGCGGTGGCTGAGCGCTGCAACCAGCCCCGCATACCAGATGGTCGATATGGTCACCATCACCACGACGGCCGCAGCGCCGTGGGTCCATGGCGTGCCCGGCGCCATGGTGGCGGCAAACAGGCTGGCGACAAACAACGCTGATTTCGGATTGGCAAGGTTGGTGGCAAGCCCGAGGCGCCACGCGCCCAGCGGTGTCAGCCTGACCTTGCTTGCGGGGATGGTCATGTCGCCCGCCGGTTGGCGCAGCTGCCACAGCAGCCGCAGACCCAGCCAGAGCAGATAGATGCCGCCCGCGATCTTCAGGCCCATATAGGCAATCGGAGCGGCCATGAACAATGACCCGACGCCAAGCCAGCCGGCAAGGCCCCAGCACAGGGTGCCCGTGAGGGTGCCTGCCGCCGCCGAGATGGCGATCTTGCGCGAACCGGTGAGGGTGCAACGCACGATCAGGAAGAAATTCGGCCCCGGAGTCAGCGCAGCAATGGTCCAGATGGCGGCAACGGTGAGCAGGAACATAATGTCTCCACGGGGATGTTTGGCTTGGCTATTCATAGCACTGATTGGCTTCCGGCCGTAAGAGCATTGGCAGCGCAGGTGCACGATGACCACAGGCGGGACGGCAGAAAAGCAAAAGGCTCAGCAGCGTCTGCTGCTAAGCCTTTGAGGTGACTGGCTCCCCGGGCCGGATTCGAACCAGCGACCAACCGGTTAACAGCCGGTTGCTCTACCACTGAGCTACCGGGGAAGAGCTACTCAGTCATCAGCGAAGTGGCCTATAGCAAAAGGGTTTCGCTTTTGCAAAGGACCATTTCGTTTTTTTTCATCTAATGTGCACAACAAATGATGACATGCCGCTTTTGCGTTCCTACATCCGAGGTCTGTTGAACACGGAAAGGACGAGCAACCGCGTGACCGAACGCCCCGAAAACGCCAGTAATCATGGGCCTAATGCTGCCCACGAGCATTCCGCCGCGCCAAAGCGCCGGCATATGCGCATCTTTGGCCGCCATGTGCCCATTCCACAATCGGTGGCAATGCGTCGCACGCTCGGCGGCGCGCTCATTGCCGGGGGAACACTCGGTTTTCTGCCGATTCTGGGTTTTTGGATGATTCCGCTGGGGCTTGTGGTGCTGTCGCATGATTCTGCGCTGGTCCGGCGCAAGCGCCGGCAGCTGGAAGTGAAGTTTGGCCGTCGTTGGAAAGGCAGCCGGGCTGCGGCGAACAGCAAAGCCTGATTCGCCTGGAACCAGCACGCCCTTGCAATGCTGTCCCTTAGAGGCGTCGGCGTGTCCCGGCTTCGGTGATGGCGGCGATCAGTGCGCGCAGACCGCGCGTGACTGTCTTGTCCTGGCGAATGATCAGCGCGAGTTCCCGGTGCAGGTGCGGCATCAGCGGGCGCACGGTAAAAGGCCGCCGCTGTTCCGGGTCACGCACCGACATGGCGGGCAAGATGGCCCATCCCAGTCCCGCGCGCACCAGTTCCTTGATGGCCTCGACACTGCCCAGCGACATGACCGGCTGCAGGCTTACACCACTTTGTTCGAACCAGCGGTCGATGATCCGCCGGGTATTGCCTGACGGTTCAAACAGAATCAGCGGATTTTTTGACAGTTCCACCGCCGTCACCTCCGGCGGCATGACCACGCCGGCGGGGGCGACGGCAACGAATTCGTCGCGCAGAATCGATTTTATTTCCAGCATCCGGCCGGAGGCGGGCATTGTCACCAGCGCAATGTCGAGCACATTGTCCTCTACCGCCTTGACCATGTCCGGCGTGTTGCCGGTGCTGACGGTGATATCCAGCGACGGAAACCCTTGCCGCAGGCTGCGGAGGAGCGGCGGGAGCAGATAGATGCAGGCCGTGGCTCCTGTTCCCAGCCGCACCCGCCCGATGGTCTCGGTCGTGTATCTGGCCATCGCATCCAGGGCGCCCGAAACCTCCCTGTTGATACGCCCCGCATGGGCAAGAAGTTCGGTACCGGCGGCGGTGGGGGTGGCTTTGCGGCCGATTCGTTCGATCAGGCGGACGCCAAGCCGCTTTTCCAGCTGGCGCACCTGCAGGCTCACGGCCGGCTGGCTGATGTTCAGCCGGTCGGCGGCCGCGGAAAAGCTGCCAAGCTCGATGACTTCGACGAAGGTGGCCAGTTGATCAAGGCTGAGGGAAGACACAAAGCTTTCCTTATAGTTCGTATAGGCGTTCAAAGCTTCTTTTATATCTCCTCAGATGCAAAATGCCACCGGGTTCCTTGACAAACAGGGGCAGAAACCAGGCGCAGGAGACAGCGTGTGAGCATTCGAGCAGGCAGAATCCGCACATTGTTGCATCGGGTGGACTGCTATCTCACGGCCGCGCCACAATCGCGCCGCCACCAGCTCGAGGCGCTGCGGGAGCTCGAACCCCACTTATTGCGGGATATCGGCTTGACGCCGACCGATGTCCGGCGCGGAAAACCGGAGAATCATTCATTGGATAATCAATTGCTTGTAGAAAAGACCTCGCCTCTTGATTCCGCCTCCGTGCATGTGCGCGCTGCGGAAGACCGCGATATGGTGCCGACACAGGCCATCTACGCCCATCACGTGCTCAATGGCATCGCTTCCTTTGAACTGGAGGTGCCTGCGGTGGGCGAGATGGCGGCGCGCAGGGCGGGCGTGCTCGCCGCGGGGCTGCCGTATCTGGTGGCCGAGGCGAACGGACAGATCGTGGGCTACTGCTATGCAACGCTCTACCGGCCACGCCCTGCCTACCGCTTCACGGTGGAAGATTCGGTTTATATCGCCAACGGCATGGCCGGCCGCGGGATCGGGTCGCTGCTGCTTGGCGAGCTGATCCGGCGGTGCGAGGCGGGCAATTGGCGGCAGATGGTGGCCATCATCGGCAACAGCGGCAATACGGGGTCGCTGAAGCTGCACGAGCGGCTTGGTTTCGAGCCGGTCGGCACGCTGCGCTCCGCCGGCTTCAAGTTCGGCCAATGGGTCGATACGGTGCTGATGCAAAGGCAGCTGGGGCAGGGTGACGGGACTTTCCCGACTTAGAAGGGGCGTTGTCGATGCGGGTGCCGATGAACCGTATTGGGGCTTGATCGAACTTGCTTATGCCCGATACGCCTGTCCCACCAGCGCACCGCCCGCACCTGTGCACGGCAAATTTCCAGTCGGATCACGCAACCGGCCGTGCGCCATCCGCTGACGCATTGACGTCGGGATATACAGTTTGAAGGATAATTTGGAGGCCTCGCCCGGAATCGAACCGGGGTGCAAGGATTTGCAGTCCTCTGCGTAACCACTCCGCCACGAGGCCTCGTCACTAGAGACAATACACAAGACACAAGCCTGTGAATCTCCGGTGCCGTTGTCTATGAGACGAAGTCAGCGGCGTCAAGTCATTCCAGACAAAATCCTTCCGCTACCGCCATATGGCCGCGATCAGCCAAAACGGCAATGCTGCCGCCGCATGCCCGGCCACGCCAGATCAATCGCTATTGGTATGGGGGCGGTTCAGCCTTTCGAGAGTGGTCTTGAATGGTATGGAAAAGGATAGGTGTTCTATAGTGGTGTCTGGCCGATAGAACGCACCGACCTGTACGCCACCCTTGAACCAGTAATCCCAATCGATTTCGTCGTCGTCCTGTTCCGTGTGATACGGAACTCCGAATTCGCGCAGTGCATCGGAACGGTTGCGAAGGGGACCGCGGGTGAAGGGAACAGGGCCATTATAGGCCTTTCGATCCTTCTTGGCTTTGTCATAGGCAAAGACACCCGACAGAACCGCCTTTCCTTCATCCTCTGGTGTTCCATAGGTCTCTTTGTAATCGGTGTGAAATTGGAAGGCGAGTTCGATGCCGAGGGGCTTGAGTTCAAGATGCCCGACACCGTGCCCACGCTGCACGCGGCCCTGCATCTGGGCAACATCAAACCCGGCAGATAAGAGAAGACTGGAGAGCCCAGCGCTTTGTTCGGTATGTCCAAGAAACGGCAAAATTTCACTCACGTTCATCGCGTCAAGGGTTCCTGCCATCTGTTCCCCCGACTGGATCACAGATTATGGTCAAGTTCAATTATACATGCGCTCAGAACACAGCGCTTCGACTGCTTTACAGGTAAGGGTTCACACAGTACCAATCGGTCATAATCCCGCCTCGTCTAATGGCAGGACACCGCCCTTTGAAGGCGGGAATCGTGGCTCGAGCCCATGAGCGCGAACCATCATATGGGTGGATTTCAAGCCGGTAATTCGAATCCAGCGGAGAGGAAGCCAATTGGAAATAACGATTGACGATGCGAAAGCGCTTGCCCGGCGGGCCTGTATTTCCGTAGGGGCAAGCAGTGCAAACGCAAATGCACTTGCAGATGCAACCGTTGCCGCTGAATGCAACGGACGCAGCGCCGTGGGGTTTCGGCATCTTCTGGATTATCTGGCCGCATATTCGGAGGGGCGCATCAACGGCAATGCCGAACCGGAGGTTGCATTTCCAGCACCTGCACTTATTCGCGTTGATGCCGCGGGGGGAATAGCGCATCTTGGATTTGATCTTGTGATCGATGAATTGGTCACGCGGTCGCGTACATTTGGGCTCGCGGCGCTCGCCCTGCACAACAGCTATACAACAGGTGAGCTGGGATATTATGTCAGGCGTCTTGCGGATGCCGGATTGGTCGCATTCGCGGCAACGAACAGTCCTGCCCTGATGGCATCGGGAAAGAGCCGTGAGGCCGTGTTTGGCACCAATCCCCTTGCTTTTGCCGCGCCAAGCGAGGATTCGCGTCCGCTGGTGATTGATCAAGCTTCCAGCGCCACAGCTTTCGTCACCATAAGGCAACTTGCCGAACAGGGAGAACAGATACCTGAGGGATGGGCTATAGACGCCGAAGGGAGTTCCACGACAGATGCCGGTGAAGCGATGCGGGGCGCACTCCTTGCCTTTGGCGGCACGCGAGGTGCGAATATTGCACTGATGGTTGAAACGCTTGCCGCAGGATTGACTGGTTCCAATTGGTCTCTTGATGCACCATCCTTTTCGAAAGGCGCTCTTTCGCCAGGGGTAGGGTTGTTTGTTTTTGCCATACAACCCAATTTGCTTGCTCCAGATTTCCCGGCACGTCTTGCCGCCCAGCTGGACCGGCTGCACAGCAAAGGCATTCATATTCCGGGTCGCGCGCCTGTCCTGCCATCGATTGATCTGCCGGTTGATCTGCTCAACGCTTTGGAGGCCTTTAGCCTTCGTTCGCTCGCCCGGGATTGAATGCCTGCGGAAACGGTCCGCTGTCGTCGGGCAATACTAAGGGATTGACCTAAGTTTTTATCCGACCTATAACCCGTTTCCATTCAGATGGACACGGTGCTTTCAAAGGAGGGGGCCATGATACCACAGACCGGCGGCGGCATGCCGCCACGCCAGCCCATGCCCGATCCGGCCGTCGTGGATCATATTTTCCGCGCGCTGTCCGACGCGACGCGGCGCGATGTGCTCGAACGGCTCACCGTCCGCCCCGCTTCGGTATCCGAGCTCGCTGCGCCCTATGGCATGGCGCTGCCGTCCTTCGTCGAGCACCTGAAAGTGCTGGAAGGAAGTGGCCTGGTACGGTCACACAAGACCGGACGCGTCCGGACCTACGAACTCGAAGCGGAACGGCTCAAGCTTGCCGAAGACTGGCTTGGGCGCCAGCGCGCGCTGTGGAAACGCCGCCTCGATCAACTGGACAGCTATCTCATGAAACTCAAGGAGGAGGAATCCAAATGAAGCTACCCGACATCACAATCAATCCCAAACTCGATCTCGTGCTTGAACGCGACCTCGACGTCCCGGTAGAGCTTGTATGGCGCGCCTGGACGACGCCGGAGCATCTGCGCCAGTGGTTCGCGCCAAAACCGTGGACGATCACGGCCTGTGACATTGACCTGCGGCCCGGCGGGACAGTCAATTTCACGATGCGCTCGCCCGATGGCCAGGAGTATCCCAATACCCATTGCTATCTCGAAGTGAAACCGCACGAACGCCTGGTCATCACCGACGCGCTGATCGGTGGTTACCGGCCGTCAGCCAATCCGTTTTTCACAGCCACGCTGGATCTGGCGCGCAACGGAAACGGCACGCTCTACCGTGCGATCGCCATTCATGGCGATGAATCCAACCGCAAGAAGCATGAAGAGATGGGTTTTCACGAAGGCTGGGGCACCGTGGTCAGCCAGATGGTGGAATACATCAAGGCCGGACGCATGCACTCCTGAGGGAGTTTTGACCTTATCGGCGTTCACAGGGCCGCGAGCACTGCGCGGCCCGGCTTTCGTGCGATGCCGGGCCTTTCGTTTCAATGTCCTATAGGTGCTTTAAGACGGGTTCATTGCGGCAAAAGTCTCCTCGTAGCGGCCCTCCCGCTCCGCCGAGCGCCGGGCACGGTCGCGTTCGACCAGAACTTCGCCTCTCGGATGGTTTTCCGCCTCCAGCAATTGCATGACCTCGGTTACATAGGCGGCAACCGGCATGGCGCGGGGATCGGATGCCTGCCGGTCGCCGGTCAATTCCGTCTGAACATAAGGCGGTGCCAGCTCAAGCACGCCGACCGGAATATTGCGGAGTTGGTGACGCAGCGATTGCAGCCACGAGTGCAGGAAGGCCTTGCTGGCGCAATAGGTTGGAAAGTCGGCGCGGGGAATGAAGGCGAGGTTTGAACTGGTCGCGAGGATCGTTGCGCCGGGCCGGGCTTTAAGCAACGGCAGGAACGCCGCCGTCACGCGCAGCACGCCCATGATGTTCGTCTCGACGATCGACTGAGCGGCGGACACGTCCCAATCATCCGTCGTCATGTCCTCCGGCCGCGAGATGCCGGCATTCGCGATGAGCATGTTAAGCGCGGGAAAGCGTGTGCGAACCTCGCTGACAAGATGAGCCAGCGAGTTCGGATCACTGAGATCCAGCGGGAGTCCCACCAGACCAGGCCGGGCGGCTGTAATCTCTTCAAGCAGGGACAGGCGCCGTCCCGTGATGATGACGCGGTTGCCGCGGTCGTGGAACGCTTCAGCCAGTGCGCGCCCGATGCCGCTGGTGCCGCCGGTGATGAGGATCGTATTGCCGGTCATTTGCATATCATGTTGCTCCTTGGTTTCAATCCGGACGTGAGGCCGACGGTCTGACCGTGTCCCGGCCTCTGTCTCGAGGTGTTGGCGCCAATGGGAGAAAGGGTTTTGCCGAACGGCTCCCCGCTGCTCGGTCCGCACGACATTACGCCACAGCATGCCCGATGCCGAGAACACAGCTGGAGCCGTCGAACGGCCGGAAATGGGAGGTGGGAAAAACAATGTCATACCATAAGCGCCTCTTGGATCGAGAACTCCCTGCTGGGATCCTCTCGACAAAGGACGCGTTGGATGACGGTAACGCCTACGACAGCTGGCTGCACGCGCAACTGTAATTTGCCAACTAGGCCCGCATATCGTGCTTGTCAAGACGCTGCTGGACGCCTGGCATGCGGATGCCCGCTCGCGGATAGCACATTGCGGCATCTGGCCCGTATGCCGGCAAAGCAAAACCCGCACGGCCGTTGCTGCGGGCCATGCGGGTTCGAATCAACAGACGGGGTTATTGAGGGAAGGCGCCGGGAACCAGATCTGCGGGGCGGCTGGACGCAGCGATCGGTTGGGAATCGCTTGCGGATTTGTTCTTGGCCAAAGCCTCGCGAAGCAACTGCCATTCGCGCTCGTGGCGCTGGTAGATTTCCTGTGGAACGGTCTTGATCGTCATTCTCTCATGCTCCGAATTGAATTGCCGGACGTGATAACGATCCAAATAGGCAAGAGTTGCGCAGTTCAAATCAACAATTGCGACGGTCTATTACAAAATTAGCGGAGATGACGGAGATTTTAATTCCAATTTTCAACAAGTGATGTGATGACATTTGCACTCCACTGCGAAATGGCCAGTAAAATCGATTTAAAGTATTGTTACTGCTCCGCTTATTTCAGTTTTTATCATCTGATGAGAGCGCATTGCGGATATTTTCCGCCTCTGAATCTTTGAACGCCGGGAATATATCATTGCCGATCAGCCTGTGGATTTCGCGCAGATACGGGCGCGCAGTCGCGGTCTGGCCGAGGGCGAGATAAGACCGCGCGATGGAAAGCGATGCCAGCGGTTGTCCGTGGCCGAGACACCATTGACGGGCAATTTCGGATGTTGCGATGCTTTCGTCATATTGATCGACGTCGAAGAGCGCGGCGCCATAGCCGCTTTTGATCCAGAAGTTGATATCTGTCCCTTGCAGATGCTCGTCCGCGATGCGCGAAGCCTTTTCCCAGTGTTTGACCGCGTGCAGATGGTCGCCGGCTGCGCCGAGACGAATGCCTTCATTGGCCTGATCGAAAGCTTCCCGTTCCCTTGGGTGCATGGAGTGGGTCATTGCTGGAGCACCCCTCTGAAAGCTGCCGGGCCGGTGCGCACAACTAACTGGAGCGGCGTTCGGAATAGCGGCGATAGACGCCTCTGCCGGCATTCTTGGCGATGTAGAGCGCCGCATCGCCACACCAGAGCAGGCTCTCCGGCGTCTGCCCGTCACGCGGGGCCAGAGCCGCGCCGATCGTTGCGGTTATCCGGATCGGTGCATCGCCGCCCAAATCATAGGGCTGCGAGATCGATCCGATGATCCGGTCGGCAACGCGGGCAGTTTCTTCAGACGTTACCTGGAC
The DNA here is from genome assembly GCF_044760925.1 of Phyllobacterium sp. NPDC097923. Taxonomy (NCBI): domain Bacteria; kingdom Pseudomonadati; phylum Pseudomonadota; class Alphaproteobacteria; order Hyphomicrobiales; family Phyllobacteriaceae; genus Phyllobacterium; species Phyllobacterium sp. NPDC097923. The sequence goes on along the minus strand of NZ_JBIWBL010000001.1, from coordinate 1,859,795 downwards.
CAGCACAATTGCAAACTCGTCGCCGCCAAGACGATACACAACATCGTTCTTGCGCAGACAGGACTGAAGCCGGTCAGCAACCAGTTTTAGAAGATTATCGCCTTCACTGCGGCCATGTTGTTCATTGATGATCTTGAAGTTGTCAATATCGATGCAGAGAATGGCAAATTCAATGCGATCGACGAAGTCACTTTCGCCGTACGATGCGCAAAGACTATCAAGATGTTCTTCGAGCGCATCCCTGTCGGCCAGTCCGGTGAGTTCGTCGTGACTGACGGGGAAATCGCCTAGTCCTTTGAAATCAATCATTTACGCATAATTCCTATCGCCGCTTACCGATTCCTTCTGCCTGCTTGTGACAATGGCAGGTGCTTGCTGTCAGTTCAATAACAGAATTGGGTGCATGCGTGAGCGGAAAACAATGGCAAGGTAAATAAAAGGGACTTTACTTTCGCTACTTTACCACGAATTTTCGATCAATTCGACACCTCTTTCTCGCGCTGCAACAGGACACCCTCTTTCAATGCCGCGCGGGGCCTGTCCTACGGTTGCCGGGCCTTCTGCCGAGGGTATCCGTCGCTGCGAATCTCATGTCCGCCGCGGTGAAAGAATCGCTTGATAACAGGCTGTTGCCGGTGATTTGCCCCTGAAATAATGCGACAAGAGTTGCACAAAGATTACGCTGCGCGAGAAAGATGCGGTATTTGCGTGCAAATGGCCCGTGTGTTGCCCCGCCACGGCAGACATTGATTGACGGTGGCTTAATTTTTTGCCACATCCTGTCCTAAATTATTGCTTCTGCTGAAATCATCCGGCAGGAGCCAGTTACGCGCTTGCAAGCGCTCTGTGTTGCAAGTGCCTTGCCAGGAAAGCTTGTGGACCATGACGCTGAACTTTGAAGATCTTCGCATCAAGATGGTCGACAATCAGTTGCGTACGACTGATGTGACCGACAAACCGTTGCTTCAGGCCTTCCTCGATGTTCCCCGCGAAAAATTCGTGCCAAGCGTCCGTCAGCCACTTGCCTATATCGACGAGGATGTTCTGGTGTTGGGTGCAACCGTGGAATCAGGTGCGCGTTACCTGATGCAGCCTTCGCCTCTCGCCAAGCTTGTACAGTTGGCCAATGTCCAGCCCGAGGATGTGGTTCTTGATGTCGGTTGCGCCACCGGATACTCGGCCGGGGTGCTTTCGCGCATCGCCGGATCGGTGATCGCGATTGAAAATGACCAGGCGCTTGCCGAGCAGGCGACTGCCACATTGGCGCAGCTTGGTTATGATAATGTGGTGGTGGTTAGCACGCCGCTGCAAAAAGGGTATGCTGCGGAAGCGCCCTATGATGTGATTCTGTTTGAGGGTGGCATTGATCATGTTCCTGGTCCATTGTTTGAACAGCTGAAGGATGGGGGACGCCTCGTTGCCGTTGAAGGCGCGGGCAATTCCGGTCAGGCCATGATTTATGTCAAGAATGATGGGGTAGTATCGGGCCGTCCTGCTTTCAACTCTGCCGTGAAGCCGCTTCCCGGTTTTGAGAGGGTGCCTGAGTTCGAGTTTTGAGTGTCGCACATGAGACAAAAGTGCAACGGTTGACCACTTTGTTCGCATATCGAAAAATGTGCCGGTGGATCATCTTGCAAATTGAAAGCGAATGAACGACATGTGGTCGAACCAATCGGTTCGGTCTGGGGTTTCCAAGTTTTAGAGAATGAAGGGGTTTATGGTGTTCATACCGGGTAAGCGAGTACTCACCGCAGCGCTGCTGTCGGCGACGGTCTTGACCTCTGCGCCTTCAATGGCAGAAACGATCTTTGGCGCGATGTCCAAGGCGTATGACAACAATTCGACCCTCAATGCTGATCGCGCCGGTGTGCGGGTGACGGATGAGGGCGTTGCGGTCGCCAAATCCGGCTATCGCCCGACAGTTTCGGCGACAGCCGGTTTGACGGCGACGTCACGCCGAATTGATGGGGGCAACACCAGCAACTCGAATGTCGGTACGTTCGGCATCTCCCTCAATCAGACGCTGTTTGACGGTTTCCAGACCAAGAACAACGTCGCGTCGGCCAAGACCCAGGTTCTGGCCGCCCGTGAAAACCTGCGCAACAACACACAGAATCTGCTGTTCAGCGCTGCACAGGCCTACATGGATGTGTACATGTTCCGGCAGATTGTGGTTCTGCGTCAGAAGAACCTGGAGTTTCTTGACGAGCAGCTGCGCGCTGCCCGTGCGCGTTTCGATGTCGGTGAAGGCACCCGCACGGACGTTGCCCAGGCCGAAGCACAGAAGGCCTCGGCCGTGGCCACGCTGAACGTCGCCCGTTCAGACGTCAAAACCGCTGAAGCGACCTATATCCAGATTGTTGGTGCAGCGCCGACGGGGCTGAAGCCTGCAAGCATTGCGTCAAAACACCTGCCGAAATCGATGGACTCCGCCTTTGCCATTGCAGCAAAGGATCATCCGGGAATTCTCGCAACGCAGTACGCTCTTGACGCTGCGGGCTATTCGGTGAAGTCGAATGAAGGCGCCTTGCTGCCGCAGATCGGCCTGAGCGGCGGTGTGACCCGCACGGATGTGTTTTCGGGCAATGACTCGTCGCAGAACGACGGAACGGCAGCATCGGCCGGCATTACACTGACCATTCCGATCTACAGCGGCGGCCGTACGCCGGCGCTTGTCCGTCAGGCCAAGGAAACCGCCGCGCAGCGCCGGATCGAAGTGGATGTGACCCGCGACAGCGTGCGTCAGGCGATTGCCAAGGCGTGGTCGCAGCTGGAAGCCGCCAAGGCATCCATTGTTGCGCAGAAAGCCGTGATCTCGGCTGCCCAGCTGGCCTTGAACGGCGTTATCGAGGAACGCAAGGTTGGCCAGCGCACCACGCTCGATGTCTTGAACCAGCAAGCTCAGGTTTTGTCCGGGCAGATTGCCTTGGCTCAGGCTGAACATGACAGTGTTGTCACAAGCTACGCCGTTCTGCTTGCAGTCGGCCGCCTGCTGCCGGAACAGATCGGCCTGCAGGTCGCCCAGTACAAGCCGGAAGAGCATTACGACGCCGTCAAGGACAAGTGGTTCGGATTGCGCACGCCGGACGGCCGCTAGGCCTCGAACCGGTTCTTGGAACTATTCCCATGCCGCCGGTGTCATCACGCCGGCGGCATTTTCACGAGCGGATGGCCGGTTGCGTGCCGTTCCAGAAAAGTCTGTGGGTTAGGCCGTATTCTCCGCCGCAGGGATTCTCAAAGACTATGTAAGCCTCTACACTGAATGCAGATTCGTTGCTCGGCAGCGAAACAAGATGTAGTAGGCGAGAGTATCATGGCACAATCCTCCAGCGTGGCGCGTGAACCTTCTATGGAAGAGATTCTCGCCTCGATCCGTCGTATCATTGAAGAGAGTGATACAACGCGGACAGAGGCTGGTGTGCCGATGCCGGTCAATTCCGATGTTCCAGTTCCTGCCAGCGCAGTCCAGACGCCGCTTCACGCCTATGATACAAGCGAGGAGGAGGCGGAATTGCCGCCGCGCGAAGGCATTGCCGTTTCGCATCCGCTGCCGCACGCCTATGAAGCGCCATTGGGCAGGCCGTTCTCGCCGCTGCAGTCCAAGCTTGTCGAGCGCGAAGCGGTCGTAATGCCGCCGGAGCCTCAGCCGGAAGTATTGAAGGCCCCGGTTGCCCCCGAGCCCGTCATTGACGAGCCGACGGATTATGCCGTGCCGGAGCCTGAAGCTTTTGCCGCGCCTGAACCTTTGATTGAAATTCAAACGCCTGTTGTCCCCGTGCCGCCGCAGATACCGGTTGTCGAACGGGAGGCTCAGGCCGAAGCACCGGATCAGGCGCCGGAAGTCGAGCCTGTTGCACCGGCACCTGAAGCATCCGAGGCTGCCATCGGCGACGAGGTTTCTCTCGATCTCGAGCGTGCGCTGGAGCCGATCCTGTCGGAAGCGACGGAGCGTCAGGTCAGCGCAGCATTTGGCGATCTTTCCTTTGCCGTTCAGCACGAGCAGCGCCGGTCCTTCGATGACATCGCACAGGAAATCATGCGGCCCTTGCTGCAGGACTGGCTCGACAACAATCTTCCCAATCTGGTCGAGCGGCTGGTGCGAGAGGAAATCGAGCGCGTGGCGCGGGGCGCCAAGCGCTGATTTCATTCAAGCGGCTATCTGCCCTGAATCACCTTGAACGCACCCGGCGTAAGGTTGCCATTGCTCACGGAATTGACGTCAGCACGGGTGAGCTTGCCGCTGACAATGCCTTGAACCAGTCGTTTGCACAGGATCGTTGGCATGCTCGAAACGCTCAGTCCTGATACGACGGCTATGTTCTGGCGACTTTTCATTGGCATGTTGCCGAACATATTGGAGCAGTGTCCTATTTCGGCTTTTTGCCTCTCGGGTTTTGCCAGGAGGCCTTGTACTTCCTTATACCGGCCTTCAGATACCCCGCAGCCAGCCAGAATTGTCACAGCAGTGCATGCTGCGATGAGCTTGTAAAATTTCATGCTTTCCCCCTGAACAGTCGGCGATGTGCGACAGTTCATTCGGTAGCGTCCCGATCCTCTAAGTCAAGATTGCATCGTCGACATTCGGCAAGTCATCATTGACTTATGTCCAGCCATTCGGTTTACACCGTAGCTAACCTTTTTCCGCAAAAATGACGGACTATTCGCATGCTTGAGAAGACCTATGATGCCGCGGCCATAGAGCCGAAGATCGCAGAACGCTGGGATGACGCTGGCGCATTCAAGGCCGGAGCCGGTTCGAAGCCCGGCGCGGATCCCTTCGCCATCGTCATTCCGCCGCCGAACGTGACCGGCTCGCTGCACATGGGCCATGCGCTGAACAACACGATTCAGGACATTCTCGTGCGCTTCGAGCGTATGCGCGGCAAGAACGTGCTATGGCAGCCGGGCATGGACCATGCGGGCATTGCGACGCAGATGGTCGTGGAGCGCCAGCTGATGGAGCGCCAGCAGCCGGGCCGCCGCGCCATGGGCCGCGAGAAGTTCGTAGAGCGGGTATGGGAATGGAAATCCGAGTCCGGCGGCATCATTGCCGGCCAGTTGAAGCGTCTGGGCGCGTCCTGCGACTGGTCGCGCGAACGCTTCACCATGGACGAGGGGCTGTCGAAGGCGGTTCTGGAAGTTTTCGTGACGCTCTACAAGCAGGGGCTGATCTACAAGGACAAGCGGCTGGTCAATTGGGACCCGAAGCTGCTGACCGCAATTTCGGACATTGAAGTCGAGCAGCGCGAAATCAAGGGCCATCTCTGGCATTTCCGCTATCCGCTCGAGAACGTGGCTTTCGATCCGGAAAACCCGCACACCTACATCGTTGTTGCGACCACCCGGCCGGAAACCATGCTGGGTGATACCGGCGTTGCCGTTAATCCGGCCGATGAGCGCTATCATGCCGTTCTCGATAATAATGTCCTGCTGCCGCTGGTTGGCCGTCTCATCCCGATCGTTGCCGATGATTACGCTGATCCGGAAGCCGGGTCCGGCGCGGTCAAGATCACACCCGCCCACGACTTCAACGATGCGGAAGTCGGCAAGCGCAACGATCTGCGGCAGATCAATATTCTCAATACAGACGCCTCGATCTTCTTGAAGGATAACAACGACTTCCTCGAAGGATTGGAGAAATCGAGTCATCTCGATCAGCTGATTCATGCGCTCGATGGCAAGGATCGCTTTGCTGCGCGCAAGCTGATTGTCGCGATGATGGAAGAGGGCGGTTATCTCGAAAAGATAGAAGATCACACGCATATGGTCCCGCATGGCGACCGCGGTGACGTGCCGATCGAGCCTTATCTCACGGACCAGTGGTATGTGAACGCGGCGGAACTCGCCAAACCAGCCATTGCCAGCGTGCGCGAAGGCCGCACCAATTTTGTGCCGAAGAACTGGGAAAAGACCTATTTCGAGTGGATGGAAAACATCCAGCCCTGGACGATCTCGCGCCAGCTCTGGTGGGGGCATCAGATTCCAGCGTGGTATGGCCCGGATGGCCAGGTCTTCGTTGAAAAGACCGAGGAAGAAGCGCTCAGCGCCGCGATTCAGCATTATCTGGCGCATGAGGGGCCGATGAAGGCCCACGTGCAGAACCTGCTCGAAGAGCTGAAACCCGGCGATATTCTCACGCGCGACGAAGACGTGCTCGACACCTGGTTCTCGTCGGCGCTGTGGCCGTTCTCGACGCTGGGCTGGCCGGACAAGACACCGGAGCTTGCCACCTATTATCAGACCGACGTGCTGGTCACCGGTTTTGACATCATCTTCTTCTGGGTCGCCCGCATGATGATGATGGGCCTGCATTTCATGAACGAGGAGCCGTTCCACACGGTCTATGTCCACGCGCTGGTGCGTGACAAGAACGGCGCCAAGATGTCGAAGTCGAAAGGCAACGTCATTGATCCGCTGGATCTGATCGACGAATATGGCGCCGATGCCCTGCGGTTCACGCTTGCCATCATGGCGGCGCAGGGCCGCGACGTGAAGCTCGATCCAAGCCGTATTGCCGGATATCGCAATTTCGGGACAAAACTCTGGAATTCGACACGTTTCGCCGAGATGAACGGCGTTGCGCGCAATCCGGCTTTCCGGCCGCAGGACGCAAAGCTCACGGTCAACCGCTGGATATTGACGGAGCTGACCAATGCGGTGCGCGACGTCACCGACGGCATCACGAGCTATCGCTTCAATGAAGCCGCCGGTGCGGCATACCGGTTCGTCTGGAACCAGTTCTGCGACTGGTACATTGAATTGCTGAAGCCGGTGTTCAATGGCGAGGATGTGGACGCAAAGGCGGAAGCACAGGCCTGCGCCGCTTATGTCCTCGATGAAATCTACAAGCTGCTGCATCCGTTCATGCCGTTCATGACGGAAGAGCTCTGGGCGCATACGGCCGGCGAGGGGCAAATGCGCGATACCTTGCTCTGCCATGCCGGCTGGCCGGAGCCGGATTTCCTCGACGGGGAAGCCGCCGCGGATATCAACTGGCTGATCGATCTGGTGACGGGCATCCGTTCGGTCCGGGCGGAAATGAATGTCCCTGCCTCTGCCACGGCACCGCTGGTGGTCGTCGGAGCGCGTGACGTGACCAAGGAGCGATTGGTGCGCCATGAAGCGTCGATCAAATGGCGCGCACGTGTCGAAACGATCGAGCTTGCCGATGAAGCCCCCAAGGGCTCGGCGCAGTTTGTTATCGGTGAGGCGACGGCATGCCTGCCGCTTGGCAGCCTGATTGACGTGAAGGCGGAAGTTGCCCGCCTTGGCAAGGAAGCCGGGAAAATCAACGAGGAAATCGACAAGATCGGCAAGAAACTTGGCAATGAAAAATTTGTTGCCAATGCGAAGCCGGAAATTGTCGAGGCGGAGCGCGAGCGGCTGGTCGAGCTGCAGGCATCCATCGAAAAGATTACAACGGCTATACGCCGTGTCAGCGAAGCCGGCTGATCAAACTAATCCTTTTGGGCTAATTGATTCTCAATTTGATTGAATTATTCTGTGCTCCCCTTGAATGACGGGGGAGCACACCCCATTTTCGACAGTCATTCGCCCCAATTCGGTCATTTTTGGCCGCCGTTGCATTTGAGCAACATTGCCGTTTTTTTGCTGAAAATCAGCTGTTTCCGGCCTCAGGCAAGGGTCTGCCGCCGAAAAAATCAGGGAATCCCTGACGAAAAATCACGAAATTTCGATGTTTTGAAAATTTGTGCTTCGGCCCTGTTCACAAGCCCTCTCGCAAACAAGTTGCACGATTCGCCCGCTTTGTTACCTATTACGTATTGGTAACAATTTTGCTGGACTTTGATCGCGGGTTCAGAGGTTTTCAGGTCTCGGGGAGGACTTAATGACTAAGACTATTTCCACAATCATCGGCAGCGCGCTTCTTTTGACAAGTGTTGCTACTGCTGCACAGGCGGGGGGCCTTGAACGCGGCGGTTACAACTGGGACCTTCTTTTCAGCGAAGAGCGTTTTGTGACCGAAGGTGGCGTGATTTACGTTATGCCTGATCGCAAGATCAAGAATGCCAAGGACACCAATCCTCTCGATGGAAATGAGAACTTCAAGAAGTCCTCGACGAGCGAGACACCTGATTATTCCGTCTATAAATTTGGCGCGAAGGTCGGCATCACGCCTGATCTGGACTGCCTGGGCTCCTACAGCCAGCCTTGGGGTGTTCATACGAAGCCAGGTTCCAATTGGGCTGGCGACAACCAGAACATTGAAACCAAGATTTCATCGGATGACTGGGGCCTGACCTGCTCCTACAAGTTCCACGTTACGGACAAGGGCTCGCTGCGTTTCATCGGTGGCGTTTCCTATCAGGAACTCGAAGGCTTCAAGACACGCATGGTCAACGGCTTTGTTCCGTTGCTGACACACGGTGCGCTCGATGGCACCGGCAGGCTGAACCTGAGCGCGGACGGCGTCGGCTGGCGCGTTGGTGCCGCTTATGAAATCCCAGAAATCGCCTTCCGTGCCAGCCTTATGTACAATGCGGCTGTTGACCTCGGCGAAATCGGCGGCACGCTCGATCTGACCCAGCTGCCTAAAACGCCTACGAACCCGCTTTCCGGCCGGATCACGGATGTTTATGGCACTGCCGAAATGCCACAGTCCGTCGAATTCAAGCTTCAGACCGGTATTGCGCCGAACTGGCTGGCCTATGGCTCGGTCAAGTGGGTCGACTGGAGCGTTCTCGACGTTATCGCCTTCTGCCCTACCGCAACCAAGGGCAAGGTTGCCTGCGGAGCATCGTCTCCGGTCCGCGCAACCTCGCTTGACCTGATGTTCCAGGACGGCTGGACGGTTACAGGCGGTGTTGGTCACAAGTTCAACGATCAGTGGAGCGGTCAGCTGCAGGTCAGCTGGGACAAGGGCACGACAACCGGCCTGACCACGCAGACAGACACCTACCTCCTGTCCGGCGGTCTCGCATACTCGCCGAACAAGAATGTTGAACTTCGTCTGGGCGGTGCCATCGGCATCCTCAAGTCCGGATCCTACGGCCCGACGAAGTGCACAGGCAACCAGCCTTGTGGTGTGGATGCTTCCTATGACTTCGGCAACGATCTCGTCACCGCCGTATCGCTTTCCGGCAAGATGAAATTCTGATCCGACCAGGATCGAACAGAAAAGCCCGGTATTCGTACCGGGCTTTTTCAGTATTTGGACGTTGGTTTATTGTGCACTGCAATGCCGGCAATCCGAAAGTAAGAGTTTCTCCATTACGTTTTGTGACGATTCAGCAACACTTCTGAGCGATGATTTGCAAGGCGGAGGCAAGGGGCAATTTTGCCCATTTTGCGCCACAAACCCGGAGCACCTCGATAGGGCGGCGACCGATAAGTGGTTGAAGAAATGTCGTGCAATGGTGCCGATGTTCCGCCCGGGGCAATGATGGACGCAAAACCGATCTTACTGGCTTACACCAACAGCCTTTATGCGATGTCGGAACTGACGCGCTGCCCCTACGATTCCATTTTTACAGGCACATCCCATTCCCTGATATCTGGCCGTACTATTGCCGGAAAGCGGTCAAACGATCGCTGGAATGATGCGTCACATTCATCGTCAAGAACATCCGCAGCGCAAATGATATGCGCTCAAAAAGGGGTGGCAGGCGGCGTTTTCGCCGGTGTCGCCGTCAATCGTGTCCTGACAGGGGGTGCCAGGCGCAGCAAGGCTGCGACGCATCCCGTCGGGGCAAAGGAAGTGTATTGCCATGCTCATTGTTGATCGCTTCGCCGCTCCGTTTTTCGGGATCGGGCTTGCTTTGAGTGTCATGACGCTGCCCTGTCACGCGTTCGACACCAGCAATGAGATGAATGAGGATTCCAGCCCTTTCGCCCTCTTCAAGTTCGGATTTTCCGCCTACAAGAAGGGCGACAAGGATGAAGCCGTCAAGGCGTTGAGGTTTGCCGCGGAAAAGGGCCATCAGGGCGCCAACTGGAAGCTCGGCCGCATGTATGCGGAAGGCGACGGCGTCAAGGAAGATGACTACGAAGCCTACAAGATGTTCGAGCAGGTCGTGCACGAGGGCGCCGAACAGGGCGCCCAGAACGAGAGTTATGTTGCCGATGCGCTCGTGGCCCTTGCCGGTTATGTGAAACGCGGCATCCCGAACTCACCGATCAAGTCCAATCCGAGCGCCGCGCGCGATCTCTATCTGCAGGCCGCCTCGAATTTCGGCGACTCCGATGCACAGTTCGAACTCGGCAAGATGCTGATGAAGGGTGAGGGCGGCCAGCCGAATCCCAATCAGGCGGCCCGATGGTTCCGCCTTTCGGCCCAGAAGGGCCATGCCGGTGCGCAGGCCATGCTGGGCAACCTGCTGTTCCAGGCCGGAAAGACCGTGCGCGGGCTGGCCATGATGACCGCCGCATTCGAGCGGGCATCCAAACAGGATCGCGTCTGGATCGGCGATATTCAGGAACAGGCATTTTCCATTGCCAACGAGGCTGATCGCCGGACGGCCATCGTGCTTGCCGAAGACATCATCAAAACCGGCGATTTCTGATCGGGAAGAGCCAGCCCGAGCTGACCCGATAGGCCTTCAGCCGCAAATCATGCCAAGGCGATTGCCACAGGCACGTGATCCGACGGCTTTTCCCAGGCGCGGACATGTTTTTCGATGCTGGCGGAGGTGAGACGGTTGGCGGCCTCCGGCGACAGCATCAGATAGTCGATGCGGATGCCGTTGTTCTTCTGCCAGGCGCCAGCCTGATAATCCCAGAATGTGTATGTCCCCGCCTCATCCGTGACGGCACGGGTCGCGTCGGTGAAACCGAGGTTTTCCAGCCGGCGCAATGCCTGGCGCGATTCCGGCTGGAACAGCGCGTCATTCAGCCATGCTTCGGGGTGTTTGGCGTCCTTCGGCTGGGCAATGACATTGTAGTCGCCCGCCAGGACAAGCGGTTCTTCCAGGGCAAGCCGGTCTTCCGCCCAGCGTTCCAGACGCTCCATCCAGCGCAGCTTGTAGGGGAATTTTTCCGTATCGATGGGATTGCCGTTGGGCAGATACAGTGAAACAACCCGGATGGCGCCGGTTTCCGTCGAAAATACCGCTTCGATGAAGCGAGACTGCTCGTCGGTATCCTCGCCGGGCAGGCCGCGGATTACTTCGTCCGGGCTCTTCTTCGACAGGATGGCAACGCCATTGAAGCCCTTCTGGCCGTGGGTTTCGACGTGATAGCCGAGGGCTTCGATTTCACCTCGCGGAAATTGCTCGTCGACGGACTTGATTTCCTGCAGGCAGACGATGTCCGGATTGGATTCCCGCAGCCACGCTGTCAGAACTTCGATCCGCGCTTTCACACCATTGATGTTCCAGGTGACAATTTTCATGGGAAACAACGACTTTGCTGAGTTTTGATTGCGCGAAATCTGAAACGCCGGTCAGACGGAAAAACTGGTTCCGCAGCCGCAGGACGCGGTGGCGTTGGGATTGCGGATCTGGAAAGACTGTCCCATCAGGTCATCGACGAAATCGATTTCGGAACCGCCGATATAGGGCAGGGATATCGAATCAATCAGCACCTTTGCGCCGAGTTTCTCGATGACGATGTCATCGGCGTCCTGCGCATCGACCAGATCATATTTGTAGGAAAAGCCCGAGCAGCCGCCGCCTTCGACGGAAATGCGCAGGGCGGTCTTCTCGGGATCGGACTTCAGAATTGCCGAAATGCGCTTGGCAGCAGCATCGGATACGGAAACATTCATTGCATCGCTCATTTCTTCACGCTCCAAATGCGAACCAGTTCGCAGCGCTCCGGCTTAAGTTGACATTGCCATGTCACACCTTGCCATTCATCATACACCATAGCTAAGAATTGGCGACCGCGAAGTCAACGACCAGCGCGGCCGCAAAGTGGGAAGGCATTCAATTCAATCATGTCGATGCAGGGAATTGGCTTCGGATACAGGGAGAGGGCGCCCTATGCCTGCGATCCGCAACGCAGTCGCGGCCGCCTCGTGCCGGAAAACGAGAGTCCGACACGCACGGTTTTCCAGCGTGATCGCGACCGCATCATCCATTCCACCGCCTTTCGGCGCCTGAAGCACAAGACACAGGTGTTCATCGCCCATGAGGGGGATCACTATCGCACCCGGCTGACCCACACGATCGAAGTGGCGCAGATTGCCAGGGCATTGGCACGGTCGATGCGGCTCGATGAAGATCTGGCCGAGGCGATTGCCCTGGTGCATGACTTCGGCCACACGCCGTTCGGCCATACGGGCGAAGATGCGCTCAACGAAAAAATGAAGGCGTTTGGCGGGTTCGACCACAATGCCCAGTCATTGCGGATCGTGACCAGCCTTGAAAGGCGCTATGCGGAGTTCGACGGGCTGAACCTGACCTGGGAGACGCTTGAAGGGCTTGTGAAGCACAACGGTCCGCTGACGGGAGCGGATGGCCAGGGACTGAAGCACCCCGTGCCGGCCGCCATTGTCGAGTATAACAGCCAATATGACCTCGAACTCAGCCGTTATGCCTCGCTGGAGGCGCAGTGCGCGGCAATTGCCGACGATATCGCCTACAACGCGCATGATATCGACGATGGCCTGCGTTCCGGGCTGCTGTCGCTGGAGGCATTGGAGGAGGTTCCGCTGACGGGCGACATCCTGCGCGCGGTGCGGCAGAAATATCCCGTTCTCGATGATGTCCGTACATCGCACGAAATCGTGCGGCGGCAGATCACCATCATGGTCGAAGACGTTATCCGCACGGCCCAAACCAATATCGAAGCGCTGCAACCGCAATGCGTGGACGATATTCACAATGCCGGACGCATGCTCATCGGGTTTTCCGGGGCCATGCGGGACAAGGAAAAGCTGCTCAAATCGTTCCTTTACAAGAATCTCTATTTCCACGAGAGCGTCATCCGCATCAGAAAGTCCGCCGATCAGATCGTGCGCGATTTGTTCGATGCCTATATGGCCGACGAGCAGACCATGCCGGAAGGCTGGCGCGAGGGGCCGAAACACGACGGTTTGGCGGCGCGCGCACGGCTTGTGGCGGATTTCCTGGCGGGCATGACCGACACTTATGCTGTGCGCGAGCATCGCCGCTTGTTTGACCATACGCCCGAATTGGCTTAAGCGAAGGGCCAATCGCGGTCACACGACCGCACCAACGTGAAAAACCCGATCGAGTATAACGTCATGAACATCTTCGCCGATTTCGATGCGCGGATTAAAAAAGCCCTGCAAGCGCTTGAATTGAAAACCATTGATGGCGCCGATGTGGATCTGTCCCGCGTTGGCGTGGAGCCGCCGCGCGATCCGAGCCACGGTGATATCGCAACGAATGCCGCGATGGTTCTGTCGAAAGCCGTTGGCCAAAACCCGCGCGAACTGGCGATAAAGATCGGCGACGCGCTGAAAAATGACCCGGATGTCGGCTCTGTTGACGTTGCCGGACCGGGTTTTATCAACCTGCGCTTGAAGGATACGTACTGGCACGGGCAACTGGCCGGCATGCTGGGCGCCGGTCTCGACTATGGCCGGTCGAAGCTGGGCTACGGCCACAGGGTCAATGTCGAGTTCGTTTCAGCCAATCCGACCGGGCCGATGCATGTGGGGCATTGCCGGGGCGCCGTTGTCGGCGATGCCCTTGCCAATCTTCTGTCCTTTGCCGGTTATGATGTGACCAAGGAATATTACATCAACGATGCGGGCGCGCAGATCGATGTGCTTGCCAACTCGGTGATGCTGCGTTACCGCGAAGCGCTGGGTGAGCATATCGGCGAGATTCCGGCTGGCCTTTATCCCGGCGACTATCTTGTTCCGGTCGGGCAGGCGCTTGCCGCCGATTACGGCACGAAACTTCTGGCAATGCCGGAAGAAGAAGCGACCGCGATCATCAAGGATCGGACCATCGATGCCATGATGGTGATGATCCGCGACGATCTTGCGTCGCTCAATGTGCATCACGATGTGTTTTTCTCCGAGCGGACGCTGCATGCGGACAACGCCAAGCAGATCAGGTCGGCAATCAACGACCTGACGCTGAAGGGACATGTGTACAAAGGCAAGCTGCCGCCGCCCAAGGGCCAGCTGCCGGAGGACTGGGAAGATCGCGAGCAGACCCTGTTCCGTTCGACCGATGTGGGTGACGATATCGACCGGCCTTTGGTGAAGTCCGACGGACAGTTCACCTATTTTGCCGCCGACGTTGCCTATTTCAAGGACAAGTACGACCGGCACTTCGATGAGATGATCTATGTGCTCGGGGCCGATCATGGTGGGTACGTCAAGCGGCTTGAATCGCTGGCACGCGCTGTTTCCGGCGGTACGGCCAAGCTGACGGTTCTCATCTGCCAGCTCGTCAAACTCTATCGCAATGGCGAGCCAGTGCGCATGTCGAAACGCTCGGGCGAATTCGTTACCCTGCGCGATGTGGTGGAAGAAGTCGGGCGTGATCCCGTCCGGTTCATGATGCTGTACCGGAAGAATGACGCGCCGCTGGATTTCGACTTCGCCAAGGTCACCGAACATTCCAAGGACAATCCGGTCTTCTACGTCCAGTATGCCTCCGCGCGGTGCCATTCCGTGTTCCGGCAGGCGATCGAACAGCTTGGGCTGGGCGAAGAATCACTGGCGGCCAGTGCCCAGCACTTCGGTTTGCTGACGGACGAAAGCGAAATTGCGCTCATCCGCAAGCTCGCCGAATACCCGCGTTTGATTGAAACGGCGGCCGTCCATCAGGAGCCGCACCGCCTTGCTTTCTACCTTTATGACCTGGCAAGTTCGCTGCACGCGCAGTGGAATAAGGGAACCGAAAACGCGGACTTACGTTTTATTAAGGTTAACGATCCAAACTTGTCCCAAGCCAGGCTAGGGCTGGTGCAGGTTGTTTCTAAGGTTTTGGCGTCCGGATTGTCTATCATTGGTGCGGACGCCCCAACCGAAATGCGCTGAAAGGCGCGGAAATCCTGTCAACTTTTGCCCACATTGCGCTGGTATGGCCAATGCGTGACGTCTTTTGACGTCCATAGTTGAGAGTACAGGATTAACGCCATGGCGGACAACTATCTTCAGCGTTCTCACCGGCAGGATGATTCGCGATTCGGTAATGACGACCCTCTGATGGAGCTTTCCCGTATCATGGGAACGCCTGTCGAAGAGGAACATACGGCAACCGGATCGGGCGAGGATCTTGCTATGGATCTGGAGCGCGAGCTCATGGGCGATTTTGAGGAGCATCCTCAGCGTGCCGCCCCGGCGGCAGCCCCGGAGCCCGTGCACAGTCATGCTGAGCCGGATCGGTTTGCTCACTTCGATATTCAGGACGCGGTGGAACGGGAATTGATGTCGAATGCGGATTATGCGCATGCCGCAGCCGAGCCCGTCGCGATCTATGAGGAACCCGACTACGCCGATTACGAGCCGGACGCCGTTTATGCCGACGGTGAAACGGGTGAGGGGCGCGATGGGCACGAGCCCGTCAGCTTTGTGCCCGAACCGGCGCAGCCGGAACGCGCTGTCGTTGCGGCGCCGTCCTTAAGCCTTGAAGATGAACTTGAGACGCTTCTTGCCGGTGCGGCGAAGCCTGTGGTTCAGCGCTCGGCAAACGCTTCCTGGGGGTATGGTTCGCAAGCGCCGGTCATCGGCCGTACGGAAGCTGCTCCCATTATCAGCCGCGCAACCTCCTATGCGCCGTCCGTCACCCAGCCGGTTGCCGAGGCGAAGCCGGCCTATGCACCGGAACCTGCGGCCTATCAGGCCGCGCCTGTCCCGGCTTCGGCTGCCTACGCGCCGGTTCCGGTGCACGAAGAGGTGGCAGCGGTTCAGGGCGATCTGCTTGAGGATTTCGACACGGAAGAACTGATGGCTGCCTTCGACGATTTCGAAGTGCCGCTGGATGTGGAAGACGAAGCTGTTCCGGCGCATACGCTGGACGCAGAGCTGCCCCGTTACCAGAGCCCCGTGCATTCCTATGCGGCCGTTCGCGAGCCGGAGCTTGCTCCCGTTGCGCCCTTGGCTGCTGCAGAAACCCACCATCTGCCGGAGCCGCAGGATTTGAGCGGCTATGCGGATGAGCTGGATCGTGCGGCCTCGTCAATCTCCTCTGCGCCCGATGTTCACACCGTGGCGGTCACCGAGAACCGGGTCGAGTACACGGAGTCGCTCGATCTGCCTGAAGTGCACTACGAAGACGATGTTCCGCAGCACAATGGCCTGGGCGAGCTTGAAACCGAATTTGCTGAAGTCTTCGGCTCGATCGAGGCGGATGATACCCGCGCGGCCTATACGGCGCCGCAGGAGGAGCCGCAGCAGCCGGCGCCGGCCGCCAAGGACGAATACGCCGATATTTTTGCCGATGTTTTCGGCAATGAGGCTGAGCAGGGACATTATAGCCCGGCAAACTATGCGGCTGCCGGAGCCGGTGTCGCCGCAGCGGCGGCTGTCGGAGTAGCTGCTGCCAGCGCGCATCAGTCCCGTCCGGTTGCCAGCAGCTACAGCAACGGTCCTGAAGACGACATGGATTTTGGCTACGATCCAAAACGCGACGATGTCGGCATGGCTGCAACGACCTATGCCCAGCCGATGAGCCGCAAACGCAGCTTCGTTGTGCCGGGTGCCGTAGCAGCAGCCGTTCTACTCGCCGTTTCCGGTGCCGTTGCCTATAAATGGACCAGCGGATCGGGTGGCGCGCCCGTGGTGATCATGGCCGACAAAGCCCCGATCAAGGTTCAGCCGGAAAGCACGGCGAACACGACAGCGCCTGTCCAGGACAAGATCGTTTATGAAAAGGGTGCGACGGCGGATACATCGCCGCCAAAGCAGCAGCAGCTTGTCACGACCCAGGAAAAGCCGGTCGATCTGACTGCCGATACGGATGAGGATATTGCCGGAACCAAGGCCGAGGAGCGGGTCGATCCCGCCGCTGCGAACATGGCTTCGAGCGCGGAGCAGGCCCAGCCGAATGGCGCCATCGCACCGCGCAAGGTTCAGACCATGGTCGTGAAGCCCGATGGTACCATGGTCGCCGCCATTCCGCAGGCTGCCGATCCCGTCGCTTCAGGTCCTGCCGCCGCGCCCATGGCGCGTCCGGCACCGGCGGCGCCGGCCCCGGTCAGCGCGATGCCCGACGGCAACGATCAGATCGGCTCGCTTGCAGCGGCCAGCAATCCTGCAACGCCAAAACCGGCCGTTGAGCCCCTGGTTGCCAAGCCGCAGGCTCCGGCAACCGGCAAGCTGCCGGCCAAGGCGGTCGAGACGAAGAAGATCACGGCAGAGACGGTTGCCTCCGTTGCGCCGAAGAATGTCCCGATTGTCGACTCCCGTCCGGCGGACCAGCCCTTGAACGTTGTTGATCGCGTCGCGCCGCAAAAGCCGGCCGGTCAGCCGCAGCAGCAGGTTGCTTCTGCCGTGGCGCCGGGCACCTATCTGATCCAGGTTGCTTCGCAGCCGACGGCGGAAGGCGCGCAGAAGACCTATGCTTCGCTCGCCCAGCGCTATCCCGGCGTGATCGCCGGTCGCGGTGTCGATATCAAGCAGGCCGAGATTGCCGGCAAGGGTACATTCTACCGTGTTCGTATCCCGGCCGGTACAAAGGACGCTGCCGTCAATCTGTGCACCAAGTTCAAGTCGGCGGGCGGCAGCTGCTTCGTGACGCAGTAAGCCCGCCACATAACCAGACAAAGGCGGCCAATGGCCGCCTTTTCCTTTTTTGCATCACCGCAGTAGACTTTACCCATGAGCGAATCAAAAGCATGGATTGCCGGCACGTCCGGTCTGAAACTGACCCCCGACGAAATCGCGTTCTTCCGCGATGAACGCCCGTGGGGTTTTATCTTGTTTGCCCGCAATGTCAGCGAAGCGGCACAGGTCGAGGATCTGACCGCGCATCTGCGCGATCTGGTGCGGCGTGACGAAGCCCCTGTGCTGATCGATCAGGAAGGTGGGCGGGTGCAGCGTCTGCGGCCGCCGCTGGCGCCCAATTATCCCGCCGGATCGGCGCTGGGTGCCCTGTTCAAGCAGGACGAAGAGGCGGGATTGCGCGCGGCCTGGCTGCTTTCGCGCCTTCACGCGTTTGATCTCATGAAACTCGGCGTCAATGTCGATTGTCTTCCGGTTCTCGATGTTCCGGTTGAGGGCGCCAACGAGGTCATCGGCAGCCGTGCCTACGGCAAGCATCCGGAAATCGTCACGGCGATGGGCAGGGCTGCGGCGGAAGGCCTTCTGGCGGGCGGCATGCTGCCTGTGATGAAGCACATTCCCGGCCATGGCCGCGCATTTGCCGACACCCATCACGAATTGCCGACCGTGACGACGCCGCTCGACGAATTGGCGGAACACGACTTTGCCCCGTTCCGGGCTCTGGCGCATCTGCCCATGGCGATGAGCGCCCATGTCATCTTCTCGGCCATCGACCCGAAGCATCCGGCGACAACATCCGGCAAGGTTGTGGAAGAGATCATTCGCGGCCATATCGGCTTTGACGGGCTACTGATGAGCGATGACGTGTCGATGAACGCACTTTCTGGGGATTATTTTGACCGGACCAAAGCAATCTTTGCGGCGGGCCTCGATATCGTGCTTCACTGCCACGGCATTATGGAACAGATGACGGCGGTTGCTTCCTGCACACCCGAGCTGAACGGCAAGGCGCTGGAGCGGGCACAACGGGCAATCCAATATGCGAGAAAGCCGGATGCTTCGGATGAAGCGGAAATCCGGGAAGAATTCCAGCGTTTCTTCGAAGCGGTGGCATAGAAGCGAGAAAGAGTTGACGGCGACGGATCAGAAAACCAATGGCAAGACCGCGGCACCCATGGAGGCGCTGTGGGAAAGTGCATCCGATCGTGGTGTCAGCGAGCCGTCGCTTCTGATCGACATCAAGGGTTTTGAAGGCCCTCTCGATCTGCTTCTGCATCTGGCGCGCAACCAGCGGGTCGATCTGGCCCGCATTTCCGTGCTTGCCCTTGTCGAGCAGTATCTGATCTTCATCCGCCAGGCCCAAGCGCTGCGGCTGGAGCTTGCCGCCGACTATCTGGTCATGGCGGCCTGGCTGACCTACCTCAAGTCCAAGCTGCTGATCCCGAAGACCCCCGGCGATGAAGGCGAGAGCGGCGAGGAGCTGGCGGCGACGCTGCAATTCCGCTTGAAGCGGCTGGAAGCCATGCGCGATGCGGCCACGAAGCTGGTCAACCGCAATCGCCTTGGCCGCGATGTCTTTGCCCGCGGCATGCCGGAAGCCGTCATTGTCGATCAGACCAATATCTATTCGGCAACGCTTTACGAACTCCTGACCGCCTATGCCTCGCAACGGCAGAAGCAGGCGATTTCCCACGTGCAGATCGCGCGCCGCAGTGTCTGGTCACTGAAGGAAGCACGTACCATTCTCATGCGTCTTGTCGGTGAGATGAAGGATTGGACCGCATTGGATCAATACCTCCTCGATTTCATCGCGTCGCCCAGCGAGCGCGCCACCGTGCTGGCCAGCTCCTTTGCCGCCAGCCTTGAAATGGTGCGGGAAGGGCATATGGAAATCCAGCAGACCGGTGCGTTCAAGCCGATTTTCCTGCGGGACCGGCCGCCAAGACCGGCTGAAAAGACCGACCAGCCGCCGCTGACAACGATGAGGGACGTGGTCAATGGCTGAAACCGGTCCTCTGCATATCCAGCCCGATAACGATGAAAGCGACAGCCGCGAGGCGGACTGGAAATCGACGATCTCCGTATCCGATGCGTTGCGCATGGCCGAGGCTATCCTGTTTGCCTCAGCCGAGCCGGTGACAGTGAGGGCGCTGGAAGAGCGTCTTCCCTCGGGGATCGACGTTCCGGCGCTGCTTGGCGAGTTGCAGTCGGTGTATTCCAAGCGCGGTATCAATCTCCTGCAGGTTGGCGGCGCATGGGCCTTCCGCACCGCAGCCGATCTTGCCTTCCTGATGAACCGCGAGGCAGTACAGCAGAAGAAGCTTTCGCGAGCCGCACTCGAAGTGCTCGCCGTGATTGCCTATCACCAGCCGGTGACGCGGGCGGAGCTTGAAGATATTCGCGGCGTGGAGACGTCAAAGGGCACGCTGGATGTGCTGATGGAGACGGGCTGGATCAAGTTCCGCGGGCGCCGGCGCACGCCGGGGCGGCCGATCACCTATGGCACGACATCCTCGTTCCTCGATCATTTCGGCCTGCAGGAGGTGCGCGATCTGCCGGGGATCGACGAATTGCGCGGCGCCGGACTGTTGTCCGCGCGCATGCCTGCCAATTTCGCCATTCCCATCCCGGTCAATGATCCCGATGAATTGACCGAAGACGAAGATCCGTTGACCGATATCGATCTGGAAGAACTTGGACTTTTGACGCCGCGTGTGGAACACGATTGAATTTTTATTTGCCATATTTGTGCGCAATGGTGGCGCAGACGATGCCGGTTCGGAAAATTCGTGCTGAAGATTTCAATTCGCACTTGCGCCGAACTTACATGAATGTGAAACAACAATATGCACTTGTGTTTGAAAAGCACGGGGAAAAGGCATAGATGAGCTCAAACTGTTGAGCGAATGCGAGGGTAAAATGGGTAGTTTTTCAATCTGGCACTGGCTGATCGTATTGGCGATCGTGCTTCTGGTTTTTGGTCGCGGCAAGATTCCCGAACTGATGGGCGACGTTGCCAAGGGTATCAAGAACTTCAAGAGCGGCATGGCCGATGATGATGCGGCTGACAATTCCAAGACGATCGATAATCAGCCGAACCAGCCGGTGAATTCCGTCAAGGAAAAGACAACGAAGTCCTGAGTGGCTTGATTTAGTTTTTTCCTGCGCGGGGCTTTGCTGTCTCGCTGCGGCCGGAGCATGATGAATGTTTGATGTTGGTTGGTCGGAAATCCTGGTGATCGTGATCGTTGTGATCGTGGTGGTCGGGCCAAAAGATTTGCCGAAAATGCTGCGCGCCTTTGGCAAGGCGACGGCCAAATTTCGCGCGACCGCGGGTGAATTCCGGCGTCAATTCGATGAAGCCCTCAAAGAGGCCGAGCTCGATGACGTGCGCGATATCATCAACGATGCCAAAAGCCTCGATCCGCGCAACGATATCCGCAAGGTTTTCGATCCCGTCCGCACGATTGGCGAGGAAATCCGCTCAAGCCTGAAGGATGGCGGTACGGCCGGCAAAGACAACATTGCCGTACCCGATCCTTCCGCTCCCGGCGCGACGCAGCTTCAACCGCAGACGATGGAGCCTGTCGCTCCGCTGATGACGGCCACGGCGCCAAAGAAAACCCGCCGGGCCAGCAAGCCCAAGGCTGCGGCTGAGACACCGGCTTCCGCCGCTGTATCCGGCAAGGCTGCACCAGCCAAGGCAACGGCCAAGGCCGCTGCGCCTGTCAAAGTTGCGGCCAAGCCATCTGCCGCCAAAATACCGGCAGAAACGCCTGCACAGACTGCACCAGCAAAAAGAACGGCCAAGCCGCGTGCCAAGGCCAAAGCTGGCGATACGGGGACAAAATCTTGAGCAAGACCGACGACGACATTGATAAGAGCTCGGCCCCGCTGATCGAACACCTCATCGAATTGCGCCGCCGGCTGATCTGGGCATTGGTGGCGTTTTTCGTGGCATTCCTTGTCTGCTTCCATTTTGGCCGGCAGTTGTTCAATGTTCTGGTCATCCCGTATCAGTGGGCCGTGTCCTGGGCCGGCTTTGATCCGGCAAAGGCGCAATTGATCTATACGGCGCCGCAGGAGTTTTTCTTCACGCAGGTCAAGATCGCCATGTTCGGCGGCATTGTTCTGGCTTTTCCCGTCATTGCCTCGCAGATTTACAAGTTTGTCGCGCCGGGTCTGTACAAGAATGAACGGATGGCATTTCTGCCATTCCTGATCGCGTCGCCGGTGCTGTTCCTGATGGGCGGCGCACTGGTGTTCTTCTTTTTCACCCCCATGGTGATGTGGTTCTTCCTTGCCATGCAGCAGACCGGCGGCGCTGGTGAAGTGCAGATTTCACTTCTGCCCAAGGTTTCGGAATATCTGAGCCTGATCATGACGCTGATTTTCGCGTTTGGCCTGGTGTTCCAGTTGCCGGTGGTCACGTCGCTGCTCGCGCGGGTTGGGCTTGTCAGCTATGAAGGCCTGCGCTCGAAGCGCAAATACGCCATCGTCATTGCCTTTATCGTCGCGGCGGTGATCACGCCGCCGGACCCCCTCAGCCAAATCGGTCTTGCACTCCCGACGATCCTTCTCTACGAGGTTTCCATCTGGATGGCGCGTCTGATCGAGAAAAAGCGTGAGGCAGCTGAAGCCGAAGCACAATCAGGGTCCAGCGATAGCGATATCTCGTCCTGACGCAGTTCCAGCTTTCGCCGGACAATCACGTCCTCAATCCAACGAACACTTCAAGACGGCTTTATTACCATGCTCGACATCAAATGGATCCGCGAGAATCCTCAGGCGCTTGACGCAGCTTTGGCGAAACGGAGCGTCGAGCCGCAGTCGTCCCGCCTGATCGAGCTGGACGAGAAGCGTCGTCAGCATATCGCCAAGCTGCAGGACGCGCAGGAACGCCGCAATGCCGCCTCCAAGGAGATCGGCAAGGCCATGGGCGCCAAGGATCAGGCCACGGCCGACCGTCTGAAGGCCGAAGTGGCCGAAATCAAGGTCTTCCTGCAGAGTGCTGAAGAAGAAGAGCGCCAGCTTGACCGTGCGTTGAACGATGCGCTGGCCGTGCTTCCCAATCTTCCCCTCGACAGTGTCCCGGTCGGCAAGGACGAGGGCGGCAACGTCGAAACGCGCCGCGTCGGTCATCTCAAGAACTTCTCCTTTGAACCCAGGGAGCATTTCGAGATCGGCGAAAACCTTGGCTACATGGATTTCGAGCGTGCAGCAAAGCTGTCCGGCAGCCGGTTTACCGTCCTGAAGAGCCAGCTGGCGCGGCTGGAGCGTGCACTCGGCCAGTTCATGATCGATCTGCACACGACCGAGCATGGCTATACCGAGGTCAATCCGCCGCTTCTGGTCAATGCGGACGTGCTTTATGGCACCGGCCAGCTGCCGAAGTTCGAAGAGGATCTCTTCAAGACAACCGATGGCCGCTATCTCATTCCAACGGCCGAGGTGCCGCTGACCAATCTCGTGCGGGAAGAAATCCTCGACATTCGCGATCTGCCGATCCGGATGACGGCGCTGACAGCCTGCTTCCGCTCCGAGGCCGGTTCGGCCGGCCGTGACACGCGCGGCATGCTGCGCCAGCACCAATTCATGAAGGTCGAGCTGGTGTCGGTCACCGATGCCGAGAGCTCCATTGCCGAGCACGAGCGCATGACCGCTTGCGCCGAGGAAGTGCTGAAGCGCCTCGACCTGTCGTTCCGCACGATGACGCTGTGCACGGGCGACATGGGCTTTGGCGCGCAGAAGACCTACGATCTGGAAGTCTGGCTTCCCGGCCAGAAGGCCTATCGCGAAATCTCCAGCTGCTCCGTCTGCGGTGATTTCCAGGCACGCCGCATGAATGCGCGCTACCGGCCGGAAGGGGAGAAATCGACGCGTTTCGTCCACACGCTCAACGGTTCCGGTACCGCAGTCGGGCGTGCACTGATTGCCGTTGTCGAAAATTATCAGAACGAGGACGGTAGTGTCACAGTTCCTGAAGCACTTGTGCCTTACATGGGTGGACTGAAACGAATCGAAAAAGCTGCATAGGAGAGGGCGATGCGCATTCTGCTGACCAACGATGATGGTATTCATGCGGAAGGTCTGGCTGTTCTGGAACGTATCGCCCGCCAGCTTTCCGACGATGTCTGGGTGATCGCGCCCGAAACCGACCAAAGCGGTCTGGCCCATTCGCTGACGCTGTCCACACCGCTGCGCCTGCGCGAGATCGATGACCGGCACTACGCCGTTCGCGGTACGCCGACGGACTGCGTGATCATGGGCGTCAAGCATCTGATGCCTGAGCCGCCGGACCTGATCCTGTCGGGTGTCAATTCCGGCTCGAATACCGCCGATGATGTCACCTATTCCGGCACCGTTGCCGCGGCCATCGAAGGCACGCTCCTTGGCATCAACTCAATTGCCCTGTCGCAGGAATACAATCTCGATGGCGGGACACGCGTCCTGCCATGGGACATCGTCGAACAGCGCGCACCGGCTCTCCTGAAAAAGCTTCTGGCTGTCACGCTGGCCAAAGGCGTGCTTCTCAATGTGAATTTCCCGAGCTGCAGCGGCGGGGAACTGGCCGGGGTCCGCGTCACGGCGCAGGGCAAGCTTTCCCATGGATTGACGATTGAAGAGCGGCAGGATGGACGCGGCCTGCCATATTACTGGCTGCGGTACGGCCGCGGCAAGGATGAGCCGGCGGAAAACAGCGATGTTGCCGCCATCCGCAAAAACTACATCTCCGTGACGCCGCTTCAACTCGATCTGACAGCGCACGAGATGCGCCAGACCTTGGAGGATGCGTTCGCATGAAGCCTGCGCTTTCAGAACGGGAAGGCTTTGCCGCCTTCGTCCTGCGGATGCGGTCTTTGGGAATGACGGACCAGCGGCTCATGACGGCTTTTGAGGCGACATCCCGCATGGCCTTTGTTTCCGGCAATCTGGGAACGCTGGCCTATGGCGACCGGATGCTGCCGATCGAATGCGGTGAGTTCATGGAAGGGCTGGACCTGCAGGCGCGCCTGATCAAGGCCCTCGATCTTGAGCCGGCGCACCGGGTTCTGGAAATCGGCACGGGCACCGGCTTTACCGCTGCCATCATGGCTCGGCTCGCCGGCCGGGTCCTGTCCATCGAGCGCTATCGTACTCTGGTTGAGCTTGCGCAGCAGCGCCACCAGACATTGAAGATCGAAAATATCTTCATCAAACATGCCGATGGCAAGCTTGGCCTGACCCATGACGGGCCGTTTGACCGCATTGTCGTCTGGGCGGCTTTTGAAAGCATGCCGCGCCAGTTCGTCGAGCTTCTGTCGTCCAATGGCGTCATGATTGCGCCGATCGGTCCGGTTGACGGCAAGCAGGTGGTGTCGCGCCTGTCGAAGATCGGGAGCCGTTTCGAGCGCGAGGATATGATGCCCGCGCGCTTTTTGCCGCTGCTTGACGGTGTTGCCACAGCCCTTTGACACGGACGTTCTGCCGCAGCGCAGGCGCAACCCTTTACGGGTTTGGTGAATCTTTTACAAATTTTCTGCTCGTTTTAACGGTCGGGTAACATTAACGCGGTTTAATAGCTCCATATTCTTGTATTGAGTACGGGCGGGATAAGCGATGCGTTTGAGTGTACTAGACAAAGCGTCACGGCGGCTGGCACTGAATGCCAGCATTCTCATGATTGCCGGTTTGGCTGCAGGCTGCAGCTCCGGAGTATCGCGCTTTACCAGTGCTGACTTCAGCTCCGGCTATAGCGACAACCAGCGTGCAATCATTCAACCGCAAAATGCGGGTGCAACGGGTTACACGCCACCAGTCGATGCACGCTATACGGCGTCGGTGAACCGCAATGCGGTTCCAGCGGCGGGCGGTGTCCAGCGCGGTGCCTTGCCGCCGGTCGGTGCGGTCAGCGCCTCGACACTGCCGCCGGTCTCCTCGCAGCCGGCACGTCAGCTCGCCAACACCGCGCCCGTCCGCCAGCAGGTGGCATCGGTCCAGCCCGTGGGCAATGTGCAGGCTCCGCCGCTTGCCGCTCCAGCCGGAACGCTGAAGACACCGGATGGCCGTGAAGCGCGCATGCCGACCAAGCCGGCGACACCGGGACAGGCTTCCGCCAACACGGCAGCCATTCTTCCGCAGGCCCCGCAGGTCAAGGACCGGAACGGCGCGGCAACGACGACGGCAAACAATACGACGCCACCCAGCCATTCCGGCTCCTATACGGTTCAGGGCGGCGACACGCTGCATGCCATTGCCCGCAAGACGGGCACCAATGTCGAGGCCATCAAGCAGGCCAACAACATGAAAGAGGGCACCGTTCGGGTCGGCCAGTCGCTGGTCATTCCGGCATCGAGTTCCTCGCTGGCGCAAAATGTCGCCAACAACATGAAGTCGAAGGGTTCCGTCGATCAGGTGAAGACCGCCGCGACGCCGCCAGTCGAACAGCCAAAGGTTGTTGCAAGCACGGCACCGACTGCAGCGATTGCTGCGCCGCAGGCTGACAGCCAGGCAAAGCCTTACACGCCGCCGCAGGCGAGCGAAAAGGTGATCGACGATGCGGAGAAGGATGTTGCATCGGCACCATCCGCCACCGGTGCGTCGCAGATGCGTTGGCCAGTTCGCGGCCGGGTTGTCGCCAATTACGGCAAGGGCAATGACGGTATCGACATTTCGGTTCCCGAGGGCACGCCGATCAAAGCCGCTGAAAACGGCGTGGTCATCTACTCCGGCGATGGCCTGAAGGAGTTCGGCAACACCGTTCTCGTGCGCCACGACAATGGTCTGGTCACGGTTTATGGCAATGCGAGCAAGCTGAACGTGCAGCGCGGCCAGAAGGTGAAGCGCGGTGAGGAACTTGGCCGGTCGGGCATGACAGGCAATGCGACATCGCCAAAGCTGCACTTCGAAGTGCGCAAGAACTCGACCCCGGTCGATCCGTCGAAATATCTCGAATCCTGATCAGCTCAGGTTTGAATCAGAAGGCCCGCTCAGCGATGCGCGGGCCTTTTCGTTTGTCAGAGCTTCTTGCCGAGCCGTCCGGCCAGGTCCTGCGTGAACTGCCATGCGACGCGGCCGGAGCGCGAACCGCGCGTGGTCGACCATTCCAGCGCTTCCGCATGCAACTGCTCCTTCTGCATCGGCAGATCGAAATGCGCGGCATAGCCGTCGATCATCGAGAGATAATCGTCCTGGCTACATTTGTGGAAACCGAGCCACAGACCGAAACGATCCGACAGGGACACTTTTTCCTCAACGGCTTCGGACGGATTGATGGCCGTCGAGCGCTCGTTCTCGATCATGTCGCGCGGCAACAGATGCCGGCGGTTCGAAGTAGCGTAGAAGATGACGTTGTCCGGACGGCCTTCGACGCCGCCTTCCAGCGCCGCCTTCAATGACTTGTAGGATGTATCGTCGTGGTCGAAGGAAAGATCGTCGCAGAACAGAATGAAACGATATTTCGTGTCCTTGATGGCCGCCATCAGGGAGGGGAGGCTGTCGATGTCCTCACGATGGATCTCGACCAGCTTGAGCGTACCGGTATCGTCGGGCGCGGCAATGTTGACGGAGGCATGCACGGCCTTCACCAGGGATGACTTGCCCATGCCGCGCGCGCCCCACAGAAGCACGTTGTTGGCCTGCAATCCGTCGGCAAAGCGCTTGGTGTTGTCGAAGAGGATATCGCGGACGCGATCGACCCCGCGAATGAGTGAAATATCGACCCGGTTGACCTTTCTGACGGGGTCGAAGGCAAGCTTGTCCGGGTTCCAGACAAAGCAATCCGCCGTGTCGAGATCGACGGGTTGCGGTTTTGGCGGTGCCATGCGCTCCAGCACTGCAATCAGACGGTCAAGTTTATCTGTCAGCAATTCCTCGGACATTCTTATCAAGCCTTTGTTTTTTCTGCGTTCAAGCCACTATCATGTTGATGGGAAATCGAAAAGCGCGCTACGGGATTTTGCACGGTTGCTTTTCCCATTCCAAACATTGTATTGCGCAGGCTCTATAAACTTTCAAACACGTATTACTCTGGAGATTGTCTCTATGTTCGTAACTCCCGCATATGCACAGACAACAGGTATCGGTGGTGCGCCGGAAATGCTGATGAGCATCCTGCCATTCATCCTGATTTTCGTGATCATGTACTTCCTGATCATCCGTCCGCAGCGCACGCAGATGAAGAAGCGCGAAGAGCAGCTCAAGAACATCCGTCGCGGTGACACGATCATCACCGGCGGTTTCGTTGCCAAGGTGACGAAGGTGTTCGATGACAGCGGTGAACTCGAGGTCGAAATCGGCGAGGGCGTCAAGGCCCGCGTCATCCGCGCACTGGTGTCCGACGTGCGCATCAAAGGTGAACCGGTTGCCGATAACAAGAAATAAGTCATAGTGACAGGGCGGCATCAGGCCGCCCTGTTGATTCTTGAGGTCGGGATTGCATGCTCTATTTTAGCCGCTGGAAGACACTTCTCATCTGGGCCGTTGTTCTGGTCGGCGTGATCCTGGCTCTGCCAAACCTCTTTACCCCCATCCAGTTGGCGAACCTGCCCAACTGGCTGCCGAAGAAGCAGCTCGCCCTCGGGTTGGATATGGAAGGCGGCTCGCGCATCCGGCTGCAGGTCGACAAGGACAAGCTGGCGCAGACCGGCGCGGCCATCGAGGTGATGAACCGCCGTCTCAGCGAGCTCGGCTACACCAATCCCAATGTGGAGAGCCAGAGAAGCGGGCGTGTACTGGTCGAGGTTTCGGGTCTGTATGACTCGCAGCTGCTCAAGGATATTCTGAGCCTGACCGGCCAGCTGAGCTTCCGCATGATCGATACGTCCGTGCCGGTGCAGCAGGCGATTGACGGCACGCCGCCGGAAGGCGCTGATGTTGTCTATTCCTTTGACGATCCGCCCGTGGCCTACCTCGTCAAGAAGGAGGCCATCGTCACCAACCAGAATTTTGTCGGGGCGCAGGCGGGTGTCGATACGGCCACCCAGCAGCCCGTCATCACCTTCAAGCTGGACAGCGCGGGCGCGGAACGGTTCTCCCGGGCGACCAAGGAAAACATTGGAAAGTCCTTTGCCATCGTGCTTGACGATCAGGTGCTGTCGGCACCGGTCATCAGCGAAGCCATTCCCGGCGATACGGGCCAGATCACCGGCAATTTCGACCTGTCGGGTGCCAGCAACCTTGCCATCGTCATGCGTGCCGGCGCACTGCCTGCACCTGTTACCGTGATTGAAGAACGTTCTGTCGGTACCGATCTTGGCGCTGCTGCCGTGTCTGCAGGCAAGATCGCGGCGCTCATCGGCGCCGGTCTCGTCATCCTGTTCATGCTGCTGACCTATGGCCTGCTGGGCGTGATTGCGAGCATCGCGCTTGTTGTCAACATCGTCCTGATCCTGGCGGTTCTGACCATATTCGGCGTACCGCTGAGCCTTGCCGGCGTTGCCGGTATCGTCCTGACCATCGGCATGGCGGTGGACTCCAACGTTCTGATCTACGAGCGCATTCGCGAAGACCGGCGCGCCGGCTTTTCGGTCATCCAGGCCATCGATTCCGGCTTTGCCCGCGCGCAGGCGACGATCGTCGATGCCAATGTGACAACGCTGATCGCCGCGCTCGTCCTGTTCATCCTCGGCACCGGGCCCGTGCATGGCTTCGCCGTGACCGTCACCATCGGTATTGTCACCACGCTGTTCACCACATTCACGCTGACGCGCTGGATGGTGTCTGCCTGGGTGCAGTGGTCGAAGCCCAAGGAAGTGCCGCGTGCACCGCTGAAGCTCATTCCCAACAACACCAGGATTCCGTTCATGCGGCTGCGCGGGCTGACGCTGGGTTTCTCCGCGCTGTCGAGCGTTGCCGTCATCGTGCTGTTCCTTGTCGTCGGCATGAATTTCGGCATCGACTTCAAGGGCGGCACCATGGTCGAGATCGCCTCCAATGAAGGGCCGATCGATCTGGACGATGTCTATAGCCGGCTGGATGACCTGAACATCGGCGATGTGAAGATCGAACCGTTCAAATCGGACAGCCGGGCGCTGATTACGGTTGGTAGCCAGCGCGAAGGCGAAAACGCCGAGCAGACCGTCGGTGTCAAAATCCGCGGCGAGCTTGATCAGGATTATGAATTCCGCCGGGTGGATGTCATCGGCCCGACTGTATCGGGCGAGCTTGCCAAGGCGGGCGGACTGGCGGTCGCGCTCTCCCTGGTGGCGATCTTCGCCTATGTCTGGTTCCGCTTCGAATGGCATTTTGCCCTCGGTGCGATCATCGCGACCATCCATGACGTGGTGCTGCTGCTCGGGATGTTCATTATCTTCCAGATGGAGTTCAACCTCTGGAGCATTGCGGCGCTTCTGGCCATTGTCGGTTATTCGCTCAACGATACGGTGGTGATTTACGACCGCGTCCGGGAAAACCTGCGGCGGCATGGCAACAGCGTTTCGCTGTCGGCGGTTCTCGATGCCTCGATCAACCAGACATTGTCGCGCACCATCCTGACATCGCTGGCCACCTTCCTCGCGCTGGTCGTGCTCTATGCCTATGGCGGCGATGATGTCCGCTCTTTTGCGCTGACCATCGCGGTCGGCATTGTCGTTGCGACCTATTCGTCGATCTTCGTTGCCGGACCCTTGCTGATGCTGTTCGGGCTCAAGGGACGCGATGTGATCGATGATGCTCATCCCGCCAGGCAGAGCGGAGCATAGCGCCGTGGCCAAGGGCATTGAAATCCGCGACGCGCATTTTCCGGGCCGTGCACCCATTGACGCCTATGGCAATGGCGGGTTCCGGTTTGCCGACATGTCGCATCGCGGATCGATCCTGTGCCTGCCATCGGGTATCCATGGCTGGGCGCCGAAGATCGAGACCGCGCTGACGGCGGAGGATCTGGCGCTAGTGCTCGAACAGGCGGCCGATATCGAGATTCTGCTGGTGGGAACCGGCACCGAACTGCGCCGTCTGCCGCAGGCCCTGCGTGACGTGCTGCGCGAGCACCGCATTTCCTCCGATCCCATGAGCACCGGCGCGGCCGTGCGCACCTATAATGTTCTGCTGGCGGAAGACCGTGCCGTCGCTGCGGCACTGATTGCAGTGGATTAAACCGGCGGTTCTCTGTATCTCAGCCCCATGAACGCGAACCAGACCCACTGCCTGCAATTGCTGCGCGATGCCGATCCCGACCGCTACCTCTCGGTGCTTTATGCGCCGGAGGACAAACGAGGTGCCTTGGCCGCCCTTTATGCATTCAATGTCGAGATCGCCCGCATCCGTGACCTGATCCACGATCCGCTGCCGGGCGAGGTACGTCTGCAGTGGTGGCGTGACCTGATCGACGGCACGGAGCATGGCGAGGCCGTCGGCAATCCGGTGGCGGCGGCCCTGCTGGAGGCGATCAAGGTGCATAATCTGCCGCGCGCCGCCTTCGACAATTACTGCGAAGCCCGCATTTTCGATCTCTATGACGATCCCATGCCCAGCCGCAACGACCTTGAGGGCTATTGCGGCGAGACGGCCTCGGCCTTGATCCAGCTTGCCTCGCTTGTGCTTGATGTGGAAAAGGCGCCGGCCCATGCGGATATGGCGGGCCATGCGGGGGTTGCCCAGGCCATTACCGGCCTTCTGCGTCTCCTGCCGCTGCACCGCCGGCGCGGACAGGTCTATATCCCGGCTGACATCCTGTCCGCGGTTGGCTGCAGTGCCGAAACAGTGCTTGAGGGCGCCGACAAGGACGCAGTCAAGCGCGCCATCGATGCGATGACGGCGCTGGCGGAAGATCATCTCGGGAAATATGAAGCCGGCGCAAAATCGCTCCCCGCCGCTTTGCGTCCGGCCTATCTGCCGGTAAGCCTGACCAGAACCTATCTGAAGGGGATCAGGGCCAATGGCGCCGCAGCAGCCGATGAAACAGCGGTAATTTCACCGTTGAAGCGCCAGTGGGTGATGCTCAGGGCGTCGATGCGCTAGCCTTGGATGGCATTAGCGTTGTGCGTGGTTCGACAAGCTCACCATGAGGGATGTTGCATTTTGCAACGGACTGGATTCCCTCATGGTGAGCTTGTCGAACCACGCACACCATGGAATGCAACAAGCTGTGCTCGTTACTCCGCAGCCTCGGCCACCGCAGGCAGGCCCAGCCAGGCGCGGCAATCGGCAAGCGCACGCGCGCTCATGGCGCGTTTCTTGGCGTTGGTCTTTTCCTTGCCGCGCAGCCGTTTGCCTTCCGACTTCGGCGCCTCAATCGGCGGGAACAGGCCGAAATTGACATTCATCGGCTGGAAGGAGCGCTTGCCGGGTTCTTCATCACTGACAATGTGACCGCCGGTGATGTGTCCGAGCAGCGCGCCAAAGGCCGTGGTGAGCGGCGGCGGTGTCAAAGCATGTCCGAGACGCTCGGCGGCGGCGAAACGTCCCGCAAGCAGACCGATGGCTGCCGATTCCACATAGCCTTCACAACCGGTGATCTGCCCGGCAAAGCGCAGGCCCGGGCGGGATTTCAGCTGCAACGTCGGGTCGAGCAGGATGGGTGAATTCAGGTAGGTATTGCGGTGCAGGCCGCCCAGCCGCGCGAATTCGGCATTCTCGAGGCCGGGAATCATCCGGAAAATCTCCGTCTGCGCCCCGTATTTCAGTTTTGTCTGGAAGCCGACCATGTTGTAGAGCGTGCCAAGCGCATTGTCCTGCCGCAGCTGCACGACGGCATAGGCCTTGACCGTGGGGTTGTGCTCATTGGTCAGGCCCATCGGCTTCATCGGGCCGTGGCGCAGGGTTTCGACGCCGCGTTCGGCCATGACCTCGATGGGCAGGCAGCCGTCGAAATAGGGCGTGCCTTCCCACTGCTTGAATTCGGTCTTGTCACCGCCGATCAGCGCCTGCACGAAAGCCTCATACTGCTCCTTGGTCATGGGGCAGTTGATGTAGTCCTTGCCGGTGCCGCCTGGGCCAACCTTGTCGTAGCGCGACTGGAACCAGCAGGTGTTCATGTCGATGCTGTCGAAATGCACGATGGGCGCAATGGCATCGAAAAAGGCGAGGGCATCGGCGCCGGTCTGCCTGCCAATGGCTTCGGCCAGCGACGGTGCCGTCAACGGCCCGGTGGCGATGATGACCTTGTCCCATTCTGCCGGGGGCAGGCCGGTGATCTCTTCGCGCTCGATGGTGATCAGCGGGTGGGCTTCCAGCTTGGCCGTCACAGCCTGGGCAAAACCATCGCGGTCCACGGCGAGGGCGCCGCCTGCGGGAACCTGATGGGAATCGGCCGATGCCATGATCAGCGAATTGGCGAGACGCATTTCCGCATGCAGCACGCCGACGGCGTTGGTTTGCGCGTCATCGGAGCGGAACGAGTTGGAGCAGACAAGCTCGGCAAGATCCTGCGTCTTGTGCGCGTCCGTGCCGCGAACGGGACGCATCTCGTGCAGGATGACGGGAATGCCTGCTTCGGCGAGTTGCCATGCAGCTTCGGAACCGGCGAGACCGCCGCCAATGATGTGTACGGGTGTGTTTGACATAGCACCCCAATAAACCGTTTGGCGTCCGGCTTCAATGGTGCAAACGCCGCTGCGGATCATCCGCAGCGGCTTGTCGGTGTGTCAGGCGCTGGCTTTGTCGAGTTCGGCGATGTCCGCCTTGTCGAGCGTCAGGGATGCCGCCTTGATCAGGCTTTCCAGTTGTTGCAGCGATGTGGCGCTGGCGATGGGGGCGGTGACGCCCTGGCGTGCGATAATCCAGGCCAGGGCAACCTCGGCCTGCTTGGCGCCATGCTTGGCCGCAACCGCGTCCAGCGCTTCCAGAATGCGGTAGCCGCGCGCATTGAGATAGGCTTTGACACCGCCGCCACGCTGGCTCTGTCCAAGATCGGCTTCGCTGCGGTATTTGCCAGAGAGAAACCCGCGCGCAAGGCTGAAATAGGTGATGACACCGATGTCCTCGGCCATGCACAGGTCGCGCAGCGCGCCGTCATAGCCGGCGCGGTCATAGAGATTGTATTCCGGCTGGAGCACGTCATAGCGCGGCAGGCCATCCGCCTTGGCGGTGTCGAGCGCTGCGCGCAGCTGCTTCGCATCGAAATTGGATGCGCCGATGGATTTGACCTTGCCGGCTTTCAGCAGCTTGTCATAGGCGGCAAGCGATTCCGCGTGGGGTGTGGCCGGATCCGGCCAATGGGAGAGGTAGAGGTCGATGGCGTCCACCTGCAGACGTTTCAGCGATGCTTCGACGGCCTCGGCGATATTGGCGGCCCTGAGATTCTTGCCTTTGCCCATGTCGCCGCCGACCTTGGTGATGATGATCATCCTGTCACGCATACCGCGGGATTTCATCCACTCGCCGATGATGGTTTCTGATTCACCGCCGCTGTTTCCCGGAACCCAACTTGAATAGACATTGGCCGTATCGACCGTATTGAGGCCCGCATCGGCAAAGCGGTCAAGCAGGTCAAAGGAGGTTTTCTTGTCAGCGGTCCAGCCGAAGACATTGCCGCCGAAAACCAGCGGAGCAATCGACAGGCCTGTGCGGCCAAGAGGGCGTTTTTGCATGGTAAGTCTCCCGGGGAGGATGTGAAGGGGGACTCAGACTGTAGAACTCCAGGGTGCATGTTTCCAGCCCGGCTTTGACCCGAATGGTCGCAGGCATGGATCGCAACGGGAGTCGATTTGAAAAGGGAGGCGGTGAGCAGATGTCTCGAACCGCATACCCTGGAAACAACAACACCCACCGCGGGAGGAGGTGCGGTGGGTGCCGTTTTGTAAAGACCGGCTGGGAGGAGGAGTGCCGGCCTTTGATCGCGGGGGCTCTGGGAGGAGGATGAACCCCGGCGATATTCTGTTATGCGATTAGCGTACTGCGGACTTCTTGGCGACGAACGGGATGTCCGAGCGGGAGATGCCCAGGTCGTTCAGTTCGCGGGTCGACAGACGGTTCAGCTCGGAAACCGTGTCACGATAACGACGCCAGTTGCTGTAGGAGCGGATAAGGTTCATTTCATTCACCATTCGGTTCAGTTGTTTCGTTGATCACTCTTGATCGTTGACCTGAAGATAGTGGATGCCTTGGCGAATGTGCAGAGCCAAGTTTGCAGATCAGCTATGCATATGCTGCATTGCATCATTAATCGATTTTAATTGCTGCGTCGCACAAATGTCATCTTCATGACCTTTAGCCCGAATCCGGCTGCAATTGCGTTTTCAATGTGGCTGGCCTTATCAGGGGCGGAGCCCTAATCTTACAGCTCGAGTCGGGAGCAGAATGCATGATAGTCGGTTTTACCCTGCGCAAGCACATTGCACGGTGGCAGCGTGACGGGTTGATCGATGACGCCACGGCGGACCGCCTGCGCGCCGATATCGCCGGGCAGGGCCCGGGTTTCGGGCTGGGCAATGTCCTGGCCATACTGGGCGTCATTCTCCTCGGCGCGGCGCTGCTGTCGCTGATTGCCGCCAATTGGGAAGCCATGCCGCGCCTTGTTCGCGTCGGCTTGATCTTTGCCGTGCTCTGGTGCGGTTATCTCGGCGGCGCATGGCGGGCGAACAAGGGCGACAGGATTTTCAGTGAGGCGCTCTATCTCCTGGGCGCCATCGCCTTTGGTGCCGGGATCGCACTGGTCGGCCAGATGTATCATCTGTCGGGTGAAGTGGCGTCCGCGGCGCTGCTCTGGGCGGGCGGGACGGTTGTCGCCGCGCTGTTGTTGCGCTCGTCGACACTCGTCTCCGCCAGCATCGTGATTGCCGGTTTCTATCTCGTGGCCAGCCTGGAACCGGAAACGGCATCGCGCTTGTCCTATATCTGGATCGTTCCGGTCTTCGCGGTGATTGCGGCGGGCCTGATCTGGTATACGGGTGCGCAGGTGGCCCGGCACTTCCTCGCTGTCCTCGTGCTGGCCTTTGTCTGCATCGTTCACTTCGACCGGGATGTCACTGTCGTCTTGTGGATGATGCTGATTGCCGGGCTCGGCCTGTTTCTGCTGGACGCACTGCATCCGGCTGTGCTGGACCGCGCGACCGGATGGAGCATCAGTCTCGGCGCCTACGGATTTCTGGCGGTGCAGATGGTGCTGCTGATTTTCCAGTTCAACGACCACATCTTTGCCCAGACTCGCGATGTCATGACGGGTATTGTCATCCTTGCCGTGGCGATCGCCGGTCTGGCTTTGTCGGGGCACCGCAATCTTGCCATACGGTGGAGCGCCTATGGGCTGTTTTCGCTGGAGGTTCTCTATATCGCGTTCGAGACCATCGGCACGATGATCGGTACCGCTGGCTTCTTCCTGACCGTCGGCGTGCTCGTCCTGCTGCTTGCGGTGTTCGTTATCCGGATGGAACGCCGTCTTCACAGGAAGAGTCTGGTGAAGGGTGCAGCATCATGAAAACAAAGTATTTTTTGCTGCCGGCTTTGATCGTTGCGCTTCTGCAGTCGGGCGCGCTTTATGCCATGATAGAAAAGCACGCGATGATTTTGCGCCACGGCACAATGATCACGCTGGCCACGCAGCCGGTTGATCCGCGCGACCTGTTGCGCGGCGAATATGTGCGGCTTGGCTATGGGATTTCGTCCGTCGAAGCCGACAAGGTGAGCGGCACCAAGCCGGATACCACAGGTCTTGCCGACATCTACGTCACGCTGAAAGAGGGCGCGGATGGCCGGTGGGGTTTCACCGGGGCCTCCTGGCAGAAACGCCGGGATCTGGCGGCTGGCGAAGTCCAGATGCATGGCCAGACGCTGACGGGCGCCATGGGCATCTTTGCGGTGCAGTACGGCATCGAACGCTATTATCTCCCCGAAGGATGGGGCCGTGCGGTCGAGAAGGTGCAGAGTGAGCGCGGGGTTGATGCGGTGATTGCCGTCTCCAGCGCGGGCGAAGCTCAGATTCGTTCGCTCAAGTACAATGGACGCCTGCTTTACCAGGAACCGGCCTACTGAACAGCCGTCATCGCGCAGCTTTGAAGAAAGCCATTCAACCTATTGAAGTATTTTAAGAAAGAGTGGTGCGGATAGAGGGACTCGAACCCCCACGGTCTCCCGCCAGAACCTAAATCTGGTGCGTCTACCAATTTCGCCATATCCGCAGATGAGGGCCGTATCCGGCCCTCAAGCGCCGGTCTCTATATCACCCTCTTCTCAGGGGTCAAAGGAAAAAGCCGCCGCTTGAACAGGTTTACGCCGGCGTCCAGCCGATCGCATCCCGCAGGAAGGCGTAGCCCAGCGCAATGAAGCTGGCGCGCTCCCTGTTGTCCTTGCCGTATCCGTGTCCGCCCGCCTCGGGCTCATAGAACGAAGCGGTGTAGCCGAGTTCCTGCAACTTTGCTGCCATCTTGCGGGCGTGTCCGGGGTGCACGCGGTCATCCCTGCGGGTTGTGGCAATGAGGATCGGCGGATAGGGCCGGCCGGGCATAGCCGCGTGATAGGCCGACATTTCCTTCAGAAAAGCCCAATCCTCCGGCTTGTCCGGGTCGCCATATTCGTCGACCCAGCTCGGCCCGGCGAGAAGCTTGTTGTAGCGGCGCATGTCGATCAGCGGAATGGTGCAGAACAGGGCGCCGAAGCGTTCGGGATAACGCGTCAGCATGTTGGAAATCAGCAGGCCGCCATTGGAACCGCCTTCCGCCGCGATACGGCCCGGCCGGGTGACGCCGCGCCGCACCAGATCGGCGGCAATGGCGGCAAAATCATCATGCGAGAGCTTTTTGCCTGCCCGGCGCCCCGCGTCGTGCCATGCGGTGCCGAATTCGCCGCCGCCGCGCAGATTGGCGACCACGCTTGTGCCGCCGCGCTCGAGCCACAACTTGCCAACGGACGCGCTGTAATAGGGCTCCATCGACACGCCAAATCCGCCGTAACCGGTCATGTGCACCGGTGCATCGCCGGTTTCACCCTTGGGTCCGATCTGCGTATAGGGGATCGACTCGCCATCGCTGGAGATCGCCTCATGCCGCGTGACGACAAGCCCGGTCGCATCGAAGACCGCAGGGCTTTGTTTGAGCAGCGTGGGGGCAGCCAGTG
Organism: Phyllobacterium sp. NPDC097923; assembly: GCF_044760925.1. Taxonomy (NCBI): domain Bacteria; kingdom Pseudomonadati; phylum Pseudomonadota; class Alphaproteobacteria; order Hyphomicrobiales; family Phyllobacteriaceae; genus Phyllobacterium; species Phyllobacterium sp. NPDC097923. Next base: position 1,822,216 of record NZ_JBIWBL010000001.1, on the reverse strand, counting down.
TGTTGGGCTCGGCAATGTCGAGAAGCAGCACCTGCGCCGGGGTTATCGGGTCCTGCGCGGCGACGAGCAGTTCGCCATTGGCGTGGATGTCCTCGACATCCAGCGACCAGATATGAACGATGCCCTCGGTTGGCACGACCGAAATGGGCTTTTTTGCCCATTTGCCAAGTGCAGGCTCGAAAATCTCGAAGCGTGGCGCGAGATTGTCGAGATAGGAGACGACCAGCTTCTTGTCGTTCCAGAAGAACCCCTGCAGGGCGCGGCGCGGACCCGGTTCGAACAGAACCTGAAAATCACGCTCTCCGGCAAGAAATGCCTGGAGCGAAATGCCGAGGAGCGTGTCTGCGGGGTAGGTGATGCCGGCGACTGTCCAGTCTTCTCTCGGCTTGACCGTCAGCCACTGGTCGTAGGAATTCCACCAGGCCGTTGCGGGCACGTCCACGCGCTGCCCGGGGCCACTGCGATCGCCTAGCCATCCGGCGGTTTCAAAGAAGGAATGCTGCTCGACAAACCAGAGGCGCTCGCTGCCGCTGCTGTGGTCAATGTCGGCACCGGCGGCCATGGAATCCGCGGCGCATTCGAAAATCACCGGTGCAGCCAGCGGATCGGTCCCGCGTCGCCACAGGCGGACGGTGCGCGCATAGCCGGATTGCGTGGCCATGCCCTCGCCAAGGGCGCTCGATATCAGCACCGTATCGCGGTCGAGCCAGCCGAGGCCACCCTTCGCTTCGGGAAGGTTGAAGCCGTTTTCGATGAACCGCAGCGTGTCCAGGTCGAACTCGCGGTTGACCACCGCATCGCTGCCGCCGCGCGACAGGGAGAGAATGGCCCGTTGCCGCTTCTCCGGTTCGATCTGCGCGCCTGCCCAGATCCAGTCGTCATTTTCGGCTGCGGCCAAGGCATCGATATCGAGCAGAAGTTCCCATTCCGGCTCGGGCGTCTTGTAGGATGTCATGGTGGTCCGGCGCCACAGGCCGCGCGGGTTCTTCTCATCCTGCCAGAGGTTGTAGAGATAATCGCCGCGCCGTCCGACCATCGGGATCTTGTCCGGCCGGTTCAAAATGGCGGTCAGGACGTCGCGGTCATGCTCGAACTGCCGGCCGCCGAAGCGCTGCATGGTTGCGGCGGATTGCTTCTCCACCCATGCGAGCGGCTGTGCGCCGTCGATTTCTTCGAGCCAGATGCGCGGATCGTCATCGGGAGCATCGATGGTCGGGCGAATATCCTGATTGGTCATGAGCGTCACTTTCCCTTGGAATCTGCCGCGCAGTGTCTTGAAAGCGCGGTGTTTTGCAATGCCTCACACCATCAAATTCGGCATCCATGAAAAATCGCGCCGGTGATAAGCCGGCGCGATCCTTGTGTCGGGCGTTTCAAGCCTAGTGGGCCGGGGCTTCTTCCGCCGGCTTTTCAACCGGTGCCTTCTTGCGTCCGAATGAACGGAGCGCAACGTAGAACACCGGCGTCAGGAACAGGCCGAAGAAGGTCACGCCCAGCATGCCGGAGAACACAGCCGTGCCGAGTGACTGGCGCATTTCCGCGCCGGGGCCCTGGGCAATCATCAGCGGCACGACACCGAAGATGAAGGCAAAGGCGGTCATCAGGATCGGGCGAAGCCGCAGGCGGCTGGCTTCGATGGCGGCTTCAACAGGCGTTGCACCTTCCGCCTGATGCTGGCGGGCGAATTCCACGATCAGGATCGCGTTCTTCGCCGCCAGGCCGATCAGGACGACAAGGCCGATCTGCGTGAGGATGTTGTTGTCCATCCCGCGCAGGAACACGCCGATCAGCGCGGCCAGAACCGCCAGCGGCACAATCAGGATGATCGCCAATGGCAGCACCCAGCTTTCATACTGTGCGGCAAGGGCGAGGAAGACGAACACCACGGACAGTCCGAAGATCAGGATCGCCGTGTTTCCGGTCTGCCGTTCCTGAAGCGCCAGTTCCGTCCACTGGAACGTCGTTCCGCTGGGCAGTGTCTTGGTGGCAAGGGCCTCCATCTTGTCGAGCGCCGTACCGGTGGAAACCCCGGGCGCGGCATTGCCCTGCAGCGGCACCGATACATACATGTTGTATCGCTGCACCAGCGAGGGGCCATTGGTGTCCTTGATGTTGATCAGCGTGCCCAACGGAACCAGCGCACCCGTTGCCGAGCGTACTTTCAGGGCAAGGATGTCGGTCCGGTCCAGCCGGTATTGCTGGTCGGCCTGCGCCCGCACCTGATAGACGCGGCCGAAGGCATTGAAGTCATTGACATAGGAGGTGCCAAGATTGGTTGAAAGCGCCTCGAAAATGTTTGGAATGGGCACGTTCAATGCCTGTGCCTTGTCACGGTCCACCTCCAGGAAATATTGCGGGCTGTTGGCGGAGAACGTGGTGTAGACGCCGGTCAGGCCGGGGGTCTGGTTGGCTTCGCCCATCATCTGATAGGCCAATCCCAGGACGCGGCGCATATCGGAACTGTCGCGATCCAAAAGCTGCATCTTGAAGCCGCCGGCATTGCCGACGCCGCGGATCGGCGGCGGCGGCACGGCGATGATGAAGGCCTCCTGGATGCTTTGCAGGCTGCCATAGACCTGGCCGATGATGGAATTGGCCGTTTGTCCGTTCTTGATCCGCTCCGCGAACGGCTGGAATGGAACGAACACCACGCCGGAATTCGACGCATTGGTGAAGGTTGCGCCGTTGAACCCGGCAAAGGCAATGGCGTTGCGCACGCCCGGAATGCCCTTGATGATCTTCGATGCCTTTTCGATCACCGCGTCCGTGCGGGCGAGCGAAGCACCGTCGGGCAGCTGGACGACGACGATGGCATAGCCCTGATCCATCGGCGGCACAAAGCCGCGCGGGATCGTGACCGCCATGAACCAGGTGGCGACCAGCAGCCCTGCGAACACCAGCAGGGAGGCGAGGAGACCGATGGTCGATCCGACGAGATGCCGGACGATCCAGGAATAGCCGTTCGCCATCTTGTCGAAGCCGGTGTTGAAGCCATTGGCCAAGGCCCGGCCAGCCCGCGCCAGAGGGTTTTTGGAGACCGCATGGTCATGCGGGCGCAACACAATTGCCGCCAGCGCAGGAGAGAGCGTCAGCGAGTTGATGGCCGAAATGGCTGTTGCTGCCGAGATCGTCACGGCGAACTGGATGTAGAACTGGCCCGATATGCCGGGAATGAACGCCGTCGGGGCAAACACCGCGATCAGCACCAGTGAAATGGCGATAACGGCGGTTCCCACCTCGTCCATGGTCGTGTGCGAGGCCTGTTTCGGGCTCATGCCCGCCGCAAGGTTTCGCTCGACGTTCTCCACCACCACGATGGCGTCGTCCACCACAATACCGATGGCGAGGACCAGGCCGAACAGGGTGAGCATGTTCAGCGAGAAGCCGAAGGCCGAGAGGATGGCGAAGGTGCCGATCAATGAGACCGGGATGGCCACGATCGGGATGATTGCCGTCCGCCAGGATTGCAGGAAGACGAGAACGACCAGCGCCACGAGAATCACGGCTTCGAAGATCGTCTTGTAAACGTCGGAGATCGATTCCGCGATGAACTCCGTCGGATCATAGACGATGTCGTATTTCAGGCCCGGAGGGAAATCCTTGGACAGTTCCTCCATGGTGGACCGGATGGACGCGGCAGCAGCAAGGGCATTGGTGCCCGGACGGCTGAAGATACCCAGTGCCACTGCAGGACTGCCGTCGAGATAACTGTTGGTCACATAATCCTTGGCGCCGAGTTCGATGCGGGCGACGTCCTGCAACTGTACCAGACGGCCGTCGCCGCTTGTTTTGACTATGACATAACGGAATTGCCGCGCATCGCTGAACCGACCCTGCATGGTGACCGTGTACTGGAAGGCGCTTGTGCCCGGCGTGGGCGGTCCGCCGATGGCACCGCCATTGACCTGCACGTTCTGGTCGCGCAGTGCCTGAACCACATCAGCCGATGTCATGGAGTATGCGGCGAGTTTCTGCGGATCGAGCCAGATGCGCATGGAATACTGCCGCTCGCCGAAGATGGTGACTTCGCCGACGCCGTCGAGCCGTAAGAGCACGTCGCGGATGCGGGTATTGGCGTAGTTTGAGGCATAGAGCTGGTCGTAACGGTTGTCGGGCGAAAGCACGTGCACGACCATCATTAGGTCGGGCGAACTTTTCGTCGTGGTGATGCCGTTGCGCTGCACGTCCTGCGGCAATTGCGGTACGGCAATGGCGACGCGGTTCTGTACCAGAACCTGTGCCTTGTCGAGATCGGTGCCGAGCTTGAAGGTGATGGTCAGCGCCATCGAACCATCGGCGGTCGAGTAGGAAGACATATAGAGCATGTCCTCGACGCCGTTGATCTGCTGTTCGATGGGGGTGGCGACCGTGTTGGCAATGGTTTCAGCATCGGCGCCGGGATAGGCGGTGCGCACGACAATGGTTGGCGGCGCGATTTCCGGATACTGGGCGACAGGGAGCTGGGTGTAGGCGATCCCGCCGACGATCAGCAGCACAATCGACAGGACGGATGCGAAGATCGGCCTGTCGATGAAAAAATGCGCAAATCTCATTGGCCCGCCTCCGCAGCCTTCACCTCCGGCGGAAGCTGGATGACGTCGGCCTTGACCTTGATACCGGGGCGAATCCGCATCAGGCCGTTGACCACGATGGTCTCGTCGCCGGTCAGGCCGCTGCGGATCACCCGATAACCGTAGAGTTTGGGGCCGAGACGCACGGGCTTGGTCGTGACCGAGTTGTCCGCATTGAGGACATAGACAACCCGCTCGTTCTGATCGGAGCCAACCGCTTCGTCGGGCACGAGAATGCCCTTATAGGTGTTGGAGGCGGCCACTTCGACCCGGCCGAACAGCCCGGGCTGCAGCACGAAATCCGGATTGTTGAAGCGGGCACGCACCCGCATCGTTCCGGTGGCATCATCGAGCCGGTTCTCGGCGAAATCGAGCTTGCCCTTGAACGGCGGCTGGTTGGAATCGGTCAGCCGCACCGTCACTTCGAGGCCGCCGCCTCCTTCCTGCAGATTGCTGCCGTTTTCGCGGGCGGTCTTGGCATAGGACAGGAGGTTGCGCTCATCCACGTCGAAATAGAAATCGATCGGATCGAGCGAAACGATGGTTGTCAGGATGGTGTTGTTGGCATTGACGAGATTGCCGACGGAAATGAGCCTGCGGTCGATGCGGCCATCCTGCGGCGCCGTGATCTGCGTGTAGTTCAGATTGAGCTGGGCAGCGTCAACAGCGGCCTGTGCGCCAACGACGTTGGCTTGACCGGCGAGATAGGCGCGGCGCTGATCATCCAGCGTCGACACGGACAGCGTGCCGCTGCCGGTCAGCGACTGGGTGCGCTTGAACTGGGCTTCCGCATAGGTTTCCGTTGTTTTGGCCACCTCCAGCGCGGACTGGGCCTGCGCCAGAGCGGATATGTAGGGGCGCTGGTCGATGGTAAAGAGCGGATCGCCCTTCTTGACCAACGAGCCGTCCTTGAAATGCACCGTATCGAGATAGCCATCGATGCGCGAGCGTACCGAGACCTGGTCGACCGCTTCGAAGCGGCCGATGAACTCATCGCTGTCGATCACATCGCGGACGACAGGCTTGGCTGCCGTGACGGTTGGAGGCGGGGGCGCATTCTGCGCCAGTGCCGGAGAGGCGGCCATGAGCGCGATTGCAACACCGATTTTGAAGGTAGAGAGAGAATTCCGTGACAAGGGCAGGCCTCCATGACGATCAGACTTCCAGGCGTCTCGGGGATGCCTGGGCATCGCCGTCAGCGCTGGTGATTCATCGTACGGCTACGGGTCAGGTGATGCGCTGACCAGAACAGCTGGAATGCTGGCGCCGCAGACAAACAAGTCAATTTCTCAGATTGTATCGATTTAGTATTTAGTTTCGATAGGGACCAGCGCAAGGGCAGTTCCAAATTCCGTTGAGGCATATTTCCAGTTGGCTATCGATGGTCCCCATGCCGGGAAGATTTGCACAGTTGCACATTGTTGTCATCAGGCAAATATTTCACGTGTTGTTGCGATCATGAAAGTGCCTGACTTGCCGTGCAGAAGTTTGCCCGACCCTGAGGCTGTGCCATTGATTTTTGTACGCAGTGCAAGTAAATGGAGCCACCAATCGGTAAGGGTGCAATTTCTTGCGCGGCTCTGTGACAGGTTCTGTGATATGAATTGTGTCACAAAAAATGAGCTGAAAGAGAAATAAAGCAATAAAATCAACGTGGATGGTGAGGGCATGGCTCGCCCCATCTGCACCAGAAGCCACGATGGCAGACAGTTTTTCTCCCGCAATTTGGCTCACAGGCCGGCGACGGCGGGACAAATGTTAAAAAAAGTGAAGGTTTGGACATGCAGGTTACTGAAACGCTCAATGAAGGGCTGAAGCGCGAGATCAAGGTCGTCGTTCCGGCCAAGGATCTGGAAGCAAAGCTTTCCGAACGCCTCCAAGGTGCCAGCGCCAAGGCGCGCATCAATGGCTTCCGCCCCGGCAAAGTGCCGCTCAATCACCTGCGCAAGATGTACGGCAAGTCGTTCATGGCTGAAGTCGTCAACGAGATCCTCAGCGATTCCTCGCGCACGATCCTTGCGGAGCGCAACGAAAAGTCGGCGACCCAGCCGGAAGTTGCGATGACGGAAGACGAGAAGGAAGCGGACAAGGTTCTGAACGGCGAAGCCGATTTCGAATTCACGCTGAACTACGAAGTCCTGCCGGTTATCGAACTCAAGGACGCTTCCAAGATCAGCGTCACGCGCGAAGTGGTCGATGTGACCGACGCGGAAGTTGAAGAGCAGGTCAAGCGCGTTGCCAGCTCCGCCCAGACGTTCGAACCCAAGAAGGGCAAGGCTGAATCCGGCGATCGCGTCACCATGGACTATCTCGGCAAGATCGACGGCGTGCCGTTCGATGGCGGCGCCGATACCGATGCGACCCTGATCCTCGGCTCCGGCCAGTTCATTCCCGGCTTCGAAGATCAGCTGATCGGCACCAAGGCTGGCGACGAGAAGCAGATCAAGGTTACCTTCCCGGCTGAATACGGTGCAGCGCACCTCGCCGGCAAGGATGCGACCTTCGACATCACCGTCAAGGAAATCGGCAAGCCCGGCGAACTCGAAATCAACGACGAAACCGCGAAGAAGCTCGGCATCGAGAGCGCCGACCGTCTGCGTCAGGTTATCCGCGAGCAGATCGAAAGCCAGTACGGCTCGTTCACCCGCCAGAAGGTCAAGCGTCAGATTCTCGATGCGCTCGACGGCGAGTACAAGTTCGAATCGCCGGAACGCCTGATCAATGCCGAGTTCAACAACATCTGGGCACAGATCGGCCAGGACCTCGCACAGGCCGGCAAGACGTTCGAAGACGAAGAGACCACGGAAGAAGAAGCACGCGAAGAATATCGCAAGCTGGCTGAACGCCGCGTTCGTCTTGGCCTCGTTCTCTCCGAAATCGGCAACAAGGCCGGCATCGAAGTGACCGAAGAGGAACTGCAGCGCGCCGTTTACGATCAGGTTCGCCAGTATCCGGGCCAGGAACAGCAGATCTATGAATTCTTCCGCAAGACTCCGGAAGCGATCAACAATCTGCGCGCTCCGATCTTCGAAGAAAAGGTTGTCGATCACCTTCTCACTTCCATCAATGTCACCGACAAGAAGGTGACGAAGGAAGAGCTGATGGCTGAAGACGAGTCGGATGAAAAGTCCGGCGAAGCCAAGAAGCCTGCCAAGAAGGCAGCGCCGAAGAAGGCCGCCAAGAAGAAGACCGAAGACGAAGCGTAAGCTTTTGTCTCTCTGATTGAAAAGGCCGCTTTCGAGCGGCCTTTTTCATTTCTGGTGCGTGGTAATTGCTGGGCAGCGTATGCTGCGAGTCTAGCTGATTCCGTAGAGATTTCGCCGATGTCCATTGCTGCCTTTGCGCCGTTCGAGGCGCTTGCCGAACACCTTCTGCCTCATGCAACCGATGGGACGAGTGATGGGTCGCATGACCTGTCTCATCTCTTGCGTGTGTGGAAAAATGCAACAGCAATTCATAACGAGGAGGGTGGGGACCGTGAAATACTGGCCGCAGCGACAATCCTGCATGACTGCGTTGCCGTCGAAAAGAATTCACCCCATCGCGCGCAGGCCTCGCGGTTGGCTGCTGAAAAAGCATCGAAGCTTCTTGCCGATATTGGCTGGCAATCCCCGCGCGTTGCTGCCACAGCGCACGCCATCGAAGCACACAGCTTTTCGGCAAACATCCCTCCACGTACCTTGGAGGCGAAAATCCTGCAGGATGCGGATCGTCTGGATGCCATTGGCATGGTCGGCGCTGCACGATGTTTCTACATCGCTGGCCGGATGGGGAGTGGGCTTTATGATCCCTTGGACCCCATGGCAATCGATCGTAACCTCGATGACAAGAGTTTTGCCATCGATCATTTTGAGGTCAAGCTTTTCAAGTTGACTGCGGGGTTCAACACGGTCAGGGGTGCGCAGATCGCCCAGGTGCGACAGGAGCGACTCCGCCGGTTTCTGGGCGAGTTTCTTGATGAGATATAAGCGATCTCAGCGAGACACCAGGTCGAGCGCGGCGCGGATCAGATCGGCATTGCCCGCAGCCATTTGTCCCGACGGCAGGAGATTGCCGTCTTCCAGGCCGATACGGCTGTCAAAGCCCTTGGCCATGGCTTCGCTGTAGATGGGCCAGACACTGGCTTCATCGCCATGCATGAGGATAGGCACTGTATTGCCTGCCTTGCGCAGAACCGCCTGAATACCATCGGCGGCCCGCAATCCCTCGTCGATGTCCTGCTCGTTGATTTCGATCAGCACGCGCAAGCATTTTGCCGCATTCTTCAGGCCGACAAAGCGCTCCGCATCGCTGACGGACCAGAGCCCCGCTTCGACGCCGATACCCCTGCCGAGAACGTGCGCAATCAAATCCTCCGCATCCGCTTCGATCAGGTTGATCGAAACGTAGTCGGGCAAGGTCGTCCAGCTGTTAATGGGTTTCTGCCGCGAAAGGCCGCCGGGAGGGATGCGCCAATGGGTGGAAAGGCCGACGGGAATGCCCGGCACGGCCGAACGAACAGCCTGCAGGGTCTCGGCGATATGGTCCGGCTCCAGCGTTTCCATTCCATCCGGTCCGCGCGGGTGGATATGCAGCTCGCGGGCGCCAGCCGCCACGGCAAGTGCGGCGTCCCTGGTAATTTCCGAGGCTGTAAAGGGGAGCGCAGGGTGAAAATCCCGCATGCGCCCGCCATTCAGACATGCCTGCAACATGGTGGTGTCTCCGCTATGACGGGCCCATCATAGCGGATTTCCTGCTGACAGCACCCGTCAGTATGGATTCGATGCCGGTTCAGGCCTTGATCGGAATCCATATCTCCATTCCGCCATTGCCGGTCCGCGGGTCGAATTCCGGACCATAACGTTCGAAATTGGGTGCATCGGCCAGGGCATGGCCGGATTCCGGCAGCCATTTGCCCCAGATGGTCATGATCGTGCTGCGAATGGTCGAAATATGGTCGCGATGCGAAAACACCAGATAGGTCTGTGCTGGAATGCGCAGCCGAGCGAACTCCTGCGGGATGTCGGAGAAATCGGCAACCTCGGTGCCCGCGATGTAATCGAAATTCTGGGCGTCATCGCTGTTGCAGCAGACGCCGTAGGCCACATTGCCGATCTGGCCGGTGATATGGCCGAAATAGGGGTTGAAACGCTGCCATTGCGCCGGAATGCCGCTGCTGGTTTGGCAGGTGTATCGTTCGCCTATGCCGGCGACCAGCATTGGTTTGCCGTTCGCGATGCGTGGCTCTTCGATATCGGTGATAAACTTTTCGTCCATTTTCATCGGCTCCACCAATGGGATGTTACGGGTATGGCGCTGTGCGCGGACCTGTTCGGGCGTCAGGCCGAACTGATCGCGGAACGCCCGCGTGAATGCCTCATGGGAGCTGTAGCCGGCATCGAGCGCGACGCTGAGAATATCCGGAGCGCCTTCGCACAGGGATTTTGCTGCCTCGGTCAACCGGCGGCCACGGATGTGACTGCTGACCGAGCGGCCGGCAAAGATGCCGAAGGCGCGGGACATGTGAAACCGTGACAGGCCCGCCACATCGGCGATATCGTCGAGGGTGATCTCCTCGGCGAAATGACCCTCCACATACCAGATCGCTTTCTCAACCGAATTCATGCAACTCTCCATTGGGGCACGGCATACCAATACACATTGTCGGCGACATGCATTTGATCGCGATTGCGGTTCGCCCGGCCAGGGTTAGAAGAGTTTCATGCCCTTCAGGCTCGCATGGCCGTTCTTGCCGATGATGATGTGGTCGTGAACAATGATTCCCATCTGTGCTCCGATGCCGGCAATGGTTTTTGTCATCTCGACATCCGCCTTGGATGGCGTCGGGTCGCCCGAGGGATGGTTATGCACGAGAATGAGAGCGCTCGCGGACAGTTGCAGGGCCCGGGCAATCACCTCGCGCGGGTAGACCGGCGTGTGGTCGACGGTGCCGACCTGCTGTACCTCGTCGGCGATCAGCATGTTTTTCTTGTCGAGAAAGAGGATACGCAACTGCTCGCGCGGCTCGTGCGCCATGGCCGCGGTACAGTAGTCGATCAGTTTGCTCCATGAGCCAAGCATGGTGCGTTCGCCAATGCCGCTGCGCATGGCCCTGTGAGCAAGGGCGGCGATGAATTTGAGATCAAAGGCAACGGTCGGGCCGCAGCCCTTTACCTCCTGCAGGAGATGTTCCGGCGCGCCCAGGACTTCCGCCAGACTGCCGAAGCGGGCCAGAAGCGCCTTGGCCAGTGGCTTGGTGTCGCCTTGCCTTATGGGTCGGTACAGCAGCATTTCCAGCATTTCATAGTCGGCAAAGCCCTGGTGGCCGACTTTCTGGAAACGCTCCTTCATCCGCTCGCGGTGGCCGGTGTAATGCGGTTCCGCGGCCTGGCTGGCAGCGTTGGCTGTATCGGCGGTTTTCTCAACACCAGGTTGTTTCTGCAGCGATTTTGGTGAGGGCTCTTTGAGGAAGAAAGTCTTGGGTGGCTCGTCTTCGCTCATGGGCCCCTGCGTTCCTAATCGAGTTTCAAACCCGGAGCGAACAGGCCTGCGGGTGAAAGGGTGAAGACTTCGCAACCGTCCTTGGTGACGCCGACCGTATGTTCATACTGCGCTGTCAGCGAACGGTCGCGGGTGACGGCTGTCCAGCCATCGGCGAGGACTTTTACATGCGGGCGGCCGAGATTGATCATCGGCTCGATGGTGAAGATCATGCCTTCGCGCAGTTCAACGCCCTCATTGGGCGTGCCGTAATGCAGGATGTTCGGTGCGTCGTGGAAAAGCTGGCCGACACCGTGGCCGCAGAAGTCGCGAACAACGGAGCAGCGCTCCGCTTCGGCATAGTTCTGGATGGCGGCGCCGATGGCACCGGTCCGGGCACCAGGGCGAACGGCCGCAATACCGCGCATCAGGCTTTCATGCGTCACTTCCATCAGGCGCTCGGCGGCACGCTTGATCTCGCCCACGGGATACATGCGGCTGGAATCGCCGTGCCAGCCATCGAGTATGTAGGTGACATCGATATTGACGATATCGCCTTCGCGCAGTGGCTTGTCATCAGGGATACCATGGCAGACGACGTGATTGATCGACGTGCAGGATGATTTCGTATAGCCGCGATAGTTGAGGGTTGCGGGCAGGGCACCGTGATCGGCGCCGAATTCGAAGACAAAGCGGTCGATGGTATTGGTGGTCACACCCGGTTCAACCAGACTGGCGAGCTCATCCAGGCAACGTGCCGTGAGCTGGCAGGCCTTGCGCATGGCGGCGAAACCTTCAGGGCCGTGAAGCCTGATCTGTCCGGTGTTCTTCAGGGGCGCTGTCTGCGCATCGAGATAGGTGACCATGGTGCTTTCCGCTTGGCGTCAATCAATAATGGGTATCGCAGTTGTTGCAGCAATGCCCGAAGGCGTGATGTGGCATCTTATTGCGTAAGCTTCAACCCCGCGGCGCATTGCCCGCTCGAACGCCCTTGCGTAAACCGGGTCTAGGTCGCCGCAGATTCGCAAGCGGTCGCAGTCGTCGCGCTGGATCACGTAAAGCATGACACCACGGTGACCATTCTCAACCATGTTGCCAAGCTCGTCCAGATGTTTTGCGCCGCGGGCTGTCGGAGAATCGGGAAATTCCGCGAGATTTGCCGTGCGGGAGAAGTGCACGTTCTTCACTTCGACATAGGCCGTCGGCCGTTCCGGATCGGTCAGCAAAATGTCGATGCGGGAATTTACGCCATATTTCTGCTCGCGCTTGAGCGCGCCATACCCGCCGAGCGCGAGCAGAAGCCCCGCCACAATGGCTTCCTCGGCGATCCGGTTGGGCAGGCCCGTATTGATACCGACCAGTGTGCCCTGCGCTTCGACGATCTGCAGCGTATGGGCATATTTGCGCTTGCCGTCATCGGACAAGGACAGCCAGACGCGGATGCCGGGATCGGTCAGCCCGAGCATGGAGCCGGTATTGGGTACGGAACTGGTGATCGGGCTGCCATCATCGAGGATGATATCGGCAAGAAAGCGCTTGTAACGCTGGACCAGTCGGCCGGTGACGAGAGGGGCAGGGAAAATCATCCACGAGATCTACCCGACCGGGGAAGGCCGGACAATCGCTAATCGCGCCTGAAACGTCAGGACAGGCCCTGAACCGTCCTGATCACATCGGCCAGGGACAGATTGGCCATGAGCATGGCAGCCGTCGCAGCAAGGCCGGCCAGCAAGAACGTCACTGTTATCTTCGTTTGTCTGCTCATGAATATGTTTTCCTGCATGGTGACATAGGATGGGAAAAACATGCTTAGATTGTGGCCCGTCTGTGCCCATTCGCAGGCGCTGAACCGGGACCGAAGGCGGTGGGTAGGTCAGGCCGCAGACAAAAAAGGCCTGCCTTGGGAAAGGCAGGCAAATTTGCTCTGGGGTGGGAGAATTCGGGTTGGTTTGGAGGTTAAACCGAACCCTACTGCCGGAGATCGGAATCTCAGCAGTGATTGATGATAAGTCAGGTCAGGTATGGAGCCTCATAACTTTCTTTAACAGCCGGTGACAAAGCTTGAACATGCAGGTCTGTTCTCATCGTCCGCCCTGTCTCATCCTGTATACGCCTGCCCACGGCGGGTGAAACGCATAGGAGGAGACATGATGAACTGTAAGTTTTTCGTACCCGTTCTAGCGGTCGCTGCGTTCACATTGGCAGCTTGCGACAACAAGCCATCTGAGGGCGGCAGCAAGCCGCCTGCGACCACCCAGGAGCCCGCAAAACCCGGCGCAGCTCCAACCACTCCGGCACCGGAACCGGCAAAGCCGGCCCCTGCCAACTAGCTGCAAGGACCAAAGACAGCGCGGCCGGCTCTTGCGGGGGCTGGCCGTTTTGCATGAAAGGATAAAGCGCAGGCCTATGAGCCGGCTTCTGTAATATACTGATTTTACGGGGAGAAAGCCTGGTACGCCCAAGGGGAATCGAACCCCTGTTTGCGCCGTGAAAGGGCGCCGTCCTAACCGCTAGACGATGGGCGCCTGCAGGTAAGCGGCTTATAGTGAAACAGTTTTTCGACTGCAACCCCATATTTCATTCTTTTTTGGGAAAAGTGAAAATTCTTCGTGGGGCTGTGCACAAATGCCGTGCGCATGGGCGGCCGCGAACGGCCGCAATTAATCCGGATCAGCCGCGACGGCTGCCGCAGCGCCAGTTCCAGTCGCGAGTCGGGCCAATATCGACGTGAACCGATTCGGTATAGCAATAGGTGCCAACGCCGCCGCGACCCGGCATTGTCCGGGCAAAATTCGCCAGATCCCATTTGGAAACGCCGGGAACCTGGATATCCGCCGCCGCGCAGGACATGTGGAGCGAGGCCTTGGCGCCGTTCACGAGCCGGTTGTAAGGCGGGCTGCGATAGCCTGACGTCACGATCACCGATTTGCCGAAGCGGCGTTCGATTGTTTTCAGCATGCCGACCAGTTGCGGTTTCAGGCAGGCGACATCCACGCTTTCGCGCTGAACCTTGAGCCCATTGGGGGCCAGCCGGGCCAGTCCGGCCGCCGAAGCCAGAATCACCGGCGCGGCGGCTGATTCGTCGTCGTCCTGATAGAGACTGTCGCGCTGCATGATCTGGATGCCGCCATTGGGGCGCACGCCGGGCAGGGACGACAGATGCTCGGTCGGTCGGTAGTTCGATGGCGACGGCAATCCGGCGGCGCTGGCCACCTGTACCGGCGCATTGCCGCTGATGGCCTTGAGTTGTGCCTGCGCCTTGGGCTGAATGACGGCGACCTGACGTTTCGACGCGGCAGCACCGGCATTGTTGGCAAAGAGGCGCACCAGCAAGCCATTGTCCCTGTCGGATGCCGGTGCATGTGCTGCCGGTTTGGCTTCGGGAACGGTGATTGTCTGCCCGGCACCGGCTGATGCAACCTGTGCCGCCTTGGCTTCCGCGTCCGCCTTGGTTGGCTTTGCGCCGGTTTCCGGAGCGGCATGCGATTCGGCTGCTTGCGGTTGCTCGACCGTTTCCGGCGCGGCGCTTCCGAACAGCGATGTCTTTACCGGCGGCTTTACCACCGCGGGCGCGAAGGCTGTGACGTGCTGCCCTGTTTCCACAGTCGCTTTGGCTGCGGCCTCAGCGGTGGCCGCCTCCTTCGGTGATTGCGGATGGGCGGCAACCGTTTTGCCCTGTTCCGCCGACGTGGCGGCCTGAGTGGCTGCCTTGGCGGCGTTTGTCTCGGCGCCGCCAGCAAGGGCCAGTGCTTCGGGGGATGCTTTTTCCGATCCGGCTGCCGGAATCGCATTCGCATTGGCGCTGGCTGTCGCGGTGCTTGTGGTGGCTGAAGCGACGTTGAGGACGGAGCCGGCAGTCGGTGCCGATCCTGTCGACGTGCAGGATGCTGTCGCCATCGCAAAAATCGTTACGAAGCAAATAGCGGTGCTCGCCCGGAAGGCTGCTACTGAGGCTGACAGCTTGTTCAACGATTCCCCCGTCTCGTCTTTTCCGGCTCTTGCAATGGTTCAGTCCAATCCGCTTTGAGATGAGCAGGATGCTCGCGAAGTTTAGTTGAAGTGCAAAAACACCGGCAGAGAGAGCGCAAAGTTAACGATTTTTAAACGTCTCCACAAGCTCCGGGCTATAGCCAGAATGAGGCGAAAACGTGATTGGCCACCTTCCTGCCATGGTTTTCACGACCAGGATAGGCTCAAAAGCCAGCAAAACAGCGAATTTTTACACGCGGATGCGCACGTAGGTTCCCGGCGCCTCGCCGAGAATTTCCGAACCATTTTCACCGGGCTGGCGTGCGGGAACGCGCGCGTCGTCCTGCGATTCGATCCATTTTTGCCAATGATTCCACCAGGAGCCGGGATGTTCCGACGTGTTGGTGAGCCATTCGTCGAACGCGCCGACGGGCGAACCGCCGGTCCAATACTGATACTTGTTCTTGGCGGGCGGATTGACCACGCCGGCGATATGGCCGGAGCCGGCCAGGACATAGGTGACGTCGCCGCCGAAATATTTGCAGCCGGTGAAAACCGACAATGCCGGCGCAATATGGTCTTCCTTGGCGGCGAGATTGTAGATGGGGATTTTGACATCGCCCAGTGACAGGTTTTGCCCGGCGAGCTTCATCATCCCGCGCACCAGATTGTTGTCGAGATAGCAGTTGCGCAGGTAGTAGGAGTGGTTGGCCGCACTCATCCGCGTGGCATCCGCATTCCAGTAGAGAAGATCGAATGGGACAGGATCGCGACCGCGCATGTAATTGTTGACGACATAGGGCCAGATCAGATCGCCGGAACGCAGCATGTTGAAGGCCGTCGCCATGCGCGTGCCGTCCAGATAGCCTTCGGCGGACATGGCGGCTTCCAGGGCGCGAATCTGATCCTCGTCGACGAAAACCTTGAGATCGCCCGCATAGGTGAAATCGACCTGCGTGGTGAAAAGGGTCGCGCTCCTGATCCTGTTTTCGCCTTCCTGGGCAAAAAGGGCGAGGGCGGCGCTCAGAAGCGTTCCGCCGACGCAATAGCCGATGGCGTTGACCGCTTTTTCGCCCGTTGCACTCTCGATGGTGTCGAGGCCGAAGCGCAGGCCCTCATTGATGTAGGCGGTCCAGTCCTTCATGGCGTGCCGGTGGTCTGGATTGACCCAGGAAATCACGAACACGGTGTGTCCCTGGTCGATGGCCCATTTGATGAAGGATTTTTCTGCGTTCAGATCGAGGATGTAGAATTTGTTGATCCACGGCGGGCAGATCAGCAGCGGGCGTTTCAGCACATCCGGCGTCGCGGGTTCATACTGGATGATTTCTGCGACATCGCTGCGCGCGATCACCTTGCCGGGGGTGGTCGCGACATTTTCACCGAGGGCGAACTTGGTCATATCCGATTGCCGCAGGCGCAGGTCGCCGCCGCCGGCAACGATGTCTTCCGCCAGCATCTTCATGCCCTTGACCAGGTTCTCGCCATTGCTAGCGACCGTTTCCTTGTAGAGTTCCGGATTGGTCAGCAGGAAGTTGCTGGGCGATATCGCCGTGGTCAGCTGCTTGACGTAGAACGCCGCCTTGTGGCGCGTGTGATCGTCGAGGCCTTCGGCATGGGTGACCAGTTCGCCGGCCCAGTTTGCCGTGACGAGATAGGCCTGCTTGAGGAAGTCGAAGAAAGCGTTCCTGCCCCAGTCCTCGTCGGCGAAGCGCTTGTCGCCCTTGTCGGGCTTGACGACGTCATCGACCTGTTCACCGCTCATGCGGCGGATGGAATTGGACCAGATGGCCATATAGCTGGCGAACAGCTTGGTCTGCGCCTCCAGCGCGCGCCCCGGTTCGGACAGCCAGTATTCGGAAACACGCGAGAGGGTTTTCACCACATCGGTGACGGGATCGGCGATCGTGTCGCGCTTCAAGCCCTTTTCACGCGGCTCGACCCAGGCGGAGGCGGCCTTGCCGGCCTGTTCGATCATATGGGCGACATTGCGCGCGAAAGCTTCCGGATCCTTGATGACATATTTGTCGAGGTTCGGCGTTTTTGCACTCTTGTCGCCTGGATTATCCATATATTCGTTCCCTCCCGCCGATCCTCCCGATCAGCATAATAGATATGATACCACAAGTCAGAGCAACGGACATTCAATTGCGGTCATTGTGCAGGAAAGATCACGGCCTTGTCACCATCTTCGCAGATTGTATTTCCATGGGAGAAACGGAATTGAACCCATTTGAATGTCGGTTGCTCTAATGCTATCCCTCTAACGTGCATTTCATATCACTATGATGAATATCGATTCCGGCAGTCAGGACAAACAATGAATATCTCGGTCAAAACCATCATCCGCTTCTCGGTTGGCGCCGTTCTGATTGCCGGTTTGAGCGCCTGCGCGAACATGCCGCCCGAGCCCATGTCGAATTCGCCCCTGACCGGTCCTGTCAACACCGGCACTTTTCCGGTTTTCACGCCCGATCCGAAGGGCGAGACCGCACAGCTGACGCCGCAGCAGAAGGACGATCTGCAGAAGAAGCTGGTGGCGGCCAAAGGCGGGCAGGGCAATGCCACCGCCGATCCGGCAGCCGTTGCCCGGCGCCAGGCCGAGATGAAGAAGCTGGTCCAGCAGCAGCAGGACGATTTGAAGGCTATTGAAAGCGGGCAATAACCCATTGCCGGCAAGGTCATGAAGACACCACGAATGGGTGTCTTGCTCAGGAGAATCCCGGGCTGGATGGCATGACGGCGATTGACCCGGCGCGCGACGCGCGGTGTCAATGATCGCTCGACCGCCGTACAGTTTGGGTGTATAGCGCACCCGCACATAGAACCCATTTTTACCGGACCCAAACCTATGGAAGAATTTCATAAAGTTCGCCGCCTGCCACCTTACGTTTTTGAACAGGTCAATCGCCTGAAGGCGAGCGCGCGAGCGGCCGGTGCGGACATTATCGATCTGGGTATGGGCAATCCCGACCTGCCGACGCCGCAGGGCATTGTCGACAAGCTGTGCGAGGCCGTCCAGGACCCGCGCACCCACCGCTATTCCTCCTCGAAAGGCATTCCCGGTCTGCGCCGTGCCCAGGCCGCCTATTACGAGCGGCGTTTCGGCGTGAAGCTCAATCCCGACACGCAGGTCGTGGCGACCCTTGGCTCCAAGGAAGGTTTTGCCAACATGGCGCAGGCGATCACCGCGCCCGGCGATGTCGTGCTGTGCCCAGATCCGACCTATCCGATCCACGCGTTCGGCTTCATCATGTCCGGCGGCGTCATCCGTTCGATCCCGGCCATGCCCGATGACCAGTTCATTCCGGCGCTGGAACGCGGTATCCGCCATTCCATTCCGAAGCCGCTGGCACTGATCCTCAACTACCCCTCCAATCCGACCGCCCACGTGGCATCGCTGGATTTCTACAAGGATGTGGTTGCCTTCGCCCGCAAGAATGAAATCATCATTCTGTCGGATCTGGCCTATTCCGAGATTTATTTCGACGACGCGCCGCCTCCGTCCGTCCTGCAGGTGCCGGGCGCGATCGATGTTGCCGTGGAGTTTACCTCCATGTCGAAGACATTCTCGATGCCGGGCTGGCGCATGGGCTTTGCCGTCGGCAATGAACGTCTGATCTCGGCGCTCACCCGGGTCAAGTCCTATCTCGATTATGGCGCGTTCACGCCGATTCAGGTTGCCGCTGCCGCTGCCTTGAATGGCGATGGTTCCGACATTGCGGAAGTGCGTGCGGTCTACAAGCATCGCCGTGATGTCCTGGTCGACAGTTTCGCCCGCGCCGGATGGGATATTCCGTCACCGGCGGCGACGATGTTTGCCTGGGCGCCGATCCCGGAAAAGTTCCGTAGCCTCGGTTCGCTGGAGTTCTCCAAGCTGCTGATCGAGCATGCGGATGTCGCCGTGGCGCCCGGCATCGGCTTCGGCGAGCATGGCGATGACTATATCCGCATCGCGCTGGTCGAGAACGAACATCGCATTCGTCAGGCAGCCCGCAACCTCAAGCGGTTCCTTGCAACGGCGGATGAAAAGCTGCACAACGTCATTCCGTTGAACGCGCGCCGCTGAGCGGCATGCCGACATCGGAATTCGCGGCGCCGTCGGGCGCCGCTTCAGGCTAAAACACTTCAGGGAAATGAACGATGAGTGATGCGCTGCGCGTGGGAATCGCCGGACTGGGCACTGTTGGTGCCTCGGTTCTGAAAATTTTGCGGGACAAGGGCGAGATGCTCACCCGTCAGTGCGGCAAGGAAATCATCGTCACCGCCGTGTCCGCCCGTGATGCCAAGCGGGATCGCGGCGTGGACTTCTCGTCGGCCACATGGTTCGACGATCCGGTTGCCTTGGCCAAGTCGAACAATATCGACGTGTTCATCGAACTGATCGGCGGCGACGAGGGTCCGGCGCGCGCTGCTGTCGAGGCGGCGCTGAAATCCGGCCGTCATGTGGTCACCGCCAACAAGGCGCTTCTTGCCAAGCATGGCGTGTCTCTTGCCAAAATTGCCGAGGAGAAGGGCGTCCTGCTCAACTTCGAAGCGGCGGTGGCTGGCGGCATTCCCGTCATCAAGGCTTTGCGCGAGTCCCTGACCGGCAACACCGTGTCGCGCGTCTACGGCATCATGAATGGCACCTGCAACTACATCCTGACGCGGATGTGGGACGAGGGCATTTCCTTCGAGGATTGCCTCGCCGATGCCCAGCGTCTCGGCTATGCGGAAGCCGATCCGACATTCGATATCGAGGGCAACGACACCGCGCACAAGCTGGCGATCCTGACCAGCCTTGCTTTCGGCACGCAGATTGCCGCCGATGACATTTATCTCGAAGGGATCAGCAATATCTCGCTGGCCGATATCAAGGCCGCCGATGAACTCGGCTACCGCATCAAGCTGCTTGGCGTTGCGTTGAAGACAGACAGCGGCATCGAACAGCGCGTGCATCCGACCATGGTGCCGGTCGAATCGGTGATTGCGCAGGTGCATGGCGTAACCAACGCGGTTGCGATCGAGACCGATCTTCTCGGCGAATTGCTGTTGTCGGGTCCGGGCGCCGGTGGTGCCGCCACGGCATCTGCCGTTATCGGTGATCTCGCCGACATCGCCAAGAGCCGTCCGGGCTTCCAGCACGGCCCCGTCTTCGGCACGCCGGCAAAATCGCTGGCGCCCTACAAACGTGCCAAAATGCGCTCGCACGAGGGCGGATACTTTATTCGTCTGACCGTGCATGACCGTGCCGGCGTTTTTGCGGCGATTGCCAAGCGCATGGCCGACAATGACATTTCGCTGGAATCCATCGTCCAGCGCCAGAGTGCGGAAAGCCACCCGGATGCCACCAAGACAGTCATCCTCGTCACGCACGAAACCACCGAGGCGGCTGTCAAGAAGGCGCTTGAGGGTATCGTGAAGGATGGCCATTCCACGGACAAGCCGCAGATGATCCGCATCGAACGCGCCGGCTGATACAGCCGGCCCATGACCGTTTGTAAAAGGCTTGTATTGCTTCGTGAACGGCCGCTACCCCGTTTAATCGATTAGCTTTTTCGGTGAAGGCACTTTCCTGCCGGCGGGGTCTTGCCGCTGCTCTGCGACTTTGACAAAAGGTTTGCACAGCAATGCTAGGAAGTACCCTGTTGATCCGCAAAAGGGTAATTCCCACACGAACGCAGGATAGATTATGCCGAAAACTTCTGACCAGACTTCGATGGGCCTCGACCGTATTTTGACCCTTGAGCTCGTCCGCGTGACCGAGCGTGCCGCCGTGGCCGCTGCCCGTCTGCGCGGGCGCGGCGATGAAATGGCTGCCGATCAGGCTGCCGTGGATGCCATGCGTCAGGAACTCAATCGTCTTCCCATCAGCGGTACCGTGGTGATCGGCGAGGGCGAGCGCGACGAAGCGCCGATGCTCTACATCGGTGAAGAAGTCGGCACGCGCACGGGCCCCGAGGTCGATATCGCGCTCGATCCGCTTGAAGGCACCACCATCTGCGCCAAGAACCTGCCCAACTCACTCGCCGTGATCGCGATTGCCGAAAAGGGCAATCTGCTTTACGCGCCCGACGTCTACATGGAAAAGATTGCCGTCGGACCGGGCTATCCCGCCGGAATCATCCAGCTCGATGCGCCTGCGGCGGAGAACATCGCTGCGGTGGCCAAGGCCAAGGGCGTTCCGGTCAGTGAGATCACCGCCTGCATCATGGACCGCCCGCGCCATGCGCGGCTGATCGAGGAAGTGCGCGCAACGGGCGCCTCCATCCGCCTCATCGGTGATGGCGACGTCGCCGGGGTGATCCACACGACCGATCCCGATGAAACCGGCATCGATATCTACATCGGCATCGGCGGTGCGCCGGAAGGCGTTCTTGCCGCGGCGGCTCTGCGCTGCATCGGTGGCCAGATGCAGGGCCGCTTGCAGCTCAACAGCGACGACAAGATTGCGCGTGCCGCCAAGATGGGCATCAGCGATCCGAAGAAGATCTACACCATGGAAGAAATGGCCAAGGGCGACGTGCTGTTTGCGGCCACGGGTGTCACTGACGGCAATATGCTGTCCGGCGTGAAATTCGCCCGCGACTATATCCAGACCCACACGATCGTCATGCGTTCGCATTCGCAGACCGTGCGCGAGATCAAGGCAAAACACCAGGACATGACAAAATTCCAGTAAGAACCGGTATTTGAAACACTTTTTGCCCTGCAGTTCCTTCGGGCTGCAGGGCATTTTGTTAACTGCGTTGATGGCTCAATAGGAAATGCCCTATTGAGGCCATGCTTTTTGAGGTATTTTCAGAGCGGGAGTTCAGATCGGTGGAACAGCCATGAATATCCGAACGAAAATAACCGGTTGCCTTGTATCAACGCTCGTTCTTCTGGGCCCGCTGAACGGTGCTTTTGCGCAGGACCCTTACCTTGATCTCATTCAAGGCTATCGCTCCAATTCGATTGCCGACCGGTTTCCGCAGATGGTCGGACCCTTTACCCTCGTCAAACACAGCGTCAATCCGCAGGATTTCAGCGTGACGGCCGAATATGAAGCCGTTGACGCCCGGGCAACGGTGACGATGGCTGGCGTCAGGGCCAGCAACAAGGATGCCGCTTATCCGATCAAGGACGGTCCCGACGATCCCGTTGTGCGCGATCTCTTCGAAAAGGCCACGCAGTACCATTCGACCCAGCCCGGCGAAATCGCGGTGCAGACAACGTTGCCTTACAGTGTGGGCCGGGCAATGCCGTGCGTCACCGCGGATGCGGCGCAGGAGAAGCACGCCTTCCTGGTCTGCGTGATCGGCATGCACAGCCGCTATCTGCTGATCCAGCCCGTTGCCAACTACGCCAAGGGCAGCAAGGATGCGGCCGAGCGCAGCCTTGCCGATTTCGCGACCTCGATTGCCACGACGATGAATGATCTGGGGACACCGGCGGTCAATGGTCAGGCCGCACCCGCGACAGCCCCGCAGTAATTGCTGGTTTGTGCACCGGATTGATCGTTCGGAGCATTGCATTCGGCGCGGCCGGATGATTGAACCCTTGCATGGCACCAGAACGGCTTTTCCTCGGCATTGAACATTCTGCAACCGGTCTGAAATGGGTTGACCGGCTGGGACCGCGTGAAGCCAATATTGCGCTCGCCATGGCGCAGAACCATGGTTTTCCCGATCTCGTCACCCGCGTTCTCGCCGGGCGCGGCGTCGGGGTGGACGATGCGCCAGCTTTCATGGACCCGACCATCAAGGGCCTGATGCCCGATCCCGCATCGCTGATCGATATGGAAAAGGCGGCCGGTCGTATCGCGCAGGCCATCGCCAAACACGAGAAGGTGGCGATTTTCGGCGACTACGACGTGGACGGCGCCTGTTCGTCGGCCATTCTCTCGCGCTTTCTCAGCCATTACGGCGTTGCCAACCATATCTATATCCCCGACCGGATTTTCGAGGGGTACGGGCCCAATCCGCAGGCCATGCGCGAACTGGCGCAAAATGGCGCTTCCCTGATCGTGACGGTGGATTGCGGCACCAACAGCGCAGCGGCCATCGAGGCTGCGCGCGAAGCGGGTGCTGACGTGGTCGTGCTCGACCATCATCAGGTCGGCGGCGAACTGCCGGCTGCCGCCGCGGCGGTGGTCAATCCCAACCGCGAGGACGATTTGTCCGGGCAGGGCCATCTTTGCGCGGCAGGGGTGGTGTTCCTCACCCTGGTGCAGGTTCTGCGCACCTTGCGCGCGCAGCGCATTGCGACGGGAACGCTGGCGCCGGACCTGTTGTCGATGCTCGATCTGGTGGCGCTTGCCACCGTGTGCGATGTGGTGCCGCTGAAGGAGCTGAACCGCGCCTTCGTGGTCAAGGGCCTGCTCGTCGCGCGGGCACAGCAGAATGCCGGGCTGGCCGCCCTGGCGCGGGTTTCGCGCATCGGCGAACCGCTCAGCGCCTTTCATTTCGGTTATCTCATCGGTCCGCGCATCAATGCGGGCGGGCGCATCGGCGATGCCGGGCTTGGCGCGCGGCTGCTGACGCTGGACGATCCGAACGAGGCGGCGCGGATTGCCGCCGAGCTTGATCGGCTCAACACCGAGCGGCAGGCGATGGAAACCGTGATGCTGGAGCAGGCGGAAGCCGAAGCCATGCTGGAAATGTCGAGCGGTGGCGGACCCGCCGTTCTGGTGACGGCCAGCGACGACTGGCACCCGGGCATTGTCGGCTTGATCGCGGCGCGGCTGAAGGAAAGGGCCCGGCGCCCGGTCTTTGCCATCGCCTTCAATGTCAACGGCACCGGCAGCGGTTCCGGCCGTTCGATCAGCGGGTTTGATTTGGGAAAACTGGTGCGCAGCGCCGTGGATGCCGGGCTGCTGGTCAAAGGCGGCGGCCATGCCATGGCGGCGGGCATCACGGTGGAGCGCGGCAAGATGGGCGCGCTGCGGGCATTCTTTGAAGAGCAGGCGGCCGAAATGGTCGGCCAGCTGCGCGAGAACCAGTCATTGGCCATCGACGGTGCGCTCAGCGCATCGGGCGCAACGGTGCCGCTCTTCGAGACGATGGAACGGGCCGGGCCGTTTGGTTCCGGCCACCCGCAGCCGGTGCTGGTGCTGCCGCACCACCGGCTCGTCGATGCCCGCACCGTCGGGACGAACCATGTCAAGGCGACGCTGGCGGGCGCCGACGGCAAGCGTATCAACGCGATTGCCTTTCGCGCAACAGGCGGGCCGCTGGGTGATTTCCTGTTCGGCAATCTCGGCCAGTCCATGCATGTGGCGGG
Source organism: Phyllobacterium sp. NPDC097923 (assembly GCF_044760925.1). Classification (NCBI taxonomy): domain Bacteria; kingdom Pseudomonadati; phylum Pseudomonadota; class Alphaproteobacteria; order Hyphomicrobiales; family Phyllobacteriaceae; genus Phyllobacterium; species Phyllobacterium sp. NPDC097923. The sequence continues at coordinate 1,797,971 of NZ_JBIWBL010000001.1, read as the reverse complement.
CAATCTGGCCTTGAACCACTGGAACGGCTCGACAACCACCCAGTTCCGCATCATGGATGCCGCGCGGGCCTGACATCTGTCAGCAGGGATAGCAGCATTTCCTGATTCAGTTTGCATTGAACGGCCCGATGTTCTATTTTTGTTCTCATTCTGCAGCGAGAACAGAACCCATGCGTAAACCGACCCATCTGGAAAAGCTCTATCTGGATTTCGACAGCTTTTTTGCCAGCGCCGAGCAGCAGCTCGATCCGGCGCTGCGCGATCGGCCCATCGCGGTGGTGCCGCTGGATTCGCCGCATACAAGCGTCATTGCCGCCAGCCGCGAGGCAAAGCCCTTCGGCATCAAGACGGGCACCTCTGTGCGCGATGCCCGTGCGCTCTGCCCGGATATCGTGTTTCTCGAAGCGCGGCCCGATGTCTATGTGAAGATGCACAACCGGATTCTGTCGACCATCGAGACCTGCGTGCCGATTGCCGCCGTGCGCTCGATTGACGAGGTGGCGTGCACGCTGCTGGCCTCCGAGGCCAGGGACCCGCAGGGGTTGGCGGCGCGCATCAAGCGGGCGCTGCACGAGGAAATGGGCGCGGTGCTGACCTGTTCGATCGGCGTTTCCCTCAACGAGCTTCTTGCCAAGATCGCCGCTGAAATGGACAAGCCCGATGGCTGCGTCGTGCTGGATCATGATGACCTGCCGGGACGGCTGTTCGACCTCCGGTTGAAGGATTTGCCCGGTATCTCCAAGGGGATGGAACAGCGCCTGGGGCAGTCCGGCGTGAACGATGTGCGTGGTCTCTGGGCGCTGGCGCCCAAACATGCCCGTGCGATCTGGAACAGTGTCGAGGGCGAGCGTTTCGTCTCGGCGCTGCATGGCTATGCCGTGGAAAAGCCGGAGACCGTCAAGCGCATGTTCGGTCACGGCCGCAACCTGCCACCGGATTGGCGGGCACCGGACAAGGTGCTGCAATGCGCGCGGCTGCTGTGCCTCAGCGCCGCGCGGCGTTTGCGCCGGTCGCATTACCGTGCCGGCGCGCTCAGCTACACCGTCGGGACACGCTGGGATAGCCGCGTGACGGTGGAAGGCCAGTTCCGCCCGGCACGGGATGATCACAGTTTTCTCAATTGTCTCAATGATTTGCATGAGAAATTGATCAAGGCAGGTGAAATGAAGAAGGTCAATTCGGTCACCGTCGTGCTGCATGATCTTTCCAGCGAGACGGAGGCAAGCCTTGATCTGTTCGACACGCGGGGGATGACCGAGCAGCGCGGCCAATGGGAACGCGTTTCGGACCTGCTCGACAGGGTGCGGGTGCGCCATGGTTCCAAGGCGCTCAATCTCGGGCTGACGACCGGACCCGGCAATTACATCGGCTCCAAGATCGCTTTCGGGCGGATTCCGGAACCGGAAGATTTTTGAGGAGAGATACGGGCCATATTTGCATCAGCATTGTGCGTGGTTCGACAAGCTCACCATGAGGGAGAATGAGGATTGCAGGGAGCTAAGTTCTGCAACGTTTGTGATTGATCTTGCACCAAACCACATCCCTCATGGTGAGCTTGTCGAACCACGCACAATATGGCTCTGCAAACGCATGGTTTGTGGAAACTCGTTGCATAAAACCGGCGGCGTGTTTCCACGCCGCCGGCCATGCGATTACCGGTTGTCCAGCTCCGAGCGCACCAGTTGCAGGCCGCGCCGGGTTACCCGGTAAGGGCCGCCGCCGGAGGAGGCGATGGCCTTTTTCTGTTTGAGCTTGCGGAAGAGCCTGAGGTCGCAGGCCGTGTAGCGGGCACCATCGCGGGTCAGGCAGACGATATCCGTGATGGCCTTGCGCTCATCTTTTTCAAGCAAGATTTTGCCGCCCTGGGCGAGCAGGTGAAGTATGCGCTGTTCGTCGCGCGAAATGTCCATTGATCCAAGTCCTGGGAAAACGGGCAAAAGCCCATAAGAACACGTCCGCTGCCAAAGAACTTTGGCGCGGGGCTCCTGTTTTCACGCCCCAACCTTCAAAGAAGCTGGGGCTTTAGAGGGACTCAGACTGATTAGACATAAACACTCCATCGGTGTGGACGAGCCGTATAAAAGAAGAAAACGGCGATGTCAAAGTCGATGTGGCCCGTCGTCAGCTGCTGGGAAGCTGCAAGGGGCTGCCGTCGCGTTTGCTGATGATCGTATCGACGAGGCCCCAGTCGAGGCCTTCCTGCGCGGTCATGAAATGGTCGCGGTCGAGGGTTCTCTCGACCTCTTCCACCGTGCGGCCGCAATGCTGGGCATAGAGCCGGGTCATGCGCTGCTTGACCACCGCCATTTCCTGCGCCTGAATGAAAATATCCGAGGCCTGTCCCTGAAACCCGCCGAGCGGCTGGTGCACATGCAGGCTCGAATTGGGCAGGGCGGCGCGGTGGCCAGGTTCGCCCGCCATCAGCAGGAATGAACCCATGGAGCGCGCCGTGCCCATGCACAGCGTGGCGACCGGGCAGGTGATGAACTGCATGGTGTCATAGATGGCAAGGCCCGAGGTGATGACCCCGCCGGGCGAGTTGATATACATGGAGATGGGTTTCTTCGGGTTTTCGGATTCGAGAAACAGCAGCTGCGCGCAGATCAGCGCTGCCATGCCGTCTTCCACCTGACCGTTCAGGAAGACGATGCGCTCCCGGAGCAGGCGCGAATAAATATCGAACGACCGTTCACCGCGGCTGGATTGTTCCACGACCATAGGGACGAGCTGCATCATGTCGCGCATGGCGAACACTCCTTCATCAGTTGTATTTCTGTGTGTTTAAGCGGCGAGGCGCATGGCGGTCGGCGGCGCATTGCCATTGGCAGCGGTGCGGCCCTGCGGCATCACTGCGATCACAGGCTCATGCACGATGCTGAAAATCGTGCCGCCGGAGCCATTGGGGTTGAGCCGGAAGGTGACGATGCTGTCAGCCACGGCATCATCCTCTTCGCGCATGGAATAGCGGACGAAACGTTCCGTATCGGCTTCGATGACCTCAAGGGAGATACGCGGTGGCTCCTGCGGCGCCTGCGGATCGGGCAGCAGCCAGCGGGCAACGAATTCCGGTACGGTCAGCGCGCGCCAGACTTTTGAAGGCGCGGCATCCAGATCATATTCATAACGCAGTGCGGTATCGGCTTGCGCTGTTTCGCTGGTCATTGATCCATTTCCTTCAAAAGCTGTTTCAACTCATCGACGCGCTGCGGCCAGAAGGCACGGTAGCGGTGGAGCCATTGGTGCAGTTGCGCCAGGCCGTCGGGATTGACCCGGTAATGAACGTGGCGGCCCGACTTCTGCTCCGCGACAAGGCCGGCGGAGCGCAGGACGGCGAGATGCTGCGACATGGCGGGCTGCGACAGGGAAAACCCCTCGCGCAGCTCGGTCGCATTCTTCTCGCCATCGGCCAGCCGTTCGAACACGGCGCGGCGGGTGGGGTCGGCAAGGGCCTTGAATATATCGACTTCAGACATGCCAATACATAAGCATAGACTTATGTGATCCGCAAGCGTGATTTTTGCAGGCGCCGGAAATGAAAACCCGGCCGTGGGGACGGCCGGGTTCGATTGTCCGGGCAGAGCGGATAAGCGTTTCAGCTTACCGGATGCTTCATGCCTGCGACTGCTGGGCGAAAGCGAAGATGAAGGCGGCGAGGGCGGCGAAATTCGCCACTGTCCGCACATGGTTCCACGGCAGCCAGTCATTCAGATAGGTCGTCCATGCACTCGCGCCTTCGGCGCTTGTCGGGCTGATTGCAGCCAGCGTGTCATTCAGCGGCACGTTGAACACCATGGTGACGATGATGGTGCCGACAAGGAAAAGCACGCTGCCGGCAAGCAGCGCCAGCGACCCGGATTCACCCCAGCGCATGACACTGACCACGCCGAGGACGACGCAGATCGCCGCGGTGCCGAAAAAGGCCAGGGAGAATGAGAAATTGAGGATCGTCACGTTGATCGAATTCATCGCGGCGATACCCTGTTCGGCTGGCAGTTTGGCCAGCGCGGTCATGACGAAGCTTGAAAAAGCGAAGAACAACCCTGCCATCAGGCCGCTTCCCAGGGCGGCCAAAAGGGTGAGAATGGGTAGCCACATGTTACTGTCCCTCCGAAATATCCGACCAGATGCCGGTCGCTGCTGTTTCCTGAACGTAGTGCGAGAAGTCACGCGGGGCGCGGCCCAGCGCCCGTTGCACGCCATCGGCGAGATATTCGTTGCGCCCGTCAAGCACCTGGGTGAAGAGCTCGTTGAGCAGGCCGACGATTTCAGGCGGAAGCTGTTCCTGCGCCAACCCGTGCGAGAACTGTTCCGGCGTGATCGTCACATAGCGAATATCGCGTTTGACGGCGCTGGCGATTTCTTCCGTCGCTTGCGCAAAAGTCAAGAGACGCGGCCCCGTGACCTCATAAAGCTCACCGATATGGCGATCGTCCGTCAGCGCTGCCGCCACCACATCGGCAATATCGTTGGCATCGACGAACGGCTCGCCCACATCGCCGACCGGCAGGGCGAGTTCACCGGCAAGAATGGAGGCCAGCATGACGTTCTCGCTGAAATTCTGGGCAAACCAGCTGGCGCGGACGATGGTCCAGTCGGCACCGGACTGCTGAAATGCCTTTTCGGCACGCTGGGCTTCGTGTTCGCCGCGCCCCGACAGGAGCACGAGCCGTTTGACGCCATTGTCCACGGCAAGCCGCGCGAATGCCTCGACGGTCTCTGTTGCTCCGGGAATGGCAATGTCCGGGTAATAGGTGATGTAGGCGGCTTTGACGCCGTCAAGCGCGGGAAGCCAGGTATTGCGGTCTTCCCAGTCAAAGGCCGGGCTGCCGCTGCGCGAACCGATGCGCACGGGCACATTCTGCGCGTCGAGCCGTTCCGCCACACGGCGTCCGGTCTTGCCCGTACCGCCGACGATGAGAATGGGTTTTGCTGTCGATATGCTGTTGCTGCTGGTCATGGTGATCTCCCTTGTGCAAATATGAGCAATACTCACATTTGCAATATGTGATAAATCCTCATATTCTGCGAGTCAAGCGGAATTTGAGAACCTTGGAGATCCTGCCCATGAACGAGATTGCGTCTGTTGTGCCTGCCTCCGGCGACAGGGAAGCCACCATGCCGCGCAAGGAACCGACGCAGCGGCGCAGCAGGGAGAGGGTGGAGCGTATTCTGTCCTGTGCCTCGACGCTTATCGCCACGGGCGGCAGCGACGCCATGCGCATGAGCGATGTGGCGCAGATGGCGGAGATATCGATCGGATCGCTCTACCAGTATTTTCCGGACAAGGGATCGATCATCCGGACGCTGGCGGAAAGGTACAATGCACTGGGGCGTGAATGCATTGCTGATGCACTGCAAAACGTCAGTGATATGAAGGACTTGCAGTCATCTTTTGCGGATCTGATCGATACGTATCACGCGATGTTTCTGGCCGAACCCGTCATGCGTGACATCTGGTCGGGAACGCAGGCGGACAAGGCGCTGCGCGATATCGATCTGCATGACAGCCGCCTGAATGGCGCCGTGCTTGCCGCGGCGCGTTTGCGCATCAACCCGGCGGCGGACAGGGCGGCGCTGGAGAGTTCCAGCTTCCTGATCATGCATCTGGGCCAAGCCACCATGCATCTGGCGATTTCCGTCGAGCGCGGGGAAGGCGATGCGCTTGTTGAAACGTTCAAGCGGATGGTGCTGCGGGAAATGCTGGCGGGCTAGAAAAGGCATTCATGCGCCAAGCCTTTTGTGTGATTTTCACCCCCCTCTGTCCTGCCGGACATCTCCCCCACAAGGGGGGAGATCAGCTGTCACAACCGTTTCAGCTAATCTTCAACATTGAAAATAACGCAAAAGCGTTTATGCCGATGTGATCTCCCCCCTTGTGGGGGAGATGTCCGGCAGGACAGAGGGGGGTGGGAACAGCCAAGCTGTTGTTTTATAAGAAATTCACCACCAACTTATCCACGTTCTCCCGTCCGCGCTTATTCTTCTCGTGTCCTTTCCGGCGGGAATTCTTCCGGAAACTTTCGAAAGTCGGGAAAGGATCGGCGCTTCGGCCCTGCAGGGAGGAAAACCTGTGCGGCCGGGGAGGTTTGGCTCAATGGTTACGCGTTGGGTAAGGCCTGAAAACGTCGGGGCGGGTGGTCCCCAGGATCGCAAGCATCGCATACCGCATACCCCAAGACCCGCGCTCCAGGGACCGCCCGTCTTTCCCACCTTTCAACAGCCAGACGCAATTGCGGGCGTGGCAACGGAGAAGAGCGTTGCAGAACAATCATGCGTGGTTCGACAAGCTCACCATGAGGGAATCCAGTGCTCTGCAAAATGCAGCCTCCCTCATGGTGAGCTTGTGGCACCACGCCACCCGCACGAGTTGCCCCTGGTGTATCGCAAC
>NZ_JBIWBL010000001.1:958149-1791573 GCF_044760925.1 Phyllobacterium sp. NPDC097923 | reverse complement strand
GTGGTCCCACAACCACACGTTTTCGTACCCCTGGGCTTTCAAAAACCCCCCCCCCCTCATGGTGAGCTTGTCGAACCACGCATCACGCACTTGTACCCCTTGGTCTATCGAACCGCTGCTGAGAGTTCCTCGACCGTGCACAGCATCGCGTCGCCCATATAGGCCAGGTTGGCCATTGACCGCTCGGCCGCATCCGCGTGGCCGCCGCCGCAGGCATTGGTCAGGACGACGGGGATGAAGCCAAGATCGGCGCCGTGACGAACCGTCGGATCAATGCCGATTTCCGTGGCGATGCCGCAGATGATGAAACTCTTGAGACCGCAGTCGCGCATGGCGATGGCCAGCGGCGTGCCTTCGAACGCCGAGAAAGTGATCTTGTCGAGAATGGCTTCGTCGTCGCGAACGTCGAGTTCCGGGGCAAGTGCAAAGCCGGGGCTGTCGCGCAGGAACCATGGCTCGACATTTTGGGCGGATGTCTTGCGCTGCCAGGCCATCATCTGCTTGAATTGAAATACACCGGCCATTTTCTTCGGCAGGGACATATGGCGCATGAAGAAGATGCGGATACCGGCGGAACGCGCGATCTCGAGGGTTTGCAGCACCTTTTCCAGAATGGCGCCGCCGTCCTGCATCTGCCGCAATATGCCGACCTGCATGTCATAGACGACCAGCGCCGTTGTCTCGGGCCTGACCGTTTCGGCAAGGGTTTCGGGGATGGCAAGGCCATAAATGTTCTGCATCGGTGTCCTCCGAATGTGTCGGGCGATCCTCTCCCGATCACCGCTGCCTGGAATCGAGCCTAGCATTGCTGCGCCGGAAAAACAGGCCGAAGCGGCGCATTTCCGCAATCGCGCGGCTTCGGGATGGAGAAACACTTGCCTCAAGGGGCTGTTTCGACTAGCCAGTAGACAGACAAATTTAGCCAGGAATGACAGCCCAGCATGACTCTCGTTGATACCCGTACGCCCGAACCCAAGCGTTTCATTTCCGGTGCCACAGGCGACTGGGAAATTGTCGTTGGCATGGAAGTGCATGCGCAGGTCACATCCAATTCGAAGCTGTTCTCCGGTGCTTCCACGACATTCGGTGCCGAACCCAACGAAAATGTATCGCTGGTCGATGCCGCCATGCCCGGCATGCTGCCGGTCATCAACGAATGGTGCGTGCGCCAGGCGATTCGGACCGGTCTTGGCCTGAAGGCCCAGATCAACCTGAAATCGGTTTTCGACCGGAAGAACTATTTTTATCCGGATCTGCCGCAGGGTTACCAGATTTCGCAGTTCAAGCAGCCCATCGTCGGCGAAGGCACGATGCTCATTTCGGTCGGCCCCGACAATAAGGGCCAGTTCGAGGATATCGAGATCGGCATCGAGCGTCTGCATCTGGAACAGGATGCCGGAAAATCCCTGCATGACCAGAACCCGACCATGTCCTACGTGGACCTCAACCGGTCTGGCGTGGCGCTGATGGAAATCGTCTCCAAGCCGGACATGCGCTCGGCCGACGAAGCCAAGGCGTACCTCACCAAGATGCGCACCATCGTGCGCTATCTCGGCACCTGCGACGGCAACATGGACGAAGGCTCCATGCGCGCCGACGTCAACGTCTCCGTGCGCAGGCCGGGCGGCGAGTTCGGAACGCGGTGCGAGATTAAGAACGTCAATTCCATCCGCTTTGTCGGCCAGGCGATCGACTATGAAGCCCGCCGTCAGATCGCCATTCTGGAGGATGGCGGATCGATCGATCAGGAAACACGCCTGTTCGACCCGGTGAAGGGTGAGACGCGCTCCATGCGCTCCAAGGAAGAAGCGCATGACTATCGCTATTTCCCGGATCCTGACCTTCTGCCCCTCGAATTCGCGCAGTCCTATGTCGATGAGCTGCGGGCTGACCTTCCGGAGCTGCCGGACGACAAGAAGGCGCGGCTTGTTTCAGTGCTCGGCCTTTCCGTCTACGACGCCTCCATTCTGGTGACGGAAAAGGCGATTGCCGATTATTTCGAAGCGGTGGCTGAAGGCCGCGACGGCAAGCTTGCCGCCAACTGGGTGATCAACGATCTGCTCGGCGCGCTGAACAAGGCCGGCAAGGGCATCGAAGAGTCGCCCGTGTCGCCGGATCAGCTCGGCGGCATCATCGACCTGATCAGGGAAGGCACGATTTCCGGCAAGATCGCCAAGGACCTGTTCGAGCTTGTCTGGAACGAGGGCGGCGATCCGCGCGCGCTGGTCGAAGAACGCGGCATGAAGCAGGTGACCGATACTGGCGCCATCGAGAAAGCTGTCGATGATGTTATTGCCGCGAATCCTGATAAGGTCGAGCAGGCGAAGGCAAAGCCCACCATGGCCGGCTGGTTTGTCGGGCAGGTGATGAAGTCCACTGGTGGCAAGGCAAATCCGCAGGCTGTCAGCGATCTGGTCAAGGCAAAACTCGGGATTGTCGATTAAAGCATGTGGATTCGAAGCGCGACGAAGGACGATCTGGCAACTGTCCGTGAATTGCTCGTAGAGACTTGGCACGCCACCTATGACGATGTCTACGGCGTCGAAAAGGTCAATGCGGTCACCAATCGTTACCACTCGCTGGATGCCTTGAAAAAGCAGCTGGCAAAACCCTATTCCGAGTTCATTCTTGCCGATGATGGCGCCGACCTCTACGGCATGGCCTATGCCTCGCAAAAGGATCACAAGCTGGCGCTGCTCAATCAGCTCTATGTGCACCCGGAAAAGCAGGCCAACGGCGTGGGTTCGCTGCTTTTGGCGGAAGTGGAAAGCGCTTTCCCTGGCGTGTTCATGCTGCAGCTTGAAGTGATCGAATCGAACCAAAAGGCCCGCCGCTTCTATGAAAGCCGGGGCTTTGATCTGACCGGCGCGCGGACGGACAATTGGGGGGAAGCCAATTCCGGCATTTCCGTGCTGGTCATGGAAAAATCCCTGTCAGGCTACGAGCTTGCACCGTGACCTCTGCCGCTGAGCCCGTTTTTCGCCGCGCCGAGCGCGCGGACTTGCCGGCGCTGATTGCCATTTTCGCCGAGGATGTGCTCGGCGGCCATGGCGACACGACGGATCCCGAATTTTTCCCGCGCTATGCGCGCGCCTTCGATGCGATCGAAGCCAGCAATTGCGACGAGCTGATTGTCGGCGTGCTGGAGGGGGACGTGGTTGCCACGGCGCAGGTGACGTTCACCACGACATTGCCCAGCCGCGGCACCACCAACATGACCATCGGCGCGGTGCAGACGCGCAGCGACCTGCGCGGCAAGGGGATCGGCGCCAAGCTGATCCAGCATTGCGTTGCGCTGGGCAAGGCGCGCGGCGTGGGGCTGATCCAGCTGATGTCGAACGCCAAGCGCGTGGATGCGCACCGGTTCTATGAAAGGCTGGGGTTCAAGAAGAGCCACGCCGGTTTCAAAATGCTCGTGGAAGCTGTGCCAGCGGCAACTTGACCCTTGCTATCCCCCGGCGATACGGCCATAACCCGAAGAGTTGAACGACATAGTTCGAAGCAGGATTGCAATGAAGACCTTCCTTTTACAGTTTTTCACCTGGTGGAACAGTCAGACGATCGGTACGCGCGTCTTTACCTGGCGCAAGGGTACGAAAGTCGGTGAGGATGAGTTCGGCAATGTCTATTATGAAGGCACGCAGGACTCCGAAGGCCGCACGCGCCGCTGGGTGATCTACAAGGGCTATGCGGAAGCGTCGGCCATTCCTGCAGGCTGGCACGGCTGGATCCATCATCGCGCCGAAACGCCGCCATCGCGTGAAACCTACAAGGCGCATGCCTGGGAAAAGACCCACCAGCCGAACCTGACCGGTTCTGCCGCGGCTTACCGTCCGAAGGGCTCCATTGCCCATGGCGACAATCGTCCTGCGGTGACGGGCGATTATGATGCGTGGACACCGGGATCCTGAGCGGATTTTCTTCTGCCACAATTGGCGATTATCGACGGGCTGGTATGAAACTGTCCCGTCAGCCTGAACACAGCCGGAATTGAAATGATCCGTCCCAACTTGTCCTTTCTGTTCCAGAACAAAGCCCGTCTTCTCGCGGCCGGTTTGATGGCTGTCGGCCTTTGCGCATCGGCGCATGCCGCCGACGACAAGATTTCCAATCCGATCGCTGTTTTTTCCGGGCTCGACAAGATCACCGGACGAATCACTTCGTTTGACGTCTATATCGACGAGACGGTTCAGTTCGGCGCGCTGCAGCTGACGCCGCGCGTTTGCTACACGCGTCCGGATACGGAAACACCGAAAACCGATACCTTTGTCGAAGTGGATGAAATCACCCTCGACCGCAAGATCCGCAAGATTTTCTCGGGCTGGATGTTTGCCGACAGCCCCGGTCTCAATGCCGTCGAGCATCCCGTGTATGACGTCTGGCTCAAAGGCTGCAAGCAGTCCTCGGACGTTCCCGCGCCAGCCAAAAGCTGATTGTTTCCTGTTGCGTAAACGTCCTGCGTGGTTCGACAAGCTCACCATGAGGGATTCTGAGGATTGCAGGGAGCCATATTCTGCGACGTTTGTGCATAATCTTGCACCAAACCACCTTTCTCATGGTGAGCTTGTCGAACCACGCACCACCACAGAGGCAGCTGCGAGCAGACATCGATCCCGGCACTTGAGCACCGGGATCAACTGCCCAAACCAGATTACATCGGTTTGGCGTGGTTGATGATCCAGGGTGTGCCGAAACGGTCCACCAGCATGCCGAAGCGTATCGCCCAGGAGGTTTCGCCGATAGGCATGGTGACGTTGCCGCCCTCGCTCAATGCGCCGTAGATCCTGTCGGCTTCTTCCGGGGAGTCGAGATGAAGGGCAACCTGCATACCCTGCATTTTCTGGAAGTAGGGTGGCGGTGAATCTGAACCCATCAGCGCATTGTCGCCGACAGTCATATGGACGTGCATGATCAGATGTTCCGACCCGGGCATCTGGGCACCTTCCGGCATATCGCCGAAGCGGCCCATGAACTGGATCTTGCCGTTCAGGACCTTCTCGTAGAATTTGAATGCTTCTTCGCATTGTCCGTCAAAATTCAGATAGGCATTGATTTTCATAACAGTTCTCCTCGCATGGATTGGGTCTTCCCGTCCAAGGACGTATGGAGAGATCACAACCCGACACTGTTCATCAGAAAAATATTCGGCCGGTCTGCTCCCATCGACAGTTGCGGCCAAGGGCACAATACTACAGATTCACACGAGGACTATGACGTTTCAAAACTCTGCTGACTGCGCCAGGGCATTGTCGAGCATCTTCTGATATTGCCGGCGGGGAACTTCAACAGCCCCGAAGCTTTCCAGATGGGTTGTGGTGAACTGGGTGTCGAGCAGGGTAAAGCCCTTTTCGATCAAATGGCTGACCAGATGGACGAGGCAGACTTTCGATGCATCGCGCTGGCGCGAGAACATGCTTTCGCCGAAAAATGCCGATCCCAGCGAGATGCCGTAGAGACCGCCGACAAGCCCATCCTCCTGCCACGCTTCGACCGTATGGCAGTGGCCGAGGGCAAACAGCTTGCCATAGGCTTCGCGGATGGGCTGGTTGATCCAGGTACGGGCACGTTCGCCGCTGCCGCTGGCGCAGCCGTCGATCACACCGGTAAAGTCCGTATCGAAACGGATATCGAAGCGCCCCTGGCGGATGGTTTTGCGCAGGCTGTGCGAAACGTGAAAATTCTCGAAAGGGATGATGCCGCGCCGTTCCGGACGGACCCAGAAGATTTCCGGGTTGTCAGCCTCTTCGGCCATGGGAAAGACCCCGGTTGCATAGGCGCGCAGCAACAACTCGGGGTCTATTTTGAAGTTCTCTGCCGGGTCCTTGCCCGTCATGCCTCTTCTTCGGCAATAGCGGTATCGCCGGCCAGATATTTTTCGAGCCAATGGATATCGTAGTCGCCGTTGGCGATATCAGGATTGTTGATCAGGTCCTGAAACAGCGGCAGGGTCGTCTTGATGCCATCCACCACGAATTCATCCAGCGCCCGGCGCAGACGCATGAGGCATTCCACGCGGTTGCGGCCATGCACGATCAGCTTGCCGATGAGGCTGTCGTAATAGGGCGGAATCTTGTAGCCGGTGTAGACGCCGGAATCGACACGGATGCCGAGGCCGCCCGGTGTGTGGTAATGGGTGATCTTGCCGGGCGAGGGTGCAAAGGTGCGGGGATCTTCCGCATTGATGCGGCACTCGATGGCATGGCCATGGAAGCGGATGTCGTCCTGGGTGACGGAGAGACCGCCGCCGGATGCAACACGGATCTGTTCATGCACGAGATCGATGCCGGTGATGGCTTCGGTGACCGGATGCTCCACCTGCAGGCGGGTGTTCATCTCGATGAAATAGAACTCGCCGTTTTCGTAGAGGAACTCGATCGTACCGGCGCCGCGATAACCCATATCGGCCATGGCGTTGGCGCAGATCATGCCGATGCGGTCGCGCGCATCCGCATTCAGAGCGGGGGAATTGGCCTCTTCCCAGACCTTCTGGTGCCGGCGCTGCAACGAGCAGTCGCGTTCGCCCAGATGCACGGCCTTGCCCATGCCATCGCCCATCACCTGAACTTCGATGTGACGCGGCTTCTGCAGGTATTTTTCGATGTAGACGGCATCGTCGCCAAAGGCTGCGCCGGCTTCGGAGCGGGCGGTCGACAGGGCGATGGACAATTCGTCTTCGCTCAGCGCCACCTTCATGCCGCGTCCGCCACCACCGGCCGACGCCTTGATGATCACGGGATAGCCGATTTCGGCGGCGATGCGCGCGGCTTCCTTGTCATCGGTCACGCCGCCATCGGAGCCGGGCACCACGGGGATGCCCAGGCGCTTTGCGGTGCGCTTGGCTTCGATCTTGTCACCCATGATGCGGATATGCGCCGCGGTGGGGCCAATGAAGGTGATGCCGTGCGCTTCGAGGATTTCCGCAAACTTGGCGTTCTCGGACAGGAAGCCGTAGCCGGGATGGATGGCATCGGCGCCAGTGATTTCGCAGGCGGCAACGATCTGGTGAATATTCAGATAGCTTTCGCGCGAAGGGGGCGGTCCAATGCAGACGCTTTCATCCGCCAGGCGGACATGCATGGCGTCGGCGTCGGCGGTCGAATGGACCGCGACAGTCTGAATGCCGAGCTCCTTGCAGGCGCGCAGGACGCGCAGGGCAATTTCGCCGCGGTTGGCTATGAGAATTTTCTGAAACATCACGCTCTCGATTTATTCGATCACAACTAGCAATTCGCCGTATTCGACCGGCTGGCTGTCCTCGATGAGAATGGCCGTGACGGTTCCGGCGCGCGGCGATGGAATCTGGTTCATCGTCTTCATGGCCTCGATGATCATCAGCGTCTGGCCTTCCTTGACCTTCGAACCGACCTCGATGAAAGCGCGGGCGCCCGGCGCCGGGGACAGGTAGGCCGTGCCGACCATCGGCGAGGGAACCGCATTCTTCGATGGATCACCGGCAGGCTTGGCGGCGTCGGCTGGCGCCGCGGATGCGGCTGGGGCAGCGATGGCGGCGGGAGCCTGCGCATAGACGGCCTGCGGTGCCGCAGCCTGCATCGTGATCTGCCGCGATACGCGGATACGCAGGTCGCCCTGTTCGATCTCGATATCGGTAAGATCCGTCTCGTTCAGAATTTCTGCGAGATCGCGGATCATGACCTTGTCGATCCCGTTGTTTCTGCTAGCCATGCTTTTTCAAGCCCCTTATTTCTGTTCGGCAGCCCTTGTTATTGCGGTGCCGCTGCTTTGACGAGTGCGCGCAAGCCCATCACATAGCCATCCACTCCGAAGCCACATATCACCCCTTTGGCCAAAGGGGAAACGTAGGAGTGATGGCGGAATGACTCGCGCGCGTGAATATTGGACAGATGAACTTCCACCAGCGTGACGGCAGCCGCGCGGATGGCATCATGCAATGCGATGGATGTATGCGTATAGGCAGCCGGATTGATCAGGACAGCGGCGTTTTTCTCGCCTGCCTCCTGAATCCACGAGACCAGATCACCCTCATGATTGGACTGGCGGAATTCGATCCCGGCGCCCAGCTTTTCCGCCTCGGCACGGCAGAGAGCCTCGATATCGCTCAACGTGGAAGCGCCATAGATTCCCGGCTCACGCTTTCCCAGCATGTTCAGGTTCGGGCCATTGAGGACAAAGATCAGCTGTTTCATACCATACCGGACATAGTGACGGGTTTCGGAACCCGATGACGGGTCCCATATAGAGCAATGGATAGCCAAATGGAACTAGTTCTCTTTTCCGGATGGCGAAGCAATCCACAAGGAAGGTAGCAGGTCCGATGTTTCTCCACCGGACGAAACTGCCTGACAAAGCGGGTGTTCGCCAGCCGAAAAATCACGCGATTGCCTGTCCGCAAATGGTTTCTGCAGTCATTGGCATGAATGCAGCGCTATTTGTTGCGAATATGGCTGATTTTTTCCGCCAGCGCATCGGCACCAAGGGCACCCGGAACCACCTCGTTGCCGATGATGTAGGACGGTGTGCCATTGATGTTCAGGGCGTTGGCGAGGTCGTAGTTCTGCTGGAAGGCCTGGGCGATATCAGGTGACTTCATCTTTTCGCGGATCGCTTTCTCGTTTCCGCCGAGCTTGACCGCAATCTGCATCGCCGCGTCTTCCGTGGCGCGGCCGTCACGGCCGAGGAGGTCGCGGTGGAATTCCAGATATTTTTCCGGCATCAAGGCCTTGAACGCCTTGGCGACAATGTGGGCCTTGGTGGAGTCAGGTCCCAGAATCGGGAATTCCTTCATCACGAAGCGCAGCTTCGGGTCGCTCTTGAGCAGGGCGTCCATGTCGGGCAGGGCGCGCTTGCAGTAGCCGCAATTGTAGTCGAAGAACTCAACGACGGTGACATCGCCCTTGGGATTGCCGAAGACGGCATCGAGCGATGAGTTGAACAGCTTGTCGTGGTTCTGGCTGATGACCTGACCCTGCGCCTGCTGCTGCGAGGCTTCCTGCTTGGCGCTGAGTGCCGCCTGGGCTTCAAGCAGCACTTCCGGGTTCTTGATCAGGTAATCCTTGATAATGGCTTCAACTTCGGCGCGGTTGACGGTGGAGGACATGGCAGGCTGCGGCGTTGCAGCCGTGCTGGTCTGTGCCATGACAGCCTGTTGGCTGAAACCGAGTGCTGCCAGGACCGCGAGGCCTGCGGATGCACTTACCAGAGCGACTTTTTTCATAACGTCATGTCCTTGTTTGTATCGGTGTTGGCAAAAAGCAGGATGATCATGCTCAATTGCGCTTGGAATTGATGATGTCCTGGGCGCGAACCCAGTCTGGCGATCCCTTTGCAAGGGCGCGCTGGGCCCGGATGGCGAAGATCTGTGCGTCCTGGATCTTGCCGGAATAGTACTTTTCCTCAGCTGCGGCGAGGTCCGAACGCGGTCCATCGCCAAGCTGGCCATAGGCCTGCGCCAGATAGCCGTAGCCGTCGGGGAATTCGCGGTCCCGGTCGATGCCGGCCTGAATTTCCTTGATCGAGGCCTTCAGGTTGGCGGGCGTGCCGCTCAGCATCAGCGCGCGGCCATAGGCCATGCGGATCAGGCCCGATTTGCGCGGATCAAGCGTGCTAGCCTTCTGGTAGGCCGCCGCTGCCTCCATCACCTTGTTCTGCTTCAGGAGGATTTCGCCGCGCATTTCGTGAAAATAGGGATTCTTCGGCTGCTCGCGGATGAGCGCATCGATCTTTCCGAGTGCTTCCTGCGACGAGCCGTTGAGGTAGGTGGCGATGGCATTGCCGTAGCGGGCGCCGATATTGTTCGGATCCTTGCGGAAGTTCTGCAGCACGCTGGCGCCGCCGCCGGTATAGGCGGCGATCTTGCCGCGCATCAGATCGTGGCGCTGCTGCAGCGCAGGACTGTCCGTCTTGTCGAAATAGGGGCTGGCGCGGGCGAGCGTTTCCAGATTGGCAATGCGCTCGCGCGGCATGGGATGGCTGATGCGGTAGGGATCGGTGCGTGTGCCGCTGAGCGACAGGGCATTGGAGAAACGCTCGAATGTCGTCAGCATGCCCTTCGCCGATTGCCCGGTATTGGCGAGATAGGTGATCGCCGAGCGATCCGCTGCCATTTCTTCCGTGCGCTGATAGCTGAGCAGGCTGCGCATGGCCATCTCCGTACCGCCCATGGCCACGCCTGTCCCTGCCTGCGCCATGCCGCCTTGCTTGGTCGCGGCCCCTGCAACGGCGGCACCAAGCCCAACCAGCCCGGCAACAACCGCCATGGTCTTGGCGTGCGCCATCTGCTCGCGCAACTGGAACTGGTGCCCGCCCGCCAGATGCCCGGTTTCATGGGCCAGCACCCCGATGATCTCATTGGGTGTTTCGGCCTGCAGCAGCGCCCCGGTGTTGATGAAAATACGCCGGCCATCCACAAACGCGTTGAAACTGCTGTTGTTGACGAGAACGATGCGGATGGCGCGTTTGCCCAGACCCGCCGTGTTGATGATCGGCGTGGCGTAGTCGGTTACAAGCGCTTCGATTTCGGCATCGCGGACGATGGGAACGTTGGACTGTGCCGCAGCGATGCTCGTCTGGACCAGGCTGACAGCGCCCGCAACGAGAGCCGCGACCGTGCTGCGTGCCATGGCAGTCAACGATTGACGGGAAATGATCTGTCGAACTGTCATCATGGCTTATTCGTATCGAAGTCGGTCTTTGAAGGAAAGAGAAGCAAACCGTGTTCTCTTTTTTGTGAGATGGCGGATTATTCCGGCAAATCTGAGGCCCGGCTTAAGGATAGCGCGGGCCTTGATAAAGAAGAACCGGCAAAGATGCCGGTTCTCCAGTTCAGTTATCCACGCGTTTCTGGCTCTCAGAAGAAACCCTTCTTCTGCCACCAGCCGCGCTTCGGCGATGCTTCGCCGTCCTTCTTGTCCTTGGGAGAGGTGGACGTGACGACTGGCGTGCTGTTTTCCACCTTTGCCGGTTCTGCCTTTGCGGGGGCAGCGGGCTCCGGCTGGATTTCCGCCGAAGCGGCAGCTGGCGCCTCCGCCTCGACTGCTGGTGCAGGCTCGGCAACCGTTTCCTCGGCAACCGCCTTCTTGGCGGTCTTGCGCGGTGCGCGTTTCGGCTTGGCTGGAGCCTCGGCTTCGGCTTCCACTGGCGCAGCCTCTGCTGTGGCTTCTGCGACCGGCTCGGCTCCCGCCTTGGCGCGCGGCTTGCGGCGGGAAGGCTTCTTGGCCGGTGCCTCGTCGGCAACCGCCGGTTCCGCTTCAACCACGATGTCTGCAACGACAACCGTCTCTTCAACCGCAGTCGCCTTGGTTTCAACGGCCGCTGGCTTGCTGAAATCCGGTAGAGGGATGGTCACGAACACCGGTTCCGCATCGGGCACGGATTTGGCAGCGATATCCTGATCATCGCCATCTTCCGGACGACGGTTCTTGCGTCCGCCGCGACGGCCGCGCCGGCGCTTCTTGCGGCGTTCGTTCTCTTCCTCGCGGGCTTTGGTTGCGGCTGCATCCTCGCCTTCGACGGCCGGAACATCCGCATCATCACCATCGGTGTCACCGCGCACGGCCTGGCCGGGCTCGCCGGCTGCCGCGTCCTGGCGGTCACGACCGCCGCGCCGCCGCCGCTTGCGCCGGCGTTTGCGCGATGATTCGTCCTGATCGCCCGTGCGGGCGGTTTCACCGGGCTGTGCTTCGCTGTCGGCGTCTTCGTCGATCTCCTCGATCACCGGATCGGTCTCGTCGAAGTCGTCGACAATGCCAAGGGCCGGCGTTTCCGTCAGCGGAACAATCGGGCCAAGCGCAATGGAACCCTTGTCGATGGCGAAATGCTGCGCACCCACGCTCTCATCGGCCTCGATGCTGATCGTCAGGCCAAAACGGGCTTCCAGATCGGCAAGGTTCTGACGCTTGTGGTTGAGCACATAGAGCGCCGTTGCAACCGTGGTGCGAACGATGATGTTGTTTTGCGAATGACGCAGCAGATATTCCTCGATCGAGCGCATGACATGCAGTGCGATGGAAGAGGCGGAGCGCACATGGCCGGTGCCGCCGCAATGCGAGCAGATCTGCGTGGTGCTTTCCAGCACGCTGGCGCGGATACGCTGGCGCGACATTTCAAGCAGGCCGAAGTGGGAAATGCGACCGACCTGGATGCGGGCGCGATCGTCCTTCAGGCAATCCTTCAGGCGCTTTTCCACCGCACGGTTGTTGCGGTTTTCTTCCATGTCGATGAAGTCGATGACGATCAGACCGGCAAGATCGCGCAACCGCAGCTGGCGCGCGACTTCATCTGCCGCTTCAAGATTCGTCTGCAAGGCCGTATCTTCAATCGAATGTTCGCGTGTCGACCGTCCGGAGTTGACGTCGATCGCCACCAGAGCTTCCGTCTGGTTGATGATGATGTAGCCACCGGATTTCAACGTCACCTGCGGCTGCAGCATGCGGTCGAGCTGCGCTTCGATGCCGTTGCGCGCAAAGATCGGCGTCAGTTCGCGATAGGGCTGCACCACCTTGGCATGGCTCGGCATGAGCATGCGCATGAAGTCCTTGGCCTCGCGGTAACCGTTTTCACCGGCGACGAGCACTTCCGTGATGTCCTTGTTGTAGAGATCGCGGATGGAGCGCTTGATCAGGCTGCCTTCCTCATAGACGAGGGTCGGCGCGCTGGAGGCGAGGGTGAGGCTGCGGACATTTTCCCACAGGCGCATCAGATATTCGTAGTCGCGCTTCACTTCCGGCTTGGTGCGCATCGCACCGGCCGTGCGCAGAATCACACCCATGCCCTTGGGCACTTCGAGGTCCTTGACGATATCCTTCAGGCGCTTGCGGTCCTGGATGCTGGTGATCTTGCGCGAAATGCCGCCGCCACGGGCGGTGTTCGGCATCAGGACGGAATAACGGCCGGCGAGCGAGAGATACGTGGTCAGGGCCGCGCCCTTGTTGCCGCGTTCTTCCTTGACAACCTGAACCAGCAGGATCTGCCGGCGCTTGATCACGTCCTGGATGTTGTACTGGCGGCGCTGGAAGCGCTGATGCGTGGGAACTTCTTCCATGGCATCTTCGGCACCGATGGAATCGACTTCGTCGAGCTCGTCATGCGGCTCTTCCTTGTCGTCCTGCGACCGGCGCTTCGACCGGCGCGGCTGGTGGTCGCCGTCGTCAGCCCTTTCAGCGGCATCCGTGGCAGCGTCAGCCGCATCGTTGGTGTCAACGACAACGGCTTCCGAAATGACATCGGCGTCGATGGCGGCGGCAAGTGTCTGCCCGCCATTGTTTTCGGAAGAGGGGTTTTCATCCGATGCAGCCTGCTCTGATGATTCGTGGCTGTCGCCAGCTTCATCGGTGGCGGCATTCTCGTCATCCGCCGAATCGAGCTTGACCGATTCGTCGCCCTGGCGCGTGCCGCGACGGCTGCGGCGGCGATTGCGCTGTCCGCGATCGTTGCGATCACGGGTGCGTTGCTCGCCGGCTGCTTCCTCGTGGTCTTCGTCCTGGCTGGCTGCCTCGGCTTCCGCGTCGATCAGGGCCTGACGATCCGCCATCGGAATCTGATAGTAGTCAGGATGGATTTCGCTGAACGCGAGAAAGCCATGGCGATTGCCGCCATATTCAACGAAAGCTGCCTGAAGCGATGGTTCTACACGTGTGACACGCGCGAGATAGATATTGCCTTTGATCTGTTTCTTGTGTTCCGACTCAAAGTCAAATTCTTCAATCCGGTTGCCGCGAACCACGACAACGCGCGTTTCCTCCTGGTGGGAGGCGTCGATTAGCATTTTGTCCGACATTATGATTCTTCTCCCCGGCTGAAACGCTCAAAACGCGGGACAACCGGGACGCCCAAAGGGGTGCCGGAGCCGCGGTTTCACATTTGCCGGATATATTAAGGTTCGCAGAAACAGACAGACACGGCATCACGCGGTGTTGCTTTTCAGCACCCGCGGCTTTCAAGCCGGTAATAGTCACGCCTGTGTCAAACATTTCTGTTCCTGACGAAACGACCTCTACGAATGGCATGCTCTGAAGCATTGCCGACCCGTTACTGCGCCGTGCGTCTTTTCGGACGCACAGAGGCGCAGTAACAACTAAGATTGCGCATAATCCTTATCCAAAAATCGAAAATGATCTTTGGGGTTATGCGGTAACACCCTCGAAAGGGCTGGCTCGACGCGCCTTGTCTGCGCCATCTGCCGTTCACACAAAGCGCAGCCGACATTCCCTGTCTGCTCACGCCAAATTCTTTTCCGGTTACCACAGCGATGCTTCGCTTCTGCCACTCCGTGTCTTTGCCTTCAGTGTCAGCCGGCCAATTGCCGTGACATAGCGAGCATGATTCCGGATGGCGGAAAGTAACCCACCTTTGCTTTTAGGAGGTGTGTCGCGTTATGACAAGGCCTTCTTCATAATCGTGTCATCGCTATGGCACAGAAGTGGCGGTCACGATAACAGCGGGATAACGGGGATAGGCGGTTAATAAGATTAAATTAACCACGACGAGTTACCTATCATTCACATATAATGTGGCTCCGTCTGATACGAAATAGCACCAGAGGGGATGATTGCCCGGCACGCGCCGGCGTCCATCTGCAATGACATGAATGTGATCTGCCGGTTTTTGGTAACAGTCTTTCTGGTCTCGGTTGCTGTCGCGCAATCCGGTCAGGGCGCGTTTGCGGCCGATGAACTGGCGGCACTGACCTATCAGGCGGCTGGCGACGAACTGCGCACCCGCGTCGTGATCAATTTCGACCATGAGCCGGAAGTGTCGACGCTGCTGCTCGGCGAGCCGCATCGCCTGGTGATCGATTTGCCGAAAGCCGTCTTTGCCTTTGACAAGAAATCGCTGGAGCCGCGCGGACTGATCGACAATGTGCGCTACGGGATGATCAGCGATGCCCGTTCACGGCTGATCTTTACCATGAAGGGCCCGTTCAGTGTCGAACGCGTCGACGTGCTCAAGAATGACAACAGTCCCGGCTATCGCCTTGTTGCCGATCTTGTCGCTTCGTCGGACCGGCAGTTTGCCGATGCCATCAAAAACCAGAATGCACCCACCGCATCCACGCAGGTCGGCCCCAAGGGCGACCGTGTCGCCAGTGCGGCGCCGATGGAAGTCAGCAAGGCGCCCAAGCCGTTCACCGTTGTCGTGGATGCGGGGCATGGCGGCATAGACAGCGGCGCGGAAAGCACCGGCGGCATCATGGAAAAAGATGTCACCCTGATGTTCGCACGCGAGCTGCGCGATCAGCTGAGCAAGATTCCCGGCCTGCGGATCGAGATGACGCGTGACAGCGACGAATTCCTGCGTCTGCCGGAACGCGTGCGCATTGCCCGGCAGTATGAAGCTGATCTGTTTATCTCGGTGCACGCCGATACGATCAACCAGCGCAACATTCGCGGCGCGACGGTCTATACGGTTTCCGACAAGGCGTCCGATGCCGCATCGCGCGCCATGGCCGACCGCGAAAACAAGGCCGATGCGGTTGCCGGTGTTGCCTTTGACAATGAGACGCCGGAAATTGCCGATATTCTCATGGATCTGACCCGGCGCGAGACGCATACATTCTCGCTCAGTTTCGCCAAGGGCGTGGTGCGGGCGCTCAAAGGTGATGTGAACATGATCAACAATCCGCACCGTTTCGCCGGGTTCCAGGTGTTGCGAGCGCCCGATGTGCCTTCCGTGCTGGTTGAAATCGGCTATTTGTCCAATGATGAAGACGCAAAACTGATGCTCGACCCGGCATGGCGGACCCATGTGGCGGAACGGCTTGCTGCAGCCGTTGGCGAATTTTCGGGAAAAAAGACAGCAGGCGCATCGAATTGACAGTTTCCGACAGCGTTTATGCAACGATTGACCATCAGACAGTTCGCGGAGCCTAATATACTTGTCTGTGCGTTGCCGAAACTCCACAATTGGTATTTAAATTGTGCGCAGAACCGGGTTGTCCTTGCCTTTGTCACATTTGTCGCTCAATTGCGTCACTGAATTTGCCGGGCGTTGTGTATTCCGGTTGGAGTACCGGGAAACTGCTTCCCGGAGTGCGATTTGCATTGACCAAGATCGTGCATCGATTATCGACATGCCAAATGGATGAAACGGGTTCCGGATACAAATGATACGCTTGATCGGATATTTTTTCGGAATCGGTACCGTCGTCGCGCTGCTGGCCGCGGGCGGTGCAGCGCTCTATGTGGTCAAAGTATCCAAAGACCTGCCCGATTATGAAGTTCTGGCCAAGTACGAGCCGCCTGTCATGACGCGCATTCACGCGTCCGATGGAGCGCTGATGGCTGAATTCGCCAGGCAGCGCCGCCTCTATCTGCCGATCCAGGCCATTCCGGACCGGGTGAAGGCCGCCTTCGTATCGGCGGAAGACAAGAACTTCTATCAGCATCCGGGTATCGACATCAGCGGTCTTGCCCGCGCCGTTATCGTCAACGTGCAGAATTGGGGCTCGCGCCGCCCGGTTGGTGCGTCCACCATCACCCAGCAGGTGGCAAAGAACTTCCTCCTGTCGTCCGACCAGACGATGGGCCGCAAGGTGAAGGAAGCCATCCTGTCCTTCCGCATCGAGCAAGCCTATTCCAAGGACCGCATTCTCGAACTTTACCTCAACGAAATTTTCTTCGGTCTCAATTCCTACGGTATCGCCGGTGCAGCGCTGACCTATTACAACAAGTCGGTCAATGAGCTTACCATCGCCGAGGCGGCCTATCTGGCCGCGCTGCCCAAGGGACCGTCTAACTATCATCCGTTCCGCCAGACGGAGCGGGCGCTCGAACGCCGCAACTGGGTGATCGACCGCATGGCCGAGAACGGCTACATCACGACGGACGAAGCCAAGACGGCCAAGGCCGAACCGCTCGGTGTTACGCCGCGCCATACCGGCAACTACCTGTTCGCGTCGGAATATTTCACGGAAGAAGTCCGTCGCCAGATCATCGGCAAGTACGGTGAAAACGCGCTCTATGAGGGCGGGTTGTCCGTGCGCACCACCCTTGACCCCAAGATGCAGGTGCAGGCCCGCGCCGCCCTGCAGCACGGGCTGTTCAAGTATGACGAAGCCAAGGGCTACCGCGGCCCGTACAAGACGATTTCCACGATCGGCGACTGGGGTATCCCTCTGGCCGAGATCAAGGCGTTTTCCGATGTTCCGGACTGGCAGCTCGCGGTCATTCTTGAGGTGACGCCGACACAGGCCGTCATCGGCCTGCAGCCCGAGCGCAATGATGCCAACAGCCTGGTTACCGCGCGCAAGAAGGGCACGATTGCCGCTGCCGATATCAAATGGGCCATGAACCTCTACAAGGATGGCAGGCGCACATCGGTGAAATCACTCGAGGGTGTGTTCAAGCCTGGTGACGTGGTGTTCGTGCAGAAGAAGGAAGGCAGCGACACGGCCTTCGATCTGCACCAGGTGCCGGGAATCGAAGGCGCGATGGTTGCCATGGACCCGCATACCGGCCGCGTGCTCGCGATGGTCGGCGGCTTCTCCTTCGCCGAATCGGAATTCAACCGCGCCACGCAGGCCATGCGCCAGCCGGGCTCCTCCTTCAAGCCGTTCGTCTATTCGGCAGCGCTGGACAATGGCTACACCCCGGCATCGGTGGTGCTGGATGGCCCGATCTCGATCGACCAGGGCGGCAGCCTTGGCATTTGGGCACCGAAGAATTATGGCGGCAAGTTTGCCGGCCCGTCCACCCTGCGCTACGGCATCGAGCAGTCGCGCAACCTGATGACGGTGCGTCTGGCGCAGGACATGGGCATGAAGCTCGTTGCCGAATATGCCGAACGGTTCGGCATCTATGACAAGATGCTGCCGGTTCTGGCCATGGCGCTCGGGTCGGGCGAAACCACCGTGATGCGCATGGTGACGGGCTATTCGATCATCGCCAATGGCGGACGCAAGATCACGCCATCGATCATCGACCGCGTGCAGGACCGTTACGGCAAGACCATCTTCAAGCACGATGAACGCAAATGCGACAACTGCTCTGCCGAGGACTGGAAGAACCAGCCGGAGCCGGAGCTGGTCGACGACCGCGATCAGGTGCTTGATCCGATGACCGCCTATCAGATCACGTCGATGATGGAAGGCGTGATCCAGCGCGGTACGGCAACCATCCTGAAGAGCCTCAACCGTCCGATCGCCGGCAAGACCGGTACGACGAACGACGAGAAGGACGCCTGGTTCATCGGCTTCACGCCGGACCTCGTTGTCGGCCTCTATCTCGGCTACGACACGCCGACGCCCATGGGCCATGGCGGCACCGGCGGCGGCCTTGCGACCCCGGTCTTCAAGGATTTCATGGATGCTGCCATGAAGGGCCAGCGTTCGGTTGACTTCCGTGTGCCGGAAGGCATGACCGTTGTGGCGATTGATCGCAAGACCGGCATGCGCGCCACCGAAGGCCAGCCGAATGTGATCATGGAAGCCTTCAAGCCGGGCACAGGCCCTGCGGACAGCTATTCCGTCATTGGCGCGAATTCCTTCTCCGAGGGCGCGCCCATGGAGGTGCAGTCTCCGAACGTCAACAGGGTCATTCAGGGCGGCGGCGGCGGACTTTTCTGACCGATCGAGCCGGTGAACTTTCGTAAAGTCTGAAGACTTTACATCGCGCGGACCAGTGAATATGGTCCGCCGCAATTCGAAAACAATGAAAAAGCAGAAGGAACGGACAGCCAATGCGCGCTGAAATCGAGACGCTGGTCGACGAGATCAAGCAGGCCATAAGCCTGCTGAGGAGGCATCTTTGACTGGGATACGTCAATCAAACGCCTTGGCTATCTGAACCAGCTTGCCGAAGATCCCGCGCTGTGGAATGACGCGCAGGAA
Source organism: Phyllobacterium sp. NPDC097923 (assembly GCF_044760925.1). Lineage (NCBI taxonomy): Bacteria > Pseudomonadati > Pseudomonadota > Alphaproteobacteria > Hyphomicrobiales > Phyllobacteriaceae > Phyllobacterium > Phyllobacterium sp. NPDC097923. Next base: position 1,772,771 of record NZ_JBIWBL010000001.1, on the reverse strand, counting down.
GCCCAGAAGCTCATGCGCGAGCGCCAGCAGCTGGAAGACGGTATCAACTCCATCCGCACGCTCAGCCAGTCGCTCGAAGACAATATCGAGCTGATCGCCATGGGCGACGAAGAGGGCGACAAGTCCATCGTCACCGAGGCGGAAGACGCCATTCGCGCCATCAAGGTGGAAGTGGACAAGCGCCAGATCGATACGCTGCTGTCAGGCGAAGCCGATGCCAATGACACCTATGTCGAAGTGCATTCGGGGGCAGGCGGCACGGAGAGCCAGGACTGGGCGTCGATGCTGCTGCGCATGTACACGCGCTGGGCCGACCGCAAGGGCATGAAGGTTGAACTGCTCGAAATCCATGACGGCGAAGAGGCGGGCATCAAGTCGGCCACCATCCTGATCAAGGGCCACAATGCCTATGGCCTGATGAAGACCGAATCGGGCGTGCACCGGCTGGTGCGCATCTCGCCGTATGATTCCAATGCGCGGCGGCATACATCCTTCTCCAGCATCTGGGTCTATCCCGTCGTCGATGACAATATCGAGATCGCGGTGACGGAATCGGACGTACGCATCGATACCTATCGCGCATCGGGTGCCGGCGGCCAGCACGTCAACACGACGGACTCGGCGGTGCGCATCACGCATATCGCAACCGGTATCGTCGTGCAGTGCCAGGCGGAACGCTCGCAGCACAAGAACCGTGCCACGGCATGGTCGATGCTGCGCGCCCGGCTCTATGAAGCGGAACTGGAAAAGCGCGAGCAGGCGGCCGATGCCATCTCCGCCTCCAAGACCGATATCGGCTGGGGCCACCAGATCCGCTCCTACGTCCTGCAGCCCTATCAGCTGGTCAAGGATTTGCGCACCGGCGTCGAAAGCACCAGCCCGCAGGATGTGCTCGACGGCGACGTCGACATGTTCATGGAAGCGGCTCTCGCGCACCGCGTGCACGGCAGCGATGTGGAAGTGCAGGATATCGCTTAAGTCCTGGCACATTGTCTGAACAAAAATCCCTGGCTGGAGATATCCTGCCGGGGATTTTTTATGGGCCAACCAATTTTTCCCGATATTTTGTTCAGGTAGTTTGTTTCGAAATCTTTCTTCAGGTTTTGAAAATATTTGTATAATTTCGATTTGGGTTTTAATTACAATAATTTGGATATTGCTGTTGAGTATCTTCCTATATAGCTTCGCCGCGTCCGGGGTGGACTGTAATACTTGGGGGAAATATGAAACGGATTGCTGTCGGTCTTATGTCGTTGTTTGTCACCGCATGTGCGACAACGAGTGAAATGCCATTGGCACAGAATATGGTGCGGCTTGACACGCAGGCAAGCGGACTGCTGTTTGTCGGCAGTGCTCCCGCCATAACCATGAAGAAGGCCGCTGAAGCGACCTTAAGACGGGGGTATACCCATTTCCGCTTGGAACAAGCTTCAACGTCGCAAGGTGAAAGACTAGCCGGAATACAGACTTGGGGTTCGGGCACCGCCAACGCAAATCTGTACGGCAACACCGCCTATGGCACCTACACGAGACAGGGATTTGCAACACCAGTCTATGCGCCAACGGCAAATGTTGGGGTTACCGTCGTTATGTTTCGAGCGAAAGAAGCAGGTGCACGTGGTGCGTTTGACGCCAATGATGTTCTGAAGAAGCAAGGTAAGTTGTAGGGCAAACTTTGCAGTACAAAGCCCGCTATCTGCGGGTTTTGTACTTTCTGAGCGTGAATCCAAGACGTGGCGGCAGTCAGGTTGCTCATAGCTACCGAATAGCAACGATGAAACTGTCACGGACCTTTGGTAGGAACCGGGTGAACAAGCCGGGACAGCCTTCGTGATCACTTTTGACAACGTACAACTGCGCGCCTTCCGATACGATGAGGTTGAAACGCTGCGGGCCATCGAACGGGTCGCCCGCTCGCGCTATGCACAACTCGATGGTTTTGCAGCCGTCGTGCAGGCGCCGCCGATAGCGGTGGAACGCTTTCTAAGCGGGGAGACCGTGGTTGCCGAAGCCACTGGCAAAGCTTGCGGGTATGTGTTGATGCAGCCGCTCGATGGAATGATGTACATTGCCAACATCATGGTCGAGCCTGCTGCATCTGGCAGAGGCGTGGGAGCAGGGCTCTTGGCGGCGGTTCACAGTCGAGCAATGGAACTGAACCTTTCCGGAATCGCGCTCACAACGTTTAAATCGCCCCGCTGGAATGGCCCGTGGTTTCGCAAGGCTGGTTTTATGCCCATGCCAGACGACCGGATTGGGGATGAACTAGCCGCGATCCTTTCGCGCCATGCCACCTTTCTGGACATGAGCAAGCGCGAAACGCTGTGGAAGAAGCTCGACGACAAATATCCGGGCGGCTTGGCTCAATTCCTGCCGTCTGCTTTGTCCCAAGGATAAAACTGCCATTTCCGTTTGATTGCGGCGTGCAGGTCGAGCCCGTTCTGATCGGTAAAGAGGATGATATGGCCGAACAGATCAGCGGCTTCATCGGCAAGGTCCTGCCGGAGTTCTGCTTCTGATCGGCCCTTGTGTCGCGCACGTCCGTGGAGCTTGTTCCAGACCTGGGTCAGTTCGCCGATTTCCTCATGCATCTTGAGAACGAACCAGTCGCGGTCTCTCTTGATGCCATTTAACTCCGCATATCTTGCGGACGCTCTTTCAAATTGCGCTGCCAGTGATCGAAGCATCATTTTCCTCATCGTAGACGTATATGTTCACGATATGTTCGATGCTTTTCCATGTCAATTTTGAAAACTCAAAGCAGGCGATTTTAAAGTTCGGCGGCGACCTCGCGGCCGATGGTCAGGAAACCTGCAGGATTGACGGCGCTGCCGTTCCGGCGCACCTCGTAGTGGAGATGCGGGCCGGTCGAGCGCCCGGTGCTGCCGACCTTGCCGACGACGTCGCCGATCTTGATCTTTTGGCCGGGGGTGACGAGGATCTGGCTCATATGGCCGTAGCGCGTGGAGAGGCCGTTGCCGTGGTCGACCTCCACCATATTGCCGTAGCCGCCATTGTAGCCCGCTTCGGTGACCGTGCCGTTGGCCGTGGCGCGCACCGACGAGCCGCTCATGGCGCGAAAGTCGATGCCGGAGTGAAACGCCATCGAGCCGATGATCGGGTCCTTGCGCACGCCGAACGTGCTGGAAACCGGCATGCCGGGAACGGGATTGGAGATCGGGATGGATTTGGCAAGAGCCTTGGCGCCTTCCAGCCGTTCGAGCGCCTGATCAAGGTCGTTCAGCTTGGCGTCAAACGGGGCAATGCTGCCGGCGGGAATGAACGGGCCGCCCGTATCCGACTTTTCATCCAGAACGGGTTTCACTCCGGTTGCGGCAAGCGCTTCCATGATCTTGTCGGCATTCTCGTAGGCTGTATTGGACAGCGCCTGCATCTGGGCGATCTGTTTGGTCTCGATATCCGTCAGCGATGTATTGACCGATTTCAGCAGCAGTTCGGCCTTGTCGACACTCTTGCGTGGCTTGTCATCGCGCGGTGCCGGTTTGCGTGTCGCGCTGGTCGGACCGGTGATGATCGGATCGATGCCATAGAAAGCGTCATCATCGTTCGATTTGACGATATCCTGGCCGTTGCTGTCCATCGGCGCATTGCTGTCCGCCTCGGGCGGAATGGCGGCGCCGGCATGTTCAGCCCGCTGCAGCATGGGGGCAAGCTTGGCATGGCGCTCGCTCAGGGATTTCTGCCGCTGGATGAGTTCGGCGACCTTGCCTTCCATCGCCTGCTGGTCGAGCAGCTGGCGGCTGGTGACCTGATCGAGCTGGGTGCGCAGGCTGGCGATACGGTCTTCGTAGGCCTGCTGCAGCCGCGCCTGACGCGCGACGCTGCCATTGATCAGGTCATCGCGGAAAACCAGATAGGAGGTGGCGATCAGGTAGGTGCCCGCCAGTGCAAAGGCCAGTGTGCCGCCAAGGATGGCGGCCCAGGGGCGCAGGGTGAAATGACGGATCGTTTCGCCCCGCGCGATGATGATCGTGTGGGGTTCCTGCTGGTTGCTGAAGATGGGTGAGTGTTTTGCCTTCTTCATGGCCGCTTCGCTCGTCATTTTGCAGCTTCAATTTATAGAAGGCATTACACCCCGTTATGGTTAACAAATCCTGACGGAGCGCCGATTTTCCATCAATTTCAGGTAGAAAGCGGTTGAGTTCGGTCTAGAGAGCCCTGGTTGCTTCGAGAACTTCGGCCGCGTGATTGGGAACCTTCACCTTGTTCCATATTTTTGCGATCCTGCCGTTCGAATCGATCAGGAAGGTGGTGCGTTCAACGCCCATATATTTGCGGCCATACATGCTTTTTTCGGCCCACACGCCATAGGCTTCCAGAATCGTTTTTTCTTCATCGGCGACCAGATCCACCTTGAGATCGTACTTCGTCTTGAACTTGTCGTGCTTCTTGGTCGGATCGGGCGACATGCCGATGACCTTGGCTCCAAGCTTGTCGAATTCCGGCTTCAGCCCGGAAAACTCGATGGCTTCCTGGGTGCAGCCGCTCGTATCGTCCTTGGGATAGAAATAGAGAACGACAGGTTTCCCGCGCAATTCAGCCAGGGAGAGCGTTCCGCCGCCATCGCGGGGAAGGGTGAAATCCGGGGCAGAACTGCCGATATCGAGCGTTGTCATAGGAAAGCCTTTCTTTCATCATTGAATGCGCGCCTCAGTTAGGCAACTATAAGAGAGGCACGGGAATCGTCTACGGTTTCCCACATGATTCCTCAATTGGCTTGGGAATTTGACAGAGAAACCGAAAAGAGTCCGTTTTACAAAGCGGGACTTTCTAAAATTTCATCATTACCCCTCTGCGGTCGAGCAAGGCGAGGTGCCCGTGGCCATGCCCGCGCGCCGCTCGCGGTTTCGTTTCGCCTGCGGGGCTCTCGCGTCATTCCTGATTCTCCTTGTGGTTCTGGCCGGAATAGCTTTTGTCGTCCTGCGGGTGGGTATCGGCGGCGAGGCCCTGACGCAGCGTGCCCAGACCGCGCTCAAATCCGTTGTCGGCCCCGATACCGATGCGACGATCCAGTCGGCGCAAATTTCCCTTGACCAGCGCAAGCACGTCGCGCTTGAGGCGCGCAACGTCAATATTTCGGATGTCAAGCGCGGGGTGGAGATCAAGAACATCCGTTCCGTGCGTATTGGCCTCGCCACCCTGCCGCTGCTGCAAGGCGACGTCAAAGTGCAGAGCCTCGAACTCACCGGCGCGCAGATCACGGTTGGTGCCAGCCAGGAGCCGTTCGACTTCATGTCGATCGTGCCGCAGGATGATCGCGGCCTGGTCAACCTCGACGGTGTGTCCCAACTCATTTTCACCGGATTGCAAAATGCCGTTTCGCTGCTGGATCAGCGGGAAACCCGTGACATCACGGTTGCCGATACACGCTTTGATTTCACCGTTGCGGGCCGGCCGGAAAACCTGCGCATCATCCATCTGGAACTGACGGAAACCGGCGGCCCCGTTGCCATCAAGGGCACGGTGGAATGGCGCGGAAAGGTCATCGACGTTGCGGCACAGGTCAAGCGCGCGGCCCTTGGCGCCAGGATCGATTCATTCTCGTTGGCGATCAGCAGGATTCCGCTGATCGGCAAACAGGGCGAAGCACCTGTTCCCGATGCCGATGGCATCAAGCCGGATACGTCCTATCTCGCCTATAACAATGAAGCTGAAATCCGGCTGGACGGCGTTGCGGGGGCGGACACCATACCCATGCGGATCTCGGGGTCGCTCAATGTCAGCGAAGGACCGGTGAGCATCGGCAATGTGGAGGATATGGGTGCCGGTGCCCAGATCAATTTCGAGCATGTTTTCGGTACTGAAAAGGTCGAGATTACGCCGTCAGCCATCCATTTCGGCGGTTTCAAAGGGGTTGTCGAGGGGGCGGTCGGACCCGAACCGCTGCCGGAGGACGCGACGGCTGTCGCTGCCGTTGCCAATCCCGGCTATCGTTTTGAACTGATCACGCAGGAAGCCGTTTCCGCTCCGGCGGATTCGAGCGAGCCGCCGCTCGCCTTCAATGCCCGCATTGCCGGCCGGTTTGCGCCTGATGAGGCCAAGCTGGACATTTCCGAGATTGCCGTGCGCGCCGATGGCGAAAGCGAACTTTACGGGCAGGGCAGTGTGGTGTTCGGCAAGGGGTCGCCAGCCATGACATTGGCGCTGCGCATACCGAAAATGCCCACCGCACAGGTCAAACAGCTCTGGCCGATCTGGGTGGCGACCGGCGCGCGCCGCTGGGTGCTCGACAATCTGTTCGGCGGCGATGTCAAGGACAGCCGGGTGGACGTGATGTTTGCCGCCGGCCGTTTCGACGGTCCGGGCAAGCCACCACCGCTGACGGCGGACGAAGTGCAGGTCGATTTCAACGTGCAGAACACGCGTTTCGATATTGTCGGCGATCTGCCGCCCATTCGCGATGCCGATGGTGCAATCAGCGTGCGCGGCGCCTATACCACGATCAAGCTGCTGAAGGGCTCGGCGTTTACGCCCGGCAACCGGGAAGCGCATATTGTGGACGGCACGCTGATCATCCCGTGGGGCCCGCAGCGTCCGGTGCTGTCGGAGCTTGATCTGAATATTGCCGGCGACGCTTCGGCCATCGCCGAAATCGCCGGTTTCAAGCCGATCAATGCGGTGAAAGGCGTGCCCTTTGCACCCGCTGATATCAGCGGCGATGTGAAAACCCATGTCCTCGTGACGTTCCCCGTCACTCGCCATGCGCCGGAGGGAAGCCTGCAATGGTCGGCGGAGATCGCTCTGAACGGCGTGAACCTTGCCAAAAAGGTCGATGGCCAGACCATAACCAATGCCAACGGGACGCTGAACGTCAACGACACCGAGGCGAATATCGATGTCAAAGCGCAGCTGAATGGCGTGCCGGCCGATATCACCATGTTCGAACCGCTCGGCAGCAATCCGGCCAAGCGCAAACAATCGGTTTCCCTGCAGCTGGACGACAAGACGCGCAACACGCTGTTCCCAAGTCTCGATCCGTTCATATCCGGCCCGATCAGCATCAACATCGACAAGTCGGCGGATGGTTCGCAGGTCGCTGTCGCGGATTTGTCCAAGGCCGAGGTCAAACTGGCGCAACTCGGCTGGACCAAGGGCGCAGGGGTGAAAGCCACCGCCAAGTTCAGCCTGCAGCAGGATGCGGACAATATCAGCGTGCGCAATCTCGATATCGCCGGAGACACGTTCCGGCTGCGCGGGGATATCTCCGTGGTCAAGGGCGATCTGGTATCTGCGGATTTCAGCCAGGTCAGTCTCAACCGGACGGATGACATCGCCGTCAAAATATCGCGCACCGGCTATGGCTACCGGGCCGACGTGAAGGGGAAATCCTTCGATGCGCGTTCGCTGCTGAACCAGGTGACCGACAAGAAGCAGGCGGGCGACAGCAATGACAAGAAGCGTATTCTGGTCAATGCCGATATCGATGATGTCCAGGGTTTCTATTCCGAAAGTTTCGGCAATGTCTCGCTGTCCTATGAAGGCGTCGGTTCGCATGTCTCGGGCCTTGCCTTCAACGCCGTGACCAAATCCGGCCAGAAGGTGATTGCCACGGACAGTTCGGAAAGCGGTGCCCGTTCCGTCAGCCTGCAGTCGAAGGATGCGGGTGCGGTCCTGCGTTTCACCGGCTTTTATGACAAGATGCAGGGCGGCAGCATTCTAGTCGCACTGGATTCGAAGGGGGACGGTCCCTTGCGCGGGCAGATCGATGCGCGCGACTTCACCCTTGTCAACGAGCCCAGGCTGGCCAGTCTCGTGTCATCCTCGCCGAATGGCACGAGCCTCAACGATGCGGTGAAAAAGGACATCGATGTGTCGGTGGTGACCTTCGAGCGCGGTTTTTCGCAAATCGAGAAAGGCAAGAACTACATCAATCTTGCCAATGGCGTGGTCCGCGGTTCGACCATCGGCACCACCTTCCAGGGCGTGCTCAGCGATCCCCAGGGCAACATGGCGCTGACGGGCACCTTCATGCCTGCCTATGGCATCAACCGCATCTTTGGCGAATTGCCCGTCCTCGGCCTTCTGCTTGGCAATGGACGGGATCGCGGCCTGATCGGCATCACCTACAAGTTGCAGGGGCCGATCAAGCAACCGCAGATCATCGTCAATCCGATTTCGGTGATCGCACCGGGCATTTTCCGCTCGATCTTCGAGTTTCAGTGAGAAGTGCTAAGCAATACCATTGTGCGTGGTTCGACAAGCTCACCATGAGGGATGGAGTCGGCTGCAGGGAGCTAAGTTCTGCAACGTTTGTGGTGATCTTGCACCAAACCACCTCCCTCATGGTGAGCTTGTCGAACCACGCACAACGCTGAAGCCGAAAGGCTTACATCGGGCGAACGAGAATGTGCTTCTTCTTGCCCAGCGACAGCTTGACGATGCCGTCGCCTGTCACGTCAGCGGTCGAAACCTGCGCCTTTTCATCGGAAACGCTGGCGTCGTTCACCCGGACCGCGCCGCCCTGAATGTGACGGCGGGCCTCGCCATTCGAAGCGGCCAGGCCGGCCTTGACCAGCAGCGTCAGAATGCCGATGCCGCCCTCGAGCTCGCCTGTGGCGATGTCGATGGATGGCAGGTTGGTAGCCAGCCCGCCTTCCTCGAAGGTCGTGCGCGCGGTTTCTGCGGCCATGGTGGCGGCTTCACGGCCATGAACGATGGCGGTGGCTTCGGTCGCGAGGATTTTCTTCGCCTCGTTGATTTCCGAACCGCCAAGTGCTTCCAGCCGGGCAATTTCATCGAGCGGCAGGCGCGTGAAGATTTTCAGGAAGCGGCCGACATCGGCATCTTCCGTGTTGCGCCAGTACTGCCAGAAATCATAGGGGCTGAAGACATCTTCGTTCAGCCAGACCGCGCCGGTGGCGGATTTGCCCATCTTGGCGCCGGAACTGGTGGTCAAAAGCGGCGTCGTCAGGGCATAGAGCTGCGGCGTTCCCATGCGGTGACCGAGATCGACGCCGTTGATGATGTTGCCCCACTGGTCCGAACCACCCATCTGCAGAACGCAGCCATGGCGGCGGTTGAGCTCGACGAAATCGTAACCCTGCATGATCATGTAGTTGAATTCGAGGAAGGAGAGGGACTGCTCCCGGTCCAGCCGCAGCTTGACGCTGTCAAATGACAGCATGCGGTTGACGGAGAAGTGGCGGCCGACCTCGCGCAGGAACTCGACGTAGCCCAGTCCCATCAGCCAATCGGCATTGTTGACGAGGAAAGCATCGGTCGGACCGTCACCAAAGCGCAGGATGCGGGCGAAAATCCGCTTGATGCCTTCGATGTTCGTGTTGATGGCTTCGGGTGTCAGCAGCTTGCGCTGTTCGTCGCGGAAAGAGGGGTCGCCCACCATCGAGGTGCCGCCGCCCATCAGCGCAATCGGCCGGTGGCCGGTTTCCTGCAGCCAGTACAGCATGGTCGCTGATATGAGGTTGCCGATGTGCAGGCTCGTCGCTGTCGCATCATAGCCGACATAGGCTGTCACTGTCTCCTTGGCGAAAAGCGCATCCAGACCGGCCTCGTCGGAGACCTGATGGATGAAGCCGCGCGTGGAAAGCGTGTGCAGAAAGTCGGATTTGAAGGCAGACATGAGTTTTTCCTGAAACTTTACGTAGGGAAGCGTCCGGCATGAAGAACGTGCCGAACAAGACGTGGCCGTTTAACATCATTCGGGGCCGAATCACAAGAAAGGGTGTGACGTGATAGCGACAAGGCGGGCAATTGGCCTGATGAGCGGAACATCCATGGATGGAATCGACATCGCGCTCATCGAAACCGACGGCAGAAACGCGGTGCAGCGGGGACCTTCGGGCTTCGTCGCCTATGACCCGGCATTCCGGCGGCAGATCGAGGCAGGGCTCGAGGATGCCAAATCCATCCGCAAGCGCGATCAGCGCCCCGGCGGTCTCGCCGCCATCGAACAGGAACTGACGCGGCGGCACGGCGAGGCGGTGCTCGGCTTCCTCTCGGATTATAAGTTAAGCGCCGATACCATTGATATCATTGGTTTTCATGGTCAGACCGTTCTGCATCGCCCGCAGGAACAGCTGACCGTCCAGCTGGGTGGCGGGCAATTGCTGGCTGATATGACGGGCATTCCCGTTGTCCATGACATGCGCGCCAATGACATGGTTCATGGCGGGCAAGGGGCACCGTTGGTGCCGGTCTATCATCGGGCACTCGCGGCAAGGGTTCCGGTCGAGCTTGGCAGGGGTAAGCCGGTCGTCTTCGTCAATATTGGCGGTATTTCCAATGTCACGATCGTTTCTGCAACAGGGGATCCCGTCGCCTTCGATACCGGGCCCGGCAACACGCTGATCGACCAGTGGGTCGCCGACAAGGCGGGAATCGCCTATGATGCGGGCGGTATGATTGCCAGCGAGGGTCAGGTGCTGGCCGGCGCCGTGGCGCGCTACATGGCCAAACCGTTTTTCGCGCTGAAGCCGCCGAAATCGCTCGACCGCAATGATTTCACGCTTGAGGAACTTGGCAATCCGGAACTGGCCGATGGCGCCCGGACGCTCGCCAGGGTGACCGCCGATGCCATTCTCCAAGCCGGCGCCTATGCGCCGGAACAACCGGCACTCTGGGTGATCTGCGGCGGCGGGCGCAAGAATGCGACCGTCATGGCCGATCTTGCGGAGGGCGCGGCCAAATCGGGTGCTGCTGTGATTGCTGCCGAGGAATTGGGCTTGAACGGCGATTCAATGGAGGCGGAGGCCTGGGCCTATCTCGCCGTGCGGGCCCTCGATGGCCTGCCGCTGACATTTCCAACCACAACGGGTTGCGATGCGGCTGTTTCGGGCGGCGCGGTGGTGAAGCCTAACCCGCAGGCGGCTGGCAGGAACATTGTGCGTGGTTCGACAAGCTCACCATGAGGGATATGGAGAGTTGCAGAAAGCGATTTCTGCAACCTCTGAGACTATCATTGCAGAACATGCCTCTCCTCATGGTGAGCTTGTCGAACCACGCACAATTCCAGTGCAGCGCGTTTTTTAGCGCAGGCGCTTCGGCTTGGCTTCGACCAGTTCGCCGTTCAGGCGGCGGTCGAGATATTCGGAGCATTCGCCGATGACTTCATCGGTCATGCCGGTGAAGAAGTGATTGGCGCCGACCATCGTCTTCTGCGTGATGGTGATGCCCTTCTGGGTCTTCAGCTTGTCGACCAGTCCCTGTACATCCTTGGCCGGTGCAACCTTGTCCTGATCGCCGTGAATGATCAGGCCGGACGAGGGGCAGGGTGCGAGAAACGAGAAATCATAGGTATTCGGCTGTGGCGCGACCGAGATGAACCCTTCGATTTCCGGACGGCGCATCAGGAGCTGCATGCCGATCCAGGCGCCGAAGGAATAGCCGGCGACCCAGCAGGTCTTGGAATCCGGATGCAGCGACTGCACCCAGTCAAGCGCGCCGGCCGCGTCGGACAATTCACCCGAGCCATGGTCGAATTCGCCCTGGCTGCGGCCAATGCCACGGAAGTTGAACCGCAATGTCGTGAAGCCGCGCTGCTGGAACATGTAGAACAGATCGTAGACGATCTTGTTGTTCATGGTGCCGCCAAACTGCGGATGCGGGTGCAGGACAATCGCTATCGGTGCATTTTTTTCCATCGAAGGCTGATAACGGCCCTCAAGACGCCCCGCAGGTCCATTGAAAATTACTTCAGGCATGTGTACTCCACTCTTCGCCACAGGGCGTCTGTCGATCAGCCGGACTTGACGGCGATCAACAGCACCCATAAAACCAGTTTAGAACCGTTCAAAACTGGTGTAGGATTTTGTCTCGAAGCGGCTTCATAGGCCGGTCCGAGGTTGAATTTCAAGAAAATTGCGCTTTTTGCTGGCGCTGAGTTCAAAAGAACAGGAATCACGACAGGTATGGCCCAAAAACGCGCCTATCTCGACTACAACGCCAGTGCGCCGCTTCTTGCGGCAGCGCGCGATGCTGTCGTCGATGCTTTGGCGCAAACGGGCAATCCATCGTCTGTTCATCAGGAAGGCCGTGCTGCAAAAGCCATTCTCGAACGCGCCCGCCGCGACGTGGCTGCTCTTGTGAATGCCAAACCTGATCATGTGTTCTTTACATCGGGTGCCACCGAGGCTGCGTCAACCCTGCTGACGCCACATTATATGATGGGACGGGCGCCTGTACGCCTGTCGCGGCTTTATGTCAGCGCCAGCGAGCACCCTTGCGTGCTGGCGGGCGGGCAGTTTGCCGCCGACCAGATCGATACGGTCCCGGTGGATCGCAACGGACTGCTCGACCTTGAGCGGTTGCGTGCGCTGCTGGCGGCCCATGACAAGGGCGAAGGTCTGCCGCTGGTCGCCGTGCAGGCCGCCAACAATGAGACCGGCGTCTTGCAGCCCATCGATGAAATCGGTAGGCTTGTCAAAGCGTTCGGCGGCTTTTTTGTCGTCGATGCGGTGCAGGCGGCTGGGCGAATTCCTCTTGATATTGCAACATCTTGCGCTGATTACCTCATTCTCTCGTCGCACAAGATCGGCGGTCCGAAGGGCGTAGGCGCCATCATTGCGGTGTCCGATCTGGTCATGCCGAAGGCGCTGGTGCGCGGCGGCGGACAGGAAAAGGGCCACCGCGCCGGGACGGAAGCCTTGCCGGTCATTGCGGGTTTCGGCGCGGCGGCGCGGGTTGCCCGCGAGCAGCTTGTGGCCGGCGGCTGGGGGCTTGCCAACCGGCAGCGGATCGAGGACGGCATCCTGGCGATTGCACCCGATGCGGTGATTTATGGCGATGCAGCCGGGCGGCTCGCCAATACGACCTTCTTCAGCCTGACAGATATGAAGGCGGAAACCGTGCAAATCGCTTTCGATCTGGCCGGAATTGCGCTATCGGCAGGCTCTGCCTGTTCTTCGGGAAAAGTCGGGCCAAGCCATGTGCTTGCGGCCATGGGATTTGGCGATGGAACCGGGGGCCTGCGGGTCTCCACAACGCCGGAAACCACGCAGGACGAAATTGCGCTTTTCCTTGAGGCGCTGACAAAAATTGTCGCGCGGCGGGACCGGACGAAGCCGGTTTCTGCCGATGCGGCGTAAAATATCGCAGATATCGACAATAAATAGTCGATAAATGCAAAAGAATCCGGTGAATACCGGTGTTAAATCGTGCGATTGCACACTACATTGAGGCAAATATTCAAGACGACACACGCCTTGACGTTTGCAACTGCGGGACCTTGAATCCCGCGAGGATGGAGAACGCCAATGCCTGCCGTGCAGGAAACTATTGATCAGGTCCGCACCCTGGACGTGGACCAGTACAAGTATGGCTTTGAGACCCTTATCGAAATGGATAAGGCGCCAAAGGGCCTCAGCGAAGACATTATCCGCTTTATTTCGGCCAAGAAGAACGAGCCGGAATGGATGCTGGAATGGCGTCTGAAAGCCTATGAACGCTGGCTGACGATGGAAGAGCCCACATGGGCGCGGGTGAACTACCCGAAAATCGATTTCCAGGACATGGTCTATTATGCCGGGCCGAAGAATCAGACCGGACCGACATCGCTTGCCGAGGTCGATCCCGAGTTGCTGCGCACCTATGAGAAGCTGGGAATTCCGCTGAAAGAGCAGGAAATCCTTGCGGGCGTGCGCAAGATGGGCGAACCGAGCCCTTCGGACGAAGACGAAGAAGCCAGCGACAATGTCTACAAGTCCGGCCGCGTGGCGGTGGATGCGGTGTTCGACAGCGTGTCCGTGGTTACGACCTTCAAAGCGGAACTGGCCAAGGCCGGCGTCATTTTCTGCTCGATCTCCGAAGCGATCCGCGAACATCCGGAACTGGTCAAGAAGTACCTCGCATCCGTGGTGCCGGTTTCCGACAATTTCTATGCGACGCTGAATTCGGCTGTCTTCACGGACGGCTCCTTCGTCTACGTGCCGAAGGGCGTCCGCTGCCCGATGGAACTGTCGACCTATTTCCGCATCAACGAGCGGGATACGGGCCAGTTCGAACGCACGCTGATCATTGCCGAAGAGGGCGCCTATGTGTCGTACCTCGAAGGCTGCACCGCGCCGCAGCGCGATGAAAACCAGCTGCACGCGGCTGTCGTGGAACTGATTGCCCTCGACGATGCCGAGATCAAGTACTCGACCGTGCAGAACTGGTTCCCCGGCGATGCGGAAGGCAAGGGCGGCATCTACAATTTCGTCACCAAGCGTGGCGATTGCCGCGGTGTCAATTCCAAGATCTCCTGGACCCAGGTCGAGACCGGTTCGGCGATCACGTGGAAGTACCCGTCGGTGATCCTGCGCGGTGACAATTCACGCGGCGAATTCTATTCCATCGCCGTTTCGAATGGTCATCAGCAGATCGACAGCGGCACCAAGATGCTGCACCTCGGCAAGAACACGTCGAGCCGCATCATCTCCAAGGGTATTTCGGCGGGCAAGTCGAACAACACCTATCGCGGCCAGGTTTCGGCGCACCGCAAGGCGGAGAATGCGCGCAACTTCACCCAGTGCGACTCGCTGTTGATCGGCAATGATTGTGGTGCGCATACGGTGCCTTACATCGAGGCGAAGAACGCCACGGCGCAGTTCGAGCACGAAGCCACCACCTCCAAGATTTCCGAAGATGCGCTGTTCTACGTGATGCAGCGCGGCATTCCGGAAGAGGAGGCGATTGCGCTGATCGTCAACGGCTTCGTCAAGGAAGTCATTCAGGAACTGCCGATGGAATTTGCGGTCGAAGCGCAGAAACTGATCGGCATCAGCCTCGAAGGCTCAGTCGGATAGCCATGGGACGGCCATCATCGGCCCGTCACTCGCCAAACAAGATTATTGTTGGGATCGCCGAGGCTGATCCCGAGGAATTCAAAGGGTAATAGAATGCTGGAAATCAGAAACCTTCATGCGAAGATCGCAGATACGGACACCGAAATCATTCGCGGCCTGAACCTCACGGTCAAGGCGGGCGAAGTGGCAGCCATCATGGGACCGAACGGTTCGGGCAAGTCGACACTGTCCTATATTCTTGCGGGCCGCGAAGATTACGAAGTCACGTCGGGTGACATCCTTTACAACGGCGAATCCATTCTGGAACTCGACCCGTCCGAGCGCGCCGCCAAGGGCATCTTCCTGGCATTCCAGTATCCGATGGAAATACCCGGCGTTGCCACGATGGAATTTTTGAAAGTGGCGATGAACTCGCAGCGCAAGGCGCGCGGCGAAGAACCGCTGAAAATCCCGGAGTTCATCGCCCGGGTGAAGACGGCTGCCGCTTCGCTGGACATGGATATCGCCATGCTGAAGCGTCCGCTCAATGTCGGTTTCTCCGGCGGCGAGAAGAAGCGCGCGGAAATCCTGCAGATGAAGCTGCTGGAGCCGAAGCTCTGCGTGCTGGATGAAACAGATTCGGGCCTCGACATCGATGCGCTGAAGATCGTTTCCGATGGCGTGAATGCACTGCGCTCGCCTGATCGTGCGGTGATCGTCATCACCCACTATCAGCGTCTGCTCGACTATATCGTTCCGGACAGTGTGCACGTTCTCTACAAGGGACAGGTCATCAAGTCAGGCGACAAGAATCTTGCCCTCCATCTCGAAGAGAACGGCTACGCCGATATCATCGGCGAGGCAGCCTGAGGAGCGACGTCATGAATGTTCATACAGGACGCCAGCCGACAACCGCAGAAGCGGCGCTGGTCGACTCCTTCATCGACCGGATGGGCGAACTGCCCGGCGATGCGGAAATCGTCAGCGCGCGTGACAATGCCATCGAGGCATTGAAGACGCAGGGCCTGCCGTCACGCCGCGTCGAGGCCTGGCACTATACCGATCTGCGCACCCTTTTGCGCAGTGTCGCCGCCTATGATGGCACGGCGGGCACCAATGCCTTGCCGGCAGTCATTCCGGGATCGGCGGTTGCAACAGTTTCCAATGGTGTGGCGCTGACATCGCCGCGGGTCGCCGGTGTCGAATTCGCCAAGTACAGCGACAGACTGGCTGACGGATCGGTGATCCGCGATCTCGCCATTCGTGGCGGTGACGATGCGATCGGCCAGATCAACGCAGCCTACGTGACCGACGGCTGGGCCGTCTCCATTGCCGATGGCCTCGAACTGGACGCGCCGCTGGAACTGCAGAATGCGCAGGCCCGCGGACAGGGCCATGTGCGCTTTGCCGTCAAATTCGGCAAGGGCAGCAAGGCAACCGTGATCGAACGTCAGACAGGCGGCGCGGGCGAGGGTTTTTCGACCAGCGTCAGCAATGTCACCGTTGCCGATGATGCGGAGATCGTCTGGATCATCCTGCGCGAGCAGGGTGTCGACGCAACGCAGCTTGCCCAGTTCACCGCGACCATAGGCACCAATGCCAAGCTGACGCTCTATATCGTCAATGCGGGTGGCAAGCTGGTGCGCCAGGAAGTGCATGTGCTGTCGAAGGGCGAGGGCTCCGACTTCCAGTTGCGCGGCGTCAACCTGCTCGGCGGTGACAGCCACACGGACGTGACGATGACGCTCGGCCACCTCGTCGAGAATACCACATCGGTGCAGATCATCCGCAATGTGGTGACGGACCGTGCGCGCGGTGTTTTCCAGGGACAGATCAAGGTCAACAAGATCGCCCAGAAGACCGATGCGCGCATGGCCTGCAACACGCTGTTGTTGTCGGATGACGGCGAATTCGATGCCAAGCCGGAGCTGGAAATCTTTGCCGACGACGTGGCCTGCGGCCATGGGGCGACGGTGACCGAGATCGACGGAAACCACCTGTTCTATCTGCAGGCGCGCGGTATCCCGGAAAGCGATGCACGCGGCCTGCTGATCAAGGCATTCGTAGCTGAGATCGTCGAAGAACTGGAAAGCGAACCACTGGTCGAGGCTCTGGAAGCCATTCTCGACAAGTGGCTGGCGGTGCATGTCTGATCGTTTGCCTGCCGGCTGGTCCGGCGGGCACTATTTCAGGTGAAACACCCGACTGAAACGCAGGAAAGCGCGGGCAACATGGATACGAAGATCATTCGAAGCGGTTATGATGTCGAGGCGATCCGCCGCGATTTCCCCATCCTGTCGCGCGAAGTCTACGGCAAACCGCTGGTTTATCTCGACAACGGTGCCTCCGCGCAGAAACCGCAGGCGGTGATCGACGCGATCACCCATACCTATGCGAACGAATATGCCAATGTGCATCGCGGCCTGCATTTCCTGTCGAACGCGGCCACCGATGCCTATGAAAAGGCCCGCGAAAACGTTCGCCGCTTTCTGAACGCCGGTTCGGTCGACGAGATCGTCTTCACCAAATCGGCGACCGAGGCGATCAATACGGTTGCCTATGGCTATGGCATGCCGCATATCGGCGAGGGCGACGAGATCGTCCTGTCGATCATGGAGCACCATTCCAACATCGTTCCCTGGCATTTCATCCGGGAACGGCAGGGCGCGAAGCTGGTCTGGGTCCCGGTCGACGAGCAGGGCGCGTTCCATATCGAGGAATTCGAGGCACGGCTGACGGAACGCACCAAGCTGGTGGCCATTACGCATATGTCGAATGTGCTCGGCACTGTGACGCCGATCAAGGACATCGTCCGCATTGCCCATGCGCGCGGCATCCCGGTGCTTGTCGACGGCAGCCAGGGCGCCGTGCATCTGCCGGTTGACGTGCAGGATCTCGGCTGTGACTGGTACATTTTCACCGGGCACAAGATCTATGGTCCATCCGGTATCGGTGTTCTCTACGGCCGCAAGGAAAAGCTGGAAGCCATGCGCCCATTCCAGGGCGGCGGCGAGATGATCGAAGAGGTGACGGAGGATATCGTTACCTATAATCACCCGCCGCACCGCTTCGAGGCGGGCACGCCGCCGATCGCCCAGGCCATCGGTCTTGGCGCTGCCATAGAATATGTCGAGAAGATCGGCCGCGCCGCCATTCTCGCGCATGAGGAAGATTTGCGCGATTACGCGCATGAACGGCTGCGTGAGATCAATTCGCTGCGCATTTTTGGCGATGCCAAGGGCAAGGGCGCCATCATCTCCTTCGAGCTCGAAGGTATCCATGCCCACGATGTGTCCATGGTGATCGACCGGGCCGGTGTTGCCGTGCGCGCCGGCACACATTGTGCCCAGCCGCTCTTGAAACGGTTCGGCGTAACGTCCACATGCCGTGCATCGTTTGCGATGTATAATACGAGAGACGAGATCGATGTTCTCGCCGATGCGCTGGAAAAGGCGCGGAAATTCTTTGGGTGATGCCGATGACCGACAAAGTCGAAACGCTGGAAAAAGACGAGACGCTGAAGCCGGATGCTTCCGCCGTGAGCGGCGCGGTTTCCGCTTCTGCCATTCCAGCCGATGAACTCGCCCGCATGACCGATGATATCATCGGCGCGCTGAAGACGGTCTATGATCCGGAAATTCCGGCAGATATCTATGAGCTTGGCCTCGTCTACAAGATCGACATCGAAGACGACCGCTCCGTGAAGATCGAGATGACCCTGACGGCACCCGGCTGCCCGGTTGCCGGTGAAATGCCGGGCTGGGTGCAGGATGCGGTCAGCTCGGTCGAGGGCGTCAGCTTTGTCGACGTGACGATGACATTCGATCCGCCCTGGACGCCCGACCGCATGTCGGAAGAAGCGCAGGTCGCCGTCGGCTGGTACTGATCCGTTCCGGCTACATTGCGCTTTCGGCTGATATCTTCTCCTAATGTCTAATTGTCAGGTACGTCGCGGCTCGTCACTGTGGGGTGTCCCATGCCGTAGTGCGTGGGCCGCCGATTAACGGAACAGCCCCTCAGGAGGTCCGCGATGAGTGCTTTCTGGATCGTGCGCCTCGGTATGGCAGGTGTGATCTTCTTTGCGCTCAAAGCCGCGTGGCATTGGCAGGCATCGACTGTCGTTTTGACGCGCGCGGATATTGCCGGGCTGCTTGACGCCCGGTCGGCCATGGGTGTCGTTGCCGAGTCTGCGCTGGAACAGGCGCGGCAGAACGCGCGGGGTTCCAGGGCCGCCGCCTGGGCGTGCGTGCTGGCCGCCATTGTCGGCATCGCCAGCTGGTTTTGAAGCGCCCTCAGGGCGCTTCGCAGCCTTCCGGAACGCTTTGATCCAGCGGCTTTTCGAATTTCTGCAACGTGCCGTCGAGAATGGACAAGGGAACAAAGGGAACGCCCTGGATGGCGGCATTTGCCAGCCGGAGGCGGTAGCAACCGTTGTAGACGGTGTGTTTCCCGTCCTTCTGCGTCGATTCGATCGCCAGAGGCAGGCTCCAATAGGTGGAACCAGCCGCGCCCTCGCTTTCGGATTTGCCAAGGCGCAATTCCACCGAGACGGTGTTCTCGTACCCGGCCTGGAACTGCGGAAACGGCTGGCTATGGCCTTCCTCGGCATAGTAGCTGTAGGCGCGCGCATATTCCTGGCGGTTGATGGCGTTGTAATAGGATTTGACCAGTTGCTCCGGTGTGCTGCGGTCGTCGAGATAGTCCGGTACGGACTGATTGGGCGCTTCAGCCGATTCCTTGGGGGCAGGTGCTTCCGGGGCGGCCTCGGCGGGCGCCGCCGCTGCGGGCTTCGTACCAGTTTCCTGCTTCGGCTCGGGCTTCTTGGTCTCCTGAGCAAGTGCAGGCGTCAGGTTCAGCGCCATACCGGCAAGGCTGGTGAGAATGAGATGGCGGTAATTCATGATTTCTGCCTTCTGCGTGCGGGTTTTTGGGACGGGACGAGTTTGAACACTTGCGGTGACGGTTGTGTAACACTAACTATGGTACAGACGGATCATTACACGATCCGAACCAAGAGAGATGAGAAATGGGTCGTTTTTCTGTCATGACGTTGACTGACACTGCCGCTGCCCGCGTAAGCGAGATCGTGGCGGCGCGCGAGAATGCGCTCGGCATTCGCGTCGGCATCAAGAAGGGCGGCTGCGCCGGTATGGAATATACCATCGACCTCGTCACCGAGGCCAAGCCAGGCGACGATATCGTTGAAAAGGACGGCTCCAAGGTCTTCGTTGCGCCGGAGGCGGTGCTGTATCTCCTGGGAACGCAGATGGACTTCGAAGTCACGACCCTGCGCACGGGCTTTGTCTTCAACAATCCCAACCAGACGTCCGCCTGCGGCTGCGGTGAGTCGGTTGAACTGACACCGGCCAAGCCGGAAGCCCTGGCACCTGCCGCTTCCTGATTTTTCAGAATTCGCTATCCGGGACGGACGGAACGCTTTTTGGGCGTGACGTCTTCCTGTGCGCCTGCAATAATCGGGCATGGACAATGACGCGATTCACGATCTGTTTTCCGGGCTGGGGCCTGTCACCATCAAACGCATGTTTGGCGGCAAGGGCATCTATCACAATGGCCTGATCATTGCGCTTGAGGTGGCCGACGAAATCCTGCTCAAGGCCGATGCGATTTCCGCGCCCGACTTCGAAGCGGCGGGCTGCCGGCGCTGGAATTATGAAGGCAAGTCTAAGATCGTCAACATGCCGTACTGGTCCATTCCCGCCGATGCGTTCGATGATCCCGACGTTATGACCGAATGGGCGCGCAGGGCCTATGAGGCCTCGCTGCGCGTGGCACGGCAGGCATAGACGTCGAGAACCGCGCTGGCGGGCCTCCACGGGCCTGTCAGGCCATCTGACGGATCAGGTCCAGGGCGTGAACGGTGGGGAGTGTCAGTCTGTCCGGCAGCTTATCGAGTGGAAACCAGTCGATACCGCCGTGCTTGTCCGGTTCAAGCAGCTGCATTTCGCCGGAAAAGCTTTCCGCTTGAAACAGAACGCCGAACCAATGCTGCTTTTCATCATGAAAAAGCTGTTCGCTGAGGCCCAGCAATTTGATTTCGCCGGCTTCCAGCCCGGTTTCCTCAAGCGCCTCGCGCCGGATCGCCTGCTCAGCGGTTTCCAGGAAATCGATCTTGCCGCCGGGAATGCCCCAGGCACCGGTCTCCGGGCTTTTCTTGCGCTGCAGCAAGAGGATGTGGCCGTCTCTTATGAAAACGATTCCGCATCCGACGCCCGGCGCATTCACGGTTGGAGCCCTTAAATCTTTGTATCGATCAGCATGAAGGCAGGAATGTCATCGCCAAAGCCGACCGGCGACGGTTCATTGTCGCCCCGGTCGCGGCGGTATTCGCGCTCACGTTCGCGCCGTGGTTGTTCCTGCTGAGCGGCAGGGCGGGCGCGGCGCTGTTCATTGTCAGCCTTGATTGCTGCCTTTTGCGGCTTCTCGGCCGTCTTCTTGACGGGCGCTTCGGCTACAACCGGCTGTTCGCCGGTTTCCTTGGCGCGCTCGGCGGCGGCAATGATGTCGATTTCCGACTGCGGGCGTTCGCGCTCGCGGCCCTCATTGCGCGGCTTGCGCTTGCTTTCGCTCTTGCCGCGGGCATTGCGGCCACGGCGCGGCGCTTCGTCGGTTTCTTCCGAAACGGGCAGGGTGGTGAGATCGCCGTCATACCAGTTGATGTCTTCGCCGATCAGTTTTTCGATGGAGGCGAGATGTTTGACATCGGATGGCGTAACCAGCGTGAAAGCCTTGCCCGAGCGTCCGGCGCGGCCCGTGCGGCCAATGCGGTGGACGTAATCTTCCGAATGGATCGGCACGTCGAAATTGAAGACATGGCTGACGTCGGGAATATCGAGACCGCGGGCAGCCACATCGGAGGCAACGAGGATCTTGAGCTTGCCGTCCTTGAAATTGGCCAGCATCGTCGTGCGGGCGCGCTGATCCATATCGCCGTGCAGGGCACCGGCGTCGAATTCATGCTTGACCAGCGAACGGAACAGTTCCGAAACATCCTTCTTGCGGTTGCAGAAGATGATCGCGTTCTTCAGGCCATCCTCTTCGGCGCGGATCAGATCGCGCAGCTTGGCGCGCTTTTCCCAATCCTTCTTGCCCGATTTGACCAGCTGCTGCTCGACTGTCTTGGCGGTCGTCGCCGCCTTGGCGACTTCGACACGCACCGGCGCGTGCAGGAACTGTTCAGTCAGCTTGGTGATCTCAGGCGGCATGGTGGCCGAGAAGAACAGTGTCTGGCGCGTGAACGGAATGAGTTTGCAGATGCGCTCGATATCGGGGATGAAGCCCATGTCGAGCATGCGGTCGGCTTCGTCGATGACCAGAATGTCGACGCCGGTCAAAAGCAGTTTGCCGCGCTCGAAATGATCGAGCAGGCGGCCGGGCGTGGCGATCAGAACGTCGGCACCGCGTTCGAGCTTGCGCAGCTGGTCGTCAAACGACACGCCGCCGATCAGCAGCGCAACGTTGAGGCGATGGTTCTTGCCGTATTTGACGAAGTTTTCTTCGACCTGTGCCGCGAGTTCGCGCGTCGGCTCCAGAATGAGCGTGCGCGGCATGCGGGCGCGGGCGCGGCCCTGTTCCAGCAGCGTCAGCATCGGCAGCACGAAGGAGGCGGTCTTGCCGGTCCCGGTCTGGGCAATGCCGAGCACGTCCTTGCGCTGCAGCGCATGCGGGATGGCGCCTGCCTGGATCGGAGTGGGGATTGTGTATCCTGCTGCTTCGACAGCGTCGAGCACTTTCGGCGAAAGGCCCAGATCAGCGAACGTGGTCAATGGAGGTTTAACTTTCTATCTGCAGTCGATGCCGCACATGTCCGTCATTTTTGCCAATGGAATGGGTGCTTTGTATTGCACATTGTCTTGCAGGAATGGCGTTAGGGCTCATGCCAGCAAAAGTCAACTCTCGCGTCCCGTGAGATTTAAGAGTCTGTTACAATTGTGCATCACTTTAATCTAATGTTGTCAATAAAGGAACTGTTCTTTGAGAATTCGTTCATTCCACGAATGGTTCTTGTCGAACAGGATGGTTGCGCGCAGTTGCGAGGCTTCTTCGATGGTGACCGAAAGAACCGACTTCACTTCCGTGTGATCGGCGACCGCATTGACCGGCCGCTTCTCCGGCTCGAGGATATCAAGCCGCACCGTGACCTTGTTCGACAGCAGCGCACCGCGCCAGCGGCGCGGGCGGAAGGGTGAGACCGGGGTGAGGGCCAGCAAACGGGCATCGAGCGGCAGGATCGGCCCCTGCGCCGAGAGATTGTAGGCGGTTGAACCAGCGGGTGTTGCCACCATCACGCCATCGCAGATCAGTTCCTCCAGGCGAACCTGGTCGTCGACGGTGATCCTGATCTTCGCGGCCTGATAGGACTGGCGCAGCAGATAGACATCGTTGAGCGCAAAGGAGGTGACTGTGCCTTCCTCCAGCGATTCCGCCACCATCTTGAGCGGGCGGATGGTTTCGGCCTGCGCCGCCTCCACACGTTCCTTCAGGCCGGTCTCGCTGTACTCGTTCATGAGAAACCCGACGGAGCCGCGATTCATGCCATAGGTCATCTTGCCCTGGTTCATGTGGTTCTGCAGCGTCTGGAGCATGAAGCCATCGCCGCCGAGCGCAATGATGACGTCGGCATCCTTGGGGGCCGTCTGCCCGTAGACCTGGACGAGAGACGCCATGGCCTCGTCGGATTCCGGTGTTCCGGAGGAAAGAAAAGCAAAGGTTTCAATATTCCGGGTCATGGCTGCCTGCGTGTCCGAGCATGTCGAGGATGTATCGCCTAGCACGGCGCGCTTGATCTGGCAAAATGCGGTGCAGGCAAAAAAACCGGAAAAAATGCGCCAAGTGCTGTTTTTTCATTTTACATCAGGATCGTTTGTGCTAATCGGACGCCGCTGCCCTTATAGCTCAGTTGGTAGAGCATCTGATTTGTAATCAGAGGGTCGGGAGTTCGAGTCTCTCTGGGGGCACCACCTGTTTTCCCTTCATTTTCAAGTGGTTGTTTGTCCAGCATCTTTTTCAAGGTGCGGGGCCGGGATGTGAAGCACGGGTCAAAGACGGCATTCCAGCCACCTTCCGATCCGCGCCATAAGCCTTATCCCCACCAATGGCTGTATGCGAACGCTCCAAGAGCCAGCGCAGCCAGAGCCCAAAACAGCAGAATGAATGCGAGACCCGCCTTGCTCGTGGGGCGATCGGATCGCTCGTCGGCCGCGTGGCGGAATTCCTGCATCAACGGCGCCGGTATGAGCTTTATCGCCAGCAGGATACCGGCAGGGACAATCAAGAGATCATCCAGATATCCCACAACGGGGATGAAGTCGGGTATGAGATCAATCGGCGATAGGGCATAGGCCGCCACGAACCCTGCAATGACCTTTGCCAGCGTTGGTGTTCGCGGATCGCGCGCCGCGATCCAAAGCGCCACGACATCGCGCTTTATCCGCCGCGCCCATTGTTTGATATCTGTTGTCCAAGCCATCAGAGCAATTAGCAACGAATTTCAGCCCATGGCTAGTCCATTCGGGCCATTCGCGGCATGGTTCGAGCCGAAGCGCAGATCATCGGATGGTGGTTCGACGCTTCGCGCTGCGATGCAATGCGGCAGCGACCAAACTGGGATCAAGTGAAACGTTGATCACCGTATCGCAATGCGGGCAGACAAACATCCCGCCGCGCAAATGCTTCGTGCCATCCACCAGATCAACCTGTTGAACAGTGATGGATGTCAGTTCGCGCGCGCACTTTGGGCATTTCCCGCTCGTCATTCGTTCTTCCCGTCTTTGGACGGATTTTGACACAACTCTGGCAAAAGCAAACCTATCCGATGAGGTGAAGACCTACATCGTTCAGGCACTGCCGGACAATGCCGGATCCAGTCTGGCGCCTAAGTGGAAAATGACGTCTGAAGAGCCCCTTGTGTCCTTGGTTCCTTCCGGGGATATCTGAAAGACTGCCGCGGCGTGCTGGCGCAGCATAGATCGCCGGGATGGATCGAACAGCACGTCTGCGGTCGTTGATCCGTGCTTACCGCAATGATGTCACGATCATGCCAATCACGGCAGCAGCCATAACGGCCGTGGCGAGCCAGCCGATCCAGCACAGCGGACCCTTTACGGTGTTCTTCTTCATGATGTCGGTTCTGGCGGTCATCAACATCATCATCACCATGACCGGGACGGATACGATGCCATTGATGACGGCACTCCAGAACAATGCCTTGATGGGGTCGATGGGTGAAAAATCAACGAGAATGCCAATGAGTGTCGCCGCGGCAATGGTTGCGTAAAACGCCTTTGCTTCCTTCGGCTTGCGCGCAAGGCCGATCGGCCATTTGCGGGCTTCACCCAGGGCATAGGCCGCCGATCCCGCCAGGACAGGAATGGCAAGCAGGCCGGTTCCGATGATACCCAGCGCAAAGATTATGAAGGCAAACTGGCCGGCAATCGGTTTGAGTGCCTCTGCGGCCTCAGCCGATGTCTGTATGTCTGTTTTTCCGGTCACGTGCAGCGTTGCTGCGGTCGTCACCATGATGGCCAGGGCGACCAGGCTCGAGAAGCCCATGCCGACATAGGTATCCCAGCGAATGCGTTGGATGGCAGCCTTCGACTGTTCCGGTGCATCAACGAGCGGCTGGCGGGACGCGCTCTCCCTTTCGTCTTCCACCTCCTGCGAGGCCTGCCAGAAGAAAAGATAGGGGCTGATGGTTGTGCCCAGAATGGCCACGACCGTCGTCCAAAATGCCGTATCTGCAGAAAAGGTGGGAATAAAGAACCCGCGCGCCAGCTCTGCGTAGGGAATTTTCACGACCATGACCGTCCCGAAATAGGCGAACAACGAAAATGTCAGCCATTTCAACACGGAGACATAGCGGGTGTACTGCAGGAATATCTGCAGGCAGGCGCTAAAAATCGCAAACAGAACCACATAAAGTGCGACCTTGCCGCCGATGAGCAATCCGACCGCGTCGCCCATAGCCCCGAGATCGGCGCCGATGTTGATCGTATTGGCGATGAAGAGCAGGGCGACGATCGCCGGCAAAATCCAGGGAGGATAATATGTCCGCAGATTTGTCGCGATGCCATGGCCCGTCGTGCGTCCTATCCGGGCGCTGATTTCCTGAATGGCTGCCATCAGCGGATAGCTGAACAGCATGGTCCATGTTATCGCAAATCCGAATTGCGCGCCGGCCTGAGAATAAGTGGCGATACCGCTGGGATCGTCATCCGCCGCACCGGTAATAAGGCCCGGTCCCAATACGCTCAGAAGCTTTGACTTCGATGTTCCCACGGCTGGATCCTTTGCCGGATCCCTGGTTTTCTTCAACGCGATATTCTCCCGAAATGGCCGCTTCAACGGCACACAGCAACGGGCAGAACAGGTATTGGTTCCTTGACGGGAACGACGCATGGCCGCTGATGGCATCAGCGGCTCAACCGATGTATAGTTCTGATTGTTGGCCATCGGAGCCTGAGGCGCGACGGGATCATCACCTATGCCTGCCATGGACAAGCTGTTCGCGGGATCCATCCCCGAGATTTACGACACCTGTCTGGTGCCTCTGATCTTTCAGGCCTATGCAACTGACCTGGCGCGGCGGGCCGCAGGAGCGGCGCCTGCCCACGTTCTGGAAACGGCGGCGGGAACCGGCGTTGTCACGCGTGCGCTGGCCCCGCTGCTCGATCCGAGAGCCAGTTACGTCGTCAGCGATCTCAACCAGCCTATGCTCGACAGAGCTGCCATCCGGCAGGGAGCGGACGGGCGCATCACCTGGCGACAGGCGGACGCGCTTAGCCTGCCCTTCGAGCAGGACAGTTTCGATGCGGTTGTCTGTCAGTTTGGTGCGATGTTCTTCCCCGACAGGGTCTCCGGCTATCGGGAGGCGCTTCGCGTCCTCAAACCTGGCGGCCGCTTTCTCTTCAATGTGTGGGATCGCATCGAGAAAAACGATTTTGCCCGCATCGTCACGGATGCTGCATCCGCCGTTTTCCCCAGCGATCCGCCCCGGTTCCTCGCCCGAACGCCGCACGGCTATCACGATGTGGAGCTGATCAAAGCAGAACTACGCATGGCGGGCTTCACGGCCATCGAGATCATGACGCTCCAACACCGAAGCGATGCGCCAAGCGCGCGCAGCGCGGCGATTGCCTACTGCCAAGGCACGCCATTGTGCAACGAAATCGAAGCCCGCGACCCGAAGGCGCTGCAAACCGTTACCGACCGTGCCGCCGAAGCGATTGCGAAGCAGTACGGCGATGGCCCGGTTTCCGGAAAAATTCAGGCGCATATCGTTGTTGCACGGGCCTAGCGGATCGATACCCAGCATTTGCCGCAGCTTTTCGTCACTGGCGCGTCACGCCGGATTTGCTTTTGTCAGTCCTGGAGTGGACAGACATGATTGTCTCAAGAACTGAAGAATAAGGGATCATGCCCCGGTCCACTGTCGCGAATGTGGTGCATTGATCTGACGATGAAGCAAAGTGCTGGAAAAGCGCATGCTGGAATAAACTAGGGCCCTCGTGTGTCTCCAGACGCGAGGGCTTTTATCTTTCTGGGTCGGGGTGCCGGCAAACACCGTTGATTCCGGTTGAGCTAGATCGGGGTGCCGATCTGCGGAGCAAATTTTTCTCCGGTATGACCCTTCTCAAAGACCGCGCAGCTATCATAAAAATGCATCGAAAGCGTCCCCTTTGAAAAGTCGCTTTCCGGAATCGCTCCGCGTGTATGTTCGGCGTTCAATTCGTCGATCATGTCCTTGCAATGCTCAATGAACGATCCGGGCCGCTTGTATCCGCCGGAATATTCTTCCCAATAGGCGGTGTGCAGATCCTCGACGAAATAGACGCCGTCCCTCGCCATACGCGGATAGAGGAATTGAAATGTTGCCGACAGGTGCTCCATGACATGGCTTCCGTCATCGAGCACCACATCAGGTGCGCCAAACTCCGCCAGAACGGAAGCCAGGAAACCGGTGTCCGACTGATCCCCGATCCTGATGTGGATCTGGTCTTCCTCGAAGTTTGCACATTCGGCCCTGACATCGATGCCGACAATCGTCGCAAGAGGGCCCAGATACTGCTTCCACATCTGCAGTGACCCGCCTTCGCCGCAACCGATTTCAAGAAATATTACGGGACGATTGATGTATCTGGAAAAGTGCCGTTCATAGCTGGGGAAATAGTGTTTCCATTTATGAATGATGCGGCCCTGATTATTCAGGAACAATGGCCAAAGTGACATGTCAAACCCCGTCGTTCTGATAGGCAACAGGTATTTTATGATCCCTGAAATAGCAAGGTTCGCGTGATCCGCCCTGGCGGATCACGGCAGCATTCTCTGCATCACCTCATCCCCGCGGATGAAGTGGTGCCAAAGTGCGGCCAGGGCATGAATGCCGGCCAGGATGAGTATTCCGTTGGCGCAAAGGCTGTGCAGTTCCCTGATCGATCGCGCGGTTTCCCTGTTGGGGACAAATGGCGCGGGAATGGTGAAGAGGCCGAAGAAGCTCAAGGCGTCGCCTCTGAACCAGGTGAGCAATATGCCAAGGACGGGAATGGCGATCAGCAAGGCATAGAGCAAAAGATGCCCGACCTTTGCCAACGGACGCTCAAGGCCGGTCATCGAAGGCGGAAGGTCCGGGGCGCCGCGCGCAACGCGCAAAGCCAACCGCCAGAACACGAGTGCGGCGAGCAGCAAGCCGAATGAGATATGCAGCCACCACGCCAGGGCCCTGTTTGGATCACCTCTTGGAAAGAGATCGTTGCCATAGGTCAGCGCATAAATCAGCAGGACCAGAACGAACAGCGACCAGTGCAGGGTCTTCTGCATCGGTGAATATCCATTGACCGCCATGGAAGGCACTCCACTTTATAATCATTCTAATATTTGCACATTGGCGTGAAACGCGGCGCGGCGGCAACGGTTTTTTTCTTAACGATTCGTAAGGTTCCGGACTGTGGTTTCCCGGCGAGGTGCATGCGCGTCCTCCCATCGTCGGACGGCTTGAAACCGGATCACCGGTCCCATACCATTCCGGTTGGATTCGTGAACACACGACCGTTTGCGCCGTTTGTTCCATCGGGAGTTTGACATGACAACGAAAGACCGGCCGTCCTATATTGCGCATTGGTCCGAGATCGAAGGGACTGATGAAAACCACTACAAGGGTGATGACGAACTGCTCGCCATCAACGCGGCTTTCGGTCGGCATTTCGGGCTCGGCAGGATCGGCATTCATCACCAGCGCCTCTTGCCGGGGCGGCGGACATCTTTCCCGCATGCCGAGAGCGCGGAAGAGGAGTTCGTCTACGTTATCGAGGGCACGCCCGATGTCTGGCTGGACGGCGAACTCTGCCGGTTGAAGGCGGGCGATGCGGTCGGCTTTCCGGCGGGCACCGGAATTGCCCATAGTTTTCTCAACAATACCGAGGAGGAAGTCCGTCTTCTCGTGGTTGGTGAAACACCGAAACCGGAGAATCTGATCTATTATCCGCGCCATCCCGAGCGGAAGGCATTGCGTTCGGACTGGTGGGACAATCCGCCCGAGCGCCCGCTGGGCGACCACGACGGCATGACGGACAAAGTCCGTATTTGGAAAGCGCGGAACGTGTAGACGGGCTTCCCGACTGCGGGAAGAAGAGAACGCAAAGCAGGTTCCTGCAGAAGTACTTGCAGATGATGGGGATTTCCGGAAAAACGCGTGAAATCCGCAGTCGGCATGCGCCGGGAAAGCCGCTATATTGTTCCGATAAACCGGGCCAGATTTTTCATACTAAATGAGCATTGGCGGGACGTGGCATTTCATTTTTACTTATAGTACGGTTCGCTCGTCCTTGCGGACCATTGAAGAAAAATGAGGGGAAAAACCATGTCTTTGAAGAGAATAATGCAGGCAGCGTTACTGAGCGTTGCTTTGGGCGCTCCAGTCGCCTTGGCCGATGATCTGAAGATCGCGGTCGCAGGCCCGATGACCGGCCAGCTTGCCAATATCGGTGACCAGTTCAAGCAGGGCGCACAGGCCGCAGCCGCCGCGATCAACGAAAAGGGCGGCATCAAGGGACGGCAGATCAAACTGGTGTTCGAAGATGACGTCTGCGATCCGAAGCAGGCCGTTTCGATTGCCAACCGTATTGTCGGCGAAGGGATCAAGTTCGTCGATGGTCATGCATGCTCGGGTTCCAGCATCCCTGCGTCGGCGGTTTATGCCGAAGCTGGCGTGCTGATGATGACACCGGCGTCGTCCAACCCCGACCTGACCGATGCCGCAGCGAAAAAGGGCTGGTCGACGATCATGCGCCTCTATACGCGCGACGATGGCCAGGGTGAATTTGTCGGTCCGTGGATCGCCAAGACATACAAGGGCAAACGCGTCGTGATCCTGCATGACAAGGGCGCCTATGGTAAGGGCCTCGCCGACGCGGTGAAAGCCAAGATGAACGAGAGCGGGCTGAAGGAAGTGCTGTATGACGGCATCAACGCCGGCGACAAGGACTATTCTGCGCTCATCACCAAGCTGAAGGAAGCAAAGGCTGATTTCGTCTATTTCGGCGGTTATCATCCCGAAGCGGGCCTCATCCTGCGTCAGGCGGCCGACCAGAACTTCAAGTTCCAGCTGATGATGGGCGATGCGATTGCCTCGCCGGAATTCTGGGCGGTGGCAGGTCCGGCAGGCGAGGGTGTCATGTTCACATTCCCGGCTAATCCGCAGGCCCGGCCGGAGGCGAAGGCGGCTGTTGAGAAGATCAAGGCCAGCGGCTTCACGCCGGATGGTTTCACGCTGTTCTCCTACGCGGTTGTTGAAGCTTTCGCACAGGGCATCGATCGTGCCGGCAGCGATGATCCGGCCAAGGTTGCCGCGGCGCTCAAGGATGGAAAGCCGGTCAATACAGTCATTGGCCCTGTGGTTTTCGATGAGAAGGGCGATATCAAGGATGCCAAATATGACATCAATATCTGGCACAATGGTGCTTACTCGGCGATGAAGCCGTAAGACAGCAAGGGGCAGGCGGCCGTTTTGTCCACCTGTACCGACCGAAATGAAAACGGGCGCCTCGGGCGCCCGTTTTTCTTGGCTCACAAGACGTGTTCTACAGTCCGCAGCTCTGCATCTGTGCGGCGTACCGGCTTGCCATGGCGGCCGTGCGCCGCGCCGCCCGGTCGACGCCCGGCCTGTTGCGCCAGGTTCCGCGCGCATATTCCTTGGGACCGGCGTAATAGGCGGCGTAGAGATTGTAGGCGTCGTTGAGCGGGATGCCGTTCTTCTTGTTGCTTTGCGCGTGATACCAGCCGACGAAATACACCGCATCGGCAAAACTGGTGCGGCCGCTGCCATAACGTCCGGTGCTGCGCTGGAATTCCGCCCAGGTGCCGTCGAGTGCCTGCGAGTAGCCGTAGGCGGTGGAGGGGCGCGTCCAGGGAATGAAGCCGAGCAATTTGGTGCGTGGCGGCCTTGCCCGGGCCTGAAAGCCGGATTCGGTGTTGATCGTGGCCATGAGAATGGGAACCGGCACGCCATACTGCGCTTCCGCGCCCTTGGCGTAGGAATACCAATTGTTGAAGAAGCCGTCCTTTTGATCGAATACGGCGCAAACATTGCTGGTCTGGGTGGGCGCCGAGGCGCAGCCTGCCAGCAACAACAAGGGTATCATCATGATGCGGCGCATGGGCAAGTCCTTTGTCTTGCCCAACCAACTAGTCCTCAATTCCTAATGGAATCTTACCAAATGGCCTCGGGGGCCGATCACATTCGATCAAATTTGATGTGACAATTTATTGTTTCTTAAACGCTGCCTGCCGCCGCGCGAACAGGGACGGCACGGGGCCGAGCCGGCGCCAGGGTGTATCCCGGCGAGAAAGAGACTTGCCTTCGCGCCGCAGCGGGATCAGGTTTGGCCCGGCGAATCCGTTTCGTGCAATCGAGGTCGCCGGTCACCATTCCAGAGGTTTTCCCCATGCGTGCCACCCATCATCCCGCCGGAACCGTGCATCGACTGATCATCAACGGAGTTTCCCTTCGCAACAACCTGCTGGGCGATCCGACCGCTCGCGTGGTCGATGTTTATGTGCCCGCCGGGCATGACGGCACCGGTCTGCCGCTGCTTGTCGATCTCGTGGGGTTCACCGCCGGCGGTCCCGCTCACACCAACTGGAAGGGTTTTGGCGAGAACGTTCCGGAACGGCTGGACCGGCTGATCGGTTCGGGCGCCATGCCTCCGGTCGTCGTTGCCTTCCCGGATTGCTTTACCCGGCTCGGCGGCAACCAGTACATCAACAGCGCGGCAATGGGCAATTGGGAGGATTTTCTCATCGACGAGATGCTGCCGGCGGTCGAAGGGCGGTTCCGCTGCGGCGGTAACGGCAAGCGCGGGGTTTTCGGCAAGAGTTCCGGCGGCTATGGCACGCATGTGCACGCCATGCGGCGGCCCGATATCTGGTCTGCGGCGGCAAGCCATTCCGGCGATGCGGGCTTTGAACAGCTTTATCTGCCGGAATTTCCCGGCGTGCTGCGGGCGCTCGCCGAACATGACCTCTCGATTGAAGCATGGATGAAAGCTTTCGAGGCGAAACCGAAAAAGAGCGACAGCGATACGCTGGTCATCATGATTTTGGCCCAGGCGGCAACATTCGATCCGGACCCGCAGGCCTTCCTGGGGCTGCGGCTGCCCGTCGATCTGGAAACCTGCGAACTGATCGAGGAGCGCTGGGCGAACTGGCTGGCCTGGGATCCGGCGCGGCTGGCGGAAACGCATGGGCACAATCTGGCGAAACTGAAAGCGGTTTATTTCGATTGCGGGACGAAGGACCAGTACAACATTCTCTACGGGTCGCGCCGGGTGCATCGGACGCTTGACCGGCTTGGCGTCGTTCACCGCTATGACGAGTTCGACGATAATCATTCGGCTGTCGATTATCGCATGGATGTCAGCCTGCCTTTTCTTGCCAAGGCCTTGAGCTGAGGCATCCGGCGACCCAGATAGGGTAGGCCCGACCGGGCAACCAGCATGGAGAGCAGGTATCCCGGTCAGGCCCTCGTGCTGGAGGGCAGCGCCAAGGCAACGCCGCCACGGGACGAAAGTTCCGGTTGGCAATCGGACAAATGGGGTTTTATGCAATGTTCTTGCAATCTAATGTGGTGACAACCCGATTGCGGCAGCAACCCGGTTTGATCTGCTGATCAGAATTGACCGATGCCTCGCAACCTGCTTTTCAGATGAAGCCGCATCCTGCGGGCGCCAGAAATTGAGCCGATGAAAAACGACGTGAACCCATTATGACTGCGACAAACATCGAATACAGGTTGATAGCAATGATTCATGGCAAGGGGATAATCCTATGCTGATCCCCAGGAATTCATGGCTCTACGCAGCACTCTCCTATTCATTGTGGCCCTTGTTCTATTGCGTCGGTCTCATTGGAACCTATGCGGCGTTTCAAACGCAAGCGCCGCTTCTGTGGTTCAATGTGGTGTATTTTTCGGTGGTGGCGCTCATTGCCGTCTTCGAACGGATCATGCCGTATGAGGAAACCTGGCTGAAACGCGACGGCGAAACCTTCAATGACATCGCCCATACGTTGCTGACAAAGGGCGCTGTGCAGATTGCCGCGGCCATTGGCGCATCGTTTCCCATGCTTGTGGCCATCGTCGCCCAGCCGGTGCTCAGTACGTCGGCACATATCTGGCCGAGCGCGTGGCCCTTGGCGATCCAGGTTGTCCTCGGACTGATCATCGCCGAATTCGGGCTCTATATCGCGCACCGGCTGGCCCATGAAAAACTGGCACTCTGGCGGTTTCACGCCTTGCATCACAGTGTCGAGCGTTTGTGGGTGGTCAATACGGGCCGCTTCCATGTGATCGATTCGCTGTTCAAGATCGCGCTCAGCCAGATACCGCTCTATCTGCTCGGCGCACCGCTGCCGGTGTTCCTGTGGATCAGCGCCGTGACCGCGTTTACCGGGCTTTTGACCCATTGCAATGTCGATGTGCGCACCGGACCGCTTGACTGGATTCTCAGCACGCCACGGTTGCATCGCTGGCACCACTCCAAGGAATTGTCGGAAGGCAACACCAATTACGGTGAGAATCTGGTGCTGTGGGATCAGATTCTGGGGACCTATTTCAATCCACCGCGGCCATCGCCTGTCGATATCGGCATCAGCGGCAAGGTGGCCAAGAGCTTTCTTGGCCAGCTGGCGCAACCCTTTTCGTCCAAGGGGGTTCGGCAGATTCTCGGTTATGCCCCGAAGAAAAGCGATGAGGCCGGAGCTTCATCGGTCGCGGCGAAAGTACTCGCTGGCGACAAGGCCGGCGACAAGGATTGAGGCGGCTATCGCCGGTTCATCCGCGCTGGCCGTGGATGGTCATGTTGAACTGCACGACATTCGAATAGATCGGCGTGCCGACATCCATGCCGTATCTCGAGCGCATCACCTTGCCTTCGACATGAAAGACGATGGCGTTGCGGTCATGGGTGGCAAGACTGGCCTGGAAACTGGCCGGGCTGCTCTTGCCGCGGGCGGTCAATATTCCGTCGATTGTCGCGGTGTTGGGGCTGGTCTGGGTGATATGCGTTGACTTGAAGGTGACGGTTGGAAAGTTCTGCGCGTCGAACACCGCGTCGGAACGCAGGAAGTTTTCGATCCGCGACTGGCCGGTGTTGACGCTTTCGGGAAACAGCGTGAACTCGATGCTCGATCGGCTGATATCGCCATTGTTCAGGGAAAACACGCCCGAGAACTTCTTGAAGTCGCCCGATATGCCCCCGCCGCCGATTTGCTCGACGACGAAGCCGATGCGGGACGATGCATCGATCTTGTAACGGCCTGCCACATCGGCCAGCGTGTCGGCGTTTGCCAGTGCAGGCGCTATGGCGAGCAGAAGTGGTATGACGGCCTTGAGAACGGCGCTGATGCAAGCCCGGGCGATTTTCATGATCAAGTATCCTTGTTTGCAATGCGCAGGGGATCGGCACGCGGCCGAACTGGGGCCGGGCGGCGCGCGCCGAGCATGCGCAGGAGGACAATGTCCTTTTTCCAGAAGTGATGGTGCAGGGCTGCCAGAATGTGCGCGGCAGCAACAATGGCGGAGAGATAGGCAAGCCAGGCGTGACTGGCTGTCCAGAGTGCTTCGGCCTGATCCGAGATCGTCAGAGGCAAGGGCGGTATCACCACCAGATTGAAGGCATAGGTCGGTATCTGCAAAGGCGAACTGGAGGCGAGCGCCCATCCGGTCAACGGAATGACAAAGAGGGCGATGTAGAGGAACCCGTGCGCCACATGCGCCGCGGCCCGCTCGATCCGGCTCATGCTGTCGGGCGCACGCGGTCGCGGATTTGCCATCCGCCAGAGAAGCCGCACGCCCGAGAGCAGCAGAATGAGAAAGCCCAGGGATTTGTGCCACTGGAAAAGGCTGAACTGCAAGGCGTAGTTGCCGGTGCGGACCATCAGATAGCCCAGCAGAATCTGTCCCAGGAAAATGGCGGCAATGATCCAATGGAAGAGGATCGTCACCACGCCATAGGATTCCGCATCATTTCGCAGCATCGGTACACTCCATCGCACAAGCAGCCCCTGGGGAGGGGCTACCCTGATGTGGAATGAACACCGCAGCGGTGAAAATTATTCGGCCCGCCGCTTCTTTTGTTCGGCGGCGCGGATTATCCGGCTTTTGTGCTCAGAAACCGCTGTGCCGCATACAGCGAGATGGCTGCGGCATTCGAAACATTGAGCGATTTGATCGCGCCGGGCATGTCGAGACGGGCGAGGTGGGTTACCGTCTCACGGGTCTTCTGCCGCAATCCCTTGCCTTCGGCGCCCAGAACCAGCGCGATACGGTCATGCGCCATGGTTTTTTCGAGTTCAAGCGGGCCTTCCGAATCAAGACCGATGGTGGCAAAGCCGAGCTCGTGCAGTTCGTGGATGGCGTCGGCGAGGTTGCGCACCTCGATATGCGGAATGAGTTCAAGCGCGCCCGATGCGGCCTTGGCCAGGACGCCCGATTCCTGCGGGCTGTGGCGGGCGGTGGTCACGATGGCACCGGCACCGAAGGCAACGGCGGACCGCATGATCGCGCCGACATTGTGCGGATCGGTGACCTGGTCGAGAATCAGCAGGAGCTGGCTGTCTTTCAAAGCCTTCAGCGACTGGGTCTTCAGCGGCTTGACTTCGATCATGACGCCCTGATGCACGGCTTCGGAGCCGGTTTCCCGATCAATCGCACGCGGATCGACAATATCGACATCGAAGGGCAGGGCGGACGAATCAGCGATCTCCAGCCGGTCGAGGGCATTCTTCGTCACCAGCATGCGCTTGATCTGGCGCTGGGGGTTGTCCAGCGCGGCGCGCACCGTATGCAGGCCATACAGGCGCACGAGCCCTTCAGGCGCCTGTGTGCCTTCCGCAGCGGGCCGCGTGGGGCGCTGGGCCTGCGGCGGCCCTCCGGCCTTCTTGTCGCGAAACTGGCGGCGCAGCGTGGCGTAGTGGGAATCTTTGGGTGTACGGGATGGTTTTTCTTCGCTCATGCCGCAACCTATAACCCTTCATGCCGCCCGGCGATATATGCTTCTTGGCGAAAATGCAGATGCTCCCGCTTTGATCGCTTTGGCCGTACCGGCGAACGGCCCGGGACAATGATTTTCACAGGACCCGTCATTTTCTTCCGCAGACTGTTGACACCACGAAAGCTAGTCGGCATAAGGCCACCCGCAAGCCGCCGCTGGAAAACAAATCCGGCAGCTGGTTTTGCAGAGTGCCTGATGGCGCGGTTCTATCGGTAGTGACCGGAGGAGTGCCCGAGTGGTTAAAGGGGACGGACTGTAAATCCGTTAGCTTGGCTTACGTTGGTTCGAATCCAACCTCCTCCACCACTGCCGGAACCGAGCGCCTGATGCACAAGCCAAAACCGGAACTGGTTTTGGTATGGCTTGTGCGCCGTTTAAAATGTTACGGTGGTTCCAGTGCGTTTTGCATGCACGGCACTGTAATATGTGCGGGTATAGCTCAGTGGTAGAGCAGCAGCCTTCCAAGCTGAATATGCGGGTTCGATTCCCGCTACCCGCTCCAGATTTGCAAGAGCACCGCGTGCACGCGTGAGCGCGCAGAGGTGCTCTTCGATTTTTGTCTTGAGCATTGCACGCCGCTCATGTGTCCCCATATGAACGAGCATGAACAAGACGAAACCAATCCGATCCGGTTGATCAGACCGGGCGGGCGACTGAGCTGACGGACGGCTTGCTGTCTCGTCTGAGCTACAAACATGGTACCGGCCCTAGACCGGTTGTGATGACGAGAGAACGACAGCTATGGCTAAGAGCAAGTTTGAACGTAACAAGCCGCACGTCAACATCGGCACGATTGGTCACGTTGACCATGGCAAGACATCGTTGACGGCAGCGATTACGAAGTATTTCGGAGAGTTCAAGGCGTACGACCAGATCGACGCGGCACCGGAAGAAAAGGCGCGCGGCATCACCATTTCGACGGCGCACGTCGAGTACGAGACGGCAGCGCGCCACTACGCGCACGTCGATTGCCCCGGCCACGCCGACTATGTGAAGAACATGATCACCGGTGCGGCGCAGATGGACGGCGCGATCCTGGTTGTATCGGCAGCCGACGGCCCGATGCCGCAGACGCGCGAGCACATCCTGCTGGCCCGTCAGGTTGGCGTTCCGGCAATCGTGGTTTTCCTGAACAAGGTCGACCAGGTTGACGATGCCGAGCTTCTGGAACTGGTTGAACTGGAAGTGCGCGAGCTTCTGTCGAAGTACGACTTCCCGGGCGACGATGTGCCGATCGTCAAGGGTTCGGCGCTGGCCGCACTGGAAGATTCCAACAAGGAAATCGGCGAAGACGCGGTGCGCGCGCTGATGGCGGAAGTCGACAAGTACATCCCGACGCCGGAGCGTCCGGTTGACCAGCCGTTCCTGATGCCGATCGAAGACGTTTTCTCGATCTCGGGTCGTGGTACGGTTGTGACGGGCCGCGTTGAACGCGGGATCGTCAAGGTTGGTGAAGAAGTTGAAATCATCGGCATCAAGCCGACGACGAAGACGACGGTGACCGGCGTTGAAATGTTCCGCAAGCTGCTCGACCAGGGCCAGGCCGGCGACAACATCGGCGCGCTGATCCGCGGCGTTGGCCGTGAAGACGTCGAGCGCGGCCAGATCCTTGCCAAGCCAGGTTCGGTCAAGCCGCACACGAAGTTCAAGGCAGAAGCCTACATCCTGACGAAGGACGAAGGTGGCCGTCATACGCCATTCTTCTCCAACTACCGTCCGCAGTTCTACTTCCGCACGACCGACGTGACGGGCGTGGTGACGCTGCCGGAAGGCACGGAAATGGTCATGCCCGGCGACAACATCTCGGTTGATGTGACGCTGATCGTGCCGATCGCAATGGAAGAGAAGCTGCGCTTCGCTATCCGTGAAGGTGGCCGCACGGTCGGCGCAGGGATTGTTGCTTCAATCATCGAGTAATTGTCGCAAGACAAGTTGAATACGGAAAAAGGCGGCCAGTGGCCGCCTTTTTTGTTTGCCTGCAGCTATTGCCTGATGAAATCAGACGGATTTCGGTTTGCCGTAGGTGCGATGGTAAGCGGCAACGAGTTCGAACAGGCGATCGAAGTCGATCGACAGGACCCGGCCATCGATGTAGATGCCCTTCGGCATGCGGAACAGCGATGCCCGGACGATCCTCGATTTGATGCCCCGGCCGAGCTGATCCACCTGATGGGGATCGATACCCAGCACGATTGTCTGTTCGCGGTTGTCATTCCATGACGCCACGTCGTTGATGTTCTTCCAGGGAATGGTCTCGTCGGCCAGGCGTTTGTCGCACAGGCCTTCCGGCGAGATGGTGATCGCATCGCGGGTCTTGAGCAGCCGCCAGACCAGGCGGCCCGTCAGAAGCGGGAAAACCACGGAACCGGCACAGGCGATGTATTCGATCAGGTTTTCCGGCTCACTGCCGAGCAATTCATAGATGACGACCCCGATTGAATAGAATGACAGCATGCTCGTCATGGCAATATGCTGCAATGGTTTCGAGAACGAGGATTTGATTTTGATCGTTTGGCGCGCGTCCATTTTGATCTCTTTCGCCAATCCCCGTGACCGCCGGTCGATGCCGGCCCGGTCGCGGGAAGGGACAGGTTAAATTCACGAAAATGTGATGACGTAAATGGATGACGTGAGCATGACAATCCTATGACGCGTCAATTCACACTTTATTGCAATTGTATACTTATCGAGAGCTTGCGCTTCAACACGCTGCTGCCGAGGACAACGCGCCCCTGCGGCGAAAGGGCAGGTGCTTTCTGTTTACCCTTCCGAACCCTTCGGCTATCCTTGCGGCAACAGAGCATATTCGGCTCCAAGGATACCGCAGCGATCCGGCAGCGGGCAATTGGTAGTTATCGGGATTGACATGTTTGGTTATCGTTTGGCCGGATGCAGCGTTCTTTCAGGCATGGCTGCCTGTGTTCTCCTGGCATTGTTGCTCCAACTGGCGCTTGTCGCGCCCGTTCTGGCGGGAAAGAAGCAGGCCGGCGCACCCGTCCTGCAGTCCATGCGCTTTGCCATAGTCCGCAGCGCCGTGCCCAGTTGCGAGCCCGCCTGTCCGGAATGGATATGGGCCTCCGGCACCATATTGGACGACACGCCGGCCAAGCTGCGCAAAATTCTGAAGGTCATGGGCAAACGGCGCCTGCCGATCATCATGGAATCGAATGGCGGCAACGTCGACGCGGCCATGCAGGTCGGCCGCATGATCCGCAAACGCGGCCTCGACATTGCCATCGGCAGGACCCGCTTTGAAGGATGCAGCCCCGACCAGAAGTGCAAGCCCGACCGTTATGCCGATGGGGCCTATGCCGGGTTTCCCTATCCGGCGGGCGCCTATTGCCTCTCCGCCTGTCCCTATATCTTCGCGGCGGGCGAAAGGCGTCTCGTCGGTCCCTGGGCCCTGATCGGCGTACACCAGATCACGCAGGTCTATACGCAGACACGCATCACCTATGAGACGCGCTACCGCATGGTGAACGGGAAGAAGAAGATTCTTGATACCAAGATCGTCGGGCGCAAGCCCGCCGGCTCCTATGAACGCACCGATCTGAGCAAGGGATATCGCCAGAAACTGCTCGCCTATTTCACCGGCATGGGTATCAATCCGGCCATTGTCGACCGGATGCTCTCCATTCCGGCCAAGGATATCTCGGTTCTGACGCAGGATGAACTGGATGCGTTCAAGCTCGTGTCGGGAACGGGGGATGTCAGCGACCTTGCGGCCACGCGCATCTGTGAGCAGGAGCCCAAGGCGGTAAACTGTGTTGAACTCAAATCTGCCGGTTCCAAGATTGTTTCGAGAATGGACTGATATTTCTGACACCCCATTGATAGCGAAGCCGTTCCGCTTATAGATGGGCAGGGGAATGGCTTGTGGGGAAGAGCATGGCGTTGACGAAAGTTGCGTTCGATGATTGCCGGTTGCGCTGCCACGATGGCTTTTCCCGCTTATTGATTGTTCTTAGCCTTGCTTTTGCTCTGTTTGCAGGTTTGACAACGCCGTTGCTTGCTGCGGATGCCGAACGGCCCGGATTGCCCGGCCCGGGCCCGACCAGCCAGCCATATGTTCCACCACCGCTCGGCCTTGCCTCGGGACCGGCAACAACAGTGCAACCGATCCTGCGCGATGGTGACCTAACCGGCCCGTCCTACAGCTCTCCGGGGCAGTCCGCGCCCAGCACCGGCCCCTTCTGCGATATGTCATGCCCGGCCTGGACGCCGGATCGCGCATCCATTTGCAATCCGACGAAGAATTGTGTGGCGGGCGTGCCCGCCTATGCTCCGCTTTTTTCGCCGCAAGCGGGAAATATCCCGAGACCAGAACCGATCCAACCACGACCAGACACGTATCAGTCGAATCTTCTCGTGGCTGATAGTCCCATGGCGTTTGCGATTGTGCGCGCCGACGTCGAGGTTTGCAAACCGAATTGCCCGGAATGGATCGCGGCTACGGGGACGATCAAGCCGGATACGCCGGCAAAGCTGCGGAAAATCCTGAACCAGGCCGGCAAGCGGCGGCTGCCGCTTGTGATCGACTCGAGGGGAGGTGCCGTGAATGCAGCCATCGAGATGGGGCGGATCATCCGCAAGCGCGGCCTGGACGTTGCCATCGGCAAGACGATGTATTTGGGATGCACGCCAGGCCCGAAGAGCTGCAAACCCGATTTTGCCGATGGGGCTTATGCCGGTTATGCTTTTCCGGGCGGTGGGATTTGTCTGTCCGCCTGTCCGTTTTTTGCCGCGGGCGGCTTAAAGCGATTGGCCGGATATGAGGCGCGGGTCGGGATTCACCAGATCACCACCACGGTCACAAATCTCATGATTACCTATCAGACACGCTACAGGATCGTGAACGGCAAGAAGAAAATCATTGATCGAAAAGTTGTCAGCCGGAAACCAACCGGGACGTATGAAACCACGGAGGTGCGTAAAGGCTATCGCAAGCAACTCGTTGCCTATTTCGTGGAAATGGGTGTCAAACCCAGCCTCGTCGACCGGATGCTTGCCGTTTCCGCCAGCGATATCTACATATTGCAGTATAACGAGTTGTCGGATTTCAAGTTTGCGACGGACGAGGGTGATTCTCGTGCATTCACTGCCGGCAGGATTTGCAACCGCGATCCAAAGCCCGGCAACTGTGTGGAACTGAAGCCTGTTCCACCGAAAGCCTGAGAAAAGGCAGCGGCTTTCATCTCTGCCGGCGCGGGAAAACCGTCAAATCTGCGCGTCACGCGACGAATTTCTCATAAAGCGGCGCGCGGCGGCAATAGGGGCTTGAAAAGCGCAGCGCTTTGTGGAATGTACGCCCCGGACTGTAGGGGAGTAGCTCAGTTGGTAGAGCGGCGGTCTCCAAAACCGTAGGTCGCAGG
This sequence comes from Phyllobacterium sp. NPDC097923, assembly GCF_044760925.1. Classification (NCBI taxonomy): domain Bacteria; kingdom Pseudomonadati; phylum Pseudomonadota; class Alphaproteobacteria; order Hyphomicrobiales; family Phyllobacteriaceae; genus Phyllobacterium; species Phyllobacterium sp. NPDC097923. Next base: position 1,731,098 of record NZ_JBIWBL010000001.1, on the reverse strand, counting down.
TTCGAATCCTGTCTCCCCTGCCACTCATAGTCTGCCCGCACACGATTGGATGGTGTGCTGACAGATGTTTGGAAAGAAACGAAACCGGGGACTTGTGTTTTACCGGAATCGGTTCTATGTAACATCAACAGACACGCGGTGCGTGGAGCTGAACGATCAGCTTTACGGGCCGTAATGGTGTGAACAAAGCGTGTTGTTACCATGACAACATATTGAGTTTACAACAACATGACACGCACGAGCGGTAAATGGCATCCAAGACAAACCCGATAAGTTTTTTTCAGCAAGTGCGCGCGGAAACGGCAAAGGTCACCTGGCCTTCACGCCGTGAGACGCTCATTTCCACCGCTATGGTGATGGTGATGGCGTTTTTTGCTGCGATTTTCTTCTTCGCAGCTGATCAGTTGATGGCCTTCGGGATTGATCTCGTTCTCGGTCTTGGTCGTTAACGCAGGCTGACAAGGAAATTTGAATGACCGCGCGCTGGTATATCGTTCACGCCTATTCGAACTTTGAAAAGAAGGTCGCCGAGTCGATCGAAGAAAAGGCGAGGCAGAAGGGTCTGTCGCATCTTTTCGAGAAGATCCTCGTGCCGACTGAAAAGGTGGTTGAAGTGCGCCGCGGCCGCAAGGTTGATGCTGAGCGCAAGTTCTTCCCGGGTTATGTCCTTGTTCGTGCCGATCTGACGGATGACGCGTATCATCTGATCAAGAATACGCCGAAAGTGACGGGTTTCCTCGGTTCCGACAACAAGCCGGTTGCGATTTCCGACAAGGAAGCCGATCGGATCCTGATGCAGGTTCAGGAAGGTGTCGAGCGTCCGAAGGCTTCGATCTCGTTCGAGATCGGCGAAAGCGTTCGTGTTGCCGACGGTCCGTTTGCTTCGTTCAATGGTGTCGTTCAGGAAGTCGACGAAGAGCGTTCGCGCCTCAAGGTGGAAGTTTCCATTTTCGGCCGCGCTACGCCGGTCGATCTGGAATTTGGCCAGGTCGAAAAGATCTGATCAATCGGCCGCCCGACGGGCGGCCAGCCACGTCAGTGGCGAATGGTGGGAGGTGAGGTGACCTTTAGCCGGGTCTTCAATCCGTACCACCAAACTGCAACCGCCGGTTTTCCGGCATAATGATAAGGCAGAGAAGTTATGGCTAAGAAAATTGCAGGCCAGCTCAAGCTGCAGGTTTCGGCAGGATCGGCAACACCGTCTCCTCCCATCGGACCGGCACTTGGTCAGCGTGGCATCAACATCATGGAATTCTGCAAGGCCTTCAATGCGGCCACGCAGGAACTGGAAAAAGGTTCGCCCATTCCGGTCGTGATCACATACTATCAGGACAAGTCCTTCACTTTTGTGATGAAGACGCCGCCGGTGTCTTACTTCCTCAAGAAGGCTGCAAACCTGAAGTCCGGTTCCAAGGAGCCAGGCAAGGTGGTTGCTGGCAAGATCTCGCGCGACAAGGTCCGTGAAATCGCGCAGGCGAAGATGAAAGACCTGAACGCAGCGGATGTCGAATCCGCCATGCGCATGGTCGAAGGTTCTGCCCGTTCGATGGGCCTGGAAGTGGTGGGCTGAGACGATGGCAAAAGTATCAAAGCGTGTAGCCAAGGTTCGTGAAGGCGTCGACCGCGAGAAGCTCTATGATCTGACTTCGGCTGTTGCCATGGTCAAGGAACGTGCCATTGCCAAGTTCGACGAGACGATCGAAGTATCGATGAACCTTGGCGTTGATCCCCGCCATGCGGACCAGATGGTTCGCGGCGTTGTCAATCTGCCAAACGGCACAGGCCGTACGGTTCGCGTTGCCGTTTTCGCTCGTGGCGACAAGGCTGAAGAAGCCAAGAAGGCCGGTGCTGACATTGTTGGCGCGGAAGATCTGTTCGAGATCGTCAATGGCGGCAAGATCGATTTCGATCGCTGCATTGCCACTCCGGACATGATGCCGCTCGTCGGTCGTCTCGGTAAGGTTCTCGGCCCGCGCGGCATGATGCCGAACCCGAAGGTCGGCACCGTAACGACGGATGTTACGGCGGCGGTCAAGGCTTCCAAGGGCGGCGCTGTCGAGTTCCGCGTCGAGAAGGCCGGTATCGTTCACGCCGGCGTCGGCAAGGCATCGTTCGATGTCAAGGCGCTGGAAGAAAACATCAAGGCATTCACCGATGCCGTCACCAAGGCAAAGCCGGCAGGCGCCAAGGGTGAATATGTCAAGCGCGTCGCGATTTCTTCGACGATGGGCGTTGGCGTCAAGGTTGATCCGTCGACTGTACGCCCTGCGTAACAGCTGATGTGAAAACTCGGGCCTAACGGCTTGAGTTCTAAAGAATTCCAGGCCTTTCGGGGCCTGGATAACCGGATGAAAGTCCGGTTATCCTGTCCGAGATTGCAGGTGGCTCGCCTTAATTGTCATGAGCCTGCATGAGACGTGGAACAGCTTTGTTAGGGTGGAAAAATCCACCGAGACAAGGTTCGAACCGTAGTTGCCTTTCGCTTGCAGCCGGATTTCCGGCGAAGCAGGGGGGACAGGATCCTCAAGTGTTGTTTGGTTTCGGTTTTCGGATTGAAGCCTTGCAACAAAAGGCAACCCGGCAGGGACGCACCGTGCGTTTCTGCCAAATGGAGAGAGACAGTGGAAAAAGCGGAAAAGCGCGAATTTGTCACTTGGCTGAACGGCGTCTTCAAGGACTCCGGTTCAGTTGTCGTGGCCCACTATACCGGTCTCACCGTTGCGCAGCTGAGCGATCTTCGCTCCAAGATGCGTGATGCTGGTGGCACCGTTAAAGTCGCGAAGAACCGCCTTGCCAAGATCGCTCTTCAGGGCACGGAATCGGAAGGCATCTCTGACCTGTTCACAGGTCAGACACTTGTTGCCTATTCGAATGATCCGATTACGGCACCAAAGATCGCCATCGAATTTGCCAAGGGTAACGAGAAGCTCGTCATCCTCGGTGGCTCGATGGGAGCAACAACTCTCGACGCTGATGGCGTGAAGGCTCTTGCCGCACTGCCGTCACTCGACGAGTTGCGTGCAAAGCTGGTTGGTATGATCCAGACACCAGCAACGCGCATCGCTCAGATCGTAAACGCACCGGCAGGCCAGCTTGCCCGCGTTTTCGGCGCCTATGCCCGGAAGGACGAAGCGGCATAAGGCCGTTCTCGCTGTCAATATATCGAACCTTGTAAAGGAAAACCAAAATGACTGATCTCGCAAAGATCGTAGACGACCTGTCCAACCTGACTGTTCTGGAAGCTGCTGAACTTTCCAAGCTTCTTGAAGAGAAGTGGGGCGTTTCTGCTGCTGCTCCTGTTGCTGTTGCTGCTGCCGCTGGCGGCGGTGCAGCTGCTGCAGCCGTTGAAGAAAAGACTGAATTCGACGTCGTTCTGACCGATGCCGGCGCTAACAAGATCAACGTGATCAAGGAAGTCCGCGCAATCACCGGTCTCGGCCTCAAGGAAGCCAAGGACCTCGTTGAAGCTGCTCCCAAGCCAGTCAAGGAAGCTGCTACCAAGGACGAAGCTGACAAGATCAAGGCACAGCTCGAAGCAGCTGGCGCCAAGGTTGAACTCAAGTAAGTCCAACATTTTTGGCGGGCAGGGCGACAAGCCCTGTCCGCTGATCTGCCCTTTTTGGGCAACCCGGTACTGAACCCTTTTCCTGACGGCAATTCCGATGCTTTCAGGAAACGGGTTTTGTCCCGTTCACGGGGCCGCAAAAGCGGTTTTAAGAAACATGCCAGTTTCCGCTGGCGCAAAGACGAGGAGCGACGATGGCTCAGACCCATACTTTTAACGGTCGTAGGCGCGTACGCAAGTTTTTCGGTAAGATCCCTGAAGTCGCAGAGATGCCGAACCTCATCGAGGTTCAGAAGGCTTCCTACGATCAGTTCCTCATGGTTGAGGAGCCGAAAGGCGGGCGTCTTGATGAAGGTCTGCAGGCTGTGTTCAAGTCTGTGTTCCCGATCCAGGATTTCTCCGGCGCTTCCATGCTTGAATTCGTCAAGTATGAATTTGAAGCTCCAAAATTCGACGTTGACGAATGCCGTCAGCGCGATCTGACCTATGCTGCACCGCTGAAAGTCACGCTGCGCCTGATCGTGTTCGATATTGACGAGGATACGGGCGCCAAGTCGATCAAGGACATCAAGGAACAGGACGTTTACATGGGCGACATGCCGCTCATGACCGATAACGGCACGTTCATCGTCAACGGTACCGAGCGCGTCATCGTTTCGCAGATGCACCGTTCGCCGGGCGTTTTCTTCGATCACGACAAGGGCAAGACCCATTCGTCGGGCAAGCTGCTGTTTGCTGCGCGCGTCATTCCTTACCGCGGTTCCTGGCTTGACATCGAGTTCGATGCCAAGGACGTGGTCTATGCGCGTATCGACCGCCGCCGCAAGATTCCTGCGACATCGCTTTTGATGGCGCTGGGCATGGACAGCGAAGAAATCCTGTCGACGTTCTACAATTCGCTGATGTTCAGCCGTGACGGCGACACCTGGCGCATTCCGTTCTCCGTCGATCGTTTCCGCGGTTTCAAGGCGACAACCGATGTTATCGATGCCGATACGGGTGAAGTCATTCTCGAGTCCGGCAAGAAGCTGACAGCCCGCGCTGCCAAGCAGCTTGCTGAGAAGGGCCTGAAGTTCATCAAGGCAACGGAAGACGACCTGTTCGGCATGTATCTTGCCGAAGACATCGTCAACATGGAAACCGGTGAAGTCTATCTCGAAGCCGGTGATGAGCTGGACGAGAAGACCCTCAAGGTTCTGCTCGACACGGGTGTAGCCGAGATCAACGTTCTCGATATCGACCATGTCAATATCGGACCGTATATCCGCAACACGCTGGCCGTCGACAAGAACGAGAGCCGTCAGGACGCCCTGTTCGATATCTACCGCGTCATGCGTCCCGGTGAGCCGCCGACAATCGACTCGGCTGAAGCCATGTTCAAGTCGCTGTTCTTCGATAGCGAGCGCTATGATCTCTCGGCTGTCGGCCGCGTGAAGATGAACATGCGTCTCGACCTGAATGCGGAAGACACTGTCCGCATCCTGCGCAAGGAAGATATCCTTGCTGTGGTCAAGATGCTGGTCGATCTGCGCGACGGTCGCGGTGAAATCGACGACATCGACAATCTCGGCAACCGCCGCGTGCGTTCGGTCGGCGAATTGATGGAAAACCAGTACCGCGTTGGCCTGCTCCGCATGGAGCGCGCCATCAAGGAACGCATGTCGTCCATCGAAATCGACACCGTGATGCCGCAGGACCTGATCAATGCGAAGCCGGCAGCCGCTGCTGTTCGCGAATTCTTCGGTTCTTCGCAGCTGTCGCAGTTCATGGATCAGACCAACCCGCTTTCGGAAATCACCCACAAGCGCCGTCTTTCGGCACTTGGACCTGGTGGTCTGACCCGCGAGCGTGCCGGCTTCGAAGTCCGCGACGTGCATCCGACGCATTACGGTCGTATCTGCCCGATTGAAACGCCGGAAGGCCCGAACATCGGTCTGATCAACTCGCTCGCAACCTTTGCCCGGGTCAACAAGTACGGCTTCATCGAAAGCCCGTACCGCCGGATCGTTGACGGCAAGGTGACGGACGACGTCGTCTATCTCTCGGCGATGGAAGAAGCCAAGTATCACGTGGCGCAGGCCAATGTGGAACTCGACGCTTCCGGCGCCTTCACGGACGAATTCGTTGTCTGCCGTCATGCGGGTGAAGTTCTGATGGCTCCGCGTGAAAACGTGGATCTGATGGACGTGTCGCCGAAGCAGCTCGTATCGGTTGCCGCAGCGCTGATTCCGTTCCTGGAAAACGACGACGCCAACCGCGCTCTGATGGGCTCGAACATGCAGCGTCAGGCCGTACCTCTGGTTCGCGCCGAGGCACCGTTCGTCGGTACCGGCATGGAGCCGATCGTTGCCCGTGACTCCGGCGCCGCCATCGGTGCACGCCGCACAGGTATCGTCGATCAGGTCGATGCGACGCGTATCGTTATCCGTGCGACGGAAGATCTCGTACCGGGCAAATCTGGCGTCGATATCTACCGCCTGATGAAGTTCCAGCGTTCGAACCAGAACACCTGCATCAATCAGCGTCCGCTGGTTCGTGTTGGCGACCGGATCGAAAAGGGCGACATCATTGCCGACGGTCCTTCGACGGACCTGGGCGATCTGGCGCTCGGCCGCAACGTGCTCGTCGCGTTCATGCCCTGGAATGGCTACAACTACGAAGATTCCATCCTTCTGTCTGAGAAGATCGTTTCGGATGACGTCTTCACCTCGATCCATATCGAGGAGTTCGAAGTCATGGCCCGCGATACGAAGCTTGGACCGGAAGAAATCACGCGCGACATTCCGAACGTTTCGGAAGAAGCCCTGAAGAACCTGGACGAAGCCGGTATCGTTTACATCGGTGCGGAAGTTCAGCCCGGCGACATTCTCGTCGGCAAGATCACGCCGAAGGGCGAAAGCCCGATGACGCCGGAAGAGAAGCTTCTGCGCGCCATCTTCGGTGAAAAGGCTTCCGATGTCCGTGACACCTCGATGCGCATGCCGCCCGGGACTTACGGTACTGTTGTGGAAGTTCGCGTTTTCAACCGCCACGGCGTTGAAAAGGACGAACGTGCCATGGCGATCGAACGCGAGGAAATCGAGCGTTTGGCCAAGGACCGCGACGACGAACAGGCTATTCTTGACCGCAACGTCTATGGCCGTCTGGCTGACGTTCTCAATGGCAAGCCTGCCGTTGCCGGACCGAAGTCGTTCAAGAAGGGCACTGTTGTCACGACGGAAGTCATGGGTGAACACCCGCGTTCCCAGTGGTGGCAGTTCGCTGTCGAGGACGAAAAGCTTCAAGGCGAAATCGAAGCTCTGCGCAACCAGTACGACGACTCCAAGAAGCTGCTCGAACAGCGTTTCATGGACAAGGTCGAAAAGGTACAGCGCGGCGACGAGATGCCTCCGGGCGTCATGAAGATGGTCAAGGTCTTTGTTGCTGTGAAGCGCAAGATCCAGCCAGGCGACAAGATGGCCGGCCGTCACGGCAACAAGGGTGTTGTCTCGCGCATTGCCGCCGTTGAAGATATGCCGTTCCTCGAAGACGGAACGCATGTCGACATCGTGCTCAATCCGCTTGGCGTGCCAAGCCGCATGAACGTTGGCCAGATTCTGGAAACGCATCTGGGCTGGGCCTGCGCCGGAATGGGCAAGAAGATCGGTGATCTGATCGAAGCCTACAAGGCGCAGTATGCAGCCAGTGGACAGGGCGATATCCAGCCGCTGCGGGCGACGATCGAGTCGATCATCCCCGACAACGACCGGAACGAGCCAGTCCGCAACTATGACGACGAGAGCATCGTGCGTCTTGGTGAGCAGATGAAGCGCGGCGTGTCGATTGCAACGCCGGTGTTTGACGGTGCGCATGAGCCAGACATCAACGTGATGCTGGAGCAGGCGGGTCTGAAGGCTTCCGGTCAGTCGACGCTCTATGACGGACGTACGGGTGAAACTTTCGATCGTCAGGTGACTGTCGGCTACATCTACATGCTGAAGCTGCACCACCTGGTCGACGACAAGATCCACGCCCGTTCGATCGGACCATACTCGCTCGTCACGCAGCAGCCCCTGGGCGGCAAGGCCCAGTTCGGCGGTCAGCGTTTCGGTGAAATGGAGGTCTGGGCCCTGGAAGCATACGGTGCGGCCTACACGCTGCAGGAAATGCTCACGGTCAAGTCCGATGACGTCGCCGGTCGTACCAAGGTCTATGAAGCGATCGTCCGTGGTGACGATACGTTCGAGGCCGGTATTCCGGAGAGCTTCAACGTTCTCGTCAAGGAAATGCGTTCGCTCGGTCTCAATGTCGAGCTGGACGATACACGCCAGCAAGAGCAGCAGGCTTTGCCTGACGCGGCAGAGTAAAAAAGTTGGGGTGCGCGGTTTGCCGCGCACCCGACCATTTTGTTTCGAGCCGCTGCAGAAGCGGCATTTGATCTAGATGGACCCGCGACGGCGGATCATTCCATCGCAAGCAGAGGGCAATTTTTGCCCCATGGAGAAACGGCATGAACCAAGAGGTCATGAATCTTTTCAATCCTCAGGTGCCTGTACAGGCATTCGATTCCATCCGGATTTCGATTGCCAGCCCTGAGAAGATTCTGTCCTGGTCATACGGTGAGATCAAGAAGCCGGAGACGATCAACTACCGCACATTCAAGCCTGAGCGGGATGGTCTCTTCTGTGCTCGGATCTTCGGGCCGATCAAGGACTATGAATGCTTGTGCGGCAAGTACAAGCGCATGAAATACAAGGGCATCATCTGCGAAAAGTGCGGCGTGGAAGTAACGCTGTCGCGCGTTCGCCGTGAGCGCATGGGCCATATCGAACTCGCAGCCCCGGTTGCGCACATCTGGTTCCTGAAGTCTCTGCCAAGCCGTATCGGCACTTTGCTCGACATGACCCTCAAGGGCATCGAGCGCGTTCTCTATTTCGAGAACTACATCGTGACCGAACCCGGCCTGACATCCCTGAAAGAGCATCAGCTGCTTTCAGAGGAAGAATACATGATCGCTGTCGATGAGTTCGGTGAAGATTCCTTCACGGCACTGATCGGCGCGGAAGCTATCCATGAGCTTCTGGCTTCCATGGATCTGGAGAAGATTGCCGGCGATCTGCGTGAAGAGCTGGCGACAACGACTTCGGATCTGAAGCAGAAGAAGCTGATGAAGCGTCTGAAGATCGTCGAAAACTTCCTGGAATCGGGTAACCGTCCGGAATGGATGATCATGAAGATCGTTCCGGTCATTCCGCCGGACCTGCGCCCGCTTGTTCCGCTGGATGGCGGTCGCTTTGCGACGTCCGATCTCAACGACCTCTATCGTCGTGTGATCAACCGCAACAACCGTCTGAAGCGCCTGATTGAACTGCGCGCACCTGGCATCATCATCCGCAACGAGAAGCGCATGCTTCAGGAATCGGTTGATGCACTGTTCGACAACGGCCGTCGCGGCCGCGTCATCACCGGTGCCAACAAGCGTCCGCTGAAGTCGCTGTCCGACATGCTCAAGGGCAAGCAGGGCCGCTTCCGCCAGAACCTGCTCGGCAAGCGCGTCGACTATTCCGGCCGTTCGGTCATCGTGACCGGTCCGGAACTGAAGCTGCACCAGTGCGGTCTGCCGAAGAAGATGGCGCTCGAATTGTTCAAGCCCTTCATCTATGCCCGTCTCGACGCCAAGGGTTACTCCTCGACCGTCAAGCAGGCGAAGAAGCTGGTTGAAAAGGAAAAGCCGGAAGTCTGGGACATCCTTGACGAAGTCATCCGCGAGCATCCGGTTCTCCTGAACCGTGCGCCGACGCTGCACCGTCTTGGCATCCAGGCATTCGAACCCACCCTGATCGAAGGCAAGGCAATCCAGCTGCATCCGCTCGTCTGTACCGCTTTCAACGCGGACTTCGACGGTGACCAGATGGCTGTTCACGTTCCGCTTTCCCTGGAAGCGCAGCTTGAAGCCCGCGTTCTGATGATGTCGACGAACAACATCCTGCACCCCGCCAACGGTCTGCCGGTTATCGTTCCGTCGCAGGACATGGTTCTGGGCCTGTACTATCTGTCGATCGTGGCGGCCAAAGAGCCGGGCGAAGGCATGGCTTTTGCCGATATGGGCGAGCTTCACCATGCCATCGGCAGCGGTGCTGTCACCCTGCACACCAAGATCAAGGGCCGCTTCAAGAGCATTGATGCGGACGGCAAGCCGACATCGAAGATCTATGAGACCACGCCTGGTCGCATGATCATCGGTGAGCTGCTGCCGAAGCACCACAACGTGCCTTTCGACATCTGCAACCAGGAAATGACCAAGAAGAACATCTCCAAGATGATCGACACGGTCTATCGCCATTGCGGACAGAAAGAGACGGTCATTTTCTGCGATCGTATCATGCAGCTCGGCTTCTCCCATGCCTGCCGTGCCGGCATTTCCTTCGGCAAGGACGACATGGTCATTCCGGAAACCAAGGCGAAGCTCGTTGCCGAGACCGAAGCTTTGGCGACCGAATACGAACAGCAGTACAATGACGGCCTGATCACTCAGGGCGAGAAGTACAACAAGGTCGTCGACGCCTGGGGCAAGTGCACCGAGAAGGTCGCCGACGAAATGATGGCCCGCATTAAGGCTGTCGAGTTCGATCCTGTCACTGGCCGCCAGAAACAGATGAACTCGATCTACATGATGTCGCACTCGGGTGCCCGTGGTTCGCCGAACCAGATGCGCCAGCTGGGCGGCATGCGCGGACTGATGGCCAAGCCTTCGGGCGAAATCATCGAAACGCCGATCATTTCGAACTTCAAGGAAGGCCTGACCGTGAACGAGTACTTCAACTCGACCCACGGTGCCCGTAAGGGTCTTGCCGATACCGCCTTGAAGACGGCCAACTCCGGTTACCTGACACGCCGTCTCGTCGACGTCGCGCAGGATTGCATCGTCATCTCGGTGGATTGCGGCACGACAACGGGCCTCACCATGCAGCCGATCGTTGATGCCGGTCAGGTCGTTGCGACCATTGGCCAGCGTGTTCTCGGCCGTACGGCGCTTGAAGACATCCTGCATCCGCTGACGGGTGACGTTCTGGTTACCGGCGGCAACATCATCGACGAGTTCGATATCGATGCCATCGAAAAGGCGGGCGTCCAGTCCATCCGCATCCGTTCGGCGCTCACCTGTGAGACCCGTGGCGGCATCTGCGCCAAGTGCTACGGCCGCGATCTGGCCCGTGGTACGCCGGTCAATCAGGGTGAAGCTGTCGGCGTTATCGCCGCTCAGTCGATCGGTGAGCCTGGCACGCAGCTGACGATGCGTACGTTCCACCTTGGTGGTACGGCGCAGGTTGTGGATCAGTCGTTCCTCGAAGCCAGCTATGAAGGCACGGTGCAGATCCGTAACCGCAATGTGGTGCGCAACTCCGATGGCCATCTGGTTGTCATGGGCCGTAACATGGCTGTTGTCATTCTTGATGCGACAGGCAAGGAACGGGCGACACACCGCGTCACCTACGGTTCGCGCATCTATGTCGATGATGGCGATACGGTTAAGCGCGGCCAGCGTGTTGCCGAGTGGGATCCTTATACCCGCCCGGTCATGACGGAAGTCGAAGGTCATGTCGAATTCGAAGACATGGTCGACGGTCTCTCCGTTTCGGAAACGACGGACGAGTCCACCGGTATCACCAAGCGCGTGGTCATCGACTGGCGTTCGACACCGCGCGGTTCGGACCTGAAGCCTTGCATCGTTGTCAAGGACAAGGCCGGCAAGGTTCTGAAACTGGCAAAGGGCGGCGATGCACGCTTCCAGCTGTCGGTTGAATCGATCCTGTCGGTTGAGCCCGGCTCGCACGTGAAGGCGGGTGACGTTCTTGCCCGTATCCCGATGGAAAGCGCCAAGACCAAGGACATCACCGGTGGTCTGCCGCGCGTTGCGGAACTGTTCGAAGCACGCCGTCCGAAGGACCATGCGATCATCGCCGAAATCGATGGTACGGTTCGTTTTGGCCGCGACTACAAGAACAAGCGCCGCATCGTCATCGAACCGAACGACGAGACGCTCGAGCCTGTTGAGTATCTGATCCCCAAGGGCAAGCCTTTCCATCTTCAGGATGGCGATGCGATCGAAAAGGGCGATTACATCCTCGACGGCAACCCGGCACCGCATGACATTCTGGCCATCAAGGGCGTGGAAGCACTCGCTTCGTATCTCGTCAATGAAATCCAGGAAGTCTATCGTCTGCAGGGCGTTCTGATCAACGACAAGCACATCGAAGTGATTGTCCGCCAGATGCTGCAGAAGGTCGAAATCACCGAATCCGGCGACACTGGCTTCATCGCCGGTGACCATGTCGACCGGATCGAGCTGGATGAGATCAACGAACGTCTCGAGGAAGATGGCAAGAAGCCAGGCTACGGTACTCCGGTTCTCCTGGGTATCACCAAGGCTTCGCTGCAGACGCCGTCCTTCATCTCGGCTGCGTCCTTCCAGGAAACGACACGCGTCCTCACGGAAGCTGCCGTTGCCGGCAAGATGGATGCGCTGCAGGGCCTGAAGGAAAACGTCATCGTTGGCCGTCTGATCCCGGCTGGTACGGGTGGAACGGTCAAGCAGATCCGCCGCATTGCCGGTGCCCGCGACGAGCTGATCATCGACGAGCGCCGCAAGGAAAGTGGAGCCGGTGCTGCCAAGGTCGACGCCATGCTGACCGACATGACAGGCACCCCGGCCGAATAAGCCGATTGCACACGACGACATTGAAAAGGCCGCCTTTCGGGGCGGCCTTTTTGTTTGGGCTATGACGTGAATGCTGATGGGCAGGTGAGCGTAATGCCAGCCCCTCTAGTTCATTGGTCAAACTCGATCAGCGCGGCCTGGCCGGTGAGGGCGGTCTTCCAGGCGGAGAGGTGCGGTTCTTCCTCCGGTTCGCTTGTCAGCGTGCCGATCTCCAACAGTTCAGCCTCTTCATAGCCTTCATTGGCCAGAATCTGCAGGGCGGTTTCAACCAGCCCGTCGGCATCGTCGTTCATCAGGAGAACATGCACCTGCAGCGGCTCTTCCTCGCCTTTCTTCCAGACGTCGGCAACGATGAGATGGACCGGCTTTGAGTCGACAGGGGCAGTGGACATGTTAATGATTCCCGAATCTGTGTGTTACAAGCCATAAGACTAGCCAAAATGGCCGCAGGCGTCTCGCCAATGCCATAAATCTCTGTGCACGATGCGAAAGATTGCTTGAATTCGTGCTCTTTAGGCGAAACAATCTTACCATCAGGCCGCAAAGCGCCCCAAAACGCTCCAAACCTTAATAAAATTTGGTGTTCAGGCTTGACGTGGAGCAGGGGACAAAGTATCAGCAGCACATCTGAGCCGATGTGAGATTGGCTGTTTCGGAGCGACACGCTCTGGAGTTCATCTCAAACAGGGTTCGTTTTACGATCGAAATGCAATTTGCCGCTCGCATGAAGCTCTTAAGGCTTCCTCTGCTTTTATTCGGGCAACCACCCTCGCGGTGGTTTAGTTGCCCGAATTCGTGCATGAGCATGGCGCTGAAACGGCCCTGACGGGCGAAGATACGAGATTTGTGCCGAAGCGCGTGCGCTTTGATACGCATTACAAAGAGGGAAGGTTGAATGCCTACCGTAAACCAGTTGATCCGCAAGCCGCGCACTGCGCCGGTAAAGCGCAATAAAGTTCCTGCCTTGCAGGAAAACCCGCAGAAGCGCGGCGTTTGCACCCGCGTCTATACGACGACCCCGAAGAAGCCGAACTCGGCTCTGCGTAAGGTTGCCAAGGTGCGTCTGACGAATGGCTTCGAAGTTATCGGATACATTCCGGGTGAAGGCCACAACCTTCAGGAACACTCTGTCGTGATGATCCGTGGCGGCCGTGTCAAGGATTTGCCGGGCGTTCGTTACCACATCATCCGTGGTGTTCTCGATACGCAGGGCGTCAAGAACCGTAAGCAGCGCCGTTCCAAGTACGGTGCAAAGCGTCCGAAGTAAGATTTTCCGGGACTTTGGCCACCAGGTAGGTCAACCCGATGCAGATAAGAGACAAAAAGTATGTCCAGACGCCATAGTGCAGAAAAGCGTGAGATCAACCCGGATCCAAAGTTCGGCGATCTCGTTCTGACGAAGTTCATGAATGCAGTCATGCATCATGGCAAGAAGTCGATCGCTGAGCGTATCGTTTACGGTGCGCTTGAGTCGGTTGAAGCCAAGAGCAAGCAGGAGCCGGTTGCCCTGTTCCATCAGGCCCTCGACAATGTTGCGCCGCACGTTGAAGTGCGCTCGCGCCGTGTTGGTGGTGCGACCTACCAGGTTCCGGTCGATGTTCGTCCAGAGCGTCGTCAGGCTCTTGCCATCCGTTGGCTGATCAATGCTGCTCGCGGTCGCAATGAGACCACGATGATTGATCGCCTGTCCGGCGAACTCCTGGATGCGGCAAACAACCGTGGCTCGGCTGTGAAGAAGCGTGAAGACACGCATCGCATGGCAGAAGCCAACCGCGCATTCTCGCATTACCGCTGGTAATCGTCGAAACCCTATTCTTGAAGGCACCATATCATGGCCCGCGAATATAAAATCGAAGACTACCGTAATTTCGGTATTATGGCGCACATCGACGCCGGCAAGACCACGACCACCGAGCGTATTCTTTATTACACCGGCAAGTCGCACAAAATCGGTGAAGTCCATGATGGCGCTGCAACCATGGATTGGATGGAGCAGGAGCAGGAGCGTGGCATCACGATCACGTCCGCTGCAACCACCACCTACTGGACAGGCCGCGATGGCAAGAAGCGTCGCTTCAACATCATCGACACGCCAGGTCACGTCGACTTCACGATTGAAGTCGAGCGCTCGTTGCGCGTTCTCGACGGTGCGATTGCACTGCTCGATGCCAATGCCGGCGTAGAGCCGCAGACGGAAACCGTTTGGCGTCAGGCTGAGAAGTATCATGTTCCGCGCATGATCTTCGTCAACAAGATGGACAAGACCGGCGCCGATTTCGATCGCTGCGTTGAAATGGTCAAGACCCGTCTTGGTGCCAAGGCTGTTGTCATGCAGCTGCCGATCGGTGCAGAGACAGAATTCAAGGGCGTCGTCGATCTGATCGAAATGAAGGCTCTGGTCTGGCGCGATGAGCAGCTGGGTGCGCAGTGGGATGTCGTTGAGATCCCTGCTGATCTGCAAGCCAAGGCTGAAGAATACCGCGAAAAGCTGATCGAAGCTGCCGTAGAAGTCGATGAAGCTGCGATGGAAGCGTATCTGGAAGGCAACATGCCTGACAACGACGCTCTGCGCGCTCTGATCCGCACCGGCACCTGCCGTGTTGAATTCCATCCGGTATTCTGCGGTTCGGCCTTCAAGAACAAGGGCGTACAGCCTCTGCTTGATGGTGTTGTTGAATACCTGCCTTCGCCGGTTGACGTTCCTTCGATCAAGGGTATCGACCCGAAGACCGATGGCGAGACAACCCGCAAGTCTTCGGATGAAGAGCCTCTGTCGATGCTCGCATTCAAGATCATGAACGATCCGTTCGTTGGTTCGCTGACTTTCTGCCGCATCTATTCCGGCAAGCTGACCAAGGGCGTTTCGCTCGACAACACAGTCAAGAACAAGCGCGAACGCATCGGCCGTATGCTGCAGATGCATTCCAACTCGCGTGAAGACATTGAAGAAGCGTTTGCCGGCGACATCGTTGCTCTGGCAGGCCTGAAAGAAACAACGACAGGTGACACGCTCTGCGATCCGCTGAAGCCAGTTATCCTGGAACGCATGGAATTCCCCGATCCGGTTATTGAAATCGCGATCGAACCGAAGACCAAGGCCGACCAGGAAAAGATGGGCATTGCGCTGAACCGTCTTGCTGCTGAAGATCCTTCATTCCGCGTCAAGTCGGATGAAGAGTCGGGTCAGACAATCATCGCCGGCATGGGCGAACTTCATCTCGACATTCTCGTTGACCGTATGCGTCGCGAGTTCAAGGTCGAGGCGAATGTTGGTCAGCCGCAGGTTGCCTACCGTGAATCGATCACACGCAAGAAGGAACAGGACTACACCCACAAGAAGCAGTCGGGTGGTTCGGGTCAGTTCGCTCGCGTCAAGATCATCTTCGAACCCCACGATGGCGACGATTTCATCTTCGAATCGAAGATCGTCGGCGGCTCTGTACCGAAGGAATACATTCCGGGCGTTCAGAAGGGTATTGAAAGCGTCATGGGTGCGGGTCCGCTCGCAGGCTTCCCGATGCTCGGCGTGAAAGCCACGCTGATCGACGGTGCCTACCATGATGTCGACTCGTCGGTTCTGGCATTCGAAATCGCAGGCCGTGCGGCATTCCGCGAAGCTGCCCGCGAAGCTGGTGCCCAGCTGCTCGAGCCGATCATGAAGGTCGAAGTTGTAACGCCTGAAGATTATGTCGGTGACGTAATCGGCGATCTGAATTCACGTCGTGGTCAGATTTCGGGTACCGAAGCCCGTGGCATTGCTACGGTCGTCAATGCAAACGTGCCGCTGGCCAACATGTTTGGTTATGTGAACACGCTGCGTTCGATGAGCCAGGGTCGTGCACAGTACACGATGCAGTTTGATCACTACGAACCTGTTCCGACAGCAGTCGCACAGGAAATTCAGAAGAAGTTTGCGTAACCCTGACGGTTGCGCGTGACAGTTGAGTTAAGCCTGAGCAGGCGAACATATAACGGAGAGCTCAGATGGCTAAGAGCAAGTTTGAACGTAACAAGCCGCACGTCAACATCGGCACGATTGGTCACGTTGACCATGGCAAGACATCGTTGACGGCAGCGATTACGAAGTATTTCGGAGAGTTCAAGGCGTACGACCAGATCGACGCGGCACCGGAAGAAAAGGCGCGCGGCATCACCATTTCGACGGCGCACGTCGAGTACGAGACGGCAGCGCGCCACTACGCGCACGTCGATTGCCCCGGCCACGCCGACTATGTGAAGAACATGATCACCGGTGCGGCGCAGATGGACGGCGCGATCCTGGTTGTATCGGCTGCCGACGGCCCGATGCCGCAGACGCGCGAGCACATCCTGCTGGCCCGTCAGGTTGGCGTTCCGGCAATCGTGGTTTTCCTGAACAAGGTCGACCAGGTTGACGATGCCGAGCTTCTGGAACTGGTTGAACTGGAAGTGCGCGAGCTTCTGTCGAAGTACGACTTCCCGGGCGACGATGTGCCGATCGTCAAGGGTTCGGCGCTGGCCGCACTGGAAGATTCCAACAAGGAAATCGGCGAAGACGCGGTGCGCGCGCTGATGGCGGAAGTCGACAAGTACATCCCGACACCGGAGCGTCCGGTTGACCAGCCGTTCCTGATGCCGATCGAAGACGTGTTCTCGATCTCGGGTCGTGGTACGGTTGTGACGGGCCGCGTTGAACGCGGTATCGTCAAGGTTGGTGAAGAAGTTGAAATCATCGGCATCAAGCCGACGACGAAGACGACGGTGACCGGCGTTGAAATGTTCCGCAAGCTGCTCGACCAGGGCCAGGCCGGCGACAACATCGGCGCGCTGATCCGCGGCGTTGGCCGTGAAGACGTCGAGCGCGGCCAGATCCTTGCCAAGCCAGGTTCGGTCAAGCCGCACACGAAGTTCAAGGCAGAAGCCTACATCCTGACGAAGGACGAGGGTGGCCGTCATACGCCATTCTTCTCCAACTACCGTCCGCAGTTCTACTTCCGCACGACCGACGTGACGGGCGTGGTGACGCTGCCGGAAGGCACGGAAATGGTCATGCCCGGCGACAACATCTCGGTTGATGTGACGCTGATCGTGCCGATCGCAATGGAAGAGAAGCTGCGCTTCGCTATCCGTGAAGGTGGCCGCACCGTCGGTGCAGGCATCGTCGCTTCGATCATTGAATAATATTAAGGTTTTATGCAGAGGCGCCTGCTATAGGCGTCTCCGCTAAACAAGGAAAAGATGAAATGAACGGTCAAAACATCCGCATTCGCCTCAAGGCGTTTGATCATCGGATCCTTGACGATTCGACGCGGGAAATCGTGTCGACTGCCAAGCGTACCGGTGCCAATGTGCGCGGACCGATCCCGCTTCCTACACGGATCGAGAAGTTCACAGTAAACCGCTCGCCGCACATCGACAAGAAGAGCCGCGAACAGTTCGAGATGCGCACTCATAAGCGTCTTCTCGATATCGTAGACCCAACCCCGCAGACAGTAGACGCGCTGATGAAGCTCGATCTTTCCGCTGGTGTTGATGTCGAGATCAAGCTGTAAGGCTTGAGGACGGAAGGACGAACCGATGCGTTCAGGTGTAATTGCACAGAAGCTGGGCATGACTCGCGTCTACAATGACGCAGGCGAGCATGTACCTGTGACAGTTCTTCGTATGGAGAATTGCCATGTCGTGGCTCAGCGTACAGTCGAGAAGAATGGCTACACAGCTGTTCAGCTCGGTGTTGGACTGGCCAAAGTAAAGAATACAACGCAGGCATTGCGCGGTCATTTCGCGAAGGCCTCCGTTGAGCCAAAGGCGAAAGTGGCTGAGTTCCGCGTTTCTGCCGACAACCTCTTGGATGTCGGTGTTGAGATCACGGCCGAGCATTTCGTTGCTGGTCAGAAGGTTGATGTGACGGGTACGTCGATCGGTAAAGGTTTTGCCGGTTCGATGAAGCGCCACAACTTCGGTGGTCACCGCGCCACACACGGTAACTCGGTAACACACCGCGCTCACGGTTCGACCGGTCAGCGTCAGGACCCGGGTAAAGTGTTCAAGGGCAAGAAGATGGCCGGTCACATGGGTCAGACCCGCGTGACGACCCAGAACATCGAAGTCGTTTCGACGGATCTGGATCGTGGTCTTATTCTCGTTCGTGGTGCTGTTCCTGGCTCCAAGGGTGCATGGATCCTGGTACGCGATGCCGTCAAGGTAGCGCTGCCGGCAACTGCCCCCAAGCCAGCTGGTGTTCGCCAGGCCGCAAACGCCGCAGCAGCTGTGTCTGATGCAGAAGTAGCTCAGACGACTGAGGGAGCCGTATAATGGATCTCACAATTACAACACTTGAAGGCAAAGACGCCGGCAAGGTGAAGCTCTCGGAAGAGATTTTCGGCCTTGAGCCACGCGACGACATCCTTCAGCGCATGGTCCGTTACCAGCTCGCCCGCAAGCAGCAGGGAACACACAAGGCAAAGGGTCGTTCGGAAATCGCACGCACCGGCGCCAAGATGTACAAGCAGAAGGGTACGGGCCGCGCCCGTCACCATTCGGCACGTGCTCCGCAGTTCCGCGGCGGTGGTAAGGCGCATGGTCCGGTTGTTCACAGCCACGAACATGACCTGCCGAAGAAGGTTCGCGCTCTCGCGCTCCGTCATGCCCTGTCTGCCAAGGTAAAGGCTTCCGAGCTCATCATCATCGATGAGCTGGCCGCTACCGACGCCAAGACAAAGGTACTTGTTTCGCAGTTCGCCAAGCTGGGCTTCGAAAATGCGCTTCTCATCGGCGGTGCCGAGATTGATGCGAATTTCCGTCGCGCTGCTTCGAACATCCCGAACATCGATGTTCTGCCAATTCAGGGCATCAATGTTTATGACATCCTGCGTCGCGGCAAGCTCGTGCTTTCCAAGGCTGCAGTTGAAGCTCTCGAGGAGCGTTTCAAATGACCGATCTTCGCCATTACGACGTGATCGTCAGCCCGGTTATCACCGAAAAGTCGACCCTGGTTTCCGAACATAACCAGGTCGTCTTCAACGTGGCCCGCAAGGCAACGAAGCCGGAAATCAAGGCCGCAGTCGAAGCGCTGTTTCGCGTGAAGGTAACTGCAGTCAATACAGCTGTGCGCAAAGGCAAGGTGAAGCGGTTCCGCGGCATCGTCGGGCGCCAGAGTGATGTCAAGAAAGCTATCGTGACGCTTGCCGAAGGGCAGTCGATCGATGTTTCGACTGGTCTCTGAGGGGCCGTGGAGTAAAGACAATGGCACTCAAACATTATAATCCAACCACACCAAGCCAGCGTCAGCTGGTCATCGTGGACCGCTCGGAGCTCTACAAGGGCAAGCCTGTCAAGGCGCTGACCGAAGGTCTTCATTCAAAGGGTGGTCGTAACAACTCCGGTCGCGTGACTGCACGCTACCAGGGTGGTGGTCACAAGCGCACATACCGCTTTGTAGATTTCAAGCGCCGCAAGCATGACGTGGCTGCCAAGGTTGAACGCCTTGAATACGATCCGAACCGGACCGCATTCATTGCTCTCATCCGCTACGAAGACGGTGAGCTGAGCTACATCCTGGCTCCGCAGCGTCTGGCTGTCGGCGACAGCGTTATCGCTGGCGCACAGACGGACGTGAAGCCAGGCAATGCGATGCCATTGTCGTCGATCCCGGTCGGCACCATCATCCACAATGTGGAGATGAAGCCAGGCAAGGGCGGTCAGATCGCCCGTTCCGCCGGTACCTATGCGCAGCTCGTCGGCCGCGACCAGGGCATGGCAATCCTTCGCCTGAATTCGGGTGAACAGCGCCTCGTCCACGGTTCGTGCTTCGCCACGGTCGGTGCAGTATCCAATCCTGACCATGGCAATATCAGCCTTGGTAAGGCCGGCCGCAGCCGTTGGCTTGGCAAGCGCCCGCACGTTCGCGGTGTTGCCATGAACCCGGTTGATCACCCGCACGGTGGTGGTGAAGGTCGTACGTCAGGTGGTCGTCATCCTGTTTCGCCGTGGGGCAAACCCACGAAGGGCAAGAAGACGCGCTCCAACAAGTCGACGGACAAGTTCATCGCTCGTTCGCGTCATCAGCGCAAGAAGTAAGAGAGGTAGTCTGAAATGGCTCGTTCAGTTTGGAAAGGCCCGTTCATCGATGGCTATCTTCTCAAGAAGGCTGAGAAGGTACGTGAGGGCGGTCGCAGTGAAGTTATCAAGATCTGGAGCCGTCGCTCCACGATCCTGCCACAGTTCGTCGGTCTGACCTTCGGTGTGTACAACGGTAACAAGCATGTGCCGGTTTCGGTCAACGAAGAGATGATCGGACACAAGTTTGGTGAATTCGCTCCGACGCGTACCTATTACGGTCACGGCGCGGACAAGAAAGCGAAGAGGAAATAAAGATGGGCAAGGCTAAGGCTCCGCGCCAGCTTAAGGACAACGAGGCGAAAGCCGTTGCCCGTACGCTCCGTATCAGCCCTCAGAAGCTAAATCTGGTGGCTGCTTTGATCCGTGGCAAGAAGGTTAACGCCGCTCTTGCCGATCTGGAATTTTCGCGCAAGCGGATTGCAGGGACGGTGAAAAAGACTCTCGAATCAGCTATCGCCAACGCAGAGAACAACCATGACCTGGATGTTGATGCTCTGGTTGTTGCTGAAGCCTATGTTGGCAAGTCAATCGTGATGAAGCGTTTCCACGTTCGTGGTCGCGGTCGTGCAAGCCGGATCGAGAAGCCATTCTCGCATCTGACGATCGTTGTCCGCGAAGCTGAGGAAAAAGGGGAGGCCGCATAATGGGCCAGAAGATTAATCCGGTTGGCTTCCGCCTTGGCATCAACCGGACCTGGGACTCGCGTTGGTACGCGAACACAGGTGAATACGGCAAGCTGCTGCATGAAGACCTGAAGATCCGCAAGTATCTGATGGACGAGCTGAAGCAGGCTGCCATTTCCAAGGTGGTGATCGAGCGTCCGCACAAGAAGTGCCGCGTGACGATCCATGCTGCCCGTCCGGGTCTGATCATCGGCAAGAAGGGCGCCGATATCGAGAAGCTGCGCCGCAAGCTGTCAGAAATGACAAATGCGGAAACAGCGCTCAATATCGTTGAAGTCCGCAAGCCGGAAACAGATGCAGTCCTGGTTGCGCAGTCCATCGCTCAGCAGCTGGAACGCCGTGTTGCATTCCGCCGTGCCATGAAGCGTGCCGTTCAGTCGGCCATGCGTCTTGGTGCAGAAGGCATTCGTATCAATTGCTCGGGTCGTCTCGGCGGCGCGGAAATTGCGCGTATGGAATGGTACCGCGAAGGTCGCGTGCCTTTGCATACACTTCGTGCCGATATCGACTACGGAACTGCTGAAGCACACACCGCCTACGGCATCTGCGGCGTCAAGGTCTGGGTATTCAAGGGCGAGATCCTTGAGCATGACCCAATGGCCTCCGAACGTCGCGCTGTTGAAGGTGATGGTCATCAGGGTCAGAACCGTCGCCGCGAAAACGCTTAAAATAGCGTCTTTCCGGAAAGAGAATTTTGGAGTAGAGAACAATGCTGCAGCCTAAGCGCACAAAGTTCCGCAAGCAGTTCAAGGGCCGTATCCACGGCGCGTCGAAAGGCGGCACGGATCTTAATTTTGGTGCTTTCGGCCTGAAGGCCCTCGAGCCGAACCGCGTTACCGCGCGTGAGATCGAAGCCGCTCGCCGTGCAATTACCCGTCACATGAAACGTGCCGGCCGTGTGTGGATCCGGATTTTCCCGGATGTGCCCGTAACATCGAAGCCTACCGAAGTCCGCATGGGTAAAGGTAAGGGTTCCGTGGACTACTGGGCATCTCGTGTAGCACCAGGCCGCGTCATGTTTGAACTCGACGGCGTTCCGGAAGATGTGGCTCGTGAGGCTCTTCGCCTTGGTGCTGCCAAGCTTTCGGTCAAGACGCGCTTTATTCAGCGCATCGCAGAATAAGGGGTGGATGCTATGAAATCCGCAGAAGTCCGGGCCTTGAGCCTCGATCAGTTGAATGAAGAGTTGGCTACGCTGAAGAAAGAGCAGTTCAACCTGCGCTTCCAGAAGGCGACTGGCCAGTTGGAAAAAACCGCACGTGTCCGGCAGATCCGCCGTGATATCGCGCGCATCAAGACAGTCGCCCGCCAGAAAGCGGTCGAGAGCAAGGCTTAAGGAAGAAAACCATGCCTAAACGCATTCTGCAGGGCGTTGTCGTCAGCGACAAAAACGACAAGACCGTCGTGGTCAAGGTCGAGCGGCGCTATTCGCACCCGCTCCTCCAGAAGACTGTGCGCCAGTCCAAGAAGTACAAGGCGCACGACGAGAATAACCAGTTCAAGGTCGGCGATGCCGTTTCCATCCAGGAATCGAAGCCGATTTCGAAAGACAAGCGTTGGGTTGTCGTTACAGACGCCCCAGCAAGTTAATATTAATTATCTGTATGTAAGTACGCAACAATCGCGAGGGGCAAGGAAAGCCCAGTCCGGTTGAACAAGAAGAAGGCGGCTAGTCATGATTCAGATGCAAACAAACCTCGACGTCGCGGATAATTCCGGCGCACGTCGTGTCATGTGCATCAAGGTGCTGGGCGGCTCGAAGCGGAAATATGCTTCGGTCGGCGACATTATTGTCGTTTCGATCAAGGAAGCAATTCCGCGCGGCCGTGTTAAAAAAGGTGACGTGATGAAGGCGGTGGTTGTTCGTACCGCCAAGGATATCCGTCGCGCGGATGGGAGCGTTATTCGTTTCGACAAGAACGCCGCCGTCCTGATCGACAACAAGAAAGAGCCTATCGGCACGCGTATCTTCGGACCGGTTCCGCGCGAACTCCGCGCAAAGAGCCATATGAAGATCATCTCGCTGGCTCCAGAAGTACTCTAAAGGAGCAGACGATGCAGAAGATCCGTAAAGGCGACCGCGTTGTCGTTCTTGCTGGTAAGGACAAGGGCCGTACCGGCGAAGTAATCAAAGTTTTGCCGAAGGACGAGCAGGCGCTCGTTCGCGGCGTTAATGTTGTCAAGCGTCACCAGAAGCAGACACAGACCCAGGAAGCCGGCATCATTTCGAAAGAAGCGCCGCTCCATCTGTCGAACCTCGCGATCGCCGACCCCAAGGATGGCAAGCCGACCCGCGTTGGCTTCAAGGTTCTTGAAGACGGCAAGAAGGTACGTGTAGCAAAGCGCTCAGGAGACCTGATCGATGGCTAATACCAGTGCAAAGATCGAACCACGCTTGAAGAAGCAGTACCTGGAAGTGGTACGTAAAGACCTTCTCGAGCAGTTCAAATATGACAACGAGATGCAGATTCCCCGCATCACCAAAGTTGTTCTCAACATGGGCGTTGGTGAGGCTACGGCTGATTCCAAGAAGCCAACTGTCGCAGCTGAAGATCTGGCATTGATTGCTGGTCAGAAGCCGGTTATTACCCGGGCGCGTAATTCGATCGCTACCTTCAAGGTACGTGAGAATATGCCGATCGGCACGAAGGTTACCCTTCGTAAAGAGCGCATGTATGAATTCCTGGATCGCCTGATCACGATCGCGCTGCCGCGCGTTCGAGATTTCCGTGGTCTGAACCCGAAGAGCTTTGACGGTCGTGGCAACTTCGCCATGGGCATCAAGGAACACATCGTGTTCCCGGAGATCAACTACGATAAGGTTGATCAGATCTGGGGCATGGACATCATCGTTTGCACGACTGCAAAGACGGATGATGAAGCCCGCGCTCTCCTGCGCGCCTTCAACTTCCCCTTCCGGCAGTAACGGCAAGCGTAGCGAGGTATTTGAAATGGCAAAGACTAGCGCAGTCGAAAAGAACAAGCGCCGTGGTTTGCTCGTCAAGCAGTATGCTGCAAAGCGTGCCCGTTTGAAGGCAATCGTGATGAACCAGTCGCTTCCGCTGGATGAGCGCTTCCGCGCGACAATCCAGCTGGCAGAACTGCCACGGAATTCGACCAAGGTTCGCATTCGCAATCGTTGCGAAGTATCCGGTCGTCCACGCGGTTATTACCGCAAACTGAAAATGTCGCGTATCGCATTGCGCCAGCTGGGTTCGCTCGGCCAGGTGCCCGGCGTCGTGAAGTCGAGCTGGTAAGGGAGAAGACGGATGTCTATGACAGATCCTCTCGGCGATATGCTGACACGTATCCGCAACGCCATCATGCGCAAAAAGGGCAAGGTTTCCACACCTGCCTCCAAGCTGCGCGCACGCGTTCTGGATGTTCTGCAGTCTGAAGGTTATATCCGCGGATACAGCCAGGTAGATTTTGAAAACGGCAAGTCCGAGATCGAAATCGAACTGAAGTATTTTGAGAACGTACCTGTAATCCGTGAGATTACCCGTATTTCGAAGCCTGGCCGTCGCGTTTACGTTTCGGTCAAGTCGATTCCGCAGGTTGCTAACGGTCTTGGTATTTCGATCCTGTCGACGCCGAAGGGCGTGATGGCAGACCACGAGGCACGTGAACAGAATGTCGGCGGCGAATTGCTCTGCCGTATATTCTAACCGCTGGCTTGAAAAGGTTTGAAAAATGTCTCGTATCGGTAAAAAACCAGTGGCAGTCCCGCCAGGCGTAACAGCCAGCGTTGACGGCCAGACCATTAAGGCCAAGGGGCCCAAAGGTGAACTGAGCTTTGTCGCCAACGACGAAGTTCTGGTCAAGTTCGAAGATAATGCCGTTCGCGTTGATCCGCGTGACAGCAGCAAGACCGCCCGGTCGAAGTGGGGCATGAGCCGCACGATGATCGTCAACATCTTCACAGGTGTTAAGGACGGTTTTGAAAAGCGCCTTGAGATCAACGGCGTTGGTTATCGTGCGGCCATGCAGGGCAAGAACCTGCAGCTGTCGCTCGGTTTCAGCCACGAAGTGATCTATGACGTACCAGCTGGCATCACAGTTGCTGTACCGAAGCCGACGGAAATCGTCGTCACGGGCATCGACAAGCAGCAGGTCGGCCAGGTCGCCGCTGAGATCCGCGAATATCGTGGTCCAGAACCCTACAAGGGCAAGGGCGTTAAATATGCGGGCGAGAAGATCGTTCGCAAAGAAGGTAAGAAGAAGTAAGGAATTCGTGTCATGGCATCGCCGAAAGAAATTATTCAGCGTCGCGCTGCGCGTGTTCGCCGCCAGCTCAAGGCGGTTGCCGGTGACCGTCCGCGGCTCAGCGTCCACCGTTCTTCAAAGAATATCTATGCGCAGATCATCGATGATGCGCGTGGACATACAATTGCATCCGCATCGACACTTGATCTTGACCTGAAGGGTCAGCTCAAGACCGGTGCAGACCAGGGTGCAGCAGCACTCGTCGGCAAGCTCGTTGCAGAGCGTGCTGTCAAGGCTGGCATCAAGGAAGTTGTCTTCGATCGTGGCGCCTACATTTACCACGGCCGTGTAAAGGCACTTGCTGAAGCTGCTCGCGAAGCTGGTCTCAGCTTCTAAAGCAAGACATCCGAAATCCGGAACTGCAGGAGCTTGTCTCCTGCAAGCCGGATTTCGTTACTATCATTCGTGCTACCGGAAAAGAAAAAGGAATTAGGAGCATGGCACAGGAAAAACGGAACCGCG
The DNA here is from genome assembly GCF_044760925.1 of Phyllobacterium sp. NPDC097923. Classification (NCBI taxonomy): domain Bacteria; kingdom Pseudomonadati; phylum Pseudomonadota; class Alphaproteobacteria; order Hyphomicrobiales; family Phyllobacteriaceae; genus Phyllobacterium; species Phyllobacterium sp. NPDC097923. Next base: position 1,705,324 of record NZ_JBIWBL010000001.1, on the reverse strand, counting down.
AGGATCGCGGCCGCAACGAAGAGCGCGATAGCGAATTCGTTGACAAGCTTGTTCACATCAACCGCGTCGCCAAGGTCGTCAAGGGCGGCCGGCGTTTTGGTTTCGCAGCTCTCGTCGTCGTTGGCGACCAGAAGGGTCGCGTTGGTTTCGGTCATGGCAAGGCGCGCGAAGTGCCGGAAGCCATCCGCAAAGCAACCGAATCCGCCAAGCGCGAAATGATTTTCGTACCGCTGCGTTCGGGCCGTACCCTTCACCACGATGTTGAAGGCCGTCATGGCGCCGGCAAGGTTCTGCTTCGTGCAGCCACAGCTGGTACAGGTATCATCGCCGGCGGTCCAATGCGCGCTGTCTTCGAGACACTGGGCGTACAGGACGTTGTTGCCAAGTCGCTTGGCTCGTCGAACCCATACAACATGGTTCGTGCGACATTCGATGCCTTGAAGCACCAGATGCACCCCAAGGACATCGCTGCCCAGCGCGGTATCAAGTACTCCACACTGCAGGCTCGTCGCCGCGACGTGGTCGGTTCGGAAGAATAGGCCAGAAGCTGGCGCAGCAGGGCAGGGATCTCGGTCCCGCTAGCTGTAGACTAAAGGATATAAGTCATGGTTGAGAAGAAGAAGGGTAAGACGGTTACGGTCGAACAGATCGGCAGCCCTATCCGCCGTCCGGCAGAACAGCGCGCAACGCTGATCGGCCTGGGCCTCAATAAGATGCATCGTCGCCGGGTTCTGGAAGATACGCCTTCCGTCCGTGGCATGATTGCGAAAGTTCAGCATCTCGTCCGCGTTGTGGACGAGGCTTAAGAACTCCGGAGATTGATCAAATGAAACTCAATGATCTGAGTGAAAACCCAGGCGCCACCAAAGCGCGCAAGCGCGTTGGCCGTGGTATCGGCTCCGGCTCCGGCAAGACTGCCGGTCGCGGTGTGAAGGGCCAGAAGTCGCGTTCCGGCGTTGCCATCAACGGCTTCGAAGGCGGCCAGATGCCGGTTTACCGTCGCTTGCCAAAGCGCGGCTTTACCAACATCTTCATGAAGAACTTCAATGAAGTATCCGTTGGCCGTATCCAGACTGCCATCGATGCCAAGAAGCTCGATGCCAAGGTTGCGATCACGATTGAAACCCTGAAGGCTGCCGGTGTTATCCGCCGCGCCAAGGACGGCGTTCGTCTGCTTTCCGGTGGTGATATCACAACGGCGGTAACGATCGAAGTTGCTGGTGCCTCCAAGGCCGCGATCGAAAAGATCGAAAAGGCTGGCGGTTCGGTCAAGCTTCCTGCTGTTGCAGCGGCTGCAGAATAATTCTATTGAATGAGCGGCGGCCCTCCGGGTCGCCGCTTGTATCTTGTCTTCCCCGATCATATTTACCAAATCAATCCGCATCATTCTTTTGGTAAATATGATGGGTAAATCTTAGTGTTGATGCATTCCCTGCACGTTTTGGGAAAGCACGGCGCAGTAACGGCACATATCTGGGTAGGACCGTCAGTGCCTGACGGGCGCAGACCGGAGACTACTTATGGCATCAGCCGCTGAACAGCTCGCCTCCAATCTTAATTTCTCTGCTTTTTCCAAAGCTGAAGAGCTTAAAAAGCGCATCTGGTTTACACTTGGGGCATTGCTGGTTTACCGGCTTGGCACCTATATCCCGCTTCCGGGTATCAATCTCGGCGCCTATGCCCAGGCCTTCAACCATCAGGCGCAGGGCATCCTCGGCATGTTCAACATGTTCGCCGGCGGTGCCGTGGCCCGTATGGCGATTTTTGCCTTGGGCATCATGCCCTACATCTCCGCATCGATCATTGTTCAGCTGATGACTTCGGTCATCCCGGCTCTGGAACAGCTGAAGAAGGACGGAGAGCAGGGCCGCAAGGTCATCAATCAGTATACGCGCTATGGCACCGTGCTTCTGGCAACGGTTCAGGCCTATGCGATTGCCGTCGGCCTGCAGGGAAGTCAGGGTATCGTGACCAATCCCGGACCGTTCTTCCTGTTTTCCACCGTTATCACGCTCGTCGGCGGAACCATGTTCCTGATGTGGCTGGGCGAACAGATCACGGCACGCGGTATCGGCAACGGTATTTCGCTGATCATCTTCTCCGGTATTGTCGCCAACCTGCCGCAGGCCATTTCCGGCACGCTGGAACTCGGCCGTACCGGTGCCCTGTCGACCCCGGTTATTCTGGCGATCATCATCCTGACCATCGCCGTCATCGGTATCATTGTCTTCGTCGAACGCGCACAGCGCCGCCTGCTGATCCAGTATCCGAAGCGCCAGGTCGGCAACCGCATGTTCCAGGGCGATACGTCGCACCTGCCGCTGAAGCTCAATACAGCGGGTGTTATTCCTCCGATCTTCGCATCCTCGCTGCTGCTGTTGCCTGCGACCATTGCCGGCTTCGCCAAGAGTGAAGGTCTTCCCGGCTGGGCGACGACGATCCTTTCCTCGCTTGGCCATGGCCAGCCGCTCTATATGGCGTCCTATGCCGCGATGATCGTGTTCTTTGCCTTCTTCTACACGGCGCTCGTCTTCAATCCGAAGGACACCGCCGATCAGCTGAAGAAGCATTCCGGCTTTATTCCCGGCATTCGCCCTGGCGAACGCACGGCCGAATATATCGACTACGTTCTGACCCGCATTACAGTTCTTGGCGCAGCCTATCTCGTGTTGATCTGCATGCTGCCAGAGTTCCTGATTTCCTGGGCTGGCGTTCCTTTCTATCTCGGCGGTACATCGCTGCTGATTGTCGTGAGCGTTACGCTCGATACGGTTGCACAGATCCAGGGTCACCTGATCGCGCATCAATATGAGGGGCTTATCAAGAAGTCTAAGCTCCGTGGAGGGAAGCGGAACAGATGAGATTAATACTTCTCGGACCACCGGGGGCAGGTAAGGGAACTCAGTCTCAGCGCTTGGTAGAAAAACTAGGGATACCGCAGCTCTCCACCGGGGACATGTTGCGGGACGCAGTCAAAGCCGGAACCGATGTCGGTTTGCGCGCCAAGGCTGTGATGGATGCCGGCAAGCTGGTATCCGACGAAATCGTCAATGCGATCGTTTCCGAGCGCATTGATCAGCCCGATGCAGCCAATGGCTTCATTCTCGATGGTTATCCGCGGACACTCGTCCAGGCGGATGCGGTCGAGGATATGTTGTCGGACAAGGGATTTGAGCTGGATTGCGTCATCGAGCTCGAGGTCGACGACAATGTGCTCGTCGAGCGGATCTCGGGTCGATACACCTGTGCCAAGTGCGGCACCGGTTATCACGACACCAACAAGCAGCCCAAGGTACCGGGCGTGTGCGACAAATGCGGTTCGACGGAATTCAAGCGGCGTCCCGATGACAATGCTGAAACGGTCCGCACGCGGCTCGAGGCATACTACAAGCAGACTTCGCCCCTGATCGGCTATTACTACGCCAAGGGCAAGTTGAAGAAGGTCGATGGCATGGCGGACTTCGAAGAAGTCACCAAATCGATCGAAAAAATTTTGGCGGAACTTTAGTTTCCGACAAAAATGTACGGGAGGAGTTGACTTTTCGGAGCGATTCCTTCAAAGACGGCGGAAATTCGCTTGGATATGAAGCGATCGGCGCCGATCCGGTAAAGCAGGTTCGGGGCTGATCGTTTGTGTTTGTCCCGGATATCATTTTCATCCCGTCATCTGGCCGGTCGCGTTGACTGCCCAGCTCTGCCGGTTAACAAGGAGAACAGACGTGGCTCGTATTGCTGGCGTCAACATCCCGACGAACAAGCGCGTTGTTATCGCGCTTCAGTACATTCACGGGATTGGTCAAAAGTTTGCACAGGAAATCGTCGAGAAAGTCGGCATTCCTGCGGAGCGTCGTGTCAATCAGTTGACCGATGCCGAAGTCTTGCAGATTCGTGAAACGATCGACCGCGATTACCACGTTGAGGGTGATCTGCGTCGTGAAGTTTCGATGAACATCAAGCGTCTGATGGATCTGGGCTGCTATCGCGGTCTGCGTCATCGCCGCTCCCTGCCGGTTCGCGGCCAGCGTACGCATACCAATGCGCGTACCCGCAAGGGTCCTGCCAAGGCAATCGCCGGCAAGAAGAAGTAAGATCACGCCGGCGCGGTTCGCTGCGCCGGTTCTGCTATTGCAGAGACAAGTGCTGGTTTCGCACTTTAACTGAAACCATGGTGGAGCCTCTGGAAATACGGGGGCGTCGAGATCAACTGAAAGGACTACTATGGCCAAGGAAGCCACACGCGTTCGCCGCCGCGAGCGTAAAAATATTTCGTCGGGCGTTGCCCACGTTAATTCGACATTCAACAACACGATGATCACCATCACGGATGCGCAGGGCAACGCGATTGCCTGGTCCTCCGCCGGTGCGCAGGGCTTCAAGGGTTCGCGTAAATCCACGCCTTTCGCTGCACAGATGGCTGCTGAAGATTGTGCCAAGAAGGCACAGGAACATGGCATGCGTTCGCTCGAAGTTGAAGTTTGCGGACCGGGCTCCGGCCGTGAATCGGCTCTGCGCGCGCTCCAGGCTGCTGGTTTCACGATCACGTCGATCCGCGATGTGACCCCGATCCCGCACAATGGCTGCCGCCCGCGCAAGCGTCGCCGCGTCTAATCTGTTTCGACAAGATTTGGCCGCATGAGCTGACATTCAGCTCCTCTGCGGTTTCCACGCTTCATTGCCACGATTGGATGGTGGCAAGGCAAGGATAGGGAAAAACTAGATGATCCAGAAAAACTGGCAAGAACTGATCAAGCCGAACAAGGTCGAGTTTCAGACCTCCGGCTCGAAGACAAAGGCAACGGTCGTCGCCGAGCCGCTTGAACGCGGCTTCGGCTTGACGCTCGGCAATGCTCTGCGCCGTGTGCTTCTGTCTTCGCTGCGCGGCGCTGCCGTGACTGCCGTACAGATCGATGGCGTTCTGCATGAATTCTCGTCGATCCCCGGCGTTCGTGAAGATGTGACGGACATCGTCCTGAACATCAAGGAAATCGCGATCCACATGGAAAGCGATGGTCCCAAGCGCATGGTCGTCCGCAAGGAAGGCCCAGGCGTTGTGACGGCTGGCGACATTCAGACGGTTGGCGATATCGAAATCCTCAACCCAGAACACGTTATCTGCACGCTGGACGAAGGCGCTGAAATCCGCATGGAATTCACCGTCAACACCGGCAAGGGCTACGTTCCGGCTGACCGCAACCGTGCAGAAGATGCGCCAATCGGCCTGATCCCGGTTGACAGCCTCTACTCACCGGTTCGCAAAGTATCGTACAAGATCGAAAACACCCGCGAGGGACAGGTTCTCGATTATGACAAGCTGATCCTTTCCATCGAGACCGATGGTTCGATCTCCGGCGAAGATGCCGTTGCCTATGCAGCACGCATCCTGCAGGACCAGCTGGCGATCTTCGTCAACTTTGACGAGCCGCAGAAGGAAGTACAGCAGGAACAGGTCACTGAACTTGCGTTCAATCCGGCTCTGCTCAAGAAGGTCGACGAACTCGAACTTTCCGTACGCTCGGCAAACTGCCTGAAGAATGATAACATCGTCTATATCGGCGATCTTATTCAGAAGACAGAAGCAGAAATGCTGCGCACACCGAACTTTGGTCGCAAGTCGCTGAACGAAATCAAGGAAGTTCTGGCTTCCATGGGTCTCCATCTCGGTATGGAAGTCCCATCCTGGCCGCCAGAAAACATTGAAGACCTCGCGAAGCGTTACGAAGACCAGTATTAATCCGGGCTCTGCCCGACAACCAAGCCCGGGCAATGAGCCCGAACTGAGAAATTGAAGGAGAAGGCTCATGCGCCACGGTAATTCAGGCCGCAAGCTTAACCGGACTGCCAGCCATCGTAAGGCGATGTTTGCCAATATGGCTGCATCATTGATTGAGCATGAGCAGATCGTTACAACGCTGCCCAAGGCCAAGGAAATTCGTCCCATCGTTGAAAAGCTTGTCACGCTCGGCAAGCGCGGTGATCTGCACGCGCGTCGTCAGGCCATTTCGGCGATCCGCGATGCCAAGCTCGTAGCAAAGCTGTTTGACACGCTTGCTCCGCGCTACGGTCAGCGCAACGGCGGTTACATCCGCATCATGAAGGCAGGCTTCCGCACCGGTGACAATGCACCGCTCGCCGTTGTCGAGTTCGTTGATCGCGATGTCAGCGCCAAGGGTTCCAAGGATTTGGCCCGCGTTGCTGCCGAACAGGCAAACGAAGCCGAAGCCGCATAATCCAGCGCTTCCGCATCGATGATTTTGGGACAGGGGCCTTTACGGGCCCCTTTTCTGTTTTTGCTCGACTTTCGCGCCGTTGAAACTGGACTGTATTGACGCTATATATGACTAGTTAAATGGTCAGGAGAGCCGGATGGGTACAGTCAATCTTGTTGACGCGAAAGCACATCTCAGCGAATTGATCGATCAGGTCGAAGCGGGAGAGACCGTGCAGATTTTGCGCCGGGGCAAACTGGTAGCCCAACTGGTGCCAGCCGGCGTGCCGCGCAAGCCGATCGATATAGCGGCATTGCGACAGCTTACGGAAAATATGCCGGAACAGCCGGTCTCGGGCGGCGACTTTGTCCGCGCGATGCGTGATCAAGACCGCTATTGATGCTTTACCTCGACACATCCGTTCTCGTCGCTGCGCTGACATCGGAAAGCCAGACAGCACGCGTGCTTGACTGGCTCGCAAGCCAGCACAATGAAAAAATGGCTGTGAGTGATTGGACAATCACCGAGTTCTCGTCAGCCTTGTCCCTCAAGGTACGCACCCAGCAACTGCAGGTGCAGCATCGCAACAGTTCTCTTGCCGCCTTTCATCGTCTCGTGAGCGAATCCTTTGAAACACTGCCTATCACGGCATTGATGTTTCGGTCGGCTGCTCAGATCACAGATCGCTACGTGTCAGGGGTAAGAGCGGGTGATGCGCTCCATCTGGCGGTTGCTATTCATCACGGCGCCACCATCTATACCCTGGACCGCAAATTTGCTGAAGCGGGCGAGAATATCGGCGCAATGACGAAGCTGCTTTGAATGTCTCAAATTTGCTTTGTTTCATGGCTGGTATCCGCGTTGAAATTCAGCACATTGGATTAACACGTTTTACTGATTCATCAGTTCGGGAGATCGACATGAGTTGTTCCAAAATCGCGCAATCGGCCCGGGCGCTGCTCGTCACCTCCGCACTCGTTTCCGCCATGATCGTCCCGGTGCATGCGCAGACGGCGGCCGATACGGCAAAGCAGGTTCCGGCATCACGTGTGGATACACAATTGTCGTTTGCGCCGCTCGTCAAGCAGACTGCCGGGGCGGTCGTCAATGTCTATGCGGCACGGGAAGTGCAGCAGCGTTCGCCTTTTGCCGGTGATCCGTTTTTCGAGCAGTTCTTTGGCGGCCAGTTCAATGGCCCGCCGCGCATCCAGTCATCGCTCGGTTCCGGCGTTATCGTCGACGCCTCGGGCATCGTGGTCACCAACAACCACGTCATCCGCGATGCGGAAACTGTCAAGATTGCCCTCTCGGATGGCCGCGAGTTTGAATCGCGCATTCTCCTGAAGGATGAATCAACGGATCTCGCCATCCTCAAGATCGAGGCCGGGGAGCAATTGCCGATCCTGCAGCTGGCGGATTCGGACAAGGTTGAGGTGGGTGATCTGGTTCTTGCCATCGGCAATCCCTTTGGCGTGGGCCAGACCGTCACCAGCGGCATCGTCTCGGCGCAGGCGCGTACCCGGGTGGGGATTTCGGATTTTGATTTCTTCATCCAGACGGATGCGGCGATCAATCCCGGCAATTCCGGTGGCGCGCTCATCGGCATGGACGGCAAGCTTGTCGGCATCAACACGGCGATCTTCTCCCGCTCCGGCGGTTCGGTGGGGATCGGCTTCGCCATCCCGTCGAACATGGTGCGGGCCGTGGTTGAAACGGCAAAGCAGGGCGGCGACAAGTTCGAGCGCCCCTATATCGGCGCGACCTTCCAGAACGTGACGTCCGATGTGGCCGAAGGCCTGGGCATGAAGCAGCCCTATGGCGCGCTCGTCACGAACGTTGCCAAGGATGGACCGGCTGAGAAAGGCGGACTGCAGGTTGGTGACGTGATTCTGGCGGTTGATGATTTCCGCATCGAGAATTTCGATGGCCTGGGCTATCGCCTGTCGACCGCCGGGATCGGCAAGACCGTCAAGCTCAATGTCTTGAGCCGGTCGAAGGAGAAGGTGATTTCCCTCGTTCTGGAAAAGCCGCGGCCGGACGATCCCGCCAACAAGACGGTGATCCAGGGCAAGAATCCGCTTTCCGGCGCGCAGGTCATCACACTCACGCCCAGCAGCGCGACAAGACTGCACCTGTCGGCGGAAACGACCGGCGTTGCGGTGGAAAAGATTTTTGCCAATACGCCGGCCGCGCGGATCGGCTTGCAGCCCGGCGATATCGTGCGCAAGGTCAATGGTCGTGATATTGCGACCGCCGCCGATCTGGCGACTGTGATGGCAACCAAGCCGGTCCTGTGGCGCTTTGAATTCGAGCGGGATGGCGCAATCATCCGGCAGATCATTCGATAAATGAGGCAGATGGGGCAATGACGGATCTGTTTGCAGCAAAGGAGGATCCGGCTTCGGACCGGAGCAGGCCGCTTGCTGACCGTTTGCGTCCGCGCTCGCTTGGCGAAGTCACCGGCCAGGAGCACCTGACCGGACCGGAAGGCGTGCTGACGCGCATGATCGAATCCGGCTCACTGGGATCGATGATTTTCTGGGGACCGCCCGGAACGGGTAAAACCACCGTGGCGCGGTTGCTTGCTGGTGAGACCAATCTTGCCTTCGAACAGATATCGGCCATTTTTTCCGGTGTTGCCGACCTGAAGAAGGTTTTTGACATGGCCCGCGCCCGCAAAATGTCGGGCCGCCAGACACTGTTGTTCGTCGACGAGATTCACCGCTTCAACCGTGCCCAGCAGGATTCGTTTCTGCCTGTCATGGAAGACGGGACGATTGTGCTCGTGGGTGCGACCACGGAAAACCCGTCCTTCGAGCTCAATGCCGCTCTCTTGTCACGTGCGCGCGTCCTTGTGTTTCATCCGCACGACGAAGCCAGCCTGATGGCGCTGATGCAGCGCGCCGAGGAACATGAAGGCAAGCCGCTGCCTCTGGACGACGAGGCGCGGGCGAGCCTGGTGCGCATGGCGGACGGCGATGGCCGGGCGATCCTGACACTGGCCGAGGAAGTCTGGCGCGCGGCCCGCACCGGCGAAATCTTCAATGTCGAGCGGGTCCAGCAGATCGTGCAGCGCCGCGCCCCCGTCTATGACAAGGGGCAGGACGGGCATTACAATCTGATCTCTGCCCTGCACAAATCCGTGCGCGGGTCCGATCCGGATGCAGCGCTGTATTATCTCTGCCGCATGTTCGATGCGGGAGAAGACCCGCTGTTTATCGGCAGGCGTCTGGTGCGGATGGCGAGTGAGGATATCGGGCTCGCCGATCCGCAGGCTCTGGTCATCTGCAATGCGGCCAAGGATGCCTATGACTATCTCGGTTCACCCGAGGGCGAACTCGCGCTGGCGCAGGCCTGCGTCTATCTGGCGACGGCTCCCAAATCGAACGCGGTCTATACGGCGTTTGCTGCGGCGATGCGCACGGCAAAGGAAAACGGCTCGCTTGTGCCGCCCAAGCACATCCTGAATGCACCGACCAAGCTGATGAAGGGTGAGGGCTACGGCAAGGGGTATGCCTACGACCACGACCAGCCGGATGCATTTTCCGGGCAGAACTATTTTCCCGACGCGCTTGGCCGCCAGACCTTTTACAATCCGCCCGAGCGCGGCTTCGAACGCGAAATCCGCAAACGGATCGAATACTGGAACCGGCTGAGGGTCGAGCGCGGCGAATAGGCCGCGCCTGACGTCGGCACGTCCGATTGGGATCAAGAAAAAGGCCGCTTCAAATGAAGCGGCCTTTTTATCGGGTTGATCATCTCCAGGATTACGCGGCTTCCGGCGGCTTGCGCGGGAAGGGCGTGACGTTTGCCGTGTCGTCGTCCAGCTTGAGACCACCGGCCTTGAGCAGCGCCGTGAAGCGGCCGTTCTGGTGTGCCAGCTCGTCAAAGCTGCCGGACTCGACGATCTCACCGTGATCCATGAAGAGCACGATGTCAGCGTCGCGAACCGTCGACAGGCGGTGTGCGATGATGAAGGTCGTGCGGTTCTGGCACAGCTTGTCGACGGCCGCCTTGACGCGTGCCTCGGTTTCGACGTCAAGCGCACTGGTTGCCTCGTCGAGAACGAGGATCGGTGCATCCTTCAGGATGGCGCGGGCAATGGCAACACGCTGGCGTTCACCGCCGGAAAGCTGCGAACCGCGTTCACCAACCATCGTGTCGAAACCGGCTGACTTCGACAGGATGAAGTCGCTGGCATCGGCTGCTGCCGCCGCCGCCGCAACATCCTCGTCCGAAGCCTTCGGACGGCCGACGCGGATGTTTTCCTCGATGCTGCGGTTGAACATGCCTGCATCCTGAAACACCGTGGCGATTGCATTGCGCAACGAGCGGCGGCTGATGGTGCGGGTATCGATGCCATCGACAAGCACACGGCCTTCCTTGGGATCGTAGACGCGCTGCAGCACGTTGATCAGCGTCGTCTTGCCGGCGCCTGTCGGACCGACGATGGCAACCGTCTGGCCGGCTTTCGCCTTGAACGATACATTCTTCAGGCCCTGTGTGGACTTGGCAAATTCGAACGACACGTTCTGGAATTCGACTTCGCCGCTGATGTTGTCGAGGTCATGCACGGCCTTCGGTTCGGCCTGGTAGGCCGCGGAATCTTCCATTTCGTAGAAGTCTTCCAGCTTGGCGCGGGCAGCAAAGATCTGGTTCACAAAGGCGCTGAGCTGGTCAAGACGGCCGATGAGCAGGGCGGCGAAGCCGGTGAAGGCAACAACCTGGCCGACATTCATCTGGTTGTGCATGACGAAATAGGAGCCGAGGAACAGGATGACGACCATCGAAATGATGGAGGCCATGCGGTTGATACCGGCAGCGAGGGCCCACCAGTTGAGAACCGGATACTGCGAGTCCAGCAACTGTTTTGTATAGGACTGCAAGGCACGGGTTTCTTCGTCGATGCGGTTATAGCTTTGCAGGACGGAGATATTGCCCATGGAGTCGGTCACGTGGCTGAATGCCTTGATATGATGACGCTCGACCTGAGCCTGACCGTCCTTGGTCTTGGCTGTGACAACACGGCTGACGATGACATAGATGACGCCAAGCACGGCCAGAACCGAAGCGAGACGCCAATCCTGGGCCAAAGCCAGCGGAACAAGTCCGACCAGAGCAACGGTGGTGGCAAGGTGCGTGCGCATGAATTCAAGCCAGAGGCTGAACAGTGTTTCAATCGCGCGCAGAAGGGTGTGCATGGCATTGGATGTGCCGCGCTGATGATGCCAGGCGAGCGGCATGCTGATCACGCGGTTGTACGATTCCGTCAGCACCGACAGTTTGCGGCGATGCGCAAGCCGGTCCGCTTCGCGCGAAACCAGAACATTGGCAACGATATGGAACAAACCAACACCGGCCAGCTGGCTCAGAGGCGGCCATATGGCTGTCTTGGTGGAGATGGCCTGAATGACGCGGCCCACAAGTACGGGCTCAAACAGCATGGTCAGGGCCAACGCAACGTTGACCAGGCAGATAAACGTGGTTGCACGCCTTTCCGCCCCAAGATATTGGAGAGATTTCCAATAGATCTGTATCAATGACACTTTGCCACTCCGCTCGTTATGCCCGCTTCTGCGCACATTCCTCAATTTTTGACTCTGCATGAGGTGCTTGTGCGCTGCAATATTCAATGCTCTAAAGTTGTGTCAGTTCCGCGTCTGTTCAAGGAACATTTTTCTACGTTTGTTAACGTCCCGTGATGAGTCAAATATTTGACTTCATAGAATAAACTGCCGGAGGTGAGGCAAAGTGAACGCAATATTACTGGTTGCATCAGGCGGAGCTATCGGTTCGGTTGCCCGATATCTCGTCGGCGTGCTGATGACCCGGATTTTTGGCATGGCTTTTCCCTGGGGAACGCTGACCGTGAACGTGGCCGGCGGATTGCTGATGGGCCTGTTCATTGAGCTCTTGGCCCGGCGTTTCAACGGTTCCACCGAGCTGCGCCTGTTTGTTGCGGTTGGCATTATGGGAGGCTTCACCACCTTTTCCTCGTTCTCGCTCGACGTTGCGCTGCTGTGGAACCGCGGAGAAGCACTTTTCACGCTGATTTATGTGCTTGCGAGCGTCATCTTGAGCATTGGGGCGTTGTTTTTCGGATTATGGCTCGCAAGAGCGGTCGCTTAGTGCTAAGCGCATGCCTGATTAGACAAGGTATGACTTATGGCAGTGGTAGAGCAGAAGACAGTTGACACCGGCGAAGCGGAAATGCGCCTCGACCGATGGTTCAAGGTACATTATCCGGGATTGGGCTTCGGACACCTGCAGAAATTGCTGCGGTCCGGGCAGATCCGGGTGGATGGCTCACGCGCCAAGTCCGATACGCGCCTGCAGGCTGGCCAGACCGTGCGCATTCCGCCCTTGCAGGTGGACGCCAAGGCCGAAGGCCAGCACCTGACCGGCAAGAGCATTCGCGGCCGGGAAGATGGTGACGTCCTCTCCCAGATGCTGCTCTACGAAGATCCCAAGGTTTTCGTGTTCAACAAGCCGGCTGGCCTGGCAGTGCAGGGCGGTTCCGGCGTCAATCGCCATGTGGACGACATGCTCGAAGCATGGCGCAACAAGAAGGGTGAAAAACCCCGGCTTGTGCACCGGCTTGACCGCGATACATCAGGCGTTCTCGTGGTTGCGCGCACGCGCGGTGCGGCGCAGGCTTTGACCGCGGCGTTCCGCGAGCGCGAGACCAAGAAAACCTACTGGGCACTGGTCAAGGGTATTCCACGCAAGCGCGAGGACAAGATCACCACCTGGCTGGTCAAGGAAACAACGCCCGATGGCGACCGGATGCGTGTTGCCCAGCACGGGGAGCCCGACTCCGATCATGCGGTTTCCTATTACCGGGTCATCGAATCCGCCGGGCAGGTGCTGACCTGGCTGGAAATGGAGCCCTATACCGGCCGCACGCATCAGTTGCGCGTCCATGCCGCCCATATCGGCTGCCCGATCATCGGCGATCCCAAATATTTCGAGGCCGACACCAACTGGTCTTTCCCCGGCGGCATCCAGAACCGCCTGCACCTGCACGCGCGCCGCATCCGCATTCCCAATCCATCGGGCGGGATCATCGATGTCACGGCACCGCTGCCACCGCATATGGTGCAGACGTGGAACCTTCTGGGTCTCGACGAAAGCGACGGCGACGAAGAGAATTAGAACAGGCTGACCGGTAACGCATACGGACGATGACGATGAACAATGACCTTTTCAATATGGACATGCCGCAAGGTCCGTCGGATACGGATCCGGTGCGCCGGGCGCAGGTCCAGTCGAATCTGCCGTTTCCCAAGCGCTTCTACAATGCGGTAGCGGTTGTTGAGCGGGATGGTCAGTTTGCCGTTGAACTGGACGGCAAGCGCGTCAAGACGCCGGCGCGGCAGGATCTGTTGCTGCCAAACCGCGCTTTGGCGCAGATGATTGCCGATGAATTCGCCGCGCAGGACAAGGATATCGTCCCGGCGCGCATGCCTGCCACCCGTCTGGCCAACACGGCGATCGATGGGATCATCAGCGATCCCCAGGTCGTGCTTGAGGACGTGCTGCGTTTCGCCTCTTCGGACATGCTGTGCTATCGCGCGGGTTCGCCTGAACGGCTGGTCAAGCGCCAGACGGACCTCTGGGATCCCATTATCGATTGGGCCGCCTCCGATCTTGGCGCACGTTTCGTCCTTGCCGAGGGCGTCATGCATGTGGAACAGCCGCGCGAGACGCTTGCCGCGCTCGGCGTGCATCTCGGACAGTTCAGGGATGCCTTTACCGTTGCCGCCCTGCACACGATCACGACACTGACCGGATCGGCTATTCTCGCGCTTGCCGTGGCAAAGGGCCGTATTACCGGCGACGAAGCCTGGATGCTGGCGCATGTCGACGAAGACTGGACGATCGAGCAGTGGGGCGAAGATGCGGAAGCGTCAGCCCGGCGGGCTTTGCGTGAGCGCGAGATGATCGCTGCGGTGAAGGTGCTTCAGGCGATCGCGGCGTCATAGCGCGGACTGGGTCTGAAGCACGTCTTTGCTACCATATATCTAGTCAGGATATTGCTGTATCGCATTGATTCAACTGTACGTTTATTGCCTTCACCAAAACCGAGCGCAATAATTTCAATACAGAGTTTCAAGGGCGAAGCAGGATGCGCTGTGCCAGCAGCGCGTCGGAAAGATGGGCCTTCCGACCATGGCAATGGCCTTGCCTTTGAACTTGGAGGTGAAGCGATGCGGTTCAAACCGCTTGTTATCACCCTGGAAATGAAAAGAACCCGGACAGGCTGGCAAGTCTTGCTCCGGGTTCGATTCATCATCTAGGAAGAGGGAGGCGGGCGAAAGCTCGCCTCTCACTCCAAGGCAAATATATCATTCTTCCGCGAATTTTAAAGACCATACCTTGGTCTAATGAAAAACCCCGGGCATGCCCGGGGTTTCCTTTATAGACAAACTGATCCGATCAGACTGAGTAGTACATGTCGTATTCGACGGGATGCGGGGTCATTTCGTAGCGCATCACTTCGGCCATCTTCAGTTCGATGAAGCTGTCGATCTGGTCATCGTCGAACACGCCGCCGGCCTTGAGGAAGCCGCGATCCTTGTCGAGGCTCTGGAGCGCTTCACGCAGCGAACCGCAGACGGTCGGGATCTTCTTGAGTTCCTTGGCAGGAAGATCATAGAGATCCTTGTCCATCGGCTGGCCGGGATGGATCTTGTTCTTGATGCCGTCGAGACCGGCCATCAGCATCGCGGCAAAGCCGAGATAGGGGTTGGCTGTCGGATCCGGAAAGCGGATTTCAACGCGCTTCGACTTCGGCGAGGAGCCGAACGGAATACGGCAGGACGCCGAACGGTTGCGGGCGGAGTAAGCCAGCAGAACCGGAGCTTCGTAACCTGGGACCAGACGCTTGTAGGAGTTGGTCGACGGGTTGGTGAAGGCGTTGATTGCCTTGGCATGCTTGATGATGCCGCCGATGAAGAACAGGCAGTTTTCCGACAGACCGGCATATTCATTGCCGGCGAAGGTTGGCTTGCCATCCTTCCAGATTGACATATGCACGTGCATGCCCGAGCCGTTGTCGCCGAAAATCGGCTTCGGCATGAAGGTGGCTGTCTTGCCATAGGCATTGGCAACCTGATGCACGACGTACTTGTAGATCAGCATCTTGTCGGCGTTGCGGGTGAGGGCGTCGAACTTGATGCCCAGCTCGTGCTGTGCTGCCGCCACTTCGTGGTGATGCTTTTCAACGCGAACGCCCATTTCGGTCAGAACCGTGAGCATTTCCGAGCGCATGTCCTGGCAGGAATCGACCGGAGGAACCGGGAAATAACCGCCCTTGACGCGCGGGCGGTGGCCAAGGTTGCCGGTTTCATAATCGGTGTCGTCGTTGGACGGCAGTTCGGTGGAGTCGAGCTTGAAGCCTGTGTTGTATGGGTCGGCCTTGTACTTCACGTCGTCGAAGACGAAGAACTCAGCTTCCGGGCCAACGAAGATGGTGTCGCCAACGCCTTCCGCCTTCATGTAGGCTTCGGCTTTCTTGGCGGTGCCGCGCGGGTCGCGGTTGTAGGCTTCACCGGAGATCGGGTCGAGAATGTCGCAGAGGATGACCATGGTCGACTGCGCGAAGAACGGGTCCATGTGCACCGTGTCGGTGTCAGGCATGAGAACCATGTCGGATTCGTTGATGGCCTTCCAGCCGGCAATGGAGGAACCATCGAACATGACGCCATCGGCAAACATGTCTTCATCGACTTCGGCAACGTCCATCGTCACGTGCTGCAGCTTGCCCTTCGGATCCGTGAAGCGAAGGTCAAGGAATTTTACATCATTGTCTTTGATCTGTTTGAGAATGTCTTTTGCGGTCGTCATGTCAATTTTCCTTGTTCAGCGACGATGATAGCGGATGGGCCGGTGCGGGAGCACCGGCAATGGGATAGCAGGACTAGATGGCGTCGATACCGGATTCACCGGTACGGATGCGCACGACTTCCTCGATGTTGGAAACGAATATCTTTCCATCGCCGATACGGCCGGTCTGTGCGGCCTTGCGGATCGCCTCGATGGCTGCTTCGACAGACTCGTCGCCCAGAACGATCTCGACTTTCACCTTTGGCAGGAAGTCGACGACATATTCAGCGCCGCGATACAGTTCCGTATGGCCTTTCTGGCGGCCAAAACCCTTGGCTTCCGTCACGGTAATGCCCTGAAGCCCCACTTCCTGCAGTGCCTCTTTCACCTCATCCAGCTTGAATGGTTTGATGATGGCTTCAATTTTCTTCATCAGAGAATAAACTCCCTATGTATGGCGAGCGGACCTCTTGCCCGCTTGCACAACAAAAAGCAGGAAGCATGCCAAGTCGACCCCTAAAGCGAATTTATTCGAGGAATGGGATTTTACCGATGACTGAGCGGGGAGTTTTCTGAACTCCCTGCCATTTAGCCATGGCAACAAACATTCAGAAAAAGGCAGCTCTGATTAAATTATAATCAATCTGCCTGTTTTTTATGCTGCATGACCTTCGACTCAACCTGCCTCTCGTCAGAGACGGTCCTTCAGCGCCTGGGCTGCCTGCGGCGCGCGCACTTTGCCCTCATGGATGAAATAGGCAAAAACATCGCGCGGCTGCTTGTCCGGTTTGACCAAGGGAGCGGCTAGGGGCAGGTCATCCGGCGCATCGCCCTTTGCCCAAAGTTTAACCCGCTCTGCCCACTGATCGAGCTCCTTGGCCGGATAGGCGGTTTCGACGGCATCGTCGCCCTTCTGCAGGCGGGCATAGACGAAATCGGCGGTCACATCGGCGATCTCGGGGTAATCGAAATGATGGGCATAGACCACGGCGACATTCTTCTGGCGCAGGAGCGCGATGAAATCGGGATCGATGAACGAGGGATGGCGCACTTCGACCGCGTGACGCAGCGCAATACCGCCTTCCTTCTCCGGCAGGAGATCAAGGAAGGCGCCAAAATCTTCGGCATCGAACTTCTTGGTTGGGGCAAACTGCCAGAGCAGCGGCCCCAGCCGGTCGGCAAGCTCGGCGATGCCGGACTTGATGAAACGTTCCATCGACTCGCCGGCCTCCGCTAGAACGCGGCGATTGGTGACGAACCGGTTGCCCTTGACCGAAAAAATAAAACCGTTCGGCACCGAGCTTGCCCATTTGGCAAAGGTTTCCGGCTTCTGGGTGCCGTAATAGGTGCTGTTGATCTCGATCGTGCTCAGGTGCTGCCCGGCATATTCGAGCTCCTTGGCCTTCGACAGGCCCTTGGGATAGAATGTGCCGCGCCAGGGTTCGAAAATCCAGCCGCCGATACCTGTTCTGATCGTTCCGCTTGCGGTCATGATGGTGTCCTCCCGTCAATCCGTATTCATTCAAACCGGCCCATAAACAAAACCCGCCGTTTCCGGCGGGTTTGTCTGTCATTCCGCCGCCGCCTGGGCGCGATTGCCGGGTCGCCGCTGCAGCAGTTCCTTCAGGAACCTGCCGGTATAGGAACGCGGCTCGGCCACGATATCCTCGGGACGCCCGACGGCAACGATCTCGCCGCCGCCATCGCCGCCTTCGGGGCCAAGATCGATGACCCAATCCGCCGTCTTGATGACTTCGAGATTGTGCTCGATCACCACCACGGTATTGCCCTGGTCAACGAGCTCATGCAACACTTCAAGAAGCTTGGCCACATCATGGAAATGCAAGCCAGTTGTGGGCTCGTCGAGGATGTAGAGCGTGCGTCCGGTTGCCTTGCGCGACAATTCCTTGGCGAGCTTGATGCGCTGGGCTTCGCCGCCAGACAGCGTATTGGCCTGCTGGCCGACATGGATGTAGCCAAGGCCGACTTTTGCCAGCGTCTGCAATTTGTCGCGCACGGCGGGAACGGCCGCGAAGAACTCAGCACCTTCCTCGACCGTCATGTCGAGCACATCGGCGATGGATTTGCCCTTGAACAGCACCTCCAGTGTTTCACGGTTGTAGCGCTTGCCGTGGCACACGTCGCAGGTGACATAGACATCGGGCAGGAAGTGCATCTCGATCTTGATCACGCCATCGCCCTGGCAGGCCTCGCAGCGGCCGCCCTTGACGTTGAACGAGAACCGGCCCGGCTGATAGCCGCGCGCCTTGGCCTCGGGCAGACCGGCAAACCAGTCGCGGATCGGCGTGAAGGCGCCGGTATAGGTGGCCGGGTTGGAGCGCGGCGTGCGGCCGATTGGCGACTGGTCGATATCGATGACCTTGTCGAGAAATTCCAGGCCGTCGATCCGGTCATGGTCTGCCGGTTGCTCGCGCGACCCCATGATGCGGCGCGAGGCCGACTTGAACAGGGTTTCGATCAGGAAGGTGGATTTGCCGCCGCCGGAAACACCGGTCACGGCCGTGAAGGTGCCAAGCGGAATTTCCGCCGACACGTTCTTCAGGTTGTTGCCGCGCGCGCCGACAATCTTGATGCGCTTCTTGTTAAGCTTGCGCCGTTCGGACGGCACGGCCACCTCGATCGCGCCGGACAGATATTTGCCGGTCAGCGACTTCGGGCTTGCCATGATATCGGCTGGCGTCCCGGAAGCGATGATTTCACCGCCATGAATACCGGCAGCCGGTCCGATATCGACGACATAGTCGGCGGTGAGGATCGCGTCCTCGTCGTGTTCCACCACGATCACGGTGTTGCCGAGATCGCGCAGGTGCCGCAACGTCTTGAGAAGCTGCTCGTTGTCGCGCTGATGCAGGCCGATGGACGGCTCATCCAGAACGTAGAGCACGCCGGTCAACCCAGAGCCGATCTGCGACGCCAGCCGGATGCGCTGGCTCTCGCCGCCCGACAGCGTGCCGGAATTGCGCGACAGGGCGAGGTAATCCAAGCCGACATCGTTCAAAAAGCGTAGGCGCTCGCGGATTTCCTTGAGGATGCGTGCTGCGATTTCCGTCTGCTTGTCATTGAAACTCTTGTCGATGTCACTGAACCAGGCATCCGCATGGCGGATCGACTTTTCCGTGATCTGGCCGATATGCAGGCCGCCGATCTTCACCGCCAGCGCTTCTGGCTTCAGGCGATAGCCGCCGCAGGCCGGGCAGGGCGTGCCGGACATGAAGCGCTCGATTTCCTCGCGCGACCAGGCCGAATCCGTTTCCTTCCAGCGGCGCTCCAGATTGGGAATGACGCCTTCGAAAGGTTTCGTCGTCTTGTAGGACCGCAGGCCGTCATCGTAGGAAAAATGCACCTCGCGGCTGCCGGTACCGTAAAGAATGGCCTTTTGCGCGTCTTCATTGATGTCGCGCCAGCGGTCGCCCAGCTTGAAGCCGTAGCTGCTGCCCAAGGCGTCCAATGTCTGGTTGTAATAGGGCGAGCTCGACTTTGACCACGGGGCAATGGCGCCATTCTTCAACGTCAGGCTTTCATCCGGCACGATCAGGTTGGGATCGATGGCCTTCTGAGTGCCGAGACCATCGCAGGTCGGACAGGCGCCGAACGGATTGTTGAACGAGAACAGGCGCGGTTCGATTTCGGCAATAGTGAAGCCGGAAACCGGGCAGGCAAACTTTTCCGAGAACATCAAACGCTCGTGCGTCTCGTTCTTGGATTTGTTGGCGGATTCCCCGGATGTCTCGTCGGCAGGCAACGGTTTGTCGGCAAATTCCGCCAGGGCAATGCCGTCGGCAAGCTTGAGCGCGGTTTCAAGGCTGTCCGCCAGACGTGCGGAGATGTCCGGGCGCACGACAACGCGGTCGACGACCACATCGATGTCGTGCTTGTATTTCTTGTCGAGGGCCGGAACGTCGGCGATCTCGTAGAATATCCCGTCGACCTTCACGCGCTGGAAGCCGCGCTTCTGCAGATCGGCCAGTTCCTTGCGGTATTCGCCTTTGCGGCCGCGCACGATGGGAGCGAGAATGAACAGGCGGGTGCCTTCATCCTGCGCCAATACACGGTCCACCATCTGGCTGACGGTCTGGCTTTCAATCGGCAGGCCGGTCGCCGGTGAATAGGGGATGCCGACGCGGGCATAGAGCAGGCGCAGATAGTCGTAGATTTCCGTGACAGTGCCGACGGTGGAGCGCGGGTTGCGGCTCGTCGTCTTCTGCTCGATGGAGATGGCCGGAGACAGGCCGTCGATCTGGTCGACATCGGGCTTCTGCATCATCTCCAGAAACTGCCGGGCATAGGCCGACAGGCTCTCGACATAACGCCGCTGGCCTTCCGCATAGATGGTATCGAAGGCAAGCGAAGATTTGCCCGATCCCGACAGGCCGGTCATGACAATCAGTTTGTCGCGCGGCAGATCGAGGTCGATGTTCTTCAAATTGTGTTCGCGGGCACCACGAATGGATATAAATTTCTGATCGCTCATGACTGTCACGCCGTTATGGGGGAGGAACTGGCTCGCTGGCCGGAGTCTTTCCCTTATTTAGAAAGTTTCCAGCAAATTACGAGGCGGCACCTGGGTTGGAATCACCATAGCCATGTTGACATCCATAGAGCAAGTGATAGAACAAAAAAAGAACAAATATTGCGGGCGAGGTAAAACCGGCGTAAAATCCGGGAGTTCCGTGCCTGACAAGCCAGACAGGCATGGGATAAGGGCATTGAACGGATAAGTGCGCGTGCAAGCCTACTGACAGATTTGTCAGGAGAGTGTCAGTTGCCACTGAATTGTCAGGAGGCTGGCGGCATTGGCGGTCGAAGCGAGCAGTATTTTGTGGATAGAGCCAGACAGTTGCCCGCGCAATGAGCGGCTTCTGTATGATGGCGCCAAATCGAAAAGCTAATTTTGTGGAGTATTTTTATGGCTGGCAGTGTCAACAAGGTAATTTTGGTCGGTAATCTTGGCGCTGATCCGGAAGTCCGGCGTCTTGGTTCAGGCGATCCCGTGGTCAATCTGCGCATTGCCACCTCGGAAAGCTGGCGCGACAAGAACAGCGGCGAGCGCAAGGAAAAGACCGAATGGCACAGCGTCGTCATTTTCAACGACAACCTGGCCAAGGTGGCTGAACAGTATCTCAAGAAGGGCATGAAGGTTTATCTGGAAGGCGCGCTGCAGACCCGCAAGTGGCAGGACCAGACCGGCAATGACCGCTATTCGACGGAAATCGTCCTGCAGAAGTTCCGTGGTGAATTGCAGATGCTCGATTCACGCGGCGAGGGTGCCGGTTCTGGCGGCGGCCGCTCGTTCGACAATTCGAGCCGGGGCCAGGTCTCCGACAATGGCGATTATGGTTCGGATTTCGGCCGTTCCAGCGCTTCGCCGTCCAGCGGCGGCGGCAATGCAGGTGGCAACTTCTCGCGCGATCTCGACGACGAGATCCCGTTCTGAGCCTGTTCTGTAAGCCATTGCCGGTTTGATCATGCTTGTTGATCTCGGCGTGTATGCCGGATTGTTCGCGGCCGCTTTTGCGGCCGCAACCATTTTGCCGATGCAGTCGGAGGCGCTGCTTGCCGGACTGCTGCTCTCGCATTCCTATCCGGCAATCGCATTGATCGCTGTTGCCAGCGTGGGCAACGTCCTTGGCTCGGTGGTCAATTGGCTGCTCGGGCGCGGGATCGATCAGTTCCGCCACAGCAAATGGTTCCCGGCCAGCGAGGCGCAGCTCGACCGTGCCACGGGCTGGTACCAGCGTTATGGCAAGTGGACCCTGCTGTTGAGCTGGGCACCCGTGATCGGCGATCCGCTGACGCTGATTGCCGGGGTGTTGCGCGAGCCGCTCTGGAGTTTTGTGCTCTTGGTCTCCATTGCCAAGACTGTGCGGTATCTCGTTGTATTCGCGCTTGTATCCGGCTGGTAGCGCCGGTGTTACGGGTGCATCCTGGCGCCCTTGGTGATCTTGTCGACGATCTTCTTCTCCGCGTGCAGCGCAATGCCGACAACCCTCGCATCATCCGGTGCAAACCGGGCAAACACGGCGCGATTGGCCTGATCATATCCGGTTGAAAACATCTCCTCGATATACAGGCAGGATTTGACCTCGCGTTCGAGCGAGCGGCGGTGGATGGCCGACAGGGTTGCCTGATCCGCCGTGAGCACGATCATCGGCTGGATGGGCAAGGGATGGTAATGATGGCCGGCCCGATCCATATAGGGGTCGCCGATCAATCCGGGGGACTGGGCGACAACGCCGCTTGCCAGGAATGACGAGACGTTGAGTTTCTGCCATGTCGCAAGATCGTCACGCACGACAATTGTAATTTTCGTATCAAACACCAAATCTAGGTCTCCATTCATGGATCGAGTCTGCCGGATGCCGGGTGAAAATCTAAAAGAGGAAGTGCTGCGCGGTCTTGGACGTTTGTGCGAGCGTCCGGCGCACGATGCCATCCTGTCGGCGCCTTCCAATCCGGGTGTCGAGCGCATGGAAGCGCGTTTCACCGGCGATGCCTTCGAACCGCACCGGCACGATACCTATGCCATCGGCGTGACGCTGCACGGCGTCCAGACATTCCGCTATCGCGGGGAAAAGCGGCAAAGCCTTCCCGGCAACATCATGGTTCTGCATCCCGACGAGGTGCATGATGGCGGGGCAGGCACCGATGACGGCTTGCGTTACCGGATGATCTATCTCGAGCCGGCGCTGGCCATCGAGGTCCTTGGCGCCGATCATGGCACGCTGCCTTTCGTGCGGGAGCCGGTCTTTTCCGATGCGCCGCTGGTCTCGGCCATATCCGCCGCGTTCGGCAATCCCGATGCGGAAATGGATGAACTGCTGGTGGATGACATCGTATCGCGGCTGACGCTGGGATTGGCGCGCCATGCAAAGCAGCCGTTGAAACCGATGGGCAGGCCCGCGGTGCGGCAGGCGGGCATGGCCCGCGACTATCTTGCGGACAATGCCCTGCGGCTGGTGCGCTCGCGCGAGCTGGAGGCCGTCAGCGGCCTTGACCGTTATGCGCTGTCACGGCACTTCCGCGCCCTCTATGCCACAAGCCCGCATCGTTTCCTGCTGATGCGCCGCCTGCAGCGCGCGAAGGATCTGATGAAACTGGGCGTGCCGCTGGCGGAAATCGCGGTGGAAACCGGATTTGCCGACCAGAGCCATCTCAACCGGCAGTTCAAGAAGGCCTATGGCATCACGCCCGGACGGTGGGCCGCGCTGACCACGGCGAGCCGCGATGTTTGACCTTTCCACCCGAGGTCTGATACGTGTTGTGCAGTGCACAAGGAACCTGCCATGACAGACACCGCGACGCCCTCGAACACCCCGCACCGGGTGGTTATCGTCGGTGCCGGATTCGGCGGGCTGGAAGCCGCCAATTCCCTGCGCAATGCGGATGTCGCCGTCACCGTGGTCGACCAGCGCAATCACCATCTTTTCCAGCCGCTGCTCTATCAGGTCGCGACGTCGACGCTGGCGACCTCGGAAATTGCCTGGCCTATCCGGCATCTCCTGCGCAAATACAGCAATATCAAGACATTGCTTGGAACTGTTGAAAGCGTGGATACAGCTGCGCGAACCATTTCGACCGCCGATGGCGAGGTCATTCCCTATGACACGCTGGTGCTGGCGACAGGAGCCCGCCATGCCTATTTCGGTCATGACGACTGGGAGCCGTTTGCGCCGGGATTGAAGACGCTTGAAGATGCCACGACGATCCGCAGGCGTATTCTAACCGCCTTTGAAAAGGCCGAACGCGAGCCCGATCCGGCGCGCCGGGCGGCATTGCTGACCTTCGTCATCATCGGCGCCGGGCCGACGGGTGTGGAAATCGCCGGTACCATTGCCGATCTGGCGAGGGATACGCTGAAAGGTGAATTCCGGGTGATTGACCCCGCCACGGCGCGGGTGATCCTGATCGAAGGCGGAGCGCGCGTGCTTGGCGCCTTCGCGCCTGACCTTTCCGCCTATGCGCAGCGGGCGCTCGAAAAGCTCGGCGTGCAGGTGCATCTGGGCAATCCAGTGACAAGCTGCACGGCGGATGGCGTGGAATATGCCGGACAATTTGTCGGCGCGGCGACGATCATCTGGGCCGCGGGTGTCCAGGCCTCTCCGGCAGCAAAATGGCTCGACGTGGCGGCGGACCGGGCAGGGCGTGTTGCCGTCAACGATGATCTGACCGCTCCGGGGCATCCGGATATCTTTGTCATCGGCGATACGGCAACGGTCAAGAATGGCGGCAAGGGCATGGTTCCCGGCATTGCGCCCGCTGCCAAGCAGCAGGGAATCCATGTGGCAAAAACAATCAGGGCGCGATTGGCCGGCGATACCGCGCCAAAGCCTTTCCGCTATCGCCATGCGGGCGATCTTGCAACGATCGGCAAGCGCGCGGCGGTGACGGATTTCGGCTGGATCAAGCTCAAGGGCTATGTCGCCTGGTGGCTATGGGGACTTGCCCATATCTACTTCCTCATCGGCGTGCGCAACCGTCTTGCCGTGGCGATGAGCTGGCTGTGGATTTCCGTCAGCGGCACGCGCAGCGCCCGCCTGATCACGCAGAAGGACGCCGCGGAGGAAGATCATCTGAAATGATTCATGTCGTGATGAAGGTTTTGATGCCGTCGGCCACGAATTGCACCGCCAATGCCGCCAGGATGACTCCCAGAAGGCGTGTCAGGATCGAGCGGCCTGTTTCACCCAGAAAGCGGTCGACGCGCTCAGCGAGGAAAAATACGACATAGGATGCGGCGATGCAGATTAGGATGATGCCGATCAGCGCCAGCCGCGATGTCGGCTCGGACAAGGTGCCGGCCAGCAGGATGGTTGCGGAGATGGCGCCGGGACCGGCGATCAGCGGAATGGCGAGCGGAAAGGCGGCGATGTTACGGATATGATCCTTGGTGATGGCAACGGTGGCGCTCTTCTCGTGCCGCTCCTGGCGTTTTTCGAAAATCATCTCGAAGGCGATCCAGAACAGGAGCAGGCCGCCGGCAATCCGGAAGGCGCCGATGGTGATGCCGAACAGCGCCAGGATCTGTGCGCCCGCTACGGCGAAGATCGTCAGCACGACAAAGGCGGTGATGCTGGCGCGCAGGGCAACCTGGCCGCGCTCCTTGCGATTCATGCCCCTGGTCAGCGCCAGAAACAGCGGCGCCAGTCCCGGTGGATCGATCGTCACCATGAGGGTAACGAGCGCATTGAGCAGGGTGTCATAAAGCGCCACGATTTTGCTTTTCTTCTCTGATTGAAGCTGAGCGAGAATAGCGGATTCGGGGTTAAGCGTCGATAAAGTTGGAATTTTGCAACCAAGTTTTTCACCGATTGAAATGAACTGTTGTATCCTATTGAAAACAAAGGGTTTTCTGCTGTGTATTGCGGTGCCTCCAGTTGGCTTTTGCCTTGAAAAGCCGCTATAAGATGAAGATTGATTCTATACGAAAGATGAGTGCCTCGTGTCTGAACTAACCCCACCATCCGGCCCAGAAGACGATAAACCAGGCGGAAATTTCGGCATTGAGCCAATTTCCATTATCGAGGAGATGCAAAGCTCCTATCTCTCCTATGCCATGAGCGTGATTGTCAGCCGCGCACTGCCCGACGTGCGTGATGGTCTGAAGCCTGTGCACCGGCGCATCCTGCATGCGATGAACGAAATGGGCCTGTCCTGGAACAGATCCTACCGTAAGTCCGCCGGTGTGGTCGGTGAGGTCATGGGTAAATACCATCCCCACGGCGACGCCTCGATCTACGACGCTTTGGTGCGCATGGCGCAAGACTGGTCGCTGCGCGATCCGCTGGTCGACGGGCAGGGCAATTTCGGCTCCATCGACGGCGATTCCCCGGCGGCGATGCGTTACACCGAGTGCCGTCTCGAAAAAGTGACGGAATCCCTGCTTGAGGATATCGACAAGGAAACGGTCGATTTCCAAGACAATTATGACGGCCGCGAGCAGGAGCCGGTGGTTCTTCCCGCCCGTTTCCCCAATCTGCTGGTCAATGGCTCCGGCGGCATCGCCGTGGGTATGGCGACCAATGTTCCGCCGCACAATCTGGCCGAGGTCATCAATGGCTGCATTGCCCTGATCGACAATCCGGCCATCGATCTGGCGGAACTGATGGAAATCATTCCGGGTCCGGATTTCCCGACGGGCGGCATTATTCTCGGCCGTTCCGGCATTCATTCCGCCTACAGCACCGGCCGCGGCTCGATCCTGATGCGCGGCAAGGTCGCCATCGAAGCGATGCGCGGCGACCGCGAAGCCATCATCATCACCGAAGTGCCCTATCAGGTGAACAAGGCGACGATGATCGAAAAGATGGCCGATCTCGTGCGTGAAAAGCGCATCGAGGGCATTTCGGACATCCGCGACGAGTCCGACCGCGACGGTTACCGCGTGGTCGTCGAGCTGAAGCGCGATGCCGTCGCCGATGTCATCGTCAACCAGCTCTATCGCTTTACCCCGCTGCAATCCTCGTTCGGCGCCAATATGGTGGCGCTCAACGGCGGCAAGCCGGGCCTGTTGAACCTGATGGACATTCTGCGCGCCTTTGTCGCCTTCCGCGAGGAAGTCGTCAGCCGCCGCACGAAATTCCTGCTGCGCAAGGCGCGTGACCGCGCGCATGTGTTGGTTGGTCTGGCGATTGCCGTTGCCAATATCGACGAGATCATCGCGCTGATCCGCCAGGCGCCCGATCCGGCAACGGCGCGCGATCAGTTGATGGAACGCCGCTGGCCGGCCAACGACGTGGCACCGCTGATCACGCTGATCGCCGATCCGCGCCACACGCTCAATGACGACAACACCTATAACCTGTCGGAAGAGCAGGCACGGGCCATTCTCGATCTGCGCCTGCAGCGCCTGACCGCCCTCGGACGCGATGAAATCGCCGATGAACTCAACAGGATCGGCGTTGAAATCAAGGATTATCTGGAAATCCTCGCGTCGCGTCTGCGCATCATGACCATCGTCAAGGACGAACTTGCCGCCATCCGCGACGAGTTCGGCACGCCCCGCCGCACGGAACTGACCGATGGCGGCGCTGATATGGACGACGAGGACCTGATCGCCCGGGAAGACATGGTCGTGACCGTCAGCCATGCGGGTTACATCAAGCGTGTGCCATTGACGACCTATCGCGCGCAGCGCCGCGGCGGCAAGGGCCGGTCCGGCGTGACCATGAAGGACGAGGATTTCGTCACACGGTTGTTCGTGGCCAACACCCACACGCCGATGCTGTTCTTCTCATCCCGCGGCATTGTCTATAAGGAAAAGGTCTGGCGCCTGCCGATCGGCACGCCGCAGTCCCGCGGCAAGGCACTGATCAATATGCTGCCGCTGGAACAGGGCGAGCGCATCACGACAATCATGCCTCTGCCCGAAGACGAGGCAAGCTGGACCAATCTCGACGTCATGTTTGCCACGACGCGCGGCACCGTGCGCCGTAACAAGCTCTCTGACTTCGTTCAGGTCAATCGCAACGGCAAGATTGCGATGAAGCTGGAAGAAGAGGGCGATGAAATCCTCGGCGTGGATACCTGTGATGAGTTCGACGATGTGCTGCTGACTGCTGCCGGCGGCCAGTGCATCCGTTTCCCCGTCACTGACGTACGAGTCTTTGCCGGCCGTAACTCCATCGGTGTTCGCGGCATTACGCTTGCCAAGGGCGATACGCTCATCTCGATGGCAATTCTTGCCCACGTGGATGCAAGCCCGGCTGAACGCTCCGCTTATCTCAAGCAGGCAGCGGCTGACCGGCGTGCACAGGGTGCGGATGACGTTGAGGAAGTGGCACTGGTGGGCGAAGAAGCCACGGATGTGGCTGATCTCAATGCCGAGCGTTATGCGGAACTGCGCGACCGCGAGCAGACGGTCCTGACCGTCAGCGAATATGGTTACGGCAAACGCTCGTCATCCTACGAATTCCGTGTCTCGGGACGCGGCGGCAAGGGTATCCGCGCCACCGATACATCCAAGACGGACGAAATCGGCAAGCTTGTGTCCCTGTTCCCGGTCGAGGCCTCGGATCAGATCCTGCTGGTTTCGGATGGCGGACAGCTGATCCGCGTGCCGGTCAATGGCATTCGTATCGCCGGACGCTCCACAAAGGGCGTGACGATCTTCAATACAGCCGATGGCGAGAAGGTTGTGTCGGTCGAGCGGATTTCGGAAACCGACAGTGATGACGAAGAGCTCGAGGCAGTCATTCCTGCCGAAGGCGAAGCCGAGACAGCAGGGGAAAGCGGTTCTGACGAGAGTTAGAACCGCAGTCGGTCGTTCTGACCGTTCATGGGATAAACACCGAAGCGGGATGTCTTAACTTTGGCTTCCCGCTTTTTGTTTTCTTCCAGCATCATGACGACGGCGGAAACCATCATCGCGATCATCATGCCTACGCTCAGAAGTACAAACATTCATTTATCCCTTCAATCTTCAGCTTTCCTGTGACTAACAACGCAATAGGGGCCGAAAGGTTTCATTTTCTGCGTTCTTTATAGTTGGCGGGAACTGAATGCTTGCTGATGCGCCCGTTCATCTTCCGTTCATTTATCATGAAGGCAGGACTGTTCCCGGCCATTGAAAGCGCCGGATAAAACGGCTAGGAGACGGTATGACAATCGCAATTTACGCCGGATCCTTCGACCCGATCACCAATGGACACATGGATGTCCTGCAGGGCTCGTTGCGCCTTGCTGACAAGGTGTTCGTGGCCATTGGCATTCATCCGGGCAAGGCGCCGCTGTTTTCCTTCGACGAGCGCGTGGACCTGATCAAACGGGTTGCTGCGGATGTTTTCGGCAAGGACAGCCAGCGGCTCGAGGTGGTGTCCTTCGATGGTCTGCTGATTGATGCCGCCCGCAAACACGGCGCTTCCCTGATGGTGCGTGGCCTGCGGGACGGCACGGATCTCGATTACGAGATGCAGATGGCCGGTATGAACGGCACCATGGCGCCGGAGCTGCAAACCGTGTTCCTGCCGGCTGATCCTTCGGTCCGCACGATTACTGCCACATTGGTCCGCCAGATTGCGGCCATGGGCGGCGACGTCCGGCATTTTGCTCCCGCTCTTGTCGCCGAGGCGCTCAGGGCCAAATTCAAATAGGGCTTTCTTCTCATCCCCATCCGTTGGAGACTTTCTGTATGTCCGTATTTCGCACTGCGCTTCTTGTGGCAGCCGTTTCTTCCCTGTCTTTTGCTGCTTTGACCCCAAGCTGGGCCGATGACCAGAACACCATGACGATCAAGCTGAAGGACGGCGACGTCAAGATCGAGCTGCGTCCCGACCTTGCGCCGAAACATGTCGAGCAGATCAAGGCGCTGGCCAAGGAAGGTGCCTACAACAATGTCGTGTTCCACCGCGTCATTCCCGGCTTCATGGCCCAGACCGGTGACGTGCAGTATGGCAATACCGAAAAGGGCTACAATCAGGCTGCCGCTGGAACCGGCGGCTCGAAGCGTCCGGACCTGCCTGCCGAGTTCTCGAAGGAACCCTTCGTGCGCGGCACCGTCGGCATGGCACGTTCGTCCAACCCGAATTCGGCCAATTCGCAGTTCTTCATCATGTTCGACAAGGGCGCATTCCTGAACGGCCAGTATACGGTCGTCGGCAAGGTGACGAGCGGCATGGAAGCGGTCGACAAGATCAAAAAAGGCAATGAAGCGCAGAATGGCGCCGTTGAAAATCCGGACAAGATGATCAAGGTCACTGTCGGTCCGGCAAAATAATCTAACAAAGGAGATGCCGGAAATGGCTTACAAAGATCCAGAAAACACGATCCTGCTCGAAACCACCAAGGGCAATGTCGTCATCGAACTTTACCCCGATCTCGCACCTGGCCATGTCGAGCGCATCAAGGAACTGGCACGCGAAGGCGCCTATGACGGTGTCGTCTTCCACCGCGTCATCGATGGTTTCATGGCGCAGACCGGCGACGTGAAGTTCGGCAAGAAGGGCGGTTCGTCCTTCAATCCGTCGCGTGCGGGCATGGGCGGTTCGGAAAAGCCGGACCTGAAGGCAGAGTTCTCCAACGCCAATCACGGCCGCGGCGCTTGCTCGATGGCCCGTTCGCAGAACCCGAATTCGGCCAATTCCCAGTTCTTCATCTGCTTCGACGATGCGGGCTTCCTCAATCGCCAGTACACGGTTTGGGGCCAGGTCATCGAAGGCATGGACAATGTCGACAAGATCAAGCGCGGCGAGCCCGTGCAGGATCCGGATTCGATCGTTTCCATGCGCGTTGCCGCAGACGCCGAATAAGATCGCATTGACAGACCATGCGTGTTGATCTTTTCGATTTTGATCTGCCGGAAGAAAACATCGCATTGAGACCTGCAGAGCCGCGCGATTCAGCGCGGCTTTTGCTTGTGAAAGCGGACAGTTCCGGATTTGACGACAGTACCGTTCGCAATCTCGGCGATTTTCTGCGCCCTGGCGATGCTCTTGTTTTCAATGATACCAAAGTGATACCCGCACAGCTTGAAGGGTTTCGCGAGCGCAAGGGTGTAAAGGCTCAGATCAGTGCGACGCTGCATATGCGGGCGGGACCGGATCGCTGGAAAGCCTTCCTGCGCCCGGCAAAACGCATCAAGCAGGGCGAGAGGATCGATTTCGGTCACGGCAACAATGCCTGCCTGCTCGGATCGTTGCAGGCCACTGTCGCCGAAAAGGGTGACGCCGGCGAAGTCCTGCTGGTGTTTGATTTCAGCGGCGCCGATCTTGATCAGGCCATTGCCGCGGTCGGGCATATCCCGCTGCCGCCCTATATAGCCTCCAAGCGGGCGGAAGATGGCCGCGACAAGGAGGATTACCAGACCGTCTATGCCCGCGAGGAAGGTGCCGTTGCCGCACCCACGGCGGGACTGCATTTTACCCCTGATTTGCTGGACGATCTGAAAAAGCGCGGCATCGAAGAGCATTTCGTCACGCTGCATGTGGGCGCGGGCACGTTCCTGCCTGTCAAGGCGGACGATACGGCAGACCACAAGATGCATGCGGAAATCGGCCATGTGGACCAGAAGACGGCGGATGCACTCAATGCCGTGAAGGCGCGGGGCGGCCGTATCGTCAGCGTCGGCACGACCTCGCTGCGTCTGCTGGAAAGCGCGACGGGCGAAGATGGCGTTATCCGGGCATGGTCGGGCCCGACGGATATTTTCATCACGCCGGGTTACAGGTTCCGGGCGGTTGACCTGCTGATGACCAATTTCCACCTGCCGAAATCGACACTGTTCATGCTGGTGTCGGCCTTCAGCGGCTTCGAGCGCATGCATGCGGCCTATGCCCATGCGATCAAAAATCACTACCGCTTCTATTCCTATGGCGATGCAAGCCTGTTATGGCGATCCGCATCATGACAGAAAATTTTGAATTCAAACTGATCGCAACCGATGGCAAGGCCCGGCGCGGTGAAATCACCATGCCGCGCGGCACTGTCCGCACGCCCGCCTTTATGCCCGTCGGCACGGCGGGCACGGTCAAGGCCATGTATATGGATCAGGTTGCCGAACTCGGTGCCGATATCATTCTCGGCAATACCTATCACCTGATGCTGCGCCCGAGCGCCGAACGGATTGCAAAACTCGGCGGACTGCACGATTTTGCCCGCTGGCCTGGGCCGATCCTGACGGATTCCGGCGGTTTCCAGGTCATGTCCCTGGCGCAACTGCGCAAGCTCGACGAAAAGGGCGTGACTTTCCGCTCGCATATCGACGGGCGTGCCCATGAGATGAGCCCGGAACGCTCGATTGAAATCCAGGGGCTGCTCGACTCCGATATCCAGATGCAGCTGGATGAATGCGTTGCCCTGCCTTCAACACCGAAAGACATCCAGCGCGCCATGGAACTGTCGCTGCGCTGGGCGGAACGCTGCAAGACGGCGTTCGGCAACCAGCCGGGGAAAGCCATGTTCGGTATCGTGCAGGGCGGCGATGTGCCGGATCTGCGCATCCGCTCGGCGCAGGCTTTGAAGGCGATGGATCTGAAGGGATATGCCGTCGGCGGTCTCGCTGTCGGCGAACCGCAGGAGGTCATGCTCGACATGCTGGATGTGACCTGTCCAGAGCTTCCAGAAGAAAAGCCGCGCTATCTGATGGGTGTAGGCACACCCGACGACATCCTGAAATCCGTGGCGCGCGGCATCGACATGTTCGATTGCGTGATGCCGACACGGGCGGGCCGGCATGGCTTGGCCTTTACCCGCCGCGGCAAGGTCAATCTGCGCAATGCGCGCCATGCGGATGATCCGCGTCCGCTCGATGAGGAATCCTCATGCCCGGCCGCACGCGATTACAGCCGCGCCTATCTGCATCATCTGGTCAAATCGGGTGAAGCGCTGGGCGGCATGTTGCTGACGTGGAACAATCTGGCCTATTACCAGCAGCATATGCAAGGTATCCGCGATGCCATCGAAGCAAAACGCTTTGATGCTTTCAGCGCGGAAACCCAAGCCGCCTGGGCCGAGGGCGACATCAAGCCCTATGCCTGATCAGCCATTTGCAGGCTGGGACGGCTTGTCGGGATCGCACGGCGCGAAGAGCTGACGCAGGCCGTCAATGGCAGCGATCTGGTCTTCGTGGGTGAGGGTGTCCATATCCAGCAGTTTCAAACTGCGCAAACCCTCGATGGTCAGGAACGCGATGAGGGCCATGGTCGGGTCCTCCGAGTTCTCCTTCATGCGGTCCAGCAATTGCTTGTTGTAGCGGCGGATCGGATCAATGAAGCTTGGATCATTGGCAATGGCTGCCAGAATGCCCGACGGCTCCGGCTCGTTGAGCACGAATTCAGCGCGATAGACCTCGATGCAGGCCTGAACCACACTGTTCACCTTGTGGTTGCGGCGTGCTTCCTGCATGCGCAGCGATTCGTCGAATTCAGCGACGTGGTGTTCGACCAGCGCTTCCAGAAGCTTGGCTTTGGTCGGGAAGGTGTAGAGCAGGCCGCCCTTCGACAGCCCGGCGCGCCGTGCGACGGCATCAAGGGAGAGATGGACCGGACCAACCTCCATGGCAATTTCCGCAGCAGCCTGCAGAATCTTATCTTTGGTGGTGAGTGTGGCCGCCCGCATTCCGTTCCTTTTTCTACA
The DNA here is from genome assembly GCF_044760925.1 of Phyllobacterium sp. NPDC097923. Lineage (NCBI taxonomy): Bacteria > Pseudomonadati > Pseudomonadota > Alphaproteobacteria > Hyphomicrobiales > Phyllobacteriaceae > Phyllobacterium > Phyllobacterium sp. NPDC097923. The sequence goes on along the minus strand of NZ_JBIWBL010000001.1, from coordinate 1,672,202 downwards.
ACTTTGCGTCCATAAGGGATTCCGCTTCTATTGACTTTACCGTCCGGACGGTACAGTAAAGTGCGCGTGGCAATCAAGTCCACATCACGTTATTCTCATTTGACAGGCTAGCAACAAACTTTGCTGGCCATTGTTTTGTTGCGGAGCGGTTCCTGATGATTAAGCGCTACATTCTACCCGTGATCATTCTCATTTTGGTCGTGGTGCTTGCCGGAGGGCTGGTCTGGTTCAACTTTTTCCGCGATGGAATGATCAAGCAGTTCTTCGCGACCATGCAGCAGCCGGCGCAATCCGTCTCGACCTATACGGTCGAGCCCGCCGTCTGGACGCCGAATATCGAAGCCATCGGTACTGTCAGCGCCATCCAGGGTGTCGAGCTGGCCGTGGAAGTTGCGGGTATCGTCAAGGACATCCCGTTCACAGCCAACGATATCGTCGAGAAGGGCGCACCGCTGCTGCAGCTGGATGACGCCATCGAAAAGGCCGATATCGTCGCCGCCAAGGCGCAGGATGTGCTGAACGACCAGACATTGGCGCGTGCCCGCACCTTGAATACACGCGGTGTCGGCGCGGAATCCAATGTGGATACGGCGCAGGCAGCATCGCTGGCCAAGAAGGCTGAAATTGCCAAGCTGGAAGCTGTCATGGAGCAGAAGCTGCTCAAGGCACCGTTCAAGGGTACGGTCGGTATTCCGCGCATCGAGCTTGGCCAGTATCTGTCGCCGGGCACGGTCGTCGTGTCGCTGCAGGACCTGTCCACCATGCGTGTGGATTTCACCGTCAACGAACAGAATCTCAATCTGATCAAGATCGGCCAGCTGATCAAGCTCAGCCTTTCGGATGCAGATCAGCCCTATGAAGGCCAGATCACGGCGATCGAACCGCGTATTGATCCGTCGACGCGCCTGGTGTCGGTGCGTGCGAAAGTCGATAATCCCGAAGGCAAGTTGCGGCCCGGCCAGTTCGCGCAGGTTCGTGTCGAGCTTCCCAAGGAAGAAGGCGTATTCACCTTGCCGCAGACGGCGCTCGTCTCCAGCCTTTACGGCGACTACATCTATGTCGTTCGCCCGGCACCCGACGCAGCCAAGCCGGCAGATGCGGCCAAGCCAGCAACGGATGCGGCCAAGCCTGCCGATGCGGCGAAGCCTGCTGCCGCGGGCGCGACTGCAGAGAAGAAAGAGCCCAAGCTTGTCGTTGCACAGGTTTTCGTCAAGCCCGGCCGCCGTTCCGGCCTTCTGGTTGAAGTCACCAAGGGTCTGAACAAAGGCGACATCGTTGTAACGGCCGGTCAGAACCGCCTTAACGCCGGTTCGGTGGTCACAATCGCCAATGACGTGAACCCAGCAAATACAACCGATTCAGGACTGCCCAAGAAATGAATTTTTCAGAAGTTTTCATTCGCCGCCCCGTTCTATCGACGGTTGTCGCTTTGATGATCATTCTGCTTGGCGCGCAGGGTTTGACGAATCTTTCGATTCGCCAATATCCGAAGGTCGAGGAAACGGCCATCACCGTTACAACGGCCTATGCTGGGGCAAGTGCCGATCTTATTCAGGGATTCATCTCTGCGCCCATCGCCAATGCGGTGACCACGACGGAAAACATCGACTACGTGACGTCATCGTCGTCGCCGTCTTCGAGCACCGTCACCGTTCACATGAAGCTTGGCTCCAATCCTGATGCGGCTTTGACCGAGGTCATTTCCAAGGTCAACCAGGTGCGCGGCAATCTGCCCAAGGAGGCGGACGACCCTGTCATCACCAAGGGCACGGGGCAGAATTTTGCGACGATGTACCTCGCCGTGCAGAACCCGAACATGACGAGCGAGCAGATCACCGAATATCTGCAGCGCGTCATCCAGCCGCGCATGTCGACCATTCAGGGCGTTGCCAACGCGCAGATCCTGGGCGGTCAGGTTTTCTCGATGCGCGTCTGGATCGATCCGGTTAAGATGGCGGCGCATACCACGACGGCTTCGGAAGTATTGGCTGCCATCAATCAGTCCAACTTCCTGTCGGCGCCGGGCAAGGTGCAGAACCTGTACACCGCTTCGCCGATCACGCTGAAGACCACATTGCAGACGCCAGAGGCATTCGGTGCCCTGCCGATCAAATCTGACGCCAAGAGCATCGTGCGGTTGCGCGATATCGCGCGGATCGAGCTTGGCGCGGTGAGCACGGATACGCGCGTGACCTTCAACGGCTCGAGCGGTACGTTTATCGGCATTTTCCCGACACCTTCGGCGAACCCGCTGGATATGACGGCGGCCGTGCGCAAGGAATTGCCGGCGATCCAGGCAACTCTGCCCGATGGCATGACCATGATCATGCTTTACGATTCGACGGAACAGATCAGTTCGTCGGTCGATGAAGTGTACAAGACCATCGGTGAAGCCGTGCTCATCGTTGTTCTGGTGATCCTTCTCTTCCTTGGTTCGTTCCGCTCCGTCATCATTCCGGTCGTCACGATTCCGATTTCGCTGGTCGGCGTGTGCTTCTTCCTGTTCCTGCTGGGCTATTCGATCAACCTTCTCTCCCTGCTGGCGATGGTTCTGGCCATCGGTCTCGTCGTGGACGACGCGATCGTTGTTCTGGAAAACATCCATCGCCACATCGAAGAGGGGCTGAAGCCGCTCGATGCCTCGCTCAAGGGCATGAAGGAAATCACCGGGCCGATCATCGCGATGACGATCACGCTTGCTGCCGTGTTCGCACCGCTCGGTTTTACCGCCGGTCTTACCGGGGCGCTGTTCCGCGAGTTCGCCTTTACGCTCGCCGGTGCGGTTATCATTTCCGGTGTCGCGGCTTTGACGGTTTCGCCGATGATGTGCGCGCTGCTGCTGAAACCCGGCAATCACAGCCGTTTCCAGCGCATCGTGGACAGAAGCTTCGGCTGGCTTGAAGGTGTCTATGAACGGCGCGTTGCCGGGTCGTTGGCCTTCCGGCCGGTGACATTGCTGATCGTTATCATTCTGGTGGCTTTGACAGGATTTCTGTTTACCAAAACGGCATCCGAACTGGCACCGGAAGAAGATGGCGGCTTCCTCGTCTCGCTGGTCAATGCCCCGCAATATGCAACGACCGACTATACGCTGCTCTATGCCAACCAGATCGATGCGCTGACGAAGGATCTGCCGGAGCTCAAGGCCCGCTTCAACATTGCCGGCCTTGGCACGACGAATTCCGCTTTCGCCATCTGGGTCTTCAAGGATTGGTCACAGCGCACCAAGTCGCAGAAGCAGCTTCAGCAGGAACTGCAGAAGATGATTGCTCCGGTGGCGGGTGCGCAGGCCTATATCTTTGCCCTGCCGACCCTTCCGGGCAGCGGCGGCGGCTTGCCGATCTCCGTGGTTCTTCAATCAACCGGTCCGTCGGACAAGGTGTTTGAAATCGCCGAAGAGGTAAAGCGGCAGGCTCAGGCGTCCGGCAAGTTCATTGTCGTGCAGAATTCCCTGTCCTTCAATGCACCGCAGACGACGGTAACGATCGATCGTGACCGTGCGGCGGCTCTTGGCGTGCCGGTGAGTGACATCGGCCAGACGCTTGGATTGCTGGTCGGTGGCGGCAAGATTGCCAAGTTCGACCGCGATTCCAACAGCTATGACATCATTCCGCAGGTGCCGCAGGATTTCAGATCGAATCCTGAAAACCTCGGCCAGTATTTTGTCAAAAGCGCCTCGGGTGACATGGTGCCTTTGTCGGCCGTGGTCAAAATCGTGCAGAATGCGGCTCCGGCAGCCATCGAGCAGTTCAACCAGTTGAATTCTGCGACGATCAGTGCCTTGCCGATGCCGGGCGTCTCCACAGGTGAAGGCCTGCAGACGGTCATCAATACGGCACGTCCTTTGATGCCGGATGGGTTCTTCCTCGATTACATCGGCCAGTCGCGTCTGGAAATCACCCAGGGCAACACGATCCTCATTGCCTTCATTCTGGCGGTTGTCGTGATTTACCTGGTGCTTGCCGCGCAGTTCGAAAGCTTCCGCGATCCGTTCATCATCATGATGTCGGTGCCCTTGTCGATCTTCGGTGCGATTGTTCCGTTGAACATGGGGCTGGGAACGCTGAACATCTACACGCAGGTGGGGCTGATCACACTGGTCGGGCTGATTACCAAGCACGGCATTCTCATGGTGGAATTTGCCAACCAGCAGCGGGAACTGCATGGGATATCGCGGCATGATGCGATCATTCTGGCTGCCAAGACCCGTCTTCGCCCGATCCTGATGACGACGGCCGCCATGGCACTCGGCGTTATCCCGCTGATCACGGCGACCGGTGCGGGTGCGGCAGCCCGTTACTCCATCGGCCTGGTGATTTTCTCCGGCATTCTGGTCGGCACGATCTTCACGCTCTTCGTGGTGCCGATGTTCTACACCTTCATTTCGCACAGGGATCACGCGGCTGAGCCAACTGCGGCGCCTGAGCCGAACGGGGATGCGCAATTCGGCCGTACCTGACCGGTTGAACGCTGCACAACAAAAAGCCTCCGAACCTTGCCGGTTCGGAGGCTTTGTCGTTTCAAATAGCTGGTATCGTCAGGCTCGCTTAACGGCGCGAAGAATGATGAGGAGGATGACAGCGCCGATTGTCGCCGAAATAACGGCGCCCAGAATTCCGGCACCCAGCGATATGCCCAGACGCGGCAGGAGATATCCCGCTATGAATGCGCCGATAACGCCGATGATCAGATCGCCGATGAGGCCAAAGCCGCCCCCGCTGACAAGCTGACTCGCCAGCCACCCAGCGATCAGTCCCACTAACAGGAAAATAAGAAGTGATTCTCCACCCATAGTCGTCTCTCCACATGCCGGTTGCGTTACGATGGTCCTGCAGACCGTGGATGCCGCTCTTCATGGGCGATCCGGGATCGGCCGTAGAATCATCACAAGGATTTTACGATGGGAAATCTGTTTTGGATAATAAAACTTGTATGGATGGCGATCAAACACCGCAATATATAGTGCATTGAAGCAATCTGACGGGCGGCCAAGGCACTATCACCCGGAAATCATTGCGCTTCTTGCGGTTTCAGCAAAATTTGGGAAGAAGCGGAGAAACGCTTGAAAAAGCTATGCCGGCTATGGTTTCCCACGACCGGCATAGTTGCAGGCAATTCAAGAATTGCGGGCCAGGAAGATTACATTTTCTTGGCAGGGGCCTTCTTGGCAGCGGCCTTCTTGTGGGTCTTGTGCTTGTGGGTCTTCTTAACAGCATGCTTCTTTGCAGTGTGCTTGGTAGCAGCTGGTGCTGCTGCGGCTGCCGGTGCGGCAGCAGTGGCTGCGTTGGCGCTGGAAGCTGTCAGAACCGGAGCCGAAACAGCGAGAGCAACAGCAAGGCCGAGAGCTGTGTAGAGGGACTTTTTCATAGGTCAGTTTCCTTTTGATATGGGCTCATGGGACACAGTCGATCAGTCATCAATCGGCTGCACACCGAGCAGTTTCAACGCTTGTGCGAACGTTCTGATGCCTTGTGCCTGCTTGTTGCTTGCACAAAACCTTGTTGCCCTGCGTTGAAGTGCTCTCGCCTTGGCTGCCCGTTTTGCCTCGGCGTGTTCGGTGATGGCTTGTTGAGTTTGCAGCTGAAGTTTGCCGCAAAGCTCGGAACGGGTCAGCGTTTCATCGGCCATCGACAGGTCGACTGGCGCAGCGGCATACAGCACGCCGGTCAGAATGAGTGTCGATATGGTCAGGACGTTGCGCATAAAACCCTTTGGCGTTCGAAGTGTTGTCCTGTTCAGTGATTGCGAACAGGTTCGGTGTGCCTGTTATCGGGCATGACTATTGCGCGCGTTTTTCCGCTCTGTAGTGTTTTGTTTCTGGATTGTTTCTGAAAGCGGGAAGCGGCGGTAAATCGCCGGGAAGTGATGAGTGGCGGCTGGTCAATGCGGATTTCGGCCTTTATCTTGTTGCCGGATAATCAAAGCTAGTGGTCCGATTCTGACATTTGCATGTTCCGCGTGATGTCAAATGGGATGCGAATGTCAAATTCGTTCCACTAGGCCTGACACGTTGAAAGATTCGCATGAAATCTGAGCCGCATATCCTGATTGTCGACGATGACGATGCCATTCGCGATTTGCTGCACGAGTTTTTGAAAAAGCGCGGCATGCGTGTCTCCGTCGCCAGGGACAGTGAAGAGATGCAGGCCATCTTTTCGCGCACACCCGTCGACCTGCTCATTCTCGACGTGATGCTGCCGGGCAAGAGCGGCATGGAGATCTGCCGGGATATCCGCATGCACTCACGCGTGCCGATCATCATGCTGACGGCCATCACGGAAACCACGGACCGCGTCGTCGGGCTGGAGATGGGGGCGGATGACTATGTGTCGAAACCGTTCGATCCGCGCGAGCTGCTGGCACGGGTGAGGGCGGTTCTGCGCCGTCTGGACGGCCCGGGCCCGGACCGGCGGATCGAGCCGAAGGTTTACAAATTTGCCGGATGGACGATGGATTGTTCGCGCCGCCGGCTGGTGTCGCCCGACAATGTGCGGGTGGAACTGACCAGCGGCGAATTCAATCTGCTGGAAACGCTGGTCAAGAGTGCACAGCGCATGCTCAGCCGCGATCAGTTGATGGAGCTTGCGGGGAGCAACGTCGCTTACGGATATGATCGCAGTATCGATATTCTGATCAGCCGTCTGCGCCGCAAGATGGAAGACGATCCGCGGTCGCCGAAACTGATCCTGACCATTCGCGGCGGCGGTTATCAGTTTGTGCCGGAAGTCGTGGCGGAATGAAGCGGTTTCTGCCCCAGTCCCTGCCAAGCTGGATCCTGCTGATCCTGATTGCCGGACTGATCACCACGCAGATCGCGACGCTGTCCATCGTCTCGCGTGACCGCAGCGAAGGCAACAACATCCTTGAGCTGTTTCGCCTGAGCGAGCGGGCGTACACGCTGGTCAAGCTGCTCTACGCCGCGCCGCCGCCGGAGCGCACCCGGCTTGCCGGCGCCATGTCGAATGCGTCGAGCCCGCTCTATATGTCGGATGATCCGGCCGTGACATCGGCGATTGCGTCCGATGACAATCTGGCCGAGCTTGAAGACGTGCTTGTCGCGCGGTTTTCAGCCTTTGGCGTGACGGATGCGCGGGTTCGCCGCGAATCGCCCAACGCCACGCCGGAAACCGATTCGGATTCCAGCACACCTGGTGCGGATGTCGGCGTTGTCGAAAAGCAGCTGTCGGCGCTCGCGCAGGATTTCAGCAAGAGCGGCGGCCTGATCGCATCCATCGAATTCAGCGACGGCCAATGGCTGAACTTCGTGACGCCGGTTTCGCCCATCGATCCGATCCTCACCGTGCAGACGCTGCCATTGTTCGGCGCCGTCGCGGCCATTGTCATCATCTTGTCGATCTGGGCCATGCGCCGGCTGACGGCGCCGTATCGTGCATTGGAAAGCGCGGTCAAGCGCATCGGCGAGGATGTCAAAATTCCGCCTTTGCCGGAATTCGGCAGCACCGAGTACAAATCGGCGGCGCGCGCCGTCAATGCCATGCAGGCGCAACTGCGCGAATATGTGGCCGACCGTGAACAATTGGCGGCGGCGCTTGCCCATGATTTGCGCACGCCGTTGACCCGTATCCGCCTGCGGCTTGAATTGCTGCGCAAATCCCAGCTGCGCCAGTCGCTGATGCAGGATCTCAACGATATCGAGGCGATTTCCCGTTCGGTCATCGACTTTGCCACCTATGAAGTGGTCGATGAAGAACAGGAAAAGATCGATTTCTGGTCTCTGGTCGACTCAATTGTCGATAATTATCCGCAAGTGACGTTTGAAAAGAAAGGCATCGGCTCGCGCAAGCTCGTCTGCACCGGGCGGCCGATCGCTTTGCGCCGCTGTGTCACCAATCTGATCGACAATGCGGTGGCCTATGGCGAACGCGCCGATGTCAGTCTGAAGCTGGCCGGCAATGAGATTGTCCTGCTTATCAAGGATCACGGTCCCGGTATTCCGCAGGCCAAGCTGGACGAGGTGTTCCAGCCATTCCGCCGGGTGGAGGGGTCGCGCAACCGGCAAACGGGCGGGTTTGGTCTTGGCCTGACCATTGCCCGCAACATTGCCCGGCGCAGCGGCGGCGACATCAAGCTTGAAAACGATCCGGAGGGCGGATTGCGGGCGGAGCTGACAATTCCTCTGGCATCCTGACGTCTATTCCCCGGTCAGCACAAAGGACTGGATATCGTCAAAGACGGCGTTCCAGTCGCGGTCGCCGATCTCCATGAAGCCGAAGAAGCGCAGCATGAAAATGCCTTCCGTGGCGATGAAGGCGATGCGCGCGCGGCGGCCCGCTTCGGTTGACAGATCGAAATCCGCCATTCTGGTTTTGTACCAGGCGCGGGTGCTGGCAAGGTGCTCCGGCGTCTGGATCAGGGATGACATCAGGCTTGCCGCCTTGGCGTTGGAGCTTTCGTCGCCTTTGCGCGTGGCTTCCAGATGGGCGCGTATCGGCGAAACTGGGGTTCCCTGGGTGAGTTGCACGACCTCCGCATCATAGGCTTCACCCCAGCGTTCCAGCATCGCATCGATAAGGGCGCCCTTGGTGCCGAAGCAATATTGCACGCCGCCCTTGGTGATCCCGGCCGCTTTCGCCACCGCATCGATGGTGAGCGCCGCAGCGCCCACCTTGCTCACCACGGCTTCCGCCGCATCGAGAACCTTGCCCCGATCAATCGTGCGTTTCCGGCCCAAAACAGTCTTCCTCTTCCATTTCAATACGAACGTATTTATATATGCCACGATGCAGCGATACCCAATCAATGCATGACCGCAAATATAACGGGAGCGGCAAATGCTCCAATGGTGAAAAAATGCTACCCCAAAACCGCTGGCTGGTCCTTGCGATCGTCTCCAGCGCGCTGTTCCTCGTCGTCATCGACATGACAGTTCTCTACACGGCTCTGCCGCGTCTGACCCATGATCTTCATGCTTCGGCCTCGGCCAAGCTGTGGATCGTCAACGCCTATCCGCTGGTTGTCGCCGGCCTATTGCCCGGTGCCGGTGCGCTTGGCGATCGCATCGGCAACAAGAAATTGTTTGCCGGCGGTCTCGTCGTGTTCGGCCTTGCCTCGCTGGCAGCCGCATTTTCCCCGACAAGCGGGGTGCTCATCGCTTCGCGCGCCTTGCTGGCGGTTGGCGCAGCCATGATGATGCCGGCCACGCTTTCCATCGTCCGGCAGACCTTTGCCGATGAGCGGGAGCGCGCCTTTGCCATTGGCATCTGGGCGGCGATTGCATCGGGCGGCGCGGCCGTCGGCCCTGTGCTGGGCGGTGTCCTGCTCGAATATTTCTGGTGGGGCTCGGTTTTCCTGATCAACGTTCCTATCGTCGTCGTGGCGCTGGTTTTCACGCTGTGGATCATCCCGAACCGCGCGGGCGATACGACGCGCCCCTGGGATCTCGTGGCGTCCGCGCAGATCATGGTCGGGCTTGTCGGCGTGACCTATGCGATCAAGGAATTCGGCAAGCAAACACCGGTTTATGCCGCGGCACTGGTTGCTGCGATGATCGGCATCGTCTTCCTGTGGCTGTTTGTCCGGCGGCAGGGACGCTCGGCGCAACCGATGATCGATTTCAGATTGTTCCGGAACCGGAGATTCTCGTCGGGTGTCGCGACCGCCTTCATCGCCTCTCTCACGCTCGTGGGCATGGAGCTGGTGCTGAGCCAGCGATTTCAGCTGGTCATGGGCCTGTCGCCGCTCGAAGCAGGGCTTTTGATCCTGCCGGTGCCGCTCGCTGCCTTCGCAGCAGGTCCGCTGGCGGGCCTGGCGCTGCCGCGCCTTGGCTCGGAACCCATCATGTGGGCCAGTCTTGCAGCCGCTGGGCTCGGCGTTGCCAGCCTGCTCTACGTCCATGACGCAAGACCGCTCGTGCAGATCGCCAGCCTTGCCGTTCTCGGTTTTGGCTTCGGTGCGGCCATGACGGCGGCCTCGAGCGCCATCATGCTCAACACGCCGGAAGAAAGCGCCGGTACGGTGGCGTCGATTGAAGAAGTGTCCTACGAACTCGGCGGTGCCATGGGTGTCGCCTTGCTTGGCAGTCTCATGTCGACGATCTACAGCATCAGCCTGACGCTGCCTGACAGCATGAATGCGCCGGTGATGGTCTATGACAGCCTCGATGAGGCGTTGATCTATGCAAAGGGACTCGCACCGGACGTCGCACCCGCCCTGGTCGGCTTTGCCCGGGATGCGTTCGAAAGTGCGTTCACCTCGGTCATTCTCGTGGCTTCCGCCACGCTGATCCTCACGGCAACGGCAATCAAGCTGGCAACACGGGCAGGCAGAAGCTGATTTGCAGCGTTATGGCTGGACCACGGCCCACGCCGACGCGGTGTCATAGAAGAAACGTTCTTCGATGATGCGGTCACCCTGCCAGCGCTGCAGCGCGAGTTCTTCGAGACGCCGGGTCACGCCATCCTTGGATGTCGCGTCGAATATCCACTGAATGACGACGGTGTCGCCATCGATCAGGACGGCGTGGGCCGGGTGTGTATACATCCGGTCCAGCCGGTCGAGCGCGTTCTGTTCGTGCTTTTCAAGCAGCTCGCGGCCGCGGCGCGGTTCTTTGCCGGGCTCCTGCATGGAGGCATTTTCATGATAGAAATCGGTGATTGCTTTCACATGATCACCGCTGACGACAGTTGCAACAAAAGCATCGACGCGGCTGCGTTCCGGCATGGGGCTGTTCCTTCGATTGGATGATTTTTGCGGTGGCCGGCCCATGATACAGGTCCGGCTGCGCATAAACAAAGCTTGATTCAAATGATCGCGTGCGACAAGCCGCCATCCACCGGGATTGCCGCCCCGGTGACGTAGGAAGCCTTTTCGCTGGCGAGAAAGGCAGCCACGGCCCCGAACTCATCCGCCGTTCCATAGCGGCCGACAGGCACATCCGCCTGGCTCTCTGCGGCAATGACGGCGACGTCAACACCCCGTGCTTCGGCATCCATGCGATCCAGCATGTCGGTGCGTGCCGTGGCGAGGCGTCCCGCGAGCAGCAGATTGACCGTTATCCCATCGGCAGCGACTTCGCCGGCAAGGCTCTTTGCCCAGCCGGCAACGGCAGCGCGCAACGCGTTGGATGCGGTCAGGCCGGCAATCGGCTCCCGGACGCTGGTGGACGACACCACGAGGATGCGGCCCCAATGCCGCTCGCGCATCCCCGGCAGAAAATGCGCGGCGATACGCACGCCGGACAGGAACATGGCTTCGAACTGGGTGCGCCATTGGACAATATTCAGCGACGCCGCCGGAAACGGCGGCGGCCCGCCGCCATTCAGCAGCAGGATGTCGATGCCGCCCATCGCCTCATCAACACGGTCAAGCATGGCGGCCAAAGCCACCGGATCGGCAAGATCGGCGTTGAGGGCGAAGGAGCGGGGCGAATGCACGCGCAGCGCGCTTATCGTGGCGTTCAACGCCGCATCGTTCCGTCCGGCGATGGCGACAACCACGCCGTTTTCGGCCAGAGCGCTGGCGACGCCGCGGCCAAGCCCCTTATTGCCGCCGAGCACAAGCGCCCGTTTTCCTTCCAGTCCAAGGTTCATGGTAGAGTTCTCACTTTTTCAATGGGTTAGCGGACATGGATGATGGCATCGACTTCGACCGGAACATTCAGGGGCAGGCCCGCCATGCCAATCGCCGCGCGGGCATGCTTGCCCTTGTCTCCGAGTACCTTAAGCAACAGTTCGGATGCGCCGTTGCCGACGGTTGAATAATCGCTGAACCCGGCGACGGCGTTTACATAAACCGTGATTTTAGCCACCTGGACAACCCGGCTCAGGTCTCCATCCAATTCCCTGCTCAACCAGAATAGGATGTTGGCAGCGCACATCGCAGCCGCCTGTTTTGCCTCTTCGAGACTGATCGTTTCGCCGACTTTGCCGGTGTAGGCGATGTCTTCTCCCACCTCGGGTATCTGGCCGGAGATATAGACGACATTGTCGATGCGGATCGCCGGTGCGAACGGAAAATCGGCCGGTGCGATATCCGGCCAGGTCAGGCCGGCCTGTTCAAAACGGTCACGGAAACTCGTCAAGGCAATCTCCTTCTGCTGGGGAGCATTCCTTGCCATGCTTGGTAGAGATAATGTATCTTGATATTGCTTATATCGATATAAGGTTTTTTGATGGACATGAATCTTGATCCGCACCTGTTGCGAGCGCTGCTCGTGGTTGCCGAAACGGGTACCGTCAGCGGTGCGGCGGAGAAACTGGCGCGTACCCAGGCAGCGGTCAGCATGCAGCTCAAGCGGCTGGAGGCGGATCTCGGCACGCAGCTTCTCAAGCGTTCGTCACGCGGTGTGTCACTGACCGATTCAGGTGAAATTCTCGTCGCTTACGCCCGCAAGCTCATTGCGCTTGGCCAAGATGCGCGTCAGCAGATCGAGGGACGCCAGCTGGTCGGGCGGGTGAGGCTCGGGCTGATTGAAGATCTTGTCGTTACACGGTTGCCCATTCTGCTGGCGGAATTTCGCAAGAGATTTCCGCAAGTGGAACTTGATCTCGTCACGGCGCACAGCGGCGAACTCAGCCAAAGTCTCCAGTCGGGCAAGCTGGATATTGTTGTTGCCGATCCATCGCGCTTTTCGTTTGCGCCGTTTTTTCACTGGTCGCGGCAACTGGTCTGGAGCGGCAGCCGTTTGATCGATGTCGGTGAGGGCGATCCCATCCCCCTCATCGTCTTCGAAGGCTCCTGCACCTGGCAGGACAAGACAACAGTGGCGTTCGCCAGTGCCGGGGTCGCATGGTCCGTGGCGTGCCGGGTCTCGAGCTATGGTGCGCTCATCGGCGCGTTGCGTGCCGGACTTGGCTATAGTCTCATGTTGCCGGAAAGCCTGCCGCCCGACTGCGAAACCATTGACAGCGGCCGCAATCTGCCGGCGGCGCCAAGTGCCGATTTCGGACTGTTTGTCGGCAAGGACCCATCCAACATCGTGCGGGAACTCGGGGTGTTTTTGCGGGAAAAACTGGTGTCCTGACTCCCGCAGTCAGGACACTCCCGTCTTGGGATATGTTATTTCGCGGCCGGCTTGAGCGAACCGATGATTGCCAGGAGTTCGGGGGCGTGTTTTTCCTGTGTGCCCTTGGAACCCCAATAGGTGATGACAAGGAGCTTGTCCGGTGTGGGCGCGGCAAATGACAATCCGATGTTCACGGCGCCTTCCTTGTCCGTGCCGCTCCAGTCCAGATTGGTCATGTCCATTCCGTTGATCTGGTCCGTTGAGGTCTTCTTGGTGGAGTCATCGATCTTCACGCCGTTTTCCGTCAGAAAATCGATGGCATCACTGATCACCTTGTCGGATGTTTTGGCATCGGCCACATCGACGGAGAGATAGATGGCCGAATCATCGGATGTGGCGTCGATCCCACCTTCGGTTTCCTTGGGTCCCCAGCTATTCGGGATGGTGATCGACGCAACCGGCGCCTCGCTCGGAAATGTGAGGGTCGCGGCGGGCGCTGCAGCAGGCGCCAGTGCGATCATGGTCGCCAGCAAAATTTTCTTCATATGAATTCCCCTTGGGTTGTAACGCAGAGCATTGCGAATTGCGGACTATTCCCAATTCGCTTTTTTCTTTCAGGTTTTCTAGGTATATTAGAAGTATATCTGCGGATTATTGCATATATATGAACAATAACAATGGTAATTCCTGGTAATTTTCACCAAGAACAAAAAATTTATTTCTGCGTATGTTAAATATCACCCCTGAGATTGAATATTGATCTTCAGAAGAAGCGGAGCGTTCAAAACATCTTTCGATAAACTACAAAGCCGGAATGGTCCGCCACTTTGTTGTAGAGTTCCATGGCGGTGTGATTGGTCTCGTGGGTGAGCCAATAAACACGAGGGGACCCTGCAAGCTGCGCCCGTTCGTAAACGCCGTTGATCAGGGCTCTGCCGACGCCCTTTCCCCGTGCCGCCTCGTTGGTGAACAGGTCTTGCAGATAGCAGTTTGGTGCAATCGAAATGGTGCTGCGGTGAAAGATGTAGTGCGTCAGCCCCAGGAGCTGTCCGCCGCTCTCCGCAACAAGGGCATTGACCGGCTCATAGGCATCGAAGAATCGCTCCCACGTTGTGCGGGTGATGTCCGCCGCCAGCGCTGTCGGGCCCGACCGTCCGTAAAACGCATTGTAACCATCCCAAAGTGGCAGCCACTGGTCATAATCCTGACGGGTAACGGGGCGAACGAGAAGATCGTTGGTCATGTGTTCATCCTGCATTCTCGGGGAAAGTGTGGGGGCGGTCGGCTGGAAGGAAGCTAAAACACGAAACGGCCCGGGGACAATGGGTATTTCAGATATTTTTGGTGTTGCCGGCGCGCGGGGCAGGCACGCGTACCGGCGATGGTTTTATTGATCTTGGCCAGAACAGCCTGCTCTCGCCCTCATATATTCTGACGCCGCTTGATCGTCATCAGGCGTTCGTAGAGTTTCAGACGTTTTGGCCGCCTCCTGCGGATCGACAGGAGGGAGCCGGACAGGAGAGCCGGCTGCAGGCAGACGGAATTGAGATGGATGAGCTTTTCACCGCGAATCGTCCAGGTGTGGAGAAATGGTACCGTCGCATCGCCTTCATGCATCTTGAGATGAACGAGTGCGTGTACTTCGTCATCCTGGCAATTCAGGGTTTCATAGACGACGGATGTCGGTTCGAGGTAGAGCGAATACTGGCGCACGCATGTGCTCAGATAGTGTTCCGGGCCGGTGTAAACGCCGCCCCATGGCACGCTGTCGCCGATGCGGGCCACGAAATCGCTGTCAAGCAAGGGGGCCATGGATTGCGGCCCGTCGCTGCGTGTTTTTTCGTAGACGAGCCGGATCAGGGCTCTGTTCTTGTCCTTGATGTTTCCGTTCATTTTTTGTTTTGGTCCCCACGGCACCGCTTGTTGACGGTTCCGGCCCAATCTTACTGCGGTCTGATCGACGGGTATAGGCCCACGACTGTCCCTGTCGGGCGCTTGGACGGCCGATTGGCGATTGGCAGATGTGAATGGTTGAGCTGATGGTGAGCGCGCGGGGGTTCGAACCCCGGACCTACTGATTAAAAGTCAGTTGCTCTACCGGCTGAGCTACGCGCTCCCACGCAGGGAAGGCGCTTGCGCTACCCCTTGGGAATTGCGGCGGAACATAGGGATGACATCGGCATTGGTCAACAGCTATTCTGCACTGTTTTTGCAAGATTAAGCCCTGCTTTTGCCCTGTCCACGGTTTTTCCGGGCATCGGAGGCATTTTACGCGGGGTTAGCGCTGCCGGTGGCGACAATCACAGCGCATCCGTGTGCCGAACTGGCGAAAAGGTGATTGGAATTTGTAGGGGATTCGGCCTATGGCAGCTTCCATCAGAATTGAAATGCCAAACGAGGAGCGCATATGGCGCTTGATGTATCCTATCTGACCGCTGCCGGTGCCGGTGCGCTGTCGTTCTTATCTCCCTGTGTATTGCCGCTGGTGCCGCCTTATCTCTGCTACATGGCCGGCGTGACGGTGGAGGATTTCCGTTCCGATCAGCCTGCTGCCCGCGTTTCACCGGTGCGGCAGGCGCTGTTGCTTTCATCCTTCTGTTTCGTTCTCGGGTTTTCGACTGTTTTCGTGCTGCTGGGGGCGGGCGCCTCGACGATTGGCGGGCTGCTGCGCATGTGGCAGCAGGAGATCGCCATTGCCGCCGGTGTCGTCATCATCCTGATGGGGCTGAATTTCCTTGGCGTGTTCCGCCTTGCCTTCCTGTCGCGCGAAGCGCGGTTCCAGACCAGGGGCAAGCCGGCAAACCCGCTGGCAGCCTATGTCATGGGACTGGCCTTCGCCTTCGGCTGGACGCCCTGCATCGGGCCGGTTCTCGGGCCAATCCTCGCCCTTGCGGGCGGCCGCGATACGGTTTCCGATGGGGCACTGCTGCTTGCCATCTATTCGCTGGGCCTCGGCATTCCCTTTATCATTGCCGCCCTGTTTTCCGGCTACTTCATGCGGTTCCTCACGCGCTTCCGCATGCATCTCGGCAAGGTGGAAAAGGTGATGGGCGGGCTGCTGGTCATCACCGGCGTGTTGTTCCTGACCGGCGGATTGCAGACATTCTCTTTCTGGCTGCTTGAAACATTTCCCATCCTTGGCCAACTCGGCTAAAGAAGCGGAACTTGTTCATGCATTGGCAACCGGGATTATGCCACGATCGGGCGTAAAACTGTGTCGAGCCAAAACGGATCCGGAATTCTGACAATGACATCACGTACCTGCCTCTCGGTCATTCTTGCCGCCGGTGAGGGCACGCGCATGAAATCAGCGCTGCCGAAAGTGCTTCATCCGATCGCCGGTCTGCCCATCGTAGCGCATGTGGCAAAGGCGGTTCACAGCGCCGGGGGCAGCGATATCGCCCTGGTTGTCGGCCGCGGCGCCGATGCGGTGCGTGACGCGGTGCAATCGGTGGTTTCCCATGTCACGGTGCACGAACAGACTGAACGGCTCGGCACCGCCCACGCGGTTCTCGCTGCCCGCGATGCGATCGCGCGCGGCTATGACGATATCCTTGTGGTGTTCGGCGATACGCCCCTCATTGAAACTGCCGCCTTGGATCGGGCACGGGCCAAATTGGCCAGGGGTGCCGATGTCGTTGTCATGGGCTTCCGGCCGGACAATCCGGCGGGGTATGGCCGGCTGATCGAAAAGGGCGGCAAGCTGATCGCCATCCGCGAAGACAAGGATGCCAGCGAAGACGAGAAAAAAATCGGTTTCTGCAATGGCGGCCTGATGGCCTTGCACGGCGACAGTGCCCTGCAGCTCCTGGACAAGGTCACCAATGCCAATGCCAAGGGCGAATATTATCTGACGGACGTGGTTGAAATCGGCAATGCACTGGGAAAATCCGTCGTTGCCATCGATATTGCCGTCGACAATGTCATCGGCATCAACACCCGCGTCGAGCTGGCGGAAGCCGAAGCCATCTGGCAGAACCGCAAGCGGCGGGCAATGATGCTCGCTGGCGTTAGTATGCAGGCGCCGGAGACCGTGTTTTTTGCCCACGACACGTTGATTGAAGCCGATGCGGTGCTGGAACCGCATATTGTCTTCGGTTTGGGGGTGTCGGTTGCGACAGGCGCCGTCATTCACGCCTTTTCCCATCTGGAACGGGCGAAGGTGGGGCCGGGTGCCAATGTCGGCCCGTTCGCCCGGCTGCGTCCGGGCGCCGATCTTGCTGCCAATGCCAAGGTTGGAAATTTCGTCGAGGTCAAGAACACCAGGATCGGCGTCGGCGCAAAGGTCAGCCATTTGACCTATCTCGGTGATGCCACGGTCGGTGCCGATGCCAATATTGGTGCCGGAACGATCACCTGCAATTATGACGGCTACAACAAGGCTTTGACGGAGATCGGGGTCGGTGCTTTTATCGGCTCCAACACGTCGCTGGTCGCGCCGGTGTCGGTGGGCGACAATGCCTATGTCGCTTCGGGCAGCGTGATTACGCAGAATGTCCCGGCGGATGCGCTGGCGTTCGGCCGGGCGCATCAGGTCAACAAGGAAGGCCGGGCGGTTCAGCTGCGCGCAGGCTATGCCGCGCAGAAAAAGGCCAAGAAGGCTGCGGAATAACGCATTGGCAGTTCGTGCCAGACATTGAAACGGAATTTGACTTCCTGCCGGTACGGATTCCCTCTAGGCAGGTTGAAATCGAGACCCTGAGCCATCGGAGCTTTTTATGTGCGGTATTGTAGGAATTATCGGACGCGAGCAGGTTGCGCCTTTGCTGGTGGACGCGCTGAAACGCTTGGAATATCGCGGTTATGATTCCGCCGGTGTTGCAACGCTGGACGAGGGTGTCCTCGACCGGCGGCGCGCCGAAGGCAAGCTCGTCAATCTCGATACGCTGCTGAAGGACCAGCCGCTTTCCGGAACCATCGGCATCGGCCACACCCGCTGGGCCACGCATGGAGCGCCGACGGTGCGCAATGCGCACCCGCATACCACGCCGCGTCTTGCGGTTATTCACAACGGCATTATCGAGAATTTTGCCGAACTGCGCAGCATGCTGGAAAAAGACGGCTACGTCTTCGAGACCGAAACCGATACGGAGACGGTCGCGCACCTGGTGACGCGTGCGCTGGATCGCGGTCTTGCGCCCGTTGAAGCCGTTCGCCAGACTTTGCCGCAGCTGCGCGGTGCCTTTGCCATTGCCATCATGTTCAAGGGCGAAGACGA
This sequence comes from Phyllobacterium sp. NPDC097923, assembly GCF_044760925.1. Taxonomy (NCBI): domain Bacteria; kingdom Pseudomonadati; phylum Pseudomonadota; class Alphaproteobacteria; order Hyphomicrobiales; family Phyllobacteriaceae; genus Phyllobacterium; species Phyllobacterium sp. NPDC097923. The sequence goes on along the minus strand of NZ_JBIWBL010000001.1, from coordinate 1,654,020 downwards.
CCTGCTGATTGCGGCGCGCAACGGTCCGCCGCTTGCGGTCGGTTATGGTGACGGCGAGATGTATCTGGGCTCGGATGCCATTGCGCTTGCCCCGTTCACCGACCGCCTGTCCTATCTGGAAGACGGCGATTGGGCCGTGCTGACGCGCAAGGGTGTGGTGATCTATGACGAGGCCGGTGCAACCGTGCAGCGCCGCATCGAAAAATCAGCCGGTACGGCGTTCCTCGTCAGCAAAGGCAATCACCGGCACTTCATGGAAAAGGAAATCCATGAACAGCCCGAAGTGATTTCTCATACGCTGGCCAATTATCTCGATTTTTCCAAGGGCATTATCCGCAGCGATGCGGCACCCGTCGATTTTGCCAGGGTCGACCGGATTGCAGCCTCCGCCTGCGGAACGGCTTACTATGCCGGACTGATCGGCAAATACTGGTTCGAGCAGATCGCGCGGCTTCCCGTCGATATCGATGTGGCCTCGGAATTCCGCTATCGTGAAATGCCCCTGTCCAAGGACAGCCTTGCGCTGTTTGTCTCCCAGTCCGGCGAAACCGCCGATACGCTGGCGTCGCTGCGCTACTGCAAGCAGCAGGGATTGACCATCAGTTCTGTGGTCAATGTGCGGGAATCGACCATGGCGCGCGAGTCGGACACCATCTTCCCGACCTTGGCCGGTCCGGAAGTCGGCGTTGCCTCCACCAAGGCGTTCACCTGCCAGTTGTCGGTGCTCGCGTCGCTTGCGGTTATTGCCGGCAAGATGCGCGGGACCATTTCGGAAGAAGACGAGCGCCGTCTGGTGCATGAACTCTCCGAAATTCCGCGCTATGCGACACAGGCCCTGAAGCTCGAGCAGCAGATGGAGGCGATCAGCCGCGATCTCTCGCAGGTGAAGCATGCGCTTTATCTCGGCCGCGGCACGAGTTTCCCGCTGGCGCTGGAAGGCGCGCTGAAGCTGAAGGAAATTTCCTATATTCATGCGGAGGGGTATGCGGCGGGCGAGTTGAAACATGGCCCGATCGCGCTGATCGATGAATCCATGCCGGTCATCGTCATTGCCCCCTATGACCACTGGTTTGAAAAAACCGTATCGAACATGCAGGAAGTGGCAGCGCGCGGCGGCAAGATCATCCTGATCACCGATGAGCGCGGCGCGGCGGCAAGCACGCTGAAAACCATGCATACGGTCATTCTGCCGGATATGCCCGAAATCATCACGCCGATCATCTATGCGCTGCCGATCCAGATGCTGGCTTACTACACGGCGGTGTTCATGGGAACGGACGTGGATCAGCCGCGCAATCTGGCAAAATCGGTCACGGTGGAATAGTTCATCCGGCGCGGAGCAGCCGGACGGCTTCATCGCGCTCGAAGAGATAGAGCAGGACGCGCAAGGCTTCGCCACGCGCGCTCTGCAGTTCCGGATCGCGCCCGAGAATATAGCGCGCATCCTTTCTGGCGATTTCGAGAAGCTCCTGATGCGCCTCGATGCTGGCGAGGCGAAAACCCGGCGTGCCGGATTGGCGGGTGCCCAGCAATTCGCCTTCGCCGCGCAGCTTCAGGTCTTCCTCGGCAATGCGGAAACCGTCTTCCGTCTCGCGCATGATTTCCAGGCGCGCCCGTGCCACTTCGCCGAGCGGGCCCTTGTAAAGCAGCAGGCAGGTTGACGGCTTGTCGCCGCGCCCGACACGCCCGCGCAGCTGATGCAGCTGGGCAAGACCGAACCGCTCGGCATGTTCGATCACGATGATCGTTGCATCGGGCACATCCACACCGACTTCGATGACTGTGGTTGCAATCAGCAGGCGTGTCTCGCCATTCTTGAAGGCCAGCATGGCGGCGTCTTTTTCCGGCCCCGTCATGCGGCCATGGACAAGGCCGATCTGATTACCCAGCAAGGGCTGCAGCGACTGGAAACGCTCTTCAGCCGAAACCAGGTCGACCAGTTCCGATTCCTCGACCAGCGGGCAGATCCAGTAGATTTTCTGCCCGTCGGCGATGGCGCGGCGCATGCGGTCGACCAGCTCGCTCAAGCGCTCCATCGGCAGGATGGCAGTGGTAATTGGTCGGCGCCCGGCGGGTTTTTCTGTCAGTTTCGACACATCCATATCGCCGAAAGCGGTCAGAACCAGCGTGCGCGGAATGGGCGTCGCTGTCATGACCAGCATATCCGGTGCAGATCCCTTGGACTGAAGCAGCAGCCGTTGATGCACGCCGAACCGATGTTGTTCATCAATGATTACAAAGACAAGGTCGTGGTAGTTCACCTTTTCCTGAAAGAGCGCATGCGTGCCGATGACGATGTGGATAGCGCCAGAACGCAGGCCATCAAGAATGTCTTCACGCTCGCGACCCTTTTCCCGGCCGGTCAGCAGGGCTGTCCGCAGGCCCGCCTTGGCCGCAAGCGGCGCAATGGTGGCATAGTGCTGCCGGGCCAGAACTTCCGTGGGCACCATCAGCGCGGATTGTCCGCCGGATTCGGCGGCGTGCGCCATGGCCAAAAGGCCGACGATGGTTTTACCGGATCCGACGTCACCCTGCAGCAGTCTGAGCATCCGTTCCGGCTGGCGCAGATCGGCGATGATTTCCTTGATCGCCTGCTGCTGGCTGCCCGTCAGATCATAGGGCAAGGCCGCGATGACCCTGGCTTTCAGGCTGCCGTCGCCCTCCAGCTTGCGGCCGGACAACCGGCGGGTTTTCAGGCGCACAAGCGCGAGAGCCAGCTGACCTGCCAAAAACTCGTCATAGGCAAGCCGCTGGCGCGCGGGATGATCCAGTGCGATATCGGAAGGGTCCTGCGGCCGATGAATCGTTTCAAGCGCCTGCCGGTGCGTGGGAAACGCGTGTTTTGCCAGCACGGGCGCTTCGATCCACTCAGGCAATTCCGGTGTGCGTGCCAGCGCTTCGTGTATGCCGCGTGCCAGGACCTTGGGCGACAGGCCCGCCGTCAGCGGATAAACCGGTTCGACCAGCGGCAGCGACGCTGCATCGGCGATGCTGGCGATATGGTCGGGGTGAACCATGGTCGGACGGCCGTTGAACCATTCCATGCGGCCGGAAACGATGACCGTTTCACCCACGGGCAGAGTGTTTTCAAGCCACGCCTTTTTGGCATGAAAGAAAACAAGCCCTATTTCCCCTGTATCGTCATGGGCAAAAACCCGGTGCGGCAAGTTGCTTCGCCCGCTTGGTGCCGGCTGATGGCGGTCGACACGCAGTTCCAGCGTGACGATGGCGCCTTCCGGTGCATGGGCGATGCCGGGACGATTGCGCCGGTCGATGACACTGTTGGGCGGCAGGTAGACCAGATTGCCGACGCGCGGTTCGGTTCCGGGTGGCTGCGTTCCCAGCAGCGTGGCAAGCAGATCAGTCACTTTCGGCCCGATGCCGGGCAGCGAGCGAACAGAAGCAAAAAGGGGATCGAGCAGTGAAGGACGCATTCCCTAGGTTTAACGTCTTCAAAGCGTGTTGCAAGGCTGACAGCGGCGCCAATGCGCGCTATACCCAGCCGCAATCCTTTGGCTTCCCGACCATCGAAGCCTTTTCACGATATTTCAAGGGAGACTGTCCATGACCGGAAGCAGTCGTTCAACAGTTGATCTGCCGCCAAGACAGCGCAAAATCCTCTTCCGTTCCTGGCATCGCGGCATGCGCGAGATGGATCTGATTCTCGGACAGTTTGCCGATGCGCACATCGAAAGCCTGACGGAGGCGGAACTCGACCAGTATGAAGCGCTGATGGAAGCGCTCGACCGCGACCTGCTGAAATGGGTTACAGGGGAAGCCGAGGTTCCCGAAGAATTCGATACGCCGATCTTTCACAGGATTCTGGCTTCCCGCAACGCAATGAAATTCTGATTCGACATGAATGCCTTTTCCAAACTCGGACTGAAACCGGATATCAACGGACACGTCGTCATTGATGGTGTGGTCGACGGATATGAAGCATTTGCGCTTGCCAAGGTGGTCGCCGAGGCGGGAGCGGGCGGTCCCGTGCTGTTCATCGCCAGCGATGGTCAGCGCGTCGCCGACATCGAACAGGTGCTCAGCTTCGTTCAGCCCGATCTGCCGGTGCTGCAACTGCCCGCCTGGGACTGCCTGCCCTATGACCGCGTGTCACCCGGTTCGGACACGGCGGCGCGGCGCCTGGCGGCGCTGGCTGGCCTTGCGGCGCTGCGCGATCAGAAACACCCCGGCGTCATCCTTGCGACCGCCAATGCGGTGCTGCAAAAGCTGCCGCCGCGCAAAGTCCTGGCCGAACAGCTCTTTCTCGCGAAGCCCGGCAACAGAATTGACATGAACGCGCTTGTTCAACGTCTTGAAAACAATGGGTTTGAGCGCGTTTCAACAGTTCGGGATGTGGGCGAGTATGCCGTGCGCGGCGGCATTCTCGACCTGTTCGTGCCCGGCGCCGAAGAGCCGCTGCGGCTTGATTTCTTCGGGGACACGCTGGAATCCATCCGCACATTCGACGCTGCGTCACAGCGCACATCCAGCCAGAAAACCGAATTCTCGATGCAGCCGATGAGCGAAATCACGCTCTCGCCGGAGACGATCAGCCGGTTCCGCTCGCACTATGTGCAGAAATTCGGCGCGCCGTCGCGTGACGATGCGCTGTATCAGGCGATATCGGAAGGCCGCCGCTTTGCCGGCATGGAGCACTGGCTGCCGCTGTTCTACGAGCGCATGGAAACCGTCTTCGACCATGCGGGCCGCATGCCTGTCATCTTCGATCATCTGGCGCATGAGGCGATGGCTGAACGCCACAAGATGGTGGTCGATCACTATGAGGCGCGCAAGAAGCAGTCGGATGGCACGGAACCGGGCGAGGCGGTGCCCTACAAGCCCGTCGAGCCGGGCTCGCTCTACCTGACACCGGCGGAGGTGGAAGCCGCGGCGGTGGCCTCGGGCATGCGGGTCGACTTCTCGCCGTTCGATGCGCCGTTCGCGACCGGCCGCTCCGTCATTCACGCCGGCGCGCATCGCGGGCGTACCTTTGTCGAGGAACGCACGGCCAAGGACGCCAATGTGTTTGACAGTGTGGTCAAGCATATCGCCGATGAGCGGGCCGCCGGCAAAAAAGTGCTGCTGGCCGCATGGAGTGAGGGTTCGCGTGACCGGCTCATCCAGGTTCTGAACGAGCATGGGCTGGAAAAGATCGAACTGGTCGAAGACCTGCGCACGGTCAAGGCGCTGGCGCGCGACAAGATTACGGCGGGCATCCTGTCGCTGGAAACCGGTTTCGACGCGGGCGATCTCGTTGTCGTCGCCGAACAGGATATTCTGGGCGACCGGCTCATTCGCCGTTCCAAGCGCCGCAAGCGCGATCAGGATTTCATCAGCGAAGTGGCGGCGCTGAATGCCGGCGATATTGTCGTGCACGTTGACCATGGCATCGGCCGGTTTGTCGGCTTGCGGACGATCACGGCAGCCGGTGCGCCGCATGATTGCCTGGAAATCCACTATGCGGGCGATGACCGTCTGTTCCTTCCGGTTGAAAACATCGAACTCCTGTCCCGGTTTGGCTCGGAGAGCTCGACGGCGGTGCTCGACAAGCTGGGCGGCGGTGCCTGGCAGGCGCGCAAGGCCAAGCTGAAGAAGCGCCTGCTGGAGATTGCCGGTCACCTCATCCGCATTGCCGCTGAACGGCAGATGCGCGGCGCGCCCGTGCTTACGCCGCCCGATGGGCTTTATGGCGAGTTTGCCGCGCGTTTCCCCTACGAAGAGACGGAAGATCAGGACCGGGCCATTGAGGCCGTTATCGATGATCTTTCGCTTGGCAAGCCGATGGACCGGCTGATCTGCGGCGATGTGGGCTTCGGCAAGACGGAAGTGGCGCTGCGCGCCGCCTTCGTCGCCGCGCTCAACGGGGTTCAGGTGGCCGTGGTCGTGCCAACCACGCTGTTGTCGCGCCAGCATTACAAGACCTTTTCAACGCGCTTCCAGGGATTGCCGGTCAATGTAGCGCAGGCGTCGCGGCTGGTGGGCGCCAAGGAACTGGCCGAGAACAAGAAGGGTATTGCCGAAGGACAGGTCGATATTGTCGTCGGCACCCACGCCTTGCTTGGGCAGGGCATCAAGTTCAAGAATCTCGGTCTTCTGATCATCGACGAAGAGCAGCATTTCGGCGTCAAGCACAAGGAACGGCTGAAGGATCTCAAATCCGACGTCCACGTGCTGACCCTGTCGGCAACGCCGATCCCGCGCACATTGCAGCTGGCGCTGACCGGCGTTCGCGAATTGTCGCTTATCACCACGCCACCGGTCGACCGCATGGCCGTGCGCACGTTCGTCTCGCCATTCGATCCGCTGGTTATCCGCGAAACATTGCTGCGCGAGCGTTATCGCGGCGGTCAGAGCTTCTATGTCTGCCCGCGCATTTCGGACCTCAGCGAGATCAAGGAATTTCTGGATTCGCAGGTGCCGGAGCTGAAAGTCGCCGTCGCGCACGGTCAGATGCCACCGGGCGAACTCGACGACATCATGAATGCCTTCTATGACGGGCAATACGACGTATTGTTGTCGACGACCATCGTTGAATCCGGTCTTGATATCCCGACGGCCAACACGCTGATCATCCACCGCGCCGACATGTTCGGTCTTGCCCAGCTCTACCAGTTGCGCGGCCGTGTCGGCCGATCGAAGCAGCGCGCTTTTGCCCTGTTCACGCTGCCCGCCAACAAGATGCTGACGCAGATGGCCGACCGGCGGCTGAAAGTGTTGCAATCGCTCGATACGCTCGGTGCCGGTTTCCAGCTGGCGAGCCACGACATGGATATTCGCGGGGCTGGCAATCTGCTCGGCGAAGAACAGTCCGGCCATATCAAGGAAGTCGGCTTCGAGCTCTACCAGCAGATGCTGGAAGAGGCGGTCGCGGAGATCAAGGGGACGGGCGAGGTCGAGGATGGTCACTGGTCGCCGCAGATTGCGGTCGGTACGGCGGTGATGATTCCGGAAACCTACGTGCCGGACCTGCAATTGCGGCTGGGGCTGTATCGCCGTCTCGCCGATCTGGAGGAACTGCAGGATATCGACGGCTTTGGCGCCGAGCTGATCGACCGGTTCGGACCCTTGCCGGATGAAGTGCAGCATCTTCTCAAGATTGTCTACATCAAGGCGCTGTGCCGCCGTGCCAATGTTGACAAGCTCGATGCCGGGCCGAAGGGCATCGTCATCCAGTTCCGCAACAAGACGTTCAGCAATCCGGCGGCATTGGTGAAGATGATCGGCGAGCAGGGCTCGATGGCGAAAATCCGCCCGGACCAGAGCATCGTGTTCGTGCGCGATTGGCCAACCGCGGAAAAGCGCCTGAATGGCGCTGCCGTCGTGATGACCCAGCTGGCGAAACTGGCCGCAGCGTAGCGGCCAGCCTCCACCGGCGCTTCATATCAGGTCGGGCGGGGTTCGAAACCGTCGGCTGTCTGGCGGATGGCATCGGCCAGCGCATCGGCGGACTGTGCGCCCATGACCGCATATTTCTGATCCAGGATGAAGCAGGGCACACCGCGCACGCCGATCTGGTTGGCGGTGTCGATTTCCTGGCGCACGCCGACGCTGTCCGCATCGGTTGGCAGCAGGCTGGCGACGATGGCGCTGTCCATGCCACCTTCTTCAGCCGCCTCGATCAGCACCTGATGGTCGCCGATGTTCTTTCCCTGTTCAAAATAATAGGAAAAGAGAATGCCGACGATCTTGTCCTGGATATCGGGACCGGCCTGCGAGGCCCAGCGGATCAGGCGATGCGCGTCCAGTGTATTGGGGGCAATCTCGATGGCCTCGAAGTCGAACTCGATGCCTTCTTCCTTGCCGAGCTCGATCAATTGCTGATGCACTTCAAAAATACGGTCCGAGCTGCCGAATTTCTCAGTCATGTAGCGGTTGCGGTCCTTGCCCTGTTTCGGAAGCGTCGGGTCCAGCTGAAACGGACGCCAGTTGACCGTCACGTCCAGATCGGGATTGAGGGCGAGGGCGCTTTCCAGCCGCTTGCGGCCGACAAAGCACCAGGGGCAGACAACATCCGACACAACGTCGATGGTAAATTTCTTTTCGGTCATGATATTCAACCTATCGTTTGTCAGACCACCACGTCTGAAGCTGGTAGCCGTTGAGAGATGTCTTGTCCGGGTGTTGCAGATGCGCCCAATAGGCAATCCATTGCTCGGGCTGGTAGTAAATTGGCACCATATAATGGCCGGAGATCAGCACTCTGTCGAGGGCGCGCACGATGCTGACAAATTCCGCCTGGCCGTGGACGGCAAGCATCTTGTCAATCAGCGCGTCGACAACCGGGTCGGCAACGCCGGCATAGTTGAAGCTGCCCTCGATGTTCTTCGATTGGCTGCCCCAGCGGGCATATTGTTCATATCCCGGCGAGAGGGACCCGGAATAGGCGCCAAGAATCACATCATAATCAAAGGTTTGCAGGCGTTTCTGATACTGCGCGTCATCGACCGTGCGGATCGTGACCGCGATACCGAGGCGCTCCAGCGTGCGCTTGTAGGCGATACCCAGCCGCTCCTCGGCCACGGAACGGGTCAAAATTTCGAAACTCAGCGGATTGCCGTTCGGATCGAGCATCTGCTCGTCCTTGATCGCGTAACCGCGGCTGACCAGCAGATCGTAGGCGCGCTTCATTTCCTTGCGATCGCGGCCCGAGCCGTCCGTCGTGGCCGGCGTGTAGGTGCCATCCATGACTTCGGGAAGAACTGCGTCGGGGTACGGGGCAAGAATGGCGCGTTCGGTTGCATCGGCGGGCTTTCCGAGCGCCGACAATTCCGAGCCCTGCCAATAGCTGGCCAGGCGCTGATAGCGTCCGGCATAGAGGTTGCGGTTGGTCCACTCGAAATCGAACATCAGGGCAAGCGCCTCGCGGACATACCGGTCCTTGAACTCGTCGCGGCGGGTATTGAAGACAAACCCATAGACATTGGCGGGCGAATGGGTCTCAAACGTCTTTTTGACGACGCGCCCGTCATTGAAGGCGGGAAAGCCGTAGGAAGAAGCCCACTTGTTGGGGTCACCTTCCATGAACACGTCAAAAACACCCTTCTTGAATGCTTCGAACTGCGCCTGCAGATTGCGGAAATATTCCACCGTGATCACGTCGTAATTGTTGAAGCCGCGCCGGCTCGGCAAATCCGCCGCCCAGTAATTGGGATCGCGCTTGAAGACGATACGCTGCCCCGGCTGCACCTGCGACACCACATAGGGCCCGCTGCCAACCGGGATGGCAAGCGGCGACCGGTCAAAATTGTCAGCATCGATGGCATGCTTCGGTAAAACCGGCATCAGCGCGAGAATGAGGGGGAATTCCCGGTTGGCCTGATCATTGAACGTGATGCGGACGCCGTGCTCGCCGACCTGTTCGATCTTCGAGATCAGTTTCGTCCGCGTGTTGAAGGGCGGGCGCCCTTTCTCCGTTAGGAGATTGAAGGTGAAGATCACGTCATCCGGCGTGACGGGCTGGCCATCGGACCATTTTGCCTTCGGATTCAGCGTGAATTCAACGAATGTGCGTTCCTCGTTGGTCTCCACCTTTTCCGCCAGCAAGCCATACATGGTGAACGGCTCGTCGGCGCTGCGCTGCATCAGCGTTTCGTAGACCAGATTTCCAAATTCGGCATCGCCGAACGTGCCACGCGCATAGGTGCGCATGCTCTTGATCAGAAAGGGATTGAGACTGTCGAATGTGCCGACCACGCCATAGGTTATCGAGCCACCCTTGGGTGCATCGGGATTCACATAGGGGAAATAGGGGTAATCAGCGGGCAGGGCAGGCTCGCCGCGCATGGCGATTCCATGTTTTGGCTCGGCAAGAACCGCGCTTGTCATCGAACAAGTCATGGTCAGCAGGGCCAGAATCTGGAAACTTTTCTTCAGCATTGTCTCAACCTTATGGTCCCTTTGGCGGGATTTTCCTTTGATTCGCCCACGAGATTACCATCTCATGACGATTCTGCGGCCAAAGGGGTGTAATCATCTTCCTGAAATGACAACAGAGCTAGGGTCAAGACCCATTAATCTGGTCGAAATGGACCATATCCTGCGGACGCCGAAACGGCTGCAAGCTGCTGTGTCGAGCCGCTCGGCCCGGGGGAAAGACCCCGCCCTTCGCGTCTCTCAGAGCATGGTCCCGAAAAGTTGTTCGACTTTTCGGGCAAGACCATGCTCCAAATATCGACTTGCGCATGCGCCTTTCGGCCCGGCCTGAGGCCGGACCGGAACATGCGCGGCATCTTCTTGCCGTTTCAGGCGCCATTTCGATCATGTTAATGGGTCTTGACCCTAAAAGTAGTCTGGATTTGCATTAACATGCAGTGTAACACGGCGTTCGAGACGAAGGGTCACTCTGTTGCCTCATTTGGTAACCAATCCAGAGAAAGCAATTCTAAGTGATCAAGTTACACTTCGGATAAGTGCGCTGAAAGGAACCAGTTGACCATGTCCAACCCGAAGACATTCGCTGCAACCGCATCCATCGCGGGTGCAATTGCATTACTCGCCGCCGCGGCAGTACCAGCATCAGCCCAGCAGCAGAGAACGCCGCAGGGTTGGTTCAAGGTTTGCTCCAAGCAGGAAGAAAACGACATCTGCAACACGCAGAACATCGTGACCGCCGATAGCGGCCAGCTTCTGACTGCCGTCAACCTCATCGAAATCAAGGGCAAGGTCAATCGCAAGATTTTCCAGGTTTCCGTGCCGACCGGCCGTCTGATCGGTCCAGGCGTTGGACTGCAGATCAATGGCGGCAAGACCCAGAAGATCGATTTCGCCATCTGCTTCCCGGATCGCTGCATTTCGGAAGTCGCCATGTCGGATGAACTCGTCGCTGCCTTCAAGAAGGGCAATCAGCTGACGCTGACTTCGGTCAACTTCCAGAACAAGCCAAATCCGATCACCGTTGCGCTGACCGGTTTCAGCCAGGCGTTTGACGGCCCCGGCCTGCAGCAGTCGGAAATCGAAGATCGCCAGAAGACGCTTCAGGAAGAAGTCCAGAAGCGCCAGAAGGAATTCGAAGACAAGATGAAGGCCGAGCAGGCGAAGGCCAAGGCCGGAAACTGATCGAACCATCGACACGGAAAAGGGACGCTTTGGCGTCCCTTTTTTATTGTGGGGTTTCTCAGTTGATATGCGGACTTTTGACCCGGTAGACACCATTTAGCGGCTTGTCGAACATGTCCTTGATCTGCGGATGCCGCAAGGGAACGCCGGATGTATCGGCGACAAGATTCTGCTCGGAGACATAGGCCACATACTCGCTGTCGGCGTTCTCGGCAAAGAGATGGTAAAAGGGCTGGTCGCGGCTTGGCCGGATATCTTCGGGAATGGCTTGATACCATTCTTCGGTGTTGTTGAATTCAGGATCGACATCGAAAATTACGCCGCGAAAAGCGAATATCCGGTGGCTTACAACCTGCCCGATCTGAAATTTTGCGTGGCGTATTTGTTTCATCATCATCATTCATTATAGATATCAGAGACATACCTGTCTCCATCAAATCGTGCGAGCATCGATGGCGTCCTGCCATTTCCGGTCGCGTTCCCAACAGTCAAAGCTCGTCATGCTCAGCGTTTTCAATCTCGTTCTCCCATTTTTCGGCCTGATCTTTCTGGGATTCCTGGTTGCCCGCATCAGTCGTCAGCCGTTGGAAGCGTTGGGATGGATGAACGTTTTCATTGTCTATGTGGCGTTGCCGGCACTGTTTTTCCAGATCCTTTCAAAGACACCTGTCGCTGAGCTGACTCAGTGGGCCTTTATTATCGGCTGCACCGCATCAACACTTTGTGTTTTTCTGGTGATGTTCGGCTTTGCTTTTTTCAGAACGCGCAAAATAGACGAAAGCACCATTCAGGGCCTCGCCGCCGCCTATGGCAATATTGGTTATATGGGGCCGGGATTGGCCATCATGGCTTTCGGCGCACCCGCTGCCGTACCGGTTGCCCTGATCTTCTGTTTTGACAACACGCTGCATTTTGTCATGGCGCCCCTCATGATGGCGTTGTCCGGCAAAGACAAGCGCCGCCCGCATGAACTGGCGGTCAGTGTGCTCAAGAAGATCTTCCTGCACCCCTTCATCATCGCAACCATTCTGGGCGTCGTCGCTGCTGTCACCGGGTTCGAACCGCCCGCGTCCATCGACAGGCTCATTGATCTGCTGGCCAAGGCCGCCGCACCCTGTGCGCTCTTTGCCATGGGCGTCACCCTTGCCTTGCGCCCCCTGAAGCGGGTGCCGCCGGAACTCTATCTGATTGTCCCGATCAAGCTGGTTTTCCAGCCATTGCTTATCTACGGCATCCTTCACCTTGCCGGCGATTTCCCGCCGATCTGGGTGTACACCGCCATGCTGCTGGCGGCGCTGCCGACGGCAACCAATGTTTTTGTCATTGCCCAGCAATATGGGGTCTGGGTCGAACGGGCTTCGAGCAGCATCCTGGCAACCACGCTGTTTTCAGTCGTGACCCTGACCCTGTGGCTTTACGTGATGACGCACGGCCTCATTCCCTGATAAGGAACTGCAGGTCCACCCGGCGAACGGCCGGGCCGTGGCCGTGTTGCCGGAGCGCTTTTGACCATAGATCGTGCGGAATTCATTCAGGCGCATATGCCTGTCATGGCTGTCCCGGCAGTTCCGGAAATTGTGCTCCACAGCGCCACGCCGGCGAGCGGATTGCGCCGCCTTATCGCCTCCGATGCCAATCCCGATCCCGAACCGCCATACTGGGCCTATCATTGGGCGGGCGGGGCAGTGCTCGCCCGTTATTTTCTCGATCACCCGGAGGTCGTGAAGGGGCAGCGCGTGCTGGATCTTGGATCGGGTTCAGGGATTGTTGGCATAGCGGCGGCAAAGGCAGGTGCGATCCATGTGGCCGCCGCCGAAACAGACAGGAATGCCATTGCCGCGCAACAGCTCAATGCCGATCTCAACGGTGTCTGCTTGACATCGATGCATGCGGATCTGACGGCTGGCCCGGCGATGGTTGTCGATCTGGTTGCTGTTGGCGATCTGTTTTACGCGCCCGACCTCGCGCAGCGTGTTCTGCTTTTCCTCGATCGCTGTCTTCTGGTGGGCGCCAAGGTTCTTATCGGCGATCCCGGCCGGGCACATCTTCCGCGCGAGCGGCTCCGGCTCATTGCGGAATATGCGGTGCCGGATTTCGGGCAAGTGACGGACGCAAAAGTGAATGCCGGTGTTTTTGAACTGATCTGAGGCGATGCCTGCAGGTTTTGTCTGCCGCAGCGCCTGTGTTTTCCAGACAATGCAGGCATGACCTTTGTGCGTGGTTCGACAAGCTCACCATGAGGGAGGTGGAGAGCTGCACGCCAATCGCGAACGTTGCAGAACACGGCTCCCTGCAATCCTCGCTTTCCCTCATGGTGAGCTTGTCGAACCACGCACAAAACGTGCTGCAGGCTTTTCGAGCGTTCCCGGACATGATGGCGTCTTTCCTTCCCAATGTGGGCTGTTTCGTCGCAGGAAGACGGCCCTTGTGGGCAAAGGCTTTCTGTGTACTATTGCGAATGATTTGCAATTGCGATTAGAGGTATTTCATGGATTCCTTGCGGCAGGCAGCCGATACGGACGAAGGCTGGCGGCGCGAACGGGGTGATGCATCGCTTTCGGATGTGCATCGCTCGGTTGCTGTCAGGACAGCGGGACCGGGTTGGCGCAGGGCCGCAGCCTTTGTGGGACCGGGCTATCTGGTTGCCGTGGGCTATATGGATCCGGGAAACTGGGCGACATCGCTCGCCGGCGGTTCGAAGTTCGGCTACACGCTGCTTGTCGTCGCGCTGGTCTCCAACATCATGGCCGTGGTCCTGCAGGCGCTTTGCGCGCGTCTGGCAATCGGATCGGGCAGGGACCTGGCGCAGGCCTGCCGCGATGCCTTTCCACGGCCGGTTGCCTATACGCTCTGGTTCATGGCGGAGCTTGCCATCATCGCCACGGACATTGCTGAAGTCATCGGCACCGCGATCGGTCTCAACCTGATTTTCGGCATCCCGCTTGAACTCGGCGTCCTGATCACCGCGCTCGACGTTTTCCTGATCCTCTATCTGCAAAAGCTTGGCTTCCGCTGGGTGGAAGCGCTGATCATCACGCTGCTGGGCGTGATTGCGCTGTGCTTCGGCATCCAGATTTTCCTCGCGGATCCCGATTGGGCCGCCGTGATCAAGGGATTTGCCCCGACAACGGAAATCGTCACCAACCCGGAAATGCTCTATCTCGCGCTTGGCATTCTCGGCGCGACGGTGATGCCGCACAATCTCTATCTGCACTCCGGCATCATCCAGACGCGCGACTACGGCCACACCACGCCGGAAAAGCGTCAGGCGCTGAAGTATGCCACGTGGGACTCCACCATTGCGCTGACCTTTGCCCTGGTCATCAACGCGGCGATCCTGATCCTTGCCGCCGCGACCTTCAACAAGACGGGGCGGACCGAAGTGGCGGAACTCGGCGAAGCGCATTCACTGCTTGCGCCGCTCCTCGGCTGGGGTTTCGCCCCGACCCTGTTCGGTATCGCCTTGCTGTGCTGCGGCATCAACTCGACGGTGACGGCGACACTGGCCGGACAGATCGTGATGGAAGGCTTTTTGAAAATCAGGCTGGCGCCCTGGCTGCGCCGGTTGATCACCCGTGCCATTGCCATTGTTCCAGCGGGGGCGGTGACCGTCTGGTACGGCGACAGCGGAACGGCCAAGCTTTTGATCCTGACGCAGGTCGTGCTCAGCCTTCAGCTGTCCTTTGCCGTGTTTCCGCTGGTCATGTTCACCGCCAGCAAGACCAAAATGGGTGTCCTGGTCTCGCCGAAATGGCTCACGGTGCTTGCCATGATCATTGCGGTGGTGATTGCCGTGCTGAACATCAAGCTGCTGCTGGACTTTGTTCTCGTTTAGGCGCGCTTTCCTTCCCGGCGCGGCCAGCGAAAGCCGCTGCCGGGGCGCAGACCCTCACGCATGAGAAAACTGCGCAGCGGCGAGAAGGTACGGAGCAGTTCCAGGCCGCCGCTGCGCACCATCTGCACGGGCAGGAAGTCCGACAGCAATGACCGGTTCAGCGCGTCGACCGCGCCGGTGCGGGCGATGATATCGGGGCTGCGCTTGCGGTTATAGGCCGAAACAACCGCCGTGGCGCCAAGATCGCTGCCATCGGCGGGCAGGGTATCAAGCAGTGTTTCCACATCCCGGACGCCGAGATTGAGTCCCTGCGCTCCAATGGGCGGAAACACATGCGCCGATTCGCCCGCCAGAAACACGCGGTTGCGGGCAAAGGCGTTCGGGACAAGGCCCGACAGCGGCCAGGCCTGTGCTTCAACATCGATGGTGACGGCGCCGAGCATGGACTGCATGCGTTCCTCGACGCGGACCGCCAGCTGTTCCGCATTCAGGTCCAGAAGTTCCGCCGCATGGGCGGGTGTCGTCACCCAGACGAGGCTTGACCGTTTCCCTGCCAGCGGCACCTGCGTGAACGGGCCATGCTCCGTGTGAAATTCCGTTGAAATATCATGATGATCGCGCGTGTGGCTGAAGCTGAGCACCACCGCAGTCTGGTTGTACTGCCAGGTGCGCGCGGAGATGCCCGCTGCTTCCCGGGCCAGGGACGAGCGGCCATCGGCGGCAATAACGATGTTGGCCGTGAACACCGAACCATCACTGGCTTCGACCGCCATGGCATTGTCCACCGGATGATAGTGGGTTGCCGACGCGGCGACATGGCGGACCGGCGATTGCTTCAGCGCATTGCTGAGCGTTTTGGTGAGCGCGGCATTGGGGATGTTGTAGCCAAAGGCGTCTTCGTCGATCTCGGAGGCTTCGAACGTCACCACAGGGCTTCTGACCAGCCGGTTGGTGCCATCGAGAATGCGCATGGATCCGATGGGGGCGGCATGTGGCGCAATGCTATCCCAGAGACCGATACGCTGGAGAAAACGGATGGCGGGCATCATCAGAGCCGTCGTGCGCTTGTCTGTGCCGGTGGGGATAACGCCGAGACTGACGACGTTTTCAAGGTGCTGACCAAGGGCAATGGCGGCAATCAGGCCGACATGACCGGTTCCTGCAACAACAATGGGATCCGTTCGGGTGCTGGTCATCATCTGTCTCCGCTTCCAAGCCGTTTTGGCTTTCAACAGTTTATATCAGGAACATTGCTTGCGCTTTGGGTCGTTTTCAAGAAAAGCTGCTCGCAAATCGTTTGTCCTTGGTAACATATAGCGACAAGCGGATCAGTATCATGCAGCAGATTGGCGCGGACCGTGAAAAAACCAACTTTGCCCCGGGGCGTTAAACCCAAAAAAGTGACGGCACCACAAGCCAAGGCCTTCTCGGTGCATTTGCTGACCGCCTCCGGTTCCTTCCTGGCGTTCCTCTCGGTGGTTGCGGCCAGCGAAGGAAGCTGGACGGCCATGTTCTGGTGGCTGGGGCTGGCGTTGTTCGTTGACGGTATCGATGGGCCGATCGCGCGCAAGCTCGAAGTCAAATATGTGCTGCCCAACTGGTCGGGCGAACTGCTCGACAACATCATCGACTATATGACCTATGTGCTCATCCCGGCCTTTGCGCTGTATCAGCGCGGCTTCATGGGCGAGGGCTTGTCCTTTCTGGCGGCGGCGATCATCGTCGTATCCAGTGCGATCTACTATGCCGATACGGGCATGAAGACGAAGGAAAACTTCTTCAAGGGCTTTCCGGTCGTCTGGAACATGCTGGTGTTCACCCTGTTCATCGTCAAGCCCGGCGAATGGGTGGCATTTGCCATTGTCCTCGGTGCCGCCATCGTTTCGTTCCTGCCGATCTATTTCCTGCACCCGGTGCGCGTGCAGCGCCTGCGGCCGCTGAATCTCACGATTTTCTTCCTGTGGTGCGCTTTCGGCGTACTTTCGCTGTACCAGCATCTGGATTCGCCCCTCTGGGTGCGGGCCGGTATTTCGGTCACAGGCATCTACCTCTTCCTCATCGGGGCGGTGATGCAGGCATTTCCCAATCTTGGACGGACGGAGAAGGCATGATGGTCAAGGCAATTCGTATTCATCAGACGGGTGGTCCTGAAGCGCTGGTCTATGAAGATGTTACCGTCGGTGAGCCGGGCCCCGGCGAAGTGCGTATGCGCAATGAGGCCATCGGCCTGAATTTCATCGATGTCTATTTCCGCACCGGCCTCTATCCGTCGCCAGGCGGTCTGCCGCTCATTCCGGGCAATGAGGGCGCGGGCGTCGTGCTCAGCGTCGGTCCTGGTGTTACCGATGTGAAACCGGGCGATCGCGTCGCCTATGTCAATCCGATCGGCGCCTATGCGGAGGAACGCATCATGCCGGCCG
Organism: Phyllobacterium sp. NPDC097923; assembly: GCF_044760925.1. Taxonomy (NCBI): domain Bacteria; kingdom Pseudomonadati; phylum Pseudomonadota; class Alphaproteobacteria; order Hyphomicrobiales; family Phyllobacteriaceae; genus Phyllobacterium; species Phyllobacterium sp. NPDC097923. The sequence goes on along the minus strand of NZ_JBIWBL010000001.1, from coordinate 1,636,710 downwards.
ACCGGCTCGTCAAGGTCCCGGACTCCATTTCCTTCCAGCAGGCCGGTTCGATGATGCTGAAGGGCATGACGGCCTATTATCTCCTGCGGGAAACCTTTCCGGTCAAGAAGGGCGACACGGTCCTGTTTCATGCGGCGGCCGGCGGTGTCGGGCTGATAGCCGGCCAATGGGCCAAGCATCTCGGCGCGACCGTCATCGGCACTGCCGGTTCGGACGAGAAGGTAAAACTCGCGCTCGAGAACGGTTTCGACCATGTCATCAACTATCGCACCGAGAACTTTGTCGAACGGGTGAAGGAAATTACCGGCGGAAGGGGTGTCGACGTGGTCTACGATTCCGTCGGCAAGGATACATTCGACGGGTCGCTGGACTGCCTGCGTCCGCGCGGCATGCTCGTCTGCTTTGGCCAGTCATCCGGTCCGGTTGCGCCATTCGATCTCGGCATCCTGTCGCGCAAGGGCTCCCTCTACCTGACGCGGCCAACATTGTTCGTCTATGTCGCGGCGCGGGCTGCGCTTGAAAATGCAGCGCGTGCGCTTTTTGACCAAGTGGAAAGCGGTGTGGTGCGCATCGATATCGGTCAGACCTATGCCCTCAAGGACGCGGCGACGGCGCATCGCGATCTTGAAGCGCGCAAAACGACCGGGACTACGGTGCTTATTCCTTAAGCCGCTGAAAATGATGCTCGAATAATGTGCGCAAAAGGCCGCAACCTCTGGTTTTGCACTTCCCAAATCGATGCTGCCCGACATAGGATCGGAAATGGTTAGGGGCACCTCAGAATAATCGTCCTGGGCCGTGGGGAACTATGACAAGCATAAGCGATAAGAACGGGGCTGGGCATCCACTTCTGGAAGCAACCGGGCTCACCAAAATTTTCGGCTCTCTGAAAGCCTGCGACGGGATCGACCTGACAATCGGCACCGGAGAAATTCACGCCCTCCTGGGGGAAAACGGCGCTGGCAAATCCACGCTGGTCAAAATGCTGTTCGGCGCGCTGCAGCCGACTTCAGGTGAGATCGGCTGGAAGGGCAAAGCGGTTGCGGTCGCCAATCCGGCAATGGCAAGATCGCTCGGCATCGGCATGGTTTTCCAGCACTTTTCGCTTTTCGATGCCTTGACTGCCGCCGAAAACATCGCGCTGTCGCTCGACGAGAAAACCGACCTCAACACCATCGCCGCAAAGGCGCGGGACATCGGCCGGACCTATGGTCTGCCGGTTGATCCTGATGCCCTCGTCGGCGATCTTTCCGTGGGCGAACGCCAGCGTATCGAGATTATCCGCTGCCTGCTGCAAAATCCCGACCTGATCATTCTCGACGAACCGACATCGGTACTGACGCCGCAGGAAGCCGACCTGTTGTTTGTCACGCTGGAGCGGTTGAAGTCGGAGGGAAAATCGATCCTCTATATCAGCCACAGGCTGGAAGAGGTGCGGCGGCTGTGCGACCGGGCAACGGTGCTGCGCCACGGCAAGGTTGTCGGCCAGTGCGACCCGCGCCAGGAAACCGCAAGTTCTCTGGCGCGCATGATGGTTGGCAGCGACATCCACGTCATCGAACGCCGTCCGAACGCGGCGCCAGCAACCCAATCGGCACTGATTGAAGTCAACGGCCTGTCGCAGAAGCCGCGCGGCCCGTTTTCCGTGCCGCTGCATGATATCCGGCTGGCCGTCAATCCGGGTGAAATTCTTGGCATTGCCGGTGTCGCCGGCAACGGACAGGGCGAACTGTTCGAAGCCATATCCGGCGAAGTGCTGCAGGAACGGCCGGACATTGTCCGTATTCGCGGCAGGGACACCGGACGATCCGGTATCTCCGCGCGGCGCAGGCTGGGCGCGGCCTTTGTGCCGGAGGAGCGACTTGGGCACGGTGCGGTTCCCAATATGTCGCTGACCGACAATCTGTTGTTGTCGCGTTACGCCACGGATGGAAAGGTCTTCCTCGGCGGCGGCCTGTTGCGGCTGCTCCAGCAATCCAGCCTTGCCCTTGCGGCAAAGCGGATCGTCGCACAGATGGATGTTCGTAAAAGTGCGGAAAACCCAGATGCATCAGCGCTTTCCGGTGGAAACCTCCAGAAATTTCTGATCGGGCGCGAGCTGGACCGCAATCCATCGGTTCTGGTGGTCAACCAGCCGACCTGGGGCGTCGACGCCGGTGCTGCCGCCCATATCCGGCAGGCGCTCGTCGATCTAGCGCGCAGCGGTTCCGCCGTGATCGTGATCAGCCAGGATCTCGATGAACTCTTTGAAATCTCCGACCGGATTGCCGCCATGGTGCATGGGCGCCTGTCGCAATCGGTCCCGATTGAAGCGATGAATATGGAACGTGTCGGTTTGATGATGGGCGGTGCCGATACCGCGTCGGCCCATGCAAGTGCAGGGGCGGCCTGATGCGTGTCGAATTGGTCAGGCGTCCGCAACATTCGGCACTGTTCAGTGCGCTGTCGCCGTTCATCGCCCTGTTCCTCACGCTGATTGCCGGCGCCATCCTGTTTGCGCTGCTTGGCAAGAACCCGGTTTCGGCGCTCTATTCCTATTTCATCGAGCCGCTGACCGAGATCTGGTCGTGGCATGAGCTGCTGGTGAAGGCAGCGCCGCTGATCCTGATCGCCGTGGGGCTCTCCGTCTGCTTCCTTTCCAACAACTGGAATATCGGCGCGGAGGGGCAATTGATCATGGGTGGGATCGCCGGATCGATCCTGCCGGTGGTTTTCCCGGATTTTCAGGGCTGGTATGTCCTGCCGATGATGCTGCTGCTGGGCATGGCGGGCGGGATGGCCTATGCGACCATCCCGGCGTTCCTCAAGGTGCGGTTCAACACCAACGAGATTCTGACGAGCCTGATGCTGGTCTACGTGGCGCAACTGTTCCTCGACTGGATCGTGCGCGGCCCTTGGCGCAACCCGCAGGGTTTCAACTTCCCCGAAACGGTGCAGTTCAATTCCAGTGCCATCCTTCCCGAGATATGGGCTTCGTCAGGCCGGGCGCATTGGGGATTTGTTCTGGCGATTGTCGCCGCACTCCTTGTCTGGTTCATGCTGTCGCGCACGCTGAACGGCTTTGAAATCAAGGTGCTGGGGCGCAGCGCGCGGGCAGGGCGTTTTGCCGGTTTCAGCGCCGGGCGCCTGACATTCTTCGCGTTCCTGGTCTCCGGGGCGCTGGCCGGGCTTGCCGGGATTGCCGAGGTTTCCGGCGCAGTCGGCCAATTGCGCACGACAATCTCGCCCGGCTATGGCTTTACTGCCATCATCGTTACCTTCCTTGGCCGTCTTAACCCGCTTGGCATTGTCGCCGCAGGGCTGGTTCTGGCGCTGTCCTATCTGGGCGGTGAAGCGGCACAGGTTTCGCTCGGCATTTCCGAGAAATCGGCGCGCATCTTCCAAGGCATCATCCTGTTTTTCGTGCTGGCGAGCGACACGCTTATCTATTACCGCATCCGCTTCGTCACCCGGCACAGCGACGCCGCAGCAAAGGGGGCATGACATGGGTATGTTCGAAGCCATTCTCCTGACGGTTGCCACAGCCGCAACGCCCTTGCTGATCGCTGCCATGGGCGAACTGGTCGTGGAACGCTCTGGCGTGCTCAATCTTGGCGTCGAAGGCATGATGATCATGGGTGCTGTTGCCGGATTCGGCGTTGCGCAGCTCACCGGATCGGCGTGGCTCGGCATGTTCGCAGCCATTCTGGCCGGGGCTGCCTTTTCGCTGCTGTTCGGTTTCCTGACGCTGACGCTGGTGACCAATCAGGTGGCAACGGGCCTGGCTTTGACGCTGCTGGGGCTGGGCGCTTCCGCCATGATCGGCGAGAGTTTTGTCGGGCTGCCCGGCGTGCGGATGCAGTCCCTGAATATTCCGGTGCTGACGGATTTGCCGGTCGTCGGGAAATTCCTGTTCGGACAGGATCCGATTTTCTATATGTCGATCCTTCTGACCATCGGCGTCACATGGTTCCTGTTCCGCACCCGTGCCGGACTGACATTGCGCGCCGTCGGTGACAATCATACCTCGGCGCATGCGCTTGGCGTGCGGGTTATTCGGGTGCGTTATCTCGCCGTGATGTTCGGGGGCGCTTGCGCCGGGCTCGCCGGTGCGCAACTATCGCTCGTCTATGTGCCGCAATGGGTGGAAAACATGACGTCGGGCCGGGGATGGATCGCGCTTGCACTGGTGGTGTTCGCCTCGTGGCGGCCATGGCGGATTCTTGCGGGCGCCTACCTCTTTGGCGCTGTCACCATCGGCCAGCTGCACGCCCAGGCGCTTGGCATCGGCATACCCTCGCAGTTCATGTCGTCGCTGCCTTATCTGGCAACGATTATCGTGCTTGTTCTGATTTCGCGGAACAAGCGGCTGACCCTGATGAATACGCCGACATCCCTCGGCAAACCCTTCGTGCCCGACCGCTGAGCAGCCGGGCGAGAATAAAAGACAAGGCTTTTGGTTTAACAGAGAGGTGAACACGAATGAAAAAACTGCTTATGGCGCTGTCCATGGCTGCCAGCTTTGCCGTTGCGGGCGCGGCCCATGCCGAAGACAAACTGAAGGTCGGCTTCATCTATATCGGACCGCCCGGTGATTTCGGCTGGACCTACCAGCACGATCAGGGCCGCAAGGAAATGGAAAAGGCGCTTGGCGACAAGGTCGAGACAACCTTCCTCGAAAGCGTGCCTGAAGGCGCCGATGCCGAGCGCTCCATCGAGCGTCTGGCGCGTGCCGGCAACAAGCTGATCTTCACGACCTCGTTCGGCTACATGGATGCGACGATCAAGGTTGCGCAGAAATTCCCGAATGTGAAGTTCGAACACGCGACCGGCTACAAGACGGCAGACAATGTTGCCGTGTACAATTCGCGCTTCTATGAAGGCCGCTACGTACAGGGTGTGATTGCCGCCAAGCTATCCAAGGTTGGCGTTGCCGGTTATATCGGTTCATTCCCGATCCCCGAAGTGGTGCAGGGCATCAACTCCTTCATGCTGGGTGCGCAGTCGGTCAACCCGAACTTCAAGGTCAAGGTGATCTGGGCCAATGCCTGGTTCGATCCGGGCAAGGAAGCCGATGCCGCCAAGGCTCTGGTCGACCAGGGCGTCGATATCATCACCCAGCATACGGATTCGACCGCGCCGATGCAGGTTGCCGCGGAACGCAAGATCAAGGCATTCGGCCAGGCTTCCGACATGATCAAGTTCGGCCCGGAAACCCAGTTGACCGCCATCGTCGACAATTGGGGCCCTTACTACATCGAACGGGCCAAGGCCGTGATCGATGGCACATGGAAGACCCACAATGTTTTCCACGGCATGCATGAAAACCTCGTGGTCATGGCGCCCTACACCAACATGCCTGACGATGTGAAGAAACTGGCCGAGGAAACCCAGGCCAAGATCACATCCGGTGCGCTGAAGCCCTTCACCGGTCCGGTCAAGAAGCAGGACGGCTCCGAATGGCTGAAGGCTGGTGAAACCGCCGACGACAAGACCATTCTCGGCATGAACTTCTACGTTGCCGGCGTGGACGACAAGCTGCCGAAATAAGGTTTGCCGCGATACAAAAGGAAAGGGCGCCCATGGGCGCCCTTTTTTGTGAATGCGATGGGTCGCTTATTCAGCGGAGTCGGCTGGCGCCGCGTTGAGCTGACCATAATTCTCGACGCCGATGCGCTTGAGAAGGTCGAGCTGGGTCTCGAGGAAATCGATGTGGCCTTCCTCGTCCTTCAGAAGCTCGTCAAAGAGTTCCTTGGTGACGTAGTCGCCCACTTCCGCGCAGATCTCACGCGACTTCTTGTACGACTTCACAGCGTCATATTCGCCGGCCAGATCGGCTTCCAGAACTTCCTTGATGTTCTGGCCGATGCGCAGGGCGCCGATGGACTGCAGGTTTGGATGGCCTTCGAGGAAGATGATGCGCTCGATGATCTTGTCAGCGTGCTGCATTTCCTCGATGGATTCGGCGCGCTCCTTCTTGGCGAGCAGCTTGTAACCCCAATCGTCCAGCAGGCGATAATGCAACCAATACTGGTTGACCGCTCCCAATTCGAGGAACAGTGCCTCGTTAAGCCGCTCGATGACCTTTTTGTCGCCTTTCATGCCGTGAACTCCCGTATTCGTGACGCAATGCCCGCACACGATCGATAAACGAGACAGCATCAGAATCGTTTGAACCGTGGCGGAGGTGATATTCTTCCGTCACCTTTATGATGGTTTCAACGACGTTTGGGAAGCAGCCACAGCAGCGGCCACGCTTCTGCATGGCATGGTAGACTTTTGCCGGGACAATCAGTTGCCACGGGTCAGCATCGAGAAGTTCAGTGATAGTATTCTCGATTTCTTTCTGGGTGATGATATTGCAATGACATACAAGCATGTTGTCTAAGCGCCACATTCATAAGAATAAATACCCGAAAATCCTGACAGTTTTACAATGTCAGAACTTCTCCTAGTGACAGGACGGGTGGCGCTTTGCAGAAATTGGCCCGGAAACATTGTTCCGCAACCTGGAAATACTTTCGAACCAGACAAGGGTTCCTCCAATCGCAAGGGTTCAAGGCCCTAACATTAAAGGTCATGCGTTATTCGCAATACTGATCCTATAAGACTGGTTTGTCCGAATTCTGTCAAATGCCGGCCGCTGAATATGCCGTGATATCAATAGCTTGGAATAATTCTAAACTGGGAAAATAACATAACCAATTCAATCATATTTCGTCGATTTTGCCGTCCTGGCTGGCAAAATGCATCGCCGGCCACGCATGTGTCAAAACGTCTCATTTGTCGCAAAAAGACTAAATCAGGCACCCTCGACCACGGAGAACCCCTCGAATTGCGGGTGTCCGATGTAACTCGGCTTGGTATCGCCGGCATTGCGATGCGCTGCACGGAAATGTTCGGACTGAGTCCATGCGGTGAAATCCGCCTGGGTCCGCCACACGGTGTGCGATGCATAGAGGGTGTAATTCTCTTCCTCGTTCCGGGCGCCGCGCAGCAGGTGGAATTCGACAAAGCCGGGCACCGAGGACAGCCGGGAGTCGCGTGACTTCCACACGGTTTCAAACGCGTCTTCGGAGCCCGACTGAACCTTGAAACGATTCATGGCGATATACATGGCGCAACTCCATTCATGCGGATTGTGATTGGTGACCGATCCCCGGGGCCGGTCACCCAAGAAAATTCTGTCAGCTCGCCGTGGCGAGGCGGGGTGCCAGATTGTCGATACCGAGGAGGGCGCGCACGTCTCTCGTCTTGACGATATCATCGATGGAATACTGGGCGAGCACCTCGAAGAAGGCGTTCAATGCCTTGCGCAAGGCGGCATTCAAACCGCAGCTGTCGATCAAGGGGCATTCCGCGGCATCGTTCTCAAAGCACTCCGCCATGGCAAAGTTTTCTTCGGTCACGCGCACCACGTCGAAAAGGGTGATGTCCTTGGCAGGCTTGCCGAGTTTCACGCCGCCATTGCGACCGCGTACGGTTTCAATGAAACCGTTTTCAACGAGCGGCTGCAGGATCTTGAACAGGAAAAGTTCCGAGACTGTGTAGGCGTGCGCAATTTCGGCGATCCGGCTCAGATTGCCATCATTGGCGGCGCAATACATCAGAATACGAATGGCATAATTGGTCTGTCTGGTCAGTCGCATGGGAATATCTCTCTCAACCCGAAATCAGGTCATGCTATGGGAACGAGACGCTACTTTAGAATTATTCTTGATAAAGTAAATAATAATATGAACCTAAGTTTCATATTTTCCAATGGTGCATTGGAAGGCCGGGTCAGGCGTGATCAGCGAACCAGAACGACGATCGATGCCGTAATGAAAGCAGCAGCCACAAGCAGCAGGAAACCATAGACACGCGGCTTGTCAAACAGAACGGCAAATCCGGCGGCCCAGACAACAATGGCAGCGGCCAATGCGTAGAGAAATCCGGCTTTATGGACCCATGCGATATGGACGGCCATCAGGCCGCCAATGATAAGGGCACCGAATACGACCATCAAAGCCAGTGCGTATTTCTCGAAATTGTCCATTCAGGCAGCTCGCTCTCAACACCCCATCCTGGAATCGAAGGGGCTCAGTCTCAATGTAAAACCTCATCCAACCCGATCAAGGCTGTATTCCTGTCTTTCATAGATGTTCCGTCCCACGGGTGCAACAGATGACGCGCTAAAGTCTCGCCATAAGGGTGCGGCTGATGCAAAAAGACAATAAAAAAGGCCGGGAATTCCCGACCTTTCCGAATTCGGCTCGACACCAGTGCCAGTACATCCGTGCTCAAAGACGGAGCCGAATTTCTGCAACTGATATAGGTGGCCGCATTGCCCATTTCAAGGGCAGGGGCATTTACCGGCGATAGGCGCTCAAACCGGCGAGCAGACCGATCCCGGCAATTGCTGAGATAACAGCAACCGTGATCAGGGGATTTTCCTTGGCCTTGTCTGCCACGACCTGTGCTTCATCACCGACGAACCGCGCGGCTTTGCGGCCATGCCGCCTAACCGAACGGTAGGTCGCGTTCGCCTGGTCGAGCAGATCATAACCCTGGTCGGACAGGGATTGGGTTATCCCTGAAAGCTCCTTGCGCAATGCGGCGATCTGGCTTTCCAGATCCTCTTCGGCTGCGTCACGGGCTTTGGATATATTCGTTGCCATTCCGGAATTCCTTTCATCGATACAGGGGAATAACGGTGGCGGCAGCATTTGGTTCCAGAAAGCCCGCTCGGCAGACAGACAGGCGCGGCCCGTCAGTTCCAGCAGCCGTGCGATTGTCCATTGAGATTATGGGAATCGATGTCTATTCCGGCCGAGAAATCATTGCGGGCGAGGTAGACGGCTGTTTCCGGCTTGATGCGGATCTTGTTCCAGCCGGCACAACTGGTTGGACCGGACGCTTTCGATGTCTCATCCATCCAGCGCATGGCACCGCAATTGCTGATGGTCAAAAGACAGGGCAAAAGCATGGCCAGTGCCAGTTTGTTTTTCACAGGAAACCTTCTTGTAGCCGCGGCAGGGACAGAGAATGAAAAAGTGCTGGAATTGTTCATCGCATATTTCGATGCCCGACGACATTCGACGTTAGGCATAGCTCCTCAATCGTCATTGCTGGCATTCAGTTCCATGGTGGTCATGCCGTCGGCCGGCTTGGGGCTCAGCGACTTGGCCAGGATCAGCCGGCTGGATTTGAGCAATGGTGCATTGGCGGCACGCACTTTCGCCATGCGCGGATTGTTTTCGTGGGCGGTAACCGCCGCTTCATTGGCATAGAGTTCGTTGACCATGACCTTGTTGGCAATGGGGGTGCCGTCCCGCGCAATGGGTTTGATGACCTCGAACCGCAGGCAGCCCGGTTCCTCATCCAGTGTTTTGCGCGCATGCTCGCGAATGAGCGTGGTGAATTCCTCTTCGCGACCTTCATGGGTCTCGAATTCTACGATAATTGTCAGTTCGGTCATGAAACTTCGCCTCCCGCGTTCATTCTGCCGTTCTATCAGCGGCCTCCTGACAAATCCAGACAGAAGCATAGCCAAGGCATTGTAAAGTCTGGATTTGGACGGGATGGATGGGCGGAATGGCGGAAGGCCGCCTGCTATCGCCGCACGGTGGCGAAGACCAGGAGAATGGCACCGATCACGATTGTGACGAGACCAATATACAGCCAGCGCGTCTGGCCGACCATGAAACTGCCGCCGAGGATGCTCAGGCCCTGCAACGCCCAGACGGTGCCCATGATGATCAGAAGCAACGCGACAATCGTCAGAACGATTTTCATAGCGGTCATCCTTACAAGCAAAACCCCTGCCTAAACGGAAGGGGTTTCACGGGTTGAGGCTTGATTTGGCTCTAACAAACTGGACTCTGGATAAAAATATCACGCATCGTTTCAGTGCGGCGCAGGCTCAAGGTACCGCTACACTCAACTTGGCAAAAGTTTAACATAGCCAGCTTTCATTTCAAAGAAAGAATGGCCGGAGCTCAGTTCACTTTTGCTTTCAGGCTGGCGATCTCTTCCTCCATTTGCCGGATGCGCTCCTCCAAGGCATTGATTGCCTTGAAGACGGCAATCCCCATGCTCTTGAAATCACCGCGATGGATCGCAGTCTCGATGGCTTGCTTGGCGCTATCAATGGACATTGCTTCCTCCGTTTCGATTGTGTGAACCGCAATGCTAAAGAAAAAAGCCCAATCCTCAAGGGGTATGAGGATTGGGCTGTGTTGGCTTGTGGGGGAAAGCCAAGACTGGTTGGGGTTACCAGTACCCACACAATGCTTCAGCGAAGGATTGGTTCCACACGGAGTGAAAATATTCTGGTTCCTGCTGACGCTTTCAATCGTCAACAAGTTCAAGGCTCGGATAATCCGTATAGCCGTTGGCGTCGGTGGTATAGAATGTCGATTTGTCGGCCGCATTGAGTGTGGCATCGGTACGCCAGCGCTGCGGAAGATCCGGATTGGCGATGTAGGCTTCGCCAATGGCAACCAGATCGGCGCCGCCATTGGCCAGCACGGCTTCCGCGTGTTCGCGCCTGTAGCCGCCTGCAACAATCAGCGGACCTTGAAATGCTGCCCGGATGGCAGGCGCAGCATCGGCTTGTCCATCGGGCACAACAGCCGGTGCCACAATGTGCAGATAAGCAAGGCCAAGAGGCTGGAGCAGGGCGGCTATCCCAGAAAAATGCGCAACGGGATCGCTGTCGCTCATGCCCTGAAAGGGATTGGTCGGCGAAAGTCGAACGCCGATGCGGCCCGCCGGCCAAAACGCCTTCGCCGCCTCGATGATTTCACGCAGGAAGCGGAAGCGGTTTTCCACCGAACCGCCATAGCCGTCGGTGCGGACATTGCTGCCATCGCGCAGAAACTGATCGACGAGATAGCCATTGGCACCGTGAATTTCGATGCCGTCAAACCCGGCATTTTTTGCACGCGCCGCCGCATCGGCGAATTCACCGACAATCCCGGCGATGTCATCGAGAGAGAGCGCCTGCGGCTCGACATAGGGTTCGGGACCGTTTGCCGTATAGATTTTTCCGGCAGCCGCCAGGGCTGAAGGACCGACGGGCCAACGGCCATCCCGCAATTGCGAGGGAAGGGCGGCTCTGCCCATATGCGACAGCTGGACAAAAATCCGCCCGCCCGCTGCGTGCACGGCGTCTGTTACCAGGCGCCAGCCGGCTTGCTGCGCGTCGTTGTAAAGGCCCGGGCGGGTTGGCACCTCGACGCTGCTGTGCGGATCGATTTCCGTCGACTCCGTGATGACAAGCCCGGCGCTGGCGCGCTGCGCATAATAAAGCGCATTGAGGCTGCCGGGTATTTTCCCGTGCAGCGCGCGGTGGCGCGTCATCGGGGCCATGACGATCCGGCTTGGCAGTGTGAGATCACCGATTGTCAGCGAAGAGAACAGGGAAGCCATGGGATCGTCCGCTCATCTGGATCATGCGGGAAGGTATGGGAATAATCGCCTGAACGGCATCCCGATCTTGGATCATGCAGGCAGGAGATTAAACAACGCGGCCAGATGGAATGCAAAGGCAACGGCGAAAATCACCGCGACAGTCATGCGGTCTCTGTTTTTGAAGAGGCGCCGGAATGCCTGAGCTGGCGCAACGCGGGTGGTCGTGTAGTCAGTGGACGCCATCAGATTCGTTCTCTCCATGCGGGTGCTGCCAATCATCGGGCATTCGATAGACGATTAACACGATAGAGATTACTATTTTGATGGCCTCCTGGGTATGATTTTGTCTCAAAATGCCAATGACTGGAAATAAGTTCTCCTCTCAGTCTGTTTTCGTCATTCGCGGACAAAATGGCATTGCTGCCTCCGCAGTGGCTTGGCGCTGATTCCGGGGACTCACGTCTGAGCCATTCCGGCGCGCGTAGCACCATCAATCTCCATCTCTCCGGTCGTCATTGCAGACGTTTTGGATTTGGTTTCTCGAAATAGCCAAAAAACGCAAAACAAAATTGCCGAATGGTCGCAGGTTGAGCAAAGCACAATCTGGTTTGTCGCTATACCTATGTGCTGCAATGCAGGGGTGCGTGGCCGTCCGATCGAACGACCGCCTGCCAGAGTGATCCCCAGGATGATCCAATGAATGAGGAAAAAATGTCCGTCTTTCAGACCGGGGCGCGTGCCGCCCAGCATGAATTGACCGTGGAAGCTGACTTGTTCAAGGATTCCATGCGCCATCTTGCGGGCGCCGTGAGCGTTGTCACCGTCGGACGCGGCAACGACCGCACGGGGTTTACCGCCACGTCTGTTTCATCCCTAGCCATTGACCCGCCCTCGGTGATTGTCAGTCTCAACCGGGATTCGTCGTCCTGGCCGGTCCTGCAGCGCCATGGCAGTTTCTGCGTGAATGTTCTGGCGCATGACCAGCGGCACGTGGCTGACAGCTTTGCGGGACGTGGCGGGCGCAAGGGGATAGACCGCTATCTGGACGCGGAGTGGCAGGAGCTGGCCACGGGAACCCTGGCGCTGAAGAATGCCCTGACAGTGCTTGACTGCGAGCTCGACGATGCCATCGAGCGGCATTCGCACGGCATTCTCATCGGCCGGGTGCGCGCTGTCACGTTACGCCGGAATGCTGAACCGCTGCTCTACTGGCACGGCGCATACCGACACATCACACAGCCGGTCGAGTGATCAGTCAGGTGACAATGGCGGCAATCGAGCAGCCCACGAGGACAATCGTGGCTAGGAGAATCAAGCCATACAGTTTGGGCTGATTGAAAACGACGGCAAAGCCCAGAAAAAACCCGGTGCAGGACGCACCGAGTGCAAACAGAAATGCCGGCTGGTCATTGCTTGTGATCGAAAACGCCATCAATCCGGCAAGAACCAGCACGCCAAATGCAATGAAGATCCAGGTTGCAAAAGTTTCGTAGCGATCCATAGGTCCTGACCTTCGCGGTGCATGCGGTCTTGTCATGGCAGATTACATCGAAATATGGACACGCAGTCAAACATCATCCGCCTAACGCAATTTATGGGGTATAGCGCCGGAGAGTGACGGTTCCGTGTCCTTTCGCTCCCCCGACGCTGTTCCAATCAGCCAAACCCCGATCAGAATCAGTGTGCTGCCGATAATCTGCAGCGGCGTGATGTCTTCCTGGAAGATCAGCCAGCTGGTCGCCAGGATCATCACATAGCTGATACCGGTCAGAGGAAATGCCTTGCTCAGGTCGAGCTGGGCCAGCGCTTGCAGCCAGAAAACGAAGCAGATGACTTCGGCGGCAATGGCTGCAAGCATCCAGGGCGACGTGGCGGCGTGGATCAGCCAGGCCATATTAAAGCCAAGCCCGGTCATCTGTTCCGCCGCAAGCTTGATGAAAACCTGAAACAGGGTGTTGAAGAGGGGAATGGCAAACCAGACGAGATTGATCGGCTTCATGCGCTGTCCTTCAGCGTTTCATCCGCAGCGAAGAGCGGCGAAGCCAGCCGCAATGCCCATTGCACGACCGGATTGCGGTGCTTGAAATACATGGTGTTGCGCGTGAGCTGGCTGCCGAGACGAATCTTGTTCTCGTAATAGGCCTGCCCGCTCTGATACCGGGTCATCCCATGTTCCAGGCAATGGCGCAGATTGGTGAACCAGCTCAGGTAGTACAGGTTGTAGGCGCGGCCTTCGGCGCTGTTCATGCAGAAGAACTTGTCGATCAGCGTGTTGCCGTCATGCACGAGCAGATTGGCGGCCAGGAGCTGGTCGCCGGCGTAGTAGAAGGTGCAGAATGACCGTCCCTGCATGCGGCGCAGGACGCCGTCGAAATAATCTGCGGTCAGTTCTTCAAACTGCCATTCGCTGCGGTTGCGGGTGTCGTGGTAGAGCGCCATGACCTGCGGCAGCATCGTTCCGAAGTCGGATCGGTTTTCAATCCGGATCTTTTCGAATGACTTCATCTTCCGGCGCATATCCTTGCGGGTGCCGGAGGAAAGACGCGCCATATAGGTTTCGATGGAGTCGAAATTGATGTCGAGCCAGGCCGTCGGCAACCCCGGAATGCCTGCGAAGGCACGGTCGGAGAAGACAGTGCCAAAGGCTGCCGTGGTTGGCTCCGGTACGTCCTTGATCCCGATCAGTGAACAGCCATTCGCCTTGGCGTAGTGCTCAAATCCAGACAAGACCAGCGAAAACAGCTCGGCCTTGCGCTGTTCCGGCAGATCGGGATGAAAGCCCGTGACGCCGTTCTCGGTGCATGGAGAGCCCAGACAGGCGAGCTTCAGTGTGAGTAAGCGCGAATAGGTTTGCCGTATGCGGCGCAGAAACTGGCGCAGGCGGCCTTCTTCCAATGTCGTATCCAGCTGATAATCGGTCAGGAACGCCGGCATGGCCGCCAGCAGCCGCCCGTTCTCGACGACCGTGACATAGCGGAAGGCAAAACCGGCGATGCCGGCTTCCTCGATGGCCAGCAGGCAGTCATAATCCTCGACTTCCCCGGCAAAGCACATGTTCCATGCTTCGTGGCCGATATCGCGGATGGAATCGAACACGCGCGCCTGCGCCACCGCCGGGATTGCCGGCGATGCGGCCGTCTGCGGCAGGAACTGATCATGCATAGGCTGGTGCATTGTTTGCCTCGAAGAATTCCGCCGTATAGTCACCGACCTTTTGACGCTGCCGGTCCACGTGGATCATATGGTAGCTGTCTTCGATCCATTTCAACTGATGCGGCCCGCCAATATGGCGGCTGATGTAGCGCGCATGTTTCGGGCTGCTCAGATCGTCTTCCGTCGCATGCAGGATCAGTGTGGGCGTTTGCATCTGCGGCAGGTTCTTCTTCAGCTCCTTGCCGAGACGGTACATCTCGACAATGCCCTTGCCGGGGAATTTGTCGATGACGCCTTCCGCTTCCATGCTTTCCATCATGCGGCGGATGCGTTCATCCTTGATGCCCAGCGCCGATGTTTCGCTGAAATTCAGCCGGGCAACAGATGGGATGTATGACAGGAGTTCGATGAACGGCGACAGCAGCCAGTAATAGTGCGGCACGTTCCAGCCGTCATAGTGGAAGCAGGGCGAATAGAT
Organism: Phyllobacterium sp. NPDC097923; assembly: GCF_044760925.1. NCBI lineage: Bacteria > Pseudomonadati > Pseudomonadota > Alphaproteobacteria > Hyphomicrobiales > Phyllobacteriaceae > Phyllobacterium > Phyllobacterium sp. NPDC097923. The sequence continues at coordinate 1,621,703 of NZ_JBIWBL010000001.1, read as the reverse complement.
CGCCACAGCCTTGATGCTGTTCGGTTTGCGGTGTGCGGCCATCATCGACAATTTGCCGCCGATGCAGATGCCGGCCGCAAATGTTTCATTGTTGTAGGGCGCGAATTTTTCCGTCGCTTCCTCGACGCTGTGCAGCCAATCCTGCCAGCGCGTTTGCGTCAGGGTTGCCATGTCAACGCCATGCCCCGCCAGAAGCGGAGCATAGACGCTGTATCCCTTGCGATTCAGCTGTCGCGCCAGCATTTTCATTTCTGCCGGGGCACCCGTCAGTCCATGAACAAGCAATACACCTTTGCCATTCGAGCCTTCGAGGAAATAGCTCAATCCATCAGACATCTGCATCGATCATATCCGGGTTTCTGTTTTCCTTGGCCATGAAGCCCAGCGCATGGCAGGTGCTGATGACGTGGACGCCAGCCTTGTCCTGGTCTTCCTTGATCTTTTCGTGGAAGGTGCGCAGTTCGGTCCAATGGGTCTTCGGACGATAGTGGTGCTCGGCATGGTAGCCGTTGCCGAACCACAGCCAGTTGTAGAAGCGGTTATGGCTGCTGACGCCCCAGGCGATGGGTTCTTCCGGGTCGCCGTTGAGGTGTTCGTAATAGCCGTTGAGCGAGGAAAGACAATTCCCCAGATAGTAGAAGGGAACGAAGAACAGCATTGCCTTCCAGTCATAAAGGAAGCCGATCGCTGCCAGCCCCAGGAATGCATAGAGTTCGAAACGGCCCCACTTGGCGTCAAACGGGCGGTTCTTGCCGATGGCCTTGTGAATATCGCCGAGGCTGTCGCGGAAGAAGCTCAGGAACGTATAGCTCCATACATTTTCCGGCTCGCCATTCTTGCCGTGGCGATAAATCGACAGCCAGTCGATGGTTTCACCCTTTTCGTTCGGACGGTCGCTGTTGCCCGAGTGATGGCGCATGTGAATCCAATGATAATAGGTCTGCGAGAAACCGATCGTGATCGATTCGAGCAGGCTGAAGGCATAATTCATCGCACGCGGCTTGAAGTAGGGCGTGTGGATGAAGTTGTGCGAAATGCTGTTGATGTTCCACGAGATCGACACTGCATAGAACCCGCCGAGAACGAGCGACAGCCACAGAGGGCGGCTTTCGAAGCCGACAACCAGATAGATATTGAAGAGAAGGTGAGCGATGGCTGCCAGAACAGGCGCTATATCCCACCTTGTATGAGCGAAGAGTTTCATAATCCTGTTGCTCCTACACAAGCCACGCCGGCTGTGATGAACAGCACACCGGCTGCGTGGCGAAGGTTGATTTGTTCTTTGAATATCCATGCTCCGGCGAGCACGATGACGACATAGCTCAAGGCCATGAGCGGGAAGGCAATCGACAGCGGCACGTGTTCGAGCACGATCGTCCAGCCGACGAGTTCGAGAGCCCAGAAAAAGACGCCGAGCCAGGTCATGGGTTTGACCAAAGCCGCGGACAGTGTTTCGTTGTCGGCGGAATGCTTGAAGCAGACTTCCCGTGCGGTCTCCGTCAGCACACAGAACGCGATCAGGGCCAGCATGGCAGGGGTGAGGGTGCCGGTCATCCCATGGCCTCCGACAGGACTTCCAGCAATGCATGGTTCGCAGCACTGTTGATATTGGTTGTGAGCACCGGGTCGGGCGTCGTGTGCGGCTGGTCAATGAAGATTTCCGCACGCTTGGTGAAGCGCGTCCACAAGTTGCCGGCATAGGACGGCGTCGAATAGTCACCGGTCACGTCCGCACCGATAATCCGGTGGCGCTTGCTGATCTCGGTAATGAGAGACAGCACATAGGGCAGACGCATGTGTCCCTGATCCCAATTGGTGATGGCGTCATCGTGCACCAGCACATCCTTGTCGATGGTGAGGTACACGGCCTCGGTCTTGATGCGCGACAACAGCTGACCGATGAAATTGTCTTCACCGATCTCCGAGATTGTCTTCCAGCTCAAGACACCGTTTTTCTGCTCATAGCTGGCACCACTGCCATAGTTCTTGCGCACCCGGCTTGGCGCATGGCTATAGGGATAAAGTTCCAGTTGTCCCTGCTGCAGCAGGGACAGGTTGGCGCCCTTGCGTTCAGGATTGGTCAGATCGTCGCTGCAGACACCGATTGTCACAATCTTTTCAAGGCCGGGATGCTGCAGGGCGCGGTTGATCCACGAGCCGCAGTGCATGCCGTTGCCGAAATGCACCCAGTCCGGATGATTGTCGAAGTGAATGAGCGTTGCCGGGCCTGGATTGTTTTCAAGGGCGGCCGCGACCAGCAGGGCGCTGACATGGTGGAAATCGCCCGATCCCATGAAACACAGATGCGGCTGCTTCTGATCGCCAACCATTTGCCGGGAAAGACAGTCGTCGAGGGCGTCGATGGCCGTCTGGTGGCCCCACAGACGAACCATCAGGCCATGGTCTTCCGCGTGGATCTGGCGCGCGCCGGTTCGCATACAGGCGCGCACGAAGTCGGGTTGCAACTCCAGCGCATCATCAAGGTGAAGAAGGAGGAGTTGCATCCGATTATCTCTTGGCGGCGCGCGTGAAAAGCTGATCGAGCAGGGTGAGCGCCAGGTCGATTTCCTCACGGGTAATCAGCAGGTTTGGTGCCAAGGTGATGACGTTCTTGTAGTAGCCGCCAACATCGAGCACGAGACCGTACTTCTTGTTGCCGACGACCAGATCGCCCTTCATGCCTTCATCGGCCATCCAGTCGAGCGCTGCCTTGTCGGGCGTGAAGCCGTCTTCCTTGCAGATTTCGACACGCAGCGCGAGGCCGAGGCCGTCAACGTCGCCGATGGTGGGATGACGCTTCTGCAGCTCTTTCAGACCATCGAGGAAATAGGCACCCTTTTCCATGACGGCTGCGCCGAAGTCTTCTTCTTCGAGCATTTTCATGGTTTCGAGGGCAACAGCGGTACCCATCGGGTTGCTGGCGAAGGTCGAATGGGTGGAGCCGGGCGGGAAAATGCCGGGATTGATCATCTCTTCCTTGGCCCACACACCGGACAGCGGGTTGAGGCCGTTGGTGATTGCCTTGCCGAACACGAGTGCGTCGGGTGTCACGCCGAAATGCTCGATCGACCACAGCTTGCCTGTGCGGTAGACGCCCATCTGGATTTCGTCGACCACGAGCAGAATGCCATGATCATCGAGGACCTTCTTGAGTTCCTTGAAGAAGTTCATCGGCGGAATGACATAGCCGCCGGTGCCCTGGATCGGCTCGACATAGAAGGCGGCGTATTCGGCCTTGCCGGTCTTCGGGTCCCACACGCCGTTATATTCGCTTTCGAACAGGCGGGCGAACTTCTGAACGCAGTAATGACCATACTCTTCCTTGCTCATGCCCTTGGGGCCGCGGAAGTGGTAGGGGAATTCGATGAACTGGGCGCGGTCGCCGAAATGACCGTAGCGGCGGCGATAGCGATAGCTCGAGGTGATCGCGGATGCACCGAGCGTACGGCCGTGATAACCACCCTCGAAGGCGAACATCAGGCTCTTGCCGCCGGTATAGTTGCGCACCAGCTTGAGTGAGTCTTCAACGGCCTGCGAACCGCCGACGTTGAAATGAACACGGCCCTTGGCGCCGAACTTGCGCTCGGCATCCTTGGCGATCATGGCAGCCAGTTCAACCTTTTCGCGATGCAGGTACTGCGAGGCAACCTGGGGAAGCGTATCCAGCTGGCGATGCGCCGCGGCGTTCAGGCGCGGATTGCGGTAGCCGAAATTGACCGCCGAATACCACATCTGCAAGTCGAGGAACGGGGTGTCCTTGGCGTCGTAGACGTAGGAGCCTTCGCACCGGTCGAAGAACATCGGATGATCGGTATAGTGAACTGTATCGCCATGCGAGCAATATTCCTGCTCAAGGGCGCGAAGTTCGGCTTCGGATATCTGCTTGGGGGCAGCATTGTCATTCTGCTCGATGGCAAGGTTGGTTTTCATGAAGATTCTCTTCTGTTGCATTTTTACGCCGTGGCGTAACGGGGAGCGCTCTCGTGATGGCGGTTGAAGCCGGGGAGCGCATTCTTCAGGCTCTGGGTAAGATCGGAAAAGTTCTCGTAGCCGACAAACGGAATGGCTTGTTCCGTGCAAAACTCGGCCAGCTTGTCCTTGGCGAAGACCAGTTCCGGCTTGTCGGAGACGCAGAAATCGGAGCGGCCGTCGCCGATATAGACCCTCGTATCGAAGGCCTCGACGGAACGGCATTTGCAGACACCGGCGGCTGACGAACAATCGATATCGCTGTACGGTGAACTGAGTTCATAGCGGGTGTGACCATTCACACCGGAGATCGTCAGCTTGTTGGCGATGACCGGGAGATAATCGAGCTTGTGCCGGGCAAGGATGCGTTTGATGAAATAGTCGACACCGTCGCTGATGATCGTGACCGGAATGCCCTGGGCCCAGCAGAAGTCGATAAAGGCAGGGAAGGTCGGATCAATGGCGATGTCATCAAGCGCGCTGTCCAGTTCCTGATGCGTTGCTTCGATCAGGGCAATCTGGCGTGCCATGCATTCAGCGGAACCAATGAGGCCCTGCTTCCATTGCTGTTCGATATCTTCCCAGGCAGGGCTGGCTAATCGTTCCAGAATGAAATCGGTAGCGTCCTCAAGCGAAATGGTGCCATCAAAATCACAAAATACATGCATGCAGACACTCCTCGTGCGAACGTGAGGAGCTTCTAGCATCGATGGATGATCGCTAAATTATGCGAAGATGATGCCAAACTGAAATCGATGGAGGGCGGACAGAGCAGTCCTGTGGAAGCGAAATTATGCTTTTGGTAGAAGCACTTCTACGAGAAGACCCTTTCCGGAAGCTGGGGATTTCAGCGCAATCGTGCCGGACAGGCGCTTGACGATATCGGCAACGATCGTCAGGCCCAGCCCGGTTCCCTCGATCTGCGGCGTATCAATACGATAGAATCGCTGGAATACGGCCTCCCGGTGATGTTCGGCGATACCGGGCCCGCTGTCTGAAATGGACAGGCGCCAGTAATTGTTGGCCGCGGTAATTGCCACGCGTATCTTGCCGGTAGCGGGCGTATATTTCACCGCATTTTCGATGAGATTGCTGATCATGAGACGAAGCAGAGGCTCATCGGCCCGCACCAGCGCCTTCTCGTCCCCGTCAAGCGACATGTCCAGCTGCTTTGCCGTTATCAGATTTCCCATTTCGGCAACAATGGATGCCACGCTGCTGTACAGCGGCACGGCCTGCAATTGCATGGGCTGATGACCGACGCGGGCGGCACGCAGCAATTGCTCGATCAGATAGGTGGCCCTTTCATTGCTGATGATAAGGTCGGCGATGATGGCCTGCCGCTCCTTCTCGTTGTCAGCCTGGGCCAACATTTGCAGCAGAAGCTTCAATGCGGCCTGCGGCGTGCGCAACTGATGGGCTGCATGATCGGCAAAGCGCCGTTCCGCCTTGAGCGAATCATCGAGATCCTCGAGCAACTGGTTGATCGAGCGGCCGAGCGGTGACAGATCCCTTGGCAGCGTATCGACCGGAATGGCCGAAAGGTCATCCGGAGAGCGGCTGCGGATCTGCTGCACCAGCATGCGGATGGTGCTGAGGCCGCTGTTGATGCCAAACCATATCAACAGTGCGATCAACGGGATGAGGATCAGCAGAGGGAAGATAAGGTTGAGCAGGATGTTCGACACCAGCGTCTGGCGCATGGCGACCTTTTCCGCCACCTCGATCACAACATGCGTTTCGGGGATCGGCAGGGAGTAAATCCGCCAAAGTTCGCTGTCATAGGGAACATTGGTGAAGCCGGCGCGCTGCAAGGGGATTTCAGCCGGAAATGTCGATCCGGAGAAAAGGACGATCTTGTTGTCCTTCCATGCCCGGAACATATGCGCGTCGGCATAGTCATCCGCGTCCTCGTTCAGCGCAAGCTGGTTGCCCATGTTGAAATCGATATCGGCGATCTGCTTGGGCGGGACGTCTCCCGTTTCATCAAACTGATTGTGAAGAAGCATCCACAGGACATTGGCATCATTGATTAATTGTGCGTCGTAGACATTGTTGATTTCACGCGTCGCGCTGTTGAATGCAAAACCGCCGATGATGGCCATGGTGATGAGGATCGTCGGCGTAACGCGAAAGAACAGATTGCGGGTAAGGGTAGGCCTGCTCATGCGTCCACCATATAGCCCACGCCCCGGATGGACTTGATGAAATCGCTGCCGAGTTTCTTGCGCAGATTATAGATCGTGACTTCGGTTGTATTGCTTTCGACCGCACTCTCGGCGCTGTACAGCGCATATTCGATATCGCTTTTTGTGACGTATTTGCCGGCGCGTTCCATCAGGAGCTTCAGCAGCTGGAACTCCTTGGCGGTCATCATCACCTGGTTTGAAGCCTTGCGCACGACCTTGGCTGCGGGATCGACTTCGACATCGGCGCATCTCAGGATCGTGTCGACACGCCCCTCGCTGCGGCGAACCAGGGCGCGCAAGCGGGCGAGCAGTTCATCGAGATCGAAAGGTTTCACCAGATAATCGTCGGCGCCGCTGTCGAGGCCTTCCACTTTGTGCAGCGGGGTATCGCGGGCGGTCAAAAGCAGAATGGGAACAAGATTCTTGTCGCGCCGGGTCGCCCTGAGCACTTCAAGTCCGCTCATCCTGGGCAAGTTGACGTCAAGAACGACAACAGCAAAGCTCGAATCCTGCATGGCTGCGAGCCCGGTTTCACCGTCCTGCATCCAGTCGACGCCATAGGCATGCTTTTCCAGCGCCTTCTTCAACGAGGAGCCGAGCATCGTGTCATCTTCAATAAGCAGCAATCGCATTGTTCAGATCATCGTTTGAATGCTGGAAAACAGCATTTGGGGCAGTAACGGGTGGCGGATAGGCCGGAATCTCGGTTTTTTGCAGGCGACCGGGTTCCAGCCTACATTGGATTGAAACAATCATTACGCTGTTTTCGCTTCGTTACCAATCGTCTCAATTGTTGTTCGCAGGTTCTTCTCTTGTGCCTCAATTCGGATCAGAATGGGTCGCACCGTCATGAACCGCGACGTACATTCGCGTAAAATGGGTATTGCTGGCGTGTCGCCGGTCAAACCGATGAGGGAGTGAAATCGATGAAAACACTGCTGATAGCAATGAGTCTTCTGGCTGCCACGACCCTGACAGCATTTGCCGCTGAGCCGGCAAAGATGGTTGAAACAAAAGCCGGAAAGGTGCTCGCCACCGAAAAAGGCATGACGCTCTATACGTTCGACAAGGATGCCAAAGGCAAATCCAATTGCGATGCGGACTGCCTGAAAAAATGGCCGGCTTTCCACGCCGATGCCAAAGCGAAGGCCGCAGGCAAGTGGTCGCTCGTCAAAGCCGCCGATGGCAAGGATATGTGGGCTTACGATGGAAAGCCGCTCTACACCTTTGCCAAGGATGCAAAGGAAGGCGAAACCGGCGGTGACGGCGTCGGCAGCGTCTGGCACGTCGTCAAGCAGTAAACGCGGCAACGATCCCGGAGAATCAACAACGGCGCAGAAGCTTTGCTCCTGCGCCGTTGTTCAAATCAATAGGGGTGACCGGATCAAGCTGCCTGAATGGCTGACAGCTTCCATTCCGAGCCATCCTTGCGCACAAAGGTCCACACCTCCGTGGTTTCGGTCGGCCTGGTGTTGTCGCCATCGACAAGACGGCCCGTTGTGCGGTCGAGCATCGCATCGATGCTGGAATAGTGCATTGCGAGCGTGGCGTAATCGGCATTGTTCTCGTGCCACGATTCAGCGATATCGCCCTGGAGCAGCTTGACGTTGGAAACGCTGTTGCGCACGCCCTTCGTTGCATTCTCCCCGAGCTCTTCCGCCAGATACGACATGGCTTCCGGTGTCGTGAGGGACCGCAGTTCAGCATAATTTTCCGTCCCGTAGGCGGTCTGCACCTTGGTCAGAAGCTGTTCGAACTGATTGAGGTCAGACTGCGTCAGGCCGAGTTCATCGGTCGATGCGGAGGCTTGTGCCGGCCTCGCGTTCTGGGAAGGCTGGGAAGAACCGGAACCCATCGCCGCTCCAACGGTCGGAATACGGAATGAGGGGGATGCGGACGGGTCAGCCTGCCGGCCAAAACCCTGGCCGGATACCGGACCCGAAGCGGCAAGAGGCGACTGCCGGCGCTGGGCGAAAAACCGCATGGCCAGCATGATCGCGCCAATCACCAGGCCGATCTGCAGCAGCATGCCGAGGAAACCGAAGCCGCCGCCGAAACCGTGACCGAGCAGCGTACCGATCAAACCGCCGACGAGCAGGCCGCCCAGCATGGAGCCGCCAAAACCGCTGAAGAAACCGGGGCGCGGGGCGGCTGCCTGCGGCTGCATGGCCGAGGGCTGATTCGTTTGCGGGCGCGGGGTCATTGTCCGTTCAATCGGCGCGGCAGGCGACGGTGCTGTCCGGGTGGCTGCGGGCGCATCGAACGTGCGCGTGCCGCGGCTGCCAAATCCGCCGCTCGCCCGCCTTGCGTCGGCGATATCAAATGCACTCAGCGTGACAGCCAAGGCCAGAACGAGCAACACAACGATGCGAATGATGCGGGAAGCAGTACCAGACATAAATTTCTCCTGTTACGCACCAGCCAATTTTCAGCGCGCCACCCGCATATAGAAAGCGGTGCCGGCAATTTTAAGTGCCGACCAGGATAAAACGGACAATTCTGGGTGGATTTTTTGGTTTCCGACTATTGGATTTTAAAGAATATTTCCCGGCGTGCCGAATAAAGCGGATATCCCGCGTGTTCTCCCATCGCAGTCCCTTTGCTTCAGGAGAAAACGTGATGTTCAACATAGGAAAATTCCCGTCCGTTGGCCGGATTTATCCGGTCGTCCTGCTCGGCGCATGCCTTGCAGGTGCAGTCATTTCCGGTCCTGTATATGCGGCTGGAGGCGGTGGCGGCGATTCGAACGCGACGCCGACCTGCCCGAAGGGCGAAGTCTGGAGCTCGAAAGCGCAAAAATGCGTCAAGCAGCAGGGCAGCCTGCTTCCGGATTCCGATCTGACAAATTATGCCTTCGCACTGGCAGAGGCCGGCCGCTATGAAGAAGCGCTTGGCGTCCTCGATACGCTGAAGAATCCCAATACCGCCGTCGCACTGAATTACCGTGGTTATGCCACCCGCAAGCTGGGCCGCACGGATGAAGGGATCGGCTATTACATGAAATCCGTTGAGCTCGACCCCCAATACGCCAAAGTGCGCGAATATCTCGGCGAAGCCTACGTCATCAAAGGTCATCTTGATCTTGCCAAGGATCAGCTGGCCAAGATCAGAGGTATTTGCGGAACCGGTTGCGAGGAATATCGCGATCTGGCGGAAGCCATCGAGAATCCGTCCAAGCTGTAGGGAAGTGAGCGCCGCGAACCAGCGAACCGGCGAGCAATCATGACAATTCAAAGCGGATTCATCATGCCTGTCGCATATCCAACGGTTCCTGCTTATAGTCAGTCAAAGCGTAGCAAGGAGTCATCGGACCGTGTTGCCCGGTCCGATGCGGAGGCGACCATCGCAAACGAGCAGGAAATCCGGACGGGACTTTCCCAACACCTTACGCGGCTTTGGCGCTATGCGGTGGTGCTGTCTCACCAGCGCGATGTGGCCGACGATCTGGTGCAGGCAACCTGTGTGCGGGCGTTGGAGCGGGCAAACCAGTTTGCGCATGGCACGCGGCTTGATCGCTGGCTGTTTTCCATCCTTCATTCCATCTGGCTCAACGAAGTCCGGTCGCGCCGCGTGCGGATGGGGCAGGGCTTTGTCGATGCCGATGAAACCCTGATTTTCGACGGGGCGAGGGACACCGAGACGCATATCTTTGCCAATCAGGTTCTGCGCCAGGTTCAGGCTCTGCCGGAGGCGCAAAGGACAGTGGTCTTCCTCGCCTATGTCGAGGAGCTTTCCTATCGCGAGGTGGCCGAACTTCTGGATATTCCCATCGGTACGGTCATGAGCCGGCTGGCAGCTGCGCGCGCGAAGCTTGCAGCATCCGCTGGTCAGGGCAGGCAGGAGGGGAGCGCGCAATGACCGACCCCAACCACAACACCATGAAAAACGATGAAATGCTGGTGGCCTATCTCGACGGCGAACTTGATCCGGATACACGCCGGCAGGTCGAAGGCCTGATCGAGAGCGACGAGGCCGTTGCCGACCGTCTGCATTTTCTCGCCTCGAGCAACTTGCCCTTCAAGAATGCCTTTTATCCGCTGCTTGACAAGGCACCGGCAGAAAAACTGCAATCCATGCTGGCCGGCATTTCGCCGCCCGAGCCGGTCAGGCCACAGGTCAACGGCTGGAATCGGCGGAGTTTCCTGGCAGCGGCAATCGGTTTCATTGCCGTCGGTGTGGCGGTCGACCGGACTTTCCTCGGCCTCCGGTCCAGTCTGCGCGGCGATCAGGACGGCAGTGACTGGCGCGCGGTCGTCGCGCAATACATGTCGCTCTATACCCGGGAGACATTGGGCAATGGACCCGTGGACGTTGCGGTACAGTCGGCGCAATTGCGGGATGTCGGGTCGCAACTTGGCCTTTCGCTGACGCCTGATCGCGTGCAGCTGCCGGGCGCCGTATTGAAGCGGGCTCAGATTCTGGCCTATGAGGGCAGGGCCCTGGCACAGATTACCTATCTGGACGCGGCGCAGGCGCCGATGGCACTGTGTATTGTCCAGTCCTCCAAGGGACCAAGGGCCGCGGATACCGAACGGCGCCATGGGATGAATGTCGTGTACTGGTCCAGCGATACCCACGCGTTCATGCTGATCGGGCACGAATCACCGGATGCCATCAAGACAATGAGCGACAGGCTGCATCAAAGCCTGGCCGTATAGCGCCGCTCCCCTGTGAGAGCGCGTTCCGGAGACGGCACTGAAACCGTTTTCATTTCATTTTGGCTTCAGGTTCGCGTAATCCTGTGATCATCGGCACATGCTACGAGCCGAAAACCTTTCGTCTCAGGAGTGTCTGAATGCCTCTTTCGCCCGTGGACCGGATTCTTCGCTTCGCTTTCTCCCGCATCGTCACCCGGGGTTCATTGACAATCCTGACAGCAAGCGGCGCCCGCCTGATCTTCGGCGACGGCAGCGGCGATCCGGTGATTGTGCGTTTCACCGACAAGCGCGCCCAATGGGCCTTTCTCATGGACGCCGATATGCAACTGGGCGAGCTGTTCATGGACGAACGCTTTATCGTCGAGCAGGGGACGATCTACGATTTTCTCTGCCTGGTGCTGCGCGAGGCGCAAAATGAAACGCATCCGCTGCCGACACGCGTGATCGATGCTTTACGCGCACGCTTCCGGGGTTTCCGTCATCGTAACCTGCCGGCGCGGTCAAAGCGCAATGTTGCCCATCACTATGATTTGGACGGCCGGTTGTATGGCCTGTTTCTGGATGCCGACCGCCAGTATTCCTGTGCCTATTTCGAACATCCGGAGCAAAGCCTGGAAGATGCGCAGTTGGCCAAGAAACGGCATCTGGCCGCCAAGCTTCTGCTGCGGCCAGACAGCCGGGTTCTTGACATCGGCTGCGGCTGGGGCGGATTGGCGCTGCATCTGGCCGCTGAAGCGCCCGCAGGCAACGTGCTGGGCGTCACGCTTTCGGAGGAACAGCTCGAATTTGCCAGAAATCGGCCGGGAACAAGGAGCCAGCCCGATCGGGTCAATTTCGCCCTGCAGGATTACCGCAGCCTGAACGGAACATTTGACCGGATTGTTTCGGTGGGCATGTTCGAACATGTCGGCGTCGCATCCTACGGCCAGTTTTTCCGCAAATGCGCTGAGCTTCTGGACGAAAACGGTGTCATGGTGCTGCATACGATCGGTTGTTCGGCCGTGCCGGGATTCACAACGCCGTGGCTCGACAAGTATATTTTCCCCGGCGGCTACATACCGTCCATGTCCGAGATATTGCCCGAAATCGAAAAAGCCGGATTGATGGTCACGGATATTGAAATTCTGCGGCTGCACTATGCGTCGACATTGGCCGCCTGGCGCGAACGGTTCATGGCTCATTGGCAGCATGCGGCGCAGCTCTATGACGAGCGTTTCTGCCGGATGTGGGAGTTCTATCTCGCGGCGGCGGAGTCGGCGTTCCGCTATGAGGACCTGGTGATTTTCCAGTTCCAGCTCGCAAAGAAAAACGACGTCGTTCCCCTGACACGCAATTACATTCGCGAGCACGAGCAAAGCAAAGCCAAAATCCTGCAGGCGGCGAACGCCTGACGGGGCAGGCACCGTGTCGTTTGCCCGCATTGTAGCTGGAGAGGTCGTTCTGTAATAGGTGACCGCGTGGGCTTGACCGTGGTCGTCACTCAACAATAGTCTGGACCACACTACTCGGCCTCGGAGGGGACCATGGTAACGCTCCAGAGCGGTTTGCACGCTGAATATATTGAATCAGCGCTTTCGTCGGGCAGCGCTGCTGCACAATCGGCACTTATCGCGTCATGGCGGCGGTCGATGCGTCTCTATGGCCTCAATCCTGTCGAAGGAAAGGGGCCGAACGTGTTGACCGAACATGAGCTCAACCAGGCGCGGGAACGGCTCGGCTCCCTCATCATGACGGCCCAGACCAGTCTCGACCGGCTTTATGCCGCCGTCGGCGGTGCAGGCTGCTGCATTCTGCTGGCCGACAAGAACAGCATCCCGGTTGACCGGCGCGGCTGCGTGGCGGACGACGAAGCCTTTTACCGGATGGGTCTGTGGACCGGCGCGGTGTGGAGCGAGGAATCCGAGGGAACCAACGGCATCGGTACGGCCATTGCCGAGCAACGGGCTTTGACCATCCATCGCGACCAGCATTTCCGCAGCAGAAACACGGCCTTATCCTGCACGGTTGCACCCATCTTCGATCATCGCGGCCGTCTGGCCGCCGTTATCGATGTATCCTCCGCGCGCCATGACCTGACCGACGATTTCGTCAAGCTGATATCGATAGCCGTAACTGACGCTGCCAGGCGCGTGGAGGCGGAAAATTTCCGGCTTGCGTTCCCCAAGGCACGCATTGTCCTGGCGCCGCCCGGTGACAACTGGATGAGTGAACGGGCTTTGAACGCGCTGATCGCCGTCGACGAGGATGACCTCGTGATCGGCGCATCGCGCTCGGCGCGCCAGCTGCTCGGTCTGACCGACGACTCGCTCGCTTCTCCGTTGCCGGCGGCTGATCTGTTGGGACAGCACCAGTCGGCGGCGCGCGATTTCGCCATGGCCGAACGCGGTGCGATTCAAAGGGCGCTGGCCCGGAGCGGCGGCAACGTATCCGCTGCCGCGGCCGATATGGGTATCAGCCGGGCGACCCTGCACCGCAAGCTGAAGCGCCTCGGCCTTTCCTGAACGGCAGTTGATTTTTTTGCCTTGATTTGTCGCAAAACTGCGACAGATCGAGTTTGCACGTGAGCGGACGGGGCTGACACACTATAAATATTGAGTAACTCTTCCCGTAACGCCGCAAGAGCCGGTTCGAAACAGGTGGAGAGAAACAACCAGGTGGATTTCAAACGCTGCCTGACCCGATTTCAGGAATGCCTTGGCATAGGCCTGGAACAAAACCCGATCATCGCAACGGGAACACTTATTATTCCGTGTCATGCCGTTTCCAGTGAAAACCTGCAACGCGATGCGGGCTTACAGCTTTCCCGATCATTTTCGTTGATGGGTCTGGCGGTGCGCGGCGATCCGGCAAATAGCAGAATTTCCCCAAAAGCGAGCTCCTGACCAGGGCTTGCTTCGTCGGTGGCGCTGACCTTCATCCAGCGCCGCCGACGGCCTTTCGCAGCAACGGCAAAATCACCCGCACCGATATGCGTTGCAATGAAAGTGCAACACTGCCCGGGTGCCGGTTGACGCGGCAATGCGAATGGCTATAAAGGCCTCCGACCAGCTTGAGTACAGGCAGCGGGATAACCGGCCCGCAGCGATGGAATACCGAGTGCGGTTAAGGAGGGGTGGCCGAGCGGTTTAAGGCACCGGTCTTGAAAACCGGCGTAGGTGAGAGCCTACCGTGGGTTCGAATCCCACCCCCTCCGCCATATCCCATTGTGCCATCATCCACCCATCGTCATGCGAACGAATTCGACAACGGACGTCGTGCCAAGTTTTGTCGAGATGTTCACGCGGTGGGCGTCGACAGTCCGGGGCGATATGCCGAGGGCACTGGCGATACCCTTCGTGTCGAAGCCGCGGCAGATCATGCTCAGGATCTCGCTTTCGCGCGGCGTCAGCGTCGCAAGCAAGGCCTCGTCCTGTTGCCGCTCGAGCGCGGTGTCGAGCAATCGTTCCATCGCGTGGATGGTTGCAAACAGGGTATCGGCGTCAACGGGCTTGGAGAGAAAATCCATGACACCGACCTGAAAGGCTGCGCGGCAGGCCGCAACATCTCCGTGCCCGGTCAAAATGACCAATGGCCAGCGTATTCCCCGTGCAACGAGCTGTTGATGCAGCTCAAGGCCATTCACCTGCGGCATTTTCAGATCCACCAGCAGGAATCCCGGCTTGTTCCGATCGACTTTTTCCAGGAAAGCGTTGGCGTCAACGAAGGTCAGGACGGCCATGTCGCTGGCCCGAAAGAGCAGCGACAGACCTTCTCTTACCGTATCGTCATCATCGATCAGATAGATGGGGTACCGCGATGTCATACGATCAATCCTGCCTCTCGGATTTGAATTCGGAATATCGCTCGTCATTGTTGCGCGGGTAAACAGGATTGCCTGGCCAGTCCGGATGACGCGCATGGGTAAGTTCTATTCACATAGCATTTTCTGTCACCGTAAAGAACGGCGGATTGCGCGCTTTGCACCGGTATGCCGGGGCATCATATCCGACCTGATAATATGCTATGATTCCATGATCCTGGACCTGTCAGGTGAATATAGCGGATTGGACAGCCACATTTGGTGCAATGATGATGAAATCAATCCCGATCAGGACGTTTCTCTTTCAATGGATTGCGATTGAAATTGTGATCCTGATTGTCGTTGCTGCGATATCCCTGACCAATCTGCGGAACGATTTTGCCGAAGACCGGTCGCGATTGGCGATAGAACTGACAAATCAATATTCGCAGAGGCGTGCAAGTGTCACGCTGCTGGAACTTGTTTTGCAATTGCCCGACGGCGACACGGAGCCCTCTTTTATCCATGTGGCCACGGGCATTATGAAAGCCTATGCTTTTTTGGATAGAATCCAACTTTATGAGATGAGACCCGGTCAGTCCGAACTGACTGAATGGATCACTGTTCCTTCCGCGACCAGCAAGCCGGGAGAAGCGGATTTGCCAGCAATCATGCGTGCCGTGGCGCTCCAGCCTGAAGGGGAAACGGTTGCCTATGCGATGCCTCACTTAGCCGAGCATGTTTTGTTTGCGACAAAAGCAATGAATGGCAGGACGCCTGCAGCCATTGTGGTGATCTATGATGTGGCAAAGGCGATTCAATCGATCGCTTTGCCGGAGGCAATAGAACTTCAGGTTCGCCTTGGGGACAGACCGGTTTATGTGCGAAACCCTCATACGCACGGACTTTTTACCGGCTACATGCCGTGGTTGACAGCAGATCTGACGCGAACTCCCCTTCGTCCAGACGATGATTCCCAGGCTCATATTCATTTCGACAAGCATGTTGCATTTGGTGACGTGTTTGATTGGCGGATGATCGTCCCCTTGTCGATTTTTGGCTTCGCCGCGCTTTACGCATTTCATTTGCTGAGGCGCCAGCGCGCGGCATTGGCAGACGCGCAAGCGGCGGAGCAGCGCGCGCTTCGGCAGATGGAATCGCTCCGGCATGAAAACCGCTTGTTCCAGGCCTCGCGCGTCAATGCTGTCGGCGAATTGGCATCAGGCATTGCCCATGAACTCGCACAGCCCCTTACCGCTTTGCTCAGCCAGAGCCAGGCGGGACTCATTCTCATGGAGAAGGGGGAAGCCGGAAAGAGGGACGGCAGCCTCAAGCAAGCGCTCGCCGCCAATGTTCGCGAGGCTCAACGTGCCGGCAAAATCCTCCACAGAATGCGCGATTACATTGTCGGGAATGATATTCAACCCATGTTGCAGGAGCTCAACCCGTTCATCGTGAACATGGTCGAGCTGCTGCGGGTGAAACTCAGGGAACAGAATATCGAGGTTTCGATGGATTTTGCCACTCCCTCGCCAAAATCGGTTGTGGGGGCCATTGAACTCGAACAGGTCATTCACAATCTTCTGCGGAATGCTGTTGACGCCTTGTCTGAGTGCAGGCATGACCGCAAGAGGATCACCATCAGGACGTTCAGTCAGGATACGGTCAATATCATCGAAATTGCTGATAACGGCCCGGGACTATCCGACGAGGTCCTGAAAAACCTGTTCCGTCCGTTCTTCACGACCAAGGAGAACGGCATGGGCCTCGGTCTTTCGCTGTGCGCGCGGTTGCTTGACCGGTCGGGTGGTACGCTTCATGCCCGCAATGACAACGGAGCGGTGTTCTGGATTGTGCTGCCTGGGGAAGGGATGACATCGCCGCTCATATCTCAAGGATCAACGGACAGTGGTCTGACACTTCCGGTTCCGTCACCACCGTGAATTCCCGAACCTCGACATTCTGGTTCACCAGCATGTAATCGGCAAACCGTCCCTGCTTGCGATAATGTGAACTGCGGGTTCCGTTGAACCTTCCGGCCGTGACCAGATCCGTCAGCCCTATTTCGGCGAGCACGGCAAAGGTCTCGCTTCCGGGTTCGACGTTGAAATCGCCGCACACGATCAGCGGGTCACCCGGCGCGGCAATCCGGGATGCCAGTTGCTTCAGCCTGCGGGCCTGCGCCAGCCGTTCGGGCGTATCCATCTTCCCGTTGACATCGCGCAGTCCGTGCATATGGGCGATGGCGACCATCCGGTCGCGCGCATAGTCGTAAACCCGGATTGCATGCGCAGACCGCGACCTCGGATGATCGCCATAGCCGTGCGGCGAAAACCCCTTGTGCACGAAGTCCTGCGTCTGCGCCGTAACCGGCAGGGAGTTGCGCACAAACGTCGCGAGCCCCCACTGCGATGGCACCGGCTGATCGCCGTTCCACAGTACGCCTTGCGCTGCCGGACAGAATATGGCCGTATGGTTGGCAAGTGCGGCCGCAACATCGCGGAAAAAATTCGCGCGCTGGGGCAGGACATGATCCCCGTCGCGATACAAGAGCCAATCTTCGCTGGTCTCGGGACTGTGGACCACCTCCTGCAGGCATAGAATATCCGGCTGATCCGTTTGGAGATAGGATATCAACGGTTCGTGCAGCTTGCCGCCCCAGCCATTGAGGCTCATGATTCGCATGCGCTGCATCTCCAGAGGACTCATTTGAAGCGGGGACAGGTTAGGATACTGCTCCCAATAAGCAAACCTTGGCCGGGAGCCGACCCACTGGAAAAACAATCAGCGCCATCGGCAAACGGGAATCTCAAAATATTAAACTTCTGATGGTTGATAAAACCCGGATTCGGATGCTTCCGTCTTTGACGTTTCCGTTGTTGTTGAAAAGGCCAATCATGCATACGCGCGCCATCATTGCCACTGATCTTGATTTGATATGCCAGCACCGGGAGAGGATGTTTCTTGAGGCTGGCCGGGCTCAGGATGTTTTGACACTCATGGCGGCACCCTTCCGGCAATGGCTTGCGGTACGTTTGACCGCCGGGTCCTATTTCGGTTTCGTCGCCGAGGAAGATGGTTGCCCGGTTGGTGCCGTGGGGCTGATGGAAATCGATTGGCCTCCGCACCCCGCCCATCCGATGGACTCCCGACGCGGCTATGTCCTCAATGTCTTCGTGGAGCCTGAATACCGGGGCCGGGGAATTGCTCGCCGATTGATGAAAGAAGCGGAGAGCGCGTTTCTGGCGCGGGGGATCACCTATGCCATCCTGCATGCGACGGTTGCAGGACGGCCGATTTACGAAGAGGATGGCTGGATGCCAACCACTGAAATGGCCAAGGCTTTGTCGGCAACGGGTGCCAATTAACGCTGAAACCCGGGAACAGGCTGGGCTTGCGGAAACGGCCTGAATGTCAGGGCGATCAGGAATGCGCCGATACCGATAGCCCAGGCTCCGATGTAGAGCCATTCGTAGCTGGCGAATGTGTCATAGATCAAACCGCCGGCCAACGGACCCGTTGCCATGCCCAAGCTGGCGGCCATGGCCGTTCCGCCGATGATGGTCCCCATCATGCGCATCGGGAAATTCTCGCGCGCCAGTACGGCATAGAGCGGCATGACACCGGCATAGATGAAGCCGAATAGTGCGGCCACCGCATAAAACCCGGCAAGTTCCCGCACGAAGACATAGGCCAGCGCCCCGAACGCCTGGAGCAGCAACCCGCCGACCAGCACGCGCTTAGCGCCCAAGCGATCACCGAGGACACCGAAGACAACCCGGCCGCCAAGTCCCGCCAGCCCTTCCAGGCTGTAGATCGTAACCGCTGCGATCAACGGGATTCCGCAGCTGACCGCGTAACTCACCGTGTGGAAAATGGGGCCGGAGTGGGTGGCGCAGCAAAAGAAATTGGTCAGCAGCAGGATGATGAACTGAGGAGACCGGATGGCTTGCCCGATCGACATGGATGATTGCGGCTCTGCGTCCTGCAGCGCCATGGTATTTCCCATGTCGGCGGCCGGCGGGCGGCGCACCAGGAGGGCGGCGGGAATCATCACGGCAGCAGCAACCGCAGCGATGATCAGCATGGATGTCCGCCAGCCATGGATCGAAACAAGCCATGCCGCCAGCGGCGACATGGTCATCGGCGCCATGCCCATACCCGCCGAAACAAGAGACACGGCAAGGCTGCGCTGGGTATCGAACCAGCCGGTGACGCATGCCATCATTGGCGCGAAGATCGCGGCAGTCGCGGCGCCGACAAACAGGCCGAAGACCAGTTGAAATTCGACAAGCGACGTGGCCCGGCTGGCCAGCGCCAGACTTGCGGTCAGCAGCACCGATCCCGTCAGCACCACGGGACGCGCGCCGAAGCGGTCAGACAGGTTCCCCCACAGCATGCTAGCCGATGCCATGGCGATGAACCCGATCGTCATGGCGCCGGACACGCCGGTGACGGACCAGCCCGTGTCCCGGGCAATGGGCTGGAGGAAAACCGGGAGGGAAAACATGGCGCCGATGGCCATGCAGCCCAGCAAGCCGCCGGCTGCAACGATTACCCAGCGATACGAAGCATTGCTCATTGCTCTCTCCATTTTACTGGCTGTTGCCGAAAGCCCTTGCCATGCGGGCTGTGCAAACCGTTGTTCACCCCGCCGTGTTATCGGGGCCGCGCGACAACGCGCACTTTACCGCTTTTGCCGCCGCCACAGAAAAACTGATCGCCGCCGTCGGACTCGAGCCCGGACACGCCGGTGCCTGCGGGCATGTCGAGAATGGTCAGGACATTGCCGGTCGCGGGATCGATGCGCCTGACATCACTTTGATCCTGTTCCCAGGTGCCGTGCCAGAGTTCGCCGTCAACCCAGGTCACCCCGGTGACCATGCGCTTGGACTCGATGGTGCGCAGAATAGCGCCTGTCTGCGGATCGATCTGGCGGATTTTCCGGCCCTGGTGCTGCCCGACCCAAAGCGTCCCTTCTGCCCATGCAAGCCCTGAATCGCCGCCGCCGCCGGGCGCCGGGATTGTCGAGAGCACGCGGCCTGTCTCCGGGTCGACCTTCTGGATGCGATCTTCGGCAATCTGGAAGAGATATTGGCCATCGAAAGCGGTTCCGGCGTGCGCGGCGATGTCCAAGGAGCGCAAGACGGTCCCGCTCGCCGGATCAAGGGCATTCAGCCGTTCTCCCGATGCAAACCAGACATTCCGGCCATCGAAGGTAACCCCGGCCACCTGGTCAGTGCCGGGAAACGGGCCATATTCGCGGAGAATTTTTGCCGATTGTTTCATGATTTCATCCTCGTCACCTGACTGCTGAATATTTCCTCCTGACCCTAATCACTTGGCAGGAGATCGGGGAGTAACAAGATTGTCGGGAAACCCGGCACGGGCGGACTGATCCAGCGGCGGGCGCGTCCGCGACCGAACGATTGCACCTTGTCCGCTTCCGCAAGTAGCAGAAGGGCACGTTGGACGGTCCGGGAACTGGCCCCCAGGGCAATGGCCAGAGCGGAGCTTGACCATGACTCGCCATCGGCAAGAAAGGCGAGAACCGCGCCATGCGCTTCCTCCATGGGCGGCGCAAGGACAACGATGCCGCTGGCGTCGAGCGGTGTCATGCAAAAGCCCCGCGCTGTTGCGGACACATCTGCCAACATGCGCAATTCCTCGCGCAACCGACCGACTTCGACCCGCAGACGGGCGCGATGCGATTCATCGGCATGCTTTGCCCCGAATGCACGGGCGAGGAGCGCGGCTCTTGGCACGTCGCCAGGCGCGGCTTCGGCCAACGCGCGGGCCAGCGCGAACAAAACCGGGCGCGTGGCAAGCGATATCACCCGGTCCCCGACCCGAACGACATGCCGGCACGCGTCGACGACCAGCACTCCGGATGCGAGCAGCGTTTCGATCTGCTCCAGCAAGAGGGGACGTTCCTCGCCGCGCTGGATCAGACGGGCGGCAGGTGTTTTGAGGATATGGGAGGCTTGCTCAACCTCCGCGATAAGGGCGGGGATCTTTGCTTCAGCCGCGGCATTCTCGGCCCGCCGGAGTGCCTCGCGCGCTGCAGACGTGTTGAGGCGCCGGATGGCAATTCCGGCAGCCACCAGGGCGAGCGCCGCTCTCGACGTTGCCGGCAGCGGCGCGGGATCAAGCTTGGCGAGGGCGCGCTCGGCCGCGTCCACATGACCGACCAGAAGCAGCCGCCGAATATCCACGGTCCGTGCATGGGCGGCATTGACGTGATCGCCATGGGCTTCGAGTGTTGCCCGCGCCATGTCCAGTGCCTTTACGCGCCACCCCAGATCGCGCGAGACGAGGGCAATTTCCGCTTCGGCAACGATGCACCGCGCGCGGGCTTTTTCCTCCTTTGCGCCGAATGCCCGCGCCGCGCTCTGCAGCAAGGTCCTGGCGCGCGGGAATTCGCCAAGTTGCGCCATGGCGATGCCGCGCAGTGCAAGAGCGGGTGCGTCGTCACGCAGCGCCACCCGTTTCAATGCGCCGAGAGTATCACCTGTCGCAAGGGCGTGCGCTGCGGCGTTGATCAGCGAGTCCATCGGATGGCCGTCACACTTGTTACTCCGATCGTTCGATCAGCGAGTCGTAGTCCATCTCACGGACAATAACCAGTATTGCAACTTTGATCGGCGAATTAGGGGGCTTTGCGAAATCCTGCGCTTCTTTGCGCAGCATTTGAACAGGAGGGCGGGTGAGGCTCGGTTGGGGCATTGACGGGGGAAGAATATCACCGAGCCTCCCATTGCCTCATGGAGAGTAGCAACGAGGATATCATGAGCACCGGAGTTGGGCTTTTTCATGAAACGCCAGCGCTTGCGCACGCGGGCTAGATCGCTTGTACAAACACAATGCGAAGCATTCATTTGTTCAGATGATATTAATCTGCAGGTAGCATCTTTGTGCCGGCGTTAAGCTGGGAATGACGTCGTTTGCGGGCAGGGGGCTCTGTGGATCAGGAAGGCGAGAATACAAAAATAGATTACCAACCCTATGTGATGTCGGTTTGGCCGGTTCTATTTGCATTCGTGGCGGTTTCGATGATGGTGCTGTTTCTCGGCAGAATGGGGGCCGATTTCAGAAATGCCGGCGATCACAATCTCACCCCCCAGACGCATACCGGTGACAACACCGACAGCCGGTGACACAATCCGGCTGTTCGATGATGAAAACCGGCGCAGCCGGCTTGCGGTCTTCCGCGTTGAATGGAGCTGCCTGACTTAGCCTGTTGTATCGCTCACGCATTTCTTGACGAAACTGTTTTTTGCGGCGCCGGCAAGCTTCTTGGCGGCGGCCTGCGTATCGCAGGTTGTTGCCGCATCTGCCGCGCATTTCTTCGTGAAATTGGTCAAAGCAGCGCCGGAAAGCTTTTTGGCCTCGGCCTGGCTTTTACAGGTGCCGTCCGCCACGGCCGGACTTGCTGCCAACACCAGAAGTGCGATCGCTATAAGTGCACGCATATTCATCTCTCCATTGCTGTTCCAGGAATAATAGGTTTGCCCCAATGGGATGTTACGTCAAATGCAACTGAATGACCTTCGTGTGTCTTTCTGAGACAACCGAACAGCCATTCAGCTTCGTTTCCGGTCTTTACCCGCGAGTATCTTGAGGAAGCGGTGAATTGTGCGCCGATTCGGCCGTTCGCTCAGCCTGCTGAAGCGCCGATGCAGAAACTCATCGATTTCCCGCACGGAGACACTGGCAAGATCCGTCCCGTAGCGGGCCTTCAATGCTTCTTCGATCATGTCCAGGTCCCTCGTGGTCGGATTGTAACCGGAGGTACTTATGGCAAGAGGAAGCGATTGGTGAATGAGGTATCTTGCAAGTTTATTGAGTTCTGGATCACGGTCCAATTTACTCATTTTTTCTCCCCCGTGCTCTTCGGCACTATGGGGGAGAGAATACGCTTCGACAGCCCCGCAAGCAACAACGCTGAACCAAAATATTCGTTAAATAAATACGTCGAATTTTTACTTCATATCGCGGTTATTACTAACAGGCGGCAACGGAGAAGACGTAACCGTGATAGTCATTGTCGATAAGCAGATTCAGCTTGATCTGGGGGTTTCTCGCCAGCCACTCCCTGCATGCTCTTTGCTGGCCGAATTCCGGGAGATTCCTGAAACAACGCCAATCATCGAACAGCATGACAGACCCGACCGTCAAACGGGAGGTGAGGTAATCCAGCACAGGCACTGTGGACTCGTAGAGATCACAATCAATCCACGCGAACGCAACGGTCTGGATAGGCGAAGACTGTGCATGTCCTGGTTGCAGCGTCTGATCGTACCAGCCCTTGATGGTCGTAACGCGCGCCAGATCAACATTGCGCAGCTTGAGATTTTCCTTGAACTGCGTCTCGTTGCACGAGAACTGGCCTTCGAAGAAGCCGCCGCTATAGCCGCCGGACTCGTCTATCCCCTTCTTTGGTTGCGGCAAGCCCTCGAACGAATCCAGGGCGACAAAGCGCATCTCCGGATTTTCCCGCCCTATCACGTTGCACGCATAGGCAAAGGTCTCGCCTTGATAGACGCCAAATTCGAGATAATCTCCCTTGATTTGCGCGCCCCTGAAGTAATCGGTGACCTTGTCGATGACGTCCCATCTGAACCTGTTCGGTGCAAGGAGACGCGTTTGCAGATGCTCGACCTGTTGGGCAAGAGCGACATTCGTTTGCTCATACCGATCCAGCCGGTCCTGCAGTTCGGCGATCACCTGGTCTAGTCCGTAGCTTCGTTCCTGTTGCGGCAAACTGGTCATGCGTGGTTCCACTTTATAACTGGGAGATTCGATAGCGGGCAGGCAAGTGTAACAGTCGTACCATTGCCTTTTGATGATTGAATCGCAAGAGAGCCACCCATTGTCTGAATAAGACGCGCACAACCTGTCAAGCCCAGTCCGCTATGGCCGCGCGACTCGCCCTTCGTCGAGAAGAACGGTGTCGTGGCCTTCTTGATCTGTTCCCGGGACATGCCGACGCCGGAATCCTCGATGGCGACGATCAGGTCTTTTCCAATCGGCCAGCGTCTGGCGATATTCACCTTGATCACAATGTGCGGGTGCGGCTCATCCTCGACGGCGTCCTTGGCGTTGCGCAAAAGCTCGTGAAGCATGAGATGGAATTGCCCCTGCGGTACAAGCAACTGCATTGCTTTCACATCGGCGCGCACAATGGGAATGGTCGATCCATCGGGACGCGTGATCTGATCAAGGATCGTTCCCAGCGTCACGATCGGCGTATTGTCCTGATCAAATTTGGGATAGGCGATCCGGGCCAGCCAATCGGTGACAACCGACAGATCAGTGATCCGCTTGCGGGCCATGTCGAGCAGTTTTGGATCGGGGTTTTCCTCGGGCGAAAGCGTCTCGTGCATCCACATGGACAGTCCGTTGATTCGCGTGAAGGTCATGTGGGAAAAGAGCAGCGCGAACTGACGGACCTGATTGTTGTAGAGTGCCTTGCTTCTATAGGCGACCATGGCGAACAGAACGACCATGATCGCGGTTGCAAACACGAAGGCGTACAGGAAATTGTCGTAGAGCGCTTTTTGCTCGAGATCGGCGGTGCGTTTCTGGGTGTTTCCGAGGTTGCCCGTCGTCGTCAAGACAATGGCCGGCCAGAAGTCTTCAAACCTGGCCACAATCAGACTGTAGTCTGGATCGGCCAGCGCAAGCTGCGGCATCAGCTCGTTGTTTATGTAATCGAGCAGTGTCTTGATCAGATCGATATCCACTTTGGGCATGATCTTCTCGGTATAGGGCAAAGCGATCAGCGTCTTGGCATTGATGGCGAGATAGGTGCTTTCAGACAGGATTTTGGCGCGATACTCCTGGGATTTGGTGAGCGCAGCCAGCCGGGCCCATCCCATGATGCTGACCATTTTTTCGCGCGCTTGGGTCGATCGCCACTGAACCTCGTTGACTTCCCCGATGATGTCATAGGCCTGACTGCGATACTTGTCCGTTTGCAGAAATGAGGCCAGGCCGATCAGCACAAAGAGACCAAAGGAAATGGCAAGGATGTACGTACCGTTTGCGCGGAGTATCTGTCTCACCTATCCACCACGTGTCTGAAATCAATCCCATTCATCGTTTAAGCGTCACGCGGCTTGATGCGCGATCAAAAATTATTGCTCAAATTGCAGCTCGGTGAGAAACCAGATCCATCTTGAGTGATCTCCCGGGTCATAGGCCTTGGGCATGCTGTCAAAAGGCCAGACAATGTAGAATGGCCCAAAATCGTCGGCCTCAAGCGGGCGGAATTCGCCCTCATGGCATTTTCCTGCCTTGGCTTCGACGTCATTGCAGGCGATCTGTGAGGCAACGATCGGATTGTAACGTTTGATTTCGTCCATATCGATTCTGGCGGAATAATCATTGGGCGCTATGCCCTTTATGACCTTCGCATTGGCCAATCCGTTCTTCGCCAATATCTCGATCAGCGAAAAACCGCGATAGGTGCGCTGTACGTCGTTGGTCCAAGGCGTCTTGGTTTGAATCTCCCGATAGGAAAATGATTTTGCCAGATCGTCCTCTTTGTAGGAGGCGATGGGTTTTCCGTTTTGGCGTTCGATCTGGAGAACATGCGGGTCGACTATGCCGGCGGAAGCGGCGGGAACCGCGCATAAGAGCACAAGGCCCAAGAAGCAGGCACGCCAACCGTTGTGTATTTCCACGGCCTTTTCCTCAATCGGTTGCAGGATCATCATTGTCGGCAGTGATTTTGCGGCCATGCGCCAGGACTTTGCTTCGCGCCCGTTTGTATTTCTGCTCGGCCATCTCGGCACTTTTCATCTTAAAATGCTTTGCCATAAGCACAAACAGTTCATTGCGTTTCATGCCCTTCGGGCGGTCTTCCACCCATTGGAGGCATTCTTCCTCCGACAATGAGAGGAACGGATAATAATAGCCCGGAAAAGCATCGCTGATCGTCTCGCTCCCCCGATGCACGACAAATTCAGAACGGGTCATGAGTTCAAGAATGCTGGCGAGGGTGGGAGCATTGAGGCGATTTTTGCCCAGATATCCCTTCGCGCCGAGGTTTCTGCATGTTTCAGCCTCATCGGTCGAATACCGGCCGGTGATGACCAGATGAACGGCTGCGGGAGTGGAATTGATGATGGACTCGATGATTTTCAGGCGCACATCGCGGGATTCCATCTCGCTTCCATAGTCTGGAAGCCCCGGATCGATGATGATCAGGTCAAATTCATCCGCCTCGATAGCCATCTGCGCCGCATGGAAGGTCTCGGCGGTCGCCACCTGCTGGCCAGATGTCTTGAAGTGCCGCTTCAGCGAATCCGCATAAAAATAATCATCCTCGATGATCAGAACTTTGGAAATTTTTACATTCGCGTGGTCCATGCGTGGGGTTTTAACAGGCTCGTCTCGCGAAAAATAGGTATCATCGCGGCACCTACTGCATGCGGACAATTCACGCATGATAACAGGCAAGAATGCGTAAGGTGCCATGGGTATGCATTGGTTTTTCCTAAGACAATGGCGCCACTGCAACGATCCACCAATAGTGAAACTCGTTCTGCTTGCTATCGTTCCACGTGCACCACCGGTCGTTTTCCTGTTCAAACTCACCGTGATCATAGCGCTCGATCAGCGAGCTGATAGTAAGCTTGCAATCTTCAATTGTTTCAAATTGTAGGGGAAGGGGTTCGTCCCATAAAACATCACCAAGCGTGTTTCGCACACCGTGCTTGATTATATACATACTTGAAGACCCCCGAAATTCTTTGAGATATACTTAGTTGTATGAAGCCGGAATACAACCGGGCCGCGAAAAGAAAGCACCGCGCAGTTGTTTCGCTGCTGCATATCGCGTTCGGCGTGTCCGGCATGCTCTGAAGGTCCATCGCCAGCGAGGCTGGACGCCTTGATTGGAACTTTCATCGGCAATCCGAGTTGAAGAACGCTGGCGAAACCCCGTTGGCAGGGCTCGGCCTGGAGGACGTGTGCAGCTTCCGACAAGCCGGGCCCACAGGAGGATGCAAGGAGAATGATCGACGATTTTGATGACGATGACGAAGAGGTCTGGCCAAGCCACAGCTCGAATGTCTGGTATATCGCCATATTCGTCGGGGGCGTGGCCGCCGCAGCGCTTCTGACCTATATCTTCGGCGGCTGGCTCTAACGACGCCTGCGCCGAACGCGCTTCACGTCTCCGCATCACACCTTTCCTTTGCGGATGGGGCGCCCGTTAACCAAAGTTAGCCATGACAGGCAATGTCTCCCTGTTCTGTTAAGGTGCTGTCAACCTATCGGTGCGAGTTATAATTCTGGTGCAATACTCCATGATGGGTTCTGGGGCTGCACCGGGTTCTGTTCGGTATCGTTGCGTAAAATGTGTGGGGACGGCATCCAGCCGGTAGTTTGCATTGTCAAAAGCCAAAGCTTTTCGAATTGCGGGAGTTGTTGCGATGGGCGCCCTGATGGCAGCCTGCGCGTCACC
Organism: Phyllobacterium sp. NPDC097923; assembly: GCF_044760925.1. NCBI lineage: Bacteria > Pseudomonadati > Pseudomonadota > Alphaproteobacteria > Hyphomicrobiales > Phyllobacteriaceae > Phyllobacterium > Phyllobacterium sp. NPDC097923. Next base: position 1,594,634 of record NZ_JBIWBL010000001.1, on the reverse strand, counting down.
CACGGCAAAGGTTGCTAAACGAAGCCACGGCAAGGAATATTTCGCTGAATCGGAGTATGGCGTCAAAGCCAGCCCGCGCGTCGTCACGGATTTTCGCAACATGCCGCGCGGCGGCGGGCGCAACCAGATCGGCAGGCCCTATCAGGTTCGCGGCAAGTGGTATTATCCCAGGGAAGAGCTGGGCTACAAGCGTCAGGGGCGGGCATCCTGGTACGGCTCGGCCTTTCATGGCCGCCTCACTGCCAATGGCGAAGTGTACGACATGAACCACCTGTCGGCGGCGCACCCGACCATGCCGCTGCCGAGCTATGCGCGCGTGACCAATCTTGCCAATGGCAGTTCCGTGATCGTGCGCGTCAACGACCGCGGACCGTATCACAGCGATCGCGTGATCGATCTGTCGCAAAAGGCTGCGACGATGCTCGATTACCAGCACACGGGTACGGCCGACGTGAAGGTCGAGTATGTCGGCCGCGCGCCGCTCGAAGGGCGCGATGACGGCTTTTTGCTCGCGTCGTATCGTGCGCCCGGTACGCGTGATCGTCTGATGCAGCCGGATTCAGGCACCATGATTGCCATGAATGGGCCGACACCCACCCAGCGCAATGCCCTTTCCATTCCCGGTATGCGGCAGCCGAAGGTGCAGGGCGTTCAGGTTGCGAGCCTGAATGTGGCGCCGGTATCGTTCAATGATCAGGCGGTCAGTCTTGGCGCGCCCGCGCAGCCGCAGATGAATGCCGCCATGGGTGCAATGCCGTTCGGCTATGATATACAGCCGGTTCTGCCGCTCGTTGGTCCCTATATCGACGACAAGCCGGCGATCCTGCTCGGATCGCTGAAGGGCGGCCCACGGCGCGCATCGCCATTCGTCAGTTCCTACGCCAGCGAGCGTGTGGCAAGTGCCAATGCCACGGCGGTGGCGATGAACAGTCTGATATCGCCGAAGGCCATTTCCGACGCGTGGAAGAATGAAAACAAGCTGCGTGAATCCGCAGCGGCACCGGCGGGTGAATATGTCGATGTCGGCCTTTTTGCCGACAGGTCCGAAGCGGGCCGTGTCATGAGCGCTCTCGCGCCATTGGGCAAGGTCGATCTGTCCGAGGTCAACAGCCCGGATGGCCCGCGCATCGCTCTGATTGCACGGACCAGCGCGGGAAAGAATACCGATGCCTTGCTGCAGGCTGCCTGGAAAGCGGGAGCAGGTGATGCGTTTGTCGTACGCGATGACGGAAACTGATTTCCCACTTCAAAGAACATTGCCGTTACAGCCATTCCGTAAGCTTGCCGCCAGTCTTGCCGCCAGTCTTGCCGTCGTGCTGCTTGCCGCGTCGCCGGTCCACGCGCAGGAAGCATTGTTCGATACCAAGGCCAAGCAGGCGCTGATGCTTGAAGACCAGACAGGCACCATTCTCTACGCCAAAACACCCGATACGCTGATCGAACCAGCCGCGCTGGCCAAGCTGATGACCATGGAACTGGTCTTTCATGCGCTCAAGACCGGCCAGATCAAGATCGACACCCAGTATACCGTCAGCGAAAATGCCTGGCGCAGGGGCGGGGCGCCGTCCGGCGGCTCGACCATGTTTGCCAAGCTCAAGTCGTCGATCAGCGTCGGCGACCTCATCCAGGGCGTTATCGTGCAGTCAGCCAATGACGGTTGCATCATCCTGGCCGAGGGCATTGCCGGGTCGGAACAAAAATTCGCCGAGATGATGAACGCACGGGCGAAGGAAATCGGCCTGAAGAATTCGACGTTCCGCAATTCGACCGGCTTGCCCGATCCGGAGCAAAAGGTGTCGCTGACGGACCTTGTCACGCTGGCTCGCTACATCAAGCACGAATATCCGGAATATTATCGCACCTATGCGCAGGAGAGCTTCACCTGGAACAATATTTTCCAGCGCAACCGCAATCCCTTGCTGAAGCTGGATATCGGCGCTGACGGCATGGGAACCGGCTATACCGAACAATCCGGCTATGGTCTTGTCGGTTCGGCCGAACATAATGGGCGCCGTTACATCGCCGCCCTGAGCGGTCTGGCGACGGACAAGGAGCGGGCGGAAGAAGCCAAGAAAATCTTTGAATGGGCCTACAGCGCCTTCGAGGAAGTCAATATCTTTGCCGAAGGCGAGACCATCGCGGAAGCCAGCGTGTTTGGCGGTGTCAAATCCAGCGTCCCGCTCAAGGCACACGAAAAGATCAGCCTTCTCGTCCCGACGGCCAACAAGGATCGCCTCAAGGCCCATGTCGTGTATAAGGGCCCGTTGCTGGCTCCGGTCAAGGCGGACGAGCAGGTCGGCGTGCTGCGGATCTGGATCGGCGATGCGCTGGCGCAGGAAACGCCGGTTTACACGGGCGAAGCCGTTGAACCCGGTGATCTGCAGAAGCGCACGCTCGATGCGGTCCTGGAACTCACCACCGGCTGGACGCGCCGCCTGAAGCTTTAGGATTTTCCCGGCTCGACCTTTTCGGTCCCGCCCGTTAGAACCTCGTCTAGAGATCAAAAGCGACTCTTTATCGAAAGACGGCTGACGGCGTGCAACAAGGACTGTTCATTACCTTTGAGGGCGGCGAGGGCGCTGGCAAATCCACCCAGATCACCCGACTGGCAGCGCATATGCGTGCAGCCGGCGATGATGTGGTGGTGACCCGCGAGCCGGGCGGCTCACCCGGTGCCGAGGCTGTGCGGCATGTCATCCTGAGCGGCGCTGCCGAATCCTTCGGTCCCGCCATGGAAGCGATGCTGTTTGCCGCCGCGCGCAATGATCACGTCGAGCAGGTCATGCGCCCCGCGCTCAACACGGGCAGCATGGTGCTCTGCGACCGCTATATCGACTCCAGCCGGGTTTATCAGGGGGTCACCGGCGATCTCGATGCCGGTCTGATGCGCGCCATTGAAAGGGCAGCCGTCAACGGACTGATGCCTGATCTGACCATAATTCTCGATCTGCCGGCGGAAATCGGGCTGCAGCGCGCAAATGCGCGCCGCGGAACAGGCACCGCCGATCGCTTCGAAAAGGAAACCATCGAAATGCACCGCAAGCGCCGGGACGCCTATCTGGCCATCGCCAAGGCTGAACCGGGCCGGTGCAAGGTGGTGCCTGCGGACCGGCCGGTTGACGATATCGCGGCGGATATTGCCCGCCTCGTCGATCGCCTGAAGGCGCGGCGGGCGATAAAGGAAAAGGCCAAAGCGGGGGCGGCACAATGAGCGATACGCTTCCCGACGTGCCCGCCACGCATGACACCATTGACGGTATTCCCGCTCCGTCGGCCAATCCCGCGCTGTTCGGTCACCCGTCCATCCGTTCATTTCTGGCGCAGGCCTATCAATCCGGCCACATGCATCATGCACTTTTGCTCGAGGGACCGCAGGGCGTGGGCAAGACCACGCTGGCCTTCCACCTCGCCGGACACATGCTCAAGCATCCGGTGCAGCGTGATGCGCCGCTGGAACTGGCTGTGCCCGATTTTTCCGTCGCGCCCTACCGGCAGATTGCCACCGGGACACATCTGGCCGTGCTGCATATCAGCCGCCCGCTCGATGCCAAGACCGGAAAATTCAAGACCGGGATCACGGTGGATGAGATTCGCCGGGTGACGCATTTTCTCAACCGGACGGCGCATGACGGTGCGTGGCGCATTGTTATCGTTGACCCGGCAGATGACATGAATCGCAATGCAGCCAATGCGTTACTGAAGACTCTTGAAGAACCACCGCAGCGAACGCTGTTCATTTTGATCTCGCATTCTTCCGGGCGCTTGCTGCCAACGATCCGCTCGCGCTGCCAGTCCATCCGTTTTGAGGGGCTGGAGCGCAGCGACCTGTTGTCGGCGCTGGCAACCATCGGCCTTGGTGCGGAGCAGATGCCGGATACCGAGGCACTGGTGACCCACGCGGACGGCAGCGTGCGCAAGGCGGCACTGCTTGTGGCGTTTGGCGGATTGGAGATATCGCAGACCATCGAAGCGATACTGACAAAGCCGGTATTCGACGTTCCCAAGGCGCAGGCGCTTGGAACCGCCTTGTCGGGACGCGATTCGGAAATTCAGTTTGACCTTTTCCTTGAGGACATTTTTTCGCGGATCGCGGCGAAGGCGAGGGAGGCTGCGGAGAAGGGTGCCGTGGCCGAGGCCAATCACTGGTCGACACTGTGGCAGGACATGCAGGGCGAAGCCCGTGAAGCCGATGCCTTCAACCTTGACCGCAAACAGTCCGTTCTTATCTTTCTCGACAGGATGCACCGCGCCCTGCGTGCTTCTTGATCTGCCACCCGGTCACATCACATGAATGCGGAATAGTATTTCAATTGAATTCATGTGTTTACGACCGGTATAGCAATCAGGCCGGACATGGGTTATGTCAGCCTGACGCCTTCCCAAGATGCCAATTCCGAAGCAAATCAGGTTACGTATGAGCCGCGAAACATTTTACATCACCACAGCCATTTCCTATCCGAACGGCAGCCCGCATATCGGTCATGCGTACGAGCTGATCGCGACGGATGCGATTGCCCGTTTCAACCGCCATGACGGCAAGGATGTGTTCTTCCTCAGCGGTACGGACGAACATGGCATCAAGATGCTTCAAACGGCACGCAAGGAAGGCATAACGCCGCGTGAGCTTGCCGACAGAAATGCCAAGCTTTTCCGTGACATGGGCCATCTCCTGAATGCGTCCTATGACGACTTCATCCGCACCACCGAGGAGCGGCATTACGCGTCATCGCAGGCGATCTGGAAAAAAATGGTCGAAGCCGGGGATATCTACAAGGATTCCTATGCCGGCTGGTACTCCGTGCGCGATGAAGCCTATTACCAGGAAGACGAGACGGAAGTGCGTGCCGATGGCGTGCGCTACGGCCCGCAGGGGTCGCCCGTCGAATGGCTGGAAGAGGAAAGCTATTTCTTCCGCCTGTCCGCCTATCAGGATCGCCTGCTCAAGCTCTATGCCGACAATCCGAGCTTTATCGGGCCGGACGAGCGCCGCAACGAGGTCATCTCCTTCGTCAAATCCGGGCTGAAGGACCTGTCCGTATCGCGCACGACCTTCGACTGGGGCATTCCGGTTCCCGGCGACGAGAAACACGTCATGTATGTCTGGGTCGACGCGCTGACCAATTACATCACGGCGGCCGGTTATCCCGATGAGAAGGCCGAGCGCTGGCGCTATTGGCCCGCCGACGTGCATATCATCGGCAAGGATATCATTCGCTTCCATGCCGTCTATTGGCCGGCCTTCCTGCTGTCCGCAGGGATCGAACTGCCAAAGCGCGTCTTCGGCCACGGCTTCGTGTTCAACCGCGGCGAGAAAATGTCGAAATCGGTCGGCAATGTGATTGATCCGTTCTCCCTGGTCGAACATTACGGCCTGGATCAGGTACGTTACTTCCTGCTGCGCGAAGTGCCTTTCGGTCAGGACGGCAATTACAGCCATGAGGCGATCGTCAACCGCACCAATGCGGATCTTGCCAACGATCTCGGCAATCTGGCGCAGCGCTCGCTGTCGATGATCAACAAGAACTGCGAAGCCAAGGTTCCGCAGCCCGGCGCATTGACCGATGTCGACAAGGCCATCCTTGACCAGGCGGTGGCAGCGCTGGAGACAGCCCGCAAGGCCGTCGGCACGCAGGCCATGCATCTGGCGCTTGGGGCGATCTTTGCCGTGGTGGCGGAAGCCAACCGGTATTTTGCCTCGCAAGAGCCATGGGCACTGAAGAAGACCGATCCCGCACGGATGGAAACCGTTCTCTACGTGACGGCGGAAGTGATCCGGCGCGTCGGCATTCTCTGCCTGCCGTTCATACCGGGATCGGCAGCCAAACTGCTCGATATCTTGGCCGTGCCTGCGGACAAGCGTAACTTCACCGATCTTCTCGGCGGCAGCGAACTGGTGCCCGGCGCCGATTTGCCCGCGCCGCAGCCGATCTTCCCGCGCTATGTCGAGGCAGACAAAGGCGCCTGATCAGGAACCCGGATCTTTTTCATGCTTGTCGATAGCCATTGCCATCTGGATTTTCCGGATTTTGCCGAAGAACGTGACGCCATTGTCCAGCGCGCGCTGGATCTTGGTGTTGTGCGGCTGGTCACCATCTGCACGCGCGTTCGCAAGTTGGACGGCATTATCGGCATCGCCGAACGCTATGACAGCGTCTTTGCCTCGGTCGGGACGCACCCGAACAATGCGCATGAGGAACTCGACGTTACCGCCGATGACCTGATCAAGCTGGCCGAACACCCGAAGGTGGTGGCAATCGGTGAAGCCGGGCTCGACTATCACTATGATTATGCGCCGCCGGAAGCACAGCAGCAGGGTTTTCGCACCCATATCGCCGCGGCACGCGCGACCGGTCTGCCGCTGGTCATTCACGCGCGCAGTGCCGATGAGGACATGATTGCGATCCTGCGCGAGGAATCAGGGAAGGGGGCCTTCCCCTTCATCCTGCATTGCTTCTCCTCTGGTGCCGAACTGGCGCGGGTTGGTGTCGAGCTTGGCGGTTACATCTCGTTTTCCGGTATTCTGACATTCAAGAATTCGCCGGAAATCCGCGACATCGCCAGAAATGTGCCGCGCGACCGGCTGCTGGTTGAAACGGACGCGCCTTATCTCGCACCCATGCCGCATCGCGGCAAACGCAACGAACCGAGCTTTGTCACCCATACGGCTGCCGTGCTGGCGGACACCATCGGTGTCAGCGTCGAGGAAATCGGCACTTTGACCACCGACAATGTATTCCGCCTGTTCACCAAGATGCCAAGGCCCGCCGATGCCTGATCGCCTGCGCTTTACCATTCTGGGCTGCGGCTCGTCTCCGGGCGTGCCGCGCATCAATGGTGATTGGGGCAATTGCGATCCGGACAATCCGAAAAACCGCCGACGCCGGGCGTCCATGCTGGTGGAGCGCATTGCCGCGCATGGCGGCGTGACCACCGTCGTCATCGATACGGGGCCGGATTTCCGCTCGCAGATGATCGATTTCGGCTCCGGACGGCTCGATGCCGTCGTCTATACCCATGCGCATGCGGACCATATTCACGGCCTCGATGACCTCCGGACCTTTGTCATCGACCGGCGCGATCTGGTTGATATCTATGCCGATCAGGCGACCCAGCGCAGGCTCGTCGAAGGCTTCAGTTATTGTTTCAAGACGCCGGAAGGTTCGAGCTATCCGCCGATCCTGCGGCCACATGAGATCGTGCATCACGAGGCTTTTGAGGTTGACGGTGCGGGCGGTGCGATCCGCTTTCTGCCGCTGCCGCAGGTGCACGGCGATATCCTGTCGCTGGGCTTCCGCATTGGCGATGTGGGCTATTGTTCCGATGTCAGCGCGTTTCCGGAAACAACAGCGGCCCAGCTGCACGGGCTCGATATACTCATCATCGACGCGTTGCAGTACCGTCCGCACCCAAGCCATTTTTCTCTCGATGAATCAATGGAGTGGATCGGAAAGCTGAGGCCGCGCCGAGCCATTCTGACTCATATGCATGTACCACTGGATTATGGAACTGTCCTGCGCGATACGCCAGACCATGTCGAACCGGCCTTTGACGGCCTGTCCTTTGAGGTTGAAGCATGAGCAAGAGCGTTGAACGTGTCCGTCAGGCAGCCCATGCTGCAGGCCTTGAAATCGAAATCCGCCAGATGGCCGATTCAACCCATACGGCGGAAGATGCGGCTGTTCAATGTGGTGTTACGGTCGCGCAGATCGTCAAGTCGCTGATTTTTCAGGGCACCGATACGCAGCAGCTTTATCTGTTTCTGGTTTCCGGACCGCGCCAGCTTGATCTTGCCAAGGCTGCGCGGCTGACCGGAGAAACGCTGCACCGGGCTGATCCAAAGCACATCCGCAAGGAGACGGGCTTTGCCATTGGCGGCGTATCGCCATTGGGGCATCTGATCGACATCAAGGCCTATGCGGATGAAACACTGATGCAGTTCGATGTCGTCTGGGCTGCAGCAGGCGGCACGAACTTTGTTTTTCCGGCCGAACCGCAGGCTTTGATGACGGCCGCGAAGGCTGAAATAGCCGATATTACGGGCTGATCGAGCCATTCCGACCTGCCTTTTGGTTCCATAATCTATCTTATGCGATCTTTGTATGTAGCCGGGGTACATTCCATTTACAACTGCAAAGTGCACAAATCCCCTCTCGTCTTCCGTAGGATGCAACGCCCTCCACTTTTCGTCAGTTGAACATGAATGAACGCCATCTCATAGCGCGGATGCTGCAAGCTAGAGCAGGATGACTTCAACAATGATTTCTGCATATTTTTTGTGCGAATACCGATAAGAGCCCATTAGTTAGGCTGTTTCCATTTTCGAAAGCTGTGGCGAGGCAGACTGGTCTCACGAGCAGATCCGCAGTTTACGGTTTGGATTGTCACAACATGGATGGTTATCCCTGCCTTATCTCAGATGTTGGCTAATTGCAGCCACGTCGGGATAACTGGCACAAAATTTGCGTATCGAACTGTGGTGACTGGTTTTTTATTTCGCCATTTAATTAAGCCCGTAATTTCGGGATGAAAACGATATTTCAGCAATTTTTGCGAGGCATAAAGTGAAAATCAATTTTGAACCGAGGCGCAATCTGCCTTTCCATACCGATCAACCATCGCAGTTAAGGCGAGCTCTGTTGATGGGCTGTGCTTATCTACCTGCCACGTCTCTGCTAGCCGTGTTGGGTGGGTGTACGGAAGATGCTGGCCTGGCACCGGATGATACTACTATCGCGGCGTCTCCTGCGACATTTGATACTCCTTCCGAAACGGTTGTTGAGACGGAAGTTCCTATCTCGGCACCATCTCTTTCCGTACCGCTTCCCCCTTACGCGACGACAGATGTTCTGCCGTCGCTTCCCGCCCCGCCCACCGAACCGCCGCCAACGACTGTACCTGTCACGCATATCCCGGAACGGTCCGAGATTATCGCGCCGCCCGCTGAGCCCGCGCCGGACAAAGGTGTTTTTCCGGAAGCGGGCAAGTCTCAGTCAGCATCGTCCGAGCCTGTGAAACCGCTTGTGGTGCAATCCGCGCCACCGACTGCGGCAACGGCTGTAGCTTCGATCGGCGTCGTTCCACTAACTACCCAAGCAGTTGTGGGAAATACCGCCCTGACGAAAGCGCCTATGCCCTCGCCAAGCCCATCTGAGCCGGTGAAGCCGCCAGCTCCTCCAGCAATCAAGCGGACCAGAATGAATGTTGGAATCTACAATTTGGAATATAATTCATTCACGCAAATTTCCACGCGCAGCAAAGTTACACTCATGGGAACAGTGGTAACAATCGACAATTCGAAAGATCCCAAAAAGACAATCACGTTTGAAAGCGCAGACACATATCTCAAATACGCCTCTGACAACAAGATACCGCCAGCCATCACCCCTGATTCGGCTCGCACTACCGATCCGAAAGACAAGACCAAACCACTTGTCTACGAAGGAATTGAAACCTACCTGAAGCGTGCTTTGGACAACAGGTTTGCGCTCTTCTACCGGGCCATGGTGACGGCTTTCAAAAAACACCGCCCGACGGAATTTGATGTCAGTTTTTTCACAGCTCCGGAGTTCTTCTGGAATGTGCCTTGGGGCGATTTTCTGAATGAAGTCGAATTGGTCAAATCTGGTGACTTGTATCTCGATATAGTAACGCGCAACGCGAGAACACTGATATCGAAGTTTCCGGAAGATAAATATGGCAGGATTGTTCTGCTGCCGGGCACTGTCGCGACTCTGGCGCAAGAACCCAATGCGTTCTTGGCAAGTAACGGCAAATATGCAGGAGGAACTGGAACCATATATGGTGCGCGCAATCATCTCGTTTGCACGCATAATCTGCCATTGAACGATCCACGCTACCCTCGCCCCGCCTATATGATATGGCCCAAACGGCTGGTCTCCACCATAGATTACAAAGATGGGCCTCCTACACCTAATTGCAATGATGTCATAATAGATGGTAAAGTTGTCACTGTAAGAGGCGAAAGTCTCAAAGCCAATCCAAGCAATCCCAACGCATACAATTATATTGAAAAATGCGTACTCAGCGTAAATGGTGGAGTTAATATTTCCATTGCATCTGTAAGTTCATCCCTCGCGAAATCTTTTGATTCGCAGGGAAAGCTCATTTCGAACAAGTTTCAAAACAACATTATTGAAGGGCTGCCTTTCGGTATTGATATTTGCCTCGATTACATGTCCGCAAATGTTCAAAGCGACAAATATCGCATCGCACAACTGGACCAGCGTAATTTCAAACTGGACTTCGTGATTTCGGCGGGAACTTATTTATCAAATGCAAATTACGCCAACACGCCATATATCCAGTATGCAATACATAATGAGGGTATTCTGTCTAGCAGTGAGAGCCATCGTTATTGGGATTATAAAACTGGAAAGGAAGTAAAAAGGGATTTATACAGCTCCATATGGGGGATTGAATATTATAAGCAAAATAATGATGTTAGCGGTGAACTTTTGACACCTCTCGATGCCAGATCTACATATGACGACATAAAGGGTGTCATTACCGTCGATAGGAGCGCTTCTTTCATTGCTCCTGCGGATGCAGATTCACAAGGGATTCCCAATATTCTTGATGCAATGAATCCCGCCAATGTTCGCATCTGGTCTCTTGATGTCGATGTTTCCGATACGATGAAAAACGCGGATGCAGTTGCTGCTGCCAATACCAAATCAGCAGTTCAGTTCATAAAATAGTCCCAGACGATCCTTGGTGAAGGCCTTGCCTTGAACGCCAGATATACAAGCAGGGGCTATAGCCCCTGCTCACACCGCTCGCCAAACCATATCTCCACGGCTAAGCTCATCGTCGAGTCGCACACGTGCCCTGAACTTGTAGATACAAGAAGGATGACCACCGTGGATTTGAAAACTGTACGCGCGCTGAAAAACGAAATCGCAGAACAGATCATTCGACCGCTTGTCACTGAAATCCGCGCAGAGCGCCGCATTGTCCGCTCTACTGCAATACGGCGTCTGACCGGCGTCGAAGGCGGTATCGCGCTTGGCATTGCCGCCGGCGACGGAAAGAAGGATTACCGGCTCGCCGTCCGCGTCCAGCGCCGTGCGCTCGAAACAAATGCTTATCTGCGCCAGCAGATCGAGGAAGCAGCCCGCAACAAGGCCGACATCACCTATATCGGCACCGTGTTCAAAGGCAGCGCTCTGGCAGCGCCGGCTGTCTTGCCCTGGCATCAGCTGCGTCAGAGGCCGCTGCTGATCGGCGCGTCGGTCGGGCATTATTCGATTACGGCGGGCACGCTTGGCGGCTTTGCGCAGCACATGGCGAGCGGCAAGGCGGTCATTCTGAGCAACAATCATGTGCTGGCCAATGAAAACAAGGCGAAGATCGGCGATGCGATCCTGCAGCCCGCCGCCTATGACGGCGGCAGGAAAAGCAAGGACAAGGTCGGCGAACTGCTGGCTTTCGAGCCGGTCGCATCAGGCGCAAACAACCTGGTCGACGCGGCCATCGCCTCCATCGATGCGGATATCGACTTCAACGCGGTGACCCTGATGGATGCGGGAAAATTGAAGGGCCTGCGCAAGACCCCGCTCCGTCCCGGCGACAAGGTGTTCAAGATCGGCAGGACAACCGGCGTGACGCAAGGTGTTGTCACGGCAATCGAAGTCGATGACGTGGTGGTCAGCTATGAATTCGGCGATATCGGTTTTGACAGCCAGATCGAGATCCAGACCACAGGCAGCGGTCCGTTCAGCTCGGGCGGCGACAGCGGATCGGTGATCATGGACGAAAAGGGCTATGCCTGCGCCCTGCTGTTCGCCGGCAGCGACCAGGGCGGCACCAACGGCAAGGGTGTCACCTTCGCCAATGATCTTTCCATCGTGCTGGAGAAATTGGGGCTGACAATGCCGGTTTGACCCTAGCGGGAGTGGCCGGGATGCACTAAATTAAAGCCATGAGCACCTCCATCGAACAGGCGCGGCTTGCCAAGCCGAAAGCCAGGGAACTGGCCGGATCGTGCGGCACCGTCATTGGTGTCGGCCTGATCCGCATCGGTGACTCCTACGCCATCAAGGTCAATATGCGCGATCAGCTCCCCGAAACGACCGAGCTTCCGGAAACGGTGGACGGCGTCAGGGTGGTATATGACGTGATCGGGCCCATATCCCTGCAGGCGGCCGGGAAACGCTGACCGATCCTGTGGACAAGCCACCGGCATGTCAGCTCGGTCATATCAGCCGCCCTGCTCCTGCCTTAGTATATTTCGTATGAAACCATCACGCGATATCACCCGCCTCCTTGAGATCATGCAGGCCCTGCGCACGCCGGTGACCGGCTGCCCGTGGGATCTTGAGCAGGATTTCAAGTCCATCGCCCCCTATACGCTCGAGGAAGCCTTCGAGGTGATCGATGCCATCGAGCGCGATGATATCGACGATCTGCGCGAAGAATTGGGCGATCTGCTGCTGCAGGTGGTGTTTCACGCGCGGATGGCGGAAGAGATGCAGGCATTCGATTTCGGTGACGTGGTCCAGGCGATCACGCACAAGATGATCCGCCGCCATCCGCATGTCTTCGGTGAAGAGGCCGCCCGCGGTGCCGGCATGGCCAAGGGCATGTGGGACAAGATCAAGGCCGAGGAAAAGGCGGAGCGGCGCGAGCGCCGTGCTGCGCTCAATTTGGGCGCCGTGGAGCCGACCGGTTTCCTCGACGACATTCCGCACGGCTTTCCTGCCCTGATGCGCGCACTCAAACTGCAGCAGAAGGCGGCCAAGGTTGGCTTTGACTGGTCGGAAGCCGCGCCCATTCTCGACAAGATCGAGGAAGAAATCGGCGAGTTGAAACAGGCCATTGCCAATGGTGATCGCGAAAATACGGAAGAAGAATATGGCGACCTGCTGTTTGCCATGGTCAATCTCGGCCGCCATTTGAAGCTTGAACCGGAAAGCGCCCTGCGCGGCACCAATGAAAAGTTCCGGTCACGCTTCCACTATATCGAGCGAAAGCTGAACGAGCAGAAACAGACGCTCGACGCGGCGACACTCGATGAAATGGAAGCACTCTGGCAGGAAGCCAAAACCGCGAAGTAACACCGTTTACCCGTTGTTCCGCCGCAATAATTTCTCATCCAGATTGGCATGCGATGCCACAGTCATATCCATGGTGAGGGATACCGAGCCGTCATCCAGATCCTTGCGCTTCACATTGCTGGAATGCTGATAGATCCAGTCCATCAGCCGCATCTGGTCCGGGCGCAGGGTGATTTTGACATGCTTCAGCTTGCCGGCAATGCGGTTCTCGATTTCCTTCAGCAGGGCGTCGACGCCCTCGCCCGTGATCGCCGACACCGGAATCGGATGTTCGTCGCCCTTCACCGCTGCGCTGAGACGCTGCGCCGACTCGCGGCCCGCATCGTCAAGCCTGTCGATCTTGTTCCACACTTCGAGAATGCGCTTCGTATCGCCGCGCTCGATGCCGAGACTGGTCATGATCGCGTGGACATCTTCGGACTGTGCTGCTGTATCCGGATCGGAGATATCGCGGATGTGCAGGATGAGATCGGCCTCAACCACTTCTTCCAGCGTCGCCCGGAAAGCGGCAACGAGGTGCGTGGGCAGATTGGAGATGAAACCCACCGTGTCGGAAAGGATGATCGTCTCGCCGTGCTCCAGCCGGATACGGCGCAAGGTGGGGTCAAGCGTGGCAAACAGCATGTCTTCGGCCACGACCCCTGCTCCGGTCAGCCGGTTGAACAGTGTTGATTTGCCCGCATTGGTATAGCCGACGAGCGCCACGACCGGATGCGGCACCTTCTTGCGCTTGCTGCGGTGCAGGGTGCGGGTGCGCACCACCGTTTCCAGCTCGCGCTTGATGCGCAGGATCTTTTCCTGCAGTGCGCGCCTGTCGGCCTCGATCTGTGTTTCACCGGGACCGCCGAGGAAGCCGCCGCCGCCGCGCTGGCGTTCAAGGTGGGTCCAGCTGCGCACCAGCCGTCCCTTCTGATAGGTGAGGTGCGCAAGTTCCACCTGCAGGGCGCCCTCTTTCGTCTGGGCGCGCCGTCCGAAAATCTCAAGGATGAGCCCGGTCCTGTCGAGAACCTTGGCGTTCCATGCCTTTTCGAGATTGCGCTGCTGTACCGGTGTCAGGGAATGATCGACGATCACGAGCTCCGCATGGGAGGCCTCGATGAGCTCATGAATCGTTTCAACCTTGCCTGTCCCCAGCAAGGTCGCCGGACGCGGCGCTGAAACCTGCACGATATCGGAATGGACAATGTCCAGATCGATGGCGCGGGCCAAGCCTTCGGCCTCTTCCAGCCGCGCATCGTCGCTGCGCTGGAATTCGGGCTGGTGCTTCATGCGGCCGTGGTCATCGGCCTTGCCATCGGAAAAGCGCGTCGGCAAAACCGGTACAATGACGATTGCGCGCGTGGCTTCTCTGGCGGTTTCACCATTATCGGTTGATCCGCCAGGGTTTTGCGCGTTACGCCTTGTTTCTTTGGTCAAATGTTATCTCAGTCGCTGTCTTCGGCCTCAGCTTCGAACATTTGCACAGGCTGGCTCGGCATGATGGTCGAGATGGCATGTTTATAGACGAGCTGAGAATGGCCGTCGCGGCGCAACAGGACGCAGAAATTGTCGAACGAGGTGACAATACCGGTCAGTTTGACGCCATTGATGAGGAAAATTGTCAGAGAAATCTTCTGTTTTCTGACTGAATTCAGAAATAGGTCCTGAAGATTCTGCGATCGTTCAGCCATTGTTTTTGTCCTTTTATGCGATCAGCAAACGTGTCTCATACAAATTTCGGCAACGGGAGCAGAAAGCCTACTCCTGCAGGAGGTGAAAAATGGTTTCTGTTAGTCCCCTCATACTCCGGTTAACAGGATGGCGTTTTTTCCGCAATGTCAAAAAACGCTTCCCGTAACGAAAGTGCGATCGTTCCCGGGTGCCCATTTGCCACCGATTCGCCGTCAATCGCAACGATTGGCATCACAACAGTGGTGGCTGCGGTCATGAAAACTTCGCGCGCCCGCTTGGCTTCCTCGACAGAAAAGCCGCGTTCCTCGATCGTCAATCCCAGCTTTTTGGCCACATCGAAGATGGTTGTGCGGGTAATACCGCGCAAAATGCCGGTTTCCGCCTGTCTGGTCACCAGAACGCCGTCCATGGTGACAATCCACGCATTTGTTGCCGCGCCTTCCCTAACGGTGCCATCCGGATCGATGAACCAGGCTTCCTGAGCGCCCTGCTCCTTGGCCTGCTGGCGCGCCATAACATTTGGTAAAAGGCCGATAGATTTGATGTCCACCCGGTCCCAGCGGTTTTCCGGCACCGTGATGACCTTCACACCCTTTGCCGCCCGGGCAGCGAACATGACGGGATCCGTGCGCTTGGCGGTGATGACGATGGAAGGCGGCGTGTCGGCCGCCGGAAAGACGTGGTCGCGCCTGGCGACACCGCGCGTCACCTGCAGATAGACCATGCCATTGTAAACACGGTTGCGCCGGACCACCTCGGCGATCACGCTCTGCAGCGCCTTCCGGTTCATCGGCCAGCCGATCCGCAGCTCCGAAAGCGAGCGGTCGAGGCGGTTGAGATGGCGCGTCATGTCCATGATGTTGCCGCGGGCAACCTCGCAGACTTCATAAACGCCGTCGGCAAACTGGTAGCCGCGGTCTTCAATGTGAACACCGGCATTGGCATGGGAAATGTACTGGCCGTTGACATAGGCGATACGGGACATCGGTAGAGCCTCCTATTCGAACTGGCCGAAGACCATGCGCATGGGCGTTGGCAGGTCCGCACGCTTGCCGGTATCTTCCAGCGCACCCGTTTCGATATCGCGTTTGAACACGGCGATGCCCCCGCCTTTCTGATTGGCAACGAGCATGAACTTGCCTGTGGGATCGATGACGAAGTTGCGTGGGCCAAGGCCCTGCGACGGTGTCCAGCCGATCAGCGCAAGACTGCCGTCGGCGGCAATCGCATAGCTGACGATGCTGTTGTGCCCACGGTTGGAGCCATAAAGGAACCGGCCGTCGGCACTGACGGCGATCTCTGCGCAGGTATTGGTCGCGGTGAAGTCCGCAGGGATGGACGGAAGCGTCTGGCCAAGCGTCAGCTCGGCGGTTTCGGCATTATAATGCAGAACTGAAACAGTGCTGTTCAATTCATTGATAACATAAGCAATCTTCCCATTCGGGTGGAATGTCATATGGCGCGGTCCGGCACCATCGGGCAAGGTCGTGAACGGCGTTGCTGCCAGCTCCAGTTTCCCGCCCTTCGACGGCAGCTTATAGGCCATGATCCGGTCCAGGCCGAGATCGCAGACAAACACGGTCCGATTATCCGGGCTGACGACGGCGCAATGACCATGCTGCCGCTTGTCCGTCGGCAGGATCGCGTTCTTGCCCTCATGAATAGCAGCGGCAAAGGCCGGCTCCAGCCCGCCGTCGGCGCGGATGGCGAAAGCAGCCACGGCATTGCCGGGGCGTTCGCCCAGCGCGGCAACGGTATAGTTGGAGGCAAAGATCGTCTCGCCCGACATATCGAACCCGAGATGGCAGGTGGTGTTGCCAAGGGTCGGCTGCATGTTGATATAGGACAAGGCTCCCGAGGCCGGATCGATATCGAAGGCGACAGCCATCCCCTCGTTCCATTCGGGGATTTCCACTGCCGCGTAAAGACGCCGGCGCTTTTCGTCGATGGCGATATAACCGGGATTGTCGATTGCGAGGTATTCGCTGACGAGCGTGAGATCACCGGTATTGTCGTCAAAGCGGAAGACGCTGATGCCCTTTCCGGCATTGGGCAGAGCGTTGCGATTCAGGTTGCCGACAAAAGCATAGGTCTTTGGCATGGTTGGTCTCATGGGTTGGGGGCTGTGAGATGGAGGGTTTCTCCATCGGAAGGGATGATCAGCTTGTGGGAATCGATAGCCGCTGCCTGCGCATGGGCCTTCAGATCGTCGCGGGTGACCGTTGCATGGTCAAGGGCTTCCATATGCGTCGCGATGACTTTT
Organism: Phyllobacterium sp. NPDC097923; assembly: GCF_044760925.1. Taxonomy (NCBI): domain Bacteria; kingdom Pseudomonadati; phylum Pseudomonadota; class Alphaproteobacteria; order Hyphomicrobiales; family Phyllobacteriaceae; genus Phyllobacterium; species Phyllobacterium sp. NPDC097923. The sequence goes on along the minus strand of NZ_JBIWBL010000001.1, from coordinate 1,577,624 downwards.
GTCTTCGGGGGTGAAATGCGGCAGATCTCGATGGTCTGCTCCGCATCCATGACGATGAGAACACCGTCCCATTTGGCACCGCAGGAATGGGTGACGATGATATCGGGCTGCGTCGCTTCGATTGTTTCGCGCACCGGCGGATAGAGGATGGTATCACCTGCCCAATAGATCGAGGGTTCGCCATCCGCCTCGATGGTAAAACCGATGACATTGCCCATCAGCGGAAGCACGGCCCCGGTGCCGTGATTGCCGTCGCGGCGGGTCAGGCGGATATTCTTCCACGTCAGATCCCCGGTCAATGGCGTGACGTCGGTGAAACCGAAGGAGCGGATTTTCTCTTCATCGCCCGGCTGGCAGATCAGCGGCAGATGCTTGGGGACAAGTTCCTGCGCCACGGGGTCGAAATGATCCGCATGCAGATGCGAGACGAGTACAAGCTCGACGCCATCAAGGATCTCGTCGGTTGAAACCGGCAGATCCGTCATGGGATTCGGCGAACGGCCGGTAAAGGACGGGCGGCTGTGTTTGGGAGCGAAAAATGGATCGATCAGGACGGTTGAACCGGCATAATTCAGTTTTAGCGTGGCATTGCGGAGAAGTTGCAGTTTCATGTCGGTGCGTCTTTCTGCCGATCAGAAGAATTCGAGGCTGACGCGGAACATCTGCTCGACCTGTTTGACCGCTTCGGCCGTGGCAAAGATGACCACCCGGTCCTGCGGTTTGATGCGGACCGAACCGTCGGGGCGGATGACTTCGCCGTTGCGGTAGATCGCGCCGATCCGCAGTCCGTCCGGCAGGTCTAGGTCGCGCAGCGGGGCGCCGACAAGCGGCGAGGTTTCGAGCGCCTCTGCCTCGATAATCTCCGCCCGGCCCTTCTGGACGCTGTGTACGGCCCGGATACGGCCGCGCCGCACATGTTGCAGCACACGCGAAATGGTGACGCTGCGCGGGCTGATATGGGCATCGATGCCGAGGGATTTGCTCAGGTCGAGATAATCCGGATTGTTGATGAGGACGAGGCTGGATTTGCAGCCGAGGCGTTTGGCCATGACGCCGGCCAGCATGTTGACCTGGTCATCATTGGTCAGCGCGACCAGAAGGTCCGCATCCTGGATTTCCGCTTCCAGCAGCAGTTTCTGATCCAGCGCACTGCCATGCAGCACCATGGAACGCCGAAGCCCGTCTGCGATGGCATTGGCACGGGTCAAATTGGGTTCGATCAGCTTGACCTTGGTCTTGGGCTGCTTGGCTTCAATTGTCTGGGCGACGTAGAGCCCGACATTGCCACCGCCGGCAATGACGATGCGTGTTGCCTCGGGCTCCTCGTGACCGAACAGCGCCAGCGTGCGGCGCACCTGTGACTTGGTTGTCGCGACATAGGCGATGTCACCGGCCAAGAGGTGATCGGCGGAGCGCGGAATGAGCAACGTGTCATTGCGGATGATGGCCATCACTGTCGACGGCAGATCGGGAAAGAGATTGCTCAATTGAATGAGCGGCGTGTTGATGACCGGACAGTCTTCCAGGCATTCGATCGCCATCACCACGATAGTCTCGTCGGCAAAGCGGACGACATCGCTCACGCCGGGCAAGGCGATGCGGCGCAATACCATCTCACCCACTTCAAGCTCAGGCGAAATGATGACGTCGATCGGCATGTGATCGCGGGAAAACAGGTCCTGATAGTGCGGCTGCAGATAGGCCTGCGCGCGGATGCGGGCGATTTTGGTCGGCACGTTGAACAGCGCATGCGCGACCTCGCAGGCAACAATGTTCACCTCGTCATAAAGCGTTGCCGCAATGATCATATCAGCCTGCTCGGCACCGGCCGCCGCCAGAACATCCGGGTGGGCGCCGTGACCGACAAAACCGCGCACATCCAGCGTATCGCGTATGACCTGAATGAGCTCGGCCGACGTGTCGATGACCGAAATATCGTTGTCTTCGGCAGCCAGCCGTTCGGCGATGCCATATCCAACCTGCCCTGCGCCGCAGATGATTACACGCATCAGCTGGTTTCGCCTTCGGCAATCACGGCCATGGCATCCACCTCGATGAGAACATCGGGATGGAACAGGGCCGCCACGCCAATGAGGCTGCTGGCCGGCGGGCACTCGGTGTTGACCCAGCGGTCACGAACGCCACGTATTTCCGGCAGCATCGCCTGGTCAAAATCCCGGATGTAATAGGTCAGGCGGACGATGCTGGCAAAATCCGTGCCTGCCGCCCTGAGCGTTGCCGCAATATTGGCAAATACCAGATCAAGCTGCGCTGCCACGTCTTTGCCGCCAATCTTGCCTTCCGAATCGAAAGGCACATGCCCTGACAGGACGAGCAGCTTGCCGCCTTCAATCAGCATGGCTTGAGACAGACCCGGAATGGATGGACCGGGCGGATTGACAGGGCGAAACATTCCTCACTCCCATGATGAAGGCCGATGCCGCAGGGCAAAGGCCGCCGACTTTCCCGTAAAAGCCGGAGAGTCGCAACCGAATACTGTCGTCTACCAACGTATTCCCCCGAAGCCCCCCGAGATTGCGTGAAGCGGTTAGACCCCGAGCGATTTCAGCTTCCGGTGCAGGGCCGAACGCTCCATGCCGACAAACTCCGCCGTGCGGGAAATATTGCCGCCGAACCGGTTGATCTGCGCGATGAGATATTCCTTCTCGAAGCGCTCACGCGCCTCGCGCAGCGGCAGAGCCATGATGTGCTGGTCGGATTCGGTTGGAGCCTTCGGCAGCGTGTCGCCGATTTCCGCAGGCAGCAGATCGGCGGTGATGACCGCTTCCGGATCATCGCCGCGCGCCAGGATAATCAGGCGCTCGATATTGTTGCGCAGCTGGCGGATATTGCCCGGCCAGGAATGGGACTGCAGCACGGCCATCGCATCCGGGCCGATCTTGCGCGGCTTGATACCCGCCTGCTCGGCAATCTGCGTCATGAAGAATTCGACAAGCGCAGGAATGTCATCGCGCCGGTCCGCCAAGGGCGGAACAATCACGGGAACCACGGCCAGCCGGTGGAACAGGTCTTCGCGGAACCGGCCTTCCGCAATCATCGCTTCGAGGTTCTGCGCGGTCGAGGAGATGATCCGTACATCCACCTTGATGCGCTTGGTGCCGCCTACCCGTTCAAACTGCTGATCGACGAGCACGCGCAGAATCTTGTTCTGCGTTTCACGCGGCATGTCGGCAATCTCGTTCAGGTAGAGAATGCCGCCATGGGCTTCCTCCAGCGCCCCCACCTTGCGCTCGCCGCCATCGGATTCCGTGCCGAAAAGCTCGACTTCCATGCGTTCCGGCGTGATCGTCGCCGCGTTCAGGTTGACGAATGGTCCCTTGGAACGGGTCGACAGGGCGTGGATGGCCCGTGCCGTGAGTTCCTTGCCCGCGCCGGACGGACCGGTGATCATGATGCGGCTGTTGGTCGGCGCGACACGCTCGATGGTCTGGCGCAGGTGGTTCATCGACAGCGACGTGCCGAGCAGTTCGGAGCTTTCCGTCGAGCGCTTGCGCAGGTCGGAAACTTCGCGCCGCAGCTTGGATGTTTCGAGTGCCCGTTCGGCGATAAGAATCAGACGGTCAGCCTTGAACGGCTTCTCGATGAAATCATAGGCGCCGCGTCGGATGGCCGAAACCGCGGTTTCGATGTTGCCGTGACCGGAAATCATGACCACGGGAATATCGGGATGGCGGCTCTTGATCTCGTCCAACAGGGCAAGACCGTCGAGCCGGCTGCCCTGCATCCAGATGTCCAGAAAGATCAGGCGGGGAATGCGATCATCGATCGCCGCCAATGCGCTGTCCGCGTCCGAGGCCACACGGGTTTCGTGCCCCTCGTCGCTCAATATTCCTGCAACAAGCTCGCGGATGTCGACTTCATCGTCGACGACAAGAATGTCAGATGCCATTTGAATTCACCTGTTTCGCCGATGGATCGGAATTGTCGGCTGTCTGTGTATTGGTATGGGTCGTGGGAAAAACCATGCGGATCATTGCACCCCGCCCGCCGTGGAAGTCCGCGGGGGCATCGTGCAGTTCAATTTGACCGTCATGTTCTTCAACGATCTTTTTGACAATTGCGAGGCCAAGACCTGTGCCTTTCTCGCGCGTCGTCATGTAGGGTTCAAGCAAACGCTGCCGGTGTTCACGCGGCAAGCCTTTGCCATTGTCGGAAATTTCGACAATCAGAGCGTCTCCCTCCTGCCTCGACCGGATACGGATATGTCCGTCACCCAGTCCATCTTTCACAACGGATTCAATTGCTTCTGCAGCATTTTTGATAACGTTTCCGAACGCCTGCCCGATAAGCCGGCCGTCGAATTGCCCGATGAGCGGCACGTTGCCGAAATCCCGCTCGAAGCGGATGTCGCTGCGGCTGACTTCGACGAGGAACGAGGCTTCGCGCAAGGCTTCGCGCAAATCCATCGCCTTGATTTCCGGTTTGGGCATGCGCGCAAAGGATGAAAACTCGTCGACCATGCGCCCGATGTCACCCACCTGCCGGATGATGGTTTCCGTGCACTGATCGAAAACTTCGCGATCTTCGGTGATCACCTTGCCGTAACGCCGGCGGATGCGTTCCGCCGACAGCTGGATGGGCGTGAGCGGATTTTTGATTTCGTGGGCGATGCGCCGCGCGACATCGGCCCAGGCGGATGAACGCTGCGCCTCCACCAGATCGGTGATGTCATCGACGGTGACCACATAGGAGTGGTCAGCGGATTCCGCGTCCTCCACGGTAATCTGGACATTGAACGTCCGGGCGCTGCCGCGGCGCGACATCGATACCTGTTCGCGGTAAACCGACCGGCCCGTGGCATGGGCAACCTCGAACACCAGCCCGATTTCCGGGACGAGCGCCGTCAGATTCTTGCCGACGGTCGTGACGGGGTCCAGATCGAACATCGCTTCGGCGGATCGGTTCATGATGCCGATTGCCCCATCGGCATCCACGCTGATGACCCCTGCCGTTACGCCGGACAGCACCGCTTCGGAAAAACGGCGGCGTTCGTCGATCTGGTCCTTGGCGGCAACGAGGTCGCGGCGCTGCGTTCCCAGCTGGCGCACCATGGTGTTGAAAGTCTGGGAGAGCGACCCGACATCGCCGTCGGAACGGCGCACCGGCACCGCGACATCCAGATTGCCGGTTGCAACATCATCCGCTGCACCTATCAGTAGCCGGATGGGGCGCACAAGCCGGTCCGCGACCGCAATGCCGGTCCAGATGGCCGACAGAAGCAAAGTCAGGGTCAGGCCGAAGTAGAGCAGAGCAAACAGAATCTGTGTGTCCACACCATTGGCAACCGGTTTTCCCGCATCGAGATTGTTGCCCTCGATGGCGCGCATGGAGTTGAGAATGTCCCCGTCGACCGGGCGGACCGTGTAGAGGAACATATCCGGTATCTGCTGGAGTTTGACGACGGCGCTGAGCAGATTGGTCCGTTCCGGCGGGATGAGCACAGGCTTGCCGTCCTGTGCCGTGTTGAGAATGGATTTCGCGACCGGCGGAATTGAAAAATTCGTGCGTATGTCGGCGCGAACGGAGGTGTCACCGTTGGAGCGGATGATGAATGCACCGATCAGGCCGCGGCCGAGCGCCTGCTGGGTCAGGAAGCGCGTGAAGCTCGTGCGGTCCAGATTGTACAGCGAGCGTTGTGCGTCGACATCGCTGACCATTTCAAGCGTCGTGCCCTGCAGGTTGCGCGCACTTTCCTGAATGTAGGAATTGGCAAGGCTGATCGACGAGTTGACGATCGTCGTGGTCCGCATTTCGAACCAGCGATCAAGCCCGAGATCGAGCGTGACCGATGCAACGATGGCCACCAGCATGGCCGGCACCGCAGCGACAAGCGAAAACAGCACGACGAGGCGCACATGCAGGCGGGAAGCGGCCTTCCCCCGGTTCCTGGCCTGGCTGATGCGATAGACTTCGCGGCCAATCAGCACGATCAAGGCGAGAATCAGCAGCGCATTGAGACCGGTCAGGACAAAAGTGAGGTTGCTCTCGGGCTGAACCGGGGTCATTCCCGTGAGGATGAAAAACGTTACGCCCGTCGTCAAAAGCGCCAGAACAACCGTGACAACGCCGATACGGGAGTAAAAGCGCTGCGTGTTGCCGCCAGCGGCAGCCGTGAGCGAGTTTCCCAACTGATTGACCGAATTTGATAAGAGCATTGCTTACGTCATCCCAACCAAGTTGCACTCATGCAACACATTGTGGCGGAAATGCAACGCCCTCTCGTCGAAACCTGTGCAGAATTGCTTCAACACCGCACGGTTGGCACGGCTGATCCTTTCGGGTTGACCCGGTCAATGGCCAGCATATTGCAGATCACAGCTTCCCTTGAAGAAGCAGTTTTCGCGCCGCCCTAACCTTCCGACCAAGTGCCAATCAGCATGTTGAGAAAGCGCTCGGCAGCGGGTGACAATGTTCCTCCCCGCCGCCGGACAACCCCGATGGTCCGCGAAATTTCCGGATTGCGGATCGGCCGGGTGACGAGAAACGGGTGCTCCTCCTGCGGCGTTGCCAGCTTGGGCAGCACGGAAATCCCCAGTCCCGCCTCGACGAGGCCGAGCGACGTTGACAGGTGCGTCACCTCGTAGAACCAGCGCAATTTCAGGTTGGATTTCGCCAATGCCGCGTCCAGCAGCGTCCGGTTGCCGCTGGAGCGGTGCACGGTAATCAGCGGATAGGGCGTCAGGTCTTCCCATCCGAGTTCGCTTTTGGCGGCAAGCGGGTGATCCTTGCGCGCCGCAAGCACGAACGGGTCCTCGATCAGCCGGTCGAAAATCAGATCGGGGTCGGCAGCGCCCATGATGTTGATGCCGAATTCCACCTCGCCGCGGGCAACAGCCAAAAGCCCGTCGGTGGCGGGAAGGTCAAGGATGCGGAAGCGGATGTGCGGGTATTCGGCATTGAACTGCTTGATCACTGTCGGCAGAAAATAGAAGGCGGCGGTGGGCAGGCAGGCGATGGTGACGAGCCCGCTGCGCTGGGCGCCGATATCCCGCACGGCAAAGAGCGAGCCGTCAAATTCCTCCAGCATGCGCTGAACGAGCGGAATGAGTTCGCTTCCCACCGCCGTGGCCGAGACATGGCGCGTGGTCCGCTCCAGAAGCGGCGCTCCGATGGTTGCCTCCAGCTTCTGGATGCGCCGGCTCAACGCAGGTTGCGAGAGATTCAAGGCTTCCGCCGCCCGGTGAAAGCTCTCCAGCTCCACCACCGAGAGAAAAGCCCGCAGATCCAGTATCTCACAATTAATGCTCATATCACATCAATCCTCGCAAACTTTGCATTTCACATATCAATCACCTTACCGCAAAATGCAAGAAACCGACAGATTGTTCTGTTGAACGCATGAATAATAAAGAGCACTGCGCCATGAATGACCTCCTTCGCATACCTTGCGTCCTCATGAGAGGCGGTACGTCCAAGGGACCGTTTTTTCTGGCATCGGATCTTCCCTCCGATCCGCAGCAGCGCGACCAGATCCTGCTGTCGGTGATGGGGTCCGGTCATCCCCTGCAGATCGACGGTATCGGCGGCGGCAACCCGGTCACCAGCAAGGTTGCCATCGTTGGCCCGTCCACGGTAACAGGTGCCGACGTCGACTATCTCTTTGCCCAGGTACGGATCGATCAGCAGATGGTCGACACATCCCCCAATTGCGGCAATATGCTTGCTGCCGTTGGCCCGTTTGCCATCGAAGCCGGTCTGGTCAGGACGACGGGAGCGGTAACGGGAGTGCGGATACACAATGTCAACACCGGCAAGCTGATCGAGGCGGAGGTGCCGACGCCCGACGGCCGCGTGGCCTATCTCGGCGATGCATCGATTGACGGGGTGCCAGGGTACGCTGCGCCGATTGCCCTGACATTCATGGACGCCGCCGGTGCACGGACCGGCAGGCTGTTTCCAACGGGCCATCCCCGCGAGATCATCGACGGCATCGATGTCACCTGCATCGATTGCGCCATGCCGATGATGATACTCGAGGCTGCGTCCATCGGAGCAACCGGTTATGAGAGCGCTGTCGAACTCAATGCCGACCGTGCCCTCCTCGAGCGGCTGGAAAGGCTGCGGCTGCAGGCGGGCCAGCGCATGGGCATGGGCGACGTGCGGATGCAAGTCACGCCCAAACCCGTCCTCATCTCAAAACCGAAAGCCGGCGGTGATCTGAATGTGCGCTATTTCATGCCGCACCAGTGCCATCCCTCCCTCGCCACGACGGGAGCCGTCGGCATCGCCACGGCGTGCATCAGCGATGCCACGGTCGCGTCACGCCTGATCGCAGGGCGCACGCTTCCGGTCAATCTTGTTCTCGAACATCCGAGCGGCCGTCTGGAAGTCAAGCTGGAATCCCGCAATGGCACCACGGTCGCCGGCATATTGCGGACCGCCCGGCGTCTGTTCGAGGGTCAAGTCTTTGCCAAACCTGTAGCGCAAATGGTTTGCGCAGCATAATTGAACGCGGTTGCCGGGAGGGCATCGCACATCTGGGAGGAAATACCATGCATAAACTCATGCTCGCTCTGGCGGCGACGGTGGCATTCGCAGGATCGGCGTTTGCCGAACCTGTCCGCATCAGCGTCGGCTCTTACAATCTCAACAACCTGCCATTTCCGGTCGCCTCGGGCCTCGGCCTTTATGAAAAGGAAGGGCTTGATGTCACCGTCGAGAATTTTGCCTCGGGCGGTTCGAAAACGCTGCAGGCGCTCGTCGCCGGTTCGACCGACATAGCGGTCGGCTTCTACGATCACACGATCCAGATGCAGGCGCAGAAGAAGAACGTTGTTGGCATCGTGCTGCTGGCACGCAATTCGGGGCTGGTGCTTGCAGGCGGCAAGAACAGCACATTCGATCCGGCAAAGCCCGAAACCATCAAGGGTGCCAAGATCGGCATTACCGCTCCCGGCTCCTCGTCGGATTTCTTCGTTCGCTACTATCTGCAGCGCCACCAGCTTTCGGCGGATGACGTTTCGCTCATCGGCGTCGGTTCCGGCTCGGCAGCCGTCGCCGCTCTCGAACAGGGAAAGGTCGACCTCCTGGTGAACTACGATCCGGCGGCGACCTTCATTGAAGCCAAGGGCGTCGGCAAAATCCTGATCGACGCGCGCAGCGACGACGGCGCCAAGGAGATCTACGGCGGCATCTATCCGACCTCGGTTCTCTACGCCACTCAGTCCTACATCGACAAGAATCCGGAGACGATCCAGAAGGTCGTCAATGCAACGGTCAAGGCCCTGGAATGGATGAACAAGAGCGCTCCGGAGGAAATCGTTCAAAAACTTCCCGAGGCCTTCATTTCCGGAGACAAGGAAACCTACATAAAGGCAGTGGCAAACGCCAAGCCCATCTTCTCGGTCGACGGCCGCTTCAACGAGACCGAAGTCGAAACGCCGCTGGCAGTCCTGAAAAGCTTCAATGACAAGGTGGCGGCAACGGACATCGACCTGAAGAAGACCTACACCAACCATTTCGTCGACAAAGCGCCGCACGAAGGCACGAACTGAGGGAGAGAACCATGGCCTTGGCAATGGTAAAACCGGTTGCGGCCGCAACCGTTGAACAGCCGCGAAAAGCGATGGTGTCCATCGATTCCGTAACGATGTCATTCGGCACGTTCGTTGCGGTGGAGAACGTCAATCTGACGGTGGCCGATGGGGAGTTTCTTGCCATCGTCGGTCCCACCGGATGCGGCAAGAGCACGATATTGAATGCCATCGCCGGGCTGCTCAAGCCGTCCGGCGGCCGCGTCGCGATTGACGGCAATCCGGTTTCTGGCATCCAGAACGATATCGGCTACCTGTTCCAGCAGGATGCCCTGCTGCCCTGGAAAACCGCCATCGAGAATGTTGAACTCGGGCTGCTGTTCAAAGGCGTCGCAACGGCGGAACGCCGCGAGCGGTCGATGATGTGGCTGGCCAAGGTGGGCTTGAAGGGTTTTGAGCAGCGATATCCGCACCAGCTGTCCGGCGGCCAGCGCAAGCGTGTGCAGATGGCGCAGGCGCTGATTACCGGTCCGAAAGTCATTCTGATGGACGAGCCGTTTTCGGCGCTCGATATCCATACCCGGCATCTGATGCAGAATGAGCTCCTGCGCCTGTGGCAGGAGGAGCGCCGCGCCGTGGTGATGATCACCCATGACCTGGAGGAAGCGATCGCGCTCGGCGACCGGGTGGCGGTGCTTGCCGCCGGACCGCGCAGCCGGGTTATCGACAGCTTCGACGTGGACCTTGCGAGACCGCGCGACGTCGCTGAAATCAAACTGGATCCACGTTTTATGGATCTGTACCGCAATATCTGGGCGTCGCTGCGCGGCGAAGTGGAGAAGAGCTATGAACGTCGCGACTGAACGACTGATCCAACTGGGCCTGCTTGTGGCCATCCTCGGCGGCTGGCAGCTTGGCGTGTCGACCGGCGTCATCGACGTGTTCTTCTTTCCGGCACCCGTCGACATTTTCAACCAGATCGTCAACTGGGTCATCGATCCCAATTTTTATCGCCATGTCACGATCACGCTGACGGAAACCGTGCTCGGCTATGTCATCGGAACGGGATTGGGCGTTGCCGCCGGCGTCTGGCTCGGCCTCAGTCGCAGTGCCGCACGCATTCTCGACCCGTTCATCAAGGGCCTCAATGCCATTCCGCGCGTGGTGCTTGCGCCGATCTTCGTGCTGTGGCTCGGACTCGGGTTGTGGTCGAAGGTGGCGCTTGCCGTCACACTCGTGTTCTTCATCACGTTCTTCAATGCCATGCAGGGCGTGCGCGAAGTCAATCCGGTGGTTCTGGCCAATGCCCGTATTCTCGGTGCAAAGCGTTCAGAACTCCTGCGCCATGTCTACTTCCCTGCTGCCGCCAGCTGGATTCTGTCCTCCCTGCGCACCTCGGTCGGCTTCGCGGTCGTCGGCGCCATCATCGGTGAATATCTTGGCGCGTCGGCAGGCCTTGGCTATCTGATCGCGCAGGCGGAAGGCAATTTCGATGCAGTCGGCGTTTTTGCCGGTATCATCATCCTGGCCGTCTTTGTTCTCGTCATTGACCGCGTGCTCGACGTGGTGGAGAACCGGCTGATCAAATGGCGACCAAATACGGCTGAAGAGAAGACAGCCTGATCCCGTCAGGCTGCCTGGTGACAGCCATAAATGCGGTTTGCCGCGGTGCTTTCCGGGACTTCTCAGGAGGCATCGCGGTCTTGAACCGTCACGCGCAGAATTTTCCCGGCTGCATCGAACAGAATGACTTCCTCGCCGGAACGCCGGGACACTTCACCCGTCTGGCGGTGCGTTGCGACCAGACGCCAAACCGATCTGGCCGATTGGGGCGACAGCTCTTCGATCAGATCGTCCTCGGCAACCTGATCGGGATAGCTTGCAAAATAGACCTTGAATGCGTCCAGGATAGCCTCCTGCCCGGCAATCTCGCCGATACCGCTCGATGCATAGACGGCATCGATTGCGAAAAAGCCGGCAAGTGCCTCAAAGTCGAGGGAGTTGATGGCAGCGTGGTAAAGGCGGGTTGTTTCAACGGGACTGAGCAGCATGAGGGGGTCTTACTCCGGTTTGAGCCCTTGGACAGTGCACTATCCCTCGCATTTGTTCCAGAACCCCCGTGCCCGAAATCGCAGGCGTTTGACAGCTGCCGCCGCTTCAAGGACATAATTGTCCGTGCACTGTTTCGGTGCAGCAGTGGATGCAGCGGTCTTTCAGCAACGGGGTGAAAACAAGTGCAGACAGCTCACACGGATATCCGTCAGAAGCATATGGCGGTGCGGACCCATGCACTGGACTTCTGGATGGCGCGCGCCGCCGTCCTCGTCGTTGCCGGATTGCAGTTTCTGCTGGTGAATGATTTTTCGTGGGGGCCGCGCTGGCTCGCGCCGGTGATCGAGCTTTTGCTGCTGGCGCCGCTGTCCATGGCAACCGCATGGGTACAGACGCGGGCAAGGCAAGCAACAACGGATGAGCATTTTCATCTGGTCGGGCGTTCGCGGCGCCTGATCCGCCGCGCCGCCCTCGGCCTGACAATCCTGATCACCTTCATGAACTTTGTCGCGCTGTATTTTCTTGTAAGAGCCCTTCTCGGCGGTCACGCCGGGTCGGCGCAGACGCTCCTGATCGATGCGGTCAACATATGGGTGACGAACGTCATCGCCTTCACCCTTTGGTACTGGAGCATCGACCGTGGCGGCCCGGCCAGCCGCGGGCTGACATCAAAAACTTATGGCGATTTCCAGTTCCCGCAAATGGTCATTCAGGATGAACGGCTGAAGGATTGGTCACCCGGCTTCATCGACTACCTCTTTCTGTCATTCACCAACGCGACGGCTTTCTCGCCGACCGACACGATGCCCCTGTCACCACGGGCAAAACTGCTCATGATGGCGGAAGCGTCGCTCTCCCTGCTGACCATCGCCCTTGTCGCAGCACGCGCCGTCAATATCCTGGCGTAGCGGCGAAACGGGAAGCCCTGATGAACGAGACGCGCATTCACCGGATTTTCGAGATCAGCATCCTGTTGAAGGGCGCCCATGCACTCATCGAGTGTATCGGCGGTCTGATCCTGGTTTTTGTCAACACGGCCTCTATCCGGCTGATGGTGAACACGTTCACACAGACGAGACTCCTGGACGATCCCGATGATTATATCGCCACGCACCTCGCAAGGCTTGCCGGCGATTTCTCCGTCAGCAGCCAGCATTTCTACGCCTTTTATCTGCTGAGCCACGGGCTGATCAAAGCCCTGCTTGTCATTGCGCTGCTGCGCAACAAGCTGTGGGCCTATCCGCTGTCCCTCGTGGTTCTGGGGCTATTCATCGCCTATCAGCTTTATCGCTACTCCTACACGCAGAGTCCGGCGCTCATCGTGCTGACGGTTTTCGACCTGTTTGTCATGCTGCTCATCTGGCATGAGTATCGACTGGTTCAAAAGCACGTCGCGCGGTAGGTCACCCCGATTGCGCTGAAATCCCTTTTATGGGTGTCAGAGTTCCATGAAGGACTCGAACCCGCCATAGATCATGCGCTTGCCATCGAAGGGCATCTCCCATTTATCGCTGGCAAGTCGTGGATCCGCCATGGCTTTCTTGTTGGTTTCGTCCCGCTGCTTTCGCGACGCATGAACAATCCACGAAAAGATGACGATTTCATCGTCCTTCGCCTGCACGGCGCGTGGAAACGAGGTGAGTTCGCCATAGGGAACGTCATCGCCAAGGCATTCCACATAGGCCAGCGCGCCATGTTCCTTCCAGACGTCACCAGCCACGCGCGCCATGGCCTTATAGGCATCGATCTTGTCCTTCGGTACGGCAAGCACAAATCCATCAACATAGGTCATCATACCCTCCTCATTCGGTTCAACGGCCCTAGGACGATTGAACGGGCCGACATTCTACATCGTTCCCGATTTTATTCGGGCGCTTACATATCTTTCGGCCAATGGCGTGTCGCTTCAAGCGATTCACCTGTCTCAAGCAGGCTCTTGAGGCTTGAGAGAAGGCTGGGCCATCCGGTGGAAACCTGTTCGATCAGCTTGGATTCCGGCCGGTCCATCTCATGGACTACAGTCAGTTTCACCATATCGCCCATCGGATCAAGCTCATAGGTGAGGCGCGAAAATCCCTCCTGCTTCAATTCCGGCAGGAATTCGTTGCGCCAGGACAGAACGAGGCGTTTGGGGGGATCGATTTCAACAACCTCTCCGGCATCGCCGACCCGCCCATCCGGAATCATGAGTTTCCACGAGGAACCGGGCTGCCAATCGCAATCCTGCCAGGTTCCCGCCCAATACTGCCGGGTAAATTCCGGATCGATCAGCGCGTGCCAGAGCTTTTCCGGCGTTGTGCGGATATAGGTCACGTACACAAATCTGGGTTTAGTCATGGCCGTCTTCCTCCAGGGTTTTCTTGAGTTCATCGAGGGTGCGCAGCGGACCCTGTTCATACTTGTGGATCCAGCGCGTGGAAATTTCATGGATCGGCACCGGATTGAGGTAGTGCAGCTTTTCCCTGCCCCGCCAGACCGTCGCGATGAGATTGGCCTCTTCCAATATTGCAAGATGCTTGGTTACGGCCTGACGCGTCATGTCGATGCCCTCGCAGAGTTCGCCCAGCGTCTGGCCGTTCCTGGCAAAGAGATTGTCGAGCAATTGGCGCCGGCTCACATCGGCAAGGGCCCGGAATGTCGCGTCTATGGTCATATCTACATTATGCAACCTTTTAGTTGCATGTCAAATCATTACGCGATGCCGCTGGGTTGCGCACCCTGTGCAACAGCCATGCATCAGAACTTGAAAACTGAAATACTGACAAAATAACAATGGAGTAACCGCTCTTTCTAAAGCGGTTACTCCACTTCTTGGCTCTCAGTGGTCAAAGACCGTTCTTTTTGAGAATCTCCGGCGCATTCGCCTTGGTGATGGTTTCAGTGCCGAGAACGATCTTCTTTTCCACCTTTTCGCCCGCCAGAACTTTCAGCGCCTGGCGCAATCCTTCCGCTCCGGGTGTCGGGTAGAGGAACGTTGCGGCAAGCTCCCCCTTGTTGACCCACTGGACGCCTTCATTCGGCAGTCCGTCGACACCAAGGAACAGGATGTCCTTCTCGCGCCCCGCATCCTTGGCGGCGAGATAGGCACCATAAGCCATCGGATCATTGTGGCCGTAGACCAGCTTGATGTCCTCATGGTTGCGCAGAGCGGTTGCCATGATGTTGTAGGCCTGATCCTGCTTCCAGTCGCCGGACTGCTTGTCCAGGAGATAGGTGATGCCCTTCTCCGCGTCGGTGTATTTGTGGAAACCATTGCTGCGGTCATGGCTCGCCTGCGTGCCGAGGCCACCCCAGATTTCAACGACGGTGCCCTTGGCCTTGCCCTTGCCGCCGAGGAGTTCCACGGCATGTTGTCCCGCCGCTTCGCCGATCACCACATTGTCGCCGCCGATCCACTGGGTGAACTTGTCGGTATCGACGTTGCGGTCAAGCACGATCACCGGAATGCCGGCATCCATCGCCTTTTCCACGACACCGGTCAGGCCTGCGGATTCCTTGGGTGAAATCAGGATTGCATCCACTTCCTGCCGGATGAAGTTTTCAACGTCGGCCACCTGCTTTTCCGTCTTGTCCTGGCCATCGGCGACAAGCAGCTCAACATTCGGATGGTTCTTGGCTTCGGCAACCAGATCCTTGTTGAACTGGACGCGCCAGGGCTCGACGGTCGTGGTCTGGCTGAAGCCGATGACATACTTGTCCTTGGCCCATGCGCCCGGCATGTGCAGCGCCAGCGGCGCGATGAAGGCGGTTGCCATTGCCAGTCTGGCAAAATGTCTGCGTGTCAGTCTCATGCTATCCTCCCTGATAGTCCTTGTTGTTGGTTCAATCACCCTGCCCTTGCCGGTTTTCTGGCTTGCCGGGCACGGATTTCTTGGACGGCGTGGCTGTCATGAGCTGGGAGAGAAAAAACAGCCATCCGCTGGAGCGCCGCTCCTGCAGCAGCACCGCCACGATGATGATGATGCCCTTGAGCACCAGCTGCGTGTTGCTGTCGATATTGTTGAGCTGCAGGATATTGCTGAGAAAGCCGAAGATGAGGACGCCGACAAGGGTGCCAATCATCGAGCCGCGCCCGCCCATCAAGCTGGTGCCGCCGATCACCACGGCAGCAATGGCGTCGAGTTCAAGCCCCATGCCCGCATCGGGCTTTCCCTGCCTGTATTGCGCGACATAGAGAATGCCGGCCAGCGCGGCGAGATATCCCGATATGGCATAGACGCTGATCTTTACCCGCCAGACCGGCACACCGGCGAGCCGCGCCGCCTCTTCGTTGCCGCCGATGGCATAGATGTACCGTCCGAACTTGGTGTATTTCAGGATCACCCAGAACAGGAGAATGATACCGGCGAAAATCAGACCCGGCACCGGAATCAGCCCGAAAATGAGCGCGCGCAGGAATTCGAAATTCGCCGTCGCGTTGCTGCCGGTATAGACCGGCCAGACTGCCGTGTTCTGGCCCGCCGTCAGGCGGGCAATGCCCAGTCCTGCCACCATCATGGCAAGTGTCACGATGAACGGTTGCAGGCGGCCGCCGACGATGACCAGGCCGTTGACCATGCCGAGCATGAAACCGACGGCCGGAACCACCACGAGCACCAGCAGCACGCCGGCCTTTGCATCCGCGCCGGAGGCGACCCACCAGGCGGTCGCGGCCGCGGCGATCACAGCCACAAGGGCGATAATGCGGTTCAGGTGCGTCCGGTCATTTTCGGGCTCGCCAAACGAGCGGCCAGGTACCTTGGCAAGGAACAGCCCCGCCCCCAGCACAACAAGGAATGCCAGC
Source organism: Phyllobacterium sp. NPDC097923 (assembly GCF_044760925.1). Classification (NCBI taxonomy): domain Bacteria; kingdom Pseudomonadati; phylum Pseudomonadota; class Alphaproteobacteria; order Hyphomicrobiales; family Phyllobacteriaceae; genus Phyllobacterium; species Phyllobacterium sp. NPDC097923. The sequence continues at coordinate 1,561,295 of NZ_JBIWBL010000001.1, read as the reverse complement.
ACGAAAATGGCGGGAACGCCGATGGTATAGGCCGCCGACCAGCCCTCATTGGTCAGAAGCATGGCGCAGACGACGGAACCCAGCGCAAGCACGGACCCGACCGACAGGTCAATTCCGGCAATGAGGATCACCAGCGTCATGCCCACGGCAGTAATGCCGGTAACCGAAATCTGCCGGAAAACATCGGACAGATTGCCATAGGACAGGAAAATATTGTGCCCCTTGGACGAGATTGGCGATGAGAAAATGCCGACCAGAAAGAGCAGCACCAATCCCCAGTAGAGCTTGGTTGCATTCAGCAGGCGCTTGATCCGGCTAAGATTGCCTTGGGATGACTGCATTGTCTGCTCGCTCGTTCGTGTCATGCCGCGTCCTTTGTCAGAGCCGTGCCCAGGGGTGTCGCCAGTTCCATCACCTGTTCTTCGGAAAACGCTGTGCTCTCAAGAATGCCCGCCGCCCTGCCCTCGCACATCACGAGGATGCGGCTGGAGAGCGCAAGAAGTTCCGGCAATTCGGAACTCACCATGATCACCGCCACGCCGGACAAAGCGAGTTTTTTCAGGAGCTCGTAGATTTCATCCTTGGCGCCGACGTCGATCCCCCGGGTCGGTTCATCCAAGAGGACGACGCTGGGCCGGGTTTCCAGCCATTTGCCCAGCACGATCTTTTGCTGGTTGCCGCCGCTCAGCTGATCGATCTTCTGGTCCGGGCCATCGCAGCGCACGTGCATCGCTTTGATGATCCGGCCCGCCACGGGGTCCTCGCGCCGGCGGCTGATCCAGCCGAACGGCGCGAGCCACGGCAAGGACGGCAGAACGGCATTGGCCCGGATGTCCGCATTCATGAGAAGACCCGTTCCCTTGCGGTCTTCGGTGAGGAAGGCAATGCCCTTCGCCACCGACCGGCGTGGGGTCAGGGACGCGGCGGCAAGGCTGGTGCCGTTGCGGGTGATCGTGCCGGAGCGTTCTCCAGTCGCCGCGCCAAAAATCAGTTCGAGCACTTCAGTGCGCCCGGAACCGAGCAGCCCGCCGATCCCGAGAATTTCGCCGGCGTGGAGATCGAAGCTCACATCGTCGACGACATTGTGCATGCTGCCGCGCGAATTCGGGCGGCGTAGGGCGAGATTGCGCGCTTCAAGTACAATCGGCCTGCCCGATCGATCCGCCTTGGGTTCCGGTGCTGCCAGATCGCGCCCAACCATCATGCGGATGAGATCGCGCTCACTCACATCCTGGGCCCGGCGCGTTGCGATGAAGCTGCCGTCGCGCAACACGGTGATCTTGTCGGCAAGCGAGAATATTTCATTCATCCGATGGGAAATGTAGATGATGGCAACGCCGTTGCGGGCCAGTTCCCGCACAAAACTGGCCAGTCTCTGGGCTTCGGCCTCCGACAGCGCCGAGGTCGGCTCGTCCAGAACCAGCACGTCGGCATTCAGGGACAATGCGCGGGCAATCTCGACAAGCTGCTGCTCGCCGACGCGCAAATTCTCCACGTCGGCACGCGGATCGATATCGATGCCGAAACGGTCGAGCAGCTCTGCGCTCTTCGTCTCGATGCTCCTGCGATCAATGAACAGGCCGCCGATCAGCGGCTCGCGCCCGAGAAAAATATTCTCGGACACGCTGAGGCTTGGGATGAGGTTGAGTTCCTGGTGGATGATGGCGATGCCGTTGTGCTCGGCTTCCCGCGGCGAGGCAAAGTCGACCGCCCGCCCCCGGACAAGCATGTCACCGCCGCTGCGACGATGCACGCCGCTGAGGATTTTCACCAGCGTCGACTTGCCCGCACCGTTCTCCCCCATGATGGCATGAATCTCGCCCGGATAGATGTCGAGATCGATACTTCGCAGGGCAACAATATGAGCGAATGACTTGCTGATGCCGCGCATCGAGACGATCGGCAGCTGACTATCCAAAATGCTCCTCCCAAAACATTCTTTCAAGTTAATATGTAACATGTTAGATGTTATTGTGCAGGAGTCAAATGCTTCATTCGGAGAAATGGAATTCAGCCTCCTGCCATGCAACAGGGCCTACCGGGGAGCTTTGGACGTGCAATTGGGGTCAGGCGGCAAGAGTTTCAGGGAACAGAAGGTCATTGCGGTCACACGCAAGGACCAGGTCTATTCCATCCTGCGTCAGGCCATCATTTCATCGCAGCTGGCGCCCGGCGAAGCCATCCGCAAGGAACTGGTGGCGCTGCAGCTCGGCGTATCACGCACGCCGGTCAGCGATGCCATCAACCGCCTCGCCGACGAAGGCCTGGTGGAGATTTACCCGCAAACCGGCACTTTCGTTGCCCGGCTGCGCCTCGACAAGATCGAGACAGCCCAATTCGTGCGCATTGCCCTGGAAACGGCGGCCATCCGGCGGGCGGCGGAGCGCAGCTCGGCTGACATCGTGCAGCGCCTGCGCGATAATCTCGACCGGCAGCGCAAGGCGGCGGACTCCAAGGACTTTGAGGGGTTTTACGCGCTCGACGAGGAATTGCACGACATGATCTGCGATGCGGCGGGTTTGGTTGGATTGCGCGAAATTGCCGCCAAGGAGCGCAGCCAGATCGACCGCGTGCGGCGGCTGCTCCTGCACTACGAAACGCGCATGGTCGAAACGCTGAAAGAGCACCAGACTATTGTTGATGCCATTGCCGACAACAGCGTCGAGCGCGCGGCGGCGGCGATGGAAGAGCATATTTCGAAGATGGGCAAAATGCTGCTGCAGCTGCAGACCAAACGGCCGGAGCTGTTTGCCGATTAGCAAGCCGCCCCTCGCCGCGGCCTAGTCCGCATGCAGGTCACGCGGGATTGCCGGGCCGACCTCGAGATCGCGGAATTCCGCCGCAAAGCCGCCGCGCTGCGGCGAACAGGCCATGATACCGACCGACGCATCGTCTTTGGGAAATGGCGCGAGCCGCGCCAGCTGCCACGGCGCATCATTGATGGCATACTGGACCCGCACCGCATCATCATGGCGGGTCAGCCGGATGTGCACCGCGTCGTCGACACGGGCGCTGTGCAGGGGAATGACGGACCAATCGGATACGCGCTTGGTCACGACAACGCTGAAATGCATGAGGCCGTCGGTATATTCGATGCCGGTCTTGATCCAGGTCCGGGCGTCGATCCGCAGCATCAGACCAGCCTGGTCATAGAGTTCCCGGTAATCGCCGCGCACTGTCACGCGGGCGCTGAAATCACCGCTGACCGGCGTCAGATAGGCATGGCCGTTGTCGCGCTCGAAACCATAGAAGGTGTGCTGCCAGAAATCGGTGTTCTCAGCCGTCGCAAGCGTGAGCAGACGGGCTTCGCCGTGATGGGACGGCGGCGCATTGAGCCAGTTGAACGCATCAGTCATCACTCTCTCCACACGCGAATCCGGCCTGAAACGGCAGATGCGGTGTAGCAGATTGCGGCTGGCGCTGAAATCCATTGCAGCGATAGGTATGGTTACCAATTGGCACTGGTGGTGCACCGGAGCATCATGGCGAAAGTTCTTGATCCAGTGGTCGCCTTGGCCGCGCAGGTTTTGGCCATGCCGTAGGGGTACGTCAGGCTATGTGGGTGCAACAGATGGAAAGGCAATCAAGGTATTTTGCTCAGATTTGCAAATGTGATTGAAAACGGCGGACTTGCAGCGATGATTTTATTGATGACCAGCCGTTCTCATTTCAAAAATGGTCTTGCGGATAATGTCTATGCCAATGCTTTCTCACCATAAAAAGAGCGGCTGCAACACACTTGTTTTTCTTGCACTAGCAGCAATCATAATATCGGACTCGACGTTTAGAAACCACCCGCACATCCTATTGATACTAAAGTTACTATCAATACCATCAATAATTATTGCGTTTTCATGCATAAAAGATTCAACTTTTACCAATTCTTATAAAGTAATATTGAAATCCATCGTAGGCTCAACTCTGTTTAGCCTACTGTACTGTGGAGACGATACAGATTTCATTTCAGCAACACTCGTATTTTCCGGAGTTTTCGCGTGCTTTTCCATCGCGCTGTTAACGGTCAGACCAAAAGAATTGACTGACGAAAACCATAAATAATCGCACGCGCTTGCCGCTCTCAATCCTGAACCATGAGCAATGCTTTGGATTTGGCCTGGACTATTTCAACGACATTTATTTTGGCCGGGATTGAGGAGTTGATCAAGGCTTACCTCGTTGTCCTGTTCCGCGACACCAGGTTCCGCATACCGTCCTATTTCCTGTTTTTTGGTCTGGAGTGCGCTTTCAAGACGCCGGTGATTTATGATTACATGTTGGAACTTGGTGCCGATCCGGTGTTTGCTGTGCTTGGAACCTTGTCCGTCGTTGTCTCCTCAACCAGCTTTCACATTTTTACATCATTGGTTTATGCCAAAGCCAGATGGATTTATGCGGCAATTTTCTACTGCACAGTCATTCATTCCGCCGTCAACACGACGATGGATTATTTGCCCGCTATTCCCCTCAAAATCTACGCGTTCATCTGGTGGCCATATACATCAGTCGCGATAATCATTCTCTTTGCCTACTTTCATTTCGAACGATGGATAAACGTTGCGCGCTGCGATTGAGCGCGGGCGGCTGTAAGTATAGCTACGGATTGGCATCGGCGATGCATGGAAGTATCATCCATCCAATCAATGTACCCTGATAGAGGGTTTGCGCGAACTCCATGAATTGACAATCAAACAGCGTTTTTGACAACACTGCATTTATGAACACAATAAATCCATCGAGTAGATTTCATATTTCAACATATTGATTTTATTATTCAAATAAAGAGATTTTGATGCGCGAACTAACCGAGCATGAAATATCGTTCGTCGTTGGTGGAGGCGCTTTGGATCGCGACACCGGTTATTCCAAAGGCCAAACATCCAGTAACAGCAAAAGCTCAAGTGCTACGGGTAAAGGCATTGGCAAGGGGGCCGATGGCGGCTCCATCATGGACCATACCTATGAGGCATCGAGACTGCCGTCCAATAATCCGAAGGATAATCTCTTAAGTATATTGGCCAGGCCATCAAAAGTGCGTTCAAAGGCGGCGGTACGCCAGATTTTGGTGCCTACAACGCGATGGGCGACTATACCGGCGGTAGTGGCGACGGCAATGGCCCCAACCAAGGCGGAAACAGGTAGTGGCGGCAAAGGTCAATACCGGTCCCGCTAGCCTGAATATCTTAAAGCGCGGCATGGCCGCGCTTACCCCTCTCAATCCTGAACCATGAGCAATGCTTTGGATTTGGCCTGGGATATATCAACGACATTTATTTTGGCCGGGATTGAGGAGTTGATCAAGGCTTACCTCGTTGTCCTGTTCCGCGACACCAGGTTCCGCATACCGTCCTATTTCCTGTTTTTTGGCCTCGAATGTGTGTTCAAGACACCGGTGGTCTACGAGCACACTTTGGAACTTGGTGCCGGTCCGGTGTTTGCAGTGCTTGGAACCTTGTTCGTCGTTGTCTCCTCAACCAGCTTTCACATTTTTACATCATTGGTTTATGCCAAAGCCAGATGGATTTACGCGGCAATCTTCTACTGCACACTGGTGCATTTTGCGTCGAATTTTACTCTCTATCAGCTGCCGACCCTACCCCTATATTCTTATACGCTCGTGTTGTCCTTGCCATATACACTCGCCGAGGTGGTTCTTCTGTTTGGCTATTACTATTTTGAACGGCGCATAAGCATTGCCCCCCGTGAATGAGAGAGCAAACCTTGCGCTTTTCCGTCAGGAAGCCATCGACAGCCGTAAGCACAAATGGTTCGGGCGCCCGCAACTATTGCGCCCGATATCCGCAACAGTGGCAACGGGGTGTGCGGTGGTTGCGGTCGCAATGATCGGCATGTTCGTGGCATTTGGCGAATACACGCGCAGGGTCCGCCTCACCGGCACGGTGCAGACCAGCGTCGGCGTCGTGCGTTTGATTGCTCCGCAAGCCGGACGGGTTGTCGAAACCTCAGCCAGCGAGGGGCAGCCCGTGCATAAAGGCGACCGCCTGTATGTATTGAGCACCGATAGTACGACCTCCGATGGAAACACCTATGCCGCCATCATCGGCCAGATCCGCCTGCAGCGAAACGAACTGCAGGCGGAGATTGCGCGCCGCGTTGAACTGGACAAGGAACAAAGGGACAATCTGCAAAAGCAGGCGGATGCGCTCGAGCGGGAGATTGCCCAGGTTGCGGCACAGATATCCGTCACGGCCACCTATGCGGAAACCCTGAAGCAATTCGCCGACAGGCTGGAAGGCGTCGTTGAGAAAGGCATTGTTGCACAACGAGAATTTGAGGTGCGGCGGGAAAGTTACATGGGGCAGCGCGCACTGCTGGAAAACCTGCGCCGGGACACCATCCAGCTGCAGTCCAAATTGCAGGAGATCCGTTCCAAGCTCAGGGGCTTCGATCATGAGGCGGCGTCCGCCATCGGCGGGTTGCGGCGACAAATATCGGCTCTTGATCAACAGAGCGCAGATATGGAGCGCAACCGGGAAATATTGGTGACGGCGCCACAGGATGGCACGGTGACAGCCGTGCTTGTCCAGTCGGGGCAGACGGTTGGCGCAGGCACACCGCTTTTGTCCATATTGCCTGTATCGGGGCATCTGGAAGTTCACTTTTTTGCCTCAAGCGCGGCAATCGGTTTTATCAGACAGGGATCGCCTGTGCTTCTGCGCTATGCGCCGTTTCCCTATCAGAAATTCGGCCAGTATCCCGCGATCATTGCAGAGATTTCCCGCGTCGCGTTGCGCGCGGCGGACGGTGAAGGCATTGCCGGCGGGCAAATCGCGGGAAAACAGCCGCCCAGCGGCTTTTATCGGGTCACCGCCAAACCGGAACAGGACACCGTGCTTGCCTATGGCAAACGTGAACCATTGCAGGTCGGCATGGACGTCGAAGCCGATGTCTTTCTGGAAACAAGAAAGCTGTATGAATGGATATTGGAGCCGCTCTACAGCCTGAGCGGCAGCATTGGCGGCAGGCCGGGATCAAGCACAAGAAATGAATCCGGTGCTCAATAGGGTGTCATTCGGCTTCAGGCATCGCTTGCCGGTTATCCTGCAAACGGAAGTGGCCGAATGCGGGCTTGCCTGTCTCGCCATGATCTGTGGTTTTCACGGCAACCGAGTGGATATTGGCGCCCTTCGCCGCAGGCACGCGGCTTCCATCAAGGGCACGGCGCTCACATCCTTGATGCGCATTGCGACAAAGCTCGGGTTTGCCAGCAGGGCCATTCGTCTCGATGTTGCAGATTTTGCCGATCTGCGCTTGCCCTGCATTCTGCATTGGGATTTCTCCCACTTTGTCGTCCTGGCAAGGACAACGGCAAAGGGAATTGTCGTCCACGACCCTGCGCTCGGGCGACGCTCTCTCACGTTCGGCCAAGCCTCGGCCCATTTCACCGGCGTCGCGCTGGAGTTGTTGCCGACCGGCGGCTTTGCGAAAAAAGTCGAAAGAGAACGCATTCGCCTGAGCGATCTGTTCCGCAATGTCGCCGGCCTCAAGCGCGCGCTGACCCAGCTTTTTCTGCTGTCGCTCTGCCTGGAGGTTTTTGCGCTCGTCAGCCCGGTGGGTTCGCAAATCATTATCGATCAGGTTGTCGTCTCGGCCGATCACGATCTGCTCATCACCATCGCGATTGGCCTATGCCTGTTCCTGCTGCTCCAGACGATGATCGGGATTGCACGCGGCTGGGCCGGACTTGTCATGGGCACCAGTCTCAACCTGCAATGGACAACCGGACTGTTCGATCACCTGCTGCGCCTTCCCTTGTCCTATTTCGAAAAGCGTCATATCGGCGATGTCGTGTCGCGCTTTTCCTCGCTCGTTCCCATTCAGTCGGCGCTGACCACGGACATCGTTGCGGCTGTCCTCGATGTCATGGTTGTTGCGGGCTCGCTGAGCCTGATGCTGATCTATGGTGGCTGGCTGACATGGGTCGCTGTCGCCACGCTGGCGATCCAGACCCTCATTCGCGTTGTCTCCTACCCGGCCTATCGGGCAGCCAACGAGGCAGCCATCGTGCAGGGAGCCAAAGAGGATTCACACTTTCTGGAATCCATTCGGGGCATTGCCAGCCTCAAGGCGCTCGATCTGTTGGAACGACGGCGCGGCGCATGGCTTAACCTGATGGTCGAATCGATCAATGCGGACCTGCGCATCCGGAAACTCGATCTGGTTTTTGGTACGACAAGCGATCTGCTTGATGGTTTTGACCGCATCATCATGCTCTGGCTGGGAGCTTCGGCCGTCATGGACGGAGCCATGACCATCGGTATGCTCATTGCTTTCCTTGCCTACAAGGACCAGTTCACCGGGCGGGTGTCTGCGCTCATCGGTCTGGCCGTCCGGCTCAACATGCTCGGTATGCATGCCGAACGCCTTGCCGATATCGCCCTGAACACCCCCGAGGAGGCAACCGGCGCCGCGTGGGTCGAGCGGGACATGTCGCGGTTGCAGGGCAGATTGGAAGTCAGGGATTTGACCTTTTGTTATAGTGATGGTGACCCGCCTGTTCTGACGAATGTCAATCTCACCATCAATCCGGGAGAAATCATTGCTCTGACGGGTCCATCCGGCGCAGGCAAAACCACGCTCATGAAGCTCCTGGCGGGATTGCTGGTGATTCAGGACGGTCGTTTGTCGATCGATGGACAGGATATCAACCGCCTCGGCGCATCTTACTACCGCAAAGCGGTTGCTTGTGTTCTGCAGGATGACCGGCTTTTCGCCGGTACGATCGCCGAAAATATCTCCGCTTTCGATCCGGAACACGATAGCGAGCGGGTATGCCAATGCGCACGACTTGCGGCCATCGACGACGAGATAAACCGTATGCCTATGGCCTACGAGACACTCGTCGGCGATATGGGCAGCGCACTTTCCGGCGGCCAAAGACAGCGGATTTTTCTGGCGCGCGCGCTTTACCGCCAGCCAAAAATCCTGTTTCTCGACGAGGCGACCAGCCATCTTGACGAAGACAATGAGAAAAAGATCAACGGCGCACTGGCCAGCCTTGCCATAACGCGAATTATTGTGGCGCACCGGCAATCAAGCATCGCTCTTGCGCATAGAACAATCAGAATTCAGAACGGCATAATCGAGGAAGCCATATCCTGAAGCGCGATCACAAGAGATACGCTCTCACGAATGCAGTATTTGCGGGCGTTCGTCGGCTGGCGTGAAGCGGAACGGCTTTTGAAAATGTCCTCTCTCCGCCAAGACGTTCAGTTCGCGATTTGCCGCCATGACGGCCAACTCATCCACATCGCGCACACCGCTTTCGTAGATCGCAATGACAATCCGGGCGAGCTGGTTGCAGCGAGCGTGAGTTTTCGGGCAGCGATCGAGCATTTTGGAAGCCCGGTCATGGGCCTGCTGCATGATGTCCCAATCCGTCGTGGAGTGAATGCGTTGGTCCCTGCTTGAAAAAGGCATGACACACTCCCTGGATATGACTGAAAGTTTTTCAATGCCGCACTGCCGTGCCTGAGGCACGCCAAAATCGCGGACAAAACGAGTAGATTCCTCTTTGCGCCGGAACGCAAATCACACCCGACAATGCGGGTGATAACTATTTTGTGATAGGCATTTTGGGTTATAAACGCCAACCATTTTTTGTTGACCAGACCGCTCATGTTTTGTATGGCTCACTTGTTCCGGGGTCCATTGCTGGCGCAACCGAAATTTGCTCTGCAAGCCATACAAATCAAAGAGGTTTTTATGAAAATCAACTTTCCGACTTTTGCAAGTGCCGCGGCGCTCGCTGTTGCCTTGATCGCCGCGCCGGCGATGGCGCAGAACGCCGATGGCATCGTTGTTTATAATGCGCAGCATGAAAGCCTGACCAAGGCGTGGGCCGACGGTTTCACCAAGGAAACCGGCATCAAGGTGACGATCCGCAACGGCAAGGACATGGAACTGGCCAACCAGATCGTGCAGGAAGGCGCTGCTTCCCCGGCTGACGCATTCCTGACGGAAAATTCCCCGGGAGTGGTTCTGGTCGACAATGCCAAGCTGTTCGCACCGCTCGACAAGGCAGTCCTCGATCAGGTGCCGGCCAATTACCGCCCGGAACATGGCCGCTGGACCGGCGTTGCCGCCCGCTCCACCGTGTTCGCCTATGACAAGAACAAGCTGACGGAAGACAAGCTGCCGAAGTCGCTGCTCGACCTTGCCGATGCAAGCTGGAAGGGCCGCTGGGGCGCCGCACCGGCTGGCGCGGATTTCCAGGCGATCGTCAGCGCGCTTCTGGAACTCAAGGGCGAGGAAACCACAGCCAAGTGGTTGAAGGCACTCAAGGAAAATGCGACCGCCTATAAGGGCAACAGCGTTGCCATGAAGGCCGTCAATGCCGGAGAAATCGAAGGCGCGGTGATTTATCACTATTACTATTTCGGCGATAAGGCCAAAACCGGCGAAAACACCAAGAACGTGTCCCTGCACTACTTCAAGCATGAGGATCCGGGCGCATTCGTCAGCATTTCCGGCGGCGGTGTTCTGGCTTCGAGCAAGCACAAGGAAGATGCCCAGGCGTTCCTGAAGTGGGTCACCGGCAAGGCTGGCCAGGCAATCTTGAAGGATGGTGATTCCTTCGAATATGCCGTTGGCAAGGATGCGGCATCCAATGCCGCTCTGGTGCCTCTGGCCGATCTGCAGGCGCCGAAGGTCGAACCTTCGAAGCTGAACAGCAAGAAGGTAACGGACCTGATGACGGCAGCGGGCCTGCTGTAACCACAATGCCGGTTAGCCGGCAATGAAATAACTCTGGACACCTCCTGCACAGACATTTGATCTTGCAGGGGGTGTTGTTCGATTCCCCTTCGGGTATGAAGGCCAATCTGGCCGCCGGCGGGTGTTCGTGCATATGAAAGCAAATGTGAATTGTTGTCTACCGGATCAATAAACCGCCAACGTCCCGATGCAGCTGCTGCGCAGCTGGCCTTGGTCCCGCATCATGCCGTGCGTCGCCTGCCGTTTTTATCCGTTTTCGGCCTCGCCGGGCTTGTTGCCCTGCTCAGCCTTCTGCCGCTCGGTTTCGTCATCTGGGTGACCATCCAGACCGGGTGGGATATGGTGGTCACCCTGGTGTTCCGCGCCCGCGTCGGCGAACTCCTGATCAATACGGTGCTGCTGGAAGTCTGGACAATCCCGCTTTCCATCGTTCTGGCGGTCAGCCTTGCCTGGCTGACCGAGCGCACCGACCTGCCTGGCGCCCGCCTGTGGGCGTGGCTGGCGGTTGCGCCGCTTGCGGTCCCGGCATTTGTCCACAGCTATGCCTGGATCAGCATGGCCCCCAGCCTGCATGGCCTGTTCGGCGGCGTGCTGGTTTCCGTTCTGGCTTATTTCCCGTTTCTCTATCTTCCGGTCGCAGCACAGATGCGGCGCGTCGATCCGGCCATGGAAGATGTCGGCGCGTCGCTTGGCCTCGGTCCGTGGCGGGTCTTCTTCCGGGTGCTCCTGCCGCAGCTGCGTTTTGCCATTTGCGGCGGCTCCCTGCTGATCGGCCTGCATCTTCTGGCGGAATACGGCCTTTTCGTCATGATCCGCTTCGATACCTTCGCGACAGCCATCGTTGACCAGTTCCAGTCGACCTTCAACGGTCCTGCCGCCAATATGCTGGCCGGCGTGCTGGTGCTGTGCTGCGCCGGCTTGCTGGCGCTTGAAGCTTTGATCCGCGGCAATGAACGTTATGCGCGTGTCGGCTCGGGATCGGCGCGCCCGATCACAAAATACCGGCTGGGCTGGCTTGCCCTGCCCTGCCTGCTCATTCCGCTGGCAACCACGGCGCTGGCGCTGGGCGTTCCATTCGTCACCCTTGGCCGCTGGCTGATTGCCGGCGGCACGTCGGTGTGGAAGCTGAACGAAATCGGCACTGCCTTCGGGACAACACTGCTGCTGGCTGTTGCCGGGGCCTTGCTGGCCACCGTCGCAGCGACGCCCATGGCTTGGCTTTCGGTGCGGGCTCCCAGCCGCATGCAGCGGGCCCTCGAGGCCTGCCATTATTATGTCGGCTCCCTGCCCGGGGTCGTGGTCGCGCTGGCGCTTGTCACCATCACGGTGCGTGTTGTCCTGCCGCTTTACCAGACCGCCGCGACGCTGCTGCTCGCCTACGGTCTGCTTTTCCTGCCGCGCGCCCTCGTCGGACTGCGGGCCAGCATCGCGCAGGCGCCTGTCGAACTGGAGCGGGCCGCCATGGCGCTTGGGCGCACGCCGGTGCAGGCGGTCACGCGCATTACCATGCGGCTGGCTGCGCCCGGCGCCGCCGCCAGCGTCGCATTGGTGGCGCTCGGCATTACCAATGAATTGACGGCCACGCTGATGCTTGCGCCCAATGGCACGCGAACATTGGCGACGGAATTCTGGTCGTTGACCAGCGAGATTGATTATGCGGCGGCCGCGCCCTATGCACTGATGATGGTGGTGCTGTCCCTGCCCCTCACGCTCCTGCTGCATGCCCAATCGAAACGGATTATTGGACGATGACCTTTCTCGACATTCGCGGTGTAACAAAACGATACGGTGTCACCACCGCCGTCGATGACGTCACGCTGTCAGTCGCAGCAGGCAGCCGTACGGCGGTTGTCGGACCATCGGGATCGGGCAAGACCACCCTGCTGCGCCTCATCGGCGGGTTTGAAGCCCCGGACAGCGGCCAGGTGACACTGAATGGCGACGTATTGGCCGAGGGTGCGGCGATCGTTCCGGCGCATCGCCGCAGTGTCGGGTTCGTGACGCAGGATGGCTCGCTTTTCCCGCACCTGACCGTCGCCGACAATATCGGCTTTGGCCTGGACAAGCGCAGTCCCGACCGCAGCCAGCGCATCCTTGCCCTCATGGATATGGTCGAGCTCGACCCCATCATGCTGAACCGCCGGCCGCATCAGCTTTCCGGCGGACAGCAGCAACGGGTCTCGCTTGCCCGAGCTTTGGCACGCCAGCCCAAGCTGATGCTGCTGGACGAGCCGTTTTCCGCGCTCGACACCGGTCTGCGCGAAAACATGCGCAAGGCTGTTGCCGCGGTTCTGAAAAAAGCCGGCATTACCACCATTCTGGTCACCCACGATCAGGCGGAAGCCCTGTCCTTTGCCGATCAGGTCGCCGTGATGCGGCAGGGCAAACTGGTTCAGGCCGGTCCGCCGCGCTCGCTCTATCTGAACCCGTCCGACCGCACGACGGCCTCGTTTCTCGGCGATGCAATTCTGCTGCCGGCGCAGATCGGCAACGGCTGGATCGATTGCGCCTTTGGCCGGTTGAAGGCGCAGACAGCCGAACGGCTGGGCACAGCGGAAATCATGCTGCGCCCCGAACAGCTGAAACTAGTCTCCGTCACCGAGAGCGACGCCGTAGCCGCCCCTGACGAGAATGCCGGTTATGGCAGGGTCGTTGACATCGAATTTGGCGGGGCGGTGTGCACGGTGACGCTTGCCATCATGGGAGATCACGGTTCCTGCAATGGCCAGAGGGCCGCGCCGGTGCAGATAAAGTGTTCCGCGGTCAATCTTCCTGCAACCGGGGATCATGTGCGCATTGAAGTCCTTGGCGAGCCGCATATATTTGCCTGATGCGGTTGCTGTTCCGGAATCGGAAAGCGCAACTGCTTAAACAAGCATGCTCCCGGAAGGAACACCCATGCCGCTTTCCATGTACCAGATTTCAGTCCCGGTCTTTATCCGCGGGTTTTCGATCGTTTCGGCGCTGATTGCCAAGGCCGAAGCCTATGCGCAGGAAAAGAAGATTGACCCTTCCGTGCTTGTCAGCGCGCGCCTGGCCCCCGACATGCTGCCCTTTTCGGGGCAGATCCAACGGGCCAGTGACACCTCCAAGGCGACGATTGCCCGCCTGACCGATGTCAAAGTGCCAAGCTTTCCCGACGATGAAGTGAGCTTTGCCGATCTGAAGGCGCGGATAGACAAGACCGTGGCCTTTCTGGAAGGCTTGGACACATCAGTGCTCGATGACAGCGAAGGCCGCGAGGTTACCCTGAGCTTTGGTCCGCACAAGGCGCATCTGGGCGGCCATGACTACATGCTGCAGTTCGCGTTGCCGAACTTCTTTTTCCACGTCACGACCGCCCATGACATCCTGCGGCACAATGGGGTTCCCATCGGCAAGCTGGATTATCTGGGCGCCTACAGCAACTAGGGTCAGAACCCTTGGAGTAAAAAGCCGTTAGCGCTGTCTTGCCTTGCGGGCAGCGTAGCGGCGATCGCGTTCCGCCTTGCGCTCGGCCTCATCGGCGATGACGCGGGCGATCCGGTTGCTTGACTCGGCCTGAAGCGCCTTAGCAGCGGCTTCTGCTGCCTCTGCCACGGCTGCGGCTTCCGCAAGCTGGCGGTCCCGCTCTTCCTGCTTTACGCGCTCACGCTCTGCCTGCCGTGCCGCACGTGCCGCCGCAATGGCTTCCCGTTCTGCGCGTTTTGCCTGCACCTCCGGGTCGGTCGGCTTGGGTGCTTTTTCGAACTTTTTGAGAAGCAGTTGCTTGGCCTCGGCCGCCGCTTTGCGGCGATCAGCGAATTCATTGAGATGTTTCAAACCGGGGTAGTCCTTGTATGGGTCATTTTGGATCTGCCGGAGGCGCGCCCGGCACCTGCCGTTCACGCTACAACGCACCGCATCGCGCGGCGCCGCAGACAGAGTTCCTGTAACCTACCCGGCGCGCCGTGACAATGAAAGCCCCGTCTAAAGACCAATTGAATTATCAAGATTTCCGGCTCATTGTAATATCTGGTGTCGATTGGCAAAAAGAACGTGAAAACCTTCGGGTCACGCACCATATCTCTGGAAACGATCAGGCGTCGCAATCTGGCACCACGGACGGACGCCCATGGGAGAGCAACATGGCTCACTTTGAATATCAATTGCATGCCTTTGATCTTGATAGCAAATTTGGTTTTGCCGACGGCAATATGTTTGGCGCGCTGCTGCGCGAAAAACTCGGCAAGCTGGCACCCAACAAGCGCGAGGTGCTGGTCGAATGCGTCAAACGCTTCCTGCTGCCGGCCATTCCGCGCCGGGTACAGACAATGATTGTTGCCAAGGGCCATAACCCGATCCGGCTGGTTGCGGGCGAAACCATCGACGATGTCGAAGATGTCACGGTGGGCATCCGCGAAAAGGATGTGCTGCAGATTGCCCGCGAGCTTCTGCGCCGCGTCAAGTCTTAGGCCGGTTCACTCCGGCCGCAGATCAAGTGTCCACGTCTGTCCAACGAGGTCGTGGCCGAAAGAATGGTGCCGTTCTTCCTCCATGAGCTTGAATCCGGCTTCCTGATAAATGCGCCGGGCCGAAAGCAGAAAGTCGTTTGTCCAGAGGGTAAGCTTGTGATAGCCGACCGCCCGCGCCCGCTCGATGCAGGCGGCAACAAGCGCCGAGCCGATGCCCAATCCCCGCGCTGACGGTTCCACATAGAGCATGCGCAATTTGCCGACCTGCGGGTCGTCCGTACGCATGAGAAAGACCGACCCGGCAATTTCACCATTCCGGTCGGCAATCCACGCCTGCTCCCGTGCCGGATCGAAGTTTGCGATGAACCCGGACATGATGCCGGCGATCAGACCTTCAAACGTCCAATCCAGATTGTATTCCTTGTTGTAAAGATAGGCCTGCCTGTGAACGACCAGGCCAAGATCACCTGCCCTGGGAGTCCGCAAGATGTAGGCCGGAGCCGGGCTGACCGTTTCGGATCGATGATTGTCCAGTATGGAGCGGATCTCGCGCATGGATTGGGTCAAGCGGCTGACACGGGCTGAATCGAGCGGCGCAAGCACCGCATTGGCCCTGTCGATTGCGCTTCGGTCCAACGCTGCGAAGGCAGCCTGCCCCTCCGGCGTCAGCGAGAGGATACGCAGCTTGGCATGATCGGTGCTGACCGTGCTGCTGACAAGCTGGCGCGCTTTGAACCGCGCCAGTATCCGGCTGATCTGCGCGGTGTCCATATCGAGTATCCGCGAGAGGTCGGCAGCCGTTTTGACGGTGTCATTACTGGCAAGCTCATAGAGAATGCGCGCTTCGGGAAGCGAAAACGGACTGTCGGTCAGATGCTCATCCAAGAGGCCGATAATGTGGGTGTAGAAGCGATTGAACGTGCGTATTTCTGCGACCGGTTCCGACATCGGCCCATTCCTTTGCTGTTGACTGGCTTGAGTATTGACTCAGTCAACATTAAAAGGCAAGCGGTTGTCGGCACAAACGGAAAGTGCCCGCGAACGGGCACCTTCATTGCCGGCGTGACCGGTCAATCAGTCAACGGCGACCATGACGTCGGAAGCCTTGACGACGGCATAGGCACTGTCGCCAACCTTCAGCTGCAACTCGTCAACGGCTTCGTTGGTGATTGATGCCGTGACGATTGAACCGCCGACATCGATGCGGACATGGGCCGTCGTTGCCCCCTTTGTCACTTCGACAACTGTCCCTTTCAGCCGATTGCGTGCACTGATCTTCATGGCGTTTCTCCTGTTGTTTGCCGCACTTTAGACGGGCGAATGCTGTTTACAAGAAGCAAAAGAAAAAGGCCCGGAAAACCGGGCCTTTTCTGCGTTTTCCCGAGGAAATCTATCGTCCGGCGTGTGCCTTGCCTTCCCGGTCAAGCGCGCTGAATTCCTCATCGGAGAGGCTGATCCTCGCGGCATCGACGTTTTCCTCAAGGTGCCTGACCTTGGATGTTCCCGGTATGGGCAAAATGACCGGGCTGCGCTTGAGCACCCATGCCAGGGCGATCTGGCCCGGCGTCGCCTTGTGATGGGCAGCGATGGTGTCCAGCAACGAGCCTGGCTTTGCCAGATCTCCGGCAGCCAGCGGGAACCAGGGTATGAAGCCGATTCCGTTCTGCGTGCAGTAATCCACGACATCCTCGCTTGCGCGATCAACGAGATTGTAGCGGTTCTGCACGGTCGCCACCTTGAAGAATTTCGAAGCGGCCTTGATCTCTTCAACGGACACCTCGCTCAGTCCGGCGTGGCGGATCACACCCGCGTCGAGCAGCGATTTCACAGCGCCGAACTGCTCGTCACGCGGCACTTTCGAGTCGATCCGGTGCAATTGCCAGAGACCGATCTGATCAACACCAAGCTGCCGAAGGCTCTTATGCGCCTCGTCGATCAGGTATTTCGGATCACCCTTCGGCGTCCAACGGTCCGGCCCCTCGCGCGTAAGGCCAGCCTTGGTGGCAACGAGAATGTTGCCATAGGGATGAAGGGCTTCCTTGATCAGAAGTTCTGAAACATCCGGACCATAGGAATTTGCTGTATCGATGAAATTCACGCCAAGGTCCGGCAGGCGCTGCAACGTGCGGATGGCTTCCGGCTTGTCGGCGGGCTCCCCCCAGATACCACGGCCAGTGATGCGCATGGCGCCAAAGCCAAGACGATTGATTTCGATATCGCCGCCAATTCTGAATGTACCGGATTGGGATGCAATGGATTGGGACATTGTCACAGTTCTTTCGTTTGAATTGGAGTATTCGATGAAAGTCGGGAACGTCTGTTGCGCATGGAACGCGCGCAAGATCGTGAACGCACGCCACGGTGCGTCCTTGATACATATAGACCGCAATGGCCAAAGTTTAAGGCTTGAAGAAGCGCCCGCCCTCGTTACTCGTCACGAGATCGGCCAACGATTGCCATCGGCCGACACCCGAACGGCTTTATTCTAATTGAAATAAAAGGCGTAAGAGGCGAAATTTCCTTCGAAGATCGCCGTGATCTGGTTCCATTCGCCGCTGCTCATCGCCGGGCCGTCCTCAAGATACGGCACGGCAGCCGGACCGGTGAGCCAGAGGATGAAATCAAACGGCTTTGGATCGTCAAAAACCTTGGCCAGATTGATGCCTTTGTCAAAGCGCCAATGGGGAATGAGGATCTTGCCGTCAAGGGCCGCCTCGAATTGCGACAATACCGCGAGCCAGGCCTGGATGCGCTCCTGCGTGACATTGAAGGATGGCAGCACGCCGCTCTTCTGCTTCGGGCCGGGCAACCACTCGTGGTCGTCGTCGGTTTCCTTGTCGATGAGAGCCCAGGTTTCCCGGTTGAGTGCAATGACCTTCTTCAGGTGAATGCGCACATCGCTCCACATCGCCGTGTCGGCAACCGGCCAGCGAATGGTGTGAATGAGGGTTATGAAATCGGCGATGTCATCGGCCTGTGCCTTGTTCACTCCGAACATCGTATATTCGTCCGCGCCTCTGCCGTTGACCGCCGACATGGTCGAGACAGCGCGGGGAAACACCACGCTGAAGCTGCTGTTCCAGCTTTCGGAAAAATCATGGGAAAGCCATGCCTTGGCGACGGCCATCAGCAGATTGTCATAGCCTTGTAGCCATTTCGCATCGGCGGTGTCGAAACCGACAATGAAAGGCAGGGGATCGCCGTTTTCATTGGTATCCGAAATGGCACGGCCGATATGATCTTCCGGTCCAACCTTGCCGTCGCCATTCCAGTCAAACCGGGCAACGGAAAGATCGACCTTCAGCTTTGCCGGCTTGTCGCCAACGGCGGCAAGTGCCTTGTCGGCAGAATCGAGATCGGCAATGAACGTTGCGAGAATACCGCGGAACTGCTCATAGGTGATGGGTTCCGGATTGCCGTTTCTGGCGATTTGGCTGGCGCCCAGCCCCAGATACAATTCATAGCCATCCGATTTCGAACCAAATCCATGTTTGAAAAGCGATTGCGCCAGCTTTTCGAACGCGCGGGCGGTGCGCACAAGGCCCAGCCCCAGCTGCGCATCGGCATTGTTTGTCGCTTTCGCCGCCAAGGCCAGCAGTTGCTCGTCGGCCTCGCCGATACGGCCATTGGCGAGATATTTCTGGAACAGCTCGGTCGCGGCATTGTCCGCCCGCGCTGCTGCTGAAAAAGCGAAGCAGGCAAAACTTGCCGCCATGATCAGGGAAATGAGTTTTTTCACGCAGATTTTCCGTTGTTGATGACATCGAACAGCGGATTGATAGGCCGGCGGAAAGCAAAAGTCTGTAAAATACAATCTTGTGGTGTGCTTATTCACCTATAGATTGCAACTATCAGCGCGGCTGATCGTCGTCCCTGGCAAAAAATGCCGTCTTTTCTGCCTCCGATTGCAGCACTTCCTGAGCCCGGTCAAGCGCGCGCATGGCAGCAAAAAGCACCTCCCGGTCATGCTGGTGCGCCTCGAACAGCGCAACAAAGGCCGGGTTGGTGATTTCATGCGGTTTTGGTGCAGCTTTGGCCCGGTTCAAGCTGTCATCAGCGGTGCGCCTGGCCTTCTCCACGTGATGTCTGGCCGCATCAACATCCGACAAGCTCTTGAAATACTGGCTCATTGTGCGCTTTACCGCTTTCGATGAACGCCCGGCTGCGCTGGAGAGCAAAGCCTGCCTGCTTTGCTCTTCCAACGTATTCTTGCCGGCGCGGCCGGCAGATTTGCTGTTCAGGTCGGACACGTTTTTCATGGGCCATTCTTTGACGATTGGCCACAGCATAGGGCATGGCATCCCAAGCTGAAACGAAAGCACGGTTAAAACTCCCGTCAAAACGGGCACCGGATTCCGGTTCTGCCACCTGTGCTAGAACCAGATTGCGCTTTGCCCGTCTCCCAACTCTGTGGGAGGCGTCTGTCGATTCGCCACGCGCCTGTTATCGCGAGGATCTACGGGCGGTCGTCAACGCGAAATGCGGCGTCCCAGCCGAGCGCATTGCGAGCTTTCCCGCTGCTGGCGACAATGTCTGTCTCGGTAACATTGTAGGCGCCGCTTGCACCGCGCTCGATAGCCCTGAGTGCCGCGCTGGCGGCCGCATCGACATGGACGCGCAAATCCGGATTGGCCGGCATATCGACGCCGGTCCCCGGCCCGTAGAAAAAGCCGTAGCGCAGGACAATACCCTCCATGCCCGGCTCGTTCAACACAGCCTGTTCCATGGCCGCGACACCGGCAACGGTCGTCGCGCGGGGTTCGTCAGCGTGCAGATCAAGCGGGTCCGTCTCGATGAACACACCGGTTTTCGGCGCGTAGGCCCAGGCGATACTCTGCGCGATGATACGCCCGACACCCGCGGCTTTTGCCGCCTGTATGAGATTGGCGGTTCCCTCGCTGCGGATGCGGGCATTACGGCTGATGAAATCCTTCATCGCCGCTGGACTGACACCATGCGGCAAATCCGTGAGCTGATGTATGATCACATCGGGCGCGGCCTCAGCCACAACGGATTTGAGTTTTTCGGCGCCAAAAACATCGACAATGGCCGGCTCAACCCCGATCTGGCGCAAGGAAGCGGCCTTCTCGGCGCTTCGCGTGGTGCCGGTCACCACATATCCGGCCTCCACCAACAGCGGTGCGAGCCGCCTGCCAACGGCGCCGCTGGCGCCTGCGAGAAAGATATTCCTGATCATGTGCCTGTCTCCTGTCATTGCCTGCAATTGCTCTTGCGCCACCAAGACGAGACAGCCCAATCGAACGTGACATGGCGCTCGCGTTTTTCGACCTAGACGGGTTCGAGCATGCCAAACCAGGCAACCAGCCCGAGCACGACAATGCCCAGTGCGATCTCCGTCAGGGTTCCGAGCCGTATGGCGCGTATGGAACCTGCCTCGCTGGTGCGCATGCGCGGAACAAAAACATAGCGGTTGATCAGGGCCAGTCCGGTCAGCACCACAACCAGAGTGATCTTCAGCGCCAGCAAGGCCTGATAGGGGGATGTCCAATCAGCCGGCAGACGTCGAAGGACGAGTGTGGTATTGACCACGCCGGATGCGATCACCAATGCGACGGCCGCATGACCGGCCGACGAAAACCGCATCAGCGCCGTTTGCGCAGCCACACGCCATTCCGCCTGGCGCAACCGGCCAAGGATCAGCATAACCGGTATCAGCGCTCCGATCCACGCGCCGCCCGAGAGCGCATGCACCATATCGTTGAAACGGTGGGCCGCGCCAATCCAGCCCTCCCGCATTGTGGCATGGCCGGAAAATGCCAGGCTTGCCAGAAGCAGTCCCGAAGCCATGGCAAGAGCGATGTGCGCGCGGCGTGGCGACAGAGCCAATGCGGGCAACAAAAGCAGGGCGGCGGCGACCTGTATCGCCCAGCCGCGGCCAACGCTTGTCTCAAACAGCACGTCCCGGATGGTTCCGAGATCGACGGCATCGCTCCAGCCCTGCCCGATCATTCCAGCCTGCAGCGGCAGCGCAGCAAAGATCGTTCCGATAGCCAGAAAGACCGCGATGCCGCTCGCCGGACGCAGGCGCTCCCCGATCTCCAGCGCCAGGGGTTTGGGCACAAGCAGTGCGAGATAGGCAAACGCGCCCCACAGGAACATCGTGGATGCATTGTGCACGAACCTGCACAGAACAAGCGTGGTCTCCAACCCCATCAGGGTTTGACGGTGAATGTATAGCTGCCCTTGGTCTTGTGACCGTCGGTGGAAAGTGCGGTCCAGTTCACGGTATATTCCCCCGACGCGAGGGGTGCCGACAGCGGAATGACCAGTGTCTTGTGGTCGTTGATCGACAGTTTGGCCTGTCCTGTCGATACGGTCGCCTTGCCCAGGCCGGTGATCGTTGCGCCTGAAAATTTCAGGTTCAAACCCTCGGAAAACGTCAGATCGATCTCGACGGGCGAGACCTTCACGATGGCGTTTTCGGCCGGAACTGCCGATTCAAGATGGGCGTGCGCCAATACCTGCCCCAACAGGCCGGCATTGAGGACGGTTGCGACAGCAAAAATACGAATGAGCCGTGACATGAGAACTCCTGTGAGCGGGCGGATTTGACGGATCCGGAGAAAGGGTGCGACCGCGCGGCGAAAGCTAAGCCTGATTTTTGCCGGGATCATGGCAGAATCCCTGTTGGGCGCGGCGGCACGCAGGCGGCAGCGCGAAGCATCCACCGGCGGCCGTCGCTGCTCATTTCCGTACAGCTGCGCGGCTCGACATCGATGCGCCAAAATGCGGAATCCGGTGCCTGCAAGACGCTCAGAACAGCGGCGCGAATGACGGAAGCGTGCGTCACCACGATTGTGTGACCGCCATCATGCATATGCGCGCTCATCCAATCTGCAATCCTGACGAGAAAATCATGGATGGATTCGCCGCCATGCGGGGCCGAGGCGGGATTGTTCATCCAGTCCGTCACATCGTCGGGGTGGGCTTGGTGGACAGCGGCGAGCGTCTTACCCGCCCATTTTCCGTAACCGATATCCGCCAACGCCGCATCGACAACGGATTCCAAACCCAGGGCATCGGCGGTTTGCCGGGCGCGCAGCGCCGGACTGGTCAAAACACGGTGCGCACGGCGCAAATGCCCGGCAATAGCCTGCAGGTTTTGGGCTTCCCCGGGTTCAAGCGCTTCGTCAGCGGGGAAAGCACCTGTGCGGATCGCCGGTGTGGCGCCATGGCAAACAAGGGTCAACCGCGTGGCTCTGGCCAAAATATCCCTCAAAACCCTCAGGAAAAAACCGGAAACAGCCCGCAGACCGTTCATTGACAGTCTGCGGCGCGCACAGATATAACCGTGCTGTTGCGAGTTTGGAAGCCGGTGAAATTCCGGAGCGGTCGCGCCACTGTAATTAATCAGTCCTTTTTCACTGATTGAAAGCCAGACCCTGGCCGCAACATCATTTATTCCGTTAGTGAACGCGTCATTCTGGGAGAAAATTCATGTCCGATATCGCTCTTACGCCGTCAGCAGGCGTCACGCCCATTCCTCTTGGCGAAGTCTTGCCATGGGCCATTTTCGGCGGGCTGATCATGCTGCTCGCAATCTATTTCATTGGTGCGGAAGAAGGTGCGATGTCGCTCTTCTCGGGCATGTATGTGCACGAATTCGTTCATGACGGCCGCCATCTCCTCGGATTTCCCTGCCACTGAGGAAACAAAACAATGACAAGAGATCTTTTGATCCGCGGCATGATCGTAGGGGTCATCGCCGGGCTATTGGCGTTCGGGTTTGCCCGGGTGTTCGGCGAACCGCAGGTTGATCACGCCATTGCCTTCGAGGAAAAGATGAGCACGGCGGCCGGCGCAGCGGCTGAACCGGAGCTTGTCACGCGGGCGACACAGGCCGGCATCGGCCTGTTTACCGGCATTGTCGTCTACAGTGCCGCGCTTGGCGGATTGTTCTCCCTGGTTTTTGCCTTTGTGCATGGCCGGGTCAGTTCCCTCAGCCCGCGCAGTACGGCGGCCCTGCTGGCGCTCGC
Organism: Phyllobacterium sp. NPDC097923; assembly: GCF_044760925.1. Classification (NCBI taxonomy): domain Bacteria; kingdom Pseudomonadati; phylum Pseudomonadota; class Alphaproteobacteria; order Hyphomicrobiales; family Phyllobacteriaceae; genus Phyllobacterium; species Phyllobacterium sp. NPDC097923. The sequence continues at coordinate 1,538,131 of NZ_JBIWBL010000001.1, read as the reverse complement.
GGGTTTTGTGGCAATTGTTCTCGTTCCCTGCATCAAGTACCCGATGAATCCGCCTGCGGTTGGCAGCCCGGATACCATCGGCGCCAGAACGGAACTGTTCTTCGTCATGCTGGTGGTTTCGCTCGGTGCCCTTGCGGCGGCTGTGGGTCTGGCAAAGCGCCTTTATGCCCAGCACGGCGCATGGAACGCGACATTGATGGCCGGTGCCGCCTATGTCGTGTTCATTGCGCTGGTGCAATACTCGCTTCCCGCCATCAACGAAGTTCCCGAACAGTTCTCACCGACCGTTCTCTGGAACTTCCGCGTCGCTTCGCTGGGGATCCATGTGATCGTCTGGACCACGCTTGGTCTGCTCTTCGGCGCTTTGGCTGAACGGGTTCTGGCCGGACAGCGTCCGCGCTATCGTCTGCATGCGGCACGCTGAGCGCGGTCGCGCCATACCTGAACGTCCTGCGGGCGTTCAGGTTGCCGCTGCCGATGGGACTGTCATGAGACCGCAACGCTTCGATATCCCCATGGGATGCCCGGCAGGCTGGTTCCTGGCTCTGGTCGCATGCCTGTTCATGCTGCAAACCGAAAGCGGATGGGCGCACCGCAGCAGCGCCGGTACCGATACGTCGGGCATTTCCATTCCAAGCTTGTCGCATGGTGAAATGGCGCTAATCGCCGACTACCGCAAGCCGATTCTCGATCTGGCGGCCCGCATGACCCGCACCGATGAGAAATTCCGGCGGCTGCTGAACTACACCAATATCCAATACAGCTATTGTCTCTGGGGCATGGTCCCCGGCAGTGTCACCGACGAGCAAAGCCCGTTCAATGCCTGTTCACACGCCTATCTTGCTGCGACGAAGGCTGTGCTTGTGTATATGCGTGACATGCCTGAACACCGGGACGCCGTCAGTGCCCTTGTCTCCGATCTCGATGCCACACTTGTGCGCAATGGCGGCTCTTTCGTTATGTGCCAGTATAGCGGCGATCCCTACAACACGGCTGATATCATCAGGCCGCGCTGGAGCGATGTGCCTGGACACCTGACCAGCCTGTTTTCCTTCCTGGGATTCGCGATGCTGCTTGATTCAGCGCTTTTTGCCGTCATCCATCTGACACGCCCGCCACGACAGCCTGTCAACGCCTGATCAAGGCTATGGCCTTTAGGTCACACCGCGCATGTCTTGTCGCCAAACCCCGGATCGCCCTTTCCGCTGCGCGCGACTTGACGTAAGCCTGCTGTCCGGATCGTTTTGACCGTTTGAACGTTACTGCATTCCCTGCCCCATGACGCTTAGAGCCAAGGACACTTCATGCCCTCCTTTGATTATATCCGGCCCATCCTCCTGTTGCTCGGCTCAAATGTTTTCATGACATTTGCCTGGTACGGCCATCTCAAATTCGCGGACCGGCCGCTCTTACTGGTCATCTTCATCAGCTGGATGATTGCCTTTGCCGAATACTGCCTTGCGGTACCGGCGAACCGCTACGGTCACGAGATCTATTCCGCCGCCCAGCTGAAGACCATCCAGGAAGTGATCACGCTTCTGGTCTTTGCCGGTTTTTCGGTGATGTATCTGGGTGAGAAAATCACCATCAACCACCTCGTCGGCTTCGCGATGATCTGCGGCGGCGCATTCTTCGTGTTCAAGGGTCCGCTCTAGGATCAAACGGCCGTGCACGTGCTCGATGGTGCAGACGGGAAGTATAGTTAGTCAGATAATTATAGGACCGACAGCGGGGAAAGACTACTTGCTATCTGCGATGCGGCATCCGGTTTCGGCTATTTTCTGTAATTTCAGAGCATGGATAGGACCAATTTCAACCGGATTCACGGAAGCCCGCCGATCACCCCGCCCAGCATTCTTTGCCATGAAGGAAGTCATCAACAACGCGCCCCATTTATTTCTTGACTATAATAATCATATTTATTAACAATGTGTGATATTTAGAATATTTAATACGCAGGATCCCATTCTCCCGGCCTGTTTCAAACGTAATGACGTCCCTTTTTCGTTTATCCCCGCATGGCTTGGCGAAGCGGATTTTCATTTTGATGCTTTTTTATTTTTACTAAGGAGATTTGAGCATGCCTGAAACGATAATCTTGAAACCAATCATTATTAAATCCTGGGAAGACAGTAATCCCGGCAATTCATTCACCGGTTGGGCGGGGAGTAGGTTATATAATCCGTATACGGAAATGGATTGTAAGCGGCCTGAACGCGCTCCTAGATGCGCCCGGCGATTTCATCACCTGGCTCAATGGTCTCTCATTTCTCGATAATGTCCTCGGCAAACAGAATACGCCTTTGGATATTCTGAACGGAACGGACTCCGAACCAGAGAGCGCCAAGACCTATGACAAAAATGACACCACATTATCCGGAGGAATAGCGTCACCATTCAAGGCCATGGCGCATTATCTTCAAGGCCATGGAGAAGCATTGAGCGTCCCCTTAAATCAGATCGGTCTCAACCTTCGGGCGGATCAGGTGAAAATAAGAGAAATCAACCAGTTAAGTCAGTACACCAATGACTCAAACTTTATCGGAACGAAACACATTGTAGTTGAGAAATTTAATCATAACACAGCAGAAGATAATGCAATTGCAGCGGCCTACCTAGGGAACATCTCGTTGAAGCTAGAAGGGGACATGACTCGTCATCAAGACGGAACATGGAACTTCCAAGGTGAGGTTCGCGCCTATGATGATCATTATGATTTCAATCCAAGCGATCATCGTGGAATGATGCAGGAACTGTTCACAAGAACAGTAAATCTCCTGCCGGGCACGAACTATGACATATCAATGCCAGGCTCCATCCCCATCTCCTGGGAGGGGCACTAATGCGAAAACTATTGAAATGGGTCCTGGGCGTGACCGGGACCATCGTGACGGTGGTGTTCTTGTTTGCCGTATTTGTTGTCTATGGCATCCCATTACTCAGGGACAGAACAACGCAATGCCCGGAGATGCAAACCGCAACAGTTAAGTACGGCATACTTTTTTACGTCACTAAAATTGCAAAAAATGGCTTTCAGTACGATGATCTCGAACTGGATGAGGATTTTGGATACAATTCTGGCATCCGCGGCTGGGAAGTCACGGTTTACGTTAAAAGCGATGGCAAACGTATAGGACGATACTTCGCTACAATGGCCTGCGATGAAAGAGTAGAGCTTTCAGTTGATCAGACATTCAAGGCTGATTAAATGCAGAAACGGGATCGTACGAGCGTACGATCCCGTTTGTACAAAATAGCAAGCTCTGGGAAAACCAACATTTAAATCCGCCGCTCAATCAGCGAACTGATGAATCAACGGCCCAGATCGTTCTTGGTGTTCTTGTAGATGTTGACACCCAGTTCGCGGATTTTCTTGCGCAAAGTGTTGCGATTGAGGCCGAGCAGTTCGGCTGCCTTGATCTGGTTGCCATGGGTGGCGGTCAGGCATGACAGGATGAGCGGGTATTCCACTTCCTCCAGCACGCGCTGGTAAAGCCCGACCGGCGGCAGATCATCGCCATAGGACAGGAAGTAGCGCTGCATGTTCAGCTCCACCGCCTGCGCGATGGTGATGTCCTCGTTGGACATCGATGAGGAGGACGGCTCCGCCGGCCGCAGGTCGGCCTTGAGTTCCGCCTCGATCACATCCGCATTGATTTCTTCCTGCGGATAAAGCGCGGCGAGACGGCGCACCAGATTTTCCAGTTCGCGCACATTGCCGGCCCAGGGATAGCGGCGCATCAGGTCGAGACCATCGGCGGTGATGCGTTTTTCCGGCAGGCCGTCCTTTGCCGCCATCTTGAAGAAATGCCGGACAAGATCGGGAATATCCTCGCCGCGCTCGCGCAGCGGCGGCAGGCGCAGCGGCACGACATTCAGGCGGTAATAGAGATCTTCGCGGAACATGCCCTGATTGATCAGCGTCCGCAGGTCTTTGTTTGTCGCGGCCACGATGCGCACATCGGTCTTGATCGGCGTCCGCCCGCCCACGGTCATATATTCGCCCTGCTGCAGTACGCGCAGCAGACGCGTTTGCGCTTCCATCGGCATATCGCCGATTTCATCGAGGAACAGCGTGCCACCATCCGCCTGTTCGAAGCGGCCGCTCGACCGGTTCTGCGCACCAGTGAAAGCACCCCGTTCATGGCCGAACAGTTCGGATTCGATCAGGTCGCGCGGAATGGCGGCCATGTTGATGGCGACGAACGGCCCCTTGCGGCGACGGCCATATTCATGCAGCGCCCGCGCCACCAACTCCTTGCCCGTGCCGGATTCACCTGAAATCATCACGGTCAGGTCGGTTTGCATCATGCGGGCAAGAACACGGTAGATATCCTGCATGGCGGGCGAGCGGCCCACCAGAGGCATGGTATCCGGCTGTTCTTCATTGGCCCATTTTTCCGGCTTTTTCTTCGGCTCCGCCAAGGCACGGCCGACAATGCTGACAAGCTCGGTCAGATCGAATGGCTTTGGCAGATATTCATAGGCCCCGGCCTCGGAAGCGCGGATTGCCGTCATGAAGGTATTCTGCGCGCTCATAACGATAACAGGCAGATCGGGGCGCGATTTCTTGATGCGTGGCAGAAGGTCGAAAGCGTTTTCATCGGGCATCACCACATCGGTGATGACAAGATCGCCGTCACCGGCGGAAATCCAGCGCCACAGGGTGGCTGCATTAGACGTGATGCGCACATCGTAACCGGCACGCGACAGCGCCTGATTGAGGACTGTTCTGATTGCTGCGTCGTCATCCGCAACGAGAATGCTGCCCAAGCTCATGATCAGAATCCTGCCTTTTTCGATATAATCATTTCATCCGCATGGTCGTCGTCCGACGGATCGCTCTGCCATGCGGGCATCAGAATGCGGAATGTCGTCTTGCGCGGTACGGAATCGCACTCGATGACACCGCCATGATCGCCAACGATTTTCGCAACGAGCGCCAGGCCGAGACCCGAGCCGTTCGGCTTTGTCGTGATGAACGGATCGAACAGATGCGGCATGATATCCGGTGAAACACCGGAACCGGTATCCTGCACGCAGAATTCGAGTGGCAGGGAGACCCGGTTGCGGATGCCCGGAATTGACAGGCGGATACCGGGGCGGAAGGCGGTCGACAGCGTGATCTCGCCCGGCTCGCTCGTGCCGATGGATTCCGCCGCATTCTTCACGAGATTCAGAAACACCTGCACCAGCTGGTCGCGATTGGCAAAAACATAAGGCAGCGACGGGTCATAATCTTCGTGGAACTTGATGTGGCTGGCAAAGCCGTTCTTGGCGATGGCTTTGACGTGATCCAGCACAACGTGGATGTTCACCGCCTCCCGCTCTATCGGGCGCTCGTCCGAAAACACTTCCATGCGGTCGACAAGCGAGACAATCCGGTCGGTCTCGTCGGTGATCAGCCGCGTCAGCGCGCGGTCATCATCGTTGAGGCCGGTTTCCAGCAGCTGCGCCGCACCGCGAATACCCGACAGCGGGTTCTTGATTTCGTGCGCCAGCATGGATGCAAGGCCGGTCACCGAACGGGCGGCGCCGCGATGGGTCATCTGCCGGTCGAGCTTTTCCGCCATTGACCGCTCCTTGAACAGGATGACGATCGATCCCGGCGCTTCACTGACCGGCGTGACGTAGAGATCGACAATGCGGTCCTGTCCGAGGCGCGGCGACGAAACATCGACGCGATATTCATTGACGGGCGACGGGCTTTCCCGCACCTGCTTGACCAGAGCCAGCAACGGGCTGCCGAATGGCAGCAGCATTTCCAGCGTGTTGCGGCTCAGTATGCTGGCGCTGGAGCGAAAAAACGCTTCCGCATCGGAATTGGCATAGGAAATATGCCCGCTTTCATCGAGCATGATCACCGGATGGCGGATCGCATTAAGAACGATCCCGGCCAGTTTGTCGTCCATCGCAACATTGTCTGCCGATGTCATCATGCAACCTTCTTCATGTCATGTTCGTCCGGCCGCGCGAGTGCGGCATGCAGGCGCCCGGCAACCAGACGCGGATTGGTTTCGGTCATGATCGCGGCGCGTTCAGCCGCGCTGATATCGACACCGTGCTTTTCCAGATACCAGCCGAGATGCTTGCGCGAATGGCGAATGCCGGTCGGCTCGCCGTAATGGGCCAGCATCGCCTCGTAATGGGCGACTGCATAGTCGGCGATCATGCCAGTGTCCTGCCCGTTCTGCACGCCATGAACGATTGTTCCGGGTAGCCACGGTTGCCCATAGGAGCCACGCCCGACCATAACGGCATCGGCACCGGATGCTTCGAGAATGCCATTGGCATCGTCGCGGTTCAACACATCGCCATTGGCAACAAGCGGGATGGAAACAGCCGCCTTGACGGCACGGATGGCGTGCCAATCCGCCTTGCCTTCATAGAACTGGCAGCGTGTGCGTCCGTGCACTGTCACCATCTGCACACCAGCCTGTTCGGCACGGGCGGCAAGTTCCGGCGCATTGATCGTGTCGTCATCCCAGCCCAGGCGCATTTTCAGCGTCACGGGAATCTTTACCGCAGCGATGGTCGCCTCGATCAGCGTCAGGGCATGGTCGAGATCGCGCATCAGCGCCGAACCGGAAAAACCGCCGGTCACCTTCTTGGCCGGGCAGCCCATATTGATATCGATGATATGCGCGCCCTCGCCTTCGGCAATGCGCGCGGCTTCCGCCATCCACTTTGTTTCGCGTCCGGCGATCTGCACCACATGGGTGCCGAGACCGTCTCCACGCAGCCGCAGCAGGTTGCCGCGCTCGCGCGTGCACAGCTCGGCGCTGGCAACCATTTCGGAGACGACCATGCCTGCGCCGGCCTTCCACGCCAGCTGGCGGAACGGCAGGTCGGACACACCGGACATCGGCGCAAGGAACACCCGGTTACGCAGCTGCACGCCGCCTATCTCGAGTGGTTGATTCAGATCGATCACGTCACTATTGCCTGTTTCGTATGCAATTTTCCAATCGCCTATCCTTTAGACAGGAACACCGGACTAGGCAAGGCAAAGAGCACCTCGAATGGACGAGATTTCGTTTAAACCTCTGGTCTTTCGCCTCGGCAAGAGGTAACGCAGTCTGGAGTTACGGAGAGAAGTGTGGCGGCAGGTACAAACGACAAGCAGATGCGGGTGGCAGCCGTCATTGTGGCGGCTGGTCGCGGGGAACGCGCGGGCCAAAGCGTTGAAGGACCGAAGCAATACCGCAAGATCGGCGGTGAAGCGGTTCTGGCGCATACGCTGCGGGCCTTTCTCGGCTGCCCGTTCATCGACGATGTCGTCGTTGTCATCCACAAGGAAGACGAATCCCTCTTCGCCCAGGCGGCAGGAGACTATGCGGCACGGGTCACATGCGTAACCGGCGGGCCGACGCGGCAGGAATCAACCCGGCTTGGCTTGCTCGCCCTGAAGGACCAGGCGCCGGACCACGTGCTCATCCATGACGGTGTGCGACCGTTCATATCAGCCGACCTGCTCGAGCGGGTTATTTTCAACCTGACGCCGCATATCGGTGTTCTGCCGGTGCTTGCCGTCTCCGATACATTGAAAGCAGCGGGCCATGATGCCATGGTCAGCGCCACGGTGCCGCGCGCCGGGCTTTATGCCGCACAGACGCCGCAAGCCTTCCCCTATGGGCCGATCATGGCGGCGCACGATGCGGCATTCGCCATCGGCCGTTCCGATTTCACCGATGATTCCGCCATTGCCGAGTGGCAGGGCCTGCCGGTGCGGATTGTCGAGGGATCGGCTGACAATACGAAACTCACCTGGGCAAAGGATATCGATATGGCTGATGACCGTCTGTCGCAAAGGCATGCCGCCTTCCCGGATGTGCGCACGGGCAACGGCTATGACGTGCATTCTTTCGAGCCCGGCAATGGTGTGACGCTCGCCGGCGTCTTCATCGAACATGACCGCAAGCTCAATGGCCACTCCGATGCGGATGTCGCCTTGCATGCACTGACCGATGCTTTGCTGGCCACGCGCGGCGCGGGCGATATCGGCACGCATTTCCCGCCGTCCGACCCGCAATGGAAGGGTGCCGCCTCGCATATTTTCGTCGAGCATGCCGTGAAAATCGTCAAGGCGGCGGGCGGGCGCATCGCCAATGCCGATATCACCCTGATCTGCGAGGAACCGAAAGTCGGCCCGCACCGCGAGGCGATGACCGCCGCCCTGTCGAAAATGCTCGGGATTACGCCCGATCGTGTATCGGTCAAGGCGACGACCAATGAAAAAATGGGCTTTATCGGCCGCAAGGAAGGCATCGCCGCCATCGCCACGGCATCGGTGATCTATCCGGGAGGATTGCCGGAATGAGCGGACTGATTGCAGAGGCAAAAGCCATCGCGGTTCTGGAAGCCTGCCGCGCCAGGGGCATTTTGCTGGCAACAGCCGAATCCTGCACCGGGGGGCTGATTGTGGCATCGCTCACCGACATCGGCGGGTCATCCGATGTGGTGGATCGCGGCTTCATCACCTATTCCAACGAAGCCAAGCACGCGATGCTCGGCATTCCGATGGAAGTGATCGCTGCCCATGGCGCCGTATCGGAGGAAGTGGCGCTGGCCATGGCCGCGGGCGCATTGCAACACTCCCGCGCCGGTATTGCCGTGGCGGTGACGGGTGTTGCAGGTCCCGGCGGCGGATCGGCGGCCAAGCCGGTTGGTCTCGTCTGGTTCGGTGTCGCCCTCAAGGGACAGGCACCGCAGGCTGTGCGGCATGTTTTTCCCGATCAGGGACGCGCGAACATCCGGCAAAACGCCGTCGAAACGGCGCTCGATCTGGTGTTGAAGACGCTCGCCTGACCTCAGGTGCGCGACACCCGGAACGCCATGCCGATGGAATCCGGCGTCACCGGCTCGAAGCCGAATTTTGCGTAGAGATGTTTGGCCGGGCCATCGGCGATGAGGCTGACATAGGCGCCATCAGGCGCTTCCGCCGCCACATGGTCCATCAACGCAGCCATGATCCTCTTGCCAAGCCCGCGCGCCTGATGGGCGGGATCAACCGCAATGTCCACCACCTGATAGAAGCAGCCGCGATCCCCGACGATGCGGCCCATGCCGACTGCCTTGCCGTCCAGTGTCACCGTCACGCCGCAGACCGTGTTGGGAAGACCGATGAGAGCCGCCTCACGGCTCTTCGGACTCAAACCGGAAATCACCCGCAACCGGCAATAGTCGTCAACGGATGGTGCTTCCCCGTGAAGGGTGTAATCGGGCTCAACGCCACTCATCATTCTCTCCCAAGCTGGTTGCGCCGCAGTTCTAGCTGAATCGTCCCGCTGCGATCAATCATCCGATGCGCGGAAACTTGCCATTCTTGACATCCTCACCGCCAGCATGGGATATCGGTTCCATGATCGAGAATGACGTTTTGATTGTTGCGCGGGTTGCCGGCATCCCAACAGGCGGGATGCAGGGACTTCGTGCACGCTGATCGAAAAGCGCAACGCGTCACCAGCAAACCCCGCCGGCAACGGACGGGGCTTTTTTATGGTGCGCGCCGTCCATCGGCATCAAGATGGAGAACACGATGACACAGAATATTTACGATACGCCGGCCTTCTTCGAAGGCTACAGCCAGTTGGGCCGCTCGGTGGGCGGTCTTGCCAGTGCCGCGGAATGGCCTGCCCTGCAGGCGCTGATGCCAGACCTTAACGGCCTGCGCGCCGTGGATCTCGGTTGCGGTTTTGGCTGGTTTGCCCGCTGGGCGCGCGAAAACGGTGCCGCAGAGGTGCTGGGCCTCGATGTTTCGGAAAACATGCTGGCGCGGGCGCGATCAATGTCGACAGATGCGGCCATTCGTTATGACAGAGCCGATCTGGAGGTGCTTGACTTGCCCGAGGCAGCGTTTGATCTCGCCTATAGCTCACTCACCCTGCATTACATCGACAATCTGGCCGGGCTGTTCCGGACCGTTCACAAGGCACTCGTTCCCGGCGCGACATTCATCTTCTCGATGGAACATCCCATCTTTATGGCACCATCCCGTCCCGGCTGGTCGATTGATGCGGAAGGCCGCAAATCCTGGCCCGTCGACGGCTATCTGGTCGAGGGACCGCGTGTGACCGACTGGCTGGCCAAAGGCGTCATCAAACAGCACCGGACAATCGGCACCATCCTCAATCTGCTGATGTCAGCGGGTTTCACCATCTCCCACGTGGAAGAATGGAAGCCGACGAAAGAACAGATCATCGCGCGGCCCGAGCTTGCCGAGGAACTGGAGAGGCCGATGTTCCTGCTGGTTGTGGCGCAGCGCTAAAAACCGCAAGACGCCATTTGATCGGGAGAAATCCGGGGGCTTCCAATGGCGCCCGGATTTTGATACGGCTCAGCGCGGAAGAGTTTTTGACCCGCCTGGAGTCCCATTTTGCCATCGTAAAGACCGGTCTCGCCTGTATTACCCTGTGCTGCTGACAACGCGCGTTGCGTTCCGGCAGTGCTGACACATGTTCAGCGGGTGGCAGAGTTAGAGGCCGGTTGGCAATTCAAGCGTGTGCTTTGCGCAGACGCATCGGCCCAAAACTCTTCCCATCCCCGAACACGCCACACCGCGCTCAGTCCATGACTGTCTGACAGCCTTCTTGCTGAACTTCCAAAAGGAAGATCAAGACGGCATGTCCAATACTCTCTGTGTCCAATGGACCATTGTTCCACGAGCGGCTCCCCAGCCCCTCATCGCCTGCAGCCATTGCCGCTGCGTGCGGCCCTTCCAATCCAGCGGCAAGGCCCGGCTCAACGCCAATGGCCGCAAACTCGATGCCTGGCTCATCTACAAATGCACGGTCTGCGACAACACGTGGAACCGCACGATTTTCGAGCGCAGGCATGTCCGGGATATCGACCTGCAAATCCTTGCGGCGCTTCAGACCAACGATCCGGAATGGCTCGAGCGTCTGGCATTCAATCCAGCGGGGTTGAAGGCAATGGAGGCCACGGAGTTCTCAGATGTTACCGTCAGGAAGAAGCTTCTATCTCACGCGCTGGATGTAACGCATCTATCGATTGAACTCAGACTGCCACTGACAACGACCGTGCGCCTCGACCGGCTTCTGGCTTCGGAACTGGCTTTATCCCGCAGCCGGATACAGACACTCGAAAGCGACGGCCTGCTGTCCACGGCGCCATCAGGTCGCAACATTCTGCGAAAAAGCGTTGGAGACGGTCTGGTCGTTCTCCTGGATATTTCCGACGAACCAGAGCGCGGCAGGATTATCGATGCGGCTAGCAGACAGGTGAACGCCTGAAACAAAACACCCCACGGCGGCGATTCCTGCGCTGTGGGGTGTTTTAATTAGCTGGCAAATCAAAAGATAGTTATGCCTTATGAATCGCGGCCGTAAATCTGGTCGGCGCGTTTTTCAAAGGCCTCGGTGAATTTCCGGAAGGCAATATCGAACATCGATCCCATTAAAAAACCGAGCGTGCGGCTTTTGAATTCGTAGTCGATGTAGAATTTGACCTCGGAATGTTCCGGGTTTGCGGAGGGCACGAACTGCCATTTGTTGTCGAGATAGCGAAACGGCCCGTCGACATATTTGGTCTCGATCACCTTCTCGTCCGGCTTGAGCAGGACCTGGCTGGTAAACGTCTCGCGGATCAGCTTGTAGCCCACGGTCATATCGGCAATGAGCAGCGTCTTGCCGTCCCGCTCCTTGCGTGAGCGCACCTTCAGGCTTTCGCACATCGGCAGGAACTGCGGATAGCTTTCCACATCCGCCACCAGATCGAACATCTGCTCGGCCCGATGCACCACGGGGCGTGTCGTATCGAATTTCGGCATTCAGTCAGCTTCGGTTGGCGTGCAGCGCCTCGCGTGCAGCCTTCAGCTTGGCGAAATCATCACCCGCATGGTGCGACGAGCGTGTCAGCGGGCTCGATGCAACCACCAGGAAGCCCTTGGTCTTGGCGATGGTCGCATAGGACTTGAATTCGTCTGGCGTGACGTAATTGAGAACCGGATGATGCTTGCGCGTCGGCTGCAGGTACTGGCCGATGGTCATGAAGTCGACATTGGCCGAACGCAGGTCGTCCATCAGCTGCAGCACTTCGTTGCGCTCTTCGCCGAGGCCGACCATGATGCCGGATTTGGTGAAGATGGTCGGATCGAGTTCCTTCACCCGCTGCAGCAGGCGGATGGAATGGAAATAACGGGCGCCCGGACGTACCTTGAGATAGTTGGAAGGCACCGTTTCCAGATTGTGGTTGAACACGTCGGGGCGCGCGGCAACGACGATCTCGAGCGCACCGTCCTTGCGCAGGAAATCCGGCGTGAGGATTTCAACCGTTGTGCCGGGAGAAATCGCGCGGATCGCGTTGATGACGTCGGCAAAATGCTGGGCGCCGCCATCGGGAAGATCGTCACGGTCGACCGAGGTGATGACCACGTGGGTCAGGCCCATTTTCTTGACGGCCTTGCCGACATTTTCCGGCTCGTTCGGATCAAGCGCCGTCGGCAATCCCGTTGCGACATTGCAGAATGCGCAGGCACGGGTGCAGATCTCGCCCATGATCATGAAGGTGGCGTGCTTCTTGTCCCAGCACTCGCCGATATTCGGGCAACCGGCCTCTTCGCACACGGTCACGAGGCTGTGCGAGCGCACGATCTCGCGCGTTTCCGCATAGCCCTTGGAGACCGGCGCCTTGACGCGAATCCAGTCCGGCTTCTTCAGAATTTCCGTATCCGGACGATGCGCCTTTTCCGGATGCCGCAGGCGCCGCTTTTGATCGATCGTATCGAGAACCGTTACCATCAGGACTTCCTAGTTTAATTCGAGGATCTGGCTTTGCCAAAAATCCACAGAATGATAATTGCGCCCGCCGTCGCAACAATCAGATTTCCAAAAAAGCCGTAAAAGTTGAAATTCAACAATCCGGCCAGCGTGCCACCCACGAACGATCCGGCAATACCAACAAGAATATTGGTGAACAAGCCATGATTGCGGCTCATCGCCTTTTCCGCGATATATCCGGCGATGAAGCCGATGACCAGCATCCCGAAGAAACCGACACCGGGCATGCTCATGATACCGACTGGCTGATCCATTTTCCCTCGCTCGCCCTATCGTCCTGATGCAATCGCAATGGCACGAAACACCAGAGCCCATATAGCACCGAAAAGAAAACCACCCAACCCGCAGGCAAAAGTCACGACCCACACACCGGTCCAGCCGCCGATGGCCGTGCCATTGATGGATATGGTGTTGCCGGAAACCAGACTCAAGGCAGACGCAGCAAACCCCAGCCCAAAGCCGATCAGGGTCGACCATTTGAGGATTGCCCATGACAGGCGAATCCAGGGTTTGCTGTCCTTGATGGTGACCAACGGACCGGAATTCCTTTCGTTATCAGGCGTTCAGTGCACGTCCATAGGCATCCAGCACGCTTTCCTTCATCGTTTCCGACAGGGTCGGATGCGGGAAGATCGTGTGCATCAGTTCTTCTTCGGTCGTTTCGAGGTTCATCGCAACCACAAAACCCTGAATCAGTTCCGTCACCTCAGCACCGACGAGATGGGCGCCAAGGAGCTGGCCGGTCTTCTTGTCGAAGACGGTCTTGACCATGCCCTGGTCTTCTCCGAGCGCAATCGCCTTGCCATTGGCGACGAACGGGAAACGGCCGACGCGCACGTCATAACCCTCAGCCTTTGCCTTGGCTTCGGTCAAACCAACGGAAGCGACCTGCGGGTTGCAATAGGTACAGCCCGGGATCTTGGCCTTGTCCATCGGATGCACATTCGGCAGTCCGGCGATCTTCTCGACGCAGATGACAGCCTCGTGCTCGGCCTTGTGTGCCAGCATGGGCGGCCCGGCAACGTCACCGATGGCGTAGATGCCGGCAACATTGGTCTTGCCATAGCCGTCAATGACGATGCAGCCACGATCGGTCTTGATGCCAAGTGCCTCAAGGCCGATGTTTTCGATATTGCCCTGCACGCCGACAGCCGAGACCATACGGTCCGCGGTGATTTTTTCGACCTTGCCGTCTTTCTTTTCCACATGGGCGGTGATGGAATTGGCTGACTTCTCGACCTTGGTCACCTTGGCATCGAGAATGATCTTCATGCCCTGCTTTTCAAACTGCTTGCGGGCAAAGTTGGCAATCTCGGTGTCTTCAACCGGCATGACCTGCGGCATGACCTCGACAACGGTCACATCGACGCCCATCGTGCGGTAGAACGATGCGAATTCGATGCCGATGGCGCCAGACCCCATGACGAGCAGCGATTTCGGCATGTCTTCCGGCTTCATCGCCTCGAAATAGGTCCAGATCAGCTTGCCATCAGGCTCGATACCCGGCAGCGCGCGCGGACGGGCGCCGGTGGCGATGATGATATGCTTGGCCGTATAAGTGCCCTCGCCCAGGGTATTCTTGGGCAGCGGCGCCTGCGGCTCGACCGGCTTCTTGGTGGTCTTGGACACGACGATCTCGCCGGGCTTGGTCAGCTTGGCCTCGCCCCAGATGACATCGACCTTGTTCTTCTTCATCAGGAAGCCGACGCCGCCATTCATCCGCTCGGCAATGCCGCGCGAGCGTGCAACGATGGCCTTGAGGTCAGCAGTCACGCTGCCTTCGATCTTCAGGCCGTAATTCTTCGCGTGTTCGGCGTAATGAAAGATTTCTGCCGAGCGCAGCAGCGCCTTTGTCGGTATGCAGCCCCAGTTGGAGCAGATACCGGCGAGATGCTCGCGCTCCACGATGGCCGTCTTCAATCCCAGCTGCGCGGAACGGATAGCGGCGATGTAGCCGCCCGGGCCGGAACCAATGATGATCACGTCGTAAGTATTGGCCAAGTCTCGGTCCTCCTAAGACTGAACTAAATATCGAGTATGCCTCGAACGATTGGTGCAATGGCCTTGCCGATTGCCCGTGTATTGTCTGCATCCAGATGCACGCCATCGACCGGTGATGTCTTCGCCACCGATCCCGCATCGAAAAACGCGCAATCGGCCTGCCGGGCGGCATCTTCATAAAAGGCGGCGAGCAGGCGGGACTGTTCGATGCCCTGCTCGAACACCAGCCGGAATTCCGGACCATCCGTCTCGCCCAGCGGCGGCGGCGACATGATCAGGATGTCAGGCGCTTTCGCATCAAGCTGGTAGGGCGCCGTACGGATGATCTCGATCAGCCGCTGCATGCCGCGCTTGGCGCCCTGCGCACTGCCGCAGATAAAGCTCTTCATGTCGTTGGTGCCGAGCATGACAATCACGAGGTCGAGCGGAAAATGCGTGCCAAGCGCGGTGGTCAGCGTCTTGGCAGCATTGCGTTCAAACCCCGAGAGATGGTCGTCGAAGGCGGTTGTCCGCCCGTTCAGGCCATCCGCGACAACATTCACGCTGCCGCCAAGCTCTGCCTGCAAAATCTGTGGCCAGCGATCGCCCAGCGCATGGCGCCCTGACCCGTCGGGAACATACCCCCAGGTCAGTGAATCGCCATAGCAGAGCACCGTTTTCATTGGCGGCCTCAGACCAGCATGCCCATCGGGTTTTCGATGTGGCGCTTGAAGGCCTGAGCAAGCTCGGCACCCAAGGCTCCATCGACGGCGCGGTGATCGGTCGAGAGCGTCACGGACATGACCGTGGCAACCTTGATCTCACCCTTCTTGACGACGGCCCGCTCTTCACCCGCACCAATTGCCAGAATGGTGGCATGCGGCGGGTTGATGATGGCGGCGAAGTCCTTGACGCCGAACATGCCGAGGTTGGAAACCGCAGTCGTGCCGCCCTGATACTCCTCGGGCTTCAGCTTGCGGTCGCGCGCGCGCTTGGCCAGGTCCTTCATCTCGTTGGAGATGGTGGACAAGGTCTTTTCCTCGGCCTTGCGGATGATCGGCGTGATCAGGCCGCCGGGGATCGACACGGCAACGCCCACGTCGGAATGCTTGTGCTTGACCATGTTGGCTTCGGTCCAGGACACATTGGCGTCCGGAACATCGCGCAGGGCCAGAGCCATCGCCTTGATGATCATGTCATTGACGGACAGCTTGTAGGCGGGAACATCGCCCTTTTCCGTCTTGCGCATCGGCGATGCCGCATTGATCTGGGCACGCAGTGCCAGCAGTGCGTCGAGTTCGCAATCGACCGTCAGATAAAAATGCGGAACGGTCGACTTGGCTTCCAGCAGACGCTTGGCAATCGTCTTGCGCATACCGTCGTGCGGCACGAGCTCGTAGGAGCCTTCCTCGAACAGTTTCAGCACCGTATCGTCCGACATCGGCTTGGGAGCCGCCGCCGGCGTGGCCGCTGCAGCTGCAGCAGGTGCCTTGGCACCGCCACCGGAGATTGCTGCCTCGACGTCTTTCTTGATGACGCGGCCATGCGGGCCGGAGCCCGTTACAGCGGAAAGATCGATACCGGCATCCTTGGCGATGCGGCGGGCCAGCGGTGACGAGAATGTCCGGTCGCCGGACTTTGCCGGAGCGGCAACAGTTGCAGCGGGTGCCGCTGGCGCTGGAGCCGCTTCCTTGGGTGCTTCGGCCTTGGCGGGCGCAGGTGCGGCTTCTGCTTTCGCGGGAGCTGCGTCGCCGCCCTTGGCAGCAGCGCCGACATCTTCGCCGTCCGCCGCCAGAATGGCGATCAGCGCGTTGACCTTGACGCCTTCCGTACCGGCGGGAACCACGATCTTGGCGACCGTGCCCTCGTCGACCGCTTCGACTTCCATCGTTGCCTTGTCGGTTTCGATCTCGGCAATCACATCGCCGGGACCAACCTTATCGCCTTCCTTGACAAGCCATTTGGCAAGATTGCCCTCTTCCATCGTGGGAGAAAGAGCCGGCATGGTGATATTGATCGGCATATCGATTTCCTCCCCTTTACGCTGTGTATGTCACAGCTTTGACGGCCTCGACGATTTCTTGAACGTTCGGCAATGCCAGCTTTTCCAGATTGGCCGCGTAAGGCATCGGAACGTCCTTGCCGGCAATCGTCAGGATCGGCGCATCGAGATAATCGAAAGCCTGCTGCATGACGCGGGTGGCAATTTCCGTACCGACCGAGGACTGCGGATAGCCTTCCTCGATGGTGACGCAGCGGCCGGTCTTCTTGACCGATTCGACAACCGTCGGAATGTCCATCGGGCGGATGGTGCGCAGATCGATGATCTCAGCATCGATGCCGAGCTTGGACAGCTCTTCCGCAGCCTTGACCGTGTAGTTCATGCCGATGCCGAAGGAGACGAGCGTAACGTCCGTGCCCTTCTTGTGGATACGGGCCTTGCCGATCGGCAGGACGAAATCATCGAGCTTCGGCACATCGAAGGAGTGACCGTAGAGGATTTCGTTTTCGAGGAAGATGACCGGGTTCGGATCGCGGATCGCAGCCTTGAGCAGACCCTTCGCATCGGCAGCCGTGTAGGGCATGACGACCTTGAGGCCCGGAATATGACTGTACCAAGCGGCATAGCACTGGGAGTGCTGGGCAGCAACGCGGGCAGCCGCACCGGAAGGACCACGGAACACCATCGGTGCGCCCATCTGGCCGCCGGACATATAGAGTGTCTTGGCCGCCGAATTGATGATCTGGTCAATCGCCTGCATGGCGAAGTTGAAGGTCATGAACTCAACGATCGGACGCAGGCCGGTCATGGCCGCGCCAACACCCACGCCGGCAAAGCCGTGTTCGGTGATCGGCGTATCGACAACACGGCGCGGGCCGAATTCGTCGAGCAGCCCCTGGGTGATCTTGTAGGCGCCCTGATATTCGGCGACTTCTTCACCCATGACGAAAACGTTGGGGTCACGGCGCATCTCTTCCGCCATGGCGTCGCGCAGTGCTTCGCGCACGGTGGTCGAAACCATTTCGGTTCCTGCCGGAATATCCGGATCGGCGGCAACTTCGGTCTTCGGCGCTGCCGGAACGGTCGCGGCCGGCTTTGCAGCCTCCGCTTCCTGCTGCGGGGCCTCTTGCGCCTTGACGGGCGCTTCAGCGGCTGCAGCCTTTGGCGCGCTATCGGCGCTTTCACCATCGCCCAGGAGAACGGCGATGACGGTGTTGACCTTCACGTTATCGGTGCCTTCGGCAATGAGAATCTTGCCGATGGTGCCTTCATCGACCGCTTCCACTTCCATCGTCGCCTTGTCGGTCTCGATTTCCGCGAGAACGTCGCCGGAGGTGACCTTGTCACCTTCCTTTTTCAGCCATTTCGACAGTTTGCCCTCTTCCATGGTCGGCGAGAGCGCTGGCATCAGAATATCTACAGGCATGGTTGCGCCTCCCTTAGAGCAGAATGTCGGTATAGAGCTCGGATGCATCCGGCTCCGGATCGGACTGGGCGAAATCCGCTGCGTCGGCAACGATGTCGCGAACGTCCTTGTCGATCTTCTTCAGGTCGTCCTCGGTGGACCAGCCCTTGTCGATCAACCGGCTCTTCACCTGCTCGATGGGATCATGCTCGGAGCGCATTTTCTGCACTTCGTCCTTGGAACGGTACTTGGCCGGATCCGACATGGAGTGACCGCGATACCGGTATGTCTGCATTTCCAGGATCATCGGGCCCTTGCCGGAGCGCGCCCATGCGGTGGCTTCTTCGCCAGCAGCCTGAACGGCGCGGACATCCATGCCGTCGACCTGAATACCGGGGATGTTGAAGGAAATGCCGCGACGGGAGAAATCGGTTTCGGCCGAAGCGCGGGAAACCGCCGTACCCATGGCGTAACGGTTGTTTTCGATGATGTAGATGACCGGCAGCTTCCAGAGCGCCGCCATGTTGAAGCTTTCGTAGACCTGGCCCTGGTTGGCCGCGCCATCACCGAAATAAGCCAGGGAGACATTGCCGTTGTCGCGGTAGCGATTGGCAAAGGCGAGGCCCGTACCGAGGGAGACCTGCGCACCGACGATGCCGTGACCGCCGTAAAAGTGCTTCTCTTTCGAGAACATGTGCATGGAGCCGCCCTTGCCCTTGGAAAGGCCGCCGCGGCGTCCGGTCAGTTCGGCCATGACGCCCCGGGCGCTCATGCCGCAGGCCAGCATGTGGCCGTGGTCGCGATAACCGGTGATGACCTGATCGCCTTCAACCAGTGTCGCCTGCATGCCGGTCACAACAGCTTCCTGACCGATATAGAGATGGCAGAAACCGCCAATGAAACCCATACCGTAGAGCTGGCCGGCCTTTTCTTCGAAACGCCGGATCAGCAGCATTTCGCCGTAGGCGTGGAGCTCCTGCTCCTTTGTGTACTCGATTGGTTTTGGTGCTTTGACAGCAGAGGTCTGCGCAGAACGCGCAGGGCTTTTTTTCGCCCTCGTAGCCATATCTCACTCCCTGTTATTTTGTCGGACGACAATAGCAGCAGGAGCAGAACTTACAATATGCAGAATTGAATAAGAGCTATGCAAATAAGACGTTCAAAATGCACGATAAAAAGTGAATTAACCGGAATTCAGTTAATAGTTAAATCACCCGAGCCACGCATAATTGTGACTTCGTCCGGCCGCGATACATTCAACGCCTTGCGGGCCTGTTCATCTAACATGTCCCGCTCGATTGTTCCATCATGCATAAGTTGTACTTCCCGTTCAAGCTCCGTGCGCGACGCCTTAACCGCGTCGTACTGGGCGCGCAGCAGCCGGGTCTGATCCTGCAGCTTGATGGTGGAATAGAGACCGTATTCGCCGTGATAGGCATGGAAACCGAAATAGGCGAAAAACATCGAGGCGAGGATCGGCACGACAAGCCGTCCGCGATTGGTTTTCCGTCTCTGTTTTGTCCACATGGCAAATGACCCGAAGGGATGCGGAATCAGGTCACGATGGCCCGATTAGTCACACGGTCATAAAACAATGTTTTGCTTAACAGCCGATTAAATTTGCCGTTCCGGCTGCCCCGGAGCCGCCCCACCAAAACAAAATGGCGGGCACAGGGCCCGCCATCTCAATCGCTCGAATGTAACGCGTATCAGAGGCTGCGGAAAATGCCACGGCCGGCATAGCGGGCCTGCGGTCCGAGTTCCTGCTCGATACGGATCAGCTGGTTGTACTTGGCGATCCGGTCAGAGCGGGAAAGTGAGCCGGTCTTGATCTGTCCGCAATTGGTGGCGACGGCGAGATCGGCAATCGTCGAGTCCTCGGTTTCACCGGAGCGGTGCGACATGACGGCGGTATAGCCAGCGCGATGCGCCGTATCGACCGCGTCAAAAGTTTCCGACAACGTGCCGATCTGGTTGACCTTGACGAGAATGGAATTGGCCACACCCATCTTGATGCCATCGCGCAGACGCGCCGAGTTGGTGACGAACAGATCGTCGCCGACGAGCTGGCACTTGTCACCGATCAGATCGGTCAGGTATTTCCAGCCTTCCCAGTCATCTTCGGACATGCCGTCTTCGATGCTGATGATCGGGTAGTCAGCCGCCAGCTTGGCCAGATACTTTGCCTGGGTCTTCGGATCGCGGCTCTTCTTCTCGCCTTCATAGACGTAATTGCCGTCCTTGAAGAATTCGGTTGCAGCGCAATCCAGACCGATGGCGATTTCTTCGCCCGGCTTGAAACCGGCTTTCTCAATGGACTCCATGATGAAGTCCAGTGCAGCCGGTGCCGTCTTCAGGTTCGGCGCAAAACCGCCCTCGTCGCCCACATTGGTGTTGTGGCCGGCATCCTTCAGGCGCTTCTTCAGCGTGTGAAACACTTCCGCACCGTAACGCACGGCTTCGGCCAGTGACGATGCGCCAACCGGCAGAATCATGAATTCCTGAAAATCGATGGGATTGTCGGCATGCGCGCCGCCATTGATGATGTTCATCATCGGCACCGGCAGGACATGGGCGTTCGGTCCGCCGAGATAGCGGTAGAGCGGCAGGCCGGAGGATTCAGCGGCGGCCTTGGCAACGGCGAGCGATACGCCAAGAATGGCGTTGGCGCCAAGACGGCTCTTGTTCGGTGTGCCATCGAGATCGATCATGGTCTTGTCGATGTGGATCTGGTTCTCCGCGTCGAGACCGCCGATTGCATCGAACAGCTCGCCATTGACGGCATCGACAGCCTTCAGAACGCCCTTGCCGAGATAGCGTGTGCCGCCATCGCGCAATTCAACAGCTTCATGTGCACCCGTCGATGCGCCGGATGGGACCGCCGCGCGGCCGAGTGAGCCGTCTTCGAGAATGACATCGACCTCAACAGTCGGGTTCCCGCGACTATCCAGAATTTCACGGCCAATAATATCGACAATAGCAGTCATAAGGCTTTTCCTTCAATTTGCATTGGGCAGCATTCGCCACTGGAATAGCGAATGAAGATGACAAGGAAAATCCCCATGAGGACGATTTGTTGCTCAAAACAGAAAAAAGGCCGTCAGAGACGGCCTTTTCCTGAAAATCAGATCACGCCGACTTGGCGATCCGGTCGAACTCCAGCAGCTTTTCCAGAAGACGCGGCATCTGGTCGAGCGGTACCATGTTCGGGCCATCCGATGGCGCATTGTCTGGGTCCTGGTGCGTTTCGATGAACACGCCGGCCACGCCGACGGCAACGGCGGCACGCGCCAGCGTCTCGACAAATTCGCGCTGCCCACCGGTGGAACCGCCCTGCCCGCCCGGCTGCTGCACCGAATGAGTCGCATCGAAAATCACCGGCGCGCCGAAGCCCGCCATGATCGGCAGCGAACGCATGTCCGATACCAGCGTGTTGTAGCCGAAGGAAGCACCGCGCTCGGTCACCATCACATTAGGGTTGCCGCTTTCCGTGACCTTGGCAATGACGTTTTTCATATCCCAAGGCGCAAGGAACTGGCCCTTCTTGATGTTGACCACCTTGCCGGTCTTGGCAGCGGCGATCAGCAGATCGGTCTGGCGGCAGAGAAACGCCGGGATCTGCAGCACATCGACCACTTCGCCCAGAACCGCGCACTGCTCTTCCGTGTGAACGTCGGTCAGCGTCGGCAGTCCGAACTCTTTGCGGATATCGGCGAAAACCGGCAGCGAACTTTCAAGGCCGAAGCCGCGCTTGCCGGTCAGCGACGTCCGGTTGGCCTTGTCGAAGCTCGACTTGTAGACCAGTCCGATGCCGAGCTTGCCGGTCAGCTCCTTCAGCGCGCCCGCCATGTCGAAGGCATGCTGGCGGCTTTCCATCTGGCAAGGCCCGGCAATCAGCGAAAACTGCGCGGTATTGGAAAAGGCAACCGGGCCGGCGGAGACAGTGGAATTCAGGGACATCAGGCAGCCTCAAATACAATGGCAGCGCCCTGTCCCGGTGCCCTATGCACAATCAGGCGGGAGCCGCGCTTTTCGGTGGAGATATTGTTGTTGGCGAGCAGCGTTTCAACCGCAGCCAGATCGCGAACACCGACAACAAAGGCCTGCAGGCGCAAACCCCGCTCGTTTTCCGGCGCACCCAGACCGAGAAAGGATCGAAGACCGGCAGGTGTCAGCACGGTGATATTGGCATTGGCAGCGCGGATATCCATGCCGAAGGAATGGGCGTTGACGTCGCGCTGGTTGACCAGTTCCTGCAAGGGATACTGGAAATCCGTCGGATTGACTTCCGACAGCACGATCTCACGCAACCCGATCGCGCCATTCCTGTGAGTCTGCAGGGCCGTGCGGTCCACTTTCGGCGGATTGACACGCTGGCAGGTAAAGAAGAAGGCATCGGGAGCCCGCAGGTCCGCGGCAAAGGCCAACCGGAAACTGGCCACACCTTCTGCTCCATCAGGTGTTTTGAAGGCTCTTGAAAAATCGAGTATTTCGCCAGCCGAAATGCCAGATCTCACAAACTCCTTGTGATCTGCCCCAGCATCCTGCGTTCCCATGACCAGGGCGGAAAAACCGTCCTGCCCGTTGCGGAAACGATAGGCCTGATCGCGCGCAACAAAAACATTGCCATTTCTGGCTTCGGTTTC
Source organism: Phyllobacterium sp. NPDC097923 (assembly GCF_044760925.1). NCBI lineage: Bacteria > Pseudomonadati > Pseudomonadota > Alphaproteobacteria > Hyphomicrobiales > Phyllobacteriaceae > Phyllobacterium > Phyllobacterium sp. NPDC097923. The sequence goes on along the minus strand of NZ_JBIWBL010000001.1, from coordinate 1,515,301 downwards.
ACAGGTTTCGCGCTGTGCGATGGCAAGGGGTTCAAGATAGGTGTTATCCGAGAAGAAGACGCAGGCATTCTCCGTGCCAAACGGATGCTGCGCTGATGGCGCAACGGTAAAGCCGAGCGCTTCCAGACGCTGGCGCGCCGTATCGAGTTCCACAACAGGCAGAACCAGATGATCAACAGGTCGGGGCGTGCGCGGAGTTGCAATGGTCATGGGAAAAGGGTGTGCCTTAAAGAGCAATGCAATTCAAGCCACACCCCATATTGTTTCAAACGAGCCGGCTTTGGTCCATGGCCGCCTGAATGAACGAGGCGAACAGCGGATGCGGTTCGAATGGCCGTGACTTCAGTTCCGGATGGTACTGGACGCCGATGAACCATGGATGATCGGCATATTCGATGGTCTCCGGCAGAACACCATCCGGCGACATGCCCGAGAACACCAGACCGCAATCTTCCAGACGGTCCTTGTAATCGATGTTCACTTCATACCGGTGGCGATGCCGCTCGAATATATCGGTCGAACCATAGATGTCGGCAATCCGCGTGCCGGATTTGAGCATGGCTTCATAGGCACCCAGACGCATGGTGCCGCCGAGATCGCCAGCCTGCGTGCGCTTCTCCAGCATGTTGCCCTTGAGCCACTCGGTCATGAGGCCGACGACCGGTTCATTCGTCGGACCGAATTCGCTGGACGATGCCTTCTCGACGCCTGCCAGCGAACGAGCGGCCTCGATGACCGCCATCTGCATGCCGAAGCAGATACCGAAATACGGGACCTTCTTCTCGCGGGCAAATTTTGCCGCCAGAATCTTGCCTTCCGAGCCACGCTCGCCGAAGCCGCCCGGCACCAGAATGCCGTGTACCTTCTGCAGATAGGGCGTCGGATCTTCCTGTTCGAAAATTTCCGATTCGATCCAGTCGAGATTGACCTTCACCTTGTTGGCCATGCCGCCATGGTGCAGGGCTTCGATCAGCGATTTATAGGCATCCTTGAGGCCGGTGTACTTGCCGACAACGGCAATCGTGACTTCGCCTTCCGGATTGTGGATACGCTTGCTGACCTCGTCCCAACGCTCCATGCGGGGCTTTGGTGCAGGATCGATTCCGAATGCCGCCAGAACTTCCGAATCGAGGCCTTCCCTGTGATAGGCCATCGGAACGTCATAGATCGTATCGACGTCGAGCGCCTGAATGACCGCGGACGAGCGGACATTGCAGAACAGCGACAGCTTGCGGCGTTCCGATTCCGGAATCTCGCGATCCGCACGAATCAGCAGAATATCCGGTGCGATACCGATCGAGCGCAGTTCCTTGACGGAGTGCTGGGTCGGTTTGGTCTTCAGTTCGCCCGCTGCGGGGATATAGGGCATCAGGGTCAGGTGGATATAGACAGCGCTGCCGCGCGGCAGGTCGTTGCCGAGCTGGCGGATCGCCTCGAGGAACGGCATCGCTTCGATATCGCCGACTGTACCGCCGATTTCGCACAGCACGAAATCGTAATCCTCATTACCGTCGACGATGAAATTCTTGATCTCATCGGTGACGTGCGGAATCACCTGAACGGTCGCGCCGAGGTAGTCACCCCTGCGTTCCTTCTCGATGATGTTGCGGTAGATGCGTCCGGTGGTGATATTGTCCTGCTTGTTGGCAGGACGCCCCGTAAAGCGCTCGTAATGACCAAGATCGAGGTCAGTTTCAGCGCCATCGTCGGTCACAAAGACCTCGCCGTGCTGATACGGCGACATCGTGCCGGGGTCGACGTTGAGATAAGGATCAAGCTTGCGAATCCGTACACGGTATCCACGAGCCTGAAGGAGGGCTGCCAAAGCAGCTGCGGCGATGCCTTTTCCGAGGGAAGAAACCACGCCGCCAGTGATGAAAACATATCGGGCCATGGGCTTATCTCGTTAGTCCTTTGTGAGTGATTTGGCCACAAAAAAATCGGCATGAAAGCCGTTTTTCCCGTGCCAATATCTTTTTCAAACAAGCAAAACGGCCAGACGTTAGGTCTGGCCGTTTCAATTCAGCGACGAATAGTTCTTACAGTACAACCACTTCCGTGCCAACAGTGACGCGGTTGTAAAGATCGATCACGTGATCATTGACCATGCGGAAACAACCGTTCGAAGCGGAGCTGCCGATGGTCCAGGGCTGCACGGTACCGTGAATACGGATATAGGTATCCTTGTTGCCCTGTGAAAGGTAGAGAGCGCGCGCGCCGAGCGGATTGCCTGGACCACCGTCCATGCCGTTCTCATACTTGGCGTAATGATTTGGTTCGCGCTCGATCATTTCCTTGGTCGGGATCCAACGGGGCCATTCGCGCTTGGTGCGGATTTCGGCGGTACCCTTGAATTCGAGACCTTCCTTGCCGACGGCAATGCCATAGCGGCGTGCGGTCGTGGAGGATTCAACCAGATAAAGGAACTTCTGCTTCGGATCGATGACGATGGTGCCGGTCTTGTAACCGGTGAAGGAAACGTCCTGCGGCAGATACTTCGGATCGAGTGAATAGTTGCGCTTGGCCGCTGCCGCCGTTGCACGGGCTGGCTTGCGGGCCTGCGAAACCTTGGCTGGTTTTGCAGTGGAAGCGGTTGGCGTCGCGTCAACCTTTGCCGCATCGGCAGGCGTTGCGGCCGTGTTGATGGTGGACTGAGCGAATGCCGATCCGGACATGGCCAGAACAGAAATTCCGATGAGCAGAGAGCGACGTGAAATCATAGTGTTAGTTCCCGGATAATATGCACGCGCCATCAGCGGCACTTGCCAGGCCCCCAAGGCCAAACCTGACTATGGCGATATCTGAAGACTGTTTTCCACTCAATGCAAATCACCGTGAAGAACAGCCCAGACTGATTCTTCACCGCCAAGGGTTGCGGAAGCGCAACACATTTGCTGCGCATCCGCAAAGAATCAGTTTCAGCGGCGGTTACTGCGAATTGGGAACAGGGTTTGCAGGCTGTGCCGGCGCGGCCGGAGCAGCAGGCGCAGGCGCTGTTGATTCGGCCGGTGCCGGAGCCGCTGGTGCGGCCGGTGCCGAAGCGTCAGACGCCGGCGGCGTTGTGGTCGCAGCACCCGGAAGCTGATTGAGAATGCCGCCGCTGCCAGCTGGCTGTCCGCCGGTTGCAGGCTGTCCACCCGTCGTTGCCGGGATACGGTTGAGAATATCCGTCGGGCTTTCGGCGTAGCGCGACATGATGCCGAGCGCCAGGGACGTGATGAAAAAGCCCGTCGCAAGAATCGCCGTTGCCCGCGTAAGCACGTTGGCAGCGCCGCGTGCGCTCATGAAACCCGAGCCGCCACCGATCCCAAGACCGCCGCCTTCAGAGCGCTGCATGAGCACAACTCCAACGAGGGCAAGTACAATCAGAAGATGAATGACGATGACGACGGTTTGCATGGGGTATTTTCTGCTTTCTAGGTGTCGGACGCGGCTCTTTACACCGTATCTCTTAATAAACCAAGCCCGTCAGCGGACAGTTTTCTCGGCAATTCGGCGCTTTTGATGCTCGTCAGAGCGAATGGTACGCCTCACAGATGGCCAGGAAGTCCACCGCTTTCAAGCTCGCGCCGCCAACAAGTGCACCATCGACGTTCGCGATGCCCAGAAGCTCGACCGCATTGGAGGGTTTTACCGAGCCGCCATAGAGAATGCGCTGCCGCGCGCCTTCCGCGCCAAAACGCGCGGTCAGCGCCGCACGGATCGACGCGTGAACCTCACGGACATCATCGGCGGTCGGCGTCAATCCGGTCCCGATCGCCCATACGGGCTCGTAGGCGATAACCGTATTGGCAGCGGTAGCTCCATCAGGGATGGAACCGGCGAGCTGCGTTGCAATGATATCGAGCGTTGCTCCAGCCTTGCGCTGTGCTTCGGTCTCGCCGATGCAGATGATCGCAACCAGTCCGGCATCCCATGCGGCCACGGCCTTGGCATTGACCATTGCGTCGGTCTCGCCGTGATCCGTGCGCCGCTCGGAATGTCCGACAATGACATGCGATGCGCCGGCATCCTTCAACATGTCGGCGGAGATATCGCCCGTATGCGCACCGGACTTTTTCGCATGACAATCCTCGCCGCCAATGGCAAGCGCCTCGCCTTCGACGGACTGGGCTGCCCGGAAAACCAGCGTGGCCGGCACGCAGATCAATGCGTCAATCTTCTCGCCGATGGCCGAATTCGGCCGGTTGACGATAATGCGCAGTTCATCCAGAGACTCTCCCGTCCCGTTCATTTTCCAGTTACCAGCGACGAGTGGACGGACATCAGGGGTCATTCGGCGTTCCTCAAGACGATAGATTTGATGATTTCTCGGTCATTTGATTGTCTGACTAGCAAATTCACTTGATAAAGCAATCGACACAAGCCCTTCATGACGCTATTCCCCTAAGCAATTCAATTTGAGCCTCATACTGTTACGGTGACTTTCTATGCTCGATTCCTTGCGCGACGTGGCCCAGACCTGGGTAGCCAAGCTGCTTCTTGCTCTTCTTGGCGTCAGTTTTGTTGGCTGGGGCGTTTCCAATACCATTCTCAGCGCCGTCGGCAATGGTTCGGCGATCAGCGCCGGAAGCTCGAAAGTCTCACCGGTCGAATATCGTCTGGCCTATGACCGCCAGCTTGCGGCCCTGCAGCAGCGTTTTGGCCAGCGTTTCACCCGTGAACAGGCCGATGCCATTGGCGTCAGCAATCAGGTGCAGGCGCAGCTTGTCGCCGGTGTCGTGCTCGACGAGGAAGCGCGGAAGATGTCGCTTGGCCTGTCCAAGGATCGCCTGGCACAGCTGGCCGCCGAAGATCCGGCGTTTCAGGGACCTGACGGCCGTTTCAATCCCGGCCAGTTTGATCTGGTGCTGCGCAATGCCGGCATGACCCCGCAAGGCTATCTCGACAGCCGCAGCAAGATCGCCCGCCGCCAGCAGATCGTCGAAGCCGTCGCCGACGGCATCACGGTGCCCGATACGCTGCTGAAGGCGGTCGCGACCTATAAAGGCGAATCCCGCACCATCGATTATGTCTCGATGCCGAAATCCTTCATCACCGACATCCCTGCCCCCAGCGATGCGGACCTAAAGACCTATTTCGACGCGAACAAGGAAGCCTACGCCGCGCCGCAGTACCGCAAGATCACCTACGTCAAGCTTGAACCCAAGGACATTGCCGACCAGGCATCGGTTTCGCCCGAGGAGATCAAGGCGGAATATGACAAGAACATTGCCCGCTATACCTCGCCGGAAACCCGCACCATTGAACAGCTGACCTTTGCCAATGCCGATGCAGCCAAGGCTGCCCATGACCGTCTGGCTGCAGGCACCTCGTTCGATGATGAAGTGAAGGCCGAAGGCAAGACAATGAATGACGTGCGTCTTGGTACGTTCCAGCGCAACGCCCTGCCCGACCAGACCATTGCCGATGCGATCTTCAAGCTTCAGGCCGGAAATGTCAGCGACGTGATCACCGGCGCGTTTGGCCCGGTCATCGTGCGGGCGACTGCCGCCGCACCGCAAGTCATCAAGCCGCTTTCCGAGGTGGAGAAGGACATTCGCGAGACGATCGCGCTTTCCCTCGCCGCATCGTCAGTCATGTCCGTGCACGACGCCTATGAGAATGCCCGGGCCGACGGCGCCACCATGGCCGATGCCGCCGCCAAACAGAACCTCAAGGTGGTCACCATCGATGCCGTCGACCAGTCGGGCCGCGGACCGGACGACAAGGAGATTCCGGGTATTCCGTTCGGTGAAAATCTTCTGGCCGCCGCCTTCCTTGCCGATCAGGGTTTTGACAATGAGCCGCTCAATATCGGTCCGAACAGTTTCCTCTGGTACGATGTCACCGGCATCACACCGGCACGCGACCGCACCCTCGACGAAGTGAAGGCGCGGGTCACGGACAACTGGCGGACGGCCGAGCTTGAAAAGCGCCTCAACGAAAAGGCCGAGGAAGTGCGCAAGCGCGTTGCATCCGGCACATCGCTTGACGACATCGCGGCCGAATTCAAGTTCACCAAGGAAACCAAACGCGGCATCACGCGCCAGTCAAAGGATACCGACCTCGGTGTCGGCGGCGTTGCCTCGGTGTTCGACGGGCCCAACGGTCTGGTCGGCGTTACGGAATCGGCGGCGGACCAGTCGAAGCTGATCTTCAAGGTGACGGAATCGATCGAACCGTTGAATGTGGGGCCGGACTCGCTGACCAAGGCGGAGAAGGATACCTTCACGTCGCGCTTGTCTGACGATCTGCTCGATCAGTTGGTCATGCAATTGCAGACCGTCTATCCCGTGACCATCAACAAGACCGTTATTAATCAGGCGCTTGCCCGCCAGTGATTGCAGTGAGACCCAGGAATGGCTGAACTGAAACGTTTCATCGGCATCGCGGCAGCGGGAAAAGCGCTTTCCCGCGAGGAAGCCGTGGAAGCCTTCGACATCATGATGTCGGGACAGGCAACCCCGGCGCAGATCGGCGCCCTGCTCATGGCCTTGCGGGTGCGCGGCGAGCAGGTTGACGAGATTGCCGGAGCGGTCTCGGCCATGCGCTCGAAAATGCTTCCCGTGAAAGCCGTACCCGGCGCCATCGATATCGTCGGCACCGGCGGGGACCAGTCGGGTTCCTACAACGTTTCAACCTGCGCCGCCTTTGTCGCGGCCGGCGCCGGCGTGCCGGTTGCCAAGCACGGCAATCGCGCCCTGTCCTCGCGCTCCGGCGCGGCCGATACGCTGGCGGCGCTCGGCATCAACATCGAAATCGGTCCAGATCTGATTTCCACCTGCATCGAGGAAGCCGGTATCGGCTTCATGTTCGCGCCGTCGCACCATCCGGCGATGAAGCATGTCGGCCCCGCCCGGGTCGAACTTGGCACCCGCACCATCTTCAATCTGCTGGGCCCGTTGACCAATCCCGCGGGCGTTACCCGCCAGCTCGTCGGCGTCTATGCGCTCGAATGGGTTGAACCCATCGCGCAGGTATTGAAGAACCTCGGTTCGGAATCCGTGTGGGTCGTGCATGGCGATGGTCTCGACGAGATCACCACGGCGGGCGTCACCAAAGTCGCTGCCCTTGAAAACGGTGTGATCCGCACCTTCGAGATCGAACCCGAAGCCTTTGGCCTGCGCCTTGTCGATCCCCAGGATCTCAAGGGCGGCACGGCGGAAGAAAACGCGGTCTCGCTGCTCTCCGTCCTCGACGGCGCGCATGGTGCCTATCGCGATATCACCCTGTTCAATGCGGGTGCCGGACTGGTTGTCGCTGGCGCCACCGGCGACCTGAAAACCGGTATCAGCATGGCGGCCCATTCCATCGACAGCGGCGCGGCGCGAAATGTGCTAAAGAAGCTGGTGCACGTATCCAACAGCAAGGCTGACTGACCATGGTTGATATTCTTCGCAAGATCGAAGCCTACAAACGTGAAGAGATTGCTGCCGCCAAGACACGCCTGAGCGTCGATGACCTCAAGGCCCGGATCGGGGATCAGGACGCCCCTCGCGGTTTTCTCAGCGCCTTGCAGCGGAAACGCGCCGCCAATACATTCGGCCTGATTGCCGAGATCAAGAAGGCGAGCCCCTCCAAAGGCCTGATTCGCCCGGATTTCGATCCACCCGCGCTGGCCAAAGCCTATGAACAGGGTGGCGCAGCCTGCCTATCCGTGCTGACCGATGCACCGTCGTTTCAAGGCGCGCCGGAATTTCTGACTGCAGCCCGCGCCGCCGTCAGCCTGCCTGCCCTGCGCAAGGATTTTCTCTTCGATACCTATCAGGTCTTTGAAGCCCGCAGCTGGGGTGCCGATTGCATTCTGATCATCATGGCCAGCGTCGACGATACGCTGGCCGCAGCGCTCGAAGAAACGGCGATGGCGCTTGGCATGGATGTCTTGGTCGAAGTGCATGACGAAGCCGAGATGGACCGGGCGCTGAAGCTTACCTCGCCGCTTCTCGGCATCAACAACCGCGATCTGCGCACATTTCATGTGGATCTCGCCGTATCCGAACGACTGGCCAGAATGGTGCCGGCGGACAAGCTGCTGGTCAGCGAAAGCGGCGTCTTCAGCCATGCGGACTGCCAGCGCCTCGCCAAATCCGGCATCGGCAGTTTCCTCGTTGGTGAAAGCCTGATGCGCCAGAGCGATGTGGCGGCAGCGACCCACGCGCTTCTGCATGGCACAGCGGACCAGCAGACAAGCGCCGCATGACAACCGCGCCGAAGCTGACTCATCTCGACAGCACCGGCGCGGCCCATATGGTCGATGTCGGTGGCAAGGCCGAGACCGAACGGGTTGCCGTGGCGGAAGGGTCCGTGCGGATGCTGGCGGAAACGCTCGAGCTGATCCTTTCCGGCAATGCCAAGAAGGGCGATGTCATCGGCACGGCCCGCATCGCCGGGATCATGGCCGCCAAGAAAACCCATGACCTCATTCCGCTCTGCCATCCGCTGCTTCTGAGCAGGATCAGCGTCGATATCGATGCCGACAAGGCCCTGCCGGGTCTGCGGGTGCGTGCCACCGTCAAGCTGACGGGCAAAACCGGGGTCGAAATGGAAGCGCTCACCGCGGTTTCCATTGCATGCCTGACGATCTACGACATGGCAAAAGCCGCCGACAAGGGTATGATCATTCAGGATATTCGCCTGTTGCAGAAATCGGGCGGAAAATCCGGCGATTGGTCCGCGGAAACTTCAGACGGGAATTGAACGATGGCAGACCTCCTTCCGGTTGACGAAGCGCTGCGGCGCATCCTGGCCAATGTGGATCTGCTGGAACCGGAAACCGTTGCGCTCGGCGATGCGGGCGGACGCGTGCTCGCTGCCGACCTGCATGCCCGCCGCCAGCAACCGCCCTTTGCCGCCTCGGCGATGGATGGCTATGCCGTGCGCGCCGCCGATGTCGCCAGCGTGCCTGTCCGCCTGAAGCTGGTGGGTCAATCCGCTGCCGGACATGCCTTCCAAGGCTCGGTCGATCCGGGCGAAGCCGTGCGCATCTTCACCGGCGCACCGGTGCCGACGGGTGCCGACAGCGTGGTCATCCAGGAAAACACTTTGCCGCATGGCGACGAGGTGGAGATCGTCGAGACCATTGCTTTTGGCCGCAACATCCGCGCGGCCGGCCTCGATTTCAACAGCGGCGATGTCCTGCTTGCCGCCGGCCGGCAGCTTGATCCGGCGGCCCTTGCCCTCGCCGCATCCGCCGATCATCCGCATCTGTCCGTCGTGCGGCGTCCGCGCGTCGCGATACTGGCGACCGGCGATGAACTGGTCAGCCCCGGCGAAAGCTACCGGCCCGACCAGATCATTGCTTCCAACAGTTATGGTCTGGCTGAAATCGTTCGCAATGCGGGCGGCATCGCCATCGATCTGGGCATTGCCGAAGACCGGCTCGAAGCGCTGAGCGACGCGCTGGATCGCGCTGTTGCAGCGCAGGCCGATATCCTGGTGACACTGGGCGGCGCCTCGGTTGGCGACCATGATCTGGTCCAGCCTGCCCTTGCCGCGCGCGGCATGGAACTCGATTTCTGGAAAATCGCCCTGCGTCCCGGCAAACCGCTGATGTTCGGCCATCTCCAAGGCATGCGCATTCTCGGCCTGCCCGGCAATCCCGTATCCAGCCTGATCTGTGCGCACATATTCCTGACGCCGCTTATCCGCACCCTCATGGGACTATCGCACACGCCCGATCTGCGCGCTGCGGTTCTCGGCACTGATATGCCGACCAATGACCAGAGGCAGGACTATGTCCGGGCGCGCATCGTCACCGGACCGGATGGCACGCTGACCGCGACGCCGTTTCCGCTGCAGGATTCATCCATGCTGAAATTCCTCGCCGACGCCAATGGCCTGATCATCCGCGAACCGCATGCGCCAGCCCTTGCCGCCGGTTCGCCCTGTACAATCCTGATGTTACGCTGATTTAAAAACCGGGCCTCTGGAGTCATGGGTCAGTCCACAACTCCAGAGCGGTATCGCCTGAGAGCAACCCAAGGCAATTCTTATACTCAAATCAGGCAGTTAACCGGTGCTCTCTACGGTCACTTTCCGTTATATTGGCAAGGTCTATTGCTTTTTGCAACCTAGACGCGTGCCGGAAAGATGGTTCGAGTGTTTTGCCCTGTTTGACCGCCTCGACAAACCGCTGATAGTTTGTCGCGACAGGCTCGACCTCGACCTCTTTCCACACCGCCGTTTCCACGTCATCGCCGAGACAGACCAGCAGCTTGGAGCCGTCATGACGGTGCACGACTTCGAATGCACCCTTGTCGCCGTAGACGCGCAGGCGCAGCTCATTGACATGGCCCGTGGCCCAGCGGCTTGAATGGACGACACCCAGCGCGCCATTGGTGAAGCTTACCGTCATGGTGAAACTGTCATTGGCGTCGAGTTCATATTCGCCGATGCGATTGCCTTCCGCCTTGTCGAATGCCTTGAGGCGGCAGAACACCTCGTCGATTTCCGTATCGGTGCCATAGACGACGAAATCGAGAATATGCACGCCGACGTCGCCAAGCGTGCCGTTGGAGCCGTGCTTCTTTGACAAACGCCAGAGCCAGCGGCTTTCCGTCTGCCAGTCACCCCACATTTTCGAGACAAGCCAGCTTTGCAGGTACGATGCTTCCACGTGTCTGACCTTGCCGATCTGGCCGCTGGTGACCAGCTTGCGGGCCGCCTGCAGCTGCGCGACATTGCGATAGGTCAGGTTCACCATACCGACGAGACCCGCCGCCTCGATCTTATCGGCCATTTCGGCTGCATCTTCATAATTGGCCGCAAGCGGCTTTTCGCAGAACACGTGCTTGCGCGCCGCGATGCACTGCAGGGTCGTGGCGTGGTGGATGCTGTCGGGCGTGACATTGGCCACCGCATCGAAATCGCCCCAGGCCAGTGCCTCCTCCAGCGAGGTGAATGCCCGCTCGATGCCATATTCCGCGCGGAATGCTTCCGCCCGGCCCGCATCGACATCCACCGCGCCTGCCAGTGTTACCCCTTCGATTTCAGCGAAATTCTTGGCATGGGAATTGGCCATACTGCCGGTACCCAAGATCAAAAGACGCATTGGTCCAGTCCTTCACATGAATGTGCCGCACGCTGCAACGCGGTGCCGGCATTGATACTGCGGATATTGGAAACGGCCGCGCGCGGGCCGTCCCCGATCGGATCGGTGTTTAGCGGAAACCTTCCTCGCCAGCTTCATGCAGGCTGCCGCCGCGGGCGGTGATAGGCTCGATGGCCTGTTCGACCGGCGTGTTCGGTGCCGTATTGAGCTCCGGATAGCGATTGGGGTTATAGGCCCAGTTCACCGCATTGCGCAGGACAAGCCCGACCGTCGCATCGTGATAGGTTGGATAGGTTTCGTGGCCGGGACGGAAATAGAACACGTTGCCCGCGCCCTTGCGGTAGGTCAGGCCGGAACGGAACACCTCGCCGCCCTGAAACCATGACACGAAGATCGTCTCGAGCGGTTCCGGCACGGAGAATGGCTCGCCATACATCTCTTCGTTTTCAAGCTCGAAATAACGTGGCAGGCCCTTGGCGATGGGATGGCCGGGATTGACCACCCAGAGCCGCTCGCGCTCACCGGCTTCGCGCCAGTGCAGCGCACAGGGCGAGCCCATTAGGCGCTTGAAAATCTTGGAGAAATGCCCGGAGTGCAGAACGATGATACCCATGCCTTCCCAGACGCGCTTGGCAACGCGCTCGACCACGTCGTCCGCAACATCGCCGTGGGCGCGGTGCCCCCACCAGATCAGCACATCGGTTTCATCCAGTACCTTGTCGGTCAGGCCGTGTTCGGGTTCCTGCAGGGTGGCGGTCTTGACCGAGATATTGCTGTCGGACTTCAGAAGCTTGGCAATCTGGTTGTGCATGCCTTCGGGGTAGATTTCGGCGACGGTCTTGTTCAGCTGTTCATGAACATTTTCGCCCCAGACGAGCGTGCGGATGGTCATCTTTGTCTTCCTATTCATTGCATATGCGGTTGGGAGGATGCTCAGTTCAGTTTGACGCTGCCGGCCTGCCCGATTGATCGAAGCGGTGGACATTGTCGTTGATAGGCGAAATGTGGAGCAGTTCGCCGGGCTGCTGGCTTGCAGTCCCGTCCTGTCTGACGACAAGCGGGTCCTTCGCGCCAATATCGATGTAGAGATAGGTCTCGGAACCGAGGTTTTCTGACAGGATCAGCTTGCCGTTCCAGGTGCCGCCCTTGTCTTTGATTTCGAGATGCTCCGGCCGCACGCCAAGCGTGTGAGCGCGGTAGGTATCCGCATGTTTCTCGGTCAGGAAATTCATCTTCGGCGACCCGATGAAACCGGCGACAAAGACCGATTGCGGCTTCTCATAAAGCTCCAGCGGCGTACCGACCTGCTCAACGATGCCGTCGCGCAGCACACAGATCCGGTCTGCAAGCGTCATCGCCTCCACCTGATCGTGGGTGACGTAGATCATCGTGGTCTCGTGCATTTTTGCATGCAGTTTGGCGATCTCAAGCCGTGTCTGCACCCGCAGGGCCGCATCGAGATTGGACAGCGGTTCATCGAACAGGAAGACTTTCGGATCGCGCACGATGGCCCGGCCGATGGCCACGCGCTGGCGCTGGCCGCCGGAAAGCTGTTTCGGCAGCCGGTCGAGATAGGCGGTGATCTGCAGCATGTCCGCTGCCTCGTTCACCCGCCGCTTGATTTCGTCTGTGCCGCTCTTGGCCAGTTTCAGGCCGAACGCCATGTTGTCGAACACCGTCATGTGCGGATAAAGCGCATAGGACTGGAACACCATGGCAATGCCGCGCTGTGACGGCGTCAGGCTGTTGACCACCTTGTCGTCGAAGGCGAGCGTTCCGGCGGTGATATCCTCAAGCCCGGCGATCAACCGCAGCAACGTGGATTTTCCGCAGCCGGAAGGGCCGACGAACACCATGAATTCGCTCGGGCTGATTTCCAGATCGACCCCCTTGATGACGTCGAACGTACCGAAGGACTTGCGGACATTGTTGAGATGAATAGCTGTCATTTGAGTTACCCCTTGACGCCGCCGGCGGTGAGGCCGGAAATGATCTTGCGTTGGAAAATCAGGACGAGAACAACGAGCGGCACCGTCACGATGACGGATGCGGCCATGATCGTGCCCCACGGGATTTCATGCGCACTGGCTCCGGACAAAAGCGCGATGGTGACAGGCACCGTGCGCACCTCCGTCGAAGACGTGAATGTGAGGGCAAACAGGAACTCGTTCCACGCCGCGATGAAGGCGAGCAGTCCGGTCGTTACCATCGCCGGCCACATCAGCGGCAGGAATACCTTTGTGATGATGACCCAGGGAGTGGCCCCATCGACGATGGCCGCCTCCTCGATTTCGACAGGCAGATCGCGCATGAAGGTGGTCAGCACCCACACGGTGAACGGCAGTGTGAAGATCGTGTAGGAAAAGACGAGGCTCCACAGCGTGTTGTAGAGGCCGAGAAAGCGCACGACCTCGAACAGGCCCGCCAGCACCGCGATCTGCGGGAACATCGAGACGGACAGGATGGTCAGCAGCAGCAGCGAGCGGCCGCGAAACCGCACACGGGCCAGTGCAAAGGATGCGGTGACGGCGATCAGCAGTGCCAGCAGAACCACCAGTGTCGACACGACAAGCGAATTCAGCAGATTGCGGGTGAAACTGCCGGCATTGATGACCGAGACGTAGTTTTCCAGCGAGAACGACGACGGAAAATACTCGACGGTGAACAGGTTGCTGCCGGTTTTGAAGCTGGTGATGATGGCGTAGTAGAACGGAAAGACCGCCAGCACGACAATCAGGGTGACGAGCGCGTAAAACGCCGTGTTCTTGGTGAGATTCCAGATCATCAGCGGTCTCCTCCATCGAGGCGCACGCGGCCAAGCCAGATCGCCAGCACGGTCATCAGGGCGATCACCAGAAACAGCAGTGTCGACTGTGCCGAGCCATAGGCAAATTTGTCGAATTCGATGAGATTTTCCCGCGCCAGTACCGACATGGTCTTGGTCTGCGAGCTGTTGGGCGTCAGCACATAGATCAGGTCGAAAATGCGCATGGCATCAAGCAGGCGGAAAATGATGGCGACCATCAGTGCCGGCTTGATCAGCGGCAGCGTGATGCGGAAGAACTGGCGGATCGGATGCACGCCGTCGATATGCGCGGCTTCATAAATGTCCTTCGGCACCATCTGCAGGCCTGCCAGAATGAGCAGCGCCATGAAGGGCGTGGTCTTCCAGACATCGACGATCAGCACCGCCGTCATGGCCGTATCGGCACTCGCCGTCCAGGCAATGGGATGGCTGATGAAACCAAGGCGCATGAACAGATCGTTGAGAATGCCGAACTGGTCGTTCAGCATCCAGCCCCACAGGCGGGCCGACACGATGGTCGGGATCGCCCAGGGAATGAGGATGGCAGCGCGGACAATGCCCCTGCCCTTGAACTCGGCATTCAGAACAAGCGCGACGATCATGCCGAAAAAGGCTTCCAGCGCCACGGAGATGATGCTGAAGCGCACCGTGTTCCACACGGCGTTCCACCAGGTCGGATCGACCAGAAGTCCTGAAAAGATCGTGCGGCCGCTTTTCAGCTGGATCCACGACAGATAGTTCTTGAATCCCACCCATTTGGCCGCGCTCATATTGGTCAGCGAGGCATCGGTGAACGAGAAATAGATTGTCCGAAGCAAGGGCCAGCCGGCAACGATGGCCAGCGCGATGATCATCGGAATGAGAAACAGCTGCGCCGAGCGGGCGCGCTGCCGCAAAAGCTCTGAACGTGCGGTGGAAGGCGTCATGCTCGTATTCCTGCCCGTGTGGTTCCGGATGAAGCGAAAGCGTCAGGCAAACGGTGCGAACGGGGTTCGGGAGGTTGTGAACGCCATCCGCACCGTGCCCTTTTGCTGGCAGGGGTCTACCAGCTGTTTCCCTTGAGTTCGGTCAGCTTTGCTTCCAGAAGCTCAAGGTTTTCGGCAGCGGTGCCATTGCCCGATAATGTATCGTGGACCGCACTCCAGAACATGTTGGACACTTCATTGTATTTCACCTTCGTCGGCGCCGAGGGGCGCGGAACGGAATTTTCAAACACCGGCTTCCAGTTTGGAATGAGCGGCTGCGCGGCGGCGATGTCCTTGTCGTCATAGAGCACCTTGATGGTCGGCATGCTGGCCTGGGAAATCGCCCGCGCCTTCTGCTGTGCGGGCGAGCCGAGGAACAGCGCCAGCTTGATCGCCTCTTCGGGCGCCTTCGAATATTTTGAAACCGCCAGGTTCCAGCCGCCAAGCGTTGCAGCGGAGTTCTGGCCATCCTTGCCGCTCGGCAGGGGCGCCACGTCGAACTTGCCCTTGATGGCGCTGCCATCGGCCCCGGCCAGCGCATAGGCATAGGGCCAGTTGCGCATGAAAACGGAATTGCCGGTCTGCCAGACGCCGCGTGCTTCTTCCTCGGTATAGGCGAGCACGCCCTTGGGCGAGATGGTATCGACCCAGCCCTTGGCGCGGTCGATGGCCGCTGCGGCTTCCGGATTGTTGATCGAAATCGTGCCGTCCGCCTCGACAATCTGCCCGCCGCCCGAGGATTTTACCCATTCGAGCGCGTTGCAGGTCAGGCCCTCATAGGCATTGGCCTGGAAGACAAAGCCATAAATGCTCTTGTTGCCAGCCGCCCGCTCGCCGTCCTGGATTTCCTTGGCGGTTGCCGCCATCTCGTCCCAGGTTTTTGGCACCGGCTTCTTGTACTTTTCCAGCAGGTCCTTGCGGTAGTAGAGCGCCGGGGCGTCGGTGAACATCGGCAAGGCGACCAGCTTGCCGCCGACGGTCTGGCTTTCGATGATCGACGGTATGTGCTGATCGATAACGTCCTTGGCGGCTTCCTTCAGGTCGAGGAACTGGTCGGCCAGTTGCGGCGCCCAGATCACGTCGGTACGGTAGACGTCGATGTCGGTATTGCCGGCGGCGAGCCACAGCCGGTACTGGCCGAAATTGTCGGAACTGTTGGCTGGCATGGCAACGATGGACACCTTGTGGCCGGTTTCCTTCTCGAACTGGTCAAGCTGCTTGCGCAGGAACTCGCGTCCATTGCCGGTGTCGCCGGATACAATCGCCAGATTGGCGGCAAAAGCCCCTGAAGCCAGCAAGGTCGTGGTCAAAAGGGTCGCAATGAATGATTTGGCTTTCATGATTTCCTCCCAAAAATCTGACAGAATCGGCTGCCGTACATCGCAACGATGCTTGGCCCCTCTTCAAAAACTCCTCCTGAAGCGCTTTGGAAATCATTTGAAACATCAAAATTCAAAGCGCTTTGAATGAAAAATGACAAAGGCTCTTTCACCTGTCAAGCCGCAAATTGGCGGCACAAGCCAGACATCAAGGTAAACCGCATGGAGAAATGAATTATTATATATATGTTACAGTGCATTATACGGTATTGCTGAGAACGTGAATTCCGGGCTGCCGCCCTGTTGAAACAGCACTGCGCCGCTCGCGGATCACAATATCGCGAGCAATTTACCAAAGCGCTTTGAATTTAGCCTCTGGTTATGTTTATTATTTGGAGTCATATCTGCATTGCCTGAACAGACCGTACTGGATTGCTTGCCATGAAACTCAAGGAACTGGCTGAACAACTGGGCCTCTCGCAAACGACCGTCAGTCGCGCCCTGAACGGCTATCCTGAAGTCAACAAGGCGACGCGCGAACGCGTCAGCCAGGCGGCTCTCAAATTCGGTTACAGCGCCAATGCCAATGCCCGGCGCCTTGCCATCGGCCGCATCGGCGCCATCGGCATCCTGATGCCGCGCGACCGCAGCGAACGTTTCGGTCCGCACACCAGCGAGTTCTTTTCCGGTCTGGCCGAGCAGCTGTCGCAGCACGAAATGGACCTGCTGATGAGCCCGAGCATCAACAATGACGAGCTTGCGGCCTACCGGCGGCTGATTTCCAGCAAGCGCGTGGACGGCATCATCGTCACCGGCCCCACCCTGATGGACGAGCGGGTTGCCATGCTGACGGAAGCGAAATTTCCCTTTGTGCTGCACGGGCGAACCAATATCGCCGCCCCGCATGCCTGGCTCGATATCGACAATGCCGGCGCCTTCCGGCAGGCGGCATCGCACCTGATCGATCTCGGCCACCGGCATATCGCGATGATCGACGGGCTGAAGGGCCACACCTTTTCCGAACACCGCGAAATGGGTTATCGCGAAGCATTGCTGGAGCGCGGCATTGCCGTCGATCCGCGCTTCATCGTGCATGAGCGTTTTTCCGACGAAACCGGTTTTCATGAGGCGCAGCGGCTTTTGTCCTATACGCCGCATCCGACCGCCATTCTCGCCGGCTCGATGATGACGGCGCTCGGCATTTTCCGCGCCATCCGTTCAAAAGGCTACGAACTCGGCAAGGAAGTTTCGGTGATCGCCCATGACGACGTGTTCCCCTATCTCAATGCCAGCAACATGGTCCCCGCCATGACCACCACCCGGTCGTCGATCCGCTCCGCCGGGTCGCGTATCGCCGAACTGCTGGTGCGCGTCCTTGACGGCGAGCCGGTCGAGAACATCCACGAGATATGGCCGGTCGAACTCATCCTGCGCCAATCGAGCGGTCCGCCCGTCGCCCCGCGCCGGTGAGTGCCTAGCCCAATTCGAAGGTTGTGATGCCAAAAATCCGGTCGAGCGGCAATTCGGGCGCCGGTCCGCGATACATGCGTGCGGTTTCGAACACCGGCGCCAGACCGTACCGGTCGCACAGGCGCCGCGCGGCCCCATTGGTCCCGGGAATATCCAGAAAGACCTGTGCATCCCCGGCCTTTGCTGCGAGCGATTGAAACAGCCGGTCGGCGATCTCTTCGGTTTCGGCAAACAAGGGACCGATTTTGCAACCCTCGCGGCATGCGCGCACGACGCCATACCCCGCGATTTTTCCGTCGGCAATGCAGGCCAGGCCGTGGCGCGAGCCGGACGGGCCGAGCCAGGCACGGATAAACGATTCCCGTGGTTCGGGATTGAATTGACGGTCATAGGCGGCGACGGCGCCGATCCATTGCGCATCGATGGCGACGATATCGTCGCTGACGGGTGCCCTGCAGCCGGGGGCGCCGCCATAGCGGTAATTCGCATGGGCATAGACAAACCCCGACTTCCGATAGTTTTCCTGCTGGGCAACGACACCATCAAGGCCGATGGTCTGTCCGGCAAATCCGCTCAGCACATCCTGCCAGAGCGACCAGCCGAAACCCAGCCCGCGCGATTGCGGACGCACCATGTAGAAGCCGAGAAAGCCGTAGTCTCTCGCATAGCGGACCAGCGAGACCGCTGCCGTCAGTTCATCATTGACCTCAAGCACGTGATAGCCTTTGGGGTCCGCGGCCCAGAATGCGTCCGCATCGTCCAAACCGGGGTTCCAGCCCTCGGCAGCTGCCCAGTCGATGATGGTGTCAAGGTCCTGGCGCTCGGCGATTCGGATGAAAGCTGTCATGATATTGTGATATCCAGTTGGAAACCGACGGAACAGTACCCTGAACGGGTGCATTTCTGCCCCCACATGCTTCGTAACCAAGCTTCCAGCATTGCCGCAACGGAATATTAAGCACTTGTAGAACAATGCTGGAACAGATAGTGTTTGTTCTGGTTTTGTTTTTCCGATTCCCTGCTAAAGGATCGCCGATGCTCACGCGTAAACAACATGAACTTCTTCTCTTCATTCATGAGCGTCTGAAGGAGACGGGCATTCCGCCATCCTTCGACGAAATGAAGGATGCGCTGGATCTGGCCTCCAAATCCGGCATTCACCGGCTGATCACTGCGCTGGAAGAGCGCGGCTTCATTCGCCGGCTTGCGAACAGGGCACGCGCGCTGGAAGTCCTGCGCCTGCCGGACTCCATCGCACCCGGCCTCAACAGCCAGAGAAAGTTCGAGCCGAGCGTCATCGAGGGCAGTCTCGGACGCAATGTTGCACCGCCCAAGCCGCAGCCGCGCGCCTCCAACGATATGGACATGCCTGCCAATGTCAGCATTCCGGTCATGGGCCGGATTGCCGCTGGTGTGCCGATTTCCGCGATCCAGAACCAGACCCACATGCTGAGCCTTCCGCCAGATATGATCGGCAGCGGCGAACATTATGCGCTTGAGGTCAAGGGCGACTCGATGATCGAAGCGGGTATTTTTGATGGCGATACCGTCGTCATCAAGCGCGGCGACACCGCAAGCCCAGGCGAAATCATCGTGGCGCTGGTCGATGATGAGGAAGCCACCCTCAAGCGGTTCCGCCGCAAGGGTGCCTCGATTGCCCTGGAAGCCGCCAACCCTGCCTATGAAACGCGGATTTTCGGACCGGACCGCGTGCGGGTGCAGGGCAAGCTCGTCGGCCTGATCCGCCGTTACTGACCGGCCGCCGCGTCCCGTTCGACATTGTTCGGGACGCCTTCGATCGCGTGGGCCTTGCGTGAATGCTCCGGCCGGTTGCGCGCCGCATTGGAATGAGTGCGGTACTTGTTCCAGGGTCGGTCCGGCGGACCGATCGCCCAGGTCAGGCGGGCCGACTGCACCCTTTGCTCCAGCGCTTCTCCGGCTTTCGATAGATCCGTCACGTCACCCTGCCCTTGCCCGCCGGAACCGAACCGGATTTCCGCAGCACCGTTCAAGGCGAGATCGCGGCGCGTGATCACCATTGGGCCCGGAACAGGGCAATCGGTGTCCACACCGGCAAAGCCCAGCACGACGATATTCCCCTCGCTGCATGCGGGGTTCCTTTGCGCGGGATCATCCGTATAGGCGATGATGAGACCGCCCGGTTCGCGCGCCAGGCAGAGCTTTCCGGCGCATTCGAAGGCACCCTCCGCTGCCTCTTTGCCGATCCGCGCCGGTTTGACGATCTGTTCCAGCCCAAAACCCTGCCGCCAGTTGTTTAACGTGAAGGCGCCGCCCTGCGGGCGATTGATCATCAATGCCGTGCCATTGCGCACACCGGCCAGCCGGCCATCCTCCGACAGGACGATATCCGGCGGCGCTGTGCGTGCCATGATCAGGATGGCCGCAGCAAACAGCGGCAGACCGCACAGACGCAACCACGACGTCGTGAGAAGCAGGATCACAAGTGCCACGCTCATCAGGATAAGGCTCGGCTGCGGCATCGGACCGAGATTGCCCGAGGGCGAGAGTGCGGCAACGTGATGGGCGATGAACACCACCAGCTCGATGCCGCGTTCCATGACGGCGAACGGCAGGAAATCCAGATCGAACGGCATCAGCAACAGCGCCAGTACGGCGAAGGGCATGACCAGAACCGAGACCACGGGCAAGGCAAAGGCGTTGCCGATCAGCCCGAGCGGCGCCGTATTGTTGAAATGATAGGCGGCAAAGATCGCACTGGCCGAACCGGCGACCAGGGATGTCAGCGCGACATCACTGATATGATCGCCGATCTTGCCGGGCAGCCGCAACAACAGGCTGTTGCCGGAGGCACGCCGCGCGGTCCGGCCGGCCCTGCGCGGCGACCACCAGCCGTAGAATGCGATCAGTGCGGCTGTGGCCGAGTACGACATCTGGAAGCTTGGTCCCATCACCTCGTGCGGCGCGATGGCAATGGTTACCAAGGCGGCCAGGGCAACATTCCGCAGCGACAGCGCCGCCCGGTCCACGGTCATGGCGACAAGCATGACTGCCAGCATGACAAAGCTGCGCTGGGCCGCCACGTCGATCCCCGAGAGCAGCAGATAGAATGCCGACGCCAGCAGCGCTGCGCATGCCGAAAATTTCTTGATGGGATGGCGCGCGGCAAAGTCCGGAAAGAAGGCCATGCACGCACGCAGCGAGCCGATGACGATCCCGGCCACGAGCGCCATGTGCAATCCCGAAATGGAGAGGATATGCGACAGGCCGCTCAGCCGCATGGCGTTGTTGGTGGCCTCGCTGATGCCATCGCGCTGGCCGGTGATCAGCGATGCGGCGATGGCACCGGCTTCTCCCGGCATATGACCGAGGATACGATCAGTGAGTGCCTGGCGCATCGCAGCGACGGCAAACAGCGTTCTGGTTGTCAAATCAGCCGGTTCAGGCAGAGAGGCTGCTTCCGGCCTGCCGAGAAAGAAGCCGCTGCCGCCGATGCCCCTGTAGTAATTGTGGAAGGCAAAGTCGTAATTGCCGGATCGCACGGGACCGGATGGCGGGCGCAGATGCGCCAGACCGCGCAGCCCGCTGCCTATGGCAGCTTCAGGTGGCAAGGCTCGGGCCGATACAACCAGCCTTGCCGGGGCATAGCGCAGCAGCGGGCGCTCCGTGGTTATCACGTCCACCGTCACGCGCCAGCCGCCCCGTTCGGCGCGGTTGATCGCGACGATGCGGCCGGTCAGCCGTGTGGTGACGGCGGAGCCGAGCATTGGCGTATCCAGACGCAGCGTTTCCAGCTTGGCGCAGAGCATGCCCATGACAACCAGCACGGCGGCGGAAAGACCCATCCCCGTCAGATGCCGCTCGCGTGCCAGGAGTTTGAACCCGGCAAGCGCGGTCAATCCGAAGAGGATGGCGCTCAGCCGCGGTTCCGATGGCAGACTGAAATAGACGATGGCGCCGCTGCCGGCAAAAACCGGAACGAACAGGAAAAGACTGCCGCGATCATAATCCCGCCCGCATGCCCGGGAAACGGCCGGGAGCAAATCCTGCCCCAACCCCATGCGCCGGCGCAGCGCTGCGGACAGACTCACGCCTCGCCGGGTGACACCAACATTTTGGGATATTCGGGGCGCAAGACCCGGCTCATCGTCCGCCGGACGATCAAAAAACTGCCGTTCACTCGTTTGTGTACTGGTGCCTGGCCCCTGCATTTGCCTCCAATTCTGCCAATGCCCTTGCACGACAGCGCTCCTATGCTACATCAACGCCAGATCAAATCGATTGGATGTTAGGCTAATGGCCGAGACGTCTGTTGGAGTCCTTATGTCGTCACCTGTTGTTACCCGTTTTGCACCCTCCCCGACCGGATACCTCCATATTGGCGGCGCCCGCACGGCCCTGTTCAACTGGCTTTATGCCAAGCATACGGGCGGCAAGATGCTGCTGCGCATCGAAGACACGGACCGGGAACGCTCCTCGGAAGCGGCTGTCACGGCCATTCTCGATGGCCTGAAGTGGCTGGGCCTCGATTGGGATGGCGATGCGGTGTCGCAATACGAGCGCGCGCCCCGCCACTGGGAAGTCGCCGAAGAGCTGGTCGCCAAGGGCAAGGCCTATTATTGCTATGCTTCGCCGGCAGAGCTTGAGGAAATGCGCGAAAAAGCCCGCGCCGAGGGCCGCCCGCCGCGCTATGACGGCCGCTGGCGCGATCGCGATCCGAAGGAAGCCCCTGCAGGCGTCAAGCCGGTTATCCGCATCAAGGCGCCGCAGGACGGCGAAACCCTGGTGCGCGACCTCGTACAGGGCGATGTGCGCTTTCCCAACAAGGATCTCGATGATTTCATTATCCTGCGCTCCGACGGCAATCCGACCTACATGCACGCGGTTGTCGTCGATGACCATGACATGGGCGTCACCCACATCATCCGTGGTGACGATCACCTGACCAATGCGGCGCGCCAGGCGATCATCTATGATGCGATGGGCTGGGATATCCCTGTGATGGGTCATATTCCGCTGATTCACGGTGCGGATGGGGCAAAGCTGTCGAAGCGTCACGGTGCGCTCGGCGTGGAAGCCTATCGCGCCATGGGCTATCTGCCCGCCGCCCTGCGCAACTATCTCGTCCGCCTTGGCTGGAGCCATGGCGATGACGAGATCATGTCCGATGCGCAGATGATCGAGTGGTTCGAGATTTCCGACATCAATCGCGGCGCATCGCGTTTCGATTTCCAGAAGCTCGAAGCGATCAACGGTCACTACATGCGGTTCTCCGCCGATGCCGACCTGGTCAAGGCGATGATCGACATCCTGCCGGAAATCGAAGGCGGCGCGGACATTCTGTCGCGGCTCAATGACCGGACCCGTCAGCAATTGCTGGCGGCAATGCCCGGCCTGAAGGAACGCGCCAAGACGCTGGTCGAACTGGCGGACAGTGCGAAATACCTGTTTACGCAGCGCCCGTTGGCATTGGATGAAAAGGCAGCCGGCCTGTTGAACGAAGAGGGCCTGGGTGTGCTTTCCGGCGTTCTTCCGGCGCTGTCGGCCGTCAATGACTGGACCGCCGAAGCATTGGATGCGGCCGTGCGGGTTCATGCGGAAAATACCGGCCTGAAACTGGGTAAAATTGCCCAGCCCTTGCGGGCGGCATTGACAGGAAGAGCAACATCTCCGGGGGTTTTCGACGTGCTGGCGGTGCTTGGCCGCGAGGAGTCGCTGGGGCGTATCGAAGACCGGATAAAAGGTTAATCCGCAGCCTCGACGGTGCATTTTTGCATTGCAACATTGTGCCGTTCGGCTACGGTGACGTGCCTGAGAAAATCAGGATAAAGACCTTGCAAAGAGGTCAAGGCTTTGGGCCAGTGTGCTGAACGCAGAGGTCAGAAAATAACCTGCCTGCAAGGAACATCCTGTTTCAAAGGCATACTGGAATATGAAGTAACTCGTGTGCTTTCACTTCCGAAGTTCGACGAGAGTCTACTGCTCAAGCAGCGAACTTCGGAATGGTACACGGGATGTCAGCGGGAGCTGAAGCAAGAAAGGAACGGCAATGTCTGAGAATAGCGTCAACATCGATCTGAATGGTCACGAGTTTGCGTTACCGATTAAAAAAGGCACCATCGGACCTGATGTCGTGGACATTGGAACACTCTACAAGAACACGGGTGCATTCACCTACGATCCGGGTTTTACATCCACAGCCTCCTGCGAGTCGCAGATCACCTATATCGACGGTGACGAAGGCATTTTGCTGCATCGCGGCTATCCAATCGAACAACTCGCCGAAAAGGGCGACTTCCTCGAAACCTGCTATCTCCTGCTTTACGGCGAACTGCCGACAAAGAGCCAGAAGCATGATTTCGACTATCGTGTAACGCACCACACCATGGTGCACGAACAGATGTCGCGCTTCTTCAGCGGCTTCCGCCGTGACGCCCATCCCATGGCTGTCATGGTCGGCTGCGTTGGCGCCCTGTCGGCCTTTTATCACGACTCGACCGATATTTCCGATCCACATCAGCGCATGGTTGCATCCATCCGCATGATCGCCAAGATCCCGACCCTGGCTGCGATGGCTTACAAGTATCACATCGGCCAGCCCTTCGTTTACCCGAAGAACAATCTCGATTTCGCCACCAACTTCCTGCACATGTGCTTTGCCGTGCCGTGCGAAGACTACGTCCCCAATCCGGTTCTTGCCCGCGCAATGGACCGGATTTTCATTTTGCACGCTGATCACGAGCAGAATGCCTCGACGTCGACGGTGCGGCTTGCCGGTTCGTCCGGTGCCAATCCGTTCGCCTGTATCGCTGCCGGCATTGCCTGCCTCTGGGGCCCGGCCCATGGCGGCGCCAATGAGGCCGCCCTCAACATGCTCGGCGAAATCGGTACGGTTGACCGCATTCCGGAATTCATCAACCGCGCCAAGGACAAGAATGATCCGTTCCGCCTGATGGGCTTTGGCCACCGCGTCTACAAGAACTACGATCCGCGCGCCAAGATCATGCAGCAGACCACCAAGGAAGTTCTCGCCGAACTCGGCATCAAGGACGATCCGCTGCTCGACGTCGCCATGGAGCTGGAGCGTATTGCCCTGACCGATGAATATTTCATCGAGAAGAAGCTCTATCCGAATGTCGACTTCTATTCCGGCATCACCTTAAAGGCGCTCGGCTTCCCCACCACCATGTTCACCGTGCTGTTCGCCGTTGCCCGTACGGTTGGCTGGATTGCCCAGTGGAAGGAAATGATCGAAGACCCGCACCAGAAGATCGGCCGCCCGCGCCAGCTTTACACCGGTGCAACACAGCGCGACTACGTTCCGGTCGGCAATCGCAAATAAGATCATCCAGAATACGAAAAAAGGCGCCATTCGGCGCCTTTTTCATACCCAAAAGCCTGTTCCTCAGGCCCTCTGATGCACGTAGTCGAGAACTTTCCCGGCGGCAATCTCGCCGGATGGCCGTTCGGTCCGCATCAATGCCGCGATCTCGTCGAAACCCTCAAGCTGCAACGCCCTGGCATGGCCGGGTTTCAGCAGTTGTTCGATTTCGCGCGCCAGTGGTCCGGGACGAACGAACTGGTTGAAATATTCCTGCACAACCCGTTTGTCGGCGATGATATTGGGCAAGGCGGCGCTCCAGACCTTGATGCGCGGCGCAATGAACATGCGCGCCAGCCAGTCAGGCCGGTATGACAACACCGTCGGGATGCGCGCCAGTGCGAGTTCCAGCGACACGGTCCCGGACGCAGCCAGAGCCGCATCGGCTTCGGCGAAGGCTTTCAGGCGTTCCGCTTCACCCACCACAATGTTTGGCTGGATTTTCCAGCCGGCCGTGAGCTGGCGCACCAGTGGTTCGACTTTGGGAAGCGTCGGCAATGTCAGCCTGAAGCGGTTGCCGCGTTCCGCCAGCAGTTCAATTGCCTCACCGAAAGGTTTGGAAAGGCTTGATATTTCTGCTCTGCGTGACCCCGGCAGGACAACAAGATTGTGTTCGGTTCTGTCAGCGAAACTGCTTTCCCGCGCCCGGTTCCGCTCTGCCGCCGCCAGCAGCGGCGCATGGGTCACCAGCCTGTGGCCGACATAAGTGGCAGGCGGGCCGTCGAGATCTTGCAATGCCTGCACCTCGAACGGCAGAATGGCCAGCACATGGTCGATATAGCCGCGCATCGCCTTGGCGCGTTCCGGGCGCCAGGCCCAGACCGACGGGCTGATATAGTTGATGATCGGGATCGAGGGATCCGCCGCCCGCACCTTGCGCGCGACGCGGTGGGTGAAATCCGGGCTGTCGATAATCACGAGGCAATCGGGTTTCGCCGCAATGATGGCTTTGGCCAGCTGCGCTATGCGGCGGATGAGCTGCGGCAGTTTGGTGACGATGGCCGTCAGCCCGACCAGAGCGATTTCGTGCTGGTCGAACAAGGAGTTAAGGCCAAGCGCTGAGAGATGCTCGCCGCCGACACCGGTCAGCGTCACCTCGCCCGGATACTGCCGCCGCAGGGCCTGCACCAGATCGGCGCCAAGCAGGTCGCCGGACTCTTCGCCGGTGACAATGGCAAGGCGAAGCGGCTTTGCTGCTGTTTTCACTCGGCCTCCTGCGCAAAAGTTTCGATGAAAATACCGGCTTCGTTGGCAGCGGCGATTGTTTCGGCATAGCCAAGGATCAGCGTGCGCCGCGCTTCGATGGCAATACCCTTCAGACCGGCCTTCACCGCATTCTCCACGGTGCTTACGCCGATGGCCGGTAAATCCGCCCGCACTTCCTGCTGCGGTTTGGCGCATTTCACCAGCACACCGCCCTTGCGGTTGATCCGCTTGGCAACGCGCAGTTCGGCCACCCGCTGCAGCATGGCGTCGGTGCCCTCCACGCCCTCCAGCGCCACCACGCGGCTGCCGACGGCAATCGCCGCCTGCCCGATATCGAGCGAGCCGATCATGATGGCCGCCGCGCGGGCGGCCCGCATATCGGCAATGCTTGCCTGATCGGCTTTCTTCCGGGTGATGGTGCCCACTTCAGGCGCCAGAATATCCGGAACGATCTCGTGTGCGCCGACAACCCGGAAGCCGTAGGATTCAATGGTTGAGATCACGGCCTTGAGCAAACCATCGTCACCGAGGCGAAAAGCCCGCATGAAACGATACAACGCGACGAGATTGCCGTTACCGGGGCGCAGCGCTGCGGAGAATTCCGGCCGGTGGCGCACGCCACCCGCCAGCACGACATTGCTGATATCTTCCGATTTCAGGATTTTCATCAGGCCGCCCAGCTCGACGATCGAGATTTCGGCGTGCTTGCGCGCATTGATCTCGGGCGATGCCTCACCCTTGATGGCAATGATCAGGGGGTTCGCACCCTGCTTCTGCAGGCTTTCCGCGATGGAAATGGGCAGCAGCCCGTTGCCCGCGACAATCGCCGTGCGGCCCGTTATGGCCGCCGGTTGCGTCCCATCCGTTGTCTTAGCTGTTGTCGTCACTGTCGCTGGTCTCGATTCCGGAACCGAGGGGCGGCGTGCAGAAGGCACGTTTGGTATCAGCGGTGATGAAATCGACCAGATCGAGAACCGCCGGCGATTGAGAAAAGGCAAGACGCACGTCACCGGCGCGATTGCGGACCGGCTTGCTGCGGTCGAACAGCATGCGCACCGCACGGCGCAGATTGTGTATCTCCGGGCGGGCCATGCCCGAGCGCTTCATGCCGACAATGTTCAGGCCGCCCAGATAGGCGTGATTGCCGATCACCATGCCATAGGGAATGACATCCAGTGCCACTGCTGCAAGCCCGCCGACAAACGCGTGGTGGCCAACCCGCACAAACTGATGCAAGGCCGCACCGCCGCCAATGATGACATTGTTGCCAACGGACACATGGCCGCCGATCATGACATTGTTGGCAAAGGTCACGTTGTCGCCGATGTCGCAGTCATGCGCCACATGCGAATAGGCCAGGAACATGCAGTTGTCGCCAACCGTGGTCAAACCCCGGCTGCCATCGGTGCCGCGATTCATCGTGACGCCTTCGCGGATCGTGCAGTTCCGGCCAATGATGAGCGTGGTGTGCCCGCCCTTGTGCTTGGTGTTCTGCGGATCGCCGCCCAGAATGGCGTTCGGGTAGACTTTTGCGCCATCGCCGAGGGTGGTCGCCCCCATGATGACGACATGACTCAGCAAAGTGACATCATTGCCAATGACCGCTTCCGGTCCGATATGGCAGAATGGCCCGATGTTTACCCTGTCACCAATCTTTGCGCCCGCCTCGACAATCGACGTGGGATGAATGCTGGAATTGGACATCAAGCTCCGGTCTCGTCTTCTTCTGGGAAGCTGACCATTGCCGCCACTTCAGCTTCGGCAACCTTCACGCCGTCAACTTCCGCAACGCAGCTGTACTTATGGATGTTGCCGCGCTGCTTCAGCTTGGTCACGCGCAGCTTGAGCTGATCACCCGGCACGACAGGCTTGCGGAACTTGGCATTGTCGATGGTCATGAAGAAGACCTTGCCCGGCTTGCCGCTGCCATTGTGGAACAGCACGATAGCACCGGCGGTCTGGGCCATGGCTTCAACGATCAGAACGCCGGGCATGATCGGCAGTTCAGGAAAATGACCGGCAAAATGCGGCTCGTTGATGCTGACATTCTTGATGCCCGTGGCCGAGACATCGCGATCGATATCGACGATGCGGTCGATCAGCAGAAAGGGATAGCGATGCGGCAGATTTGCCAGAAGCTTCTGGATGTCCGCGACGCCAAGACTGCTCGCCTGTACATTTTCATTCATCTGAACTGCTCTCCTTCTTGGTCCTGGTCATCGCGCGGACACTCGCGATTTCACGGAACCATTGCTTGAACGGCTGCGCGGGCGCACCGGCCCACCGCTCTCCGTCCGGAATATCATTCATCACACCGCTTGCTGCGGCGATTTCCACGCGGGAACCGATATTGACGTGATCCTTGATGCCGACGCTGCCACCCAGCATCGTCATGTCGCCAAGCACCACACTACCGGAAATGCCACATTGCGCAGCAATCACGCAATGGCGTCCAATACGAACATTGTGGGCAATCTGCACGAGATTATCGATTTTTGTGCCTTCGCCAATCACCGTATCGGCGAGCGCGCCGCGATCAATGGTCGTGTTGGCGCCAATTTCGACATTGTCCTGGATGATGACGCGGCCAAGCTGAGGCATTTTGTCGAGGCCGGCCTTGCCCGGAACATAACCAAAACCATCCTGCCCGATACGCACGCCCGGATGCAGCAGCACACGATTGCCAAGAAAGGCATACTGGACCGAGCAGCTCGGCGCGATATAGCAGTCGCGGCCAATCTTGCAGCCATTGCCGATCACCACGCTGGCGGCAATGACGGTGCCGGCACCGATGGAAACGCGCTTGCCGATGATGACACCGGGCTCGATCGTCACGCCGTCTTCTATTTCGGCGGTCGGATCAATGATGGCGTGCGGTGAAACACCCGTCTCTTCGCCGCTCCAGAGATGCGCATTCACCGCCCGCGGATAAAGCGCGCGGCCAATGGCGGCGAAATCCTGCTGCGGATGGCGGCTGACGATAACGGCTACGGTCTTGGGCACGCTTGCTTTGACTTCGTCCGTGCACAAAACGCCGGCGGCTTTCAAACCTTCGAGATTTTGCGCGTTCTTCTTGCCATCGATGAACACAAGCGCATCGGGACCGGCATCAGCCAGGGATGCAAGGCGGGCGACCGGCCGGTTGGCCAGAGAACTGTCCACAAGAACGCCATTGGTCAGATCGGCGATCTGACCAACAGTCACGTTCAGCAGTGGCTCATAAAAGATCGGATCGGCCATCGACTAACTTTCTCCCCCGGGGAAATATGCTCCCCCGGGAGGTCAGCAATCTATCAGAATTTGCTCGACATGCCGAAGTTGAAGTTCTGCACCTGATCGCCATCCACTTTCTTGACGGGGAAAGCGTAGTCGAAGCGCAGCGGACCGAACGGCGATGCCCACATGATACTTACACCCGCGGATGCGCGCCATTCCATGCTGGTGTTCGATGCCTGCTTGAGATCATTGCCATACAATGTAGCAGCGTCGGCAAACAGGGCGCCACGAATACCCAGGCTCTCAGGAACGATCGG
This sequence comes from Phyllobacterium sp. NPDC097923, assembly GCF_044760925.1. NCBI lineage: Bacteria > Pseudomonadati > Pseudomonadota > Alphaproteobacteria > Hyphomicrobiales > Phyllobacteriaceae > Phyllobacterium > Phyllobacterium sp. NPDC097923. The sequence continues at coordinate 1,485,610 of NZ_JBIWBL010000001.1, read as the reverse complement.
CAGCGGGAACTGCGTTTCCACGGTGGCATTGAAGTATGTATTACCACCCAGGAAGCTGCCCTTGGCATCTGCCACGCTCAAGTCGCGTGGGCCGATACCGGCATATTTGAAGCCGCGAATCATTTCCTGATTGTTCTTGAACGTGTCAAACACGCGCAGATCGTCGCCAAATCCCTTGATATAGCCAGCGCCGACACCGACAAGGCCGACAATGTCCATTTCCTGGGAAAGCGTCTTGTAGTAGCTGCCCTTGAACGTTGTCTTCAGGTAGTTGGCATCGCCGCCGACACCAGCATATTCCTGGTTGAACTTGGCATAGAGACCATCATGCGGGTTTTTCGTATCGTCGATGGTATTGTAGACAAGCGACCAGCTGACCGACGACTTGATCCACGTACCGCGATTTGCCGCATCAATGAATGCCTGCGAAATCTGCGACGGATCAGGAATGTCCGTCCCCGGGATCTTCGCAGCGTCTTCGATCGTGTATTTTTCCTGCGACAGGTTGTAAGCAACACCCGCCGTCAGTGTTTCGGTGATCGGCAGACCAAAACGGATCGTACCGCCGGTCAAATCGGTCTGATACTTGTCATTGACGCCAGACTGGCGCTTGAACAGATCGAAACCAGCCGAAATACGCTGACCGAGGAAGTAAGGCTCGGTGAAGGACAGCGAGTATGTACGGTTGTTGTTCAGACCGCCACCGGCAGCAATACGGATATACTGACCGCGACCGAGGAAGTTGCGCTCGGTGATCGAGCCTTCCACTGTCGGTCCGGGGCTTTCACCACCGGTCGTATAACCGCCACCGATGGAGAATTCACCGGTCGACTTCTCGACAACGTCCACAACCAGAATAACCTGGTCAGGCTGCGAGCCGGGAGCGGTCGAGATATTGACGGTCTGGAAGAATTCAAGCCGCTCCAGACGCTTCTTGGCGCGCTGGATCAGAACCTGATTGAACGCATCGCCTTCGCTCACATCGAACTCACGGCGGATGACGTAGTCACGTGTCTTCTCGTTGCCGCGGATTTCAATGCGCTCGAGATAGGCGCGCGGACCCTGGTCGATGTTGTAGACGACCGAAATCGTGTGGTTCTCGAAGTTGCGGTCGCCGCGCGGTTCCACCTTGGCAAAGGCATAACCCTGGCCAGCCACCTTTTCGGACAGCTTGATGATGGAGTCTTCGACTTCCTTGGCGTTATACGTATCGCCTTCGGATGTCTGCACGAGACCACCCAGCTTGGATGTATCGACACCCTCGACCGAGCTCTGGATTTCTACGCCGCCGAACTTGTACTTCTCACCCTCTTCAACCGTAACGGTGATCGTGTATTCGTTGGTGGCAGCATCGAGATTGGCTGTCGACGAGACGACGCGGAAATCCGCATAACCGCGGTTGTAATAGAAGCGGCGCAGCGACTCTTCGTCCGCCCGCATGCGATCTTCGCTGTACACGTCATTGCGCGTCAGCCAGGACAACGGGTTGGAACGCTTGGTCGAGATCACGTCGCGCAGGCGGCGCTCACCAAAGGCGTTATTGCCGACAAATACGATGTTGGCGATCTTGGTGCGGTCGCCTTCATTGATGTCGAAGACAACATTGACGCGACCCTGACCGAGATCCATGATGCGCGAACTTACCGTAGCATCGCTGCGGCCGATGTTGCGATAAGCGGCGCGGACAGCCTCGGTATCAGCGTCCAGCGTCTGCTGGCTGAAGGCGCTGCGCGACTTCGACTGCACGACACCAGTCAGCTGCGCGTCCTTGATCTTCTTGTTGCCGCGGAAAATGACCTGATTGACGACCTGGTGCTCGGACACGGTAACGATCAACGCACCGCCGGACTGGGTGATGCGCACATCGCCGAACAGACCCGTGTTGAACAGGCGCTTGGTGGCAGCATCAATATCATTGTTGGAAAAAGGCTTGCCTGGCGTGATGCCGAGATTGTCCTTGACTGTCTGGGCATCCACACGGGTGTTCCCGCGCACTTCAATGCGGCTGACGGTTGCTGCCTGTGCTGCTGTAATCCCCGCAACCGTCGTAACGATCGCTCCCGAACTTACCAGAGCCGCTGAAATGGCGAGCGCCGACGCTGCACCAACGAATTTTGAACTTGCCGCCATAGGCCTACTAAACCTTTGTTTCTCGTTGTCCCCGGGCGAGATCCCGGACTAAGCAATTACTCGCACACCGTCATAGCCGGTTTTTACATACACGCAAGGCTTACGGTTAAAATCTATTTACTTCACACGAAAGCGTGGCATCCCTGCCACGCCATTCACGGCTTATAGTAAACAGATCATAACGCTTTTCCACCCCACCCCTTTAATTTTCACTAATGTTTAATTTTCATCACCGACAGGCGAAAAGATCATTAAACACAACAAAACCCATGAATCCCAGCACCAGAAGGAAGCCTATCCGGAAGAAAATCTCCTGAACGGCCGGCTTTACTGGCCTGCGGATGACCGCTTCCACGGCATAAAAGATCAAATGTCCGCCATCCAGGGGCGGCAGCGGGAAAAGATTGAGCAAACCGATGCCGATCGACAGCATGGCGGTCAGCTGAATCAGCCAGTCGATCCCCTGACTGGCAGCCTGCCCTGCCATCGTGGCAATTTTGACCGGTCCGCCCAGCTGGCACTTGTCTTCCCTGCCGGCAAAGAAACGGCTGAAAAACTGGCCCGTCCGGGCAATGATGAAACCGCTTTCACGCACCGCCTGGCCGACTGATTCGATGGGGTTGTACGTCACCCGCCGGAAATTGCCGAACTCCTGATTGTTCACTACACCGATCGCGGCGACTTTCACCGGATTGCCCAAGGCGTCCTTCTGTTCGGCAAGCTCCGGAGTGGCGGTCAGGCTGACCTCCTGCCCCTTGCGCTCGACGACAAATTTCAGGGAATCGCCAGCCCGTGCCGAAACATGCCGCTGAACATCGGCAAAGGTTTCCACCTTGTCTCCGTCCACACTGATGAAGCGGTCGCCCGGCTGAAATCCGGCCACGGCAGCAGGGCCGCCCGGACGCACTTCCGCAACCACCGGGTCCGCCACCATGCGGCCGTAGAGCGCAAAGAAAACGGAAAAGATCGCAACCGTCAGCAGAATATTGAACGCCGGGCCGGCAAAGACCGTCGCTGCGCGTTTCCACACGGGCTGGGTGTGGAAAGCCACGGCACGCTCCTCAGCGGTCATGTTTTCAGACAAGCCGATCGGCGAGCTGGCGACGCTCTCGTCGCCGGCGAACTTCACATAACCGCCCAGGGGAATCGCCGACAATTTCCAGCGGGTACCGCTGCGGTCGTTGAACCCGAACAGTTCAGGCCCGAAACCGATCGAAAAGGCCTGGACGCCGATGCCGCACCACCGCCCTACGAGATAGTGCCCCATCTCGTGAACGAAGACGACAACCGTGAGTACAATCAGAAAGGGTAAAATCGTACCGATAAGCAAACCGTGCGTGCCGAAGATATAGCTCAGCGTATCCGTCAAAGTGTCCTCCGGGCCTTGCCCAACCCCATCAGAGGGTCACTTAAGCTCAGCCTGCTAGAAAAGAATGTCGTAAGGTGTTTCCGGCTTCACCAGAATTGCCCCGATGAGGTACAGCAATGCCGCTGCGGCTACAAGTCCATCCACTCGGTCCATCACGCCACCGTGACCGGGGATCATGTACCCCGAATCCTTGACGCCAAATTTCCGTTTGACCCATGATTCGCCGAGATCGCCGATCTGTGCGGTCACCGACAGCACGAAGGCGATGAGCGGAATGGGCACGCCGCCGGCCGGGGTAATGAAGGCTGCGCAGGCCACACCGGCAGCCACGCCCGCGGCAGCGCCGCCAATGGCCCCAGACCAGGTTTTATTCGGCGAGAAACGCGGAGCCAGTTTTGGCCCGCCCAGTGCCCGTCCGTTGAAATAGGCGAAGATATCGGTCGACCAGACGACGGCGAACAGGAACAGAACAGCGGCAAAGCCATCTCCCGTGTCGCCGCGCACGAATGTCAGCGCGATGGCCGGAAATCCGGCATAGAGCAGACCGATCGCCGGCCATAGGCCGGACTGCCGGCCGCCCAGCATGGCTGTCAGCGCGGCTCCTGCCAGCAAGATGGCAATGATCAACAATCCGTTGTGCGACAGCAGCAAAAGTCCAAGCACAACGATCAGGCAGGCCCAGGCAACGCCGCGGGTCAGCAGGCTGGAGCGATCCAGCGTTATGGCATGCCATTCATAGAAAACACCCAAACCGATGGCACTGGCCATGAGCGCAAATGGCACGCCGCCAACCCAGGTCAGGGCGACGGCGATTGCAATCATGACAACGGCACTGAGGGTTCGTATATGCAGATTGCTGAGACGGCCGGTGCCCTTGTCCGGTGCGGATGGCCCCGAAGCCGTCACAGAGCTATTTCCTGCTGATTGACGCCGCCAAAGCGCCGCTCGCGCATGTGGAAGGTTTCGATCGCTTCCGCCAGGTGGGTCGATTTGAAATCCGGCCAGTAGCACGGCAGGAACATGAACTCCGAATAGGCCGCCTGCCAGAGCAGGAAGTTCGACAGCCGCATCTCGCCGCTGGTGCGGATGATCAGATCCGGATCCGGAATGCCCGCCGTATCGAGCCGCTCGCCGATAGCCTCGGCGGTCACCTCGTCCTGCGTCAGAACACCCGCTGCCACGTCGGACAGCAGCGCCTTCACCGCGCGGGTGATTTCATTGCGCGAACCGTAGTTGAAGGCAATGATCAGCGTCAGTGCCGTGTTCTTCTCGGTCAGGCTTTCTGCTTCTGTCAGGAGGGCGCGAATATCCTTCGCCAGGCCTTCCCGCTCGCCGATGATGCGCACGCGCACATTCTCGCGATGCAGATCAGCCAGATCGCGCCGGATGAACAGCTTGAGCAGGCCCATCAGATCAGACACTTCGGATCGCGGGCGCGACCAGTTTTCCGATGAGAACGCAAACAGGGTCAGATATGGAATGCCCATTTTGCCGGCGGCGCGAATGGTCTCGCGCAGCGCGTCGACGCCCGCCTTGTGACCGGCGGTGCGTGGCAGGCCACGTGCTTTTGCCCAACGGCCATTTCCATCCATGATGATGGCAATGTGGCGCGGATTGGACATGGCATTCAACCTCCGGTGGTATTAACGGGCTAAAAACAGACTAAACCTGCATGATTTCCGTCTGCTTGACTGCAACGACCTTGTCCATTTCGGCAATGGTCTCGTCCGTCAGCTTCTGTACTTTTTCGGAAAGAACGCGGTTGTCATCCTGACTGATCGCGCCATCCTTTTCGAGCTTTTTCAACTCGTCCATACCATCGCGGCGCACATGGCGGGCGGCAACTTTCGCCTGCTCCACATACTGATGGGCAATCTTGACGAGTTCCTTGCGGCGCTGCTCATTGAGTTCCGGCAAGGGAATGCGCAGATTGTTGCCATCGGTGATCGGATTGAGGCCGAGACCCGACTCGCGAATGGCACGCTCGACCTTGCCAACCATCGACTTGTCCCAGACCGAGACGGCAAGCATGCGTGATTCGGGCACGGTGATGTTGGCGACCTGGTTCAGCGGCATATGCGAGCCATAGGCCTCGACGGTGATCGGCTCCAGCAAACTCGCCGATGCACGGCCTGTCCGCAGGCCATTGAGGTCATGTTTCAATGCCTGCACGGCACCATCCATACGGCGCTTCAGGTCATTCAAATCGAGTGCATCACTCATATTCAACGCTCCTATATTCTTTCCGTTATTCTGGTCAGCCCCTGCGAGGTTGGCGGGTCAATCGTCGGAAACGATTGTCGCGCGTCCTCTGCCCTGCAGAATTTCGGCAAAACCACCCTTTTCGTGGATTGAATAGACAATTATTGGGATATTGTTCTCGCGCGCAAGGGCCACGGCTGTTGTATCCATCACCGTAAGGCCGCGATCGAGCATCTCCTTGTGGGTAAGTCGCTCAAAGCGGACGGCGCTGGGGTCCTTTTTGGGATCGGCGGTGTAAACGCCGTCAACCTGCGTGCCCTTGAACAGGGCATCGGCACCCACTTCGGCTGCGCGCAATGCTGCGGCCGAATCTGTCGTAAAGAATGGATTGCCCGTGCCGCCGGCAAAAATCACGACCTTCCCCATGTCCATGTAGGCTGTCGCCTGTCTCTGCGAGAACGTCTCGCACAATTCAGGCATGGCAATGGCGGACAGGACGACGGTGTCTATGCCAATTTTGACGAGGGAGGTGCGCAAGGCCAGTGAATTGATCACCGTGGCAAGCATGCCCATGTGGTCGCCGGTGACCCGGTCGCCGCCCTTCGACGCGACGGCGACACCGCGAAAAATATTGCCGCCGCCAATCACCACCCCGACTTCAACGCCGAGCGCCCGCGCTTCGGCAATATCACTGGCAATACGGTCGGCAACCGCAACGTCGATACCGAAACCCTGATCGCCCATGAGGGCTTCACCGGAGGCTTTCAGTAGAACGCGTTTATAGACAGCCGTACCAACCATAAGACCTCCCGCAGAGTCGTGCATTTCAGATATTCGAAGCCCGGATACACCAAGGGCACCGCGTTGTCACGCGATGCCCTCTGATTTCGTCAGTTGTGAAATTACTTCTTCACAGCTGCTGCAACTTCCGCTGCGAAATCGGTCTCTTCCTTCTCGATGCCCTCGCCCAGAGCAAAACGGGCAAATGCCGTGATCTTGGCCGGTGCGCCGATTGCCTTTTCCGCATCTTTCAGAGCGGCTTCGACAGTCAGGTCGGGATTGATGACGAAAGCCTGCGAGAGAAGTACAACTTCCTCATAGAACTTGCGCAGACGGCCTTCGACCATCTTTTCAATGATGTTGTCTGGCTTGCCGGACTGGCGTGCAGATTCGGTGAAAACAGCCTTTTCACGCTCAACGGCAGCCGGATCGACTTCAGCGGCGGTCAAAGCCAGCGGGTTGGTTGCCGCAACGTGCATGGCCACCTGGCGGCCGAATGCATTGGCAGCGTCGGCATTGCCGGCGGTTTCGATGGCAACGAGAACGCCGAGCTTGCCGAGACCGTCGGAAACAGCGTTGTGGATGTAGGTTGCAACAACGCCTTCACCAACGCTGAGCGCTGCAGAGCGGCGGAAAGACAGGTTTTCGCCGATTGTGCCAACCGCATCCTTGATGGTGTCGACAACGGACTTGCCGGTTGCCGGATAGGTCGCAGCAGCAACGGCAGCTGTGGAACCATCGCTACCAAGAGCAACCGTCGCAACGTTGCGAACGATGTCCTGGAACGCGTCGTTGCGGGCAACGAAGTCCGTTTCGGAGTTGACTTCAACGATAACCGACTTCTTGCCGTTGGTTGCAACGCCAACGAGACCTTCGGCAGCCGTACGGCCGGCCTTCTTGTCGGCCTTGGAAATGCCCTTGGCACGCAGCCAGTCAACGGCAGCTTCCATGTCGCCATTGGTTTCGGTCAGGGCTGCCTTGCAGTCCATCATGCCGGCACCGCTGATTTCGCGGAGTTCTTTTACCTGTGATGCAGAAATGCTCATTATGTCGCCTCTTCTCAAAGCGAAGGCATACTGGGGAAACCAGCATGCCAACTTTGCGGCGCGTCATGCGCCAATACAATTGTTTTTAGTCACCCGTTACGACGGGTATATGAAGCCTCAAGCGGAGGCTTCACCGTCCTGTGCAGGAGCCTGTGCCGGCTCTTCGAGCGCTGGCTCGACAGGTGCTTCTTCCTGGGCGCCGACATCGATGCCGAGCGAGCCCTGCTGACGCAGAATGCCATCAAGAGCAGCCTTGGCAATCAGATCGCAATAGAGCGAAATGGCGCGCGATGCATCGTCGTTGCCGGGGATCGGGAAGTCGATCTGGTCCGGATCGCAGTTGGAGTCGATAACGGCTACAACCGGAATGCCGAGACGCTTGGCTTCCTGAATGGCAATCGCTTCCTTGTTGGTATCAATGATGAAGATCAGGTCCGGGATCGAACCCATGTTCTTGATACCGCCGAGGGCGCGGTTGAGTTTTTCGCGTTCACGATCGAGGTTCAGGCGTTCCTTCTTGGTGAAGCCCTGCGCTTCGCCGGAAAGAAGTTCGTCCAGCTTGCGCAGACGCTGAATGGAGTTCGAGATCGTCTTCCAGTTGGTCATCATGCCGCCGAGCCAGCGGGCATTGACGTAATACTGGGCCGAACGGGTTGCCGCATCGGCAATGATGTCCGAAGCCTGGCGCTTGGTGCCGACGAACAGAACGCGGCCGCCACGGGCTACGGTGTCGGAAACCTTCTGCAGCGCGCGGTGAAGCAGCGGAACAGTCTGGGCCAGGTCAAGAATGTGAATGTTGTTGCGGTCACCATAAATGTATGGTGCCATTTTCGGGTTCCAGCGATGTGTCTGGTGGCCGAAGTGAACGCCAGCTTCGAGGAGCTGACGCATGCTGAAATCAGGCAATGCCATCTCTTAGTTTTCCTTTTCCGGTTTAACCTCCACAGGAAAGAGGCGGGAAACCCGCCACCGGAGGCCATATCGGATTTCTCCCGATATCAACCCAAATCCCGTGTGTGGAATGAAGCGGCTGTTAATGGATATTACCGGCAAACGCAAGAGCTACGGCTAATTTTCGCTGCATTTGATTGCACCAGCCCTCTTACGACCATCGTTCAATGTCCGTTTTACGGGCCGCCCGCTATACTCTTGTGCGTTTTATACAAAAACTGATATAATGGGCAATCAATATGAAACGTGTGGAGTTTGCCGGCAATTCACTCGCTTCACTCCGGGATTTCCCCGAGGCCATACGCAAGGAGATTGGCGTTCAACTGCACAAGTTACAACTTGGCCTGTCTCCAACCGATTGGCGCCCGATGCCTGTCATCGGAAGTGGCGTACGTGAAATACGTGTGCGGGATAGCCAGGGGGCTTTCAGGGTTATCTATATCTCCGCCTTGGCAGACGTCGTTTATGTTTTGCATGCATTTCAGAAGAAGACTCAGAAAACGGCAAGCAAAGACCTGAATATAGCTGCCCTGCGGCTACAAAGACTTCTGGAGATAAAATGATGAAGCGAGAGAGTTTCTCAAGTGTATGGGATGCCTTGGAACGCAATTCCGCGGAAGCCGCCAACATGTCCATGCGATCCAGCCTGATGATTGCGATCGAGCAGCAGGTGAAAAGCTGGAAGCTCACGCAAGTCGAAGCCGCGCAGCGTCTCGGATTAACGCAACCGCGCCTGAATGATCTTCTGCGCGGCCGGATCACGCATTTCAGCCTGGATACACTGATCAATATCGCCCGAGATGCCGGACTCACCGTCCGGCTGGATATAAGTCAGGCAGCGTAAGCCTATTTCGTGCACTTCGGCGCATCGAAAAGCTCCAGATTGACGAGCTTGCCGGTCATGGAGAAATCGCCGTAATCCATCTTGAGATCGCGGGTCACGCCATTGCGATAGAGTTTGAAATTGATGCGGTAGCTGGGCAGCCCTTCCGATTTGTCCGTATCGTCGAAATAGGCGATGGAAACCGGCCAGGTGTTTTCCTTCTCGAGCGCGCCCATCTTCTTCGTCTCGTCATCGGAATCACCGGGAGCGGGCTTGCCGATGACCACCGTCGTCGCCATGACCTTGTCGGCATCCTCGGAGCCGTCGAACAGTTTTGTCTGGTAGAACACATCCCCGGCGATCGCCTTCTCGATCAATTCCTGCATGTGGCGTGTCGGGAACTGTGAAAGCTCGAGATTTTCCTTGTTCGCTTCCGGCTTGGTAAGGGAGATTTCCGTCTTGTCCTTGTCCAGAAGCGCATCGCCGCGCACTTCCTTGGTCAGACTCTGGTCGACAAATGTCTTGTTGACGAAACGGAATTTGGCGCCGTCCCCCGACTCGAACGTGGTGGTCTGCTGGTCGGTCACCCTTTGAGGCTGTTCTTCCATGTCGACGCGCGTCACAAAGCGAAAATTTGTCGTGTAACCTTCACAATCCGAACCATTGAATTCGTATACCATGCGGCCTGTCAGCCCCGTGATACCACTGCTTTCCTGCGCGTTATCCAGCTTGAGATCATAAATGGCGCGGTGTGGTACGAGAGTCGCTGTTCCAGCGGCGAGAGCCATCGATGATCCGGAAAGACCAAGGGCACTCAGGCTGAAAACGAGGACGGGGAATAGACGCATTGACAAGATTCTCCAGTTTTCGAATGGCCATATTAAAAAAACTCTTGGCGGAAGCGAGGCAAAAATCGCAACTTCATTCACAATCACTTGCGATTCCGCATGAGAAGGATGAGAAACCCAATGACCAGCACCATCGACAGCCGTCTAAACGACCTTGGAATTACCCTGCCCGTTGCCGCCGCTCCGGCCGCAAACTATGTGCCCTTCGCACGCAGCGGTTCACTGCTTCTCACGTCGGGGCAATTGCCGCTGGCCGGGGGCAAGCTGGTCCATACCGGTTTGCTCGGTATTGATGTCGATCTGGCGCAGGGCCAGGAAGCGGCAAAGGCCTGCGCCATCAATATCCTTGCCCAGGCAAAGGCCGCGCTCGGCGATCTCGAGAAGATCGAGCGTATCGTGAAAATCACGGTATTTGTCGCCTCCTCCAAGGATTTCACCGAACAGCACCTCGTCGCCAATGGTGCGTCCGACCTGCTCGTGGCCGTGCTCGGCGACAAGGGCCGCCACGCCCGTTCCGCCGTGGGCACAGCGGTGCTGCCGTTGAATGCGCCGGTTGAAATCGAAGCGATCATCGAGGTCCGCTGATCATGGCATCATTGGAATGGCTCACTAAGAGCCCCATTGCCCATCGCGGATTGCATGATCTCAACAAATCCCGCTGGGAGAATACGCTTTCAGCCTTTGATGCGGCGGCAAGTGCCGGCTTTGCCATCGAATGCGATGTACACCTCTCCGCCGATGGCAAAGCCATCGTGTTCCATGACGGCACGTTGGATCGTCTGGTTGCAAAGCCCGGCAACATTCATGATGTCACGGTGGCCGACGCCGCCGCGTTGCGGGTCGGCGGTACAAAGGACCACGTGCCGACACTCGCAGAAGCGCTCACGCTCATTGCCGGCCGCGTGCCGATCGTCATCGAATTGAAGGGTATTCCGGGAAGGGACGATGGTCTCGTCAAGGCAGTCGCGGAGGATCTGGCCGGATATGAGGGCAATGCCGCCATCATGTCATTCGACCATCACCTCATCCGGCTGTTCGGCAGGGACGCTCCGGGGATTCCGGCCGGGCTCACGGCGGAGGGGATCGATGACCGCGATCTGGAGGCGCATTTCTCCATGCTCGCCCATGATATCGATTTCGTCTCCTACAATGTCCATCATCTCGAAAGCCGCTTTGTCGGCTTCGTGAAGGGAAGGCTCGGCCTGCCCGTCATTTCATGGACGGTGCGCAGCCCCGCGGACAAGGCCACGAGCGATGCGCATGTGGATCAGATCACGTTCGAAGGCTTTGATCCCCGCTCCGTTTGAAACACGGCGGTCCTGCCGCGCTGCCTCTTGTATCGCCGGGTGGAATACCTAGTTTAATCAGAGGCAGCGAGGCGACTTTCATCCTGCCGGCAACGTCAGGAAACCAAGTTCAGCAATGTCAAATCTTGATCAGGGCGAGTTTACCTTGCGCGTCGGCGATGGAATCGGCGCGTTTACGCCGGAGGAATGGTCGCAGCTCTCGGGAACGTCGAGCGGCGCGCCTGGCTACAATCCGTTTCTTTCGCACGCCTTTCTTTCCGCGCTTGAGGATTCCGGCTGCGTCGACCGCAAGTCCGGCTGGCTGCCGCAGTTCCTGCGCCTCGAGGATGTCACAGGGACAGTCATCGGCGCGGTGCCGTGCTATCTGAAGGGCCATAGCCAGGGCGAATATGTCTTCGACCATGGCTGGGCCGACGCGTTCGAGCGGGCCGGCGGGCGCTATTATCCCAAATTGCAGGCCAGCATTCCCTTCACGCCGGCGACGGGCCCTCGCCTGCTTGTGCACCGGGACTGGGACGGTCCGGCTGTCCGGGCAGCGCTTGCCAATGGCCTGCGGCAGCTCACGGGACAGCTCGGGGTTTCATCCGCGCATTCGACCTTTGTGAATACAGACGATCTGCCGGCATTCAACGAAGCCGGTTTCCTGCATCGCATCGATCAGCAGTTTCACTTCTTCAACGAAGGCTATGCAACCTATGATGATTTTCTCGACAGTCTTGCCGCGCGCAAACGCAAGGCCCTGAAGCGCGAACGGCGCGAAGCGCTGGCTGATGGCATCTCCATCGACCGCCTCACCGGCAACGCCCTGACCAAACCGGTCTGGGACGACTTCTTCACCTTCTATACGGACACCGGCAACCGCAAATGGGGCCGCCCCTATCTCAATCGGGAATTCTACCGGCTGATCGGCGAGCGCATGCCCGGCGACATCGTCCTGATGATGGCGCGGCGCGGCGGCCGCTACATCGCCGGAGCCATCAATTTCATCGGTTCCGACCGGCTTTTTGGCCGCCATTGGGGCTGCATCGAGGACCACCGGTTCCTGCATTTCGAGGTCTGCTATCATCAGGCCATCGATTTTGCCATTGAACGCAAGCTGCATGTGGTCGAGGCAGGCGCCCAGGGCGAGCACAAGCTGGCACGCGGCTATCTGCCGGTCACCACCCATTCCGCCCACTATATCGCGCATGAGGGTCTGCGCCGCGCCGTCGCCGGTTTTCTTGAGCACGAGCGCAATGACGTTGCGATGATGAGCGACGTGCTGAACGAACACGCCCCCTTCAAGAAATCCGACTGCTGAACACACCATTTGCCCGGGCACGCTTGACCTTGCGCTAGTGGAACGAATTTGACATTCGCATCCCATTTGACATCATCTGCAACATGCGAATGTCAAATTCAAAGTTCCACTAGAATTATATGCTTGCTAGTGGTCCTTTGATTCTGACATTTGCCAGAATGGCTTGTATCAAAGGGGTTGCAAATGTCAGAATCGGACCACTAGCACATGGCAAACATCCGATTCATCATTCAGGAAAGACAGGTGCCCCATGAGCCAGACCTATGACGACAACAATGTGTTCGCAAAAATCCTGCGCGGCGAGATTCCCTCGCACAAGCTCTACGAGGATACCGACACCTATGCCTTCATGGATGTGATGCCGCAGGGCAAGGGCCACTGCCTGGTCATACCCAAGCAGCCCTCGCGCAACATCCTCGATGCCGCGCCGGCCAGCCTCGCGGCCGCCATTGCCACGACGCAGAAGCTTGCGCGCGCCGTCAAGACAGCTTTTGACGCGGATGGGGTGACGGTCAGCCAGTTCAACGAACCGGCCTCGGGCCAGACGGTTTTCCATCTGCATTTCCACATCATTCCGCGCTTTGAAGGTGTTGCACTGAAGCCGCATACGGGTCAGATGGAAGATCAGGGCGTGCTCGCCGCCAACGCTGACAAAATCAGACAGGCGCTCGCACAGGCCGCTTAGGCTGTCGCCATGGCAGGACGCTGGATCGTTCTGATGGCGGCAGCACGGCCCGGTTTGTAAAGCAGTCCGGTACCGTACCAGCATATCAGAGCCACGCCGACGCCTGCGATGACATCGACAAGATGATGTCCTCCCTCGATCGGCGTGCCGATCAGGATAATGGTGTTCAATATCAGGATCGGCAGAAACCAGAACCGGACACCGGAAAAAGCCAGCACCAGCAGGACCGAGAGGGTCCCGTGATAGGACGGAAATGCGATCAGTCCTTTCATGGAGTAGAACGAAATCCACTGATCAACGCCGGAGCGAAGATCAAAGAAGGTCTGCTTGTAGGCCAGATCCACCACCGGCCTGTGTATTTTCCATATGGCATCGGCAGGTTTGATTGTCGCCAATGCTCCTGCTGAAGGCAGAACCGCCGAAATCAGGATGCACGCAAGGGCGCCCGCCATGACAGCTGCAACGAAGTGCTGTGCCCTTTTCGCATCCTCCATTACGCCGAGGATGATGACGGCACAGGCGACTTGAGCCAGCGTCGTCAGATAGGTGATCGAGAACAACAGACCCAGCCAGGGGTGATCGCCAACATATTGCGCATAGGCGAGCCAGTCGAAGCCAAGCAGAGCGTCAAGGCGCATGAGCGGGACGTCTACGGAGGGAAAATCAAGCGATGTCACCAGATAGCTCAATACCGCCGCGGCAGCGCTGAATGCCATGAGAATCGCCGTTTCAACGCACATCACGCTCAGATGACGCACCGGCCGCTTTGCATGATAGATATAGGCCACGATGCTGCAGAGGCTTGTCAGGACGACCGCTTTCAAGGCACTGAAAGTGTCGAACCGGAAGTTAGACACGGCAATCCACACCGCATCGACCAGCAGTATTCCGGCAACAACCAATGCTTTCCAAAGGGTCTGACTCTTCGACCTCATCTGAACTCCCCGCACGAGTACTCCGGCAAACCTAGAGAGCGGGGATGTTTATCCCGTTAAGCGATTGGCTTAATCAAAGCTAAAAATTGAGAAAAAGCCCTATTATCAAGACCATCTCCGCCGCGATGACACTGACGATCACATGGCGGCCAAGGCGCAGATAGGCCAGAAACCCGACAGCGGCGGCACCAAGGCGCAGGAACACCGAGGACGCGGCCAGCGCCCCGCTGGGATAAAGAATGAGCTGGGCGATGACACCCGCGACGAGCGCCGTTGCAACGGCGCGCACCGCGATGAGCGCATCGGAATCCTCGCGCACGCGGCCGCCGATGAGAACCCCCAGATAGCGCCAGATATCCGTGGGCAGCCAGCCCGCCAGCAGGATGAAGAGATAGGGCCACCACCAGTCGGTCAGGCTGTGCCAGGTCATGCCGCGCGCCCCCTCGCCCACCGTACATAGCCCATGGTCACCGCGCCGCCGGCAAAGCCCGTCAGCAGCAGATCATAGGCCGGTGCCAGGTGATGAATGAGCGGGAACAGTGCGAGACCCGATACCATGGCCACGTGGACCGACCGGTCGCGCGCCGATCCCCACAGCGACGTCAGGAAATACATCGGCGTCAGGAAGAACAGCGCGGCGAAAACAACCGGCGGAAAATCCGTCGACAGAAAATAGACCAGTGCCACCACGAGCGAATTGGTCACGGTCAGCGTGATGCCGAGCCCGGCGAAATAGCTGACGCGCATATCGCGCGGAATGTGGCGGAATCGCTCCATGCCCATGACCCAGGCGGTGACGGCAATGAAATGCGACAGCAAAAGCAGCGTGATCCTGCGCGTTTTCGGCCCTCGCATTTCCGGGATGAAGGCGGCAACCATCGGCATGAGACGGATCGACGACAGGGCGACCGCAACCGCCGCCCCTATGAGAGAATAACCGCCGGAAATTGCGCCGATCAGGACGATATTGGCCGGAAGCGCCCAGATCGTCGCGACCATGAAGCTTGCCTGCAGCAGGGATACGCCATTCTCGCTGGCAAAACCGGCAAAGCCCACATGCGCCGTCATCAGAATGAAGGCCGGGATGCTGAAGATCATCGCCATGCCGGACAGAAACCAGGAGAACCGCGTTCTCCCGGTGTCATCCGCCGGCGTCTGTGATGAAGGAAATTCGGAATCGCCCATGATTCAACCGATAGCCCGATCCTGCCATGCCAGCAAGAAAAAGGCCGCCCGGAGGCGGCCTTTTCGTTACTTCTTGCGCGGCACCTTGGGCACCGATGCCTTGCCGCGCGATGGCGGCGTTGGCTCGTCGGCGATGGAAGGACCGGCCGTCACCTTTTCAAGTATCGGCTTCTTCGGCGCAGGCTTCTTCTTCGCCACCGGCTTTTTCTCGACGGCGATTTCCTGCTTCGGCTTCACCGCCACTTCGTCGGCGATATAGTCAAGCACGAGACCCTTGGAACCATCGGCCTTCTCGGCAACCGAGACGACAACGGTACCGCCCTTCTTCAGCCTGCCAAACAGCACTTCGTCAGCCAGCGGCTTCTTGATGTGCTCCTGAATGACGCGGCCGAGCGGACGGGCGCCCATACGGTCGTCGTAACCCTTTTCGGCCAGCCAGGCGATTGCCTCGGGCTTCAGATCAAACGTCACGCCGCGATCGGCAAGCTGTGCCTCAAGCTGGATGACGAATTTCTGGACCACCTGATGGATGACCGGGATCGGCAACGGACCGAACGGAATGATGGCATCGAGACGGTTGCGGAACTCCGGCGTGAACAGCCGGTTGATCGCTTCCATGTCATCGCCTTCACGACGCGAGGAGCCGAAACCGATGGCCGAACGTGCGGCATCCGACGCACCCGCGTTGGTTGTCATGATCAGGATGACATTGCGGAAATCGATCTGCTTGCCGTTGTGATCCGTCAGTTTGCCGTGATCCATGACCTGCAACAGGATGTTGAACAGATCCGGATGGGCCTTTTCGATTTCATCGAGCAGCAGCACGCAATGCGGATGCTGATCGACGCCATCGGTCAGAAGACCACCCTGGTCGAAACCGACATAGCCGGGAGGTGCACCGAGCAGACGCGAAACCGTGTGACGCTCCATATATTCCGACATGTCGAAACGAAGGAGTTCCACGCCGCGCGACAGCGCCAGCTGCTTGGCAACTTCGGTCTTGCCGACGCCGGTCGGACCCGAGAACAGGTAGGAGCCAATCGGCTTCTCCGGTTCGCGCAGGCCGGCACGGGCCAGCTTGATCGAGGAGGACAGAGCTTCGATTGCAAGGTCCTGACCGTAAACGACGCGCTTCAGTTCGGCCTCGAGATTGGACAGAACCGCTTCGTCATCCTTGGACACGGTCTTCGGCGGGATGCGGGCCATCGTGGCAATGGTTGCCTCGATTTCCTTCACGCCGATGGATTTCTTGCGCTTTCCTTCCGGCAGCAGCATCTGGCTGGCACCTGTCTCGTCGATCACATCGATTGCCTTGTCGGGCAATTTGCGGTCGTTGATATAGCGTGCCGACAGTTCCACCGCCGATTTGATCGCTTCCACCGTGTACTTGACCTTGTGGAAGTCCTCGAAATACGGGCGAAGACCCTTCATGATCTCGATGGCATCCGGGATGGACGGCTCATTGACGTCGATCTTCTGGAACCGCCGGACAAGCGCCCTGTCCTTCTCGAAGAACTGGCGGAATTCCTTGTACGTCGTCGAGCCGATGCAGCGGATCGCACCGGAAGACAAGGCCGGCTTCAGAAGGTTCGACGCATCCATTGCGCCGCCCGACGTGGCTCCCGCACCGATGATCGTATGAATCTCGTCGATGAACAGGATCGCACCCGGAAACTCTTCGAGCTCCTTGATGACCTGCTTCAGACGCTCTTCGAAATCACCGCGATAGCGTGTTCCGGCCAGCAACGTGCCCATATCGAGCGAAAACACCGTGGCGTCGGCCAGGACCGACGGCACCTTGCCTTCGACAATCCGCTTGGCAAGACCTTCGGCAATGGCCGTCTTGCCCACGCCGGGATCACCGACATAGAGCGGGTTGTTCTTGGAACGACGGCACAGAATCTGGATCGTCCGGTTGATTTCCTGATCGCGGCCGATCAGCGGATCGATCTTGCCGGCTTTCGCGCGGTCGTTCAGATTGTTGCAGTAGGCCGTCAGAGCGTCCTGCTTCTTCTTCGTTGCACCCTCTTCCGACTCGGAAGCGTGGTTTTCTTCGTTGTTGCTCTCCGTACCCAGCGGGGTGCGCGGCTCGGATGCGCCGGGGCGCTTCGAGATGCCATGGGAGATGTAGTTGACCGCGTCGTAACGGGTCATCTGCTGTTCCTGCAGGAAGAACGCCGCATGGCTTTCCCGCTCGGCGAAAATAGCGACGAGAACGTTGGCGCCGGTTACTTCTTCACGGTTGGAGGATTGAACGTGAATAACGGCGCGCTGGATGACGCGCTGAAACGCGGCAGTTGGTTTTGAATCCTCGTCATACCCGGTGACAAGGTTGTCCAGTTCGTGATCGACATAGTCGGTCACCGTGCGGGTCAGCTGTGCGAGGTCAACATTGCAGGCGCGCATGACACTGCTCGCGTCCTGATCATCGATGAGCGCGAGGAGCAGATGCTCCAGCGTCGCATATTCATGATGATGCTCGTTCGCGATTGTCAGCGCCTGATGGAGGGCCCGCTCCAGACTAGGTGAGAAAGATGGCATGAAACCTCACTTTTTCTCCATCACGCATTGTAGCGGATGTTGGTTTTGCCGCGCATAGTCCATGACTTGGGTCATCTTGGACTCCGCGACCTCATAGGTAAAGACGCCGCACTCTCCGACTCCATGATTATGCACATGAAGCATGATGCGTGTGGCATCTTCTTTGTTTTTCTGGAAAAAGCGTTCCAGAACATGAATGACGAATTCCATGGGGGTGTAATCGTCATTCAGGAGCAACACCCGGTAAAGACTCGGCTTCTTCAGCTTAGGCTTGGTACGTGTGATGACAGCCGTTCCCCGGCCGGGGCCATTGCCGCTGCCTTTGTCTTCATCTTGCATTGTTGGTGCAAACCGCTTCATCTCTTCCAATACCCGCATTTGGTGGTCATGTGTTGCCCTGTGCATTCTATGTAGGTCGCAACGCGCTGATTTTAAGCCCTCTCACAAAGCATGCAATATCACTCGGCCCGTTTTCGGGCGCGCAAATAAAAAAAGTCCGGTTGCACGCGCAACCGGACCTTTCGCAAGCCGCAAATAAGGCTGGATTTATTTGGTAACCTTGGCAACTGCCGCCTCGTAGGGCTTGTAGGCTTCCTTGGCGAGGTCGGCATAGAGTTCGCCGAACTTGGTGGCCTGGGCAACAAATGCTTCATAGGCCTTCTTGGAGAATGCGGTGTGCGCTTCGTAGAGCTGCTCGACCGACTTGGTCGTGCCGAGCTTTTCAACCAGTGCCGTGCCGTCTTCGAAGGATTTCTTCGAATATTCAGCCGCTTCATTGGCGATTGTCTGCAAACCCTGCGACAGGACCGAAACGCTCTTCATCGAGTTGTTGACGAATTCCTTGCTGGATTCACTCAGAGTTTCGAATGGGTTGGCCATGATAAATCCTTCCATGGATTAAATTTCTGCGTAGCCGTATTTAGTGTGCACTGCACAAAAAGTCAAATTTTTTGTGCATCGCAATAATTTCCGACAATTTTAAACAACGCAATGCCGCGGAATTCGTGAACATTCCGGTTACCATAAACAGTTTGGTAACGCTGTTGCGGGTAATGTTCGACGATCCGTACCTGACGCAACATTACGTCAGTCAAATTCCATATACGCTTCAGTATGAGCAGGTGTTGATTGTGCTTTATCCAGCCCGCCAAGGTTCCAGACTTTTTACCAGACTTACCCATACATTCCTGGCTTTGGCGCTCGCTTCCGGAATAGGCCTGACACAGACACCCAGGGCAGAAGCATCCTCGAAGGCATCGGCCATCGTGGTGGATGCCAACACCGGCAAGACGCTCTACTCGTCCAATGCCGATGCCCAGCGCTTTCCGGCGTCGCTGACCAAGATGATGACGCTGTACATGCTGTTTGAAGCGATGGAAGCCGGAAAGGTCTCGAAGTCGACACCCATTCCCGTTTCGGCCTATGCCGCCGGCCAGCCGCCGACAAAGATCGGCTTCAAGCCCGGCCAGACCATCAGCGCGGAAGCGGCCATTCTCTCCGTCATCACCAAATCGGCCAATGACTCGGCAACAGCCATCGGCGAATATCTCGGCGGTTCGGAACAGCGCTTTGCCCAGATGATGACCAACAAGGCGCGCCAGCTTGGCATGCGCAACACCACGTTCCGCAACGCCTCGGGCCTGCCCAATCCGCAGCAGCGCTCGTCGGCGCGCGACCTTGCCCTGCTCGGCATCGCCCTGCGCGAGCATTTCCCGCAATATTATGATTATTTCTCCACCCGCAGCTTCAGCTATCGCGGCCGTCGCATCGCCGGTCACAACCGCCTGCTCGGCAAGGTGCGCGGCGTCGACGGCATCAAGACCGGCTACACCCGCGATTCCGGCTTCAACCTCGTTTCGTCGGTGAATGTCGACGGCAAGAAGATGGTTGCAGTCGTGATGGGCGGCACCAGCGGCGGCGCCCGCGATGCGCAGATGGCCAAGCTGATCGAACAGTACATGCCCAGCGCCTCGCGCCGCGACGGCGGCAATCTGCTGGCCTCGCGCAAGAACAGCAAGGTTCAGGTCGCAGCCGTCGAACTGCCCGAAGACGACGATGCGCCGATGCCGACACAACGTGCCGAAGTTGTTGCGAAAACCAGCAATGTCGTGACGGCCTATGCCTCCGCCCCGGCCCAGTCGCCAGCCGCGCAGATCCTGACCGTTCCGACTCCGACCGCACGCGCTGCGGCAGCCGAATCCGACGATGAGGCAGAGGTCGATCCGGTTACCACCGCTTCGGCTTCGGACAAGGGTACAGCCAGCGGCTGGATGGTGCAGATCGGGTCGATGGGCAGTGCCGACGAAGCCAAGGCGATCCTTGCCCGCGCGGCATCAGAGGTCGGCGGCTCGCTCGCCACCCTGTCGCCCTACACTGAAAAATTCCAGAAGGGTTCGGCAACCTATTACCGCGCCCGCTTTGCCGGCATTGCCTCAGCCAAGGCTGCAAACAATGCCTGCACCGCGCTGAAGCGTCAAAACTACCACTGCTTTGCAATTGCGCCCCAATCCTGAGGCAGTGATCTGAAAGACCCAGTTTGTACAGAGTTGAGGGTTTTGCGAATGTCGAGTGTCAATGATTTCCATGGTTCTGCCGGTGCTGCCGGCAAGGAATCCCGGTCGCTCTTTGGCGGTATGCACGCGTTGCAGCAGGCGGCGCAGCGCCTTGCCGATCTGCGGCGCGGCAACGCAGCGTTCAAGACGATGGACCTTGTGAACGTGCTGCTGTGCCAGGCGGCGAGAACGCGCCGCGCGGCCATGCCTCCCGTGCGCTTGCACATCCGCACCGCCGGTCACAATGGTGTGACCGCAGTCCGCCTCAAGGTTTCCTGATAGTTCGGGGCTAGAGCAGCCCCAGCGACGCCAGTTCGTTGCGCAGTTCCGGTGGCAGTTTGGCCCGGCCCTTGCCCTGCCCCTCATCCGCCGGTGCATCCTCGCTTGTCAGATAGCGCCAGCCCTGGAACGCCCGCCGTGGCTGCCATTCCGTCGCGATGATGCGCGGATCCAGCACCAGATGGCAGCGTGAAATCCCCTCATCATCGGTGAAGGTGCGAATGTCCGTCAATATCTGGCGGCATTGGATGTTGCCCTTGATCACCCAGTAAAGCGATCCACCGGCCAGCAATTCCTCGACGCGCTTGGGAACCATGCGTGTCGTGTGGAACTGTTCGGGCGACAGGCCGGCACGCCTGCGCTCATCCAGGCGAAAATCGATCCACGCCGCGAGATCTTCGATCGCAGTGCAGCCGACACAAAGTTTGACGAGATTGAGAGCCATGCAGGAGATTTGACGCTTTCAGGCGGCTAGGTCAACCGAAACCGGCGGGTTCTCCACAAAGCGCCGGCGGGAAGCATGGTGATGCTGCCCGCCGGTAAAAGTCTCAGTGACCAGTTGCGGGTATGGCCGCCCCGCCCCCCGATTGCCGTTTGACCGCCGGGGCATGAACGTCCGCCGCAACGACCGGCACCTCGACGCCGTTGGCATCATAGAGCTTGCCATTCAGGAAGTAGTCGCCGTCGTGCAACTGCGCGATATCCTGATAGCGCAGCACCCGCTCGGTACCGGCGACGAAGACCGACTGCTGGTCCGAATTGCCCGCGGTCAGATGGTTGAACACGATGTTCAGCGCAATCGCCATGAGCGCGGCCGAACTGATGCCGGAATGGAAGATCGTGGCGAACCATGTGGGGAAATGATCGTAAAAATTCGGCGATGCAATCGGAATCATGCCGAACCCGAGCGACGTCGCGACGATGATGAGGTTCATGTTGTTGGCATAGTCGACCTTGGACAGCGTGCGGATGCCGCTGGCAGCCACGGTTCCGAAGAGCACGAGGCCAGCGCCGCCGAGGACGGCACTCGGCACCGCCGCAACGATGCGTCCCATGACCGGCAGCAGACCCAGAACGACAAGGAACAGACCGCCCGTCGCCACCACATAGCGGCTCTTGATGCCGGTCACCGCAACCAGCCCGACATTCTGGGCAAAGGCGCTCTGCGTGAATGAGCCGAACACCGGCGCGATCAGGCTCGACAGCATGTCGGCGCGCAGACCATCGCCGAGACGGCGCGAGTCCACCTTGGTCTCGATAATCTCGCCCACGGCCAGGATATCCGCCGATGTTTCGACCAGCGTGACCATGATCACGATGAACATGGAAATGATCGCCGCTACCTGGAAGGTCGGATACCCCCATTGAAAGATCGTCGGCAGGGCGATGAACGGCCCTTCGCTCACCTTGGAGAAGTCGGTCATGCCCAGTGCCAGCGCAATCAGAGTGCCGATGACGATGGCCAGCAGGATCGACAGCCGTGAAATCCGGGCACTGCCGACCTTGCTGAGCAGGAGCACGATGACAAGGGTCACTGCCGCCAGCTCGATATTGGCCATGCTGCCGAAATCCGGCGCCTTGCTGTTGCCGCCCATCGCCCAGCGCGCGGCGACCGGCATCAGGGTCAAGCCGATGGTGGTGATGACGATCCCGGTGACCAATGGCGGGAAAAACCGGGTAATCCTGGAAAAGACCGGCGTGATCAGCAGGCCGATGAACGAGGCGACCATGACGGCGCCCAGCACCGCCTCGATGCCGCCATTGCCCGTGATGGCGACCATGGTCGCCACGCCGGAAAACGACACGCCCTGAACGAGCGGCAAGCGGCAGCCGAAAAAGGGCAGGCCCATCGTCTGCAGGATTGTCGCCAGCCCACCGGCAAACAGCGACGCGGTAATCAAAAGGCCGATATCGTTCGACGACAGCCCTGCCGCCTGGCCAAGGATCAGCGGAACGGCAATGATGCCGCCATACATGGTCAGAA
Source organism: Phyllobacterium sp. NPDC097923 (assembly GCF_044760925.1). Classification (NCBI taxonomy): domain Bacteria; kingdom Pseudomonadati; phylum Pseudomonadota; class Alphaproteobacteria; order Hyphomicrobiales; family Phyllobacteriaceae; genus Phyllobacterium; species Phyllobacterium sp. NPDC097923. The sequence goes on along the minus strand of NZ_JBIWBL010000001.1, from coordinate 1,462,693 downwards.
CATGCTGAAAGCCATAGGCCATATTGGCCGCCAGCCCCAGATTCTCGTCCTCCGGACGGTCCTCTGGCGTATTTTCATTCAATCGTGATGCCAAGGTAGTGTCCTCCCAATACCTTTATGCAGCCCAACCAAACATTGCTGATCGGGCGGGAGGAAAACTATGGCAGCTTTTTGGGATTTGACTGTATCTGATTTATTGAAAGTGTTTTCGGCTGCGTGCGGGTATTGCACGCGCCGATTCAATCAATCTCAGCACTCCACGACATTGACCGCAAGACCGCCAAGGCTGGTTTCCTTGTAGCGTTCGTTCATGTCATTTCCGGTCTGGCGCATGGTTTCGATGCAGGCGTCGAGCGGCACGAAATGCGTGCCGTCCCCCTTGATCGCCAGGGATGCCGCCGTCACCGCCTTGACCGCGCCCAGGGCATTGCGCTCGATGCAGGGGACCTGGACGAGGCCGGCCACGGGGTCGCAGGTCATGCCGAGATGGTGCTCGAGCGCAATTTCCGCCGCATTCTCAATCTGTGCGGCATTACCGCCCATCACAGCAGCGAGCCCGGCAGCTGCCATGGCCGAGGCAGAGCCCACCTCGCCCTGACAGCCGACCTCCGCGCCTGATATCGAGGCATTGTGCTTGATGACGCCGCCAATGGCCGCCGATGTCAGCAGGAAGTCGCGAATGCCTTCGGCATCGGCATCGTCGTGGAAATGCAGGTAATAGCGCAGCACGGCGGGAACCACGCCCGCAGCGCCATTGGTCGGCGCGGTGACGACGCGTCCACCCGCAGCATTCTCCTCGTTCACCGCCATGGCGTAGACGGACAGCCAGTCATTGGCCAGCAGCGGATTCATGCGGTTCTGCCGCCACTCCTCCTGCAGCCGGTCATGCAGATAACGGGCGCGGCGCTTGACCTTGAGGCCGCCCGGCATGATGCCTTCCTGCTCCAACCCGCGATCAATGCAGGAGCGCATGGCCGACCAGATGCGATCAAGACCGGCGTTAAGCTCATCCCGGCTCATGAAGACTTCTTCATTGCGGCGTTTCATTTCCGCGATGGAGAGCCCGCTCTCCGCGCTCATGGCCAGCATCTGGGCCGCGTTCTTGAACGGGAACGGCACGGGATGTTCGGGTTTTGGTGCAGTACGGGTCTTTGCGCTTTCCAGCTCTTCCTCGGTGACGACGAAGCCGCCGCCGATCGAATAGAAGATGCGGCGCAGAAGCAGGCGTTCATCCGCATCATAGGCTTCGAAGGCCATGCCGTTGGCATGCCCCGGCAGCGGTGTCCTGCGGTCCATGATCAGATCGGTTGCCGGATCGAAGCGGTAGGCGGGATGCCCCTCGGGGCGAATACGTTTTTCCTGTTTGACCGTCTCAAGCAGCGCATCCATCTGGTTGGGATCGACCGTCGCGGGCAGAAGGCCGCAGAGGCCAAGGATCACCGCCCGGTCCGTCGCATGACCAATGCCCGTGAACGCCAGCGATCCATGCAGATGCACGCGCAGGCGATCCACCTTCACGCCGGTCGGGCGTGGCCATTGCCCGTTCTTCAACTCTTCGAGGAACAGGCTGCCGGCGGTCATCGGGCCCATCGTATGGGAACTCGAAGGACCAATGCCGATTTTATAAAGATCGAAAACCGACAGGAACATCCGGCTACCTCAAACAGTGAAATTGTATCGCGCTATAATGGCTGCTCCAAGACATAAGCCGAAGCCAGCCACCGACCTAGCGTTGTGTTTCTACGACATGCCGGACCAAAGAAAAAGGGTGCAGACGCACTGCACCCCTCCATCAGAAATTTATTCCGGCTCAACTGGACTGGAGCCTGATTTTTTATCAGTGCACTGCGATGAGATAGGTCACCAGCATGATCACTGCGAAACCGACAACTGCCCAGGCGGTGATGCCCCAGCAGGACTTTTGAACGCTATCGTCCATGAATTTTGTATTTCCCTGTTGCTCTCGGAAGGATACGATTCTGTCGAAACGCTCCCTCCCTGGGAACGCGGGTATATCCGTCCATGCCGTCCTTCGCAACGCCAAAGATGGCAAAATCAGGGCGGCGCGGCGCAAGGCTGCGTTGTTCTGGCCGCATGACTTCAATGATTTCAACATGTTAAAGAAAGCTTCAGCACGCTGCGCCGTTTACGATTGGGGTAAATTCGTGTTGAGTGAATCTGCAAACTGAGTCATGTGTTTGTGCACGTCTTTGTCTCACACCGAGAGAGCCCGCATGGAACCCGCACGCTTTATGTCCTACTGGCTCGATGCGCTGGCCCTCGTCTATTTCTTTGGCGTGTGGGTGCTCTATTCGCGCACCACGGACAAGGGATTTCTCAACCGGCGCTCGCTGACATCGGAAATGAATTTTGCCCGGCGGCAGTGGATGACCACCATGTCGAGCCGCGAACTGCGCATGATCGACACCAGCATCATGATCGGCCTGCAGCAGGGCACCGGCTTTTTTGCGTCAACGTCGATTCTGGCCATCGGCGGCTGTTTCGGCCTGCTGAATTCATCCGGCCGGGTGGTCACGCTGTTCCACGATATCCCGTTCCTCGGCGAGACGACCGAGCGCTTGTTTGAAACCAAGGTTCTCGGCCTGCTGGTGCTCTTCGCCTATGCCTTTTTCAAATTCGCCTGGGCTTACCGGCTGTTCAACTACTGCTCGATCCTGATCGGCGGCGTGCCTATGGCCCGCGACAAGGCGCCGGACGATCCGCAGGTCATTTTCAGCGTCAACCGGGCGGCGGAAATCAACATCCTGGCCGGCCAGCACTTCAACAGCGGACTGCGCGGCATCTTCTTTTCCATCGGCTATCTCGGATGGTTTCTCGACCCGCTGCTGTTCATGATCACGACGAGCCTTGTGGCGGTTGTGCTGTTGCGCCGTCAGTTCTTCTCCAATGCCCGCGACGCGCTGATGCGCAACAACGCCAATGCAGATTCATAAGCTACGCGGCAGATAGCGCCAGACGACGACGGCGGTGAAGACCATCAGCGTGCCCAGGGCGATGAAGATCGCGCCAAGACTGAAGAATGTCAGGATGATCGAATAGAAGAATGCCGGCAGAAGCTCGGAAAAATCGAGATAGGTCCGGTAGACCGAGGTCATCTGCGCGCGCTCGTGCGGGTGAACCGCGCGAATGAAGGTGGTCGAAGCCAGCGTATCCAGCGCAACGCAGAAAAACGCTCCGGCGAGCAGCATGAGCGCCGCGATCATCGGAAATTTCTCACCCGCCAACCCGGCGCCGGCCAGCGCAATGGCCAGAAGGATGAAAACGCCTGATATCGTCCGCATCAGCCCCTTGGCCATGCCGACCTTGCCCCACAGGATCGATCCCAGCAGGAAAAGGTTGCCGAGGGAGACGAGCAGGCCGCCCGCCAGCTTGCCTTGGCCCGTCGCCACCATCAGGATCGGCCCGTAGACGAAGAACGTGCTCCAGTAGCACGACCGCGAAAAAGCGATGAGCCAGGCGAGCCGCAGCCGTGGCTGCGCGACAAACCGCCGGACGTTGGCAATCGGATTGGCCGCCCGGCTCGGCCCCTTCTGCAGGGCGGGATTGTCGCTGAGGCGAAAGTACCAGAACAGCGTGAGAAGCAGCAGGGAAAAGCCGATCGACAACAGGAACGGCGCGATCATGCCGATGGTGCTGTAGAGAAACACGCCGAGGAACGGCCCGGCCGTCCAGGCAAAGGTCGCCGTCGCCATGCGCACGGACTCGGCGCGGACGAGTTCGCCCTTCTTGATATGGTCCATGATGTAGAGGCTGAGCGTGATGGACAGCGCGCCTGCCCCGAACGTGCGCAGGAACAGCCCCGCCGCCTGCCCCGGCACCGTATCCAGCGCAAAGGCGCAGCATCCCAGGATCAGCGAGGTGGCGCCGGCCGTATAGACCCAGCGGCGCGGGATGCGGACGATCAGCAGGGGAATCGACAGGGTGACCATCAGCCCCAGCATCGACATGCAGGTGTAGAGGATGCTGACGCTGCGCTCGCTCTGCAGCAAGTCGTAGGTCTGGATCGGCACCACGCTGGTGATGATCGCCCGGGCCATCGACTCGATGCCAAACAGGATCGCAAACACCCGGGCTGTCGGACGTTTGGCCGTGCTGATCCAGATGGGATGGCGAACTTGATTGATCACTGGCTTGGCTATCGGGGAAATGCTGATTCGAGCGCCCCCTGACATTGGAGCGCGAAACCATGGATAGCAGTCAATCAAGCGACATTATATGTCTGTTTCGCAGAAACCTTTGAAACAAGTGCGAAATATCTGCCGTGATGCGTGCCGGAAACACATGGATTTTGTGTTGCAACTCCCCTAGCCTGTCAGGAGTTGCAATCATCGAGATTCCCGCATGAGCCAGACCGAGACGCTTGCCCCGCCCGCCAAATCCCGTCTCGGCAGGCTTGATGTGCTGCGTGGGATCGCGCTCATTGCCATGGCGACCTATCACACGGGCTGGGATTTCGAGTTTTTCGGCTACATGGAGCCTGGCACCACGGGCCATGGGGCCTGGAAGCTTTATGCCCGCATCATTGCCTCGACCTTTCTGGTGCTTGTCGGTTTCAGCCTCGTGCTGGCCCATCGCAACGGTATCCGCTTGCGCTCTTTCGGCATCCGCCTGGCGCAGATCGTCGCGGCCTCCCTCGCCATCACGCTCGTCACCCGGTACATCACACCGGACAGTTTTGTGTTCTTCGGCATCCTGCATGAGATTGCCGCCGCCAGCGTGCTCGGCCTGTTGTTTCTGCGCCTTCCCGCCATTGTCATCGCCGTCGCCGCCGCGGCCGTTATCGCCGCGCCGCATTACCTGGCCTCCGCTGCATTCGACGCCCCGGCGCTCTGGCCGCTCGGCCTGTCGGAAATGCCCATCCGTTCCAATGATTACGTGCCGATTTTCCCGTGGTTCGGCCCGGTCCTGGCGGGCATGGCCCTCGCCAAGACAATGCTGCACCTCGACCGGATGCGCATTTTCGCCGGAACCATCCGTCCGGCCTGGCTCGACCGGGGATTGCGATTCATCGGCCAGCACAGCCTGGCGTTCTATCTGATCCATCAGCCGGTGCTGATCAGCTGCGTTTTCCTGATCGCGCAGGTGTTTCCACCAGCCACGCTTACACCGCACGAGGTTTTCGACCGGGAATGCACCCGTAGCTGCTCGGTGGACAATGACAGGGCGTTCTGCGAACGTTTTTGCACCTGCACGGTGGGTCAGCTGGAGACGCAGAAGATTTTCGACGATGTCTATACGGGCAAGCGCAACCAGGACAATGACCCGCAGATACAGGACATCACCGGCATGTGCACGCAGGAAGCGATGCAGCCCTGATTGAAATGTTCATCGGCAGTTGCAGTGTGCGTGGTTCGATAAGCTCACCATGAGGAAGGTTGAGAGTTGCGGGGAGCCCTATTCCGCGACGTTCGCGATTGGCATGCAGCCAACCCACCACCCTCATGGTGAGCTTGTCGAACCACGCACCACACAGCACGAACCATGCAGAAGGGCAGTACCAGCTCTCAGGTATTGACGCCCAGTTCCGCCAGCCGTTCGATGCAGGCTTCTTCAACCTGATCGAGTTCGGCCAGGGTTTCCTCGATGTCACGGCGCTTCTGGCGCAGGTCGCCGCGCTTTTCCTCGACGCGCTTCATCAACAGGTGCAGTTGACCCATTTCCCCCGGCGGCTCGCGGTACATCTGCACGATCTCGTGGATTTCCGCGATGGAAAAACCGAGCCGCTTGCCGCGCAGGATCTGCTTGAGCAGATGCCGGTCCGATGGCCGGAACAGGCGTGTGCGCCCGCGGCGGACGGGGTGGATCAGCCCCTCATCCTCATAGAAGCGCAATGTCCGGGTGGAAACGCCGAACTCCCGCGTCAGCTCAGTAATGGAATAATATTCGCGCATGACAGACATTGCTCTGATTTTTCTTACTATTTCACATGGATGTTTGGCCACGCAATTACGTAAAAGTCAATTGTACCTTTGTTAGCATAAATGAACGTTAGTCTCAAATGCTGGAAAATCAGCTGTCAGGCCAGTCCGAACCACCAGGTCGCCAGTCCCAGGAACGAGAAAAACCCGACAACATCGGTCACGGTGGTGACAAAGACAGCCGACGAAATGGCGGGATCGGCCCCGAACTTGTCGAGCAGCAGGGGAATCAGAATACCGCCGAGCGCAGCGGCCATCATGTTGATGATCATGGCCGAGGCGATGATCCCGCCCAGTTCGGCATTGTGGAACCAGAAGCCGGCGACCATGCCGATCAGCACGGCGAACACCATGCCGTTGATCAAACCGACCGAGGCCTCGCGCCGGATGATGCGGCCCGCATTGTAGATATCCATGTCGCGTGTCGCCAGCGCACGCACGGTCACGGTCATGGTCTGGGTCGCCGCATTGCCGCCCATGGAGGCAACAATGGGCATCAGCACCGCCAGCGCCACCATCTGCTGGATGGTGCCGTCAAACAGCCCGATGATGGAGGCGGAGAGAAACGCCGTGAACAGGTTGACGACCAGCCAGGGCGTGCGCGAGCGCGAGGTGGACAGGACGGAGTCGGACAGTTCTTCGTCGCCGACGCCGCCGAGGCGCATGATGTCCTCCTCGGCCTCTTCCTGGATGACGTCAACGATGTTCTCGATGGTCAGCACGCCGACGAGCCGTTCATTCTCGTCGACAACGGCAGCCGACAGAAGGTCATACTGCTCGAAGATCTGTGCCGCCTCTTCCTGGTCCATTGTCGCGGGAATGGCATGGCGCGTCTCATGCATGATCTCGTCGATCTTGCTGTCGCGGCCGGCACGCAGGATGCGGTCGAGATCGATGGCACCGAGCAGCCGGAACATCGGATCGATGACGAAAATCTGCGAGAAGGATTCCGGCAGGTCGGCATTGTTGCGCATGTAGTCGATGGTCTGGCCGACGGTCCAGAACGGCGGCACGGCGACGAACTCTGTCTGCATGCGGCGTCCGGCGGTTTCTTCCGGGTAGCCGAGCGACCGGCGCAGGCGCACGCGCTCGGTGAATGGCAGCTGCGCCAGAATCTCGTCGCGGTCTTCCTGGTCGAGATCTTCCAGGATGTAGACGGCATCGTCGGAATCCAGGTCCTGAACCGCTTCAGCGATCTGCTGATTCGGCATGGCATCGACGATTTCGAGGCGCACGGCCTCGTCGACTTCGGTCAGCGCGGCAAAATCGAATTCATCGCCCAGCAGTTCGACGAGCGCCGCGCGCTGCTCCGATTGCAGCGCTTCAAGAACGTGGCCTAGTTCGGACTGGTGCAGTTTACCGACATGGGAACGCAGGAACAGAACATCACGATCCGCAATGGCGGCGCCGACACGGGCGAGATAGGACGAGCGGACGGCACCGTCTTCGCCGTAAATGTCGACGTCCCGCTCGTCATCGGCGGGCGGAGGCAATGTTTCCGTTTCGTCCATCGATCCGCACCTGCCTTCCCGACACGACTTGCACCATACAGTGTCAGTTAACGCATAACCCCCGAAATCCAAATCGATTTCTCCGGGGATTACGCGTCAATTCAGAAGGTTATTCCCCCGGCGGGACCGGGTGCGCGGCGCTGCCGGTCAGGCGGCGCTGTCTTCCCAGCCGCTGATGGCCTTGACCTCAAGGAAGTCTTCCAGCCCCCAGTGACCGCCTTCGCGGCCGATGCCGGACTGCTTGTAGCCGCCGAACGGCGCATCCGCCTTGTGCGACGCGCCGTTGATGCGCACCATGCCCGCACGCAGCTGCTTCGACACACGCTTGATCCGCTCGCGATCGCCCGACTGGATATAGGCGGCAAGACCGTATGGCGTATCGTTGGCGATTTCGACGGCTTCTTCTTCCGTATCGAACGGGATCATCGCCAGTACCGGCCCAAAGATTTCCTCACGGGCAATCGTCATCTCGTTGTTCACATCGGCAAACACCGTCGGACGGACGAAATAGCCGCGATTGAAGCCCTCCGGACGGCCGGTGCCACCGGCGATCAGGCGTGCGCCTTCCTTGATGCCCTGTTCGATCAGCCCCTGCACCTTGTTGAACTGCGCCTCGGAGACGAGCGGGCCCATATGATCGCCGTCCTGCGCGGGATCACCGACAACGGTCGCCTTCGCCGTGGCAGCGGCCACCTCAGTCGCCTTGTCGTAGACCGAGCGTTCCACCAGCATGCGCGTCGGCGCATTGCAGGACTGTCCGGTATTGTTGAACACGTGCAGGACACCGCGCGTGACCGCCGCTTCGACATCGCTGTCGGCGAAAACGATGTTGGGCGACTTGCCGCCGAGTTCCAGCGACACGCGCTTGACCGTATCGGCGGCAGCCTTGGTCACGGCAATGCCGGCACGGGTCGAGCCGGTGAAGGACATCATGTCGATGCCCGGATGCGCCGACATGACAGCGCCCACGGACGGACCATCGCCATTGACCATGTTGAACACACCGGCGGGAAGGCCCGATGCATCGATAATTTCAGCAAAAACCACCGACGAAATCGGCGCGATTTCCGAGGGCTTCAGCACCACGGTGCAACCGGCGGCGATGGCAGGCACGACTTTCAGCACAACCTGGTTCATCGGCCAGTTCCACGGCGTGATCAGGCCGCAGACGCCGATGGGCTCATAGGCGATCCGGACGTTGGGGTTGTGCTCGTCGAGCGGGCGCTCGAATTCGAAACTCTTCAGCGCCCGCATGAACGCCTTGAGGTGGCCGGTGCCCGAGGCTGCCTGCTCTTCCAGCGCCATCTTGATCGGTGCGCCCATTTCGGAGGAGATGGCCTGCGCCATGTCATTGATGCGCGTCTCGTAGGCGGCGGTCAGGCGCTCGAGCCAGGCGATGCGCTCCTCGCGACTTGTCAGGCTCCAGGTGGCGAATGCCTTGCGCGCGGCGGCAACGGCGGCATCGACATCGGCGGCCGAGCCCATTGAAATGACGGCGAAAGGCTGCTCATCGGCAGGATTGATGACATCAAGATCCTTTGCCACGGCCGGAGCGGTCCATTTTCCATTGATATAGAAATCGGTCTTGCGAAGCATGGTTGGTCTCCTGCCTGGTGCTGTCGGATTGGGTTGGTTCAGGGCGGATGTGCATCCGTTGGACTGCTGGTGTAGCGGATGAATGGACCGGCAGCCAACAGGAATATCGAACAAAGAGGCGAAAATAGCGGCGCGCTGACGTCTGATCGTCATTTCCCGGGTTGATGGAAGGCACGCCCGATGCGCAGGAAATTGCCGAGCATGGCGTGGCCATATTCCGTCAGCACCGACTCCGGATGGAACTGCACCCCGAATGTCGGGTGCTCCCGGTGGGCAAGCCCCATGATCTCGCCACTGTCGGAGCGGGCCGTTACGGTGAGCGACGCATTGTCCTTGTCCGCAACGACAATCAGCGAATGATAGCGCCCCGCCTTGAACGGGCTCGGCAAGCCCTTGAAAACGCCCGTTCCGTCATGCTGGATCAGGGACGAGCGGCCATGCATGGGTTCCTGCGCCCGCAGGACCGTGCCGCCGAAGGCCTCGCCGATGCATTGGTGGCCAAGGCATATGCCGAGAATGGGAATGCTGCCGCTGAAGGCTTCGATGATGGCGAGCGACTGCCCCGCTTCATGCGGCCCGCAGGGACCCGGCGAGATGACCAGAGCCGCGGGTTGCAGCGCTTCTATGTCGGCAACGGTGATTGCGTCGTTGCGCACGACGCGTGTTTCCTCGCCGAGCTCGGCAAAATAGCGCGCCACAGTGAAAACGAAGGAATCATAATTGTCGATGATGAGGATCATGAGCCGGCATCTCCGGCCATGTCGAACACATCGAAAATCCGCGCCGCCTTGTCCAGCGTCTCCTGATACTCCGCCGCGGGATCGGAGAGCGCCGTGATGCCGCCACCTGCCTGGAACACCGCCTTGCCGCCCTGGAACAGCACGGTGCGGATGGCGATGTTGGTGTCCATATTGCCGTTGAAACCGAAAAAGCCGATCGAGCCGCAATAGACACCGCGCGCGACCTCTTCCATCTCGGTGATGATTTCCATCGCCCGCAGTTTCGGCGCACCGGTGATGGAGCCGCCGGGAAAAGCCGCACGGATCAGGTCCGGCAGTGATTTTTCGTCCGCCAGACGCCCGGTGACGACCGACACCAGATGATGCACGCTGGCGTAGGATTCCAGCCCGCACAGCACGGGCGTGAGCACGGAATGGGGATTGCAGACCCGCGACAGATCATTGCGCATCAGATCGACGATCATCAGATTTTCGGCGCGATCCTTTTCAGAAGCACGCAGGGTTTCCGCATGCCGCCGGTCGATATCCGGGTCGGCCGAGCGCGGCACCGTGCCCTTGATCGGCCGTGTCTGCACCTCCCGGCCCCGAACGGAAAGAAACCGCTCCGGCGAACTCGACGCGATGACCAGATCATCGTGCTCCAGATAGGCGGCAAATGTCGCGGCATTGCGCTGGCGCAGCGCCTTGTAGAAGGCCCAGACGGGATAGTTTTCGGGAAGATCGGCGATAAAGCGTTGCGCGATATTGGCCTGGAAAATATCGCCATCGAGAATGTATTCGACGACTTTCGCCACCGCCTGCATATAGGCTTCGCGCGTGAAATTGGATTGCCAGATATTGCGCGCAACGCGTGGCCGCGCGGGGGCTTGCGTGTTCACCGGCTTCTCGAGCGCCGCAAGAAAGACATGAGCGCGTTCGGCGGCACGCCTTTCATCCGCCTGTTCGGGCAAACCGGACGAGACGAGCCAGACCCGTTGCGTCAGGTGATCGAAGGCAAGGACGACATCGTAAAAACTCCAGATGGCATCGGGTACTTCGCCTTGAGATTGTTTGAGAGGTTCGGGAAGATTCTCCAGCAAACGTCCGAATTCATAGGAGAAATAGCCAATAGCCCCACCATGAAAGGGTGGAAGATCAGCCTGATCCTCCAGCCGGTAGAGTTCGAGATAGCGTGAAAGCGCTTCCAGCGGGCCGAGATCCAGTGGCTGATCGTTCCAGCTGGCCGCACCATCCCGGACCGCCAGCGTGCCGAAGGGATCGGCAGCCACGTAGGAATAGCGGCCAAGCTGGTCGTGCCGCATGGCACTGTCAAGAAAGCTCAGCCCGCCGAACGGCTTCAGGCGTTCGGCAGCGTCGACTGGTTCCAGCCAGGGGATTTCACGGATGTGCATCCGTTGTCAGCCTTTCACGACCATGCGTCTATCCGCTCTTGCGGGTGGAAAGCAGGATACTTGTCTCGGTCAGGGTGATTCCGTCAATATGCCTGATGTCACGCAGCGTGTGATCGAACGCTTCCAGCGTCTCCACCTCGATCTCCGCAACAATATCCCAGCGACCGTTGGTGGTATGCAGCGCGCGAATTTCGGGAAATCCCTGCAGGCGGCGGATGACCTTTTCCGCACCCTGCCCGGCCACTTCGATCATGGCGATGGCGCGAACGCCATAAACGCCGGCGCCCGCCTTCAGCGTCACGGTAAAACCCTGAATGGTGCCATCGGTGGTCAGCTTGTCGACGCGGGCCCGCACTGTGGCGCGCGAAATGCCGAGCAGCGTTGCCATCGACGAGACGGGCATGCGGCAGTCATCGCGCAGCAGTGACAAGAGGCGGCGGTCAAGATCATCCATGTCTGTTCCAATTTGTACAATTGAGATGCGCAAACTGCACATTAAGCAGCGCATTTCTATCAGGATGCTGTCTATTTGTCACCGTCTCGGGGTGGCAGTATACTGGCTGCGCCGGTGAATCCCCCGGCTTCATTTGATTGACCATTCAAACGCGAAAGTGGCGCTTGTTGATGAACATGCTCAGCAACTTTGAGAACGACCCCAAACAGAAATTGACGATCGTCGGCGCGCCCATCGAGGAAGGTGCCGGTCGTCTCGGCGCCCTGATGGGCCCGGCAGCGCTGCGCACCGCCGGTCTCATCCGCACTTTGGAAGAGATGGGCCATCCGGTCGACGATCATGGCGATCTTCGCTTGCCGCAGACCCTGCCAGCCGTTGCGCCCGTCACCGGCCTTGCTCATCACATCGAAAAGATCGCCGCATGGTCGCGCATGCTCTGCGTTGAAACCTATGAGGCGATGAAGGACGGCAGTTTTCCGGTCATTCTGGGCGGCGACCATTCGCTGTCCATGGGCTCGGTCGGCGGCATCGCCCGCTACTGCCAGGAAAACAACCGCGAACTGTTCGTGCTCTGGCTCGACGCGCATTCCGATTTCAACACCCCGGCAACCTCGCCCTCCGGCAACATGCACGGCATGTCCGCAGCGCTCCTGTGCAACGAGCCCGGCCTTGAAGGCGTGTTCGGCGACGAGCCGCATGGCCTGATCAAGCCGGAAAACCTGCATCTCTTCGGCATCCGCTCCATCGACACGGTCGAGCGCAAGCTCCTGCGCGAACGCGGCATCGACGTCATCGACATGCGCCAGATCGACGAGTTCGGCGTGGCCAAGCTGATGCGCCGCATCATCGAGCGGGTGCAGAAGGCCAATGGCATCCTGCATGTCAGCTTTGACGTGGATTTCATCGATCCGTCGCTTGCGCCGGGTGTCGGCACGACGGTTCCCGGCGGCGCCACCTACCGCGAAGCCCATCTCGTGATGGAAATGCTGCATGATTCCGGCGTTGTCGGCTCGCTCGACATCGTCGAGCTCAATCCGTTCCTCGATGATCGCGGCAAGAGCGCCATGCTGCTCGTCGATCTCGTCGCCAGCCTGTTCGGCCGGCAGATTTATGAACGGCCCGCCGTTTCAGACCAGAGCACCACGGCGCTCAACGTATAAGAAAATTGGCAAATAGGAGGATATTTTGCTGCAAACAGCCGCCCAACTGATTTCGACCGAGTCCCGTCTTGGCGCTCACAACTACAAGCCGCTTGATGTGGTTCTGTCGCGCGGTGAAGGCGTGCATGTCTGGGATATCGATGGGAACCGCTATCTCGACTGTCTTTCAGCCTATTCCGCCGTCAACCAGGGCCATTGCCATCCCAAGATCCTGGCGGCCATGACCGAACAGGCGTCAAAGCTGACGCTGACCTCGCGCGCCTTCCGCAACGATCAGCTGGCCCTGTTCTACGAAGAGCTGGCAACCCTCACCGGCTCGCACAAGATCCTGCCGATGAACAGCGGTGCCGAAGCCGTCGAGACCGCCATCAAGGCCGTGCGCAAATGGGGCTACGAGGTCAAGGGCGTGCCGGAGAATGCCGCCGAGATCATCGTCTGTTCCGATAATTTCCACGGCCGCACCATGGGGATCGTCGGGTTCAGCACGGATCCGTCCGCCCGCGAGAATTTCGGCCCGTTTGCGCCGGGCTTCAAGGTCGTTCCTTTCGGCGATATCGATGCCTTTGCAGCGGCATTGACGCCCAATACCGTGGCGTTCCTTGTCGAGCCCATCCAGGGCGAGGCCGGCGTGAAAATCCCGCCGAAAGGCTATTTCTCCAAGGTGCGCGCGCTCTGCACGCAGAACAACATCACGCTGATCCTCGATGAAATCCAGACCGGCCTTGGCCGCACCGGCGCCCTTTTGGCGGAAGAGCATGAGGCGATCGAGGCCGACGTGACGCTCATCGGCAAGGCGCTCTCCGGCGGCTTCTATCCCGTCTCCGCCGTGCTGTCGAACAGCGATGTGCTCGGCGTTCTGAAACCCGGCCAGCACGGCAGCACGTTCGGCGGCAATCCGCTGGCCTGCGCCATTGCCCGCGCCGCGCTGCGTGTTTTGACCGAAGAAAACATGATCGAGAATTCGCGCATCGAGGGCGAATATTTCCTGCAGCAGCTCAAGGGTATCCGCAGCAATATCGTGCGCGAAGTGCGCGGCCGCGGCCTGATGCTGGCCATCGAGCTACATCCGGAAGCCGGCGGTGCCAACCGCTTCTGCTACGAACTGAAGGAACGCGGCATTCTCGCCAAGGACACCCATGGCGATACGATCCGCATCGCGCCGCCGCTGGTGATCAAGCGCGATCAGATCGATTGGGCGCTGGAACAGTTCAACGAAGTGCTAACCAGCATGAATTGAGGCCTAGGGGGTTCAACACCCCCCTCTGGGCTGCCGCCCATCTCCCCCACAAGGGGGGAGATCAGCTTTCACAGCTATTTCAATTAATCTTCAACATTGAAAATAAGGCGAAACCATTGATGCCGATTTGATCTCCCCCCTTGTGGGGGAGATGTCCGGCAGGACAGAGGGGGGTGAAATACTTACATCCTCACCCGCTCCGCCTTCGGATCGTACATCGGCGTGAGCGATGCCAAGGCTTTCACGCGCTCTCCGGCGATCTCGATCTCATAGCTTGACGCCAGCACCTGTTCGGTGCTTTCGCCCCGGCAGGCGACGTAGCCAAGCCCGATCGCACCGCCGAGATAATGGCCGTAATTGCCTGAGGTGATCGTTCCGACGATTTCGCCATCGCGCACGATGGCTTCATTGTGGAACAGCAGCGGCTCGGGATCGGCAAGACGGAACTGCACCAGCCTGCGGTCCAGCCCGTTTTCCTTCTTCTGCAACACCGCATCACGCCCGATGAAATCGCCCTTCGTGGTTTTGACGGCAAAGCCGAGCCCTGCCTCCAGCACATGGTCTTCGTCGGTGATATCATGGCCGAAATGCCGGAAGGCCTTTTCGATCCGGCAGGAATCCAGCGTGTGCAGGCCGCATAGTTTTAGACCCAACGCCTGACCGGCCTCCTCCAGCGCCTCGAACACATGGGCGGTCTGGTCCGACGCGACATAAAGCTCCCAGCCGAGTTCGCCGACATAGGTGACGCGGTGGGCGCGGGCGAGGCCCATGCCGATCTCGATTTCCCGCGCGGTGCCGAAGGGATGACCCGCATTGGAAAAATCGTTGGGGCTGATCCTTTCGATCACCTCGCGGGATTTCGGCCCCATCAGGCACAGCACGGATTCGGCCGCCGTCACATCGGTGATGACCACGAATTCGTCCTTGAGATGCTTGCGCATCCAGGCGAGATCGCGCTGCAGGGTGGCGCCGGGAACAACGGCAAAGAATGCCGTCTCCGACAGGCGCGTGATGGTCAGGTCGCTTTCGATACCGCCGCGATTGTTGAGCATCTGCGTGTAGACGATGCGGCCGGGTTCGACATCCAGCTGGTTGGCGCAAAGTCTTTGCAGGAAAGCCAGTGCATCGCGGCCCTCGACGCGGATCTTGCCGAACGAGGTCATGTCGAACAGGCCGACGCCGTTGCGCACCGCCAGATGTTCCGCGCGCTGATTGTCGAACCAGTTCTGCCGCTTCCAGGAATAGCGGTATTCGCGCTCTTGCCCGTCATTGGCGAACCAGTTTGCCCGTTCCCATCCGGCCACTTCGCCGAAAACGGCACCGCGTGCCTTCAGATGTTCATGGATGGGCGAACGGCGGATATTGCGGGAGGTCGCCATCTGCCGATAGGGAAAATGGTCGGCATAGAGCAGGCCAAGCGTCTCGGAGACGCGTTCCTTCAGATACCGCCGGTTCTTCTGGAACGGCTGGGCCCGGCGGATATCCACTTCCCACAGATCGAACGGCGCTTCGCCATCGTGAATCCACTGGGCCAGCGCCATGCCGGCGCCACCTGACGATGCGATGCCGATGGAATTGTAGCCCGCCGCCACCCAGTAACCACCGAGTTCCGGTGCCTCGCCGAGATAATAGCGATCATCCGGGGTAAAGCTCTCCGGGCCGTTGAAAAAAGTGTGAATGCCCGCCGTGCCGAGCATCGGCATGCGGTTGACGCCCATTTCGAGGATCGGTTCGAAATGCTCGAAATCCTCCGGCAGTTGATCGAAGCAGAAATCTTCGGAAATGCCGTTCATGCCCCACGGCTTGGCCACGGGCTCGAAGGCGCCGAGCATCATCTTGCCGGCATCTTCCTTGTAATAGGCGCACTCATCCGGGACACGCAGCACCGGCAGGCGGCCGAGCCCCTGGATGGCCTCGGTGACGAGATAGAAATGCTCGCAGGCGTGCAGAGGCACCGTCACGCCCGACATGGACCCCAGATCACGCGCCCACATGCCCGCGCAGTTGATCACCACATCGGTCTCGATCGTGCCCTGTTCCTCGCCCCTGGCCCAGGAAACGCCGGATACCCGGCCGTTCTTCTTGTGAATGTCGGTGACTTTCACGTTCTCGAAGATTTTCGCGCCGCGCTGCCTTGCGCCCTTGGCCAGTGCCATGGCGATATTGGCGGGATCGCACTGCCCGTCCAGCGGCAGATGCACCGCCCCGACCACATCCGATATGTTAAGATGCGGGTACATCTCCTTGACTTCCTGTGGAGAAATCTCCCGCACATCCACATCGAAAGCACGCGCCAAAGAAGCCTGGCGATAGATCTCGTGCTTGCGTTCCTCGGTCAGCGCCACGGTGATGGACCCCACCTGGCGCATGCCCGTGGCCACCTCGGTTTCCGCCTCCAGCTTGACGTAGAGATCAGCGGAATATTTGGCGAGCCGCGTCATGTTCTGCGAGGCGCGCAGCTGGCCGATCAGCCCGGCCGCATGCCATGTGGTGCCCGAGGTCAGCTGCTTGCGTTCCAAGAGAACAATGTCGGTCCAGCCCAGCTTGGCAAGGTGATAGGCGACGGAACAGCCGGAAACGCCGCCCCCGATGATGACGGCTCTGGCCTTGGCCGGAAGAGAACTCATGCGCGGATTCTTTCGTTAGCGGGGTCCCAGAGCGGCTGATCCGGATGCACGGTAGCCTTGAAACGTTCGCCGAAAATCTCGACCTCGATTTCCGTTCCGGGTTCGGTGAGTTCGGTCTTGAGCATGCCGAGCGCGATGGATTTGTCGATCCGGTGGCCCCAGCCGCCCGAGGTGGTTTCGCCAACGATGCTGCCCTGGTGCCAGAGCGTCGACATGTAGGGCGCATCGCAATCGCCGGCATCGACAGTCAGCGTGACGAAGCGCTTCTGCACGCCGTGCTGCTTTTCGCTTTCCAGTGCGGCTTTGCCGAGAAATTCCGGCTTTTCCCATTTGATGAAACGGTCGAGCCCGCTTTGCAAAGGCGTATAGTCGGTGGAAAGATCGCCCTTCCAGGCGCGATAACCCTTTTCCAGCCGCAGCGAGTCCAGCGCATACATGCCGAACGGTTTTAGCCCGTATGGCTGCCCCGCCTGCCAGACCGCATCGAAAATCGCCTGGGTATCGGCGACCTTGCTGTGGATTTCCCAGCCCAGTTCCCCGGCAAACGACACGCGCACAAGCTGGCAATAGCGACCGGCAATCTGCGTCGTCTGGTGCGACAGCCAGGATTTGCCGAGGTCCGCATCGCAGATACCGGCAAAGAGATCGCGCGCCTTCGGGCCCGTGACGATCTGGCAGGAAAACTGCTCGGTGACATTGCTGATGCTGATTGCGCTGCCCCTGGGCAGATGTTTTTGCAGCCATTCCAGATCGTGCCACTCGGCAACGCCTGCGGTAATGAGGAAAAACACGTCCTCATCGATCGCCATGATGGACATTTCGGTAACGACGCGGCCTTTGGCATCGGCGAAATAGCCAAGGCCGATGCGGCCGGGTTTCGGCACCAGACCGGTGATCAAGCCGGACAGCCAGTCGCGTGCCCCGGTGCCGCTCACCTTGAAGCGGGAGAAGCCGGGCAGATCGAGAATGCCGACCGCATCGCGCACCGCATGACACTCCTCGCGGATGCGCCGTTGCCAGGGCCCTTCCCGCGTGAATGTCTGGGTCGCCGCTTCCGACGTGTCGTCGCCGGGCTGCGCATACCAGTTTGCCCGCTCCCAGCCATTATAGACGCCGAACTGCGCACCCAACCCGGTCACGCGCGCATGCAGCGGCGACAGCTTCTTGTTGCGTCCCGCAGACCAGGTGTGGCGCGGGAAATGGATGGCGTATTCATGGCCATAGACTTCCACGCCCTTGGCGACACTGTAGTCATGGTCGGCAAAGGCGGTGAAGCGGCGCGGATCGCAGGACCACATATCCCATTCGGTCGCGCCCTCCGTCACCCATTCCGCCAGAACCTTGCCTGCCCCACCCGCCTGCGCGATGCCGAAGGTGAAAACACAGGCTTCGAACGCATTGGGCACGCCGGGCATCGGCCCGATCAGCGGATTGCCATCCGGTGCATAGGGAATGGGGCCATTGATGATTTTCGACAGACCGGCCGTGCCAAGGATCGGCACGCGGGCGATCGCATCGTTCAGATACCATTCGAGCCGTTCAAGATCGTCGGGAAACAGCTGGAAGGAGAAATCATCCGGCATCGGATCGTCTGGGGTGGCCCAATGCGCCCGGCAATTGCGCTCATAGGGGCCGAGATTCATGCCGTTCTTTTCCTGCCGGAGATAGTAGGACGAATCCACATCGCGCAGCAGCGGCAGCTTGTGGCCCTGCTCGCGGCTCCATGCGGCAATCTCGGGGATTTCATCGAACAGCAGATATTGATGGCTCATGACCATCATCGGCACCTCGCGGCCGAACAGCCTGCCGATTTCCTGCGCCCGGTAACCGGCGGCATTGACCACATATTCACAGCGGATCTCGCCCTGCGGCGTCGCGATCACCCATTCGTCACCGTCGCGCCGGGCGCCTGTCACCGGACAGAAACGGATGATCTTTGCGCCCATGTCGCGCGCGCCCTTGGCCAGCGCCTGCGTCAGCTGGGCCGGATCGATATCGCCATCGTTCGGATCGTACAGCGCGCCCGCCAGATCATGCGTCGCAATGAAGGGATAGCGGCCATTGATTTCATCGACGCCGAGCACATCGATATCCATGCCCTGATAGCGGCCCATGCTTTTGACACGCTGGAACTCGCGCATGCGTTCCTTGCCATGGGCGAGCCGCAGCGAGCCGGTGACATGGTAGTTCATGGGATAGTCGACTTCCTGCGCCAGCCGCCGGTACAGCTCGGCAGAATAGCGCTGCATGTTCATCACCGACCACGAGGCGGAGAAAGTCGGCACATTGCCCGCCGCATGCCAGGTGGAGCCCGATGTCAGCTCGTTCTTCTCCAGAAGCACGCAGTCGGTCCATCCCGCCTTGGCCAGATGATACAGCGACGAGACGCCGACCGCCCCGCCGCCGATGATGATGACCCGCGCCGACGTTGGAAATTCAGACATGCATAGTCTCCCGTGGTCTCATGCTGTGGTTTTGCTGCCCGGTCATGCCCGGGCGATTTCATCGAGGTACCACTGGATGTACCGCAACTCGTTGTGTTCCATCGGTGCGATGGGCCCCGGCACGAAGTAGTGCGAGCGCACGCCGCGCGCCGTGTGTTCGATGATCGTCTTGTCCTCGGCCGTGGTCACCTTCCACAGCCATGTCAGCTTTTCCAGATCGTAATCCCGGCCCTCCTCGGCATCGCCGCGCACCAGCCAGATCAGCTCCATCTCGCAGGTATCGGCTGTCTTCGGAATGAAACGATAAATCATGCCGTGATCGGGGTAGCACACGAGGAAACTCGTGCCGCCAAGATGGATGGAGGTCACGCCGCCGTCGAATTCGGTGAAACGGCCCATCAGCGGGCCGACGGGCGAGCCGTCCTGGCTGCCGCTCGATACGCCGTCATAGAGCGCATAGCGGAACGTGTGAATCGTTTCATTGCCTTGCGCGGAGCTCTGCCAATGGTCGCCTGTGGCGATATCAATACCAAGCGCACAGGTGCGCTGCTCCATCCGCGCATTCAGCTCGGTGATTTTTTCCAGCGGTTGCTCAAGCGCATGGGTCTGCGAATATTCCGGATGGGCCGGGCCGCAGTGGTAGCACTCGACGTAATTTTCCACGGCCAGTTTCCAGTTAGCATCCACCGGATAGGTCTCGCGGTGCGCCACCTTGGCATCGGCCCAGCCATACTGCCCGCAGGTCGTGCGCAGCGACTGCTCGATAATGTCGAAATTCAGCGGTTCGTCGGCAAAGCAGATGAAGATCAGCCCTTCGGCCACCCGTACATGCAGCTTTTTCAAGCCATGCGCGCTGCGGTCGAAGTCCCGCGGCATCAGCCGTGCCGCGCGCAGGCTGCCGTCATTCATGTAGGTCCAGGCGTGATAGGGGCAGACGAAGAAGCGGGCATTGCCCTTCTGCTGGGTACAGACCTCGGCGCCGCGATGGCGGCAGACATTGAGAAATGCGTGGATCGCGCCATCCTCGGTGCGCGAAACGATCACCGCCTCCGAGTCGATCTTGAACAGCTCGAAATCGCCCGCATTGGGAATGATGCTGGCATGGCCGATGCAGTGCCAATGGCGGCGGAACACCCGTTCCATGTCCCGGGCATAGACATCCGGGTCCATGTAGAAAGCGCGCGTCAGCCCATGGCCGGGCCGGTGGTCCGCAATCATGCGGTCGATCTTGTCGCCTGCCGGTGCAACGCCAGCCAATGCCTGTTCCGCGCCCATGTTAGCCTCGCTCAAAAAGAGTGGTCCCCCGACGCGCTCCCTTGTTTCCCGGATGCGTCGCAGATTAGAATGATTCCGCATTGGGCGCCGTTCAAGCGATGGTTGCTCATCAAGACATGAATTATTCTCAACAGTCTGTTTTACAGGATGCCGCCCGATGATGTCGAAGCCCCGAATACCCCCGCTCGGCTCGTTGCGCGCGTTTGAAGCTTCGGCCCGTCTCTTGAGCTTTCGCCTGGCGGGCGATGAGCTTGGCGTCACCCAATCGGCCATCAGCCACCGCATTTCCGAGCTTGAGGCGATTCTCGGGGTAAAACTGTTCGAACGCCTGCCGCGCGGCGTGGCGCTGACCGATGCCGGGACGCTGTATTATCCCTATATGCGCGATGCCTTCGAAAAGATCGCCCGCGGCACGGCGCTGATCAACCGGCTGGGCACGACGGATGATCTGGCGATTGAAACCTATGCGACCTTCGCCATCCGCTGGCTCATTCCGCGCCTGACCGACTTCCGCAAGGTCAACCCGAACCTTGCCATCCGCATCGGCACCAGCCAGCTCGACTGGGAACTCAATATCGACAGTTCCGATATCGGCATCATCCACACGACCCGGCCGGAGCGGATGAACCTGCATTACCGGCTGCTTGTCAAAGCCGAGATGTTTCCGGTGTGCAGCGCGGCGGTTGCGGCGCGGATCGCGGGCGACACCGAGGCAAAGGCACTCAACAAGGTGCCGCGTCTGGCGCTCTATACCGCGCCGGAGGACTGGGGCACGTGGCTCGATGCCGCAGGGATTGCCGATAGCGGCCAGGCGGTGACGCTGAAGTTCGACACCTACCTCGCCGCCCTGCAATCGGCCCTCGATGGTCAGGGACTGGCCATCGCGCCGGGCTTTCTCGTCGCCGACGATCTGAAGGCGGGGCGTCTGGTGGCACCGTTCGCGCTGAAAGTCCCGCAACCCAGTGCATGGTACATGATCTGCCGCAAGGAGCGGGTCAATGAAGCGCGCATCCGCCAGTTCGAGAAGTGGCTGGTGGAGCAGTTCGAGGCTGCATAGGCTTGTGCGTGGTTCGACAAGCTCACCATGAGGGAAGTTGCATTTTGCAAAGCACTGGATTCCCTCATGGTGAGCTTGTCGAACCACGCACGGTGCTCTTGCAAACCTACTTCCTCTTAATCCCGATCGATTTTCCAACCCGCGCCGGAATCCCGAGCTTCGCATGGGCATCCCGGTAAAACGCAAGCTTTGGCAGCACGTCCTCCGGGAACGGCACAACCTTCGGGCCGTTCATATCCACATGCAGTGACAGAACTTCCGACGTCGCGGCAACCCAGCCATCGACGTGAATGATTTCGTTGTAGGTGTGCAGACGCTTGCCGTCGAAATCGATGAGCTGGCTGGTTACCGTCACCAGATGGTCAAGATGGATCTCCTGCACGTAGCAGATATGAACCTCCGCCGTGTAGATCGTCAGCTTGCGTTCCGCCGCATATTTCGGGCCAAATCCCAGTTCGGCAAGGAATTCGTCGCCGCCGCGGTCGAACACCACGTTGTAATAGGCCATGTTCAGATGGCCGTTATAATCGATCCATTCCTTTTCCATGGCTATCGGAGCGGAGCGGTACAAATCACCTTCTGGCATGCTGGTATTCCCCTCATTGGTAAAACTCGGCGGCATTTGAACCATGGCAGCCGCCCGTCCACTGTGTCAAAAACGACTGATAATGGCGGCTGCCTAACGATTGGCTGCCGCGCGCAGGCTGCTCGGCGGCTTGCCTTCAAACGTCCGGAACGTACGGGCGAATGCGGCAGCGGATGAAAAACCCGTACGCGCGGCGATATCGGCCAGCGGGGTTTTGGTGTCGGTGATCAGCCGCCGCGCGATCTTCAGGCGCAGCCGCAGATAGTAGCGGCCGGGTCCCTCGCCCACGGCCTTCGCAAAAATTTTTTCCAGGCTGCGGGCGCTGAGACCGCAGCGTTTGGCGATCGCACCGACGGTGAGCGGCGCATCGAGATGCCCCTCCATGAGCCGAATCGCCGTGGCGAGTTTCGGATGTACGCCGTCGAGCCGCCCCAGCGAGACAAGCGGCTGGGCAACATTGGATGCATGCGCTTCGTCGTAGATGAAGACGCTCGCCACATCGAGCGCCACGGACATGCCGCAGCGCGAGCGGATGAGATGCAGCATCAGGTCGAAGGTCGGCGACGCGCCGCCCGTGGTGAAGACGGGCCCATCGATGACATAGCGGTCCGGCCGGATATCCGCCTCGGGAAATTCGGCGGTGAATTCCTCCATGTCCTCCCAGTGCGTTGTGGCACGCCGTCCCCGCAGCAGCCCCGCCCGGCCAAGCAGCCATGACCCCGCCTCGATGCCGCCGATCATCTGGTAGTGATGCATGGCGCGGCGCAGGCCGGCGGTGAAGGTGGTGCGCGAAATATCCGATGTGCCGAAGCCGCCGATCATCAGCAGCATGTCTGCCTTGTCAGCCGGATCGAACGCGCCGGAGACGGCAATCGGCAGCCCGCAGGTGGTGATCGCCGGGTTGCCATCCAGCGACACGATCCGCCATTTGAACAGGGTGCTGCCCGAGACGCGGTTGGCGGCGCGCATGGGATCGATGGTCGATGCCACGCACATCAGCGATGCGCCGCTGAAGACGAGGACCGTCACATCAAGCGTTTTGGTGTTGGGCAAAAAGAGGGGCGACGTTTCGCTATTCATCAAATCAAGTTCGTATATTGCAAAGCATGCATTTGCAACAGCTGCATGATTTGCCCAACGAAAAAATGGGAGCAAAGCAATGGGACTCACCCCCAATCGCGACGTATTCATCACCTGTGCCGTCACTGGCGCTGGCGACACGACAGGCCGGTCCGACAAGGTTCCGGTCACCCCGCGGCAGATCGCCGACGAATGCATTTCCGCCGCCAATGCCGGTGCCGCGGTGGCGCATATCCATGTGCGCGATCCGAAAACCGGCAAAGGATCGCGCGATGTCGCGCTCTATGCGGAAGTGGTCGAGCTGATCAAGGCATCGGGCGTCGACATGGTGCTGAACCTGACCGCCGGCATGGGCGGCGACCTGACGCTCGGCAGCACCGAACAGCCGATGCCGCCCTCACCTGTTGGAACCGATATGGTCGGCGCCACCGAACGGCTCGTGCACGTGGCCAAGCTGCGCCCGGAAATCTGCACGCTCGATTGCGGCACGATGAATTTCGGCGAAGGCGATTACGTCATGACCAACACGCCTGCCATGCTGAAAGACATGGCGGCGCAGATCAAGGCGCTTGGCGTGCGCCCGGAAGTCGAGATTTTCGATACCGGCCACCTGCTGCTGGCCAAATGGCTCTATGACCAGAAGCTTCTGGAAGACCCGGTCATGGTGCAGCTCTGCATGGGCATTCCGTGGGGTGCGCCCGACGATATCAATACGCTTTTGGCGCTGACCAACAACCTGCCCGCCAACTGGACGTTTTCGGCCTTCTCCATCGGCCGCAACCAGCTGCCCTATGCCGCCATGGCCATGCTCGCCGGCGGTAATATCCGCGTCGGCCTCGAAGACAATATCTGGCTCGACAAGGGCGTCCTTGCCACCAACGGCCAGCTGGTCGAACGGGCCGTGAAGGTCGCCGAGGGCATCGGCGCCCGCATTCTGGGACCGGACGAGGTTCGGGCCCGCATGAAACTGACAAAGGGCTGGTGAGATCATGAGCGTCATTCGCAAAGCGGCAGCCGTCGGCGGCGGCGTCATCGGTGCGGGCTGGGTTGCCCGTCTCATTCTCAACGGCATCGACGTCTCGATCTTCGATCCGGACCCGGAGGCGGAACGCAAGGTCAGCGAGGTGATGAAGAATTCACGCCGCGCCTACAAGACCATGGTGCCCGGCGGCCTGCCGCAAGAGGGTAAACTCACCTTCGCCAAGACAATCGCCGAGGCTGTTGCCGGTGCCAATTTCATCCAGGAAAGCGTGCCGGAACGCCTCGACCTCAAGCACAAGGTGCTGGCGGAGATCGACAAGCATGCGGCGGTCGATGCCATCATTGGCTCGTCCACGTCAGGCATCCTGCCGTCGGACATGCAGACATCGATGCAGCATCCCGAGCGCCTCGTCGTCGGCCATCCCTACAATCCGGTCTATCTCCTGCCACTGGTTGAAATCGTCGGCGGCAAGCTGACCTCGCCGGAAGCCATCGAAACCGCGCGGGAACTCTATGCCTCCATCGGCATGAAGCCGGTGGTCATCCGCAAGGAAATCGAAGCCTTTGTCGGCGATCGCCTGCTCGAAGCCGTCTGGCGCGAAGCGCTGTGGCTGATCAAGGACGACATCACCACCGTCGAGGAACTCGACGATATCATGCGCTATTCCTTCGGCATCCGCTGGGCGCAGATGGGCATGTTCCAGGTCTATCGCGTGGCGGGCGGCGAAGCCGGCATGCGCCACTTCATGGCCCAGTTCGGCCCCTGCCTTTCCTGGCCGTGGACCAAGCTGATGGACGTACCCGAACTCACCGATGAACTCGTCGACAAGATCGCCGCACAGTCCGATGAACAGGCGCATGGCCTGTCCATCCGCGAGCTGGAACGCATCCGCGACGACAATCTCGTCGCGATCATGGATGCCCTTTCGCGCCAGAACAAGGGCAAGGGCTGGGGTGCCGGTGCGCTCTACAAGGATTACACCAAGCAGTTGTCGAAACTGGCACAGAAGCCTGCGGTCTCCAAGGCGGCTGAAAAGGCCAAATCCACCAAACCCAAGAAGAAGGCTTAAATCATGGATTTCGGTCTTTCGGAGGAGCAAAGGCTGATTGTCGAGACGACGCGGGCCTTTGTCGAAAACGAGCTCTATCCGCATGAGGCGGAAGTGGAGCGCACGGGAGTCCTGCGCAAGGAGCTTGCGGACGAACTCAAGCAGAAGGCGATAGCAGCCGGTCTTTATGCGGCGAACATGCCGGAATCCGTCGGCGGTGCCGGTCTCGATACCGTGACGTGGCTGCTGTATGAAAAGGAGCTTGGCCGCGCCAATTATGCGCTGCACTGGTCCTGCGTCGGGCGTCCGTCCAACATCCTGCTCGCCGGTACCGACGCGCAGAAGGAAAAATACCTCTATCCCTGCATTCGCGGCGAAAAGTCCGATTGCCTCGCCATGACGGAACCGGGCGCCGGTTCCGACCTGCGCGGCATGAAGGCGACGGCCGTGGAAAAGGGCGGTGACTGGGTCGTCAACGGCACCAAGCATTTCATCAGCCACGCGCTGGAAGCGGATTTCGTCATCCTCTTCGTGGCGTCCGGTGAGGAAGACACGCCGCGCGGCAAGAAGAAGAAAATCACCGCCTTCTTCGTCGACAAGGGCCATCCTGGCATGACGATCCGTGAGGGGTATCGCAACGTCTCGCACCGGGGTTACACCAATGCCATCGTCGAATTCGACGATTGCCGGCTGCCTGCCGATGCCATTCTTGGCGAGGTTCACAAGGGATTTGAGGTTGCCAATACCTGGCTCGGTGCCACACGGCTGCAGGTCGCGGCCACCTGTCTCGGCCGGGCGGAACGGGCGCTTGGCCATGCCATCGAATATGCGGCGCAGCGCGAACAGTTCGGCCAGCAGATCGGCAAGTTCCAGGGCGTCTCGTTCAAACTCGCCGACATGGCAACGGAGCTGAAGGCCGCCGATCTCCTGACCTTCGAGGCGGGCTGGAAGTTCGATCAGGGTACCGTCACCGATCAGGACATGGCCATGGCCAAGCTGAAGGCCACGGAAATGCTCGCCTTCGTCGCCGATGAGGCGATCCAGATTCACGGCGGCATGGGGCTGATGGACGACCTGCCGCTTGAGCGCATCTGGCGCGACGCACGCGTCGAACGCATCTGGGAAGGCACATCCGAAATCCAGCGGCATATCATCTCGCGCGCCCTGCTTCGCCCGCACGGAGCGTAAGTGATTATGCGGTCAGGTTGTACCCCCCTCAGGGCTGCCGCCCATCTCCCCCACAAGGGGGGAGATCACATTGGCATGAATGCTTTTGCACAACAGGAAACGTTTCAAATTTCGCAGAAACGGCAATGCTGGCTGATCTCCCCCCTTGTGGGGGAGATGTCCGGCAGGACAGAGGGGGGTGTCTGACACATGCGCGCACTCGACCGTCTGCTCCGTCCCAAAACCATCGCTGTCTTCGGTGGCCTTCAGGCCGCCGAAGTCATCAAGCAATCGCAGAAAATGGGGTTCTCCGGCGAGATATGGCCGGTCCACCCGAAACATGACGAAGTGCTTGGCCTCAAGGCCTACCGCTCCGTTGCGGATCTTCCCGGCAGTCCCGACGCTGCCTTTGTCGGCGTCAACCGCTTTCTGACCCTCGATATCGTCAGGCAGTTGCGCGAACGCGGCGCGGGTGTTGCCGTCTGCTACGCCTCTGGGTTTCTTGAAGCTGGCGCCGACGACGCGGATGGCGCACGCCTGCAGGATGAACTGATCGCGGCGGCGGGCGACATGCCCATTATCGGTCCGAACTGCTATGGCCTGATCAACTACTGCGATGGCGCCCTGCTCTGGCCGGATCAGCATGGCGGGCGCAGGCTCGCCGCCGATGAGCGCGGTGTCGCCATCATCACGCAATCGTCCAACATTGCCATCAACATGACCATGCAGACGCGCGGATTGCCGATTGCTCACGTGATGACGGCAGGCAATCAGGCGCAGACCGGCCTGCCTGACATGGCCATTGCCCTGCTTGAGGATGAACGGGTCACGGCGCTGGGCCTGCACATCGAGGCGTTCCAGTCGGCGGCGAAATTCGAAGCTTTGGCAAAACGGGCGCGGGAACTGAACAAGCCCATCGTTGCCATGAAGGTCGGACGCTCCGCGCAGGCGCGCGCCGCCACGGTGTCGCACACGGCCTCGCTGGCCGGATCGGATGCGGCGTCGGATGCATTCCTGAAGCGGCTCGGCATTGCCCGCGTCAATTCCATCGCCTCGTTCCTCGAAACCTTGAAACTGCTGCATGTGCACGGGCCGCTCGATGGCGATACGCTGTGTTCCATGAGCTGTTCCGGCGGCGAAGCCTCCGTCATGGCCGACAGTGCCGAGGGGCGAAGCATCCACTTTCCACCGCTCACACCGGAGCATCGCGCCAAGGTCAAATCCACGCTGGGGCCGCTGGTCGCCGTCGCCAACCCGCTGGATTACCACACGTTCATCTGGAACAACGAACCGGCGCTGACCGAGACTTTCACGGCCATGGTATCCGGCGGTTTTGCCCTGAGCTGTCTCGTGCTCGATTTTCCGCGCAAGGACCGCTGTTCCGATGTCGACTGGTGGTCGACGGTGCGCGGCCTTGAATCGGCCCTCAAAACCAACAGGGCCAAGGGCGCCATCGTCGCCTCGCTGCCGGAAAATATCCCGGAGGCGTACATGGCCGGGCTGATGGCGCAGGGCATTGCACCGCTCTGCGGCATCGCCGAAGCATTCGACGCGGCCGAGGCCGCCGCCTTCATCGGCAAGGCATGGAAGACACCCCTTGCTCAGCCGGTCGTCTCCCCGGAAATCCGTGGCACGGACGAACAGGCGCCCGACGAAGCCGCCGCAAAGGCTCTTCTGGCGAAGCATGGCCTGCCCGTGCCCTTGGGCTGGCGCTGCCAGACGGTCGACGCCGCGATTGCGGCTGCGGAGGACCTGACATTCCCGGTTGCGCTCAAGGCGCTCGGCGTTGCGCACAAATCCGAGCACAATGCCGTGCGGCTCAATCTGCGCGATACGGACACCGTGCGCGCAGCGGCAACCGACCTGATTGCCATCGGCAGCGGCCTCTATGTCGAGCGCATGGTGACCGACGCCGTTGCGGAACTGATCGTCGGCATTGTCGATGATCCGCAGTTCGGGCCGCTGATGACCCTCGGAACCGGCGGCGTGCTGGTGGAACTGCTGCAGGACAGTGTCACGCTGCTGCTGCCCTCCAGCCGTGCGCAGATCGAAGCCGCCCTTCGCTCCCTGCGCATGTTTCCGCTGCTCGACGGTTATCGCGGCAAGCCGAAGGCTGATCTGGATGCGGCGCTGGACGCCATCCTTGGCATTGCCGGATTTGCGGTCAAGAATGCCGGCCGGATCGTTGAACTCGATATCAATCCGCTGCTTGTATGCCGCAGCGGCCAAGGCGCATGGATCGCCGATGCTTTGTTGATCACCAGGGGAGAGCTGCATGAATGATGTTGTCAGGACGCGCCGCGAGGGCGGTATTCTTGAAGTCACGCTGGACCGTCCGAAGGCCAATGCCATCGACCTGAAGACCAGCCGCCTGCTCGGTGAAACGTTTCAAAAGTTCCGTGACGATCCGGAGCTTCGGGTCGCGATTGTGCAGACTGAAGGCGACAAGTTCTTCTGCGCCGGCTGGGACCTCAAGGCCGCCGCAGGCGGCGATGCCGTGGACGGCGATTACGGCGTCGGCGGTTTCGGCGGGCTGCAGGAAATGCGCGATTTCAACAAACCTGTCATTGCCGCGGTCAACGGCATGGCGGTGGGCGGCGGGTTCGAACTCGCCCTCTCCTGCGACCTCATCTATGCCTCCGACCATTCGAGCTTTGCCCTGCCTGAGATTCGCGCGGGCACGCTGGCCGATGCCGCAACGGTGAAACTACCCAAGCGCATTCCCTACCACGTCGCCATGGACCTGCTTCTGACCGGCCGCTGGATGGATGTCGCCGAGGCGCACCGCTGGGGGCTCGTCAATGAGGTCCTGCCCAAGGACAAGCTGATGGAACGGGTGTGGGAAATCGCCCGGCTTCTGGAAAGCGGCCCGCCGCTGGTGTTCGCCGCCATCAAGGAAGTGGCGCGCGAAGCGGAAGACATGAGCTTCCAGGACGCGATGAACTGGATCACCAAGCGCAAATTCCGCACGGTTGACATGCTTTATGCTTCGGAAGACGGTCAGGAAGGATTCAAAGCCTTTGCCGAAAAACGCGATCCCGTATGGAAGGGCAGATGAGCACGGATTATTCAGTCCTGATCGACGCGGAAACCTGGGCCTTCATCGAGCGGACGAACAGCTTTTATCCGCCCGATGCCGTCGACTATACCGTCGCGCAGCAGCGCGACGTCTACAACACCATGTGCAAGGCCTTCTTTGCCGGCTACCCTGCGGGCATCTCGGCAATGGATCGTTTCATCGAGGCCGATGGCGGCACGATTCCGGTGCGTCTCTACGACAAGGCAGGTAGCAATCCGGAAGCGGTATGCCTCTATTTCCACGGTGGCGGTTTTGTCGTCGGCGGTCTCGACAGTCATGACGATGTCTGCGCCGAGATTTGCGAGGCCACCGGCTTTCACGTCATCGCGGTCGACTATCGCCTTGCGCCGGAACACGCGCATCCCGCCGCCTTCGAGGATTGCCTTGCGGCATTCGAACACGTGGCGGCAACATCCAGCCTGCCGATTGTCCTGTGCGGTGACAGCGCCGGCGGCAATCTGGTGGCAGCCGTGTCGCACCATGTGCGCCATGGTGATCGCGCGCCGATCGGCCAGGTCATGATCTATCCGGGACTGGGCGGCGCGCAGGACCAGGGGTCTTACCTCACCCATGCGGAAGCACCGATGCTGACGACGCGCGATACCGCCTATTATGCGAAAATCCGAAGCGGCGGCCGCGACTGGTCGACCGACCCGCGCTTTGCCCCGCTGGCCGATACGGATTTTTCTAATCTGCCCGATACCGTCGTGATCTCGGCCGAATGCGATCCGCTTTCCGACGATGGCAGGCAGTATTGTCAGCGCGTCACAGCGGCGGGCGGCAAGGCGATCTGGAACAATGAGCCCGGCCTCGTGCACGGCTATCTGCGTGCCCGCCACAGTGTTACGCGCGCGCGCTCCAGTTTCCGCCGCATCTGCACCGCCGTGCATCTGCTGGGTCAGGGGCGCTGGCCGGGCCAGCTTTAAACCCGATTTTGCAGTTTTGTGACGCAGATCAATTCCCGGCGCTTGCCATGCGCCGGTTCTTGACCGCACCTTCCAGCCAGCCCAGCTCCATTTCCGGAACCGATGACAGCAACAGGTCGGTATAGGCATCGAAGGGCGGCTTCAGCACCTGCGTTTTCGGACCGTAGCGCACCACCTCGCCGCGATACATCACGGCGATGGCGTCGGCGATGGATTTCACCGTCGCAAGATCGTGGGTGATGAAGAGATAGGCGACATGTTCGTCCGCCTGCAGATCGAGCAGCAGTTTCAGGATACCGTCGGCGACAAGCGGATCGAGCGCGCTGGTCACCTCGTCGCAGATGATCAGTTTCGGCTTGGCGGCGAGTGCCCGGGCGATGCAGACGCGCTGCTTCTGTCCGCCGGACAGTTCGGCGGGGTAGCGGTCGGCAAAGCCTTTGCCCATCTCGATCTTGTCGAGCAGTTCGGCAATGCGTGCGTCGCGCTCCTTGCCGCGCATGCCGAAATAGAATTCGAGCGGACGGCCGATGATCGTGCCGATGGTCTGGCGCGGGTTCATCGCCACGTCGGCCATCTGGTAGATCATCTGCAACTCACGCAGATCGTTGCGCGTGCGGTTGGCAAGGCGCGGCGAAAGCGTGCGCCCGTCAAAGGTGATCGTGCCTTCCATCGGCGGCAGCAGACCGGTGATGGCACGCGCCAGCGTGGATTTGCCCGAGCCGGATTCGCCGACAACCGCCAGTGTCTGGCCGAGATGCAGATCCACGGAGACGTTCTTCAATACCTTGACCAGCCCGCCGCCATAGGCCGCGGTGATGTTCTGCACCGACAGGATGGGTGTGTCAGCGCTCGTCTTTTCCTGATGCGGGATGTGATGCACCGACACCAGCTGGCGTGTATAGTCCTCGCGCGGTTCCTTGATGATCTGGCGCGTATCGCCATATTCCACCATCTTGCCGTGGCGCAGCACCATGATGTCGTCGGCCACCTGCGCCACCACGGCCAGATCGTGAGTAATGTAGAGCGCGGCTACGTTGGTGTCGCGGATGGCATCCTTGATCGAGGCAAGCACATCGATCTGCGTAGTCACGTCGAGCGCCGTTGTCGGTTCGTCGAACACGATCAGATCCGGCTCGGAACACAGTGCCATGGCGGTCATGGCCCGCTGCAATTGCCCGCCCGAGACCTGATGCGGAAAGCGCTGCCCGAAGGTTTCAGGGTTGGGCAGACCGAGCTTCTTGAACAGGCCGACGGCGCGTTTTTCCGCCTCGGCGCGCGTGGCGATCCTGTGCTGCAGCGCCGCTTCAACCACCTGGTCCATCAGCTTGCGCGCCGGATTGAAGGCAGCGGCGGCGGACTGCGCGACATAGCAGACCTCACGCCCGCGGATTTGCCGCAGGATGGTCGCACCGCCTTTGAGAATGTCGCGTCCATTGAGCAATACCTCGCCGCCGGTGATGCGCACGCCGCCGCGGCCAAATCCCATGCCGGACAGGCCGATGGTGGATTTGCCGGCACCGGATTCGCCGATCAGGCCGAGCACCTTGCCGCGTTCAACCTTTACCGAGACATTGTCGACGATCACCACATTGCGCGGCGCTTCGCCGGGCGGATAGCTGGTGGCCTCGATCCGCAGATTGCGGATGTCGAGAAGCAGGCCGGTCTTGTCCTTCGCAGGCGCTTTAGCCATTGCCACGTCCTCCCTTCAGGCTGGTGGTCCGGTTGAGAATCCAGTCGGCGACGAGATTGACCGAGATGGCGAGGATCGCAATGGCGGCCGCCGGGATCAGCGCGGCCGGGATGCCGAAGACGATGCCTTCCTTGTTTTCCTTGACCATGCCGCCCCAGTCCGCATCCGGCGGCTGAACGCCGAGGCCGAGGAAGGACAGCGCCGACAGGAACAGCACGGCAAAGATGAAACGCAGGCCAAGTTCGGCAACCAGCGGGGTCAGGGCGTTGGGCAGTATCTCGCGGAAAATGATCCAGATACGCCCCTCGCCGCGCAGCTTTGCCGCCTCGACGAAATCCATGACATTGATGTCGACCGCCACAGCCCGCGCCAGCCGGTAGACGCGCGTGGCATCGAGCAGGCCCATGACGAGGATCAGCGTGGTGACATTGCCGGGCAGGACCGACAGCACCACAAGCGCGAAGATCAGCGTCGGGATCGCCATGATCAGATCGACGAAACGCGACATCAGCTGGTCGAACCAGCCGCCGATGACGGCGGCGGCAAAACCCAGCACCGAGCCGAGAATGAAGGACAGCGCCGTCGCCATGGCGGCGATGAAGATGGTGATGCGCGCGCCGTAGATCATGCGGGAAAGCAGGTCGCGGCCGAGATTGTCCGTGCCGAGCCAGTATTTCGCCGACATGGGCTCCCACACATCGCCAACGGTTTCGCCGACGGAATAAGGCGCAACCCACGGCGCAAAGATGGCCGCGAACAGGAAGACCGCCGTGATGATCAGGCCGATCCAGGCGCTGATGGGGATGTTCTTAACATTCAGCATGGCGCGGCCTCACTTGGGATGTCTGAGGCGGGGATTGGAAACAATCGCCACGATATCAGCAATGATGTTGAGGGTGATGTAAACAGCCGCGAACACCAGTCCGCAGGCCTGCACGACCGGCACGTCGCGCTTGGCCACGTGGTCGACCAGATACTGCCCCATGCCGGGATAGACGAAGATCACCTCGACCACGACGACACCGACGACAAGGAAGGCCAGGTTGAGCATCACCACATTGATGATCGGGGCAATGGCGTTGGGGAACGCATGGCGGGCGATGATCTGGAACGGCGTCAGCCCCTTCAGCTCAGCCGTTTCGATATAGGCCGACTGCATGACGTTGAGAATGGCCGCCCGGGTCATGCGCATCATATGCGCGAGAACGACGAGCGTCAGCACCGTCACCGGCAGGGCGATGGCGCTCAGCCTTTCGCCAAGCGGCATGCCGTCATAGACGGTCGAGACGCTCGGAAACCATTGCAGGCGCACGGCGACGAAGTAGATCAGAAGATAACCGGTAAAGAACTCCGGCAACGACGTCGATGCGAGGCCGAGGCCGGAGATGATCTTGTCCACCCAGCCGTTGCGGTAGCGCACGGCCAGCAAACCCAGTCCGATGGCGAGCGGAATGGAAACCACCGCCGCCCAGAAGGCGAGGAACAACGTGTTCCACAACCTCCCCTTGAGCGACGATGCGATGTCCTGCCCACTGGAAAGCGCCGTGCCGAGATCACCGGTCAATATGCCGCCGAGCCAATGCAGGTAGCGGATATAGGCCGGATCGTTCAGCCCCATGTCACGCCGCAGGTTTTCCAATGCCTCCGGTGTGGCCGACTGGCCGAGAATGGATTGCGCCACGTCTCCCGGCAATATCTGGGTGCCTGCAAAAATCAGCACCGAGACGGCAAGGAGAAGGAGAAGGCCCATCGCAATGCGCTGGGCCACCAGTTTGAGGACGGGACCGCTCATTCGCCCCGGCCTTAGGCGTTCAGCCAGCAGCGGGACAAGGCATAGCCGCCACTCATTTCCTGATTGCCGTCCTTCACCCAGCCGCCAACCTTGGCGCTGGTGGCGTCGATGAAGTCGTTGAACATCGGCACGATGACACCGCCCTCGTCGCGCACCGTGACCGACATGTCACGGTACATCTGCTTGCGCTTGACGGGATCAAGTTCGGCGCGCGCTGCAATCAATGTCTTGTCGAACTTTTCATTGAAGAAACGCGTGTCGTTCCAGTCGGCGGTGGACAGATAGGCGGTCGAATACATCTGGTCCTGTGTCGGACGGCCGCCCCAATAGGATGTCGAGAACGGCTGCTTGTTCCAGACTTCCGACCAGTAGCCATCGCCCGGTTCACGCTTGACCTCGATCTTGATGCCGGCCTTGGCCGCGCTCTGCTGGTAGAGCTGGGCCGCATCGATGGCGCCGGGGAAGGCAACATCGGAGGTGCGCAGCAGTATGGCGCCGTCATGGCCGGATTTCTTGAAGTGGAAAGCCGCCTTGTCGGGATCGTAGGCGCGCTGCTCGATATCGTCCGAGAACAACGGATAGGCCTTGTTGATCGGGAAATCATTGCCGATGGTGCCATAGCCGCGCAGGATCTTCTGCACCATGTCTTCGCGGTTCATGGCGTATTTCAGCGCCAGACGCAGGTCGTTGTTGTTGAACGGCGCCGTGTTGCAATGGGCGATGAAGACGTAGTGTCCCTTGCCTGCCGCGTTCTGGATGGTCACACCCGGCACGCGCTTGACCAGATCGACGATCTTCGGCTCGACGCGGTTGATCATGTGCACCTGGCCGGACTGCAGGGCAGCCGTGCGGGCGGTGGCATCGTTGATGACGATGATTTCGATCTGCGCCGCATGGCCGCGCTTGTCGCCATCCCAGTAGTTGGCGAATTTTTCGCCGATGTGCCGTACGCCCGGCTCGTCCTTGACCACCTTGTACGGTCCGGTGCCGATACCGGCAGTGGGCTTGTCCTTGCCGCCGTTCGGCTGGATCATCAGATGGTAGTCATCCATCAGGAACGGCAGGTCGGCATTGGCTTCTTTCAATGTGAAAACAACGGTATCGCCGTCTTTCTTCACGCTTTCGATGCCCTTCATGACGCCGAGGGCGCCGGACTTCGAATTGGCGTCGGAGTGGCGCTCCATCGTGGCCACGACGTCATCGGCCGTCATGTCCTTGCCGTTGTGGAACTGCACGCCCTTGCGGATCTTGAAGGTCCAGACCTTGGCGTCGGGGGTTGATCCCCATTCGGTTGCCAGTTTTGGATTGAGCGTGCCGTCCGGCTAGATTTCGACAAGCTGCTCGCCCCACTGGCGGCCGAACTTGTACGGCACCTGGCTCTGCCATGTCGCGGGATCCATGCTGTCGGTCGAGGCACCGCCCTGCATGCCGGCTTTCAGCGTGCCACCCTTGACCGGGCCTTCCGCGAGGGCCGCACTGGACAGAAGTGAATTGGCAAAAACGGTGGTGACACCGAGGGCTGCTGCACGGCCGAGAAAGTCACGCCGCGACAGATGTCCGCGGGCGACCTTGCGGCTCAGATAATCGAGTTCTCTTGACATACCCATTCCCCTTTTGTTGCTTGGAACGCATGGCGTCCAAATTCGGTTTTTGTGAATTATGCGACTTGATACCCGTAAATTTCAACCGTTAACGTGATTGTCTAACGTTCTCCTCCAGCAATCAGATGTATTGACGCGCGATCGTCTCGGCGAAATTCCGCTCGAAAACCAGTTCGTCATTTTCGTAGGCTTCGATCCGGCCGGTCAGATGAAAATTGGCCTTGTCCGACCGCATCGTGGTGAACGTTTCCGTGCGGACGCGCCATTCGTCGCGGCCGGACAGTTCCGTCCAATGCGTCTCGCCATAGGCGGACAGCGGATCGTCCGCATGGATTTCCCAGCGTTCGCGCGCCACGCTGCCGTGGACGAGCCCATGTTCCTTGTCCCTGGCTTCGCCAAAATCATCCTCGATCGACAGGATGATCCTGCCGCTGACCTGATCATGTTCGATCCGGCGGCTGTTCGTGCCCTTGCGCAGGATGTCGAGCTGCCAGGGCGACGCGGCCTCGGGCTCGGGAAAGGTCCATTCATCGCCGGTGGCGAGATCGCGCGACGGCAGGTCGAGCGCGCCCGCATGCAGCGTCAGGCTGACCGCTTCCGGCGATGGCCAGACCATCGGCCAATAGCTGGAGGAAACGGCGATGCGCAGCCGGTGCCCGGCAGGTACGCGATAAGCGATATCATCGAGCTTGAAGCGGATTTTTACCGGTTCGCCCGGCGTGAGCGCTTGAGGTTTTTCATGGCTGTCGCGGTGGCACAGGTTGAACACGCCATAGGTGATGCGCGTTGAAGCACCATCGGGATGCACGTCGCACAGGCGCACGGCAACCATGGCAACAGGCTTGTCGCTGGACACCGTCAGGCTGATGTCCGGCGCGCCGACAATATCGACCGCTTTTTCCAGGATATCGCCGTCATAGCAGACCGACAGCGCATCATCGCGGCGCTGGTCGCCGGGAAGCTCCGGCCCGAGCCAGATGGCGCAATATTCGCCGCCCATCATGCCGCAATCCTGCGGCGAGGCGACGAGATGGGAAAACGCCCCGCCCCGTCTGGCGCTCAACGACTTGTCCGCCCCAAGATGAAGGACCTCGCTACGGATGGTCTTCGACGGCCATTGCGGCTCGGCAATCCAGTACCCCGGACGCTCCGTGTACCAGCTCTTGGGACGGACCGAATCCATGAGATAGCCGCGATAGGCCGGATCGTTCTCGACGTCCGTATCGATGTCCTTCAGCCAGCGGTCCCACCAGCGCAGTGCCTCCTGCAGGAAGCCGATGCGCGGTTCCGGCACGGCAAAATGCGGGTATTTGTGCACCCAGGGTCCAACAATGCCTTTGACCGGTGCCTTTATGCCTTCCATCAGGCGCGGCACCGCGTTCTTGTAAGCATCGCCCCAGCCGCCCACGGCCAGCGTGGCGGCCTTGATGGCGGAAAAATCCTCGCAGACCGAGCCGCGCTTCCAATAGGCGTCGCGCGTCTGGTGCGCCAGCCAGACGGCCGGCAGGAACGGTTCATGATCGAGCCGGTCCAGCCACATGCTGCGCCACTTGTCGCCGACCAGAGCCGGATCGGGCGAGCGGGAGGAATAGGCGAGCATGGTGGCGCCCCATCCCAGATTCTCGTTGAGCAGCAGCCCACCCTTGTAATGGATGTCATCGGCATAGCGGTCGTCGGTGGAGCAGAGCGTGATGATGGCCTTCAGCGCTTCCGGCTGCAGCGCGGCCACCTGCAATGAATTGAACCCGCCCCAGGAAATGCCCATCATGCCGACCTTGCCTGTTGACCAGGGCTGCGCCGCGATCCATTCGATCACCGCGCAGGCATCGTTCAGCTCCTGAACCGAATATTCATCCTCCATCAGCCCTTCCGAATCGCCGTTGCCGCGCATGTCGACGCGCAGGCAGGCATAGCCATGCCCGGCGATATAGGGATGGGTGAGATTATCGCGCGCCGTCGTGCCGTCGCGCTTGCGATAGGGCAGAAATTCGAGAATCGCGGGAACCGGATTTTCCATGGCGTCCTCGGGCATCCAGACCCGGGCCGACAGGCGGCAGCCATCGGGCAAGACAATGCCCAGATCGGCGGTTTCTTTCACTTGATGCTGAAATGTTTCGACTGTCCGCATTATCATCTTTCGTCCTCACAGCGGAGCTGAAAACAGATAACGCACACCGGGCAGAACACCCGGTGAAAACATCAATCCCATTTTCTCGTCTTTTGCGAGGTGTTCCTTTTTATCCTACTATGCGCATCTGTCCGGCTAAGCGGACCAAACACTTGCGACATATGTGCGGTCATTTGCGTCACGATGAAAAAGTCTCATCCGAGCCTCGATGGTATGAGCTTTTCCAGCCGCCGGAACAGGAAAACGATGATGCCGGTGATGACCAGATACCCGGCCGCCAGCAGCAGAAGCGGCTCATAGGTGATGTAGGTATCCTGCCTGACGCGCGAGGCCACGGAGTAGAGATCGACGACCGTAATCGTCGCCACCAGCGGCGTGGATTTCAGCTGCAGGACCGCCTCGCCCGCCAACGTCGGCAGAGCGCGGTGAATGGCCTGCGGCAGCCAGATGCGGCGGAAAATCGTGAAGCGGCGCATGCCGAAGGCCCGCGCGGATTCGAGCTGTCCCTTGGGCACACCGGCGAAGGCGCCGCGCATGACTTCGCCCTCATAGCCCGCATAGGACAGGGACAGGGCGAGAACGGCATAGGGCCACGCCTGCCGCAGATAAGGCCAGAGTTCGGAACTGCGTATCCACGGATATTGCGGAAACAACGAGCCCAGCCCGTAATAGAGCAGCCAGAGCTGCAGGAGCAGCGGCGTGCCGCGGATCACCGTGCAGAACACGCGTGCCGGCACCGCCACCACGGCGGGCCCGGCTGCCTGTGCCAGCCCAAGCGGAACCGCCAGCAGAAAACCGATGATCACGGTGACGACCAGTATCCAGATCGTCCGCCACAGGCCCTGCAGGATCAGATCGCCGTAATTGGGCAGCCAGTCCCAGCGCATGAAGACAATAGCCGAGGCCACAAGCGCGAGGCCGATGAAGATGAGAACGATGCGGTGCGGCGGCAGTGTGCGCGCCTGACCGCTCGTGTCGCTGTCCTTGTGGATCGGGAATGTCTCGATCGGGGTTTCCAGCGGCGTCTCGGTCATTACCGCGCCTCCTTGACGGAAGGCATGCCGCGCCGCGCCCATTGCTCGACCTTGGCAAGGATGACATTGGAAAACAGCGTGATGGCGAGGTAGAGGATGCCGGCGGCGATGAAGAACAGGAAATACGCCTTTGTTGTGCCCGCCGCCTGCCGGGTGACGAGCGTCAACTCGCTGAAACCGACAACCGCCAGCAGCGCTGTATCCTTGGTCGAGATCAGCCAGAGATTGGCAAGGCCCGGCAGCGCATGTGGCAGCATGGCCGGCAGGGTGATGCGGCGCATCATCAGAACTGGCGACATGCCATAGGCCCGCGCCGCCTCGATTTCCCCCTGCGGAATGGCCTTGATGGCACCGCGCAGCACCTCGGTTGCATAGGCGCCCTGTACGAAACCGAGAACCACGATCCCCGCCACCAGTCCGCTGATGTCGACGCGCTGATAGCCAAGGCTTTCCAGCACGCGGTTGATCATGTCGGTACCGGCATAATAGAGCAACAGGATCAGCACCAGTTCCGGCACGGCGCGCACGATGGTGGTGTAGATGGCGGCGATGTCGCGCACCAGCGGGCCGCCATAAAGCTTGCCATAGGCGCCGACCGTGCCGATGAGCAATCCCATGCCAAAGGCGCCGACGGCGATCTGCAGCGAATTCGCCAGACCGCGCAGGAGGTTGCCGCCCCAACCCGGCGGATTGGGCGACAGAAGGTCGAACATGCCGGCTATTGCGGCGGGAGCAATCGATGCGTCGGCCAAGCGATCCTCGATTCAAAACAATGCGTTACCGTTCTCACAAGGCCCATGGTGCTGGTGCGTGGTTCGACAAGCTCACCATGAGGAAGAGTGAAGACTTCAGGGAGCCAAGTTCTGCAAGACCGTTCGGATTGCAATCTTTCCGGTTAGCCTTACAGCACCCCTCTCCCTCATGGTGAGCTTGTCGAACCACGCACCAGTACCGCGAACCACCATCAAGTGAGCGGCTTACCCCCCGTAAATATCGAAGTTGAAATATTTCTTCGAAATCTCGTCATACTTGCCGTTGGTGCGAATGTCCTTGATGGCCGCATTGATCTTGGTCTTTAGCTCCGTCTCGCCCTTGCGCAGACCGACACCGACACCGGGTCCAAGCACTTCCAGATCGGGCGCAACCTTGCCCTTGATTTCGCAGCAGGCCTTGCCCGCATCGGTCTGGGCAAAGGTCTCGAGTGCCAGCGAATCGGCCTGTGTGGCGTCGATGCGTCCGGCAGCCAGATCCTGATTGGCTTCGTCCTGCGTCTGGTATTCCTTGATTTCGGCGGCGGTCGCGGCGAAATGCTTCTTCGCATAGGCCTGGTGGATGGTCGACACCTGCACGCCGAGCACCTTGCCCTTCAGGCCTTCCGGCGACGCGTCCATCTTGACGTCCTTCGAGCCGAGAATGACCGTTGGCGTGTTGTAATATTTGTCGGAGAAATCGATGGTCTTCTCGCGTTCCGGCGTGATCGACATGGAAGCGGCGATCATGTCGATCTTCTTGGTGGTCAGCGCCGGAATGATGCCGTCCCACGACACGGGCGTGATGACGCAATCAAGCTTGGCCTGTGCGCAGATGGCAAGGGCGACATCGACTTCCCAGCCTTCCCACTTGCCCGAGGCATCCGGCGAGGCGAAGGGCGGATAGGGTTCGGCGGCAATGCCGACCTTGATCTGTTCAGCGCTGGCAACTCCCATTCCGGCAACCAGCACAGCGGCGGCAACCGCTGATTTCAAGAAAGCTTTCATTCCTATCTCCATTTCTCTTTATTGTTCCCCAGGATTATTCCCTGTATTTTTTCATGCGACTTATGAAACAGTACGGATAAACTGCTTCAAACGTTCGGATTTTGGTGATCCGAACAATTCTTCCGGTGGCCCCTCTTCTTCGACGATACCGTTGTGCAGATACATGACATGGCTCGCCACTTCCCGGGCGAATTTCATCTCATGCGTGACCAGGAGCATCGTCCGCCCCTCCTTGGCGAGGTCACCGATCACTTTCAGGACTTCTCCGACCAGTTCCGGATCGAGCGCGGAGGTCGGTTCGTCGAACAGCATGACGCGCGGCTGGATGGCGAGCGCGCGGGCAATGGCGCCGCGCTGCTGCTGGCCGCCGGAGAGAAAGGCGGGATAGACATCACGCTTGGCCGACAGCCCGACCCGCTCCAGCAATTGCTCGCCGATGGCCATGGCTTCGTCACGCTTCATCCCCAGCACGTGAACCGGTACTTCGATGACATTCTGGATCAGGGTCATGTGCTGCCAGAGGTTGAAATTCTGGAACACCATGCCAAGCCGGCTGCGGATACGCTCGATCTGGCGCCGGTTGGCGGGGTACTGGCCGCCCTCGCCGTCGCTGACCATCTGCACGTCCTCGCCATTGATGCGGATGACGCCACTCGTCGGGTTTTCGAGGAAATTGATGCAGCGCAGGAAGGTTGATTTGCCCGAGCCGCTGCCGCCGATCATGGCGACCACGTCGCCGTCCCTGGCTGTCAGCGAAACGCCCTTGAGAACCTCAAGGGCGCCGAACTTCTTGTGCAGGTTCCAGACGTGGATGGCTTCGGCCCGTTCGGCCGCACCGGGTTGGAGCGGGTCCGTGGCAACGGATGCGCGCAACGCCTCCGTCATTGCCGGGTTCCCATGGGTTGTCTTGCACCTGCTGTCATGACACCGTTCATTTCTGCCTGTTTTGTCAGCATGAGGCGAAACTGCCTAATTTAGGGCATCACACCACTTGCGCTCTAATTATGCAAGCGTATAAATACTCCCAGATACAATTTTTACGAGAGAGCAGTCGCATGAGCGCATTCGGTTCCCAGTCCATGGCCCTTCCCCTGAAACGCGTCATCATGCGCATGCCTGACCGCGTCATGGCGGGCGCCGAACGCGACGTCTGGCATTACGGTCCGCAGTTCGATCCGCGCCGCGCATCCGAACAGCACCGCGTCTTTGCCGGTCTCGTCGCCCAGTCGGGCGCCGACATCACCTGGATCAGGGACGGCAATGACGGATTGTCGGATTCCGTGTTCACGCACGACCCCTCGCTTGTCACCGACAAGGGCGCGATCCTGCTGCGCATGGGCAAATCCCTGCGCCTCGACGAGACGGACCTGCACCACGAAACCTACAGCCAGATGGATGTGCCGGTGCTCGGCCGCATCGTCGCGCCGGGCACCGTCGAAGGCGGCGACTGCGTCTGGGTCGACAGCAAGACCCTGGCCATCGGCCGCGGCGTGCG
Organism: Phyllobacterium sp. NPDC097923; assembly: GCF_044760925.1. NCBI lineage: Bacteria > Pseudomonadati > Pseudomonadota > Alphaproteobacteria > Hyphomicrobiales > Phyllobacteriaceae > Phyllobacterium > Phyllobacterium sp. NPDC097923. The sequence goes on along the minus strand of NZ_JBIWBL010000001.1, from coordinate 1,420,897 downwards.
CACCAATCAGGCCGGTATCGAGCAGATGGCCGCCATCCTCGAGCCGCTTGGCGTCACCGTCCTCGGGTTCGACCTGCCGCTGTGGCAGGGCGAAGAGGCCTGCCTGCACCTGATGTCGATCATTTCGCCGCTGGCCGAAGACCTGGCGCTGGTGCACCTGCCGCTGCTGCCCGCCGCTTTCTACCAGCTGCTGAAGGAGCGCGGCATTCGCCTGATCGCCGCGCCGGAAGACGAATTTGCCGCCAGCAACGGCCTCAACCTCAACGTGCTGCCGACGGCGCCCTATGAAGTCATCGCCGTGGCGGGATTCGAAAAGACCAAGGCCGCCATGGAAGCCGCCGGCTGCACCGTCACGACCTTCGAGGCGGATGCGCTGTGCATTGCCTGCGAGGGCGGCCCGACCTGCCTCACCCGTCCGGTTTTCCGGCAATGAACGCACAATCGGCCACACGCAAAACCTTTCGCCGTGAGGGCGAGGACAAGCGCCGCGAGGATCTGATCGCCGCGACGCTTGAATGTGTGGCCGAGCGCGGTCTTGCCGGTGCGACCGTGCGCGAAATCGCCCAGCGGGCCGATGTAACCGCCGGGCTGATCCGCTATTACTTCCCGACCAAGGACGACCTGATCGGCGCCGCCTACCGCGCCGTGATGAACCGCATGACCGTGCAGGCCAGCGATGCCTTGCAGAATGCCGCTGACGATCCGCGTTCGCGCCTGCAGGCGTTCGTTACCGCCAATCTCGGCGAACCGATCATGGACCCGCACAACCTCTCGCTGTGGGCGGGTTTCATTGCGCTGGTGCATGCCGACCCGGCCATGGCCTCCGCCCATCGCGACGGCTATCTCGGCTTTCGCGACGAGCTGGAAATCCTGATCCGCGAGGCGCTGCGCGCCGCCGGCAAACCGGCGGAACCGAACCATACCCGCCGCCACGCCATCGCTATCAACGCCATCATCGACGGATTATGGCTGGAAGGCTGTCTTGCCGGCGATATTTTCGACGATGGGGAATTGGCGGAAACCGGGGTTGCCGCTATTGAAGCCGTACTGGGAATTTCATTACAAGCTGAAGGAGGCGCCCAATGATGCGCTATGCGTCTGTGACCGGCCGTCTGGCCGGACTGGGATCGGATAAATGGGCCGTGCATATCCGTGCGCGCGAAATGAAGCGCGCGGGTCATGAGATCATTGAGCTCACCATCGGCGAACCGGATATTCCCACCCCCACCGACATGCTGGATGTGGCCGAACACGCCATGCGCTCCGGCCGCACCGGCTATTCCAACGGGCGTGGCGAACCCGGCGTTCTCGCGGCGCTTTCGGCAAAGTACACCGCACGCACCGGCCGGGCCATCGGTCCGGAACACATCCTGTGCTTTCCCGGCACGCAGACCGCGCTGTCGCTCGTCATGCTCGGCCTTGCCGAGGAAGGCGACGAGATCATCACGGGCGACCCGCTCTATGCCACCTATGACGGCGTCGTCCGCGCCACCGGCGCAACGCGCGTGTCCGTTCCGCTGCGGCCGGAAAATGGTTTCCGCATGCAGGCCGCCGATCTGGAAAAGGCGATCACGCCGAAATCCCGTGTCCTCCTCCTCAACACCCCGCACAACCCGACCGGGGCCGTGCTGAGCGCCAAGGAAGTGGCCGAGATCGGTGAAGTCTGCCGCAAACACAATCTGTGGATCGTCTCCGACGAGGTCTACGAACTGCTGATCTTTGACGGCAGTTTTGCCTCGCCGCTCGACCGGCCGGAACTCGCCGACCGGACGATTGCCGTTGCCTCCATTTCCAAATCCCATGCCGCGCCGGGTTTCCGCAGCGGCTGGTGCGTCGGCCCGGCGGAATTCACACAGAAACTGCTGCCGCTGTCCGAATCCATGCTGTTCGGCGTCCAGCCCTTCATCGCCGACATGACCGCCTATGCCCTCGGCCAGCCATCGGTGGCCGCTGCCACGATGCGCGAGAGCTATTTCCGCCGCGCCCAACTGATCTCCAAGCGGCTCGACGGCATTGCCGGCATCGGCGCCGACGTGCCGCAGGCGGGCATGTTCATTCTCGCCGACATCCGCGCCACCGGATTGAGCGGCAATGATTTCGCCATGCGTCTTCTCGAAGAGGAACACGTGGCCGTCATGCCCGGCGAATCCTTCGGCGACAATCTCGCCGGGTACCTGCGTCTCAGCCTCAGCGTCGCCGATGACAAGATCGATGCCGCCTGCGCCGGGATCGTCCGCCTCGCAACCCGCCTCCAGCAACGGAAATCCGCATGACCACGGTCGGTGAAGCCCTCGTCCATCTGCTTGAATCCTACGATGTCGATACCGTCTTCGGCATTCCCGGTGTCCACACCATCGAACTCTATCGCGGCCTTGCCGCATCGACGATACGCCACATCACGCCGCGCCACGAACAGGGCGCGGGCTTCATGGCCGACGGCTATGCCCGGGCAACCGGCAAGCCCGGCGTTGCCTTTGTCATCACCGGTCCCGGCATCACCAACACGATCACCGCGATGGGCCAGGCGCGCGCCGATTCCATTCCCATGCTGGTGATATCGGGCGTCAACCAGCGGGACTCGCTCGGCAAGGGCATGGGTTTCCTGCATGAACTGCCCAATCAGCGCGCCATGTTGCAGACGGTTGCAATGTTCTCGCATCGCATTGAAAAAGCGGACGAATTGCCCATCGTGCTCGCCCGCGCCTTTGCGCTGTTCGCCTCGCGGCGTCCCGGCCCCGTGCATATCGAGATACCGCTCGACGTGATGGCGCAGCCGCTGGATGGTGCGAGCCGCCAGTTGTCCGATGCGCCAATCCCGCAGGCATCGGCCGAAACCATGGCGGAACTCACCCGCCAGTGCCTTGCGGCGGAACGTCCGGTCATTCTCATCGGCGGCGGCGCCAAGGGCGCTGCGGCGGAACTCAAGGGTTTGGCGGAGAAGCTGGATGCGCCCGTGGTGGCAACCACCAATGCGCGCGGCATCCTGCACAATCACCCGCTGCTGATCCCGGCCAGCGCCAGCCTCACCGCCGTGCGCACTCTTCTTGCGGAAAGCGATCTTGTCCTCGCCATCGGCACGGAAATGGGACCGACCGATTATGACATGTATGGCGATGGCGGTTTTCCCGAGTTGAAACGCCTTGTGCGCATCGACATCGATGCCGGACAACTCGACCGACGTCCCGCCTTCATGCCCATCGAGGCTTCGGCCAGGGAAACCGTCGAAGCGCTCGCTGCTACCTTGCCCGCGCGGCGCAACACGAAGTCCGGCGAAGACCGCGCCCTGGCAACACGCGATGCGGCATGGGCTGAGATCGGTCCGCGCACGCAAAGCCATGTGCGCTTTCTGAATATCCTGCGCGACACGCTGCCGGGCTCACTCATCGTCGGCGATTCCACGCAGGCCATCTATTCCGGCAATCTCTATTACGATCATGACCGCGTCGGCGGCTGGTTCAATGCAGCGACAGGCTTCGGCGCGCTCGGCTTCGGCCCGCCCGCCGCCATCGGTGCGGCCCTCGGCCAGCCCGAGACCTCGACGATCTGCATCGTGGGCGATGGCGGGTTTCAGTTCGTGCTGGGGGAACTCGGCGCTGCGGTCGACGAGAGAGTCCCGGTTATTTTCGTCGTCTGGAACAATCAGGGCTATCAGGAAATCGAGCGCGCCATGCGCGATGTCCACATCAATCCGGTGGGCGTGCGTCCCTCGGCACCCGATTACCTGAAAATCGCAGAAGCCTATGGCGTGGCTTCGCAGAAGCTGAAAACATTGGAGGAACTGCCCGCCGCCCTGTTGAAAGCCAAGGCGAGCGGACAGGCCTATCTGATTGAAATCGATGAAACATTGATTGGTTGATGGCGCTTCGCCATCAACCATTTCTGCCCGTTACGGCCGGTGGATAGTCTTGACCTCGAGAAAGTCTTCCAGCCCGAATTTTCCGCCCTCGCGGCCATTGCCGGACTGCTTATAGCCGCCGAACGGGCTGCCATAGCGATGCGGGCCGCCATTGATATGCACCATGCCGGCTTTCAGCCTTGATGCCACCCGCTCCGCGCGCTTGGCATCGCCCGTCTGCACATAGGCGGCGAGGCCATAGGGCGTGTCATTGGCGATGGCGATGGCTTCTTCCTCCGTATCGAACGGGATGAGCGCGAGCACGGGCCCGAACACTTCTTCCCGCGCAATGCGCATATCGTTGCGCACATCGGCAAAAATGGTGGGGCGGACGAAATAGCCGGTTTCATAGCCCGCTGGCTTGCCCGCACCGCCGACCAGCACCCGTGCGCCCTCGGAAATACCCGCTTCGATCAGGTTCTGCACCCGGCCATACTGGATATGGCTGACGAGCGGGCCGATATGATCGCCCTCCTCCTGCGGATCACCGACCTGTGCCTGCCTGCCGGTGGCTTCGGCGATTTTCACCGCCTTGTCGTAGACCGAGCGCTGCACCAGCATGCGCGTCGGCGCATCGCAGGACTGGCCGCTGTTGTTGAAACATTCGAGCACACTGCCCGCGACGCGATCTTCCAGATCGGCATCCTCGAACACGATGTTCGGCGACTTGCCGCCCAGTTCCAGCGTGACGCGCTTGACCGTTTCGGCCGCATCCTTGCTGACGGCGATACCGGCGCGGGTCGAGCCGGTGAACGACATCATGTCGACGTCCTTATGCTTCGACAAAGCCGCGCCCACCGTCGCACCGTCGCCGTTGACGAGGTTGAACACGCCCGCTGGAAAGCCTGCCTCATCCACCATCTCCGCGTAAAGCAGCGCATTGAGCGGCGTGAACTCGCTCGGCTTCAGCACACAGGTGCTGCCGGTGGCCAGCACCGGGACGACCTTCAGCGCGATCTGGTTGATCGGCCAGTTCCACGGCGTGATCAGCCCGCACACGCCGATGGGCTCGCGCACCAGCAGATCGCCATTCGGCAGTTCCTCGCGCATATGCAGGGCTTTCAGCGCGTCGATAAAGCCCTGGAGATGGCCGACACCGACATCCGCCTGCTGCTGGGTGCTCATGGTGATCGGCGCGCCGAGCTCCAGCGTAATGGTTTGCGCCATCTCGTCATATCGGCGCTTGTAGATTTCAAGCAGCTTTTCCAGGAGCGCCAGCCGCTCCTCCACCGACGTCCGGCTGTAGGTCTGGAAGGCCGTTTTCGCCGCAGCCACGGCGCGGTCGATATCGGCTGCCGTGCCCATGGAGATGACAGCGATCGGCTTTTCTGTCGCCGGGTTGATCACCTCGAGATCATTGGCCATGAGAGGCGGCACCCATGCGCCATTGATGTAGAAATCCCGCTTGATGAGCATCGTCGCCTCCTTATGAATGCCGTTTGTCCCGGAAATGGTATGGGGCTTTTCGCTTGGTTGCTAGAAGGAAAAACGACGGAAAGTTTATGTGGTGGCCGACTATCGCTATCACCCCCCTCTGGGCTGCCGCCCATCTCCCCCACAAGGGGGGAGATCAGCTTTCACAATGGTTTCAGCCAACCTTCAACGTTGAAAATGATACGGAATCATTGATGTCAATGTGATCTCCCCCCTTGTGGGGGAGATGTCCGGCAGGACAGAGGGGGGTAAAACCACTCTCACTCCGCCGAGCGCACCAGCGCCTGTGCCATGCAGTGAATGCCGCCGCCGGTTTTGGAAATCTCGCTCATATCCACCGCAGCCACCTCGAATCCGCGCGCGCGCAGCTTGTCAATCAGCGTCTTGCTCGACGACGGCGCGATGATCCGGTCCCTGCCCAGCGCCATGAAATTGCAGCCGAGATTCATCGTGTCCTGAAACGGCACATCGATGATCTCGTGGCCCTTGGCTTTCAGCCAGTCGACAATGCCCGGCTCGGTGCAGGCAAGGCACACGGCGGTCAGTTTCGGCGCAATCGGCACCACCATCAGGTCGATATGCACGTAATACTCATCGATGAAGGCAAGGCGCGTCTCCCAGCCTTCCCGCCGGAACCATTCCTCCACCTGCCGCGCGCCCTCCTCCTGCGTGCGGGCGCCGCCGCAGCCGATGAGGACGCAGCCCTCCTCGATCACGTTGAAATCACCGCCCTCGAAGGTGCCGGCGGTCACCATGTCGTAGATCGGAATGCCAAGCTTTTCATAGGTGCGGATCGCGGCATAGTTCTCGCCGCGCCGCCACCAGTTGGACATGGCTGTGATGATGGCGCCATAGGGCGTCATGACGCTGGAATCGCGGGAATAGACCTGCATCGGCAGTTCCGGTTCCGGCTCATGCCAGTGGATCTTCACACCGAAATGCTCATAGGCGGCGACCAGTTCCTTGTGCTGGGCCTGTGCGGTCTGAATGTTGCACGGCGCCTCGCGCAGATGCTTGCGGGACAGCGAGCTTGTCGCCATGTGGCGCAGAAAGGCTGGGGAGCCCAAAAGGACATCGGTCAGCGGGTCGGTTTCGTTGCGAAAGCCCCAGCCTTTCAGCGGCGCGGTGCCGCCGTTCGGATTGCGGCGCTTGAGTGTGAAAGCATCGCTGTCAAAGCCCTGTTCATGGCGTGTCATTGGTCCGTCTCCTCGTCAGGGGCGCGTGGGTATCCACCACTCCCGCCCGCGTGCAGTGGTCACATATTCCGGCCAGCGGAAATGAATCGGCGGCTCGTAGTCGCATAGCGGTGCGATCCAGTTTGACCCACCAATGCCGCCGCCGGTGCGCTGAATGAATTCGTCCTTTGCCTTGTCCCTCGCCCCGCCATCCTCAAGCAGGCGCAGGGCCGTCACCGCCACCGTCCTGGCGGCGGTCAGCACCATCGGATCGATGGTCGCGGAAATACCGCCGAGCGCATTCATCACCCAGCCGGGATAGGCAAATCCCTTCGGTGCCTTCAGGGCGGGCCGCGCCACGTAGAACCGTACGGTCGGCGCGTGCCATGTCATGTCGGTATAGTCGTCGGAGGTGGAATTGATCTGCGATGGCGGCAGGTCGCGGCGCAGGATCGCTTCGGCTTCCCGAGGCGCGATCAATGCCTCGCATTCATCGAGAAACGGGTCCCGCATCGCATCGATCCCGGCATTCACCTGAATCTCCCGCGCAACCGCCTTTGCCGCCTCGTTCCAGCGCGGTGCGCCGACAGCCTGCAGGGCATCCCAGGTCACTTCGGCCATGGCATGGTTGGCAAGACCGGGCCGCGACTTGCACACCCAGTGCCGCTCCACCCGGCAGCCGGTCATGGCGGCAGCGTGCTCGGCGTTGCGGTCGAGCACGGCGGTGACGCGCTCGGCCATGGCAATGTCAGGCACGCGCATCATGTACTGGATTTCCGCAAGCCCGGCGGGAAGATTGTCGGCCGTCGCCTGCCCCGCCGTCAGGATCGCTTCGCTGATCGACCAGCCGCCCTGATGCGGCAGCATGGAATCGCGCAGCGCCTTCGAGGCCATGTACATCATCATCAGCGCATCGTTGGCGCCGGGGGCGCGCACCGCCGAATGGGATTGCGGGATCGGCGCACCGTCGCTGAGCCCCCAGCCCTCCGGCTGGTCGCAGACAAAGCGGTAGATCATCGAATAGGCGGCGCCGCAGTGGGTCTCCCAGCGCACCGTATTGCACAGCGGCAGCATGTAGAACGGATGAAACGAGATCATCCCGTCCAGCCCGTCATAATAGCCCTTGGCGGCATGGATGGGTTTCGAGCCCCGCACCTTTTCGGCGGGTTCGCCGGTAAAGCGCAGCGTGCCTGCAATGCCATGCTTCTGCATGGCGGCCTTTGTTGCCAGCAGCCCGCCGAGACTGGAAATGCCGAGCCCCGAATGCGGGTCCGTGTGGCCGCCCGCATGCTCGCTCAGGCCGGGTCTTGGCCGTTTGACCGTGGCCGCATCCTGGCAGTTGCCGGGGACGGCGTCATATTCCGCATACATGCCGATGACAGGGGATTTGCCAGTTGTTCCCGCCCTGTTGGTCCAGTGCGCGCAGAATGCCGTGGGCATGCCGCCCGAGCCGACCTCGACGTCAAAACCCTCGCGGCGCAGCAGCGCCACATACCATTCCGCCGATTGATATTCGCGCCAGGCGGTTTCGCCGAAATCGAAAATGGTGCGCGTCCATGCCGACAGGTCGGCCTGATGCGCATCGACAAAATCCAGCGCTGTGCTTCCTGCTGCCGTGATCACGATCCATCTCCCCGTTGCGGCGAGATAATCATCTGGAAGGCGGGACAAAAAGTGATATGTTTTTTCAAAACGTGCAAATTCTATTCACCTCATCAACCGGAATTCCATTCATGCGCATTCCTTCCACCCAGGCCCTGCGGTCGCTCGAGAGTTTTGCAAGGCACGGCAGCGTCTGGCGTGCTGCGGAAGAGCTGCATCTCACCCGCAGTGCGGTCAGCCATCAGCTGCGCCTTTTGGAGCGCGACCTCGGCTTCGAACTGCTGCAACGCGACGGCAAGGGCGTGGCGCTCACGCCGCGCGGCCGCAAATATGCCAATGACGTGCGCAAGGCGCTGATCGTCATCGACGATGCCGGCGGCCGGCAAAGCCCGGCAGGTGTCGGCGGATCATTGTGCGTGAGTTCGACGGCGGGCTTCGCGTCGCTGTGGCTGTGCACCCATATCGCCGAGTTTCAGCAGAAATATCCCGACGTCGCGCTGCGCATCGTCACGCCGCGCAAGCTCGACGACGTGACTGATTCCACTGTCGATATTTTTATAGCCTTCGGCGACGGCAACTGGCCGAACCGCGCGGTGGAACTGCTGTGCGAGGTAGAATTCACGCCGCTGTGCAGCCCGGTGCTGCTCAACAAGATCGGCGGCATCGCCGAGCCAAGAGACCTGTTGCGCGCGCCGCTGCTGCATCTGGGCGATTTCGAGGACTGGACCCGCTGGATGGCGCTGGCCAATGTCGAGAACCCGGATTCGGAGCGCGGCATCATCTTTTCCGACATGAACCTTGTCTATTCCGCCGCCATCACGGCGCAGGGCGTTGCCATGGGCGATGAGCTCACCTGCCGCAAAGCCATGAAGGCAGGTCAACTCATCCGTCCGTTCGACCTCAGCATCAAGTCGCCGAAGTCGTATTTTCTCGTCACGGATTTCGCCAAGATCGAGCATCCGGCCCAGCTGGCGTTCACGGAATGGCTGAAATCGCGCCTGTCGCAAACGCGCAACGCATGAGGTCAGGAATAACATCTGCTCATGCTGGCGTGAATTTCATTCACGTATCGCGGCAATATATTTCAATTGTCGTCACCGGAGATTGTGCCTAGGCTTTCCCGAAAAGAAGGGGAAAGAGGTCAATCAATGCCTCAACGCATGCAACTGGGCGATGCGAAAGCCGCCGAGATCAAGGCTGTTTCCATTGGCAAGACGTTCGGTGCATTCCGTGCGCTGAAGGATTTGTCGCTCGACATCGGACGCGGCGAGTTTCTCACCCTTCTCGGTCCTTCCGGATCGGGAAAAACCACATTCCTGATGATTCTCGCCGGCTTTACCGCGCCGAGTGAAGGCCGCCTGATGATGGATGGCCGGGATATCACCGATGTGCCGGCCGAAGACCGCTCCTACGGCATGGTGTTCCAGGGTTATGCCCTGTTCCCGCACCTGACGGTTGAACAGAATATTGCCTTCCCGCTCAAGGTGCGCGGTCGCTCCGCCGCCGACATCAAGCGCTGCGTCGGCGAGATGGTCGAGCGGGTCGGCCTCATCGGGCACGAGAAAAAGCTGCCGACAAAACTCTCCGGCGGCCAGCAGCAGCGTGTTGCTCTTGCGCGGGCGCTGGCTTTCGAACCCTCGGTGCTGCTGCTGGATGAGCCCTTCTCCGCTCTCGACAAGAATTTGCGTGAGATGATGCAGGAGGAAGTCAAACGCCTGCATCAGGAAACCGGCACGACCTTTGTTTTCGTCACGCATGACCAGTCGGAGGCCCTCGCTCTGTCCTCCCGCGTGGCAATTTTCAACCATGGCGAGCTTTTGCAGGTCGGACGCCCGCAGGACGTCTATGAACGGCCGGCCAATCGCTTCGTCGCGGAGTTTCTCGGCGAGATCAATCTTCTGCCGCTCGATGCGCTGCGCCTCGATGGCGACAGGGCGGCCGGGCAGTTCGAGGACAGGACCATCGTGCTTGCCCGGACCAAACCGCAGATCGGGCCAAAAGCCGTCGCCGCCGTGCGCCCCGAACATATGACCATCGCGGCAGCGCCGCAGAACGCCGGGCACAATGCCATCGCCTGCCGGGTCGAGGATGCGACCTATCTCGGCGCCGTCACCCGCTATCACCTGAAAACCCGCACCGGGGCATCGATCGCGGTGTCGATGCCGACGGTTGCAACGCCGCCCTTTGCGCACCGCGCCGATGTCTGGGTGTCCTGGCCCATAGAACAGGGGTTTTTACTGCCGCACCAGACCTAGAACCACGCATACGGCCACAGGGCCGGACATACGGAATGTGACAATAACAATCCTAGGGGAACACAATGGATCACGCATTTCAAAAAGACTGCCTGGAAATACTGGCTGAAAAGGTGGAACGCGGCGAAATCAGCCGCCGCCGGTTTACCCAGATGGCCGCGATGCTGCTGGCGGGTGCGCCGGCCCTCATGCGCTCGAACCGGGCACTGGCACAGGCGAAAGACCTCGTGCTGGTCAACTGGGGCGGCGATGCCATGACCGCCTATGACAAGGCCTATGGCCAGCCCTTCACCAAGGAGAGCGGCATTGCCGTCAAGATGGACGGTTCCGGCCCGACGGAAGGCGCCATCACCGCCCAGTTCAAGAGCGGCAAGCCCAGCTGGGACCTGATGGACATCGATCCCTTCTCCGGTATCACCTTGGGTAAGCAGGGCATGCTCCAGCCAATCGACTACGCCATTGTCGACAGGAAAAAGATGCGCCCCGGCTTCGGCTGGGATCATGCGGCATCGACCTATTTCTTCTCCTACATCATCGCCTATGACTCGTCGAAATTCGGCGATCACGTGCCAACGGGGATGGCCGACTTTTTCGATGTGAAGAAATTCCCCGGCAAGCGCTCCCTCTACAAATGGGGCTCGGCGATGTGGGAAGCGGCGCTGATGGCCGATGGTGTGGCGCCGGAAAAACTCTACCCGCTCGACCTGAAGCGCGCCCATGACAAGATCGCCGCCTTCAAGGAAAACGTCGTGGCCTATTGGGGCGGCGGCGCCGAGAGCCAGTCCGTGCTCATGGACGGCGAAGCCTCCATGGCGCTGATCTGGTCGACCCGCGCGCAACTGCTCGAAAAGGATTCCGGCGGCAATATCAAATTCGTCTGGGATCAGGGCCTGATTTCACCCGGCGCCCTGGCCGTCATGAAAAACAATCCCGGCGGCAAGGACAATGCGATGAAGTTCATCGCCAGCGCGCAGACGCCGGAACGCCAGCTGCAGATGTTCGAACTGCTCGGACAGGGCCCGGCCAATCCGGCCACCGATGCGCTCATTCCAGCCGACAAGAAGCGGGTCAATTGCGTCGATCCGGCCAACATGGCCAAGCAGATCCCGCTGAACATGGAATGGTATGCCGAACACTATGCCTCGGCTTTCGACGAATACACGAAAGTCATCTCGGCTTGAGCATGGCTTGGTGATCTTCCCCTTGCGGGGGAGATCACCGGCCGCATTTTGACAGCAACAGGGATTTTGAATGGGAAAGTCGGCGACATCACGAACAATCCTGCTGCTTGCGCCGCTGCTGCTGTTTCTCGGGCTTGCCTATGTGGTGCCGTTTCTCGGTGTCGTCAGATGGAGCGTCACCCTGCCCGAACCGGGGCTTGGGCAATATCGCGCCGTGCTTACCGATCCGCTCGTCCAGTCCGTGTTCATCCGCACGCTGCGCATCTGCCTGATCGTCACCGCCGCCGTGCTGGTCATGGCCTATGCCATCGCCTATGTCTGGGTGCGCGGCACACCGGTGCAACGCATGCTGGCGGAATTCTGCATTCTCGTGCCCTTCTGGATTTCCGTGCTGACCCGCGCCTTCGGCTGGCTGGCGCTCCTCTCCAATCGCGGCCTCATCAACACCTGGCTGCAGGCGGCCGGTATCATCAGCGAACCGCTGGCGCTGGCTCGCAACGAGTTCGGCGTCATCGTCGGCATGACGCATTTTCTTATTCCCTTCGCGGTCTTTCCCATTGCCTCGGCCATGCGCGCCATTGACGAGCGCGTGCTTCTGGCGGCGCGCGGCATGGGCGCATCGCGCAGCCGCATCTTCTGGAGCGTCTTCGTGCCGCTGACCTATGGCGGCCTGATCGGCGCGGCGCTGATCGTCTTCGTCTTCGCCCTCGGCTTCTTCGTCACCCCGGCCATTCTCGGCGGCGGCCGCAGCGTCATGGTGGCAGAACTGGTGTATCTGCGGATCTTCCAGAGCCCCGACTGGGGGCTCGGTGCGGCGATCAGCGTGGTGCTGGTGCTGTTCATCGGCATCCTGCTCGCACTCATGCGCCGCTTCATCAAACCCGCGCATCTGGTGGGCTGACCCATGCAATCATCCCGTCCCGGTCCCGTCCTCCTGATCATTGCCACCGCTGTCGCACTGTTCCTGCTGATGCCGCTTCTGGCCGTGGTGCCCGTCTCGTTCACGCCGCAACGGTTTCTGTCGATGCCGACGGGCACGCTGTCGCTGCGACATTACCAGGCCCTCATCGACAATCCGGCATGGGGACAGAGCGTGCTGCTCAGCCTGCGCATCGGCATTCTTTCCAGCGCGATCGCCACGGTGCTCGCCACCCTGTTCGGCCTCGGCATCTGGATGTTCCAGCCGCGCTTTTCCGCGCTGCTCATCGGCTTCGTGCTGCTGCCGCTGATCGTCCCACCCGTCGTATCGGCCATGACGCTGTATTTCCTCATGACGACGCTTTCCGCCTTCAACAGCTTCATCGGCTATGACACATGGATCGGCGTGGCGCTGGCCCATGCGGTGATGATCACGCCCTTTGCCGTGGTTCTCATCCTCGTCGCGCTGTTCCAGGTGGACCGGCGCATCGATCTCGCCGCCCGCGGTCTTGGCGCTGATCTGACCACCCGCGCCTTCCGCATCATCATTCCCAATATCAAATTCGGCATCGCCACCGCGGCGCTGCTGTCCTTCGTACTGTCCTGGGAGGAGATCGGCGTTACCCTGTTCATCACCAGCGTCAATGCCATTACCCTGCCACGCCTGATGTGGATGGGCCTGCGCGACAATATTGATCCTGCCATCGCCGCCATTTCCGTGCTTCTGATCATCGTCACCGCGGTCATCCTCGCCCTGAGGATTTTCATCGAACGGCGCGGGACATCGGAGACAAAATGATTGCAGACCATAGTGTAGCAGCGCTTGAGGCGATAACCGGCGCGGGCGGAATCAAGACGGGCGACGCCTTGCGGGCCATTCATCCGGGCTCCGATCCGTACAATCTCGATGCGGGGCTGATGGCCATCCCCCGAAATGTCGAACAGGTCTGCGCCATCGTCAAATTCTGCAACGACAACCGGATCGCCATTGTCCCGCATGGCGGGCGCACCGGCCTTGCCGGCGGCGCCGTCTCGCAGAGGGACGAAATCATTCTGTCGCTGGCTGCGCTCAACCGCATCGAATCCGTACACGCGGCGGCGGGAACCGCCATCGTCGAAAGCGGCGTCACCCTGCAGGCGCTGCAGGAGGAAGCCGCCAAGGTCGGCCTTACCACCGGCATTGACATCCCCTCGCGCGGCAGCGCCACCATCGGCGGCATGATTTCCACCAATGCGGGCGGCATGGAAGCATTCCGGCTCGGCGTCATGCGCCAGCGCGTGCTGGGGCTCGAAGTGGTCCTGCCCGACGGCTCCATCATGAGCGATCTCGCCGAAGTGACCAAGAGCAATGAGGGATATGACCTGAAGCAGCTTTTCATCGGCGCGGAAGGCACGCTCGGCATCGTCACCCGCGCCGTCCTCGCACTGGCGCCGGTCGACCGGTTTACCGCCACCGCACTTGTCGCCTGCCCGTCCGCCGCAACGGCGGTGTCACTGTTCCAGACGCTCCGGCAGGATCGCGCGCTGCGTCTGCTGCGCACCGAATTCATGGCGCAGAACTACTTCAGCCTTGCCGTCGAAGCCCTTGGTCCCGCATCGCTCGCCGCATTCACCGCAGCGCCGGTCTATCTCATTGTCGAAACCGAAGGCCTCGACCAGCAAGCCGCACAAACAGCGCTGGAAGAGGCGCTTGGCGCTGCCATCGAAAACGAACTGGTGCTCGACGCCATCATTGCCCAGAGCGGCAAGGAACGGAACGACATCTGGAATATCCGCGAAGACAGCAATGTCATCACCCGTGCCTATCCGCATGGCTACTGGTTCGACATTTCCGTGCCGCTGCAGCATCTGGATGCCTATCTCAGGCAGTTCGACAGCGGCGTCGCGTCGCTCGGCGCCGATGTCAGGGGCTTTGCCTTCGGCCATCTCGGCGACGGCAATCTGCATATCTGCGTGGCCGGCGAAGATGAGAACCCGCACAAGGATGCGGTCAAGGACATCGTCTATGCCAACCTGCGGCAGATGGGCGGCTCGTTTTCCGCCGAACACGGTATTGGCCTTGAAAAGATGCCGGAACTGCAGGCGCTGGCCGACCCGGTGAAACTTTCCCTGATGCGGACGATCAAGCGGACCATCGATCCGAACGGCATCATGAACCCGGGTAAAATTATTGGTTAGCCATTCAAATAACACATGGCATTACTGGTGTGCGTGGTTCGACAAGCTCACCATGAGGGAGATTGGTGCTTTGCAGGGAGCCATATTCTGCAGGAGTGTTCAAACTCAACATTTCCGATTGGCCTTGCAGCCCGCCATCTCCCTCATGGTGAGCTTGTCGAACCACGCACGATATCATTGCAACAAGCGTATTCTGCTCTTCCCAGCCATGTCGCTGAGAACAAAGCATGTGGCGCGTTCGGGCTTCTCGGGCACCCCATGCAGGGTTATCGTTTCAGCCATGGTCCAGCCATTCTCCTATCGGCTTTGTACAGGCCGGGTGCAGTCCCTGCGTCCGGTGCTGCTGCGAACGGCCATCTCCACCACCATAAAACCAACAAAAGGGGTTCTCACATGAAGACACTATTGATGAGCAGCGTCATGGCCTTTGCCCTGATGGGTGCCGCGGGCACGGCATCGGCAGCCGAGTGCGGCGACGTGACCATTGCCAGCATGAACTGGCAATCGGCGGAGGTTCTCGCCAATCTCGACAAGATCATTCTCAACAAGGGCTATGGCTGCAATGCCGACATCGTGCAGGGCGATACGATCCCGACCCTGACATCGATGACCGAAAAGGGCCAGCCGGACATCGCTCCCGAAGGCTGGGTCGATTTCATGCGCGATATCCTCGACAAGGCCGTTGCCGATGGCAAGCTCGTTTATACCGGAAAATCGCTGTCGGACGGCGGCGTGCAGGGCTGGTGGATTCCGAAATACATCGCCGATGCCCACCCCGACATCAAGACCATCGACGATGCGCTGAAACATCCCGAACTGTTCCCGGCACCGGAAGACGCTTCCAAGGGCGCTGTGTTCAATGGTCCTCCCGGCTGGGGCGGCACGCTGGCGACCGCACAGTTCTTCAAGGCCTATGATGCGGAGAAGAAGGGCTTTACCCTGGTTGACACCGGGTCAGCCGCCGGCCTCGACGGGTCGCTCGCCAAGGCCTATGAACGCAAGCAGGGCTGGGTCGGTTATTACTGGGAGCCCACCGCCCTCCTCGGCAAGTACCAGATGGTCAGGCTTGATCACGGCGCGCCTTTCAACGCGGCGGAATGGAAGCGCTGCAACACTGTGGCCGATTGCGCCGACCCGAAAAAGAACGCCTGGGAACTGGCCGAAGTGGATACGGTGGTCACCAAGAAGTTCAGCGAAAAGTCCGGCCCGGTCATGGACTACCTGAAGGCGCGGTCATGGTCCAACAAGACCGTCAACGAACTGCTCGCCTGGATGACCGACAATCAGGCAACCGGTGAAGACGGCGCAAAATACTTCCTCAAGAACCACGAGGACATCTGGACCAAATGGGTCAGCGCCGACGTGGCCGCCAAGGTCAAGGCTTCGCTGAAGTAACAATAGCTGACGTCATTTATCTCCCCCCTTGTGGGGGAGAAAGCGATTTCAGCATCTTAGCCTCTTGGCTAAGTGCTAGAAATCGCAAGAGAGGGGATTTTGGAGAACTTGAATTTCCCCTCTCTTGGATTTTCTAAGGATTTAGCAAAGGGGCTAAATCCAAGAAAATCCGTTCTCTCCCGCAAGGGGAGAGATACCCAATCCCGCCCGGCGGCAACTTCACATGACAATCCTCAAAACCGGATGGCGTAACGCAGCCCGTCATAGATGGCGGCATGGATATTGCGGGCATGCACCGCATCGCCGATGCGCAACAGATCGAATTGCCCCTCCGCCAGCCGCTGCGGGAAAATGGCGCCGCCATTGACCAGATTGCCGTAATCCACCGCCCCGCCATTGCGCGACAGCGGCTTTAACTCGCGGTAGAGATCATCGATCGGCAAAGTGCCGTGCTCGACAACCACCTGATCCACCAGCCGTTCCTCGTGATAGTCCGGATCGAAATCCGAGCCCAATGTCGCGACAAGCTGGTTGCCGTTGCGGGCGACGCTCATCAGCCGCGTGTTGATGGTCACCCGCACCCCGTGCTCGTGGAACGCGCGCATGTAAGGCACGTGGTTCATGCCGCCCATTTCAGGCGCGAAAAACCGTTCCGGGCTGACGAGTTCGAGCTTTGAACCGGCGCGCGCGATCATCTCCGCCGCACTCATGCCCTGATGGCCGCCATTATCGTCATAGAGCAGCACCGTTTCGCCCGGCTTCACCGCGCCTGCCAGGATATCCCAGCTCGAGGTGACCAGATCATCGCCCGCCGCCAGGGGCGGATTTTGCGGCAGTCCGCCGGTGGCGATCACCACCACATCGGGTGAAAGCCCAAGCACATCGCCGGATTCGGCCCAGACATTGTAGCGCAGGGAAACACCCAGCCGCTGCAGCTCCTCGAGCCGCCAGTCGACAATGCCGATCATCTCCTTACGCCGCGGATTCTGCGCGGCAAGGCGCACCTGCCCGCCCGCATGGTCCGAAGCCTCCAGCACGGTGACGCTGTGCCCGCCTTCGGCCGCAACACGCGCCGCCTCCAGTCCGGCAGGCCCTGCCCCGACGACGACCACATTCCGGCTGGTTGCCGCCTTGGCGATGGCGTGCGGCATGGTGCCTTCGCGGCCGGTCGCCGCATTGTGGATGCACAGGGCCTCGCCGCCCTCATAGATGCGGTCGAGGCAGTAGGTCGCGCCGACGCAGGGGCGGATGCGATGCTCCTCGCCCGCCTCGATTTTCCGCACGATATGCGGGTCGGCGATATGGGCGCGGGTCATGCCGACCATGTCGAGCTTGCCCTCGGCAATGGCGTGGCGCGCGGTGGCCACATCGGCGATGCGCGCCGCATGAAAGACCGGGAACTTTGTTTCCTGCCGGACATCCCCGGCAAAATCGAGATGCGGCGACGAGCGCATGCCCTGCACCGGAATGACCTCGTTGAGCGCCGCATCCGTATCGATATGGCCGCGAATAATGTTGAGGAAGTCGAATTTGCCCGATGCCGCGATGCGCCGGGCAATCTCGACGCCCTCCTGCCGCGACAGGCCCTTTTCCCAGTCCTCGTCGGCCACCATGCGGATGCCGACGATGAAGTCCGGGCCGACGGACCGGCGCACGGCGTCGATCACCGCCCAGGTGAAGCGCAGGCGATTGTCGAGCGAACCGCCATATTCATCCTCGCGCCGGTTGGTGGCGGGCGACCAGAACCCGTCCATGAGATGGCCGTAGGCCTCGAACTCGATGCCGTCGAGCCCGGCCGCCTGCATGCGCTGCGCCGCCGATGCATAGTCGGCAATGATCCGCTCGATATCCCAGTCTTCCGCTTCCTTGGGAAAGGCCCGGTGCGCAGGCTCGCGCACCGGCGAAGCCGAAACGACGGGCAGCCAGTCCGCCTTGTTCCAGCTGGTGCGGCGGCCAAGATGCGTCAGCTGGATCATCACGGCGGCACCGTGTTCATGACAATCGTCGGCAAGTTCGCGCAGCCAGGGCACGATCTCGTCCTTATAGGCATGAAGATTGCCGAAGGCCGGCGGCGACTCGCGCGAGACGACCGCCGACCCCGCCGTCATCGTCAGGGCGATGCCGCCCTTGGCCTTCTCCGCATGATAGAGCCGGTAGCGCGTCTTCGGCATTCCGTCTTCCGAATAGGCCGGCTCGTGGCTGGTCGACATCAGACGGTTTTTCAGGCGCAGATGTTTCAGCTGATAGGGTTGCAGAAGCGGATCGGCATGTGAGGGCAATGGTCTGGGTTCCCGTTGTTTTCCGCGATCCTACAGCGGGAATCACCCGACGGGTTTCTCCCGCGCGACCTATTGTGGTGCGGATTCGTCAGATGCGCATCGCGGCCCGTCCAGCCTTGCGATTTCAGTGCAAATCGTACCGGCATTCACAACCGCTTGATCGCAAAGAAATTCCCTAAATCCGCTCGGCCGCGCCGCGTCTACATCCTGGATGAAAATTTTTCATGCCGTATTTCGCATGGGTGCAACCAACAGCGGAGAGATCGCCCCGATGATCAGTGAAATCACCTGCCCTGACAACAAGAGCGCCCTGTGCGCCGACATCATGAACGGCCTGCCGGAATGGTTCGAGGAACCGGATGGCATTGCTGCCTGCGCCAATCTGGTGACCGGGCTGCCCGTTCTCGCCCATACGGACGGCGGAACCTGCACCGGTTTCATCGCGCTCAAATACCACCCGCCGGCGGCGGCGGAAATCCTTGTGATCGCCACACGCCGGGAATTCCATGGCCGGGGGATCGGCCGTTCCCTCCTCCAGGCCGCCGAAGCCCATGCGCGCCAGTCCGGCTGTTCGCTACTGACGGTCAAGACGCTGGCGCCGCGCGGCCGGCATGAACCGCATCTCGACAGCACGCGCGCCTTCTATGACCGCAACGGTTTTCTCAAGGCGGAAATCTTCCCCACATTGTGGGCGGAAGGTCATCCGTGCCTCTTTTTGGTCAAACCGCTGCACTAGGCGATCACCGCAAATCTCCTGTCCGGAGCCGGTTTTGCTCGACCCATCGTCATGCCGCCGCGCTTCTACCGTGTTGATGAAATACGATGCGGCTTGGAATTGTTCTGCCAACCGGTGTATAGGCAGGTCCGGCAGGGCCTTGCCCGCATGCTAAAGCCCGCATTGTAAGGAAAGACGCGCGTCGACATGACCATAGCGAATTCGCAGAAAATCACCGCATGGGAAGATATCACGGCTGCCGTGAACAATTTTCATCTCGCCGCGCTTCTGGGCTGGCAGGACGTGGCGCAGCGTTACCGGCGCTCCAGCGTGGGCGCCTTCTGGCTGACCATCAACATGGGCGTGCTCATCGGCGCCCTGGGCCTGATATTCGGCACCATTTTCCGCTCGCCCATGTCCGAGTTCCTGCCCTTCATCTGCGTCGGCCTCATCATGTGGGGGTATTTTTCGCAGCTGATCAACGAGGGCTGCCTCAGTTTCATCTCCAATACCGAGACGATGCTGCAATTGCCGCTGCCGTTCTTCACCTATGTCCTGCGCACCTGGTGGCGCAACTCCATCATCCTGTTCCACAACATCGTCATTTTCCCCATCGTGCTCTTGCTGTTCGGCAAGTTCATGGGATGGACCGCCCTGCTGGTCTTCCCGGCGTTCGTTCTCGTCTCGCTCAACCTTCTGTGGATGATGGTGGTGCTGGCGGTGGTGTGCACGCGCTATCGCGACCTGACTCAGATCATCCAGAATGTCATGCAGGTCGGCATGTATGTGACGCCCATCATGTGGCAGCCGCACCAGTTGCCGGCGGACAAATCCATGCTGATGCTGGATCTCAACCCGTTCTATCATCTCATCAGCGTGGTCCGCGAGCCGCTGCTCGGGCAGACGGGCACCGCGCTTAATTGGGGCGTGGTTGCCGGCATGGCCATCATCGGATGGATCATCGCCCTGCTCTTCCTCAACCGCTACCGCTCGCGCATCACCTATTGGCTCTAAAACCCTTTCGGCACGCCCCACCATTTTCCTGCGAAGGCCAACATGACTTCTATGATACTCGATAACGTCACTGTGGATTTTCCGATCTACAATGCGAAAAGCCGGTCCCTCAAGAACCAGGTCATGAGTCTGGCGACGGGCGGCACCATCGGCTCGAACGCCGAAGGCCATGTGATCATCCGCGGCCTGGAATCGATCAGCCTGAGCCTGAACGACGGCGAACGGCTCGGCCTGATCGGGCACAACGGCTCGGGGAAAACCACGCTCCTGCGCGTGATGAGCGGCGTGTACTATCCCTCCGGCGGGCGCATCGCCATCAACGGCAAATGCACCTCGCTGATCAACATCTCGCTGGGCATCGATGCGGAAGCCACGGGGCGGGAAAACATCCGCATCCGCGGCGCGCTGCTCGGCTTTTCCAAGCGCGAGATGGCCGCCAAGCAGGCGGAGATCGAAGAATTCTCCGAGCTCGGCAACTTCCTCGACATGCCGGTCAGGACCTATTCGACCGGCATGCAGCTGCGCCTGGCCTTTTCGATCTCGACCGTCATCCAGCCGGAAATCCTGATCATGGACGAATGGCTGGCAGCGGGCGACGAAAGCTTTCAGAACAAGGCCAATGAGCGCCTGCACGACCTCGTCAACAAGACCAAGATCCTGATCATCGCCAGCCACTCCAGACAGTTGCTCCTCGCCAATTGCAGCCGTATCGTCTGGCTCGAGCATGGCAAGGTCAAGATGGATGGCGATGCCGAAACCGTCGCGAACGCGTATTTCGGCCATCAGTAGCGCCAAGCGCGAAACATGCTGGAGACATCCGGGTCGCTCTTGACCCGCGCGGAGGGACAATGCCTCCTGACACGAGGCTGTCAGGAGGCCTGCTGTATGCGGGGCCATCGCGATGAAGGATCCATTCCATGCATGACACAGAGATGAACCGCCTTTTCGAGAGATTATGGCGCGGCGAAGCGGCCATGGAAGAATGGAGCGCGGCGGTTGCCGGCGGTTCCGCGCAGACCGTCAGCGACGATATGATTGTTGTCTCCACGCATTACGTCGTCGGCAATGTCACGGCCATCCGCACCGGCGCCGGGCTGGTGCTCATCGATACGGGCGGCAGGGAGACCGCGCGGGAAACGCTTGATGTGATCCGCCGCTGGGACAGCAGCCCCGTCCACACGGTTATCTATACCCACGGCCATATCGACCATACCTGGGGTGCCCGGCTCCTCGACGAGGAGGCTGACGCCAACGGTGTTGCCCGCCCGCGGATCGTTGCACACCGCAACGTCTTGCAGCGCTTCGCACGCTATGACCAGTCGCAGGATCTGAACAGTCTCGTCATGGGACGCCAGTTCAACAAAGCCGGCTATGTCTTCCCCGGCGAGCACCGGCGCCCCGACGACGTCTATGACGATCGGCTCAGCCTCGATATCGGCGGTCTGCGCATGGAACTGACGCACGGGCGCGGTGAAACGGACGATGCAACCTTTGTCTGGCTGCCGCAGAAGAAAATTCTGGTCAGCGGTGATTTCGTCATTTGGGTGTTCCCGAATGCCGGCAATCCGCGCAAGGTGCAGCGATATCCGCAGGATTGGGCGTCAACGCTGCGCAACATGCATGCGCTCGAACCCCACATCCTGGTTCCCGGCCATGGACCGGTCGTTGCCGGCGCCGCGCGCGTGGCGCAGATGCTGGATGACGCTGCCAGTGCCCTGGAGAGCCTCGTCAGCCAGACACTTGAGCGGATGAACAGGGGAGACACGCTGAATTCAATCCTGCAGAGCGTCCGCGTGCCCTCGGAGCTTCTCGGCAAACCCTATCTTCTGCCGAAATACGATGATCCCGCTTTTGTCGTGCGCAGCGTCTGGCATCTCTATGCCGGCTGGTTTGACGGAAACCCCGCGCATCTCAAGCCGGCGGCTGACCGGGACCTCGGCCGGGAAATCGCGCACCTTGCAGGCGGCGTCGAAAACGTCACGCAACGAGCCGAGGCGCTGCGGGCCGCGGGCCAGGCGCGCGTGGCCGCACACCTGATCGAATTTGCCGTGGCAGCCGCGCCGCAGGACAAGGCGGTTCACCGCGTACGCGCGGCCATCTATGCCGACTGCATCGTCGAGGAGACCTCCTTGATCGGCAAGGCGATCCTGGCCTATTCGCAGCGCGAGTCCGAAGAACACCTGCCATAGCAGGCTCAGGCGGCAAAGCGCCGGACCTTGCATGCTTCGCCGGCACAGGGCCGGGATGGCCGCCATCCAACCATTCTTATCTGGCTTTGTTTCTCCTGCCGGCGGGTGTGCACCCGGCAGCCTTCTGGCGCCCGCGCGACCCAAGTAGGGACATCGTCGTCACCTTGATTTCCTGATGCAACCGTTGTTGGATACTTCCGGGATATTGGAGGAAAAAAGCAAATGACAAAGCACAAGTCATCATCTCCAGCACTGTCGAACGAGATCACAACCGATCAATACTATGATCGCGGAGGTTCCGTGAAGGTCAGATGGCCCTTTGGCATCGAAGTAATCAGGATCCATATTCCACGTGACTGTCATTATAAAGTAAAACTGGCACCCACCGACGAGAACGAATACAACGTTGACGTCATCACCAGCCGCGGGCTGACACGCGCCGAAAAAGATTGCATTGCAACCGCCTATTATGAAACGACGCCCTTTGTCCTGGAGTCCGACATCACGTTCGTGGTTGCGCAACGCGGCTTTACCGATGGTGTACCCGATGCGGAGTGGACGACCAACAGCGGCCCGAGTTTTTGACCTGATCCGCGACGCCCCGGGCTTTCCCCCTCTTTCCGCCCGGGGATGACCGCTATTGTTCTGGTATTGCCAGCGGCATCCACGCGGATGATGACGGGTCTGGTCCCCGGAGCCTCATTCTGCCATCGCCGCGTTCAGCAATCCTTGGATCAGCCTGGAGTTCACACCATCAGGATTGTGCAGACCGTAATGATCATACCATTTCTGGGGCGCTTCAGGGTGCGGCCCGACCAAAGTCGCGCTGCCTTTGCCAAATGCGTAACGAGCGGCCGCCAGATCGCCATTCTGATAATGGGCAAGTTCCCGGAAACCTGAATTCGCATGATTTCTGGGCAGATGCGGACCATCCTGAAAATATGTCCACAATGACGCCCCTGCCCATTGAACCGGCACCACGTGATCGCCGATATCGGACACGGAAAACCCCGGCCTCCCGACCTCGGAATCCGTTTCTCCTTCGACGATGTCAAAGCCCAAATCCGTACCGAGATACGCGCCCATGCAAATTCCAAAATACCGGCCGCCTTTGGATACAAAATCCCGGACGGCCTGGATGCCCGCCTTGCCCAGGCTTCTCCTCGCGCCGTCAATGTCCTGTCCGCCGCCGGGTTGTACATATAAGGAAGCTCCAATGAAACTGGATGGCACCAGCTTCAGCTGCTCATTGGGGCCGATGAATTTAACATCAAAATGGAAGGTGCTGTTCCTTAGGGCTTCGGCGGCCGCCGATGAACAATCATCACAACCGGCGGGCCCGCGATATACGAGCGCAACGGCGGATTGCGACGCATTGGCGGGAGCATTCAACACGAGAAAACATGCGAGAAGTGCGTATTTTGCAGCGCTGAACATCAGAACAATTCCTTTAGAGTGATGCGGTGCGATCTACCCTAAATCGAATTGCGGTTTAATTTTGAGAAGGAACCAGCCAGCGCAAGCTGTACGGAGCGACGGCGCCTAGAACCTCAGGCCGGCCTTTGCATTGAAGCCATGACGAATGGCGCCGCCTTCTCCAAGCGTGGTGTTGTAGGCAAGGCCAAGATTCAGCCCCTGGTCGAGCACCACGTCGAAACCCAGGCCCAGTCGGACCGCGTTGCGCACCGTGCCATCCCCCTTGAGACTGAACAACGGGCCGCCGGACCAATCGATATAATTCAGGTCAATGTCGCTCGCATTTGCCATGTCGTAGCGCCATTCGGCTTTCAGGTTCGGCGTGAACGTGTAGCCGGTGAAACGATAGGTATAATCCGTCTCAAAACCCACCACGGCAACGAGTGAATTCACCGTCTGGCTGCCGAAGCGCAGGCTGTTCGATCCGCCGTCCCTTTCGTTGAAGGCATCGAGCTTCGTCCAGGATGCGTCCATCCCGACATAGGGGGTGAAGTAGAGGGCATCCCGGCTAATTTCATAACCGGCCTTCACGCTGCCGAACACCTGCTGCCCATCGCGGGAACCATTGGCGAAGCCGCCATCGTCCGTCAGATAGCGCTTGCTGTCGAAGGAAAGCGCGCCATAGCCGAGCACGGCTTCCAGATAGGTGTTCCTGATCGGCCGCCAGCTCGCATAGGTTCCGATGCTCCAGCTTTCACCTTCGCTGCGCGTACCATTGCTGCCAATATCCGTCCTGTCCCTGCCGTAACCAAGACCGATACCGGCGGTCAACCGTTCGTTGAAACGGTAATCCAGCCCGGCACTCACACCGGAGGTTGTAAAATCTCGGGCCGAACCGGAGGATTTGCCGGATGTATCGCCAATGTCGACCTGACCCGCCGTCCAGACGCCGAAGCGGGACGGAGCGGGCTTTTCCGCGACCACTCTGTTGAACGGCTCGGCAGGCCGGGTCCGTCTCGGCTCGGTAAAAAACCCGAGCGGCGTTGCGTCGGCCGGGTCGCGCCGATCCTTTGCCCCGTCGTCACGGCGCGGCGTGTTCAGGCTGATGCCCTGGCTGGACTCATTGCCGCCGCCCCGGCGCAGCTGGCGCAACCGGTCGCCATAATTCGACAGCTGGGCATCGGCAAACCGCCGTGCGCCTTCCGCCTGGGCATTGACGATACCGATGACTTCCACGTCCTTTGATGGGTCGGCCCTTGCCATCACCGTAATCGTAACATTGGCGGGAGCCGATGTGGTGAATGCATTGCCAAGGGTATAGCTGACCGTAGCAACACCGCTGAACGTGGCGGCGGGTGCAAAATCCAGCTGGAAAGCCCGGCTGCCGCCGTTGCCGCTGTCGCGAATGGTTGCGGTGCCTGACCCCGATGGACTGAGCGACACCATGGTCGCGGCGGTAAACGGACCGCCGGTTGCACCTTCTGTCAGGTTTACCGTCACCGGCGTTCCCGCCCGTGTGGTGACGGAATGGGCAGCGGCCACCGGCAGCGGATTGACCGTCAGCGTGATCGTGGCCGGCAGCGACGTTCCGAACACGTTGCTCAGCGTATAGCCGATGCTGACCGCGCCTGACGCCCCTGCTGGCGGCGTGTAGATGATATTGGTGCCCGATACGGTCGCGCTGCCAAAAGCCGGAGGGGTAACAATGGCCGCGCCCGTGAACGGACCGCCGGTGGCGCTCGCCGCCGTGTCAATGGTGGTGGCATGTCCAGCCATCGTTGCAGCGCTATGCGCAGCGGCGACCGGGACAGCCAGCGGCGATACGGTAATGGTGACCGTCGCCGGGGCAGACGTGCCGCCGGGCCCGGTGACGGTGTAGGTGAAGATATCGGTGCCGAAGAAGTTTGCGGCCGGGGTATACACGGCGTTAAGACCGTTCACGGCCACCGCGCCATGCAAAGGCGCGCTGGTGACGGCAATGGAGGTTATTATACCGCCATCGTTGAAAATCACGGGAATGGTGACGGCCTGGTTGGCCAAGGTTGCGGCGGCATCGTTGACCGCAACCGGCGCGGCCTGATTGATTATCAATGTGTAGGCCTGAACGCCGGTGATACTCTGGTTGTCGGTGGCGGTTACAGTGAAACTGAACGCTCCAGCCTGAGTCGGTGCACCAGACAAAACGCCCGCGCTGCTTAACGTTATGCCGTTGGGCAACGCCCCGGATGTGATCGCAAACGTATAGGGGCCCACCCCGCCGGTCGCCACCATTGTTTGGGAATAGTTGACGCCCGATGTGCCGTTGGGAAGGGTTGAAGGCGACAGGACGATGATGACCGGCGGCGCATTGACCACCAGCGAATAATTATTCGTGGCGGAAAACGGCGTGCCGGGGCCCGTGCTGCTGTCCGTCGCCTGCACGCTGAAAGGGAAAGTACCGCTGGCGCTTGGCGTTCCCGTTAGGGCTCCCGTCGCGGTGTTGAATGTCATGCCCGCGGGAGGTGCGCCGCTCACAATCGTGAACCTATAGGGGGCTGTGCCACCACTGGCAGAGAATGTCTGGCTATAAGCGGAACCAGAACTGGCATCCGGCAGCGTCGGCCCTACCGGACTTAACGTCACTGTCGATGGCGATACATTCAGCGTGAAAGCGCCGGTGATTGTGAAAGGGCCGCTACCGGTGCTGCTGTCCTGCGCACTCACGGTTATGCCAAAGCTGCCGGCAACCTGCGGAGTCCCGGAGAGGGTAACGCTGTTGCCTGTCACTGACGTGACGGTCACGCCATGCGGGACGCCGCTGATGAAAGCGATACGGAAAGGCGCTTGGCCGCCAGCGAAAGTGTAGGTCTGCGTATATGGGGCGCCAACCTGGGCGGTATGGGACGACGATGGTGTGACGGTAAAACTAGGTGGTGAGATCGTCACTGTAACAGTGGCTGGAGCCGACGTTCCGCTCGAATTGGTGGCGGTATAGGTGAAACTGTCAGCTCCGGCATAACCGCTTGCCGGCGTGTAGGTGATCGTCGTTCCGGATGCTGACGCAGTCCCATGCACTGCAGCGTCTGCGACCGCCACAAATGTCGGCGCGCCGCCGCCAATACGGAGTGTTACAGAATTGGCAGTGCTGCCATAGGCGACAGTGACCATTGCGGGATTTGCAACCGGCGCTGTCTGGGCCTGCGACAGGGCGGGCCAGAATACGGCCAAACAGATGAAGAACAGCCATGCCGCCAATAGTGTTGGGCGCGCACCCCATACCTGCCGGTGGGGGACAAGCCCCTCCGGCCAATTCGATCTCGGCATTATTCCCCTCGCCCCACACCATTCCCGACGCAACCATCATCCGTAATGTGCGCCGTTCATTGCATCAATACGGCAGATGCCGTAGTTCCGGCCTATTTTGATCAGAAGCGGAGCGACCATGGTGTTGGCAGGAAGACTGCCAGTCGGAAATGCAATAGGGCAGCCGCTGGGCTGCCCTATTCTGCAATGATTTCAATCTTGAAGAGAAACCAAATGGTGCGGTCGAGAAGACTCGAACTTCCACGTCTTGCGACACAGCGACCTCAACGCTGCGCGTCTACCAATTCCGCCACGACCGCACTGTGGTAGAAGCCGAACGTGTCGGCTCGCGGCATGTAGCAAATGAATTTCAGTGAAACAAGCCCTGTCGGCAATAAACCCGAATGTTTTTCACAAAGCCGGGTGAAAGTTATGCCGCACCCCGCACACTGGAAATCTTCCAGGAAAAAGTCCATATGCGGCTCACCATCTTTATCCCAAGGGAATCGGCGCTTTGATGGCCGCAAACGGCCCATCCGCCGCCATTCATCCGGGATGAAGCGACAGTCGAAAGTTTGGTTTCCGATCATGAAGAACAACCGCGACGATCTCGTCTCCGCGTTTTTTGCCCAAAGCGATTCCCCGAAAGTGGAGTGGCGCGTCGCCGACGGGCTGACCGATTACGATACCGCCCTCACCTTCATGGAAGACCGCGTCGCGGCGATTCGCGCCGGCACGGCCGCAGAACTGGTCTGGCTGGTCGAACATCCGCCGCTCTACACCGCCGGCACCAGCGCCAAGGACGGCGACCTCCTGGCCGCCGACCGCTTTCCCGTCTATGCCACGGGTCGCGGCGGCGAATACACCTATCATGGCCCCGGCCAGCGCGTGGCCTATGTCATGCTCGACCTGAAGCGGCGGCGCGAGGATATCCGCGCCTTCGTGGCGGCGCTGGAGCAATGGATCATTGCCACGCTTGGCGCGTTCAACGTGCGCGGCGAGCGGCGCGAAGACCGCGTCGGCGTCTGGGTGACCCGGCCGGAACGCCCGCCGCTGCCGGACGGGTCTCCCGCCGAAGACAAGATCGCCGCCATCGGCATCCGCCTGCGCAAATGGGTGAGCTTCCACGGTATCTCGATCAATGTGGAACCGGAGCTTGCCCATTTCGACGGCATCGTGCCGTGCGGCGTGCGCGGCCATGGCGTGACCAGCCTCGTCGATCTCGGCCTGCCCGTCGGCATGGACGATCTCGACCGGGCGCTGCGGGACGCATTCGAGCCTGTGTTCGGGCCGGTCGAGCGCTAGAGGATTTGGCAGAACCGATCTGCGTGGTTCGACAAGCTCACCATGAGGGATGTGGGTTGATTGCAGCCAACAAGTTCCCTCATGGTGAGCTTGTCGAACCACGCACGATGGTCATGCAACCAGATCAGGCGAACTCCATGAT
The DNA here is from genome assembly GCF_044760925.1 of Phyllobacterium sp. NPDC097923. Classification (NCBI taxonomy): domain Bacteria; kingdom Pseudomonadati; phylum Pseudomonadota; class Alphaproteobacteria; order Hyphomicrobiales; family Phyllobacteriaceae; genus Phyllobacterium; species Phyllobacterium sp. NPDC097923. Next base: position 1,392,522 of record NZ_JBIWBL010000001.1, on the reverse strand, counting down.
CACCGCATCCACGGCCAGGCTGTCACCCTGCTTGGCATTGATGGCCGATACGGTCAGATCGCGGTCGGCGCGCAGCACGTTTTCCATCTTCATGGCTTCGACGATCGCCAGCGTTTCACCCGCCTTCACCTCCTGACCCTCCGCCACGTTGATCGAGACGATCAGGCCGGGCATCGGGCACAGCAGCATTTTCGACGTATCCGGCGGCAGTTTCACCGGCATCAGTTTTTCCAGCGCCGCCACATGCGTCTGCATGGCATGGCCGATCACCGACATGCCCTTCCAGTCGATGCGCACGCCGTTGAGCACGGGACGCAGCTGCGCCTTTATCGCGCGGTCGTCGATATAGCCGTCCCAGACCGCATCGCCGGGCCGCCAGTCGCTGCGGATGGTGATGGCTTCGCCGCCATGCAGCGACAGTTCGATCTTGACCGGCGGCTTGGCCACGCTGCGGTGAATTTTCGCCGGCACGTATTCGTCGTTGATCCGCACCTCCCATTCGGCGCGGATTTTGCCCGTATGCGGCCGCAGGCGGTCGCTGAGGCCGTCGAGACGGCCCTTGCGCACCAGTTCCACCACAAGGGCAATGGCGGCCAGCACGTCCCTGTCCCCGGCGGTTGGCGCAATCGGATGGAAGCCGTCGGGAAATTCTTCCGCGATGAAGCCGGTGGACAGCCGCCCTTCCCGCCAGCGCGGATGCTGCATCAGTGCGGCCAGGAACGGGATGTTGTGCTCGATGCCGTCGACGACGAAGGTATCGAGCGCATCGGCCATGGCGTCGATGGCTTCCAGCCGGGTCGGCGCCCAGGTGCAGAGCTTTGCCACCATGGGGTCGTAGAACATCGAAATTTCCGACCCTTCCGTCACGCCGGTATCGTTGCGGATGATGGCCTTGCCGACCGGGCCTTCGCTTGGCGGGCGGTAGCGCGTCAGGCGGCCGATCGACGGCAGGAAATTGCGGTAGGGATCTTCGGCATAAAGGCGGCTTTCGATGGCCCAGCCGTTCAGCTTGACGTCCGACTGCTTCAGCGCGAGCTTTTCGCCCGCCGCCACGCGAATCATCTGCTCGACCAGATCGATGCCGGTGATCAGTTCGGTCACAGGATGTTCCACCTGCAGGCGGGTGTTCATCTCGAGGAAGTAGAAATTGCGGTGCTTGTCGACAATGAACTCGACTGTTCCGGCGCTCTGGTAGTCCACTGCCTTGGCCAGGGCCACGGCCTGCTCGCCCATGGCCTTGCGGGTGGCCTCGTCGAGGAATGGCGACGGGGCTTCTTCCACCACCTTCTGGTTGCGACGCTGCACCGAGCACTCGCGCTCACCGAGATAAATGCAGTTGCCAAAACTGTCGCCCAGCACCTGGATTTCGATATGGCGCGGCTCGACCACGAATTTTTCGATGAAAACCCGATCATCCCCGAAGGAATTGCGCGCTTCCGAGGTGGCGCGTTCAAAGCCGTCGCGCACTTCGCTCTCGTCCCAGGCAATGCGCATGCCCTTGCCGCCGCCGCCGGCGGAGGCCTTGATCATCACGGGATAACCGATCTCACCGGCGATCTTTTCCGCATGCGCCGCATCGGTGATGATGTCGAGAAAGCCCGGCACGGTGTTCACCTTGGCGGCATTGGCGAATTTCTTCGATTCGATCTTGTCGCCCATGGCGATGATCGCCCTGGGTTTCGGCCCGATGAAGACGATGCCCTGCTTCTCCAACGCTTCGCAAAAGGAGGCGCGCTCGGACAGGAAGCCATAGCCGGGATGAACGGCCTCAGCGCCGGTCGCCTTGCAGGCGGCAATGATCTTGTCGGCGACGAGATAGCTCTCGGAGGCCGCCGCCGGACCGATATGCACCGCCTCGTCAGCCATCTCGACATGAACAGCATCGCGATCCGCATCGGAATAGACCGCCACCGTGGCGATACCCATTTTCCTTGCCGACTTGATCACGCGGCAGGCAATTTCCCCACGGTTGGCAATCAGGATTTTCTTGAACACTTTTATGGACCTCCCGCACAAAATGCGCCTCTGGTTCTATTGCCAATGGCTGATTTGCTCAACTGCTATTGTCAGTGCTTGCATGGAAAGCAGGCCGGTTAATTGAAAGCGGGCTCCGGCGTTTTCTGCTTTTTCCCCTCGCGCCAGACCACATAGGCACCCGAGGCAATGATGATGGCAATGCCCAGCCATTTCGATGCGGTCGGAAACTCCTGGAATACGAACAGGCCGATGATGACGGCCATGACGATTTCCAGATATTGGAACGGCGCCAGCAGCGACGCCGGCGCAAGGCGCGAAGCCTGCACCACGAGGAGATGCCCGCCCGTGGCGATCGCGCCGATGGCAAACAAAAGGAACCAGGACATGCCGGTTGCAGGCGTGCCCAGCGTCATATCGCTGACGCCGAAGGCTGCACCGAAGAACAGCGCGACGATCACCGTCACCGTGCCGCCGATGCCCGCATAGAGCTGCATGACCAGCGGCGTGTCGTGCACGCCCAGGCGGCGGTTGAGAACGAGATAGACGGCAAACAGCGCCGCCGTGCCCAGCGGCAGCAGCGAAACCCAGCCGAACAGCTCCCAGCTCGGCTGGATGACGATCAGTGTCCCGATGAACCCGACCGCAACGGCAATGCGCCGGCGCCAGCCGACGGTTTCCTTCAGCACCACGGCCGAGAGCAGCGTCAGCATCAGCGGCTCGACGAAAAACACCGCCATGGCATCGGCAAGCGGCATGTATTTGACGGCGGCAAAGAAGCACAGGCTGCCGATGCCCATCAGAAAACCACGCAGCAGATTGCCCCAGAGGTTGTGCGGCTTGAGCGAGCGCATGCCGGTCAGCGCCACGATGATCAGCATGGTCAGGATCGTCTGGACGACGAAGCGCGACAGCGTCACCGTGGCCGGCGGCAGGCTGTCCACCGTCGACAGCCATTTGGCGATGGCATCCATCATCGGCAGGATAAACATCGCACCGGCCATCGTTCCGACGCCCCTCATTTGCGGCGAGGTTGTGTTTTGCATGGTGCGGCCTTTCCGGGACAAATGGCTCAGGTGGGACCCCAGCCATATCGGCTCTGCGGAAAAATGCAATCATCCGCATAATGCAAAATGGAAGCAAAATGCCGCCGGATTTGACTTTTCTGCTTCCAAATGGTGCAAAAGCTTTCGTCTACACTTTAAAAACAAGAAAAAGATGGAGAAAGCCATGAATTTCATCTCCAACATCATCACTGCCATGCCCGACACGGACACGCTGGGTGGCCGCCTTTCCCGCGCGCGCGATGCCAAGTCGATGACGGTGGCGCAGCTTGCGGTGCGTGTCGGCGTCAAGCCGGAAACCATCGCCGCCTGGGAATCCGACCGGTCGGAGCCCGGTGTCCACCGCCTGTTCATGCTGGCCGGATCGCTCGGGGTCACGCAGACCTGGCTCATACACGGGGTCGGACAATCGCCCGACGAGAGCGACACGGCGGACGAAAACCGCCTGCTGAAAAGCCAGATCGCCAATCTCAAGGCTCTGCACCAGGAGCTGGGCGAGCGGATCGAAGAGCTCGAAAAAGCCGTGTCGCGCCTCAAAGCCGCTTGAAACTTGGGTTTTAACCGCATAGTTCTGTGGTGAATCCCGGAACAGATCACGAACGCCCATCGCGTTTCCCGGCGAAGCATGTCAAGATTGCCGGTGATTCGCAGCCCCTGTAGCATTGGCCAAAATACGATATGGATGACAATAACGACCTCTTTTCAGCGGTAGTCAAAACAGCCCGGGAACGCCAGGCAGCGGTGGACCAGACCAGGGTCGAACCTGCCGCGACGCCGGTGGCACCGCCTGTGAAAATCGCACCGGTTGCGGCAGCGAAGGCCCCGGCACGGGCCGCCCCCGACAGCAGCGGCGGCTACAATGCGGCACAGATCCAGGTTCTCGATGGTCTCGAACCCGTTCGCCGCCGTCCGGGCATGTATATCGGCGGCACCGACGAGCGGGCGATGCACCATCTCTTTGCCGAAGTCATCGACAACTCGATGGACGAGGCGGTTGCTGGACACGCCAACTTCATCGATATCGAACTGGACGAGAACGGCTATCTCTCGGTTACCGACAATGGCCGCGGCATCCCCGTCGATCCGCATCCCGATCCCAAGCAGCTTGGCAAATCCGCGCTCGAAGTCATCATGACCACCCTGCATGCGGGCGGCAAATTCGATTCCGACGTCTACGAAACATCGGGCGGTCTGCACGGCGTCGGCATATCGGTGGTGAACGCCCTGTCCGATCACGTGGAAGTGGAAGTGGCCCGCAACCGGCGCCTCTACCGCCAGCGGTTCTCGCGCGGCCATCCGCTCGGACCGATCGAGGATGTCGGCGAGGTGCACAACCGTCGCGGCACGCGCGTGACCTTCCATCCGGACCCGGAGATTTTCGGCCAGGGCGCCAAGTTCGATCCGGCCCGGCTTTTCAAGATGGCCCGGTCAAAGGCCTATCTCTTCGGCGGCGTTGAAATCCGCTGGAACTGCGCGCCATCCCTGCTCGACCCGAAGGACCCGACACCCGACAAGGCGGTGTTTCACTTCCCCGGCGGGTTGAAGGATTATCTGGCGGCATCGCTCGGCAAGGATTTTCAGGTCACGCGCGACATGTTCGCGGGCAGGACGGAAAAGTCCGGCGGGCACGGCGCGCTGGAATGGGCGGTTGCCTGGTATGGCGGCGACGGCTTTGTCCATTCCTACTGCAACACGATTCCCACAGGCGAAGGCGGCACGCATGAGGCGGGTCTGCGCATCGCCCTCACCCGCGGCTTGAAGGCCTATGCGGAACTGACCGGCAACAAGCGCGCGTCGATCATCACCACCGATGACGTGATGATCTCGTCGGCGGCCATGCTCTCGGTGTTCATCCGCGAACCGGAATTCGTCGGCCAGACCAAGGACAAGCTTGCCACGGTCGAAGCGCAGCGCATTGTCGAAAATGCCATCCGCGATCCATTCGATCATTGGCTTGCCGCCTCGCCGCAGGAAGCATCGAAGCTGCTGGACTGGGTGGTGGAGCGTGCCGACGAGCGCGTCAAGCGCCGCCAGGAAAAGGAAGTCAACCGCAAGTCGGCGGTGCGCAAGCTGCGCCTGCCGGGCAAGCTTGCCGATTGCACCCAGACCGGTGCGCTCGGCGCCGAACTCTTCATCGTCGAGGGTGATTCCGCCGGCGGCTCGGCCAAGCAGGCGCGGGACCGCGCCACGCAGGCGGTGCTGCCGCTGCGCGGCAAGATTCTCAACGTCGTCAGCGCCGGGCGGGAAAAGATGACGGCCAACCAGCAGATCGGCGACCTGATCCAGGCGCTCGGCTGCGGCACGCGGTCAAAATACCGCGACGAGGATTTGCGCTACGACCGCATTATCATCATGACCGATGCCGACGTCGACGGTGCGCACATCGCGTCGCTGCTCATCACCTTCTTCTATCAGGAAATGCCGGAACTCATCCGCAACGGCCATCTGTTCCTCGGCGTGCCGCCGCTCTACCGCATCGCCCAGGGTGGCAAGGTCGCCTATGCCCGCGATGATGCGCACAAGGATGAACTGATGCGCACGCTGTTCACCGGCAAGGGCAAGATCGAGATCGGACGGTTCAAGGGCCTCGGCGAAATGCGCGCCGACCAGCTCAAGGAAACGACGATGGACCGCAAGAAGCGCACGCTTTTGCGGGTGCAGATCGACGAGGAGTGGATCGAGGAAACAAAACTCGCGGTCGATGATCTGATGGGCACGAAACCGGAAGCCCGCTTCCGCTTCATCCAGGACCGCGCCGCGTTCGTGGAAGAGCTGGACATCTGATATTCAGCGATGAAACCTGTTTCAAATGGCGGTGCTTTGCATCGCCATTTTGTTTTGGGGGAGCCAACTTTTAGCGGGTGGCAGAACGCGTTAAGCGTGGTTCGACAAGCTCACCATGAGGGAAGTGATTTGGTTGCAATGCCAATCACAAACGTTGCAGGATGTAACGCCCTGCAGCCCTCCACCTCCCTCATGGTGAGCTTGTCGAACCACCCACAATGGCTCTGCCATCCACCCATCAAACAAAAATCACTCCAACTTATCCACCACGTCCCAACCCGGGATATTCTCATCCCTGTCCTTTCCGGCGGGAATGCTTCCGGAAACCTTCGAAAGTCGGGAAAGGATCGGCACTTCGTCCCGCAGGGAAAACCTGCGGGGCGAGGAGGTTGCGCTGACGCTGTGCGCGTTTCCGATGAGGAAACGAGGCAGAACAGGCAAGACCTGAAATCGCCGGGGCGGGTGGTCCCAGGATCGCAAGCATCGCATACCAGAATACCCAAGACCCGCGTTCCCAGGGACCGCCCGTCTTTCCTCCTTTGCAATGGCCAGATGCGATCGCGGGCGTGGCAAGGCAATGCCGCGCCCGGCGCATGCAAAGGGCGCCGTTTCCGGCGCCCTTGATACGAAGACAGGTTGATTAGATATGCAGCGCGTGGCCAAGCGCCTTGAGCGCGGCTTCCTGAAACCCCTCGCCCTGCGTCGGATGGGCGTGGATGGTTCCGGCGATGTCTTCCAGCCGCGCGCCCATTTCCATGGCCAGCGCAAACGAAGCCGACAGTTCGGAGACGCCATGGCCGACGGCCTGGATGCCAAGGATGAGATGGTTGCTGGCGGCAGCCACGACCCGGACAAAGCCCTCCTCGCCTTCCTTGGTCATGGCGCGGCCATTGGCGGCGAAGGGGAACATCCCGATCTTGACCTCATGCCCGGCTTGCTTGGCCTCGTCGGGCGACAGGCCCACCGTGACGATTTCCGGATCGGTGAAGCAGACGGCGGCAATGGCCCGCTTGTCCCAGCTGCGGTTCTCGCCCGCAACGATTTCCGCCACCATCTCGCCCTGCGCCATGGCGCGGTGCGCCAGCATGGGCTCGCCGGTGACATCGCCGATGGCATAGACGCCGCGCATGGAGGTGCGGCACTTGTCGTCAATGCGGACAAAGCGGCCATCCATATCGATGTCGATCTCTTCCAGCCCCCAGCCTGAGGTGACAGGCTTGCGCCCGACCGTGACCAGGATCTTGTCGGCGGCAATGCGTTCGTCCTTGCCGTCGGCGGTTTCGATCAACAACGCATCGCCCTTGCTGCTGACCCCCTTGGCCTTGGCGCCGGTCAGCACGGTGATGCCGAGCGTGTTCAGGTGCTTGACCACCGGGCGGGTCAGCTCCGCATCATATTGCGGCAGCACCTTCGGCTGGGCTTCGACAACCGTGACCTTGGACCCCAGCTTGGCATAGGCCGTGCCGAGTTCGAGCCCGATATAGCCGCCGCCAACCACGACGAGCTTTTCCGGAACGTCCGGCAGCGAAAGCGCTTCGGTCGAGGAAATGACATTGCCGCCGAACGGCAGCGAGGGCACCTCGACCGGCGCCGAACCGGTGGCGATGACGACGTTTTCGGCGCGGATGATCTGCAGGCCGGTCAGGGTTTCCACCTCGATGGTCTTGCCGTCACGGAAGCGGGCCTTGCCGGTGACGATCTTGACGTTTGCCTTCTTGAGCAGGCCGGCAACGCCGTTGTTGAGGCGGCTGACGATACCGTCCTTCCAGGCGATGGTTTTGCTGAAATCGATGGCCGGTTCGGCAACCGAGATGCCAAGCGGCGTCTGCCGGGCGGCGAAATGCGCCACCTTGGCGAATTCATCGGCCGCGTGGATCAGCGCCTTGGACGGAATGCAGCCGACGAGCAGGCAGGTGCCGCCGACCTTCGCCGCCTCGACGATCACCGTATCGACATTGAGCTGTCCGGCGCGGATGGCGCAGACATAGCCGCCGGGGCCAGCGCCGATGACCAGCAGCTTGCAGGAAATATCTTTCATCGGATCAACCCTCCACGAATATCAGCGCTGGCGTTTCGAGCAGCGTCTTGATCCGCTGAATGAAGACTGCGGCGTCCCAGCCGTCGATCACGCGGTGATCGAAGCTTGAGGACAGGTTCATCATCTTGCGCGGAATGAAGGCCGCGCCATCCCACATCGGCCGGGTCATCATCTTGTTGACGCCGATGATGGCGACTTCGGGATAGTTGATCACCGGGGTGGTGACGATGCCGCCCATGCTGCCCAGCGAGGTGATGGTGATGGTCGAACCGGTCAGTTGCTCGCGCGTTGCCGTGCCGGTCTTGGCCGCTTCGGCCAGAAGATTGACTTCGGCGGCGCAGCCCCAGAGATCGCGGGCTTCCGCGTGCTTGACCACGGGAACCACAAGACCGGACGGCGTCTGCGCCGCAATGCCGATATGCACGCCGCCATGCTGGTGGATGATGTTGGCATCGTCGTCATAAAGCGCATTCAGCTGCGGCTGTTCGGCGATGGCCTTCACCATGGCGCGCATCAGGAACGGCAGCAGCGTCAGTTTCGGCTGGTCGGCACGCTTCTTGCCATTGAGCAAAGCGCGCAGTTCTTCCAGCGACGTGACGTCGATCTCCTCGACATAGGTGATGTGCGGGATGTGCGATTTGGCTATCGCCATCTTTTCCGCAATCTTGCGGCGCAGGCCCACCACCTTGATTTCCTTGACCGATGTATCCGGCGCAAGACCGGAGACCACGGGCTTTTGCGCGCCGCGGGCAAAGAAGGTGTCGAGATCTTCATGGGTGATGCGCCCGGCCGGACCGGTGCCGGTCACCTGGCGCAGGTCGACGCCCGCTTCCCGCGCCCGCAGGCGCACCGCCGGCGGGGCCAGCGGCTTGTCGCCCTCGGCGCGCGGCGCGCCAACGGTGACTGGCGCGGATACCGGTGTATGGACAACCGGAGCAGCGGGCTTTTCAACCTTGATCTCCGGCTTTGGTTCCGCCTTGGCAGGCTGGACCTTCGGCTCTTCAGCCTTGACCGGCTTCGCCGGTTCCGCAGCGGGCGCATGGCCCTCGCCTTCGACCTTCAGGCGGATGATCGGCGAACCGATGGCGATCACCTGCCCGATCTCGCCGCCCAGCCAGAGGATTTCACCGTCGACCGGGGATGGAATTTCCACGGTCGCCTTGTCGGTCATGACGGCGGCGAGGATCATGTCCTCGCGCACGAGATCACCGACTTTCACATGCCATTCGACGAGTTCGGCTTCTGCAACGCCTTCACCGACATCCGGCAGCTTGATGACAAATTCACCCATCGTCTGCTCCTACCCTTCCAGCGTTTCAAGGAATGCACGGCCTACGCGTGCGGGACCGGGGAAATAGTCCCACTCCTGCGCATGCGGATAGGGCGTATCCCAGCCCGTCACCCGCGCCACCGGCGCTTCCAGATTGTAGAAGCAATGCTGCTGGACGAGTGCGGCGAGTTCGGCGCCGAAACCGGAGGTCAGCGTTGCCTCATGCACGATGACGCAGCGGCCCGTCTTGGTGACGGATTCGACGATGGTTTCCAGATCGAGCGGCAGCAGCGTGCGCAGATCGATGATCTCCGCATCGATGCCGGTCTCCTCGGCGGCAGCTTCCGCCACATAGACCATGGTGCCATAGGCAAGCACGGTCAGCTGTTTGCCCTCGCGGCGCTTGATGGCCTTGCCCAGCGGCACCGTGTAATGCCCGTCCGGCACCTCGCCCAGCTCATGCTTCGACCACGGCGTCACCGGGCGGTCATGATGGCCGTCGAACGGACCGTTATAGAGCCGCTTCGGTTCGAGGAAGATCACCGGGTCCGGGTCTTCGATGGATGCAATCAGCAGGCCCTTGGCATCGTGCGGATTGGATGGCACGACGACCTTCAGACCGGATACGTGCGTGAACAGCGCTTCCGGGCTCTGGCTGTGGGTCTGGCCGCCGAAAATGCCGCCGCCCGCCGGCATGCGGATGACAAGCGGTGCGGTAAAGCCGCCATTGGAGCGGTAGCGCAGGCGCGCGGCTTCCGAAACGATCTGGTCATAGGCCGGATAAACATAGTCGGCGAACTGGATTTCGACGCAGGGTTTCAGGCCGTAGGCCGCCATGCCGATGGCGGCACCGACGATACCGCCTTCGCTGATCGGCGCATCGAAACAGCGGGTCTTGCCGTATTTGGCCTGCAGGCCGTGGGTGCAGCGGAACACACCGCCAAAGAAGCCCACGTCTTCACCGAACACGACCACGTTGTCGTCGCGTTCCATCATCACATCCATCGCGTCGCGGATGGCTTCAATCATTGTCTTACGCGGCATCGCTCACACTCCCGCCTGCTGGCGCTGACGACGCAGATGCGGCGGCATTTCCTCGTAGACACCCTCGAACATGTCACGCGCCGACGGCTTGCCGCCCGCATGCAACGTGCCAAAACTTTCGGCTTCCTTCTGGGCGGTGATCACGCTGTCGAGAATTTCCGCTTCGGCCTGGGTGTGGCGCTCCTCCGACCAGACGCCGCGCCCGATCAGGTGGTTCTTCAGCCGCATGACGGGATCGCCAAGCGGCCAGGCATCGGATTCGGTCTTCGGCCGGTAGGCGGACGGATCGTCCGAGGTGGAATGCGCCCCGGCACGGTAGGTGACATATTCGACGATGGTCGGGCCGAGATTGCGCCGCGCCCGCTCGATGGCCCATTTGGCCACGGCGAAAACGGCGAGATAGTCATTGCCGTCAACCCGCAAGGCAGGCATGCCGAAGCCGAGGCCGCGTGCGGCGAACGTACCGGCACCGCCGCGGGCAATGCCCTGGAAGGTGGAGATCGCCCACTGGTTGTTGACGATGTTGAGGACAACCGGAGCCTTGTAGGTGGAGGCAAAGACCAGTGCGGCGTGGAAATCCGATTCCGCCGTCGATCCGTCGCCGATCCAGCCGGCCGCGATCTTGGTATCCTTCTTGATCGCCGATGCCATGGCCCAGCCGACGGCCTGGATATACTGCGTCGCCAGATTGCCGGAGATCGAGAAGAACCCGTGTTCTTTCGAGGAATACATGATGGGGAGCTGGCGGCCCTTGAGCGGATCTCTTTCGTTGGAATAGATCTGGCACATCATCTCGACCATCGGGTAGCCGCCGGCAATCAGAAGACCGGCCTGACGATAGGTTGGGAAATTCATGTCGCCCGGCGACAGCGCCATGCGGAACGCGCAGCTCACGGCTTCTTCGCCCAGATGCTGCATGTAGAAGGAGGTTTTGCCCTGCCGCTGGGCGATCTGCATGCGCGCATCGAAGGTGCGCAGCGTCATCATGTGGCGCAGGCCTTCAACCAGCTGCTCGTCCGTCAGTTCGCCAGCCCAGGGGCCGACAGCCTCGCCATCGCGGTTGAGAACACGGATGATCGAAAACGCCAGATCGCGGATTTCCTCCGGATTGGCATCGACGGGCGGACGGCGCACCGAACCCGCTTCGGGAATGTTCACATTGGAAAAATCCGGCTCGCCGCCGGGACGCACGGCCGGTTCCGGCACGTGCAGGCTTAGTGGACCAAATTCACTCGTGGAATCATCGGGCATTCAGCAGACCTCCCAGTCACGCGACGTTTCCGCACTCTACCATGAAATATTAGGTCAGTAATACTGTCTTATTATTCCACCCTGCTCTCTCAAAATGCCTGCAAGCATCAATATCCGGCGCCAACAATATGAAATCTATGATCATTCCGGTGTAGCCTCGCGACCGGGCCACGGCGCTGCACCGGAAAAAAGCAATTTTGCATCACCGAACATGCGGCGCGCATATTCATTCGTTCACACGGGCATCGGATTTTGTAATCAAATGCGTGCTCATGGCGAAAAAAGCCGGGTCAGGCGGCGGCGATGGCCAGGGCGTGGCTGCGCGCATTCTCCCGAATCGCTTCCAGATAGATCTTGCGCAGGAGCGACTGCATGCCGTCATTGGCCGCGGTCAGGTCGTGCGCCGATACAGGCTTTTCCGGCGCCAGACGCTCCATCATGCGGCGCGTGACTTCCTGCGGCCCGATGGCCAGCTTGCCATTGGCGACATCGCGCCAGGCATGCAGCGCGACGCGCAGCGGCTGGTGCGTGCTGTCGGGCAGTCCGGCGGCACTGAACAGGGCGCCGAGCGCCGCATCGCGGCCATCGATCAAAAGGTTGCGCACCCGGGCAAGGTTGTGCCCGGACAGCGCCACCAGAATAGCACCGAAGAAATCGATCTTGCCGGAGGCGACGATGCGGATGACAAAGGCGGTGGTCAGGTCGCCGCGCAGCTGCAGATGCTCGATCAGCGCCGGATATTGCGCTGGCGGCGTTTCGGCAACCAGACTGATCGACGCCTTGACGCAGGCTTCACTGGTGACGCGCCTGGCACGGCGCTCGCCCATCAGGGCCATGACCATATCCATCTGGCACAGGGCTTCGGCCACCTTGATCGCCAGCGCATGGCGGCAATCGGCGGGCAAGCGGTCATCGTCGGCGAGCAGCGACCGGATATCGGCGACATGGCCAAGGCGCTCGACCAGACGACGGAAACTGATATCGGCAATCTCGGCGCGGCTGTTGGCCAGCAATTCGAGAACGGCAACCGGTTCGGCGATCTCGATGAGGGCAGCGCTGACGGCAAAGGATACCTTGGCCCTGCCCGCGATTACCCTCTGGCTTTCCGCGCAGCCGCCGGCAATGCAGTCGATGAGGTCAATATCGGTCAGCACCGTCGAGCGCGCCAGCATGTAGGCGGCGATTTCCGCCTGGTCGCGCGCCAGCCCGGCGACGATGTGAGCCGGCGCATGGGCGCTGGTGGAGAAAGCTTCGGCCAGGGTGAGGCGCACTTTTGGCGACGGGTCGTCCAGCAGCAGCGTCAGCGCCGCCTCCGCCGCACAGCGATCCTCGAAGGCGCGTCCGGTTTCGAGATAGACATGGGCCAGCGCGCCTGCGGCATGGCAACGCTGCGCCGCAGAAGCATGTCCGACCATCGCCAGATAATGCTGTATTGTCATGAATTTTATACCCCAAGCCCTTATTGCAACCGAGGCTAGCGGCAAAAGGTTTACGATCGGTTCACCATGTCGATTAACCATGTTCAATCAGTCACAAAGCAGAAGTTTATGCTGCCGTGTTGCGAACCTGCCGAAGCCGACCTAGTCTTTTGCAAAAATTCGCATTGAGGAGACGCCAGCACATGGCCGGACTGTATCTGGAAGAATTCGAAGTCGGGCACGTGTTCAATCACAGCCTGCGCAAGACCATCACCGAGAGCGACAACATGCTGTTCTCGGTCATGACGCTCAACACGCAGCCGCTGCACATCGATTTCGACTTCGCCGCCAAGACCGAATGGGGCAAGCCGCTGGTCAATTCGCTGTTCACGCTCGGCCTGATGATTGGCATCTCCGTCAACGACACCACCATCGGCACGACGATTGCCAATCTGGGCATGACCGACGTGACCTTCCCCGCGCCGCTGTTCCACGGCGATACGGTGCGGGTGGAGACCACGGTGCTTTCAACGCGGCTGTCCCAATCCAAGCCGGATCGCGGCATCGTCGCGTTCGAGCACCGCGCCTACAATCAGAACGGTGTTCTCGTCGCCAAATGCACGCGCCAGGCGATGATGAAATCCCGGAGCGCTGCCTGATGCGCTCGCTTTTGTTTGTGCCGGGCGATTCGGAAAAGAAGCTGGAAAAGGGCCTCGCCAGCGGCGCGGATGTGCTGCTGATCGATCTCGAAGATTCGGTCAGCGCCGAACGCAAGCCCGCTGCCCGGCAGATCGCGGCGGATTTTCTCAAATCGAACCGTGACAAGAGTTCGCCGCGCCTGTTCGTGCGCATCAACGATCTGGCGAGCGGGCTTGCCGATGCCGACCTCGGCGCGGTCATGCCGTCGCTGCCGCACGGCATTCTCCTGCCCAAATCCAACAGCGGCAGGGATGTCACGCGGCTGTCGGCCAAGCTGAACGTGCACGAGGCGCATGCGGAGGCGGCGGAGGGTTCGACGCGGATTCTCGCCATCATCACCGAAACCGCGCTCGGCACCCTGTCGGCGGCCAGCTACCCCGATGCGTCGGCACGGCTGATCGGTCTCACCTGGGGTGCGGAAGACCTGTCGGCGGTCATTGGCGCACGCGCCGTGCGCGATGACAACGGGCGCTATACGGACGTGTTCCGGCTGGCGCGGGCCCTGACCGTTCTCGGCGCTTCGGCCGCCGATGTCGCCGCCATCGATACGGTCTACATCAACTACAAGGACGATGCCGGGCTTGCCCGCGAATGCGCCGAAGCTGAACGCGACGGCTTTACCGCCAAGCTTGCGATCCATCCGGCGCAGGTCCCGGTGATCAACGCGGTGTTCACGCCCTCGGCCGAAGCGGTGGCACAGGCGCAAAAGATCATCCGGGCCTTCGCCGACGATCCCGCTGCGGGCGTCATCGGCATTGACGGGCTGATGTTCGACCGCCCGCATCTGCGCCGGGCGGAACGGCTGATGGGGCGGGTTGGTGCTGCTTAGGCCGTTCGACGGCATGCCTGACAGTGCGTGGTTCGACAAGCTCACCATGAGGGATGAAGCGAGTTGCAGGGCGGCTGTATTCTGCAAGGCCTGTGATGAGCCTTGCAATCAACCACTTCCCTCATGGTGAGCTTGTCGAACCACGCACTTCGGTAAGTGCAAGGCTTTTTACCTCACCCCTCCCATTTCGGCCGGAACATCTGAAACGTTTCCGACACCGTAGCAAAGTCCATGTAGCCAAGCCGCGACACCGGCTGCGCCTTGGTCATGTCGACAAGCCCGTTGGTCAGGATCGCCTCGTCGATGTGAACGCCGACGACTTCGCCGGTGACCATGATTGCCTGCACCGGATTGCCGTGACGGTCCGTGGGATGGCGGATGTCGGTGACGACGCATTCCAGCGTTGCAAAGGCTTCCGCCACGCGCGGCGCGCCGATCAGCCGGCAGTCGGCGGCATTGAGGCCGGCATAGTCGAACTCGCTGACGCCGAGCGGCGCATTGACCGACGTCTTGTTCATCGCCACCGAAAGGTTGGCGCTGACGAGATTGGCGGCAAATTCGCGCGTTTCCTCGATGAACGTGACGCTGTCCTTGCGCCCCTCCGAGGAAAACATGATCAGGCAGGGTTTCGTGCTGATCATGTTGAAGAAGGAATACGGCGCCAGGTTGATTTTGCCCTCCGCCGAACGGCTGGATATCCAGCCGATGGGACGGGGCGAAACGATGGCCTTCAACGGATCGTGCGGCAGGCCATGGCCATCATCGAACTTGTAGAACATGGCGGCTCAGCCCTTCCACGGTCCGGCATATTCGGACAGGATATCCTTTACCTCCGGACGCGGGCGCTCCGGCACTTTCGTGTCGCAGCTGCCGATATGGACAAAACCGGCCACCCGCTCATGCGGCGCCAGCCCGAGCAGCGCCCGGCCCTTCTCATCGGATGAATACCAGTTGCTGATCCAGTTGGTGGCATAGCCAAGGCCGTTGGCTGCGTGGACGAGGTTCATCGCCGCCGCGCCGGAGGACAGGAACTGCTCCCATTCCGGAATGTGATGATCGACCTTGGAGAAGATCACGCCAATGACCAGCGGCGCGCGGGCAAAGCGCTTCAGCTCCTGCTCACGCCGCTGTTCGGTCAGCGGCCCTTCCCGCTCCTCGGCCAGATCGGCGAGATATTTGCCAACCTCGACGCGCGCATCGCCGCGATACAGCACAAAGCGCCAGGGTGTCAGGCGGCCATGATCGGGCACCCGCGCGGCGATGCGGACCATGGTTTCGATCTCCTCATCGCTTGGACCGGGAAGGCCAATGGCGGAAATGGGGGTTGAGCTGCGCTGCGACAGAAATTCAATGATGGGAGAAGGCATGAAACGGGGTACCAGATGCTGTTTTTCGAATGGGCGGACAATGTCGCGGTTTCACCGGCCGTGTAAAGTCATGATCGCGTGAAAAAGCCTTGAAATTGCCACTGGCTTCGGATCAAAACAGTGCATGGGCATATTCGACACTCAGAAAGCGGGCTTCGGCTCCGGCACATCCTGGATTTTGCCGGCGGCACTGGCAGCAACCCTGTTGACCACGGGCCTGCTGACCACGGGTGCCCGGGCGCAGGCGCTTGCACCCGACATCGCCACGCCCGATGTGGAATTGCCGTCGATCCCCAATCTCAACCAATATGCCAACCCGAAAGCCCCGGCCAACAATCCGCTTGCCACGGAAGCCGAGCTGGTCCTGTCGGCGAAACTGGCGGAGAACGGCGAAAACATCGGCCGCGGCCTCGTCTGGCGCGTGTTCTCACCGGACGCCGATGCGGATGGCAAGCTGCCCCTGCTGGCAACGGCCAAGGGTGGCACCACCGCGTTCAACCTCGCCCCCGGCAGCTATCTCGTGCATGTGGCCTTCGGCCGGGCGGGCGCCACCAAGCGCATCACCATGACCCGCGCCAAGCGCAACGAGACGATGATTCTCGACGCGGGCGGCGTCAAGCTCAACGCGGTTCTGTCCGGCGGCGCGCGCATCCCGCAGGACCAGCTGCGATTCTCCATCTATGAGGACCACGAGGACGCCAGCGGCGAACGGGCGCTGATCATCCCCGACGTCAAGCCTGAAAGCGTGGTGCGGCTGAATGCCGGGACCTATCAGATCGTCTCCAATTACGGCACGGCCAATGCGGTCATCCGCGCGGATATCCGCGTCGAGGCCGGCAAGATCACCGAGGCCAATGTGGAGCACCGTGCCGCGCAGCTGACGATGAAACTGGTGCGCGAGGCGGGCGGCGAAGCGCTTGCCGATACCGCCTGGTCGGTGCTGACGACCTCGGGCGACATCGTGCGCGAAAGCGTCGGCGCCTTCGCCTCCATGGTGCTGGCGGAAGGCGAATACGTCATCATCGCCAAGAACAAGGACAAGATTTACCAGCGCGATTTCAAGGTCGTTGCCGGGCGCAACCAGGATGTGGAACTTCTGGCGACCAACGGCGCCAGCGCCGCCTCCACCGCCAATCAGCCCGCCAGCGGCGACGATCCGCTGGACTGAGCCAGGACTGGGGCTCAGCGGCGCGTTGCGGCCGGAGCCAGCGCAAACACTGCGCCATACATATAATCCAGCAAATTCTTGCGGTCGGCCAGCGGCGCCAGTTCCGACCAGTCCATCGTGCGGCCGATGCGCACGGTGATGGCCTTACCGGACAGTTTGCGAAATTCGCGGATGAGCAGCGAAATGCGCAGCGTCATCGAAATCTTGCTGGCGAGATGGAAAACCCGGCCGTTCTGCCCGCCGAAATACACCGGGATGACCGATGCCTTGGCCTGCTGCACCAGCTTGGCCGGAAAAATCTTCCAGGGCAGATCCTCCGCCCGGCCAAAACCCTTGGGCGCCGTGGCAACGCCGCCCGCCGGGAAGACGACGATGGTGACGCCTTCTTTCAGCAAACGCACCGCCTCATGGCGGGTGGCCATGTTCATCGCCACCGCTTCCTTGGTTTCGTCGAAGCAGACCGGCAGCGCATAGGGGCGGATTTCCGGCACCTTCATCAGGTCGTTGTTGATGAGCACGCGGAACGGCCGGCCGAGCTGTTCGGCCAGCGCCAGCGCGGCAATGCCGTCGCCGATACCGAAAGGATGGTTGGCGACAATCACCAGCGGCGTGTCGGGCAGATGCTGCGGCGGCCACTGATCCTGAACATCGAGCTTGATGTTGATCAGGTCCATCATGCGGCAGAACACGTCGATCCCCGCCGGGACGATGTCGGTGCGCCAGGCATTGTAGAGCCGGACATAATGGTCGCGGCCGGACAGGCCTTCAATCGAACGGATCAGCCATTGGGTGATGCGCGACTGGGTGTCATTGGCGTAGGAGAGTTCTCTGAACTGCACGATCGCATCCCGGCAAATAATGAAACGGCTGAATAGTCACGCAACTCCATGACAGCGTGATGAAAGTCACCACGCTGTCACAAAGCGATGTGCGGGCCTACTCCGCAGCAGCGCGCAACAGGTCCGGCGGCGTGGCTTCCTCGCCGAGTTGCCGGATCGCATCATCAAGGCTGAGCGACGTCTGGTTCTGCGAACCCAGACGGCGCATGTTCACCGTCCGCTCCTCCGCCTCGCGCATGCCGCAGACGAGAATGACCGGTACCTTCTGCAGGGAATGCTCACGCACCTTGTAGTTGATCTTCTCGTTGCGGAAGTCGGTGATGACCTGCAGCCCCGCCGCCTTCAGTTCCTTGGCGACCTGCCTGCCGTAATCGTCGGCTTCCGTGGTGATGGTGGCCACAACCACCTGCACCGGCGCAAACCACAGCGGCAGATGACCGGCAAAGTTTTCGATGAGAATGCCGAGGAAGCGCTCCATCGAGCCGCAGATGGCGCGGTGGATCATCACCGGCTGCTTCTTCTCGGAAGTCGAGTCGATATAGAACGCACCGAACCGCTCGGGCAGGTTGAAATCGACCTGCGTCGTGCCGCATTGCCATTCGCGGCCGATGGCGTCCTTCAGCGTGTATTCGAACTTCGGGCCGTAGAACGCACCCTCGCCCGGCAGAATGCCGGTCTTGATGTCGTTCGACTGCTGCTGGATCTGCTCCAGCACACCCATCATCACGCTTTCAGCCCGATCCCACAGCGCATCGGAACCGACGCGCTTTTCCGGGCGCGTCGACAGCTTGATGGTGATCTCGTCGAAACCGAAATCCTTGTAGACGGACAGGATCAGGTCATTGATGCGCAGGCATTCGGCTGCCATCTGCTCGTCGGTGCAGAAGACATGCGCATCGTCCTGCGTGAACCCGCGCACGCGCATCAGGCCATGCAGCGCGCCGGATGGTTCATAGCGGTGCACATTGCCGAATTCCGCAAGCCGCACCGGCAGATCGCGATAAGACTTCAAGCCATGCTTGAAGATCTGCACGTGGCCGGGACAGTTCATCGGCTTGAGCGCGAAGACACGCTCGTCGTCGGTTTCATCACCGGCAACCGTGACCTTGAACATGTTGTCGCGATACCAGCCCCAGTGACCCGACGTCTCCCACAGGGACTTGTCGAGCACCTGCGGCGCGTTGACTTCCTGATAGACGCCGTCGAGACGGCGGCGCATATAGCTGACCAGCGTCTGGAACATGCGCCAGCCCTTGGCGTGCCAGAACACGACGCCGGGGCCCTCCTCCTGGAAATGGAACAGGTCCATTTCGCGGCCGAGCTTGCGGTGATCGCGCTTTTCCGCCTCTTCCAGCACATGCAGGTAGGACTGCAGCTCGGCATCGGTGGCAAAAGCGGTGCCGTAGATGCGGCTGAGCATCGGGTTGTTGCTGTCGCCGCGCCAGTAGGCACCGGCCACCTTCATCAGCTTGAAGGCATTGCCGATCTGGCCGGTCGAGGCCATGTGCGGGCCGCGGCACAGATCATACCAGTCGCCCTGCGCGTAAATCTTCAGGTCCTGCCCTTCCGGGATCGCATCGACCAGCTCGACCTTGTAGGCCTCGCCCTTGTCGGCAAAGACCTTGCGGGCCTTTTCGCGCGACCAGATTTCCTTGGTGAACGGCCTGTTGCGGGCGATGATCTCGCGCATCTTCTTCTCGATGAGCGGCAGGTCATCGGGCGTGAAAGGCTCGTTCTTGGCAAAATCGTAGTAGAATCCGTTCTCGATCACCGGACCGATGGTGACCTGGGTGCCCGGAAACAGCTCCTGCACGGCCTCGGCCAGAACGTGGGCGCAATCGTGCCGGATCAGCTCAAGCGCACGCGGATCGTCGCGGGTCAGGATCTCGATGCTGCCGGACTGCTGCAGCGGGTCGGAGAGATCGCGCACGACGCCGTCGACCGCATAGGCCACGGCCTTCTTGGCCAGGGATTTCGAAATGGATTCGGCAAGTTCCGCACCGGATATGGCCGCGTCGTATTCGCGCTTCGAGCCATCGGGGAATTGCATGGATACAGTTTTGGAAACTGTCTGTGACATCAGTTGCTCCTATCCAGTCCCGCCAACAATCGCGGGTGGTGTTTCATGACCGGAACGGCTCCGGCGAGCGGACTTTTATGCGCAGATTGATCCGGCGTAAAGTGGCGGTTGCGGAAAAGCGGGTTTTGACCGCTGCAAGTGGGTGGTGCGTGGTTCGACAAGCTCACCATGAGGGAGTTGGGTGGGCTGCAAGGCCAATCGCGAACGTTGCAGAACTTAGCTCCCTGTAATCATCCTCCTCCCTCATGGTGAGCTTGTCGAACCACGCACCACAGCACTGCGAATGACACAGCAGAAAATCCCTAGTGCGGTTTGCTCACACCCCAGTACCGCCACGGCATGTACCAGACAAAACGCTTGTCCAGCGTTGCCGGCACGGGATCGTGACCGCTGGTGCCGCCCGGCCCGCAGCGGACGAACCGGAACAGGCCCATCCACCCCCCGGTCCACAGGCCGTAACGGGCAATGGATTCATAGGCATATTCGGAACAGGTCGGCAGGTGGCGGCAGGAATTGCCGATGAAGCCGGACAGCGTCAGCTGGTACAGCCGGACGAAGGCCGTGCCGAACAGCCGCCCCGGCGTTTTGCGCCATGGTCCGTTCCAGTTGCGGGAATATTTCTTTCCCGCCGCACGGGAATGGTTGTGGGCGGGGTCAGCGCACATCGGCGGTTCAGGCCGCCGCTTCGGCGTTTTTCTTCTCGATCTGGTCGAGACAATCCACCACCGCCTCGAAGGTCAGCATGGTGGAATTGTGCCGGGCCTTGTAGTCGCGCACCGGCTCGAGAAATTTCAAATCTTCAAAGCGCCCCTGCGGCGGCGCTCCATTCTCTTTTAGCATTTTGAACATGGCATCGCGCACAGCGTGCAATTCCTCGCTGGTCGCGCCGACCACATGCCGCGCCATGATCGACGACGACGCCTGGCCGAGCGCGCAGGCTTTGACGTCATGGGCGAAATCCGTCACCACGCCGTCCTTGACCTTGAGATCGACGATCACTGTCGAACCACAGAGTTTCGAATGCGCCGTGGCGGTTGCATCGGGATTGTCCAGACGGCCAAGGCGCTGGATATTCCCGGCAAACTCCAGAATGCGCGTGTTGTAGACGTCATTGATCATAATGAGCTTCCGCTGGTGACACGGCCCGAAGCGAAGCGCAAACAGACAATTGTCCATCGCTTTGGCCCTATGAATCCCGAATTCACTCTCTATATAGTATGTGAGCGGGCGAGCACAAAGCGCCATGGCGTAAATTCTGCGTCAATGGTAGATGTAGTCGCCCAGGTTCAGCCTCAGGGCCAAGCCGGCTTCAATACACCACGTATTCGTTTCGGAACGACTATCGTGTATTGCCGTTTAACTCGTCGCTCCCTTGAGGGCGACTACGGGAGATCGCGATGGATGCGGTAATAAAAAGTTTGCAGTCACCGACTGGCAATCAGAATAATCTACGACGCCCAACCCAGGAAGAAGCGGAAGCTGCCGTTCGCACACTGCTGCTTTGGGCCGGCGACAATCCGGACCGTGAAGGCCTGCTCGACACGCCGCAGCGCGTGGCAAAAGCCTATAAGGAACTGTTTTCGGGCTATGATGAAGACCCGGAGGAAGTGCTTGGACGCACCTTTGAAGAAGTTGCCGGTTATGACGACATCGTTTTCATCAAGGACATACCGTTCTTTTCGCACTGCGAGCATCACATGGTTCCCATCATCGGCAAGGCGCATGTCGCCTACCTGCCCGATGGCGAGAAAGTAGTCGGCCTGTCGAAGATCGCCCGCGTCGTGCATATCTATGCCCGCCGCCTGCAGACGCAGGAGAGCATGACAGCCCAGATCGCCAATGCGATCCAGGGGTCGCTGCGCCCGCGCGGCGTGGCCATCATGATCGAGGCCGAGCATATGTGCATGGCCATGCGCGGCATCCGCGTGTCCGGTTCGACGACGACCACCACCACCTTTACCGGTGCTTTCAAGGGTGATGTCAACGAACAGGTCCGCTTCATGACCCTCGTCAAGGGTCGCTAAACCAGTCTTTTGCAGAATTGGCAGTCATGTCCAACGGTTCCTTTTCGTCGCCCCTTGCCGACACACATGCAAACGAAGAAGGCGCGGTGTTCGCACCGCGCTTCGATGCCGCCGGTCTCGTGACCGCCGTCGTCACCGATGCGCGTGACGGCCATCTCCTGATGGTGGCGCACATGAATGCGCAATCGCTGCGTCTGACTTTGGAGACCGGCATCGCCCATTACTGGTCGCGGTCGCGCCAGTCGCTGTGGAAGAAGGGCGAGACCTCCGGAAACCTGCAAACCGTTGTCCGAATGCGCACCGATTGCGATCAGGATGCGCTTTGGCTGGAGGTAACGGTGGCTGGAAACGGCCCGACGTGCCATACTGGCCGCCGATCATGTTTCTACCGTCAGGTCGTCAGCGAAAATGGCACATCCCATCTGGTCATGACGCCGGAGGCGTAGCATATTTCTGCTCTCCGGTGCCGTTGATCGGCTGCTCTCGTTTTCGTTGGTTGGCTAAGCGGCCATAATTCCGCAATATTCATCCTTTGGATACCAAAGTGAGGGGATAATGTGCGAATACGACTTTAGGAGTGCATGCCATGCTCGAATGGGCATCGCGACGGTTACGTGCGGCAGAACCGATTGGCGTTACGAACGGTCCTGAAACACCTGTCATGGATCCGTCCCCCCACAGTGACAAGAGAGCCCCCATCGCGCTGGCCCTGGGCGGCGGCGCGGCGCGCGGCTGGGCGCATATCGGCGTGCTGCGCGCGCTCGACGAGGCCGGTATCGAGATTTCCATGATTGCGGGAACGTCGATCGGCGCGCTGGTCGGCGGCTGTTATCTCGGCGGCAAGCTCGACCAGCTGGAGGAATTCGCGCGCAGCCTGACCAAGCGCGGCATTTTCTCGCTGCTGGACCTGCGGTTCGGCGGCAGCGGCCTGTTCGGCGGCATGAAGCTTGACAAGCGCCTGCGCGATCATCTCTCCGAGCTGTCCATCGAAGACCTGCCGAAACCGTTCATCGCGGTGTGCACGGAGATCAACACCGGCCACGAAATCTGGCTGACGCGCGGCAACCTGATCACCGCCATGCGGGCATCCTATGCCCTGCCCGGCGTGTTCGAGCCGGTCGAGTGCAACGGCCGCATCCTGGTGGACGGCGCGCTGGTCAATCCGGTGCCGGTTTCCGTCTGCCGCTCCTACGAGCAGCCTCTGGTGGTGGCGGTGAACCTGCACTACGACCAGTTCGGGCGTGCCGCGGTGATCAAGCATTCCGCCGGAGCGACGCTTGCCGCCGATGCCGAACGCGAGGGCGCGGTGGCGCATTTCCGCGCGGCGCGCGCCACGCGGCTTGGCATTACGGGCGTGATGATGGAATCGTTCAACATCATTCAGGACCGGATTTCCCGCGCCCGCATGGCCGGCGATCCGCCTGACATCGCGCTGCTGCCGAAAATCGGCCATGTGGGGCTTGCCGAGTTTCACCGCGCCGACGAGGCGATCAAACTCGGCTATGAGGAAACCATGGCCCGGCTCGGCGAGCTTGAGCGCATGCAGAAGGTCGTGTTCTGACCCGATCCGTCAGCGCAACCGCTTCAGGCGGTTGCGATATAACTGCGAATTTCCTGGGACTCGCGCTCCACTTCCTCGATGCGCAGCTTCACCACGTCGCCGATGGACACGATACCGTGCAACCGGCCATCCTTTTCGACCGGCAGGTGACGGAAGCGGCCGCGGGTCATCATTTCCATGACCTGGTTGACCGTATGCTTTTCCGTGCACACGCTGACCTTGATGGTCATGATTTCAGAAACGGGACGCCAGAGCACATCGGCGCCATCGGCAGCAATGGCGCGCACGACGTCGCGCTCGGACAAAATGCCCTTGATGGCCTTCTTGTCATCGACGATGACAATGGCGCCGATCTTGTGTTTGGCCAGTGCGGCGACCGCGTCGCCAAGGGTCGTTTCGGGTGCTGCGCTAAAAACGTCGTAGCCTTTGCGTTCCAGTATCATTTTGACTGTCATGTACGTCCTCCTTGCACATAAGTCCTAACGCTGACCGCCGCGATCCTCCTTTATCCCGGCGATCAATACGCCATGGTGCGCGTATGTTGCCCCCAATGCAACAGCTTTGCAATCATACCAACAATTCAGCGCCGGTCGCTGCGATCAAACAGGGCAATGCCCAGAAACCCGATGAGAAAGCCGCCAATATGCGCTTCCCAGGCGATCGTTGCGGCATCTCCCGGCACGACGGCGAAAAGGCCGGTGCCGATATTGGTAATGAACCAGACGGCGACGAAAACGAGAACCGTGCGGGTTCGCAGCGCAACGGCAATCGGCAGGATCGGCCCGGTAAACGCAGCGGAATTGCGCTGGGTCGAGCGGCGGAAACCGAAGCGCGCGGCCGCCCCCATCATGCCGGATATGGCGCCGGAGGCACCGACCAGCGGGATCGGGCTGGCGGGGTAAATGGCAAAGTGCATCATGACGGCGGCAACGGCGGTGACGATCCAGAACAGCGACGTGCGCAGCGGCCCGATGCGCGCCGCCAGCGGCGAGCCGAAGGCGGCAAGCCAGACCATATTGAGCGCTATATGGGCAAAACTGCCATGCATGAAGGAATAGGTGATGGTGGTCAGCCAAGCGGCGGGCGAATAAAATCCGCCGAACTGGGAAAACCGCGCGGGAATGAAGGCATAGTCCAGCAGGAAATTGTTGTCCTGCGCCTCGGTCAGCACATAGTTTTCGACCAGGAACACCGCCGCGCAGATGGCGAATATGGCGAGGATGACGCCGGGAATGTTGAAGATCGGCTCGCGTGCCGGTGATTGATCAGGGGTGCTCATAGGTCTGTCATTCTTCCCGCAACTGATTCATTGCAATGCGTGCTTAGCAGCAAACTCTCCAAACAAAAATAAGGCCGTTCAATGATGTTGAACGGCCCCAAGCTGGATACATGAACATAGAACTCTACTCGCCCCCCTTGTCGCATACCGGCACCGCCCGCTCAATCTAAACCATTTGTTAACCTTAATCGTCCCCTGCGGTGGACGCAGCCGCTTCGCCAATGGCGCTTCCCGCCTGCCGGTGCCAAAGTCAGCGCTCGTGGACAGCGGGTGGTGCTTGGTTCGTGGCGCAAGACCGGAATATCAACAGGAAGCAGCATATGCGGCACGACGGAACCAGCGAGATCTTCGCCTACTGGAACGATCTGCGCGGAACCCGTGCAGCGCCGGAACGGCGGGAGATTTCGCCCGCGCTCATCCGCTCGCGCCTGTCCGAAACCTTCATCCTGCGCGCCAGCGGCCCCGGCGAAGCGCGGTTCCGGCTGGCGGGAACGCGCATCTGCTCGATCTATGGCCGCGAACTGAAAGGCCAGAGCTTCAGCTCCATCTGGCAGGCCAAGGACAAGGCCGTCATCGCGCGCATCATCGCCAGCAGCCTGACCAGCAAGACTGTCGTCCAGTCGACCTATGAGGGCAAGAGCAGCCGCGGGCGCAAGATGCTGTTCAACCTCATCCTGCTGCCCCTCGCCAACGAGGTGCATGAACGGCACCTGCTCGGCATGATCGCACCGGCCGGCAAGCCGTTCTGGCTGGAATCCGACGCGATCATCGAAAACAGCCTGCGGTCCATCTCGATGATCGATCCGCGCAATCCTGCCAATATACCTGCCGGCAGCGTCCGGGCTGAAGATCACAAGCCCCTGATTTCCAATATACTCCTGCCTGCTCCCAATGGCAGCCGCCGGGTCAGGCATCTCATGGTCTTCGACGGCGGGAAAATCTTGGATTAGGTTAGTAAATTCTAAGCAAACCATGCCTGCGTTACATCGCCGTTAAGACTTGTGTTCTAATCTTCAGAGATAAAGAGTCATTTTAAGCCTTCGGACACACTTCATGCATCTGACCCGTGACGATTCAACCCAGACTATCGCCACGACGGGAAAATTCCATCGCGTGAAGGTCGAACTTTACGGCCGCTTCATGCTGGAAGACCGGAGCGAACATGTCGGCCAGATCAGTGAAATGTCGCCGGGCGAGGCCCTGTTCACCACGGAAGTCATGGCCGGCACGGGCGAGCGCATCATCGCCTATGTCGATCATATCGGCCGCATCGAAGGCACGGTGGAGCGCCTCGTCAGCAACGGCTTTTACCTTTCGCTGGTCGCATCGGAGCGCAAGAAGAACAAGATCGCGGCGCAGCTGACCTGGCTTGCCAACAAGCATGAGCTGGACATGCCGGAAGACCGGCGCCACCAGCGTATCGCGCCGCGCAATCCCATTGCCAAGCTCGGCATGGCGGATGGCCGCGAATATCCCTGCCGCATCATCGATCTGTCGATCTCCGGCGCGGCCGTCGAAATCCGCATGCGCCCTGCCCTGCACAGCCAGGTCGTTCTCGGCTCCATGCGCGGACGTGTCGTGCGCCATTTCGAGGAAGGCATTGCCATCGAGTTCGCGACGGTCCAGAGCCGCGAAGCCATCGAAATCTCCCTGCAGAATTAAATATCATTCGCTTGGTTACCAAATGACTTCAGCGTGCAAGCCATGCAGCGGCACGCTTTAAGCGATCATAAATAATTGCTTTCCGAGAAAAACCAAACTTTAACCGAAATATACTTCGTATACTTTGTGAAATTCACGCTTTAAACAAAACAGTAATATTCAATAATACTTTGCAACGGGTGATAGTTTATTTTTTGCTACCCGTTTTGTTCGGATTTACTGCTTCAGATTTCCGTCAGATCAAGGTCTCCCTGTCATTGTCACCTCAACCGGGGAGACGACGGTATGATAAAAAGCATAATTCTTGCGGGCGCAGCCCTTCTGTTGATGAGCATAGGCACCCAGGCGGGCCCGGCGCGGTCCACGGCGACGGTGATGCAGACCGGCGGGCGCACTTCGCAGCCCATCGGCCATTACGATTTCTGCCAGATCTACCAGGACGAATGCCGCATCCGCAGCATCAGCGACACGCCGGTGTCCCTGACGCCAAAAGTCTGGGCGCAGCTGGTTCAGGTCAACACCCAGGTCAACACGGATATCAAGCCGGCCACGGACATGGAAATCTACGGCGTCGAGGAATATTGGGGCTATCCCGACAAGGTCGGCAATGTCGGCGACTGCGAAGACTATGTGCTGCTCAAGCGCCGGATGCTGATGCAGCGCGGTCTGCCCGTCAGCGCGCTGCTGATCACCGTCGTGCGCCAGATGAACGGCGAAGGCCATGCGGTTCTGACCGTGCGCACCGACCGGGGCGACTATGTGCTCGACAATCTGGAACCGCAGATCAAGCCGTGGAACGAAACGAGCTATGACTATCTGAAGCGCCAGTCGACGCATTATACCGGCGCATGGGTGTCCATCACCGACGACCGCCAGGTTCTGGTCGGCAGCATCGGGAAATAATGCCGGACAGGATCAGCTGATCTCAAGCCCGCGCATGAAACGCCTGGCATTCTCGACATAATGGGCGGCGGAAAGCCGGAGCTGTTCGATGGCAGCCTCGTCCAGCGTGCGGATGACCCGTGCCGGCGATCCGACAATCAGCGCATTGTCGGGGAACTCCTTGCGCTCCGTCACCAGCGCCCCGGCACCCACCAGCGAATTCCTGCCGATTTTCGCACCGTTGAGAATGATGGCGCCGATGCCGATCAGCGTGTTCTCGCCGATGGTGCAGCCGTGCAGCATGGCGCGGTGGCCGATGGTGCAGCCCTCGCCGATCGTCAGGGGATAACCCATATCCGTGTGCATCACCGTATGTTCCTGCACATTGGTGTTGCGGCCGACATGGATCAGTTCATTGTCGCCGCGCAGAACGGCACCGAACCAGATGCCGGCATTTTCACCGAGAAAGACCTTGCCGACCAGCGTCGCATCGGGCGCGATCCAGTTCGATTTCCGGTGTTCAAATTCAGGCGCGTGGCCGTCGAGCGTGAATAGGGGCATGGTTCCTCCTCAGATTCCTTGCGCTCAGCTTAGCGACCCGCCGCCCGCTTGGCGATGCCGATGCGAATACAACTTTCACGTGTGGTTAACCATAAATCAGCACTTTGAGGTTAGCCTTCCTGTCAACCGAGGCAACAGGACCCGAAGGTTGATGCAAGCTTCCGCACAGCGCGTGGAATCGATAACGGGCAGCCCCTTTCTGCAGCGCATTTTCTATGGCGTCGCGGCACTCGCCCTCCTGACCCTCGGGCTTGTCGTTGCCGGGCATTATTTCGGCCATACGATTTCCCTCGGCGGGCATACGGAAGACACCGATGTGCATGAGGTGGTGATCGGCAACAGCGTGCTGGCGCTGCCGGCCAACACCATCCGCTTCCGGGCGCAGCGGCGCGACGGCGTGGCGCAGCGGGTTGACCTATACCTGCACTGGCCCGACATGCAGGGCTACCAGCCGGAATTCATCCGGGATTTCAACGGTGCGGGGGAAAAGAAGGCGCTGCTCTTCCTGACGTTTGAGCCGCGCGCAACCTCGCGCGACATGTCCGGCCGCTACGGTCCGGTCTATAGCACCCTGACGGACGGCCCCGGCATCAAAGGCCCGGCGGGCCTGACCATCCAAACCTTTCGCGCCACCAGCGGTTTCGTCAGTGAACAGCTCGTCTCCTCACCGGAAAGCAAGGGCCGCAGCTTCTTTGTCGCGCGCTGCCTCGACGAGGCCACGTCGAAAAGCAATCTCGCCTCCTGCCAGCGGGATGTTTTTATCGGTGAGGATTTGCAGCTGACCTACCGATTCCCGCGCGAATTTCTCGCCAACTGGCAGGAATTGGAGCAAAAGGTCCTGGCCTTTGCGCAAGGCCATCTCAAGACACCGAAGTGACGCCGAATGCGGGCGGCACTTCCATTCCAAACGGCGTTAACCGTTAGAGATCCATGTCGAGAATGGCCATGGAGAAGTTGTAGGACAGTTCGCCCTCGTCTTCATCCTTGTAGATCAGGCCGAGAAATTCATCGCCAAGATAGAGTTCGGCCGAATCGTCCTTGCGGGGACGGGCCTTTACCGTGAGTTCCGTGTTTCTGAATGTACGCTTGAAATAGCTGTCGAGTTTTTTCAGTTCTTCGGGTTTCACGCGGTTTCTCCTGTCGAATGCAAAATTGTGAAGCGGGCTTGTGGCATGCAGCAACCGGCCCTGTAAAGGGCCGGCATGTTCGTTTCAATCACTGAAGCGCCCGGTTTCAGTCGAAATTGGTGATGAGCTGGTCCATGGCGCGGGACGGTTCGGCGCAGCCGGTTTCGCCAACGACGCGGGCGGGAACCCCGGCGACGGTGACATTGTGCGGCACGGGCTTGAGCACCACGGAACCGGAGGCAACTTTCGAGCAATGGCCGATTTCGATATTGCCAAGGATGCTGGCCCCGGCGCCGATCAGCACGCCGTGGCGAATTTTCGGATGACGGTCGCCGGTTTCCTTGCCGGTGCCGCCGAGCGTAACGCCCTGCAGGATCGACACATTGTCCTCGATGACGGCGGTCATGCCGACGACGATGCCGGTGGCATGGTCGAAGAACACGCCCTGCCCCATCGGCACGGCAGGATGGATATCGGTCTGGAAGACGGAGGATGAGCGGCTCTGCAGGTAGAGGGCAAAGTCCTTGCGGCCCTCGTTCCACAGCCAGTTGGCCAGCCGGTGCGTCTGGATCGCCTGGAACCCCTTGAAATAAAGGATCGGCTCGATGAACCGCGTGCAGGCGGGATCGCGGTCATAGACGGCCTGGATGTCGACGCGCAGGATCTGCGACCAGGACGGCGTGGCGTCCATCATCGCGGTAAAGGTCTGGCGCAGCAGTTCCGACTCGACATCCGGATGATCGAGCCGCTGTGAAATGCGGTGAATGACCGCCTGCTCCAGCGACTGGTGGTTGAGAATCGTGGTGTACAGGAACGTCGCCAGCAGCGGCTCCTGGCGGATGGTTTCCTCGGCTTCGGCACGGATGGACAGCCAGATCGGATCCATCTGTTTGACCGATCCGGTCATTTTCATCGGGTTGCTTGCGGACATGTCCTACTCCAGGCAATCAGCCAATAGTCTTGCGTTGCCACCAGCATACGGCAAAAGCGATGTGTTGACACCCCAAATTCACCGGGCTGAAACAGTGTCGCGGTTTGCGCGTGGTTCGACAAGCTCACCATGAGGGGCGTTGGCGCTGTAACGCTCATCGGAACCATTGCAGCATAGAGCTCCCTGCAGCCCACTCCATTCCTCATGGTGAGCTTGTCGAACCACGCACCACACATCTTCTTGCGGTTTACGCGCACCGTCAGAGCGGATGGGCTT
The DNA here is from genome assembly GCF_044760925.1 of Phyllobacterium sp. NPDC097923. Lineage (NCBI taxonomy): Bacteria > Pseudomonadati > Pseudomonadota > Alphaproteobacteria > Hyphomicrobiales > Phyllobacteriaceae > Phyllobacterium > Phyllobacterium sp. NPDC097923. The sequence continues at coordinate 1,362,394 of NZ_JBIWBL010000001.1, read as the reverse complement.
TCAGGAACCGGATCACCGCTTCCTTGAACACCTTGTCGCCGACGGCCAGCATGTGATCGCGGTTGGGGATGTCGATGGCTTCGCCCTGCGGCATCAGCGCCGCCAGCCGGTGCGGGTTGCCGCCAATGTCGTCCTTCGTTCCCACCGCAACCAGCGCTGGCTGGGTGATGCGCGCCATATTGGCTTCGCTGATTTCCTCCTTGGAGGTGATGACACAGGCGGCCAGGGCGATCTTGTCGCTTCTGGTCTTGTCGGCGAACATGCGGAACATTTTTCCGCGCGGATGCGTCACCGTTTCGGCGTCTTCCGCCAGCAGCGCCTCGGCGATGGGATTCCAGTCGCCGGCGCCTTCCACCATGCCGATGCCAAGCCCGCCGAAAATGACGTCGTGCACCAGTTCGGGATGTTCCAGCGCCAGGAAAGCGGTGATGCGCGCGCCCATGGAATAGCCCATCACATGGGCTTTCGCGATGCCGAGGTGCCTGAGCAAGGCCGCGGCATCCCCGGCCATCAGGGTCGGCGTATACAGCGATTTTTCATGCGGCTTGTCCGACTGGCCATGGCCGCGATTGTCGATGGCGATGGTCCGGTAGCCGGCGGCGGTCAGGGCCGGCACCCAGCCGGGCTGCACCCAATTGTAGAAGTGCGACGAGGCAAAGCCGTGGATCAGCAGGACCGGTTCGCCCGCGCCCTCATCGAGATAGGCGAGCTTCAATCCATCATTCTCAAAAAACTGCATGGGGTCGGGACTCATTGATCTGGTCAAAAATGGTAAGGGGCTTTTTTCCTGGAAACAAGGCGCAATGCTATGGGTCATCGTGCGTGGTTCGACAAGCTCACCATGAGGGAGGTGGTTTGGCGCAAGGCCAATCTGATGGGTTGCAGAATATAGCTCCCTGCAATCCTCCACCTTCCTCATGGTGAGCTTGTCGAACCACGAAGCACGCGAATGCAGCCTATTTTTTGGTGCAGGTGCCGCAGACCGCGGCAATCGCGGGGTGGCGGACCTTGTCGCCGACCGCAACGCCCAGCCGCCGGGCCGTGCCCGCCTTGACTTCGATGACGAACCGCGCGGGACCGCCGGAGGAAATCGTCGTCCGGGAAAACGGCACCGCATTGGCGCGAATCGCCGACACACGGCCGTTTTCATCGAGGAAAATCATGTCGAGCGCCGAAGGGGTATTCTCCATCCACATGGTGACGAGACGGCTGTCCTCGAACACGAACAGCATGGCGCTGTTGTCCTTAAGGTCGGTGCGGAACATCAATCCCCGCTCGCGCTCCTCGTCGGTATCGGCCACCTCCACCTGAAAGGGAACATCGCCCCTGGCGGTGTTGATCACCAGCGGCGCCGCATCGATGGGCAGATGCATCGGCTGCTGATCGGCGGCGGGCACGGCCGATGCGGCAAGGACCAGCGCAAAGAGGCCGATCAGTAAAGACCGGCACACGCGGAGCAGCCTGTTCATGGGAAGTCTTAGTGGGATGCCGGCAGCTGCGTGCCGATATCCGGGTGAATTTCCGAAGCCATCAGGCCCTTGTCACCATTGCCGAAGCGGACCAGCACCACCTGTCCCGGACGCAGTTCGGTCAGGCCGAAGCGGCGCAGGGTTTCCATGTGGATAAAGATATCCTCGGTGCCTTCGCCGCGGGTAAGAAACCCAAAGCCCTTGGTGCGGTTGAACCACTTGACCAGAACGCGTTCGAGGCCGCTCGACGGCGTGACGGTGACATGGGTGCGCACCGGCGGCAGTTCGGTCGGGTGAACGGCGGTGGAACTGTCCATCGAAAGCACGCGGAAGCACTGCATGCCGCGCTCGCCCTGCTTGACTTCGCACACGACACGCGCGCCTTCGAGCGCGGTCTGGAAGCCGTCGCGGCGCAGGCAGGTCACATGCAGGAGTATATCAGGCAGATCAGCATTGTCAGGGATCACAAAGCCATATCCCTTGGCGACATCGAACCATTTGATAGCGCCCGAAACCTCGATGAGGTCGAGGCCATCGGCTAATTGTTCATCATCGGGGGAATGCCGGGCTGATACTGGTCTGTCTGACATGAAGCGAGCCCCTCCTCTCCTGAAAGCAACCACTGATTCTCTGGAGTCAGAATAACACCTGTCCAATGGATGAGGGCAAGTATCATCTGGCTGTTTTTGTTGAAAAACAGGTGCAAATCTTGTGATGACCGGTTCAACCACCCGTTGCAAGCCTGTCAATTTGTGGCGTCATGAAAATAATGTTACCAAAAAGATGTAGGCGCCTAGCCCGGCGATCGCGTGATCACCCCGGGGCAATGACACGATTGCCCGAGGCAATTGCACAATTGCCCGGGGCAGCCGTCCGGTTGCTGCCGCCTTTCATACACTGACGCACACATCAAGGGAAAACGATGCGCTATCTTCACACAATGGTCCGCGTCCGCGATATCGATGAATCGCTGGATTTCTACTGCAACAAATTCGGCCTTGAGGAAATTCGGCGTACTGAAAACGAAAAAGGCCGTTTCACGCTGATTTTCCTGGCCGCTCCCGACGACAAGGGCCGCGCCGTGGCCGAACGGGCGCCGGAACTGGAACTGACCTACAACTGGGACCCGGAAACCTATACGGGCGGGCGCAATTTCGGTCACCTCGCCTATGTCGTCGACAACATCTACGCCACCTGCCAGAAGTTGCAGGACAGCGGCGTCATCATCAACCGCCCGCCCCGCGACGGCAACATGGCCTTCGTCCGCTCGCCCGACGGCATTTCCATCGAAATCCTGCAGAAAGGCGCACCGCTGCCGCCGCAGGAACCCTGGCTGTCGATGCCGAATACCGGCAGCTGGTAAATTTATGCCAATGTCATCACCGCCGCCTGAGAGGCGGCGGTGATGGATGGTGTTTGATGCAAGGTGCGTGGTTCGACAAGCTCACCATGAGGAAGGTGGGCTGTAAAGTTAGCCGAAATGATAGCTGCCAAGCCAATCAGAAATGTTGCAGAATAGAGTTTCTTGCACTCCTCGTCGTCCCTCATGGTGAGCTTGTCGAACCACGCACCGCACGCCTTGCAAATGGCGACCGGAAGGAAAGGGAGCTGATCTGATGGCTGTCAAACGCGAATTGCAGAAGGCATTCCAACCGGGCCGCGGCTATACCAGAGAAGACTGGGATGCCGTCGACAGTCCCGAACTGACCGACGGCGAAATCCAACAGATGCGGCCGTTCAGGGAGGTGTTTCCCGAACTCGCCCGCGAAATCGACAAAAAGATCGCCGCGCGTGGCCGCCCGCCTCTGGCCGTGACCAAGACGCCGGTCACCCTGCGGCTCGACCCGGATGTCCTGGCAAAATTCGAGGCCACGGGCAAAGGCTGGCAGAGCCGCATCAACGACGCCCTCAAACAGGCCAAGGTGAAATAATCATCCGCCCGCTGCGGATGGATTCAAACCGGCTCCTGGCGCACATCGTCCAGCGCCGCATTGATTGCGGCAATCCGCTCATCGGCAATATCGCAAATGCACTGGATTGCGCATTGCTGCCGCTCATCGTGGATATCGGACGCGGCCATGCACAGCACTTCGACAAGGTTCTTGAGTTCAATCAGCAGATTGCTGGCATCCACCAGCTGGGTTGATCGATTGCTCATGAGGGAGTCTCGCTATCATATAAATCCAAAAATTGTTATTTTATCAATCATACTTAAATTATTATCAATTTGCCACCGCGTCAAGCTCGCTTGTTAAAAAATCAATTACAGAATACAAAAAACCATGATTACTCCTGAGCAAATACGCGGCGCACGGGCGATGCTGGGACTGACCCAGGCGGAGCTCGCAACGCTGGCTGGCCTGTCGACAACCGGCCTCAACAATATCGAGCGCGGTCTGGCCGACCCCAAAGCGTCCACCTTGCGGGCCATTCAAGCGGCGCTTGAAGCCAAGTCCGTGGTTTTTCTTGGCGATGGGCAAAACATCGATGGCGGGCCGGGTATGCGGCTGCGGCGGGAATAAGTTCCCTCATACCATCGTCTATATTGCTGCCAGCCCGGGCCTATGGAACAATCACAAGCGGACCAGATCGGGAGCGTGCATTGCTGACGACGGGAAACCAGCTTCGCGCGGCACGCGCGCTTGTGGATATGGACCAAACAACCCTCGCAAAGGGCGCAGGCCTGAACATCAATACGATAAGCGCCATGGAGAAGAAGGGGCCTGCTGTACTCACAAGCGGCCTCGACAAGATACGGGCTGTCATGCGCGTGCTTGAGGAAGCGGGTGTGGAATTTCTCAATCACGGCCAGCCGGGCGTACGACTCCGGAAGGACTGAGGGTCAACACCTCGTGGAGAAAAAGCCTTTAACCGCCGATCAATGCAGGGCTGCACGCGCGCTCACCAACATGTCTCAGGAGGATCTGGCCAAGGCTGCGCGGGTGGGCCTGTCCACTGTCCGCAATTTCGAAACCGGCAGGTCAACGCCGGTGACCAACAATCTGCAAGCCATCATACAGGTGCTTGAGGCACGGGTTTCCTTCCTCGTCGATGGCCAGACCGCCGATGGCGGGCCGGGTGTCAGGCTGAAATAGCGTGATACTCTCCCCCGCACAGTGCCGTGCTGCACGCGCCCTGATTGGCTGGTCGCAATCCAAGCTTGCGGAGGTGGCAAAGGTTGCGCCGGCGACCATTGCAACCTTCGAAACCGGCAAACGCGTCCCCTATGACCGGACGCTTGACGATCTCAAGGACGCCTTGACGGCGGCTGGGGTGGTCTTTCTCGACAAGGGCACCGAGCGCGCCGGCGGCGCCGGTGTCCGGCTGGCGGATTAGCGCAATTCACTTTTGCACCTAAAACAGTTTGCCAAATGGAAAACTTTTTACTATAGTTCTCCATATGGAAAACTATCAGATATCGCTGGATGCCGCCTTTCACGCCCTCGCCGACCCCACCCGCCGGGCCGTGGTCAGCCGCCTGACCCGCGGCCCCGCCCCGGTCAAGGAACTGGCGGAACCCTTTGCCATGGGATTGCCGTCCTTCATGAAACACCTGCGGGTGCTTGAGGCCGACGGGTTGATCCATTCCAGAAAGATCGGCCGCGTGCGCACCTGCTGGGTGGATACCGAAAGGCTCGCGGCCGCCGAAAGCTGGCTCGCGGAGCAGCGGGCCCTCTGGCAGGGCCGGGCGGACCGGCTGGCCGATTATGTCGAAACCCAGATGAACGGGAGTGCGGAAGATGCCGGTTGACCCATCCGAACTGACGATTGCGCGTTTCATCAAGGCGCCGCCCGCCCTCGTCTGGAAGGCCTGGAGCACGCCGGAGCATCTGGCGAAATGGTGGATCCCCGCCCCCATCGAATGCAAGGTGGTCAAGCTTGACCTTCACCCCGGCGGCGCGTTCGAGACGCGCATGCGTGAGGACGGCGGCGATTTCCAGCCGCACGTCGACGGCTGTTTCCTGGAGATCGTGCCGGAAGCGAAACTGGTGTTCACCACGGTCATGACCGGCGGCTGGAAACCGGCCGAACCCTGGCTGGCCCTGACCGCGATCATCACCTTCGAAGCTGAGGGCAGCGGCACCCGCTACGCCTCGCGCGTCCTGCACAAGGACGCCGCCGACGCCCGCAAGCATGATGAAATGGGATTCGACGAGGGCTGGGGCACCGCCATCGGCCAGCTGGCGGCCTTCGTCCAGCGACTGGCCTGACCCTAATTAGCCGTCCCGGCCCTCGCCTTCAACGCCCCGGCATAGTCGAGCACCATTTTCCGCCGCTCGGGCGTACCGGGATGGGTTTGCAGCATGCTGGTGGGGCTGTGGTCGTCGAGCTTTTCTTCCACCAGCGCGAAGAAGCGGGCAATGGCCGCGGGATCAAAACCGGCCTTCTGCATCAATTCGACGCTGTGCCGGTCGGCGGCGCTTTCGTCGGCGCGTGAATAGGACAAGGCCAGCAAACCGCCGCCCTGCACCAGCACGTCATGGGTGCTGCCGCCGATATCGCCGCCGATCAGCATGATCAGCCCGGCAACCCCGGCGGCGCGGTAGAGCTGGCGCAGGCTGTGTTTCAGCTCCACATGGCCGATCTCGTGGGCAAGCACGCCGAGCAGCATATCCGTGTCGCCATCCGCCAGCCTGACCAGCTGGTCGGTGATGACGACCGTCCCGTCCGGCAACGCGAAGGCATTGGGGCCGATGATGCCGCCATCGCGAAAATTCAGATTGAAACCGCCAGCGCCGAGGCTGGATTTGGCCGCGAGTTTGCCGAAGCCCTCATTCAGCTTGACCTTGTCGGCATCCGGTAACGTGCTGGGCGAGAAAACCGTGGTGTCGAGCGTTTGCAGCGTCCCTTTCGACATGAGGGCGGGGACAACCGGTGGCGTCACCACGACGGCGACTTCGACCAGCGCTGGCACGGCAAAGCGGTAGATCGAGAAGGCGAAGACGAACGTCAGGAGGACAAGCACCAGCAGCCGCGGATGGAACCGCTCCAGCCGGTGCACCCACCCGGCGCTGCGCCCCTTCTGCGCCGCCACCAGCGCATCGATGGCGTCATTGTCCATCGTCTCGAAACTGGTTCTGTCGGGATAGGTCAGGCGCCGCGGTATCGACCCGACACGGTCGCTGATGCCGATCTGATCGAAGGCGGCGGCGGACAGGACCGTTCCGTCCACGGCAACGACGGATACGGCATCGTCGGCGAAAACCAGACTGGCTCCCCGGCCCGCGCTCGATCCTTCGCGGTACCAGAGGCCTGTCGTCAGTTTTCCCATGTCAGAAGCCAAAGTCGATACCTTCGATATCCATGAATTCCGAACCGACAGCCGAACCGCTGTCCTTGATATCCGAGAAAATCTCGCCGACATCGCCGTCAAAGACAATGGCCGTATAGTCCGCGTGGAAGCGCGCCAGCCGGACGGCGGCCCAGGGCCGCATCAGCCCAAGCGTGAAGACCGTGACGATCAGGTTGGAAATCACGACCCAGGCATAGGTCCAGCGCGGCATGTCGGAATAGAGATAGTGCCTGTCATCGAATGTCGTGGCACTCAGACCGGCGTTGCGTATGCCGGCGGAATAGAGCAGTCCCGTGACGGCATAGATCAGCAGCACGGGCACGAACAGAAGATATATGAGCAGAATGAATGCCACTTCGCCGCTCGAAGCCTCCGCCTTCATTGCCGCAAGCCCGGCCGATGCGCCGGCGATCAGAATTCCGAAAAGAAAAAGCCCGGCAACCGTGAGTACGGCGGGTAAAACCCAGACGCGATAAAGCGCGCCGATCGTCGGGTCCGGCGAAAACACCTTGCCGCCATAGCGCAGGTTGCCGAGCGTGTAGCGCAAGGTCCACCGGCTGGCGATGGGCGCAAGCAGGCCGAAGGAAATCCCCGCCACAAGGCTGCTGAGGAAGAAAGCCCTGACCGCACCCCAATAACCGCCGGTGAAATCGAAGCGCACATTGCGGTAGCTGGTAACGCGCGCGCTGAACCGCAGACCCCGCGCGATCAGCCAGGGGATCGCGGCGATGAACACCAGACCGAGCAGCCCGCCGAGGAGCGGCGAAAACCGGAGCAGTATATTGTAGAGGATGAGGTAGCCGACAACGAGGATGCGGCCGATCAGAATCTGCTTCGGCCGGGCATGATAATCGAACCGGCCGTCGGCCAGTTTGGTGTTGCCGTAGAAATAGCGATTGCGCCGCACCTTTGCCCAGGCGGAATAGATGCCGAGCGTCACAATCGTCAGCAATACATTGACGATCCAGATGCCGAAATATTCCTTGGCGGTGCCGGAAAACGCAAACCGGTGACCGGTATATTCAGCCGGACGGCCGAACCGTGGTTGTGGCGAGCCTTCCATGTTTCCCCCGAAACAGTTTTGTCCGACAGGACTCCAGGAACAGGCTTAGCCCGACTTGGGACGGGATAGCAATCACGCGGCCGGAATTTCGCCGCGACGGCCGTTTGATATCGCCGACAAACCGCTTTCGCAGGCCGGTTTGTCCTGATATCAGAAATATCACAATGAGGAGGATGCCATGAAGGATGTGCTGATCGAGCTTGAACGCCGCAGGACCATTGCGCGGGAGGGCGGCGGCAAGACGCGGATCGAGGCCCAGCACAAGCGCGGCAAGCTGACGGCGCGCGAGCGCATCGACATTTTCCTCGACGAAGGCTCCTTCGAGGAGTTCGACATGTTCGTCGAACACCGTTCCACCGATTTCGGCATGGAAGAGACAAAATTTGCCGGGGATGGCGTCGTGACCGGCTGGGGCACCATCAACGGGCGCACGGTTTTCGTCTTCGCCAAGGATTTTACCGTGTTCGGCGGCTCGCTGTCCGAGGCGCATGCGGAAAAGGTGCAGAAAATCCAGGACATGGCCCTGCGCAACCGCGCGCCGGTCATCGGGCTTTACGATGCGGGCGGCGCGCGCATTCAGGAAGGCGTGGCGGCGCTCGGCGGCTATGCGGAAATCTTTCAGCGCAACGTGCTTGCGTCCGGCGTCATCCCGCAGATTTCGGTGATCATGGGACCGTGTGCGGGCGGCGACGTTTATTCCCCCGCCATGACGGATTTCATCTTCATGGTGCGCGACACGTCCTACATGTTCGTCACCGGGCCGGATGTGGTGAAGACCGTGACCAATGAAACGGTGACGGCCGAGCAGCTGGGCGGCGCGTCGATCCACACCACCAAATCGTCGATTGCCGACGGCGCCTATGACAATGACGTGGCCGCCCTGTTGCAGATGCGCCGCCTGATTGATTTCCTCCCGGCATCCAACACCGCCGATATTCCCGAGATCGAATGTTTCCAGGACACGGACGAGCCGGATTACTCGCTCGACCGGCTGGTGCCGGACAATGCCAACAAGCCCTACGACATCAAGGAACTGATCCGCAAAACCGTCGATGAGGCCGACTTTTTCGAGATCCAGGAAAGTTTTGCCAAAAACATCGTCGTCGGCTTCGGCCGCGTCGAGGGCCGCACCGTCGGCATCGTCGGCAACCAGCCGATGGTTCTGGCGGGCGTGCTGGACAGCGATGCCTCGCGCAAGGCGGCGCGCTTCGTCCGCTTCTGCGACTGCTTCAACATTCCCATCGTCACGTTTGTCGACGTGCCGGGCTTCCTCCCCGGCACGGCGCAGGAATATGGCGGCCTGATCAAGCATGGCGCCAAGCTCTTGTTCGCCTATGCGGAGGCAACGGTGCCGAAGATCACCATCATCACCCGCAAGGCCTATGGCGGCGCCTATGACGTGATGGCGTCCAAGCATCTGCGCGGCGACATCAATTATGCCTGGCCGTCGGCGCAAATCGCTGTGATGGGAGCCAAGGGCGCGGTGGAAATCATCTACCGCAAGGATATTGGCGATGCGGAGAAAATCGCGGCGCACACGAAGCGCTACGAGGATCGCTTCCTGTCGCCGTTCGTGGCGGCCGAGCGTGGGTACATTGATGAGGTGATCATGCCCCATTCCACGCGCAAGCGGGTTTCACGGGCACTGCGCATGCTGCGCAACAAGGATCTCGAAAATCCCTGGAAGAAACATGACAATATCCCGCTTTAGGGCGGGATATCGGTATTCAAGACAGAAAGAATATCGGGGAATTAACGGCGGAAGCTGAAGCCGCCGCTGGATTCGCGAAGGATCTGCGAAATGGTGCGCTTGTCACATGGCTCTGCCAATTTGGCGGCGGCCTTGACCATTGTTGCGCTCGACTTCACGCCGACCTTCGGCAGTTTGATGACACGTGCTTCAGACGGCGACGACGTTTCTTTATTTATTGTTAGCATTGTTCACACCTCTAGTTAAACTACTCTCGCCAAGAGAATAATCCTGTTTCAGCATGCGTCTGTATTTCGGATGCATTGTGACATTAAGAAAATTCAAACGATTTAACAAATCACTATTTGTATCCGATTTTGACTCTCGTTTGAATAAAACCAACAAATCGTAAAAAGGTTCCCCGTCCGTAAATATCACGTAAATATTACACTATGAAACAACAGTAAAAGGCCGTTTCGGCCGGGATGATCCCGCTCTTATGGTTAACGCAACAGGCGTGGCAGAGGCTGAGTGCATAGTTGTGGTGCGTGGTTCGACAAGCTCACCATGAGGGAGGTCGTGGATTGCAGGGAGCGATATTCTGCAGCGCCTGCGATTGGCATTGCAGCCAAACCACGTCCCTCATGGTGAGCTTGTCGAACCACGCACCAAGGGCTTTGCAACCGGGGTGATCGTGTGGCGGCCTAGATGGACTCGATGCCGACCTTGCGCTGGATCTGGTCAATCGTCTCCTTGACGAAGAAGGTCAGGCCAGCGGTGACGGTCACGATGTGCGTTCCCGTCCCGTAAGGGTTGAACGACACGACATGGGCAAAGTTGAGTGTGATGTGATCGCCGTTGACGTCGGTCAGTTTGATCCACATGGCTGTCTTCCCTCCCAGTTTGACTGCACAGCGGCTTCAACAGACACGCTGTGCCGTCAGGGAAGCAGGTTTCCCGGCATCAGGCAATTCGATTAACGGCATTGCTGGAGATTCTTGCCGACTATGGTTTCCGGCGATAGTGATAGCTGTGCAGTTCGCGGTCAAAACCCAGCGAGGCATAGAGCGCCCGCGCCGGCTGATTGTCGGTGAGAACCTGCAGACAGGCACCCTCGGCGCCTTCATCCCGCGCCCAGTCGAGCAGGGTTGCAACCGCCCGCTGGCCATAGCCGCGCTTGCGGTAATCCGCATCGGTGGCGACGGATTCCAGCACCAGCAGGCCGTTGCTGATGGCACCATAGGCTTTGGCAACGATCCGGCCGTCCATGGTGACGGACGCAAAGGCCTTTGGCACGACGATGGAGACGATCATATCGGTGAAAACCGCCTGCTCATCATCCGACCAGCCAGAGATGCGCTTGCCGTCACGCGACCAGCCCGGCGTCATCTCGCGCGACAGTTCGGCGGCAGCAGAGCCGCTTGGGCGATGGCGGCGCAGGTCACAATGCAGAACCGTGCTGCCGCCCTCGAAGCGGTAACCGCGCTCGACCAGATGCGACTCCATTTCATCGGCGATGGTCGGAACCCGGAAAATGTAGTCGCGGCCGAGCGCGCCATAGAGTTTTTCCGCCGCATCGATCACGCCGGCGGGTTCGGCGCGCGGTCCGCGCAAAGGGTTGACCGAATTGGTGCGGCGAACGCCGCCGCCGGAAAACCGCATCAGCCAGCCGCCATGCAGAACCTGCCGCGGCGATGGCCACGCATTGAAACACGCTTCCTCGACACGCCAGTTCAGATCATCCATCACTGCTTTCTCCTAAACCGCCTGCCCTGCCACCCAGCCGGATGACCAGGCCCACTGAAAATTATAGCCGCCGAGCCAACCCGTCACGTCGACCACTTCACCGATGAAGTAGAGACCCTTGACGGATTTGGCTTCCATCGTCTTCTGGTCGAGCCCGTCCGTGTCGACACCGCCCAGCGTGACCTCCGCCGTGCGGTAGCCTTCGGACCCGGCGGGCTTGACCTGCCATTCATTGATGGCCTTCTCGACGCCGAGCAACTGCTTGTCGGAGACATCGGCGAGATGGCTGTGGATGCCGCTGTTTTCGGCGATCAGCTGCGCCAGCCGCTTCGGCAGAAGCTCCGACAGGGCTGTCTGCAGCGCCTGCCGCCCATTGCGCGCACGGGCGGCGCGCAGCGCGTCAAGAATTTTGACGCCCGGCAGCATGGCAACGCTGATCGTGTCGCCCTCGCGCCAATAGGACGATATCTGCAGGATCGACGGGCCGCTGAGACCGCGATGGGTGAAGAGCATCGCTTCGGCAAATTTTGTCTTGCCGTGGCTGATGACGGCATCGACGGAAATACCGGACAGGGGTTTCAAGGGTGCGAGCGTGTTGTCATCGAAGGTCAGCGGCACCAGCGCCGGGCGGATGTCGGTCAGCGCCAGGCCGAACTGCTTTGCGATGTCATAGCCAAAGCCGGTTGCGCCCATTTTGGGGATGGACTTGCCGCCGCAGGCGACCACCAGCGAGGTACAGCGCACGCGCTCGCCGGACAGCGCAACGGCATAGCCATCCGTCGTTGCTTCAATGGACTCCACCACCGTCTGCAACCGCAGCTCGACATTGGCGTGCTTCATCTCCGTGACCAGCAGATCGATGATCTGCTTGGCCGAACCGTCGCAGAACAGCTGGCCCAGCGTCTTTTCATGCCAGGCGATACCATAGCGGTCGACCAGCGCGATGAAATGGCGCTGGTTATAGCGGCGCAGCGCGGAAATGCAGAAATGCGGGTTTTTGCTGATGTAGTTCTGCGGGGCGGCGTTGAGATTGGTGAAATTGCAGCGCCCGCCGCCGGAAATGCGGATCTTGTCGCCGGGCGCCTTGGCGTGATCGACAATGAGAACCGAGCGGCCGCGCTTGCCCGCCTCGACAGCGCACATCATGCCTGCAGCGCCCGCGCCGATGATGAGAACGTCCACCTGCTTCATCATGGCGACGGCAACAGTTCATCGGTGCGGCCGGTCGCCCAATAGGCGAAAAGCCCGACCCATTCCTTCAGGACAATCGTCAGGTTCTGCAGGGAATCGATCGGGTTGTCCTGGGCAAATCCGGGATACTCGATGCCGGACGTGCGGTAATCGGCAGGCCATGGCACCACGTCGAAGCCCGCCTTGCGGAACAGCCCGACCGAACGGGGCATGTGGAAGGCTGACGTGACGAGCAGCCACGTCTCGCCGGGTTTGATGTCGAGCAGCTTTTTGGTGAACTGGGCATTCTCGTAGGTGTTGCGCGATTCATTTTCGAGAACCAGCCGGTCGGCGGCAACGCCGAGCGCCGTCAACAGGCGCGGCGCCGTGGCGGCATCGCCCTCGCCCTCCAGCACCAGCGTACCGCCGCCGCCGGTGACCACGACCTTTGCCTCGGGGTAACGCCGCGCCAGCACCGCCGTTTCAACGAAGCGGTCACCGCTGGCATTGAGCTCATAGCCGCCGCGCACCAGATTGACCCCGCCTTCAAAACCGCCGCCAAGGACGATGATACCATCGACATGTGACGGTGCGGGCGACGGGCGCTGGAACCGGTCTTCCAGCGGATGCATGAGAAGCGCGCCCAGCGAACTCCAGACGGCCAGCCCCAGGATCAGAAATGCCCCGGCGGATGCGGTCATCGCCATGCGCCGCCAGGAGAACCACACGGAAAAAAATGCGAGGCCCATCAGCAGAATGGAAAAATTCAAGGGTTGAGCAACGAACCAGAACACCTTGGAAACAAAGAAAAACATTGAAAGTTCCTACGTCAGGTTCGCCAGCATTTTGACCTTCTCGATCTTGCGTTCGAGGCTCTCCGACCATTCGAGGCTCCGGTGCACGATTTCAAAGCCCTCGCGCTCATACAGGCGTATGGCACCCGCATTGCGCGCATGGGATTCAAGCCGGGCGGTTGCATATCCCGCCGCGGCAATGTCGGCTTTCAGCGCCTTGAGCAGGAGCGAACCGATGCCCTGCCCCTGATGGCCGGGATCGACCCACATATCCGAGATGTAGTCATCGTTCTTTTCGCGCGCGCCCCAGCCGAGAATGACACCATCCGCCTCGGCAACCAGCACGCGGGCAAAATGTTCCTCGGCAAAGGCTTGGTAGGCACGCTCGACATGCGCGCGCATGCCGGGCAGTTCCGGTTCAAACGAAAAGATATTCGAAGCCCAGGCCCGTGAGCCGACCGCGGCCAGTGCCGCGATGTCGGCTTGCGTGGCAGGCCTGATTACCACCATTTCGGCGCGTTGAACCTGCCTGCGGCCTGTTCGATGACATAGGCGATCTGGAACAGGGTTTCCTCGTCGAACGGGCGTCCGATCAGCTGCAGGCCAAGCGGCAGGCCCCGGCTGTCCAGTCCGGCAGGCACGGCGATGCCGGGAAGACCCGCCATGTTGACCGTGACCGTGAAAATATCATTCAGGTACATTTTCACCGGATCGGATGCCAGATCCTGATCGGCGATACCGAAGGCTGCCGACGGGGTTGCGGGTGTCAGGATCGCATCGACGCCGGCATGGAAGACGTCCTCGAAATCCTTCTTGATCAGGGTGCGGACCTTTTGCGCCTGCAAGTAATAGGCATCGTAATAACCGGCTGACAGCACATAGGTGCCGATCATGATGCGGCGCTTGACCTCGTCGCCGAAACCGCTGGCGCGGGTCCTTTCATACATGTCGACAATGTCCTTGCCCGGCACGCGCAGGCCGTAACGCACGCCGTCATAGCGGGCAAGGTTCGACGAGGCTTCCGCTGGGGCCACGATGTAATAGGCCGGCAGCGCGTATTTCGTGTGCGGCAGCGAGATATCGACGATGGATGCACCGGCGTCCTTCAGCCAGGCAATGCCCTGCTGCCAGAGCTTTTCGATCTCTTCCGGCATGCCCTCGACACGGTATTCCTTGGGAATGCCGATCTTGAGGCCGGTCAGCGGCTTGCCGATGATGGATTCGTAATCGGGAACGGCGATATCAACCGATGTGGTGTCCTTGGTATCGACCGAGGCCATGGATTTGAGCAGGATCGCCGCATCGCGCACATCGCGGGCAATCGGTCCGGCCTGGTCCAGCGACGAGGCGAAGGCGACAATGCCCCAGCGCGAGCAGCGGCCATAGGTCGGCTTGATGCCAACGGTACCGGTGAAGGCGGCGGGCTGGCGGATGGAACCGCCGGTATCGGTGGCCGTGGCACCGGCACACAGGCGGGCGGCGACCGCAGCGGCCGAGCCGCCGGACGAACCGCCGGGCACCAGATCGGCGTTGGAGCCGTTGGCGCGCCACGGGTTTTTCACCGGACCGTAATAGGAGCTTTCGTTGGACGAGCCCATGGCGAACTCATCCATGTTGAGCTTGCCGAGCATGACGGCGCCATCGGCCCACAGGTTGGAGGTGACGGTGGATTCATAATGCGGCTTGAAGCCGTCGAGAATATGCGAACAGGCCTGCGTGTGGATGCCTTCGGTGCCGAACAGGTCCTTGATACCCAGCGGTATGCCTTCCAGCGCCCCGGCCTTGCCTGCAGCCAGACGGGCATCGGATGCCTTGGCCATGTCAAGCGCCTTCTCCGGCGTGACGGCGATATAGGCGTTCAAGGCCCCGTTCGCGGTCTCGATTGCCTTGAGATAGGCACTGGTCAGCTCAGTAGCGGTGATCGCCCTGGCTTTCAGCTGGTCGCGCGCCTCGGCAATGGTGAGAGCGGTCAGATCGGTCATATCAAGTCCTGTTTATTGGGCTGGCGCGAGGGCGAGCCGCTTTTCGTAAAATGCACTGTGTTCCGAATCCGGATAATCGAGGAGCGCACCGCAGCGGGTGAAGCCGGAACGCTCATACAGCCGCCATGCCGCGTCAAAACCGGGGCCGACACCCGTCTCCAGCACAAGCCGGGACATGCCCTTGTCGCGGGCGAGCCCGGTTATGGCCTCGAGCAGGATCGAACCGACGCGTTTGCCGCGCACGGACGGCAGGGTGAACATGCGCTTGATCTCGCCGGTTTCCGCGTCATGCTGCTTAAGCGCACCGCAGCCCACCGCCTGTCCGGTTTCGTCGCGGGCGATGAACACCGTGGTGTCGTCGCCTGCCATCTCTTCCACCGTCATCTTGAACTGGAATTCGACCGGCGACAGCGGCAGAAGATGCGCATTCAGCGCATCCACAAGGGCGCGGACGTCATCCTGCAGGGGCGTTTCGATGGCGACCGTGATCGTCATGGCTGCGCCTTACTCCACCACTTTCGGAACGACGAAGAAATTCTCTTCGGTGACCGGCGCATTGGCAACGATATCGGCCGCCTTGCCGCCGTCATTGACGACGTCCCGGCGCTTCTTCATGGCCATGGGTGTGACCGATGTCATGGGCTCGACACCCGCCACATCGACTTCGTTCAGCTGTTCGACGAAACCGAGGATGGCATTCAGTTCGCCGGTCATGCGGGTCGCATCATCCTCACTCACGGCAATACGGGCAAGACGCGCAACGCGTTTGACGGTGGAAATATCGACAGACATTGGGATTCCCGAAAATTCAATTCTTGATCAAGCAGCTATAGTGTCCGTTGCGGGCAAGCGCAACGGACAAGTCGGCATGCCGGGCGCCGATTACTGCGCCTTGTCCGCCTGCGCATCCGGATTGTCTTCTTCATCATCGGGTGCAGGTACGTCGATGACATCCTCACTGCCGGGTTCAACAACCGGGTCCGGACCTTTCACGGGATTGCCATTGATCGCAACGGAACCGTCGGCCTGCTGATCGACGACCCACCGGATCCGTCCGCCGTCGACTTCCGTACCGAAATCCTTCGCCAGCTTGACGAAGGTGATGTAATTCTGGATTTCGGCGTCGGTTTCCGCCGCCTTGTTCAGGCGCTCGACAACCTTGTCGAAACCGGCCATTTCCCAGGTGGTGTGACTTGCAGGCTTCAGGCCGGCAAAGGTCATCTCGCCTTCGACCGTCAGTTCCGCGTCGGCGGTACGCACCAGGCTCTTAGAAATCACGAGCTTGGGCGGCGCAACCAGGAACTGGGCGGCCGTTGCCGCTTCAAATTCCTCGGAGAGAACCTTGTCGCGGTTCAGGTCCATATCATCGATGGCGCCCTTGACGACCGTATCGAGATCGACACCGGCAGTCCCGATCACCAGTTCCACATCGGTCGGAAGGAAAGGCACACCCCATTCGGGGATCGGTAGGGCCGGATATTTCAGGCCATTGGTGCGCATGGCATAGTGATAGGCGCCATCCTTGCTGATGCCGTCAAGGTTGGTTTCCTGCGAAATGTTCTGGGCGGCGAAATTGCCCAGCGGCGTTTCAACGTTGAAGTCCTTGAAATGATACTCGCCCTTGAGCTTGTCCCAGAGCGGTAGCGCCGCCCGCAGCTTCAGCTTGAGCTCGTCCTGTCCGGCCTTGTTGAGCTTCTTCTCGTCCATATGGGCGACGACGAATGCCCACAGGTCCAGGAGCTCCCGGTTGCGGAAGCCCTTGCCCTCGGCAACGCTGCCGAGTTCGCCGCTGCGCAGCGTCACCTTCACCGGTTCACCGGCAGCCGGCGTTTCGGTCTTGGCTGCTTCGCCTTCTTCGGAGGCCGCATCAGGCGTGGGGAGCTTCGTGACGATCGTTTCGCTGAAATTTGCGAGGGATTGCGTCATATTGATATCGATGCCGCCCGATGCAGCGGCCTTGGCAAGCATCTGCCCCTTTGCCCCGCTGGCACTGGCGTCGATATCCTGTTCCGCCGACTTCAGCGACAGCTTGAACGCATCATAGGCGAAGGTCGAGGTCGAGAACGTGCCGATCTTCGGATCGAACAGTCCGGTCCAACTGCCGCCATCAACCGACCAATGGAACGACTCTGGGCCCTTGGGCCCGCTCACGTCGAAGGCCGCCGCAGGTATATTGCCCGATGTCACATTCCATGTTCCGTCGGCCAGCGGCTTGGTCAGGATGCTGTAATCCCCCAGGCTGCCCTTCAGCAGGTCCTGCTTCGGCATGGTTTTGAGGAAAGCATCGGTGCTGAAGGTAACGCGGTAGCCGTCGGCCTCGGGCGTTACCTTGAGAATGCCGTTGCTGAGTGCGGTCTTGCCGACATATTTCGACAGGGTATTGGCAAGCTCATCGGCGCCCTTGGCATCGATTGTCTGGGCGAAAGCCGGTGTCGACAACGCCATGACGCAGGAAATCAGGAATAGTTTACGCACAATACCTCCAATAGCTCAGCCTATCGTCGTGGTGACGACCAAAATCACAACGGCTTTAGCAACCCAAACTCAAACCGTAAACTGATCATTTGTCCCGGCGACAAAGACCTGCGTCTTGCTGCCTTCCATCGCGGCGACAAATTTGTCGGCGGTCTGGTCGATGATCGGGAACGAGCCGTAATGGCATGGGATCGCCCTGGCGAATTTGAAATAGCGCTGCGTTGCCAATGCGGCGACGGCACCGCCCATGGTGAAGCGGTCGCCGATCGGCACGATGCCGATCTCCGGCTGGTGCAGTTCGTTGACCAGCGCCATATCGGAGAAGATGTCCGTATCGCCCATGTGATAGAGCGTCGGCTCATTGTCGAAATGCAGGACGACGCCATTGGCCGAACCCAGCGAATGCGACACGCCATCCTCGGTGATCTGTGCCGAGGAATGCAGCGCGTTGACATAGGTCACGGTAAAGCCATTGTGCGATACGGTCCCGCCGGTGTTGGTTGGATCGACCCGGGCGACACCGCGATTGTTGAGCCAGGTCACCAGATCGGCATTGCCGATCACCACCGCGCCGGTATCCTTGGCAATGGCGGCGGTATCGCCGACATGATCGCCATGACCGTGCGTCAGGATGATGTGGGTGGCGCCGCGTGTCGCTTCCTTCGGGTCGACGCCGCGCGCACCCGGATTGCCGTTGAGGAAAGGGTCAATCAGAATCGTGCTCTGGGCGATTTCAATGCGAAAGGCCGAATGGCCAAGCCAGGTAATCTTCATGTGGTTTTCCCTTCCATTGTCAGTCTTTGCTCGCCACAACCGTCTATTGCAGCTATGTGACATTCATTCGAATTACAACGGCGAAATACAACGGCCTTTCGCCGGCCAATTCAAGTGCAGGAAACACCCTTGACGGTTCTGACCATTGAACAGCTCGAAGATCATGTCGCCGACGGCCAGACCGTCGCGGGGCTCGACCTGGGCACGAAAACCATCGGCATCGCCATTTCAGACCGGGGTTTTTCCTTTGCCAATCCGCGCCCGGTGCTCAAGCGCAGCAAGTTCACCCACGACGCGCAGGATCTGCTGAAGGCGCTGAAAAGCGACAATGTCGGCGCCATCGTCATCGGCCTGCCGGTCAATATGGACGGCAGCGAAGGCCCGCGCGTGCAGGCCACCCGCGCCTTCGTGCGCAACATGGAAAAGCTGACCGACCTGCCCTTCGTCTACTGGGACGAGCGTCTATCGACGGTTGCGGCCGAGCGCGCGCTGATCGGCATGGATGTATCACGGCAAAAACGCGCCGAGCGGATCGATTCCGCTGCGGCGGCGTTCATCCTGCAAGGGGCATTGGACCGCCTGCAGAGCCTGCGTCAGGACGCGGACGGCAATTCCTTCGAATAGGCCAGCGCCGTATTGGCCGATGCCGCGGCGGCGGCACGGTTTGCCCGCCACACCTTGACCCAGGCGATGATCTGCTTGCGGCGGCGGAAGGCGATCAGGCAGAAAACCAGCCCCGTATCGACGATGCAGGCACGGGCGACCAGCGGCGGAATGCTCTCCGGCGCGATCCCGAGAATATTGCCGTAAATGGTGAAGACCAGATCGTGCATTTCACGGCTGAAGAAGTACATCCCCATGCTCAGATCGTAGTACGACAGAAAATACCAACCCCACAGAAAGCTTAACGGGCCTGCCCAGAATATCAGGAAGCTGCGCATTCATTTCTCCTAGCGGGGAAGACGGTGGCGGTTGTGTAACCCCGTGAAATCACGAGGTATTTTCGAATCACATTGATATCTGCTAAGAGTTTAGGCGCAACGTAAACCGTTTGTTAAGGTTAATTTAAAAAAATTTTATTAAAATTGAAGGTATTAGCCGGGGCAGTTTTTGGACTTGAAAGAGGGCTGATCCACGGTCGATGGGAATATTTGACAAAAGCGGTGTGCAGGCGCGTCGAAAAACAGCGGGCACCGTGCGTTATGCGTGGTTCGACACGCTCACCATGAGGGAGATGAGTGGGCTGCAAAGCCAATCGGAAACATTGCAGGATAAAGCTCCCTGCAATCCTCACCCTCCCTCATGGTGAGCGTGTCGAACCACGCGCGACGACTATGCCAGCAGAAACGGCGCTCAGTTGGCCGGGGGATAGAGCGAGTTGACGATGCTCTTGGCGTTGTGACGGGCATCGAGCATGCCGTAGGTGGTGCGCCACTGCCCGCCGAGGCGGGTTTCGATGAACGCATCGGCGATATCTTCAGAGTGCAGGTGCCGCAGTTCGGCGCCCGCTGCGGCGAGTGCCAGCTGTTCGGTCAGGATACGCGCGGCGCCTTCGTCATTTTCCGCAACGCGCATGGCGGCGCGCAGCACCTCGACCGTGCCCTGCCCGCCGCGTCCGAGCTGGGCGCCGATCCAGTTCAGCACCTCGTCGAACAGCTGCGGCCCGCGCTTGAGAACGCGCAGCACGTCCAGCGCCATGACATTGCCGGAGCCTTCCCAGATGGCATTGACCGGGGCTTCACGGTAATGGCGGGCAAGATTGCCCTCCTCGATGTAGCCATTGCCGCCGAGGCATTCCATCGCCTCGTACAGCAAGGCGGGCGCGATCTTGGCAACCCAGTATTTCACCACAGGGGTCATCACCCGGGCAAAGGCCGCCTCGCCGCGGCTCTGCGCCGCATTGTCGAAAGCGCGGGCCAGCCGGAAGGTCAGCGCCGTCGCGCCGGCCACATCCAGCGCCATGTCGGCCATGACCCGCAGCATCAGCGGCTTGTCAAACAGCGGCCCGTCAAACACGATGCGATGGCGTGCATGGTGCACCGCCTCGGCAAGACCGGCGCGCATCATCCCGGCCGAGGCGATGGCACAGTCCAGCCGCGTCAGCGTCACCATGTCGATGATGGTTTTGACACCGTCGCCCGGAGCGCCGACCATCTGGCCCAGCGCATTGTCGAATTCGACTTCGGACGATGCATTGGAGCGGTTGCCGAGCTTGTCCTTCAGGCGCTGGAAGCGGAAGCCGTTGGATGATCCGTCGGGCAGGATGCGCGGCACGAGGAAACAGGACAAGCCTTCCCGCGCCTGCGCCAGCACCAGGAACGCATCGGACATCGGCGCCGACATGAACCATTTGTGGCCGGTAATCCGGTAAAAACCGCTGCCGGCGGGTTCGGCGCGCGTCGTATTGGTGCGCACATCCGTGCCGCCCTGCTTCTCCGTCATGCCCATGCCGAGCGTCAGGCTTGCCTTCTTGGCCGGGGATTTGTTGCTGGAATCATATTTGCGCGGCAGGACCAGCGGTGACCACTCGCGGTACAGGCTTGGCGACGACATCAAGGCCGCCAGCGACGCGCTGGTCATGGTGATCGGGCAGAGATGCCCGCATTCCAGCTGCGCTGCCGTATAGAAGCGCGCCGTGCGCGCCTGATGGCGCAGGCCGTTTTCCGTCGGGCCGTCTTCCCAGATGGATGAATGCAGGCCCTGCGCCACGGAACGGCGCATCAGCGCATGATAGGCCGGATGGTAATCGACGACATCGACGCGAAAGCCCTGGCGGTCATGGGTGCGCAGCTTGGGCGTTTCCGTATTGGCGAGCCGCGCCAGATCCTGCGCATCACCGGACAGGACAAACCGGCCGCTTTGTTCCAGCTCCGTCCGGGTCGCCTGCGGAAACCGCTTGGTGATCTGCATCAGCAACGGATCGCCGAGATAGGCGTTGAGGCCGATCATGGAGGGTGTCTGGTTGAGAACGTCGTGGGTTTTCAAGAAAATGTCCTGATCCAATATGAGCTGTCTTTACGGCATGGCCCGTTTCATCCGAACACGTCAGCGCCGCAATCTTGAGTCGCGCATTTATGGAATGAAGGTTCTGACAAGCGGTTAACCGATCCATCTTCTTCTAGCCGAATGACGGCGCCGATGCAAAATGTCTCAGGCAGCTTTTTCTGTATCCGGGTGCAAGCTTATGTCTAGACAAATGAAAAGCTGCCTGCCTATCATGCCTCTATATTCATCGTGCCAAAAAAATGAACAAAGGGGTCAATCAGATGAAATTCAAATGGTATCTCGGCGCTGCATGCGCGGCACTTCTGGCATCCGCCGTCCCGTCACAGGCGGACACGGCGGTTTCCGTCGGCCTGTCCGGCTGGACCGGCTTTGCCCCGCTGACGCTGGCCAAGGAGGCCGGCATCTTCAAGAAGAACGGCCTTGACGTCACGCTGACCAAGATTCCGCAGGCAAGCCGCCATCTGGCACTGGCATCGGGCGACGTGCAGTGCGCCGCCACCACGGTGGAAACCTGGATCGCCTGGAACGCCAATGGCGTCGCCACCAAGCAGATTTTCCAGATGGACAAGTCATTCGGCGCCGACGGCATGGTCGTGCGCAGCGACGTCGCCAAGATTTCCGACCTCAAGGGCAAGGCCATCGCCGCATCGGCGCCCGGCACATCGCCCTATTTCGTCCTGGCATGGATGCTGAAGCACAACGGCCTGTCGCTGAAGGACGTCAAGGTCGTCAATCTCGAGCCGGGACCGGCGGCCCAGGCCTTTGTCGCCGGGCAGAACGACGCGGCGATGACGTATGAGCCCTATCTGTCCACCGTGCGCGCCGCCCCGGACAAGGGCAAGATCATCGCCACCACGCTGGATTATCCCGTCGTGATGGACACTTTTGGCTGCACCAATGCATTCCTCGAAAAGAATCCGGAAGCAGCCAAGGCCTTCGCCAAGAGCTATTTCGACGCACTGGAGCTGATCGCAGCCGATAAGGACAAGGCCTACGCGATCATGGGTGCCGACGTGAAGCAGACGGCAGAGGTGTTCGGCAATTCCGCGCAATATCTGCGCTGGCAGGACAAGGCAGCCAACCAGGCCTTCTTCGAGAAGGATTTTGCCAAATTCTCCGACGAGGCGGCAGACCTTTTGCTTGAAATTGGCGTCATCAAGAAGAAGCCGGATATCAGCACCATCGTCGATACCAGCTTCATCAAGTAATCAGCTGATGGCTGCAAGAGGAGGGTGCGTGGTTCGACAAGCTCACCATGAGGGAGGTGGGGGATTGCAGGGAGCACTATTCTGCAACCCATCGGATTGGCCTTGCATCAAACCACCTCCCTCATGGTGAGCTTGTCGAACCACGCACTGCAGCTTGCAGCCACTTCAACCGGACAACATCGGCACTCCTAGGGTTATACCTTCACTCTTTGCATCGGAACACTCATGGTTCAACCTCTCCAGCCGATCGGGGCGTCGTCACGCGTCCTGCTTGGCGTCCTCTTCTTTATCCTGTTCATTGCGGCATGGTCCGCCGCAACCTTCGGCGGCTTCGTATCCAGCACATTCCTCGCCGATCCCCTGACCATGCTGCATGACGGCTGGCTCCTGTTGTCCCAGCAGAATTTTCTCTACGATATCGGCATGACGATCTGGCGGGTTGTCGGCGGCTTTGTCATCGCGGCCATCATCGCCGTTCCCCTCGGCATTGCCATGGGCGCCTACAAGCCCATCGAGGCCATGCTGGAACCCTTCGTCTCCTTTGCCCGGTATCTTCCCGCCTCGGCCTTCATTCCGCTCCTGATCCTGTGGGCAGGTATCGGCGAGATGCAGAAGCTGCTGGTGATTTTCATCGGCGCGGTGTTTCAGATCATCCTGATGGTGGCCGTGGCCGTCGCCAACACGCGCCGCGATCTGGTGGAAGCCGCCTATACGCTCGGCGCCAATGATCGCGGCATCGTCAAGCGCGTCCTCATTCCGGCCAATGCACCTGATATCGCCGAAACGCTGCGGCTGGTGCTCGGTTGGGCGTGGACCTATGTCATTGTCGCCGAAATGATCGGTGCATCCTCCGGCATCGGCTACATGATCATCAACAGCCAGGCGCTGCTTGCCACCGGACAGATCATTTTCGGCATCATCGTCATCGGTGTCATCGGCCTGATTTCGGATTTCCTGTTCAAATCGGTCAATCGCCGGCTTTTCGCCTGGAGGCTCGCATGAGCACGCTCGTCATCAAAGGCGTCAGCCGCATTTTTCCGGGCGTGCACGGCGGCAAGCCGACCGAGGCATTGCAGCCCACCGACCTCACCGTTGCGCATAACGACTTCGTCTCGATCCTCGGACCGTCCGGCTGCGGCAAGTCCACGCTCCTGCGCATTGTCGCCGGGCTCGACCGGCCAACCAGCGGCACAGTGACACTCGACGGGCAGGAAGTGACGGGCCCAGGCGCGGATCGCGGCGTTGTCTTCCAGTCCTATACGCTGTTTCCGTGGCTGACGATTGAGCAGAACATCGGCTTCGGCCTGCGCGAACGCGGGATCGACGAAAAGGAAAGGCGCGACATCGTCGCCTCCTATATCGACAAGGTGGGCCTGCGCGGTTTCGAGAATCACTGGCCGAAGCAGCTGTCGGGCGGCATGCAGCAGCGCACGGCGATTGCCCGGGCGCTCGCCAACAATCCGAAAATCCTGCTGCTCGACGAACCCTTCGGCGCGCTCGACAACCAGACGCGCGGGCTGATGCAGGAGCTGCTGCTCGGTATCTGGGAGCACGAGCAGAAGACCGTCATCTTCGTCACGCACGATATCGAGGAAGCAATCTTCATGGCATCGCGGGTGGTGACGATGTCGGCGCGGCCGGGCCGGATCAAATCCATCATGCCCGTGCCGCTCGGCCATCCCCGGCATTATACGGTGAAGGCGAGCCCGGAGTTTACCGGGATGCGGCTGAAGCTGACGGAAGAAATCCGCAGCGAGGCCATTCTGGCCGCCGAGGCGCATTAGGGTTTTACTTTATTGCATCACCATTGTGCGTGGTTCGACAAGCTCACCATGAGGGAGAGTGAGGATTGCAGGGAGTCATATTCTGCAACCTATCAGATTGGCATTGCAGTCAAACCACCTCCCTCATGGTGAGCTTGTCGAACCACGCACAATATTCATGCAGCGTCACGAACTTATAAGAACAAGGGATTTTTTAGGGGGAACAGGGCGGGATATGCTGCCAAACGCTTGCGGGGCGGCGGCATCAAGCCTATAGGGGGGACTTGATATGACATCAAAAACGCTCCCCCTGCTGTTTCCCCACCGCCATTTGCTTGGCATCAAGAACCTTTCCCCCGAGGACATCAATATTCTTCTCGACCTTGCCGACAGCGAGATCGCGGTTTCGCGCCAGTCCGAGAAGAAAAAGAGTGTCCTGCGCGGGCGGACGCAGATCAACCTGTTCTTCGAGGCATCGACCCGGACACAGTCATCCTTCGAGCTGGCCGGAAAACGGCTCGGCGCCGATGTGATGAACATGTCGGTCGGCAATTCCTCGGTGAAAAAGGGCGAAACGCTGATCGATACCGCCATGACGCTGAATGCGATGCGGCCGGATATCCTGATCATCCGGCATGGCTCCGCCGGTGCCGCCGCCCTGCTGGCGCAAAAGGTGGGCTGCTCGGTGGTCAATGCCGGCGACGGCGCGCATGAACACCCGACGCAGGCCCTGCTCGATGCGCTGACGATCCGGCGCGCCAAGGGCAAGGTTGCCCGGCTGATCGTGGCGATCTGCGGCGACGTGCTGCATTCGCGCGTGGCCCGCTCCAATATCCTGCTGCTCAACGCCCTCGGGGCGCGGGTGCGCGTCATCGCCCCCTCGACCCTTTTGCCCGCCGGGATCAGCCAGATGGGCGTCGAGGTTTTCAACTCGATGGAAGAGGGTCTGAAAGACGCCGACGTGGTGATGATGCTGCGCCTGCAGCGTGAGCGCATGGCGGGCGCCTTCGTGCCGTCGGTGCGCGAATATTTCCACTATCACGGGCTTGATCGCGAAAAGCTCAAACATGCCAAGCCCGACGCGCTGGTCATGCATCCCGGACCGATGAACCGCGGCGTCGAAATCGCCTCGGATGTGGCCGACGGCTCGCAGAGCGTCATTCAGGAACAGGTTGAAATGGGCGTTGCCGTGCGCATGGCGGTGATGGAAGCGCTGCTGGACCCGCGCCGCAACGCGGAAGGAGTAGCGGGATGAGCACGACCGTTCTGCACAATGCCCGGATCGTCGATCCATCCCGCGGTCTCGATGAGACCGGAACAATCATCGTCAGGGATGGCAGCATCGTTGCCAGCGGCGCCGATGCCCGCAACCAGGGTGCGCCCGAAGGGGCAGCGGTTATCGACTGCACGGGAAAAACCGTCTTGCCGGGCCTCGTCGATGCCCGCGTCTTCATCGGCGAGCCCGGTGGCGAACACCGCGAAACCATCGCCTCGGCCAGCCATGCGGCAGCGGCCGGCGGCGTGACCTCCATCATCATGATGCCGGACACCGATCCGGTGATCGACAATGTGGCGCTGGTCGAATTCGTCCGGCGCACGGCGCGCGATACGGCCGTGGTCAATGTCTATCCGGCGGCAGCGGTCACCAAGGGGCTGCAGGGCCAGGAAATGACCGAAATCGGCCTGCTGCGTGCGGCGGGTGCGGTGGCGATCACGGAAGGGCGCCATTCCATCGCCGATACGCAGCTCTTACGCCGCGCCCTCACCTATGCCAGGGATTTCGGGGTTGTGCTGTCGCACGAGACGCAGGATCCCTATCTCGGCATATCGGGTGTGATGAATGAAGGCCTCTATGCCAGCTGGCTCGGCCTTTCCGGCACGCCGCGCGAAGCGGAAGTCATCCCGCTCGAACGCGACCTGCGTCTCGCCGCGCTGACCAAGGGCACCTATCACGCCGCGCAAATCTCGACGGCCATGTCCGCCGAGGTGGTGGCCCGCGCCAAGCAGAACGGCGTCAATGCCACTGCAGCCGTCTCCATCAACCATCTTTCACTTAATGAGAATGACATTGGCGAATTCCGCACCTTCTTCCGCTTGCAGCCGCCGCTGCGGCTCGAGGAAGACCGGCTGGCCATGGTCGAGGCGCTGCGCAACGGCACCATCGACATCATCGTCTCGTCGCACGATCCGCAGGATGTCGACACCAAGCGCCTGCCCTTCGCCGATGCGGCGGCCGGGGCCATCGGCCTGGAAACCCTGCTCGGCGCCGCCCTGCGGCTCTACCACAATGGCGATGTGCCGCTGATCCGCGTCGTCGAAGCGCTTTCCAGCGGCCCGGCTAAAATTTTCGGCCTCGATGCGGGCACGCTCAAGCCGGGCGCCCGGGCGGATATGACCATAGTCGATCTTGACGAGCCGTGGATTGTGAAGGAAGAACAGCTGCGGTCGCGCTCCAAGAACAGCTGTTTTGAAAGCGCCCGTTTCCAGGGCCGCGTTCTGCAGACATTTGTGGCGGGCAAGTCCGTTTTCACCATCTGAAGAGAAAACCGGGGAAGAGAGCATGTCGGATTTCATCAACGGGCAGGCAGGATATCTTTTCGCCGCGCTGGTCCTGGGCTACCTGCTCGGCTCCATTCCGTTCGGGCTGATCCTGACACGGCTCGCGGGCCTCGGCGACGTGCGCAGCATCGGCTCCGGCAATATCGGCGCCACCAACGTGCTGCGCACCGGCAACAAGAAGCTGGCGGCGGCAACGCTGCTGCTTGACATGTTCAAGGGAACCGCTGCCGTGCTGATTGCCGGCGCCATCAGCCCGCAGGCCGCCATTGTCGCCGGTCTCGGCGCCTTTCTCGGGCACATCTTTCCGGTCTGGCTGAAATTCAAGGGCGGCAAGGGCGTCGCCACCTATCTCGGCGTCCTGCTCGGCCTTGTCTGGCAGGTGGCGCTGATCTTCGCCGCCATCTGGCTGATCATTGCCTACACCACCCGCTATTCCTCGCTGTCGGCGCTGATCGCGGCGGTTGCCACCCCGATCATTCTCTATGTCATGGGCTACCACGCCATCGCCCTGCTCTTCCTCATCCTGACGGTCATCGTCTTCATCAAGCACCGCGCCAATATCGAGCGCCTCATGGCCGGCACCGAGGGCAAGATCGGGTCCAAGGGGTGACGGAGGATCAGAAAGGCATCCGCCTTTCTGACAGCCAGCGACTGAGCTGGCTTCGGCTGATCCGCAGTGAGAATGTCGGCCCGGTCACCTTCCGCCATCTGATTGCGCGCTACGGCTCGGCTTCCGACGCTCTGGAAATGCTGCCGGAACTGGTGCGCCGCGGCGGCGGCCGCCGTCCCATCCGGATTGCCAGCCTCGACGAGGCCCGGCGCGAAATGGCGATGGCCGCGCGCATGGGGGCCGTCTTCACCGGTATCGGCGAACCCGACTATCCCCGCTATCTGCGCCATGCCGACAATCCGCCGCCGCTGGTGGCGATCAAGGGCGATGCGGCGGTGTTTCGGCTTCCGGCTGTCGCCATTGTCGGCGCGCGCAATGCCTCGCTCATCGGGATCAAGCTGACGCGGATCATTGCACGGGAATTGGGACAGGCGGGTTATGCCGTCATCTCCGGGCTTGCCCGCGGCATCGACAGGGCGGCGCATGAGGCAAGCCTTGACAGCGGCACCGTTGCCGTCATGGCCGGCGGCCTGGACAAGCCCTATCCGCCGGATAATCTCGACCTCTTCGCAGCGATCCCCGCAAGCGGCGGCGCCGTCATCAGCGAAATGCCGTTCGGCTGGGAGCCGCGTGCCCGGGATTTTCCGCGCCGCAACAGGATCATCGCGGCGCTTTCCCTCGGCCTGCTGGTTGTCGAGGCGGCGGAGCGATCCGGCTCGCTGATCAGCGCCCGGTTCGCCGGAGAACTCGGCCGCCTGGTTTTCGCCGTCCCCGGTTCGCCGCTCGATCCGCGCGCCAAGGGCACCAATGCCCTCTTGAAGAACGGCGCAATTCTCGTGACTGAAACCGCCGACATCCTGTCGGCCATCGGACCGCTTGTGGACCGGCCCTCCCTCGACGATACGGCGTTTTTCGCGCCGGAATCCGCCTTTCCGTCCATTCCCCCGCCCAACGAGACAGACCGCGACCGGATCGTCACCCTTTTGGGTCCAACGCCCGCCGATGTCGACGACCTCATCAGGACAAGCGGAATTCATCCGGCGGCCATATCGCTTATTCTGCTCGAACTCGATCTGGCCGGCCGGCTGCAGCGTCACTCAGGTGGAAGTGTTTCGCTTCTTTAGAGGGGCGACAATATTTGTCTCTTTTGCCAGAAGATCATTGCTTTCGATGTAAGCGATCTCGATCAGATAGGCCAGCATGTCCAGGTCATTCAACTTGGCCATACTGCGCAATTCTCCCAGCATTTGCTGAATATATCTTATGTTTTCTGTCCGACTGAACTTGTTCTCACCCATGACTTCGTCCTTAAATACGCATTTATACAGAAATAAATAAAGTTATATTATATAGGTCTTTAATCCGGTGGATTTCACAGTTTGCCAGTCCGAACCTCCACAAAAACAATCAAATAGTGATTCGCTTTCTTAAAAAAGGCGGGACTCGCTGCCTTTCTCAATAAAGCGCCTGAGACGCATGGATAATATCATTAATTGCAATATTTCAAATAGCAACTTTAAGTTGCATTTAACGATTTTTCACGCACAGGCCTTGACGTTCCGAGCAAGCCTGTTCATTTCACAAGACCTGTTTCGAAGTGAAAACTGTGCTTTTGTAATGTGACAAGAGCAGGAAAGCCCAATTCAATAATGAACGTTGTCGTCGTCGAATCGCCCGCCAAGGCTAAAACAATCAACAAATATCTGGGTTCAGGCTATACGGTTCTGGCCTCGTTCGGCCATGTCCGTGATCTGCCTGCCAAGGACGGGTCCGTTCGCCCGGACGAAGATTTCGCCATGTCGTGGGAAGTCGACGGGGCATCCGCCAAACGTCTCGGCGATATCGTCAAGGCCCTGAAGGACAGTGACGGCCTCATTCTCGCAACCGATCCGGATCGCGAGGGTGAAGCAATCTCCTGGCACGTCCTGGAAGTGCTGCGGCAGAAAAAGGCCATCGGCACCAAGCCGGTCAAGCGCGTGGTGTTCAATGCGATCACCAAGAACGCCGTGCTCGACGCCATGGCCAATCCGCGCGACATCGATATGCCGCTGGTGGATGCCTATCTCGCCCGGCGTGCGCTTGACTATCTCTTCGGCTTCACCCTGTCGCCGGTGCTCTGGCGCAAACTGCCCGGCGCCCGCTCCGCCGGCCGCGTGCAATCGGTCGCCCTGCGGCTCGTCGCCGATCGCGAAGCCGAGATCGAACGCTTTGTGCGCGAAGAGTACTGGAACATTGCAGCGCTCTTGAAGACACCGCGCAATGACGGCTTCGAAGCCCGGCTGATTTCCGTCGACGGCAAGAAGCTCGCCAAGCTCGACATCAAGAACGCCGAACAGGCCGGTGCGCTGCGCGCCATGCTGGAGGGCGCAAGCTTCAAGGCGGCATCCGTCGAAGCCAAGCCGACCAAGCGCAATCCCGGACCGCCCTTCACCACCTCCACCCTGCAGCAGGCGGCATCCGGCCAGCTCGGCTTCTCGGCCTCGCGCACCATGCAGATCGCCCAGCGGCTGTATGAGGGTATGGACCTTGGCGGCGAGACCGCCGGTCTGATCACCTATATGCGTACGGACGGCGTGCAGATGGCGCCGGAAGCGGTTCAGGCGGCGCGCCAGACGATCAGCAAGGTATTCGGCGAAAAATACGTGCCGGAGAAGCCGCGCTTCTACTCGACCAAGGCGAAAAACGCCCAGGAAGCGCACGAAGCCATCCGCCCGACCGATTTCAACCGCCACCCGAAGGATGTGCGCCAGTTCCTCGATGCCGACCAGGCGCGGCTCTATGAGCTGATCTGGAAGCGCGCCATCGCCAGCCAGATGCAGTCGGCCGATATCGAACGGACCGTCGTGGACATTGACGCGCAGAATGGTTCAAGTTTTGCCCAGCTGCGGGCCAACGGGTCCGTGGTGAAGTTTGACGGCTTCCTCGGTGCCTATGTGGATCACCGCGAGGAAGAGGATGTCGATGAGGACGGCGCCCGCCTGCCCGAGATTCGTGCCGGCGAGGCCCTCGCCCGCGAAAAGATCAACGCGACGCAGCATTCGACCGAACCGCCGCCGCGCTATTCGGAAGCCACGCTGATCAAGCGGATGGAAGAGCTCGGCATCGGCCGTCCCTCGACCTATGCGGCGACCCTCGCCACCCTGCGCGACCGCGAATACATCACCATCGAAAAGCGCAAGCTCATTCCCGAAGCCAAGGGCCGTCTGGTCATTGCCTTCCTCGAGAGCTTTTTCCAGCGCTACGTGGAATATGATTTCACCGCCGATCTGGAGGAAAAGCTCGACGAGATTTCCGACGGCAAGCTGCGCTGGAAGGATGTCCTGCGCGACTTCTGGACCGATTTCTTCGGTTCGGTCGACGGCATCAAGGAACTGCGCGTCACCAATGTTCTCGATGCGCTGAACGACCAGCTCGGCCCGCTCGTCTTCCCGCCGCGCGAAGACGGCAGCGACCCGCGCATCTGCCAGGTCTGCGGAACCGGCAATCTCTCGCTGAAGCTCGGCAAGTACGGCGCGTTCGTCGGCTGCTCGAACTATCCGGAATGCAAGTTCACCCGTCAGCTCGGCGGCAGCGAAGCCTCCGGTGAGAACGGCAATGGCGACGAGCCGAAGGTGCTCGGCAAGGATCCCTATACGGACGAGGACGTCAGCGTGCGCAACGGCCGTTTCGGCCCCTATGTACAGCGCGGCGACGGCAAGGAAGCCAAGCGCGCCAGCCTGCCGAAGGGCTGGACCATCGACGCCATGGACCATGAAAAGGCGCTGGCGCTGCTGTCCCTGCCAAGGGATGTGGGCCAGCATCCCGAATCGGCCAAGATGATTTCGGCGGGTATCGGCCGGTATGGCCCTTACCTCTCGCATGACGGCACCTATGCCAATCTGGAAAGCGCGGAAGACGTGTTCTCCATCGGCCTCAACCGCGCCGTCACGGTGCTGGCGGAAAAGCTGGCCAAGGGCCCGGGCCGCGGGCGCGGCACACCGGCGGCGCTTAAAGAGCTGGGCGAACATCCAGACGGCGGACCGATCACCGTGCGCGACGGCAAATACGGTCCCTATGTCAATTGGGGCAAGGTCAATGCGACCCTGCCGAAGGGCAAGGACCCGGCAACCGTCACCGTCGAGGAAGCCTTGCTCCTGATCACCGAGAAGGCCGGGGCCAAGGGCACCAAGAAAGCCCCTGCCCGCAAGCCCGCGGCAAAAAAACCCGCCGCCAAGAAACCAGCCGCCAAAAAGGCGGCGACGAAAAAAGCTAGTTAAGGACCCGAACATTGGCACGCCGTATCTCTCCACCCAAAGGAAAAAAGCGGCCTGCCAGTTCCGCAGACACCGGTCGCGAGCCCTATCTGCCGGGCCGCGAGGAAATTCTCCAGTTCATCAAGGAGAATCCGGACCGCGCGGGCAAACGCGATATTGCCAAGGCTTTCAACCTCAAGGGCGATGCACGCATCGGCCTGAAAGACATTCTGCGCGATCTGGCCGATGACGGCCTGGTGGAAAAGCGGGCAAAGCGCCTTGCCGTTCCCGGCAGCCTGCCGAGCGTTGCTGTCCTCGACATCACCGGACGTGACGGCGATGGCGGGCTGATTGCCAAGCCGGCCGAATGGCCGGCTGATCACGAGGATCGGCCGCCTACCGTTTTCATCCGCGCCTCGCGCAACCAGAAGGGCCCGACACCCGGCGTCGGCGACCGCGTTCTCGCCCGCATTTTCCAGGGCGCCGATCCGAGCGGTCCGGCCTATACGGCCCGCATCATCAAGCGCATCGAACACCGCAAGGATGCGGTGCTGGGCGTGCTGCGCCATCTCGACAATGGCGAATGGCGGATCGAGCCGGTGGAGCGGCGGCAGGCGGAGCTTTCCGTTGACCCGGCCCAGCTGAACAATGCCAAGGCGAACGACCTCGTTGAAGTCGAAGTAAGCAAGATCGGCCGCTACGGGCTGGCGCTTGCCCGGATCAGCCAGATCATCGGCTCCGTTGCCAGCGAGCGGGCGCTGTCGATGATCGCCATCCACGAGCACGAGATTCCGCATGTGTTTCCCGACAGCGTCATTGCCGAGGCGGAAAAGGCCAAGCCCGCCACCATGGCGCACCGGGAGGACTGGCGGCACGTGCCGCTCGTCACCATCGATCCGGCCGACGCCAAGGATCACGACGATGCCGTCTGCGCCGAAGCGGACGCGGACGAGAAGAATCCCGGTGGCTTCATCGCAACCGTCGCCATCGCCGACGTCGCCGCCTACATCACGCCGGGTTCGGCGCTCGACCGCGAAGCGCTGAAGCGCGGCAATTCGGTCTATTTTCCCGACCGCGTCGTTCCCATGCTGCCCGAGCGCATTTCCAACGACCTGTGCTCGCTGAAGGAACTGGTCGACCGCCCCGCCCTCGCCGTGCGCATGACATTCGGTGCCGACGGGCGCAAGATTTCGCACACATTCCACCGCATCATGATGCGCTCGCATGCGCGCCTGTCCTATCCGCAGGCACAAGCCGCCATTGATGGTGCGACCGACGAGAAGACGGCGCCCATTCTCGACAGCATCCTAAAGCCGCTCTGGGCGGCCTATGCCGTACTCAAGCGCGGGCGCGATTCACGCGAACCGCTGGAACTCGACCTGCCGGAAAAGAAAATCCTGCTGACGCCGGAAGGCAAGGTCGACAAGGTGGTGATTCCGCCGCGGCTCGATGCGCACAAGCTCATCGAAGAATTCATGATCCAGGCCAATGTCGCCGCCGCCGAAACGCTGGAGCGCAAGCGCCAGCCGCTGATCTTCCGCATCCACGATGCGCCCTCGCTGGCCAAGCAGGAAATTCTGCGTGAGTTTTTGCGCACGCTGGATATTTCGCTGGCGCGCGGCGCCGAACTGCGCCCGAACCAGTTCAACCATATTCTCAAGCGCGTCGAAGGCAGCGAACAGCAGGAACTGGTCAACCAGGTCGTCCTGCGCTCGCAGTCGCAGGCGGAATACAACCCCGAGAATATTGGCCATTTCGGTCTCAACCTGCAGAAATATGCCCACTTCACCTCGCCGATCCGCCGTTACGCCGACCTAATCGTGCATCGCGCGCTGATCGCGGCGCTGGCGCTCGGCCCCGACGGCATCACCCATAAGGAAGAGGAAGACCTTCCGGAGATCGCCGCGCTGATTTCCACCTCGGAGCGGCGCGCCATGGCGGCCGAGCGTGACACGGTCGACCGTCTGATTGCCCATCACCTCGCCGGACAGGTCGGCAGCAGTTTCCAGGGGCGGATTTCCGGCGTGACCAAGGCCGGGCTGTTCGTTGCCCTTGCGACATATGGTGCCGATGGCTTTATTCCCATTTCAACCCTCGGCGATGATTACTATCTTTACGACGAAACCAACCATGCCCTTTCGGGCGAAAGAAGCGGCAAGGGCTTCCGGCTGGGCGATATCGTCGATGTGCGCCTGATCGAGGCCCTGCCGGTGGCGGGTGCATTGCGGTTCGAAATGCTGACCGAACCGCATGCCGTTCCAAGCGGCGTGCGCTCGCACCACAAGGCCAAGCGTTTTGCGCGCGGAAGCCAGAAACGTCCGGGCGGGTTTTCCCGCGGCGGGCGAAGAGGTAAGGGATGACGGAACATATTTTTGGTGCGGATACGGCCCCGGCAAGACCCGCCCGCCCGGTCGGTCAGGCCATGTGGCGCGGCTTTCGCGGCCGCTGCCCGCATTGCGGCGAAGGAAAACTGTTCCGCGCCTTCGTCAAATCGGTCGACCGCTGCGCCGTCTGCGGCGAGGACTATACCCACCAGCAAGCCGATGATTTTCCTGCTTATATAACCATCACAATTGTAGGCCATATTGTGCTGGGCGGATTCCTTGCGGTGGAAACGCTCGTCCTGCTTTCAAGCTGGGTGCATCTGGCAATCTGGGCACCCCTCACGGTTGCCATGTCCATCGCCCTGCTCCAACCGATAAAGGGCGCGATCATTGGATTGCAATGGGCCAATTACATGCATGGTTTCGGCGGCGAAACCGATGAGCTGGAACCGCCGGAACGGTGACACGATGCCATTGAGCGACCTCGACAAATCCGCGCCTGCCAAAGCCGCACATGCCCGCCTGCGGCCGCGCGATGCCGCATCGCTGCTGCTCGTCGACCGTACGGGCAAGGATGTGCGCATCCTCATGGGCCGGCGCCACATGCGCCATGTCTTCATGCCGGGGAAATTCGTGTTTCCCGGCGGGCGCACCGAACGGGCCGATGGCCGGATTGCCGCCTTCGGCGAGCTGACGCCGGCCGACGAGGGCAATCTTTTGAAGGGCATGGGCACGCGCCCCAGCACCCAGCGCTGCCGCGCCCTCGCCCTTTCCGCCATCCGCGAGACGTTTGAGGAAGCCGGGCTGTTCCTCGGCCGGCACGCACCCGCCGCCATCGGCCACCCCGACTGGGCGGCCTTTGACCAGCGCGGCATCCTGCCCGATCTTTCGGCCATGCGCTATTTTGCCCGCGCCACCACGCCGCCCGGCGGCTCGCGCCGCTTCGACACGCGCTTTTTCATGGCCTTCCGCGAAGCGGTGGCCGACAGCTTGCCCGAAGGCACCGGGCCGTCGCTGGAGCTCGAAGAGCTGTGCTGGCTGCCCTTCAACGACGCCCTGAAGCTCGATATTCCGACGATCACCCGCGCCATCATCCAGGAGGCGCAGGCGGTGCTGGAGACCAATCCGGCCCTGCAACCCGGCCACACCGTCGTTGAATACCGCATGAAATACGGGCGCTTCGTCCGAGAGGTCTTCTAGTTCATGGATGCAATGCAGAAGACGTCCGACCAGATCGTGGTCCGGTCATCCTGGCGCGCCCTTGTTGCGGCCATCGCGACGATCAGTGCCGTCGGTGTCGCCATCGGCCTCGGCATTCCGCTGCTCAGCGTTATCCTGGAGAATCGCGGCCACTCCGCCACGATGATTGGCCTCAATGCGGCGGTTGCCGGCATTGCCTCCATCGTTGCCGCGCCCTTCGCCGCCTCCATCGCCGCGCGGCTCGGCGTGGTGCCGACCCTGCTGCTGATGCTGTTGATCGGCGCCTGCTCCTTCTTCGGCTTCTATGTCTTCAGCGATTTCTGGGTCTGGGTGGTGCTGCGCGTCTTCCTGCATTTCGCCCTGACCATGCTGTTCATCCTGTCGGAATACTGGATCAACACCGCCGCGCCGCCAGAAAAACGCGGGCTGGTGCTCGGCGTCTACGCCACGGTGCTGTCCATGGGCTTTGCGCTGGGGCCCTGGCTGTTTTCGCGCATCGGCAGCACCGGCATCACGCCGTTCGCCGTCGGCTTCGGCATCATCATCTTCGCCATGCTGCCTGTTCTCCTTGCCTGGAAGGAAAGCCCCGATTTTCACGAGGAGGAACATGTGCCCTTCGCGCCCTTCATCTGGGCGGTGCCGACGGCGACGGCGGCCGTCTTCGTGTTCGGCGCGGTGGAAACCGGCGGCTTCGCGCTGTTTCCGGTCTACGGCTCGCGCATCGGCTACAGCGAGGCGGATGCCGCCCTGCTCCTGACCACGATCGGCCTTGGCAATGTGCTGATGCAGATCCCGATCGGCCTGCTCAGCGACCATGTGCAGGACCGCCGCAAGATCCTGCTTGTCTGCGCGCTGGTCGGGCTTGCCGGCATGTGCATCCTGCCCTTCATCACCGCCAACTGGTATCTGGTGGCCGGCCTGTTCTTCATCTGGGGCGGTGTGGTGGCCGGGCTTTATACGGTCGGCCTTGCGCATCTCGGCTCACAGCTCACCGGGCGCGAACTCGCCTCGGCCAATGCGGCGTTCGTGTTCTGCTACGCCGTCGGCATGCTGGTGGGTCCGCAGGCACTGGGGCTTGGCATGGATGCGATGGGCCCCGGCGGATTTGCCGTGTCATTGGCGGTATTCTTCGCCGGTTACGCGCTTCTGGTCGGTTCGCGGCTGATAAGGCGCAGGAACTAGCTTGACTTTTCGGCGAGTGTTGGTACATGTCCGCCTGAATTTCCGCTTATAGCCACGTTGTTGGACTGAACGGCGGTCCTCTTCTAGTAAAGACAGGTAAACTGAAAATGGCTAAGGCTGCAAATATCAAGATCAAGCTTCTGTCGACCGCTGACACCGGTTTCTTCTACGTGACGAGCAAGAACAGCCGTACGAAGACAGAGAAGTTCTCTTTCCGCAAGTACGACCCGGTTGTACGCAAGCACGTTGAATTCAAGGAAACCAAGATCAAGTAATCCTGGATTTTCCCGCATGTTCAAAATGCCGCCTTCGGGCGGCATTTTTGTTTCCGGGGATTGGCAGTCCGATTCGGGCGGCCTCACGCCGCCTCGGAGACAACCTTGTTGCGGCCCGACGCCTTGGCGCCATACAGCGCCTCGTCCGCGCGCTTGAGCATGTTCTGCACGCTGTCATCCTTCGACTGCACGCTGGCAATGCCGATGCTGATGGTCACCGGCACGCCGGTGGCGCCGTCATCGACGAAAAACGGCGTCGAGGCCACTTCACGCCGGATACGCTCGGCGACAATGGCCGCCATCGTCAGATCCGTATCGGGCATGACGATGAAGAACTCTTCCCCGCCATAGCGGCTGGCGAGATCGCTGCCGCGCACGTTGCGGCGCAGGCGCTGGGCAAATTCGCGCAGCACCTCATCCCCGCCATCGTGGCCATAGGTGTCGTTGATCAGCTTGAAGCGGTCGATGTCCGTCATCAGGATCGACAGCGGACGGCGGCGGTCGACGGCACGCTTGAACAGGGTGGCCAGATGCGTTTCCAGATAGAGCCGGTTGTGCAGGCCCGTCAGGCTGTCGGTGACGGCCATCTCATAAGTCTTGACGACACTGGCGCGCAGGCCGTCATGATAGGCCTTGCGGCGCAGCTGCGTGCGCAGGCGCGCCAGCAATTCGTTGGAATTGAGCGGCCGCACCACATAATCGTTGACGCCAAGCTCCAGCGCGCGGCGAACCTTCGGTTCCTCGCCCTGATCCGCGACGACTATGATCGGCATCGACCGCGTGTTGTCGAGCGAGCGCAACTGCGCGCAAATGCGCAGCGGATCGTAATCGGCAAAGCTCGATGCGATGATCAGGCAGTCGTGATTGCCCTGAATGGCGTCGAAAAAACCCGTCTGCGGATCGGTCTGCACGTCGACGGTGCATTCCTCGGCCAGAATCGTTCTGATTCGTTCGACGCTGCCGGGCCGCTCGTCGATGAGCAGCACCTTGGCATCCCGGGCTATGGCTTCGACACCGCTGGGAAAGCGCAGGATGGATTCAAGGCCGACATCGCGGGTCGTTGCCACCCGCAGCCGCAATTCGTCGGTGAGATTCTTCAGCCGCACCAGGCTTTTCACCCGGGCAAGCAGTTGCAGGTCGTTGACCGGCTTGGTGAGAAAATCATCGGCGCCGAAATTCAATCCGGTGATCCGGTCCATATCCTGATCGAGCGCCGTCACCAGAATGACCGGGATATGCGCGGTGGCGGGCTGCGACTTCAGCCGGCGGCAGACCTCGAACCCGTCCATGCCCGGCATCATGACATCGAGAAGGATGACATCGACGCTGTTGTTTTCGCAGAATTCCAGCGCTTCATAGCCGTTCGACGCCGTGACGACTTCATAATATTCGGCGCTCAACCGCGCTTCCAGAAGCTTCACGTTGGCAGGAACATCATCTACGACAAGTATGCGGGCCGTCATAGTTCACTTCTCCGGGAAAACAGGCGGCTCACGCATCACCAAGATAAGACTTAATGGTTTCGATGAATTTCGGCACGGAAATCGGCTTGGATATATAGGCCTCGCAGCCCCCCTGCCGGATACGTTCCTCGTCGCCCTTCATCGCGAAGGCCGTCACGGCGATGATGGGGATCACATGCAGATCATCATCCGCCTTCAGCCATTTGGTTACTTCCAGCCCGGAAACCTCCGGCAGCTGGATATCCATGAGGATCAGGTCGGGCCGATGCTCGCGCGCCAGATCGAGGGCTTCGAGACCGTTGCGTGTGCGGATCGTTTCATAGCCGCTGGCTTCGATAAGGTCGCGGAAGAGCTTCATGTTGAGCTCATTGTCCTCGACAATCATGACTTTCTTCACCATTGGCAACGTCCCGTTGATCATGCGTGGCGTGGGATTGCCGCCTTGACAAGGCTCCCACCGCAGCATCATTGAATGGATGCAAGTAATAGCGCGTTTTGATTGATGAAAAGGTAACTCTTCACGGCGGTCAAAAAATGCTGCAGATCATGTTTAACCAAGGCTTTATTGAACATCTTCTTTTGTAGAGATTCAATTGGTCATTGGCCCTTCCGCCTGCAATGGGGTCGCGGCAGGCGGTCAAACGGGAATATTGTTTTCAAGGGTGTTCGGATGAACACACATTTCGGGACAGACAGACAGAATGAAACAGCAGATGAACCTTGAGAATGCACAGGATCTGGCGATCAATGCCCTGGTTTTCCTGGCGCAGGACAGTGAATTGCTGCCGCGTTTTCTTGCCCTTACGGGCATCACGGCGGATCAAATCCGCCAGGCGGCGCAGGAGCCGGGGTTTCTGGCCGGCGTGCTGCAGTTCTACCTGGCGCATGAACCGACGCTGATGCGCTATTGCGCGGCGAGAGAGACGGACCCTGCCCTGTTCCAGCAGGCGCTGCGGCTGCTGCCGGGCGGACGGCAGGAGGATGTGTACTAACGCGCAAACGGCTTGCATGAGGCCAGTCTCTTCAGTAAGTTCGGCATGTTCTATTTATGTTCCGAGCATCATGGCCCCCCTCAACGATCCTGAATTTGGATTCTGCCGCGACTGTCTGACAGCGCAGACCTCGGCCGGGCGCCGCTGCCAGCAATGCGGCAGCCCGCGCCTGCTGCGCCATCCGGAACTCTACAGGCTCTCCATTGCCCATGTGGACTGCGATGCATTCTATGCCTCGGTGGAAAAGCGCGACAATCCGGAACTGCGCAACAAGCCCGTCATCATCGGCGGCGGCAAGCGCGGCGTGGTCTCCACCGCCTGTTATGTCGCGCGCATTCATGGCGTGAAATCCGCCATGCCGATGTTCAAGGCGCTGGAGGCCTGCCCGCATGCGGTGGTCATCAGCCCGAACATGGAAAAATATGTGCGCGTGGGGCGCGAAATCCGCCAGATGATGCGCGATCTGACGCCGCAGGTGGAACCGCTGTCGATCGACGAGGCGTTTCTCGATCTGTCCGGCACGCAGCGCCTGCACCACGATCCGCCGGTGCGGGTCATGGCGCAGTTTTCCAACCGGGTGGAAAAGGAAATGGGCCTGTCGGTTTCCGTCGGCCTCTCCTATTGCAAGTTCCTGGCAAAAATCGCCTCGGATTTTGACAAGCCGCGCGGCTTTTCCGTCATCGGCGAAGCGGAAACCCCGCATTTCCTGCATGACAAGCCGGTGACGATGATCTGGGGCGTTGGCAAGGTGTTTGCCGCCACGCTTGAACGGGACGGCATCCGCACCATCGGCCAATTGCAGACCATGGAGCTTGGCGCGCTGATGGCCGCCTATGGCAGCATGGGCCAGCGCCTCTACCAGCTGTCGCGCGGTATCGACACGCGCCGGGTGGAGCCGGACGGCGAATCCAAGAGCGTATCGGCGGAAACGACATTCAACGAGGATATCGGCACGCTGGAAGAGCTGGTTCCGATCCTGCGCTCGCTGTCCGAAAAAGTGTCACGCCGCCTGAAGGCCGCCGATATTGCCGGCCGGACGGTGACTCTCAAGCTCAAATCCCGCGATTTCAAGCTGAAGACCCGCAATCGCCAATTGGCCGACCCGACCCAGCTTGCCGACCGGATTTTCCGCACGGGACTGGCGCTGCTGGAAAAGGAGATCGACGGGACGCGGTTCCGGCTCATCGGCATCGGCGTGAGTGACCTCAGCGATGACGGCCGCGCCGATCCGCTCGATCTTGTCGATGTGCAGGCGACCAAGCGGGCCGTGGCGGAGACGGCCATCGACAAGCTGCGCGGAAAATTCGGCAACAATGCCGTCGAAACCGGCTATACCTTCGGCAAGATCAGGCAAAGGACACGGCCGGTCCCGGACGAGATTGATTGATTTGATTCAGGGATTTACGGGAAATTTCGGAGAAAATGAATCCGGACTGTTTTGGATTGCAATGACGATGGTGCGTGGTTCGACAAGCTCACCATGAGGGGGCTGGGTGGGCTGCAAGGCTAATCGCAGAGGTTGCAGAATATAACTCCCTGCAATCCTCACGCTCCCTCATGGTGAGCTTCCTGAGCTTGTCGAAGGGCGAACCACGCACCACGCGGGATGCCTTTTGCAGCAGAGATGGCCAAGCCACCATTGACCGGCGCTATTTCAGCGGCAGAAACAACTCCGCGACCGCCTCATGCTCCGGCACCTCCGGGAAAAAGCTCAGACGCTGGCAATAGATCGGGAAGTCGCGCGCTTCCTCGCCGCTGGCGGGAAGCCAGTCACGATACAGATAGAGCGCGGCGGGCTCCAGATTGTCGGTGTTGCCGACGACGCGCAGCACCGCACAGCGACCACCGGGAATCTCGCCGGCCTTGATCTGCGCGCCGTTCGCCTCGACCGGCTGATCGGTGCCGACACAAAGGTCCATGCTGTAATCGGCAGGCGATGCGGGACGCCGCTCGGAATGCCAGACCGTGAAGGTCGGACTTGTCCTGGGGTGCAGCCCAGCGGCCTTGCGCCATGCGATGAACCGCTGGATGGTGGCACCGATCATGGCAGGGTCACCCCGATGTTCCATGATCGCCACCCGCGTCGGGGCCACA
The DNA here is from genome assembly GCF_044760925.1 of Phyllobacterium sp. NPDC097923. NCBI lineage: Bacteria > Pseudomonadati > Pseudomonadota > Alphaproteobacteria > Hyphomicrobiales > Phyllobacteriaceae > Phyllobacterium > Phyllobacterium sp. NPDC097923. The sequence goes on along the minus strand of NZ_JBIWBL010000001.1, from coordinate 1,321,030 downwards.
TCGCGAATCGTCACGTCATTGGTGGTAAAAGTCTTCTGCATGAGCTTGCTCCTCGCATTGTCAAAAGGCCCGAAGGCCGCAAGCCACGGCTCCCAATCGGGAGATTTTCTGAACGACGAAGGCGATTGCCCGAACCGTTGCCGAAAGGCGCGGGCGAAGGCATCGGGTGCGTCGTAACCGGCATCCATCGCTATATCCGTGACGCTTTGGGCGTCTATATAGGCCAGCCGATACGAAGCGCGCTTCATACGGGCAAGCTGGACATAGCGATGCACTGATAACCCGAAGGTGGACGTGAACTGCCGGTGGAAATGGTATTTCGAGAACGCCGCGACGCCGCTCAGCGCTTCCAGGCCCAGATCATCGTCAAGATGCTGTTCGATGTGATCCAGCACCCGTTGCATCCGGGCATGGTAGTTTTCAAGTGCCGCCTTCATCGCCTGTTCCTCCGTGGCGGCACCAGCTAGCCCCTTGCGGATATACAGCGCTCGACCGATCTTGCGGTTTGGGAGGGATCGATCGATACAGTCCAACGCGCCTCAGTGCGGTTGTGGCCTAAACCATCTCCACATCGACGACGCCGGGAATGGCCTTCATGGCGCTGGCGACCTGCGGGCCGACGCGGTAGCGGTTGGGCAGTTCGATCTCCACTTCGCTGGCGCCATTCTCCTTGATCAGGATGAGCGACACGATCTGGCCGTCATTCTGCGGGGCGAGATAGGGCGTGATGGCGCTCAGCGGCTCGCTGGAGCGCATATAGAGGCGCAAAGCCTTCTGCATGCGTGTGGCTTCATCCTCAAGCGACTGCGCCGTCTGGATGCGCAGGCTGATGCCCTCCGGCCGGTCTTCGGCGCCGACCGTCACCACGACGGAGCGTCCCGGCTCCAAGAGATCGCGGTACTGTGCCAGCGCTTCGGAGAAAAGCACGGCCTCAAACTGGCCTGAAGCATCGGAAAACTGGATGATGCCCATCTTGTTGCCGGTCTTGGTCTTGCGTTCCTGCTTGGCGGTGATGGTTCCGGCGAGCCGTCCGGCATTGGCGCCGCGCTTGACCGCAGCGGAAAACTCGGCCCAGCTCTGCACCCGCATCTTTTCCAGGATCGGCCGGTATTCGTCGAGCGGATGGGCGGAAAGGTAGAAACCGGCGGCTTCGAATTCGCGCCGCAGTTTTTCCGCCGACAGCCATGGCGCCGCATTGGGCAACTGCAGCCCCTGTGATCCGCCTGCGGCCATGCCGCCAAAAATATCCGCCTGTCCGCTGACGCTGTCTTCCTGCGTGCGCTGCGCATGGCCGATGATGCGGTCGAGACCGGCAATGAGCGCCGGGCGTTCGCGCCCGAAACAATCGAATGCCCCGGCGTTGATCAGGCTTTCAAACACGCGCCGGTTGACGACGCGCGGATCGATCCGCTCGCAGAAATCCTCGAGGCTGGCATAGGGCGTGTCACCGCGCTTCTCGACGATATGATCGACCGCCGCCTCGCCGACGCCCTTGATGGCGGCGAGCGAATAGAAAATGCGGTTGTCGCCGACTTCAAACAAGCGGAACGATGTATTGACCGAAGGGGTGACCACCTCGATGCCCAGCCGCAGCGCCTCGCGGCGGAAATCGTTGAGCTTGTCGGTGTTCGCCATATCGTAGGTCATCGACGAAGCGAGGAACTCGACGGGATAATGCGCCTTCATATAGGCGGTCTGGAACGACACGATGGCATAGGCGGCGGCGTGCGACTTGTTGAAGCCGTAGTCGGCGAACTTTGCCAAGAGGTCGAAAATGAAGTTGGCCTGCGGTTTGGTCACACCGCGTTCCACCGCGCCGTCGACGAAACGGACGCGCTGCATGTCCATTTCGGAGCGGATCTTCTTGCCCATGGCACGGCGCAGCAGATCGGCTTCGCCCAGCGTATAGCCAGACATTTCCTGCGCGATCTGCATCACCTGTTCCTGGTAGATGATGACGCCTTGGGTTTCCTTGACGAGATGGTCGATCTTGGGATGGATCGACGCCATCTCCTCATCGCCATTCTTGCGCGCATTGTAGGTCGGGATGTTTTCCATCGGACCCGGACGATACAGCGCCACAAGCGCGATGATGTCCTCGATCCGATCCGGCTTCATGCCGATCAGCGCCTTGCGCATGCCGGTGCTTTCCACCTGGAACACGCCGACTGTCTCGCCGCGCGACAGCATTTCATAGCTGAGCTTGTCATCGAGCGGCAGATTGGACAAATCCACGGTGATGCCGCGCCGCTTGACCAGATTGACCGCAGTCTGCAGCACCGTCAGGGTTTTCAGCCCGAGAAAGTCGAATTTGACCAGCCCGGCCTCTTCCACCATCTTCATGTTGAACTGCGTGACCGGCATGTCTGAGCGCGGATCACGGTACATCGGCACGAGTTCGGACAGAGGACGGTCGCCGATGACGATACCGGCGGCGTGGGTCGAGGCGTGGCGGTACAGCCCTTCCAGCTTCAATGCGATGTCCAGCAGGCGCTCGACAACCGGCTCCTTGTCGCGCTCTTCGCGCAGGCGCGGCTCATCCTCGATGGCCTTTGCCAGCGTCACCGGATTGGCCGGGTTGGCCGGAACCATCTTGGTCAGACGGTCCACCTGCCCATAGGGCATTTCGAGCACGCGGCCGACGTCGCGCAGCACGGCGCGCGCCTGCAGCGTTCCGAAGGTGATGATCTGCGCCACCTGATCGCGGCCATACTTGGCCTGGACATAGCGGATGACCTCGTCACGCCGCTCCTGACAGAAGTCGATGTCAAAGTCCGGCATCGAAACGCGGTCGGGATTGAGGAAGCGTTCGAACAGAAGGGAGAAGCGCAGCGGATCGACGTCGGTGATCGTCAGCGCATAGGCAACAAGCGAACCAGCACCGGAGCCGCGACCGGGACCGACAGGAATATCATGGGCTTTCGCCCATTTGATAAAGTCGGAAACGATGAGGAAATAACCCGGATATTTCATCCGGGTGATGATGGAAATCTCATATTCCAGCCGGTCGGCATATTCCTGCGCCGTGTGGCCATCAGCCATGCCGAGCGTCGCAATGCGGCTTGCCAGGCCTTCCCGCGCCTGCCGGGCCAGCTCGTCGGCTTCCTCCTGCAGGGCCGCTTCGGGATCGTCGCTTTCACCGGTGAAGCGCGGCAGGATCGGCGCGCGGTTTTTTGGATAATAGGAACAGCGCAGCGCGATCTCGACGGTATTTTCCAGTGCCTCGGGCAGATCGGCAAACAGCGCCACCATCTCGTCTTCAGTCTTGAGATAATGGTCGGGCGTCAGGCGGCGGCGATCGTCGATCGAAAGCAGCGAACCCGCCGCAATGGCCAGCAGCGCATCATGCGCCTCATAGTCGGCGCTCTTGGAAAAGAACACGTCATTGGTGGCGACCAGTGGCAGTTCCAGCTCATAGGCAAGCGCGATATGGGTCGCTTCCAGGGCACGGTCATAGCCGCGATGGCGCTGCAGCTCGACATAGAGCCGGTCGCCATAGAGCGAGCGCAGATGGATGAGCCGCTGGCGGGCACGGTCGATGCGGTCGTCCTTGATCGCCTTGGCGATCGGCCCCTCGGGGCCGCCGGAAAGAACGATGATACCGTCGGTCAACCCCGGCAGCCAGGAAGCGGCAACATGGACGGGATCGCCGGCGGGCGTTTCCAGATAGGCGCGGCTGACAAGCCGGACGAGATTGGCATAGCCCGTTTCCGTCGCCGCCAGCAGCACGAGCGGCGCAAGCCCGAGCGCTTCGCGCCGGTTGGCGCTGCGGCTTTCCTCCGCCTGATCGTGAAAGGCGATGTCGAGCTGGCAGCCGATGATCGGCTGCAAGCCGGACTTCGAACCCTTCTGGGCAAATTCGAGCGCCCCGAACAGATTGTTGGTGTCGGTGATGGCGATGGCCGGGCTTTTGTTGGACGTGGCGAGATCGATGACCTTGGCGACCTGCAGCGCGCCTTCCAGCAGGGAATAGGCGGAATGCACCCGCAGATGGACGAAACGAAGCGCCTGCTTTTCCGCACTGCCTTCGCCGGGTCTGCCCTGTCCGTCTGCCACTGTATCCATCTCCAGAAAATTCCGGCGAACGCGCTGATTCACCACCCGCGCATTCTCGGGCAACCACCTTGGAGTGTCCACCTATACTTTGACCGCTGGATCGTGCGACTGTGAACAACCTGTGATGCGCCACCGAAAGGCCCGTGAATGAGCAATGCATATCCCGAAATCTATCTGGTGCGGCACGGTCAGACGGAATGGAGCCTGTCCGGCCAGCACACCGGGCGAACCGACATGCCGCTGACGGCCGCGGGCGAAGCGGCAGCCCGTACCCTGGCGGGCCGGCTGCAGGGCCTTGCCTTTTCCGCCATATGGTCGAGCCCTTCCCAGCGCGCATCGAAAACCTGCGCCCTCGCCGGATTTGGCGACGCCCGCGTGATCAAGGACGATCTGGCGGAATGGGATTATGGCACCTATGAGGGCATCACCACCAAGGCGATCCTGGCGGAGCGTCCCGGCTGGCAGCTTTTTCGCGACGGCTGCCCCGGCGGCGAATCCGCAGCCGATGTCGGTGCGCGTGCCGACCGGATCATCCACGCCATCCGCGCGGCGAATGACAGGATTCTCATCTTCTCAAGTTCGCATTTCCTGCGGGTGCTGACGGCCCGCTGGCTTGGCTTGCCGCCCGTAGGCGGCGCGCTTTTCGTTCTGGATACCACCAGCATCAGCGTCCTCGGCTATGAGCACGACCTGACGGAACCGGTTGTCCGCATGTGGAACCAGACATGATGGGCGACGCCCGCGGGCCAGGAACCAGGGGAAACCTAGTCATCCCGGCCCCGCCGGTTCTTTCAGATAACGCTGACCCACATGGCGAATGTTGCAATAAACAGACTGACTGTAACGAATGACATGACGTCCTGGAAAAGTTCGCTCATCGGTAAAACCCTTCTTCGTTTGCTCTATGTATATGTTTTGTTCTATTTTTGTTCCAAAGTCAAGCACACCAAAGCTGCCATTGGCGCTATGGTTGTCGATTTCTTAACAGAGGGTAAAACGCGGGCCGCCGAGCGGGTGCCGCCAAACGCAAACGGGCGCGGATTTCTCCGCGCCCGTTTGCTTTGTATGGCGTGAACGGATCAGGAGACCGTGGTGATCTTGCCGTCCTTGAGCGTGACGCGGCGATCCATGCGGCGGGCCAGTTCGTGATTGTGCGTGGCGATCATCGCCGACAGGCCGGATTGGCGCACCAGGGCTTCCAGCGCCTCGAACACATAGGAGGACGTCACCGGATCGAGATTGCCGGTGGGCTCATCGGCAAGCAGCACAAGCGGCGCATTGGCGACCGCGCGGGCGATGGCAACACGCTGCTGCTCGCCGCCGGACAGTTCCGACGGCCGGTGCGAGGCGCGTGCGCCCACCTTCATGTAATCAAGCAGCTGCTGCGCGCGTTCGGAGGCGACGCGGGGTTTCATGCCGCGGATCATCTGCGGCATCATCACGTTCTCCAGTGCAGAAAATTCCGGCAGGAGATGGTGGAACTGATAGACGAAACCGATGTCGTTGCGGCGGATGGCGGTGCGCTCTTCATCGGACAGCGAACCGCAGGCGCGGCCGTCCAGAATCACATCGCCATTGTCAGGCCGTTCCAGGAGACCCGCCGTGTGCAGAAGCGTCGACTTGCCGGCGCCCGACGGCGCGACAAGCGCAACCATCTCGCCCCTGCCGAGGGAGAAATTGGCATCGTCCAGAATAACCAGTTCCCGGTCGATCTCATTGTACCGGCGGCCGACGCTGGTCAGCTGAAGAATGGGCCCGGCTGACATTATTCGTACCTCAAGGCTTCAACGGGATCGAGCTTGGCCGCGCGCCATGCGGGGAAAAGCGTTGCCAGAAACGACAGGACAAGCGCCATCAGGATGACCGTGAAGGTTTCATTGAAATCCATCTTCGCGGGCAAGGTGCTCAGGAAATAAAGCTCCGGATTGAACAGGGTCGTACCAGACAACCAGGAGAAGAATTGCCGGATGCGCTCGACGTTGAGGCAGACGAGGACACCCAGGGCCACGCCGGCAATCGTGCCGGTCACGCCAATTGCCGCGCCCGTCATCAGGAAGATGCGCATGACCGAGTTGCGCGTCGCGCCCATCGTCCGCAGGATGGCGATATCGCGTCCCTTGTCCTTCACCAGCATGATCAGGCCGGAAATGATGTTCAGGGCCGCCACGAGAACGATCAGCGTCAGGATCATGAACATGACGTTGCGCTCCACCTGCAGGGCGGAGAAGAAGGTGACGTTGCGCTGGCGCCAGTCGGTGAGCATCAGCGGACGCTGCGCCGCATCCTCGATGGGCTTTTTCAGCGCGTCGACATTGTCGGGATTGTTGGCAAAGATCTCGATGGACTGGACCTTGCCCTCCTGGTTGAAATAGAGCTGCGCTTCATCCAGCGGCATGAGCGCGATCGAGGCGTCATACTCGGACATGCCGATCTGGAAAATGGCGACGACCGGATAGGATTTCACCCGCGGCGAAACCCCGAGCGGCGTCACATCGCCGTCCAGCGACATCAATGTCAGCTTGTCGCCGATGCCGAGCCCCAGATTTTCCGCCATGCGCGTGCCGATGGCCACGCCGCCCGCCTTGTCGAAATTGGCGAAGGTGCCCTGCTTGACGTTCTTGGCGACGAGCTGGAGCTTGTTGATATCCTCTTCGCGCAGACCCCGTACGAGCGTGCCGGTGCCCTGCCCGACATTGCCCTGGCCGAGCACCTGGCCTTCCACGACGGGAATGGCGAAGGAAACACCGGGAACCGCATCGATCCGCTTGATCACATTGTCGTAGTCATCCAGTGGCCGGTCCATGGGCTGCATGATGACATGGCCGTTGATGCCCAGAATGCGCGTCAGCAATTCGCTGCGAAAACCGTTCATGACGGCCATGACGATAATGAGCGTCGCCACGCCGAGCATGATGCCGGTGAAGGAGAAACCGGCAATCACCGAAATAAACGTTTCCTTGCGCCGGGCGCGCAGATAGCGCCACGCGATCATCCGTTCATAGGCAGAGAACGGCTTGGGACCCTGTTGTACAGCAGTGACGGCCGATTCTGTCATAGAGTTCCAGCCTGAAAGTCAGCGGGGCCTGCAAGCTTGTTGATTGCAGCTTCAATGCTCAGGGTTTCCCGTTCACCCGTCGCGCGATCCTTGATCTCGACTTCGCCCGCGGCAACACCGCGCGGCCCGATGATCACCTGCGTCGGCAGGCCGATCAGGTCCATCTTGGCGAATTTCGCACCGGGACGATCATCCGTATCGTCCAGCAGCGGCTCGAGACCGGCATTGGTCAAGGCCTCGTAGACCTTGGCGGATGCCGCGTCGCACGCCTCGTCGCCCGGCTTCATGTTGACGATGCCCGCACCGAACGGCGCAACAGCCTTCGGCCAGATGATGCCGTTCTCGTCATGGGATGCCTCGATGATCGCGGCAATGACACGCGAGGGTCCGATACCGTAGGAGCCCATGGAAACCATGTGTTCCTTGCCATCGGGACCGGTGACCTTGGCGCCCATCGGTTCGGAATATTTGGTGCCGAAATGGAAGATGTGGCCGACCTCGATGCCGCGTGCGGCAAGCTGTTCGGACGCACCGACCTTGTCCCAGGCGGCTTCGTCGTGCATTTCATCCGTCGCCGCATAGGGCGTCGTCCATTTGGTCACGATATCGGCGACCTGCGCATTGTCGTCGAAATTGGTATCGGCACCCGGAACCGGCAGGTCGAGATAGGCACGGTCGCAATAGACCTGGCTCTCGCCGGTTTCGGCCAGAATGATGAATTCGTGGCTGAGGTCGCCGCCGATGGGACCGGTATCCGCACGCATCGGGATGACCTTGATGCCGAGGCGCGAGAATGTGCGCAGATAAGCCACGAACATGCGGTTGTAGGCGGCCTTGGCGCCTTCGAAATCGATGTCGAAGCTGTAGGCATCCTTCATCAGGAATTCACGCGAGCGCATGACGCCGAAACGCGGGCGGCGCTCGTCGCGGAACTTCCACTGGATGTGATAAAGATTGAGCGGCAAGTCCTTGTAGGACTTCACATAAGCCCGGAAAATCTCGGTGATCATTTCCTCGTTTGTCGGGCCAAACAGCATCTCGCGGTCACCGCGATCCTTGATGCGCAGCATCTCGTCGCCATAGGCGTCATAACGGCCGCTTTCGCGCCACAGATCGGCGGACTGGATCGTCGGCATCAGCAGCTCGATGGCGCCGGACCGATTCTGTTCCTCGCGGATGATGTTGGACACCTTGTTGAGGATGCGCAGGCCTGCCGGCAGCCAGGCATAGATGCCAGCCGACTCCTGACGGATCAGGCCGGCACGCAGCATCAGCCGGTGCGAGACGATTTCCGCCTCTTTGGGATTTTCTTTCAGGATAGGCAGGAAATAACGGGAAAGCCGCATTGAGATCACCAAATTGAAACACAGCCTGAATGCTTGAAGAATCAGGCAAAACCAAGTGCAAAGTTAGCGTATTACCCAAAAATCGTTGCCGATTTCCGGAAAGACTCATACGCCGCCAAATGTGTTGCCGCGTCCCGCCCAAAACCCGGATTAATCCGCGACGCAGCAATGTTTCTTAGCGGCTTAACAGCGGGTTGGGAACCCGCCAACGCCAAATGAGACATCTCAGATTTGTGACAGTTTTGTTACGCTGCCAGATTTGTAAGCAAAAAATGACTGTACCGAATATTTTTCGTGACATTTCGAAGGCAGTCCGCTATTTTTTTAATCATAATGAGAAAGTAAGAATAATTCTGCTTTCCAGCGCGGTCAAAGTCTTGGGAGGATGTGACCTTTGGCGCGGTAATACGCAGCCACCATGCAAATGGAATAGGGTCAGACGCGATCTAACAATGCAAGGCGAAAGCCTTGCATTTTTTTTGTCTTGTTGCGGCAATACAAGCACTTATCAAATAAACTTAAAGGTGGTTGCACAGACTGCCGCGTCTTGATCGCGTTGCTTCAGTTCTATTTTGCAACTACTTGGTCGGCAGGCAGATGCGACTTCACCCCGACCAGCCTTCACACTTGATGGGATATTTCCCTTCCCCCCTCCATCCGGCAGGTCCGCAACGGCACGATGATGCCGGCGTCGATTCGCACAATTTCGCCTCATCCCCGGAGCGCGATCTAAGACCAATGTCGCAATGTTCAGCTCATCTTCGCCTGTTAAATTGGCGTCACAGGATCAGTGTGCCAGGCGCGGGGATTGGCACATCAGCGACGTTACAATGTTCGGGGACGAACCATGGGAATTCACACACGCGGCGCGGCTGAGCCCGGCAAGCGCAGCATATGCATAAGCACGATTACACGTAATCGTCCGTTCATGCTGCAGAACCTGTTGCAGTCCTATGCCGCCATGGGCGTGCCCCGTGATGTCGGGTTGCATTTTCTCATCGTCGAGAACAATGAGAAGGCAACACTGCACGATGTCATCGCGCAGTTCCGGGCGCTCGTGCCGCAATGGACGGTTCAATACGAGGTGGAACCGCGTCTCGGCATTGCCCGTGCCCGCAACCATGCGCTGGCATGCGCCCTGACCGGCAATCACGATCTCATGACATTTGCCGATGATGATGAACGGGTGGAGCCCGACTGGCTGATTGAACTGCTGGCGGAACTGGACGCCTCGAGGCTCGATATCGTTGGCTCCCCCGTACGCGCCGCGCCGATTTCCGCCAACGCGCCGTTTTCCGCGCAACTGGTCTGGGCCGGTCTCAACCGCAGGGGCATGGAAAGCGAACGCAAGGCCCGGCGGCGATGCCAGCGCAACGAAGCGCACCGGATTCTGCTGGCAACCGGCAGCTGGATGGGCAGGCTGAGTTTCTTTGACCGGACGGGACTGCGTTTCGACGATACGCTTGATCTGGCCGGCGGGGAAGACTGGCGCCTGTACAGGGACGCCAAAAAACTCGGCGCCAGGACCGGCTGGACGCCGCATGCCATTGCCTACGAAACCGTGCCGATGGACCGGCTGACCCTCAGCTACCATTTCCGCCGTGACCGGGACAGCAGTTCGGTTGAAACATGCCGGAAGCTCGACCAGCGACGCGCGCTGACCTTGCTGCGCATCCCCGGCTCGCTGGCGATCCGGGTGGTCAAACTGTGCAGCTACGCCGCTGCGGCGCCGTTCACGCGCGGCGAAGCGCTGGTGCGGCTGGCGGCATGCATGGGCAGTATTTTCGGCATCTGTCAGGGCTGCCTTGGCAAGAGATCGTCGCACTATCGGCGGACAAGCGGTTTTTGACGATTGCACATTTGTTATGCGTGGTTCGACAAGCTCACCACGCACAATGCACCACGGTGCGGATGCCTGATCAAACCGCAGTCCTAATGCAATTGCGGGAAGAAAACCGGAATGCTTTCGACGCCGAAACCAAGCTTCTGGTTGACGATGTAGAAGAGGATAAAAACCACGGCGGAAATCGCGGTGGTGATCAGGAACACGCGTCCCATCCGGTGCTTGTGCGGCGCACTGGCTGTTGTGCCCAGCGTGACGTCATCCTCATCGGCCTGGGTGCGCAGGCCAAATGGCAGCACGGTGAACAGCGTCAGCCACCAGAAGATGAAATAGATCGCCATTCCAGTTGCGATGGGCATGTCAGACTTGCTCCAGTTCGATCAGCGTCCCGTTGAAATCCTTCGGGTGAAGGAACAGCACCGGTTTGCCGTGGGCGCCGATTTTGGGTTCGCCATCACCGAGGATACGGGCGCCCTGCTGTTTTAGCTGATTTCGTGCCGCCAGAATATCGGCCACTTCGTAGCAGACGTGATGCATGCCGCCGGACGGGTTCTTTGCCAGGAACGCCGCAATGGGCGAATCTGCATTCAAGGGCTCGAGAAGCTCGATCTTGGTGTTGCCGACATCGATGAACACGACGGTCACGCCATGCTCCGGCAGAACCTGCGGCTCGGTGAGTGTCGCACCGAGCGTATCGCGATAGACTGCCGATGCCGCGGCAAGATCGGGGACGGCAATGGCGACATGATTCAGACGACCGAGCATCCCTGACCTCACGTGCGGGTTACGAACACGGTGACGATCGGCTTTTTGCCCCAGGCCTCGTTGGCAGCGGCACGGACGGCGCGGCGCACCGCCTCGCGGACCATCGCCAAATCCCGACGCTTTTCACGCGGGATGCTCTGCACCGCACCAACGGCCGCATCGTACAGCAGGTCTTCAAGCAGTTCGCCTTCCCGATCGTTCTCCGGCAGGCCGACCGGCACGATTTCCGGGTCCTCGATGATGTTGTACTTCGCATCGAGCAGCATCGATACCGCGACATGGCCGACATAGGACAGCTTGCGCCGGTCGACAATGCCGACCTCTTCCTCGTCGCCGATGAGCTTGCCGTCCTTCATGACGCGGCCAAACGGCGCCTGATCGATGATCTCCGCCCTGCCCGGCGCCAGACGCAGAATGTCGCCATTGCGCACCTGCGGCACCTCGGGAATACCGGCCATGGCCGCAAGCGAGCCCTGCGCCACGAGATGCGCGGCTTCGCCGTGGACCGGAACGAGAATGCGCGGACGCACCCATTCATACATGCGCTTCAGCTCATTGCGGCGCGGATGGCCCGAGACGTGCACCAGCTGATCATCGTCGGAGATGATATGGATGCCCTGCTCGATCAAAAGGTTTTTTGTCTCGATGATCGGCTTTTCGTTGCCGGGAATGGTGCGCGAGGAATAGATGACCGTGTCGCCGGCCGACAGCGCCACATTGCGCATTTCATCACGGGCAAGCTTGGCCAGCGCCGCGCGGGATTCGCCCTGGCTGCCGGTGAGAATGATGACGATATTCTCGCGCGGGATGAAACCGTAATCCTCTTCGGAGAGAAATTCCGGAATGCCGTCGAGATAACCCAGTTCGCTGGCCACATCGATCATCCGCTTCATCGAGCGGCCGAGCACCAGCACCTGGCGTCCGGCATCGCGGGCGGCGATGGCAATGGAACGGATACGTCCGACATTGGACGAAAAGGTGGTGATGGCCACGCGGCCACGGGCATTTTCGATGATGTCACGCAGGCTGTCGCCGACCTCGCGCTCGGAGGGCGATTCCCCGTCACGCAAGGCATTGGTGGAGTCGCACATCATCGCCAGCACGCCTTCGTCGCCGAGCGCGCGGAATCCGGCCTCGTCGATCAGCGGTCCAAGCGACGGCTCCGGGTCCATCTTCCAGTCGCCGGTGTGAACGACGATGCCCAGTGGCGTCCTGATCGCCAGCGAGACCGGTTCCGGGATCGAGTGGGTCACGGCAAGCGCTTCGAACTCGAAGGGGCCGACATTGAACCTTTCGCCAGCGCGGTAAATGGTGACAGGAATATCCGGCGCACCCGGCTCCGACTGGCGCTTGGCTTCCAGCAAGCCGGCGGTGAACGGCGTCGCATAGACCGGCACATTCAACAGCGGCCACAGGTCGAGCAAGGCACCATAATGGTCCTCATGGGCATGGGTGATCACAATCCCCTTGAGATTGTGCCGCTCGGCCTGCAGAAAACGGATATCGGGAAGAACGAGATCAGCGCCTGGAAGATCCGGTCCGGCGAAGGTGACGCCCATATCGACGACCACCCATTCGCGCTTGTGTGCCGGGCCATAGCCATACATGGCCAGATTCATCCCGATTTCACCAACGCCGCCCAAAGGCAGGAACACGAGCTCTGCCTGATCGGAATTTGCCATTTATACTCCTTACAACCGGCTATCCGGCACTTGCCGATGCAACTGCTCCGAAATGAACATCGCCGGCAGCAATCTTCACCCGTTCCCCATCATTATCGCGTATGACGAAACGGCAGTCTTCGTCAATTGTTTCGAATATACCACGCAGCACCGAGCCGTCGACCCGCACCGCAACTTCACTGCCAATTCCTGCCGCGCGCTTGAGCCAGCGCTTGCGAATGTCGGCAAGCCCGCGCCCCTCGTTCCAGATGCGGCTGTTTTCCTGCCAGGCATCGGACAGCGCCAGAAACAGCGTTTCCGCATCGCAGGCCGCACCAAGCTGCTTCAGCGATGTCGCTGGATAAGGCACGTCCTCGGGGTAAGCAACCACATTGACGCCGATGCCGACGACGACGGCAAACCGCCCGTCGGGCAGATGCGTCGATTCCAGGAGAATGCCGGCAAGCTTGGCCTTGTTGGCCAGGAGATCGTTCGGCCACTTCAGCTCGACACGCAAATCCGACCTGCTGGCACCGATACCATCGACGCCGACCGAAACCGCGCCTTGCGGGCAGACGGCGTCAAGCGCGTCCGCCAGGGAAAGCCCGGCGACAAAGCCGAGGGTTGCCGCCGTCTTCAACTCGAAATTGCCGGTGAGCAGCAGGGAGGCCGCCAGATTGCCGTGTGATGTGGCCCAGGCGCGGCCGCGGCGCCCGCGCCCGCTTTCCTGTTTCTTCGAAACGATCCACAGCCGTCCGGGATCGCCAGCCTGCGCGCGCTCCAGCGCGACCGCATTGGTCGAGCCGACCGTATCGAAGGCCTCCATCCGGAAGCCGTTTTGCTGCGCCAGCGGCGAGAGCGAGAAGCCCATTGATCAGGGTTCCCGGCCTCAGAAGAACGTTTTCGCGGCAGCTTCCGCATAGGTGCTGACCGGTCCGCCGATCAGGACATAAAGCAGCGTCAGCAGGCCCGAGACACCGAGGACCAGGCGCAGTTCACCGGCAACCGGCACGAATCCGCCAGCCGGTTCATCGAACCACATGATCTTGATGATGCGCAGATAATAGAACGCACCCACGACCGAAGCCACGATACCGATGATGGCCAGCGCATAGAGATTGGCCTGCATCGCGGCAAGGAAGGTGTACCACTTGCCCCAGAATCCGGCGAGCGGCGGAATACCGGCCAGCGAGAACATGAGGATGGTGAAGATCGTCGCCATGATCGGATTGGTGCGGGACAGGCCGGCCAGATCCTCGATCAGTTCGACATTGCCGTGCTTGCGGCGCATGGCCAGGATGAAGGCAAACACGCCGAGCGTCGTGATCAGGTAGATCAGCATGTAGATCGCCACGCCGCGCACACCGACCTGCGTACCGGCGGCAAGGCCGACAAGCGCGTAGCCCATGTGGCTGATCGATGAATAGGCCATCAGGCGCTTGATGTTGCGCTGGCCGATGGCTGCGAATGCGCCCAGGACCATCGACGCGATGGCGATGAAGACAATGATCTGCTGCCAGTCATGGGTGATCGGCTGGAACGTCTCGACGGCAACGCGTGTCAGAAGCGCCATGGCGGCCATCTTCGGCGCGCTGGCGAAGAAGGCGGTCACCGGCGTCGGCGCACCTTCGTAGACATCCGGCGTCCACATGTGGAACGGCACGGCGGAAATCTTGAAGGCAAGACCGGCAAAGATGAACACGAGGCCGAACACCACGCCAAGCTGACGCTCGCCGCCTGCCAGCGCCTCGGCGATGCCCGCAAAGCCGGTATGGCCGGTAAAGCCGTAGACGAGCGAAATGCCGTAGAGCAGCATGCCCGACGACAATGCGCCGAGAACGAAGTACTTCAGGCCGGCTTCGGTCGAGCGGGCACTGTCGCGGTTGATTGCAGCGATGACGTAAAGCGCCAGGGACTGCAGTTCGAGGCCGAGATAGAGCGACAGGGTGTCATTGGCCGAAATCATCAAGAGCATGCCGAGGGTCGACAGCAGGATGAGGATCGGGAACTCGAACTTGTCGAACTTCTCCGCCTTGGCGAAGCCAACCGACATGACGAGCGCAACGATCGAGCCGACCAGCGTCAGCACTTTCATGAAGCGCGCGAACGGATCCGAAACGAAGGCACGGCCGAAGACGTGACCATCGTGCGGGAAGAGAACGAGGATTGCCAATGCTGCAAGCAGCACGGCAACCGCCAGTCCGTTGACCAGGGAATTCGCCCGTTCACCGGAGAAGGCCCCGATCATCAGTAGAGCCAATGCGCCCACTGCGATGAGCAGTTCGGGAGCCATAAGCGTCAGGTTGGCAATCATGTCGGTCTGCATCGGCCTTGGCCTCTTCCTGCTATTTCAGCGCCAGTGTGGCGGCTGCGGACAGCGCGTTATTGTATTGATTGATAAGGGCGTGCACCGAGCTTGCCGTCGCATCGAAGACAGGCATCGGATAAACACCGTAGAAGATGGTGAGGATCACCAGCGGATAGACCACCAGCTTTTCACGCGGCGACATATCCAGAAGCGACTTCAGGCTTTCCTTGTCCAGCGAGCCGAACACGACGCGGCGATAGAGCCACAGCGCATAGGCCGCCGAGAAAATCACGCCTGATGTTGCAAACAGCGCAACCCAGGTGTTGACGCGGAAGACGCCAAGCAGCGTGAGGAATTCACCAATGAAGCCCGAGGTGCCCGGCAGGCCGACATTGGCCATGGTCAGGACCAGGAACACCACCGCATATTTCGGCATGTTGTTGACGAGGCCGCCATAGGCGGAGATATCGCGGGTGTGGGTACGGTCATAGACAACACCGACGCAGAGGAACAGTGCGGCCGAAACCAGACCGTGCGACAGCATCTGGAACAACGCGCCCTGGATGCCCTGCTCGTTGGCGGCGAAGATACCCATGGTCACATAGCCCATGTGCGCAACCGAGGAGTAGGCAATCAGCTTCTTGATGTCTTCCTGCATCAGCGCCACCAGCGAGGTGTAGACGATGGCGACAACCGAAAGCGTGTAGATCAGCGGAGCGAAGTCGGCGGACGCAATCGGGAACATCGGCAGGGAGAAGCGCAGGAAGCCGTAACCGCCGAGCTTCAACAGGATGCCGGCCAGAATGGCTGATGCTGCCGTTGGTGCTTCCACGTGCGCATCCGGCAACCAGGTGTGCACCGGCCACATCGGCATCTTCACGGCGAAGGACGCGAAGAAGGCCAGCCACAGCCATGTCTGCATGGAGGCCGGGAACGGATAAGCCAGCAGCGTCGGGATATCGGTCGTGCCAGCCTGCCAGTACATGGCCATGATGGCCAGCAGCATCAGCACGGAGCCGAGCAGCGTGTAGAGGAAGAATTTGAAGCTGGCATAGACGCGGCGCTTGCCGCCCCACACGCCGATGATGATGAACATCGGCACCAGCACGGCTTCGAAGAACACGTAGAACAGCACGATATCCAGCGCGCAGAATACACCGATCATCAGTGTTTCCAGCACGAGGAAGGCAATCATGTATTCCTTGACCCGGCTCTGGATGGCTTCCCAGCTGGCCAGGATGCACAGCGGCATCAGGAATGTCGTCAGGATGACGAACAGCATCGAAATGCCGTCCACGCCCATATGGTAGGAAATCCCGGAGTCGAGCCAGGCTGCCTTTTCCACGAACTGGAAGCCGGCATGGCCCTTGTCGAAATAGTACCAGATCGGCAGGGAAAGCAGGAATGTGATGACCGTCGTCCACAGCGCCACGTTGCGGATATTGCGCCGCGCGGATTCACCGTCATCCCGGATCAGAAGGATCAGGAACGCACCGACCAATGGCAGGAAGGTAACAGTCGATAGAATTGGCCAGTCGGTCATTAGAAGTTGCTCCCGAGCATCATCCACGTGACGAGTGCGGCGACCCCAATGAGCATCGCGAACGCATAATGATAGAGGTAACCGGTCTGCAGGCGCACCACGCGGTTGGTGACATCCACGACGCGGGCCGAGATACCATCCGGACCATGGCCGTCGATCAGCCAGCCATCGCCCTTCTTCCACAGGAACCTGCCAAGGGCCTTGGCCGGACGCACGAACAGGAAGTCGTAGAGTTCGTCAAAATACCACTTGTTGAGCAGGAACTGGTACAGGCCGCGGTGCTGCTCGGCCAGCCGGACAGGTGTCTGCGGCGAGCGGATGTAGAAGTACCAGGACAGGATGAACCCGGCGAGCATCGCAAGGAACGGCGAGGCAGCAACCAGAGCAGGCACATGGTGGTGCAGCTCCAGAATCTCGTTTTCCTTGCCGGTGAACAGTGCGCCCTTCCAGAACTCGGCATATTCGTGGCCGAAGAAGTATTCGCGGAAGATGACACCGGCAAACAGCGCGCCGATGGCCAGGATGAACAGCGGCACCAGCATGACATAGGGCGATTCATGCACGTGATGCATGACGTCGTGCGACGCGCGCGGCTTGCCATGGAACGTCATGAAAATCAGGCGCCATGAATAGAAGCTGGTGAACAGCGCTGCGATAACCAGGAGGATGAAGGCATAGCTTGCCGCCGGGCTGGTCGACGCATAGGCCGACTCGATGATCGCATCCTTGGAGAAGAAGCCGGCGGTGCCGATCGACGTGCCTGGAATACCGAGGCCGGTCAGCGCGACGGTGCCGATGACCATCATCCAGTAGGTTTGCGGGATCAGCTTGCGCAGGCCGCCCATGTGACGCATGTCCTGCTCGTCGGAAACCGCGTGAATGACGGAACCAGCGCCAAGGAACAAAAGGGCCTTGAAGAAGGCGTGCGTGAACAGGTGGAAAATCGCCGCGCCATAGGCACCAAGACCAAGCGCCACGAACATGTAGCCGAGCTGCGAGCAGGTGGAATAGGCGATGACGCGCTTGATGTCGTTCTGCACCAGGCCGACCGTGGCGGCGAAGAAGGCGGTCGTCGCGCCGACAAGCGTCACAACGATCAGCGCCGTGTGCGACAGTTCGAAGATCGGCGACAGGCGGGCAACCATGAACACGCCTGCGGTCACCATCGTTGCCGCATGGATCAGCGCGGACACCGGTGTCGGGCCTTCCATGGCGTCAGGCAGCCAGGTGTGCAGCAGGAACTGCGCGGACTTGCCCATCGCACCCATGAACAGCAGCAGGCAGGCAACCGTAATCGCTTCCTGCTTGCCCAAGGCATAGCCGAGGAAATTCAGGACCACCTTGCCGTCCCCTGCGCCCTCCGCCGGAAGATACTGGGCGGCGGACTGGAACAGCGTGTCGAACTGAACCGTATCGAACAGCACGAACAGTGCGAAAATACCGAGAAGGAAACCGAAATCGCCGACGCGGTTGACGATGAAAGCTTTCATCGCCGCGGCATTGGCCGAAGGCTTCTTGAACCAGAAGCCGATCAGCAGGTATGAGGCAAGACCCACGCCTTCCCAGCCGAAGAACATCTGAACCAGATTGTCGCCGGTCACCAGCATCAGCATGGCGAAGGTGAAGAGCGAGAGATAGGCGAAGAAGCGCGGCCGATGCGGATCGTGATGCATGTAGCCGATCGAATAGGTATGGACGAGCGCCGACACCGTGTTGACGACGATCAGCATGACAGCGGTCAGCGTATCGATGCGCAGGGCCCAGTCGAAGCTCAGCGAGCCGGACTCGACCCAGTGCATGACCGGCACCTTGAACGCCTCGCCATGGCCGAGCGCCACGGTCGTGAATGCGATCCATGAGAGAACCGCAACCACGATCATCAGACCGGTGGTGACATACTCGCTCGCCTTCGCGCCGATGGACGAGCCGAATAGACCCGCGATCAGAAAGCCGAGCAGCGGAAGGAAGACAATCGCCAGATACAGCATGCCCCCGTCAACCTTTCATCATGTTGACGTCTTCTACGGCAATCGATCCACGATTGCGGTAGAACACGACGAGAATAGCCAGACCGATGGCAGCCTCAGCGGCCGCTACGGTCAGGACAAACAATGCAAAAACCTGTCCGACCAGATCACCCAGTGCAGCGGAGAACGCCACGAAATTCAGGTTGACGGCGAGCAGGATCAATTCGACCGACATCAGGATGACGATCACGTTCTTACGATTGAGGAAGATACCGAAGATCCCCATCGTGAACAGGAGCGCCGAAACTGTCAGATAATGTGCAATACCGATGACCATCATGCGCTCCTGTCAAATACCCTTGCCCGTTTCGACCTGCTTGACCTCGATGGCCGTTTCAGGCGTGCGTCCGACCTGCTGCGAGATGTTCTGGCGCTTGATGCCTTCCTTGTGGCGAAGCGTCAGCACAATCGCGCCGATCATGGCGACCAGAAGCACGAGACCGGCAATCTGGAAGTAGTAGATGTAATCCGTGTAGAGGATGTCGCCGAGCGCCGCCGTATTGCTGCGCGTGGCGATATCGGGTGTTGGCTGAACAACCACGCGGCCAATAGTTGGCGTGAAGACCGAACCGCCGAGAACAACAATCAGTTCCACCGCAAGGATCATGCCGACAAGCGCGCCGATGGGCGCATATTGCAGCGCCCCGCGCTTCATTTCGGCAAAATCCACATCCAGCATCATCACGACGAAGAGGAAGAGGACGGCCACCGCGCCGACATAGACCACAAGAAGGATCATCGCCAGGAATTCAGCACCCGTCAGCAGGAAGAGCCCCGCCGCGTTGAAGAAGGCGAGGATCAGAAACAGCACGGAGTGCACGGGATTACGCGCCGCAATCACCATGAACGCACTGGCGACGGTGATGAAGGCGAAGAGATAAAAAAACGCCGCCGCAATACCTGTCAGCATGGGTTCCCCCGATTTCCATTCCGGCAGACTGTTCTGCCATTTTAAAAGCGATTCACGGAGATTCCGCGTATTCGCAGCCTCATAACGCATGTTCGGGGCGGGTAGAAGCACCCTGCCCTAAGACACATGCGCGCACTCGGACGGGACGACGCCCCATCCACTCAATTGTTACCGGTACGGCGCATCCATTGCGATGTTCCGTGCCAGCTCGCGTTCCCAGCGGTCGCCATTGGCGAGCAGCCGGTCCTTGTCATAATAAAGCTCTTCACGGGTTTCCGTGGCGAACTCGAAATTCGGGCCCTCGACGATGGCATCCACCGGGCAGGCTTCCTGGCAGAAGCCGCAATAGATGCACTTCACCATGTCAATGTCATAACGCACCGTGCGGCGCGTTCCGTCATTGCGGCGCGGACCGGCTTCGATGGTGATGGCCTGCGCCGGGCAGATCGCTTCGCAGAGCTTGCAGGCAATGCAGCGTTCTTCGCCGTTGGGATAGCGGCGCAGCGCATGTTCTCCGCGGAAGCGCGGGCTGAGCGGTCCCTTTTCGTAGGGGTAGTTCAGCGTCGCCTTGGGGGCGAAGAACTGGCGCATCGACAGGAAGAAGGCGCCGACGAACTCCGCCAGCAGGAGCGATTTAGCAGCTTGTGCGAGTTGTGCCATGCTGATTCTCCTTACGGTGTCAGGCCGGTGATTTTAAGAAACGCCGCGGTGGCGATGACCATGAAGAGCGAGATCGGCAGGAACACCTTCCAGCCCAGACGCATCAACTGGTCGTAGCGGTAGCGCGGAACGAATGCCTTCACCATGGCGAACATGAAGAAGACGAAGAAAAGCTTGAGCATGAACCAGATGATGCCGGGTACCCAGTTCAGGAACCAGACGTCGACCGGTGGCAGCCAGCCGCCGAGGAACAGGATCGTGGTCAATGCGCACATCAGGGTGATGGCGACATATTCACCGAGGAAGAACAGCAGGAACGCGGTCGACGAATACTCGATCATGTGACCGGCAACGAGTTCCGATTCCGCTTCGACCAGATCGAAAGGCGGGCGGTTGGTCTCGGCCAGCGCCGAGATGAAGAAAATGACGAACATCGGGAACAGGCCGAGCCAATGCCAGTCAAGGAAGGTATTGGGCAGGCCGACCATGGTGCCGAGACCGGTCTTCTGCGACAAGACGATATCCGTAAGGTTCAGCGAACCGACAGTGAGCAGAACGGTGACGATGACGAAACCGATGGAGACTTCGTAGGACACCATCTGCGCGGCGGAGCGGAGCGCACCGAGGAACGGGTACTTCGAGTTCGATGCCCAGCCGGCCATGATGACGCCGTAGACTTCGAGCGAGGAAATGGCGAGCACATAGAGAATGCCGACATTGACGTTGGCAATCGCCCAGCCCTCATTGACCGGAATCACCGCCCAGGCCGCCATAGCCAGCACCGAAGACACCAGCGGAGCCAGAAGGAAAATGCCCTTGTTGGCGCCGGATGGAATGATCGGTTCCTTGACCACGAACTTCAGAAGGTCGGCAAAGGACTGCAGCAGGCCGAACGGTCCAACGACGTTCGGGCCACGGCGCAACTGAACTGCCGCCCAGATCTTGCGATCCGCGTAAAGCAGGTAGGCGATGATCAGCAGCATCACCACGAGCATCAGCACTGATTTTCCGAGGATAATCAGCAGCGGCAGGATGTAGGTTGCGAAAATATCTTCCATATCAGTCTCTTCCCCGCCTACTCGGCCGCCTGCTTGAAGCCGCCCTTGGCCAGCGCGGAACATTCAGCCATGACGGCTGAGGCGCGGGCGATCGGGTTGGTCAAGTAGAAGTCTTGGACCGGCGATACGAAGGCCGTCTTGTCGACGGTGCCTGACGCATTGGCCAGTTTCTTGATGTCGGCAGCATCACCGGCCTGGATGGCGTCAATGACGGCCAGGTGCGGGTATTCTGCATAAAGTTGTGCGCGCAGGGCGGCAAGCGAGTCGAATGGCAGCTTCTTGCCGAGCACATCGGAGAGTGCGCGCAGGATTGCCCAGTCTTCCTTGGCATTGCCCGGCGCAAAGGCGGCGCGGTTGGTCATCTGCACACGGCCTTCGGTGTTGACGAAGGTGCCGGACTTTTCCGTATAGGTCGCGCCCGGCAGGATCACGTCGGCATTGTGCGCGCCCTGATCGCCATGGGTGCCGATATAGACGGTGAAGGCACCGCCCTTGCCGGCCCAGTTCAATTCGTCGGCGCCGAGCAGGAACAGCACGTCGAGTGCCCCCTGCATCTGCGCAACCGACTTGCCGCCTTCGCCGGGCACGAAACCGATATCGAGCGCGCCGACGCGGCTGGCAGCTGTGTGAATGACGCCGAAACCGTTCCAGTCATCGGCAAGCGCGCCGGTATCCGCCGCAATCTTGGCAGCGAGACCGAGAACCGCATTGCCGTCTGCACGGCTGAGCGCGCCCTGCCCGATGATGATGATCGGCTTCTTGGCCTTCTTCAGCACCGCATGGAATTTCAGCGAACCGTTGGCGAGTTCCGCCAGGGTATCTGCGCCGGCGCCGAGATATTCGTAGTTGAAGCGCAGGTCGGCCTGTTCGCCGATCAGCGCAATCTGAATTCCGGCAGCGCGCCAGCGCTTGCGCAGGCGCGCATTGAGCAGCGACGCTTCAAAGCGCGGATTGGAACCGATGATCAGTACCGCGTCAGCGTCTTCGATACCGTCAATGCTTGGATTGAAGATATAGGAGGCGCGGCCATTGGCCGTGTTCAGAACCGTTCCGTCCTGACGTCCGTCGATATTGGCGGAGCCGAGCGATGTGATGAGCTGCTTGAGCGCATACATTTCCTCGACGCTGGCGAGATCGCCGGCAATCGCGCCGATCCGGTCGCCCGTCGTCTTGGCAACGGCGGCCTTGATCGCCTCGAACGCTTCCGGCCAGCTTGCCGGAACCAGACGGCCATCCCGACGCACATAGGGGCGGTCGAGGCGCTGGGTGCGCAGGCCATCCCAGATGAAGCGGGTCTTGTCGGAAATCCATTCCTCGTTCACCGCCTCGTTGACGCGTGGAAGCACGCGCATCACTTCGCGGCCGCGGGTATCGACGCGGATCGACGAGCCGACGGCATCCATCACATCGATGGATTCGGTCTTGGTCAATTCCCATGGACGGGCCTGGAAGGCGTATGGCTTGGATGTCAGCGCACCGACCGGGCAAAGATCGATCACATTGCCCTGCAGCTCCGATGTCATCGCCTGCTCGAGATAGGTGGTGATTTCGGCATCTTCGCCGCGGCCGATCAGGCCGAGCTCGGAAATACCGGCCACTTCCGTGGTGAAGCGGACGCAGCGCGTGCAGTGAATGCAGCGCGTCATGACCGTCTTGACGAGCGGTCCGATATACTTGTCTTCAACGGCGCGCTTGTTTTCCTTGTAGCGCGACGCACCGATACCGAAGACCATCGCCTGATCCTGCAGGTCGCACTCGCCGCCCTGATCGCAGATCGGGCAATCCAGCGGATGGTTGATCAGCAGGAATTCCATCACGCCTTCGCGGGCCTTCTTGACCATCGGCGTGTTGGTGAAAATCTCCGGCGTCTCGCCGTTCGGGCCCGGACGCAGGTCGCGCACGCCCATGGCGCAGGACGCGGCAGGCTTGGGCGGTCCGCCCTTCACTTCAATCAAGCACATGCGGCAATTGCCGGCGATCGACAAACGCTCATGGAAACAGAATCGCGGCACCTCGGCACCCGCCGTTTCCGCAGCCTGCAGAAGCGTGTAGTGATCCGGTACTTCGATTTCCCTACCGTCGACTTTGATCTTTGCCATCGTCTGTCCAACCTCGCGGAACATTCCGCATTTTCATTTGGCATTCCCGCGAAACCGCTGAAATACCTTCAATTGCTCCATGCCGGTCCAAGCCAGCATGGCTTTATTCGGGCTTCACCCCCGCCAAGGCAGCGGATTGTTTGACCCACTCATCCCGCACGATACGCCCGCCGAATTTCAGATGATCATCGACCCAGGCAATCTCCTGGGGTGACCACGCCGCAATCTGCGCATGGGTGTAGATGCCAAGACCGTTCAAGACCTGCTCCAGCTTCGGGCCAACGCCCGAAATCCGCTTCAGGTCATCCGGCAAGGCCGGCTTTGCGATTGCCGCCGGTTTCGACGGCCCCGTTGAAACCACCGCCAGCTTGGCTTTTTTGCCAGCAACCGCCTTTGGTGCAGTTTCTGTAGCCTTGTTGCGTATGATCGTCTTCAACTCAGCAACATCAGGCGCTTGCTTTGCCTCGGCCGCTGGCGATGCGTCCAGCGGCTTCAGCTTCGTGTTGGCATCAAGCATACCGGCAAGAGCACCCGCCCACAGACCCCACATCTGACTGGCGATGCCGAGACCCACAACAGACGCCGCCGCCATCGCGCCCATCGGCGGTGTCAGCAGATTGGCAGCCGGAACGATCTGCTTCGGCATCACTGCCGACCAGTCCGCACCCGATCGCTTGTCTGTTCCGGTATCCGGCATATCCCCTCAACCCTATTCCGCCGCAACAAGCACGGGGCTTGCCGCAGAAGCGTTGCGTGTAAACTCATCGATACGGCGTTCGATTTCCGGACGGAAGTGCCGGATCAGACCCTGTACCGGCCATGCCGCCGCGTCGCCGAGCGCGCAGATGGTGTGGCCTTCGATCTGCTTGGTCACGTCGAGCAGCATGTCGATCTCGCGCTTCTGCGCATTGCCGACCGCCATGCGTTCCATGACGCGCCACATCCAGCCCGTGCCTTCGCGGCATGGCGTGCACTGGCCGCAGCTCTCGTGCTTGAAGAAGTAGGACAGGCGCGCAATGGCACGAACGATGTCGGTGGACTTGTCCATGACGATCGCAGCCGCCGTGCCGAAGGACGACTTGACGTTGCGCAGGCCATCGAAATCCATCGGGCAATCGATGATATCGGCAGCCGGAACGACCGGACAGGACGCACCGCCGGGAATAACCGCCAAGAGGTTGTCCCAGCCGCCGCGAACGCCGCCCGCATGCTTGTCGACAAGCTCGCGGAAGGTGATACCCATGGCTTCTTCGACCGTGCATGGACGGTTGACGTGGCCGGAGATCATGAACAGCTTGGTGCCGACATTGTTCGGACGGCCGATGCCGGAGAACCAGGCAGCGCCACGGCGCAGGATGGTCGGGGCAACGGCAACCGATTCAACATTGTTGACGGTGGTCGGGCAGCCATAAAGGCCCATATTGGCCGGGAATGGCGGCTTCAGGCGCGGCTGGCCCTTCTTGCCTTCAAGGCTTTCCAGCAACGCGGTTTCTTCACCGCAGATATAGGCGCCGGCGCCGTGGTGGACATAGATATCGTAGTCCCAGCCGTTCTTGTTGTTCTTGCCGAGCAGCTTGGCGTCATAGCATTCGTCAATGGCGGCCTGCAGCGCTTCACGCTCGCGGATATATTCGCCGCGCACATAGATGTAGCAGGTGTTGGCGCCCATGGCGAAACCGGCAATCAGGCAGCCTTCGATCAGCGTATGCGGATCGTGGCGCATGATATCGCGGTCCTTGCAGGTGCCCGGCTCGGATTCGTCGGCGTTGATGACGAGATAATGCGGGCGTCCGTCGCTTTCCTTGGGCATGAAGGACCACTTCAGACCCGTCGGAAAGCCGGCGCCGCCACGGCCGCGCAGGCCCGATGCCTTCATCTCGTTGATGATCCAGTCACGGCCCTTGGCGATGATCCCCGCAGTGCCATCCCAGCAGCCGCGCGACATCGCACCCTTCAACGACTTGTCGAAAAGGCCGTAAATATTGGTGAAGATGCGGTCTTTGTCAGCGAGCATATCGCACCCGTCCTACTCTCTTCGTCCATTCTCCAGCGAAAACGCACATCGTTTCCGCCAATGATCTTATCTCGGCTTCTTGCCGAAAACCTTGATGTACTCGGCTTCGCCGCCCTTGGCCAAGGCCTTGGCTTGCTTGACCCAGTCGTCGCGTTCGATACGGCCCTTGAAGTTGAGGTAACCGTCAACCCATTCGCGCTCAGCCTTTTTCCAGCCGGCGACCTGGGCAAATGTATAGATGCCGAGTTCATGCAGGATGCCTGCAATCTTCGGGCCGACGCCGGAAATCAGTTCGAGATCATCCACGACGGCTGGCTTGTCGATCGCGGCGGGACGGTTCTTGTCCTCGAGCGATACGGCCTTTGCCGGTGCCTCGTCCTGCTTTGTCGCACTGGCGGCCGGAACTGCAGCGGCATCGGCAGCCTTTGCCGCACGCTTCGGCTTGGCCGCGCCATTGCCTTCAATCAGCGTCGTTGCGCCGCCCTCGGGGGCGGAGAAAAAACGGTCGATCTGCGGGCCGGGCGTGATCGTATCGCCCTTGCCGGCTTCGAAAGCATCGATGATTTCCTCGAGGCGTTCGGGCGTCAGATCCTCATAAGTATCCTTGAACACCATGATCATCGGCGCGTTGACGCAGGCACCGAGGCATTCGACCTCTTCCCACGACAAAGTGCCGGATTCGTTGGTGTGGAACGGCTCATGATGGATGCGGTGCTGGCAGACCTTCTTCAGGTCTTCCGCGCCGCGCAGCATGCACGGCGTGGTGCCGCAAACCTGGATATGGGCACGGGTTCCGACCGGCTTCAGCTGGAACTGCGTGTAGAATGTCGCCACTTCCAGAACGCGGATCAGCGGCATGTCGAGCATGACGGCAACATGCTCGATGGCAGCCTTGGTGACCCAGCCATCCTGTTCCTGCGCGCGCATCAGCAGCGGAATAACTGCGGACTGTTCGCGGCCCTTGGGATATTTCTTGATGGTCTGCTTGGCCCAGGCAGTGTTTTCGCGATTGAACGCGAAGGCTGCTGGTTGGACGCTATCTTCTGCAAGACGACGGACGGACATTAGCGATCAACCTCACCAAATACGATATCGAGCGAGCCAAGGACAGCGGAGACGTCGGCCAGCATGTGGCCACGGCACAGGAAGTCCATGGCCTGGAGATGGGCAAAGCCCGGGGCGCGCAGCTTGACGCGGTATGGCTTGTTGGAGCCATCGGACACCAGGAACACACCGAATTCGCCCTTGGGCGCTTCAACGGCAGCGTAAACCTCACCCGCGGGCACGTGATACCCTTCGGTGTAAAGCTTGAAGTGATGGATCAGCGCTTCCATCGACCGCTTCATCTCGCCGCGCTTCGGCGGAACGATCTTGGCGGACATGTTGGAAACAGGCCCTACCCGCTCCTTGCCCAGCAGAAGATCGACGCACTGGCGCATGATGCGCACCGACTGGCGCATTTCTTCCATGCGGATGAGATAACGGTCGTAGCAATCGCCGTTCTTGCCGATCGGAACATCGAATTCCATCTCGGAATAGCATTCATAGGGCTGCGACTTGCGCAGATCCCAGGCGGCACCCGAGCCGCGTACCATGACGCCGGAGAAACCCCATGCCCATGCGTCTTCCAGCTTCACGACGCCGATATCGACGTTACGCTGCTTGAAAATGCGGTTCGGGGTGATCAGGTCGTCGAGATTCTTGACGGTCTGCAGGAACGGATCGCACCACTTGCCGATATCCTCGATGAGTCTGTCGGGAAGATCCTGATGCACGCCGCCGGGACGGAAATAGGCCGCATGCATACGGGCACCGCAGGCGCGCTCGTAGAACACCATCAGCTTTTCGCGCTCTTCGAAGCCCCAGAGCGGCGGCGTCAGGGCACCGACGTCCATGGCCTGCGTGGTCACGTTCAAAAGATGCGAAAGAATACGGCCGATTTCCGAGAACAGAACACGGATCAGCTGACCGCGCTTGGGCACCTCAATGCCGAGCAGGCGCTCGACGGCCAGCGCATAGGCATGCTCCTGGTTCATCGGCGCCACGTAGTCGAGGCGGTCGAGATAGGGCACGGCCTGCAGATAGGTCTTGGCTTCCATCAACTTCTCGGTGCCGCGATGCAGCAGACCGATATGCGGGTCAACGCGCGCGACCACCTCACCGTCCAGTTCAAGCACAAGACGCAAAACGCCGTGCGCCGCAGGATGTTGCGGGCCGAAGTTAATGTTAAAGTTGCGGACGCTGTGTTCAGTCATATTTCGCTTCCTGGCGTCTTACACGTCTGTATTCGCACGCATTCAATTCGCTTTAGCCTTCTCATCACCCGGCAGCACATAATCCGTGCCTTCCCAGGGTGACTGGAAGTCGAAATTGCGGAATTCCTGCCGCAGTTCGACAGGTTCATATACGACGCGCTTGACCTCGTCGTCATAACGGACTTCGACGAAGCCTGTCAGCGGGAAGTCCTTGCGCAGCGGATGGCCGTCAAAACCGTAGTCGGTCAGGATGCGGCGCAGATCCGGATGACCGGAGAACAGCACGCCATAGAGATCGTAGGTCTCGCGCTCATACCAGTCGGCACCGGGATAGACCGGCGTGGCGGAAGGCACGGGTGTATCTTCGTCCGTCGCCACCTTGACGCGGATGCGCAGATTCTGGCGCGGCGACAGGAGGTGATAGACCACGTCAAAGCGATGCGAGCGGTAGGGATAGTCCACGCCGCTGATATCGATCAGCGAAATGAACTGGCACTGCACGTCGTCACGCAGGAAGGTTAGAACATCCAGCAGTTTTGCCGCGTCGACTTCAACGCTCAGATCGCCATAGGCCAGGACCACCGAATTCAGCGACGCACCCAGCTTTTCCTGGAGGTAGCTGGAGAGTTCATTCAATGCTTCTTCAAACATCGCCCTCTCCTATCGCTCGATCGTGCCGGTGCGGCGGATTTTCTTCTGCAGCATCAGAACACCATAGAGCAGCGCTTCGGCCGTGGGCGGGCAGCCCGGCACATAGATATCCACCGGCACGACGCGGTCGCAACCACGCACCACCGAATAGGAATAGTGATAGTAACCGCCGCCATTGGCGCAGGAGCCCATCGAGATGACGTAGCGCGGCTCAGGCATCTGGTCATAGACCTTGCGCAGCGCCGGAGCCATCTTGTTGGTCAGCGTGCCGGCAACGATCATCACGTCGGACTGACGCGGTGACGCGCGCGGGGCAAAGCCGAACCGCTCGCCATCATAGCGCGGCATGGAGGTGTGCATCATTTCGACCGCGCAGCAGGCAAGGCCGAAGGTCATCCACATCAGCGAACCGGTGCGCGCCCAGGTGACCAGCGCATCGGCGGAGGTTACGAGAAATCCCTTGTCGGCGAGCTCATTGTTGATCTCACCGAAAAACGCATCATCGGAACCGATCGGCTTGCCCGTACCGGGATCAAGAATGCCTTTGGGTTTCGGTGCCACGAGGGTGGTTTGGCTAGCGGTCAATCCCATTCCAGCGCTCCCTTTTTCCACTCATAGATAAAGCCGATTGTCAGAACGCCGAGGAAGATCATCATCGACCAGAAACCGAACCAGCCGATCTTGCTGAAGGCCACGGCCCACGGAAAGAGGAAGGCAACTTCCAGATCGAAGATGATGAACAGAATCGAGACAAGATAGAAGCGGACATCAAATTTCATGCGGGCATCATCGAATGCGTTGAAGCCGCACTCATAGGCCGACAATTTTTCCGGGTCTGGCGACTTGTATGCGACCAGAAAAGGCGCAACCAACAGTGCCAAACCGATTACCAGCGCTACCCCGATGAAGATAACGATGGGCAGGTAGGAACTTAAAAGCTCGTTCATGATCCGACTTTTTCCGCCTTGTGAACTCAGGCTGACAAGAATGCCATGTTATGCACATGACTGCCACCAATACGCGACAGACCGCACCAGCTTTGACACCGGTACGATGCGGCGAGGGTTAGCGCGTTAGCGCCATGCGCGCAAGTGCAACAATCGCCCCAATACCACCGGTTTTTTGTCACCATTTCGTGACGCATATCCATAAAAAGCCGCGAATTTCGCAGTTTTAAGCCGGTTTGGCCCGCAAAACACAGCTGAATCACTCTTTAGAATGATATTAATGTGCCTTGCCGGCCTGTTTGTCCGCGACGTGGTTTTCAGAACTGCGACATTCGGTCCTATAAACGATTTAGGACAAAATGCTGATATGCCGCGCGCGTGGAAACAGCACGCGCGCCAGGGCGCGAATGCTGTTGTGCAGAGTTTGGGAAAGAGGGGCGCTTAGAGACCCGCGAGAGGCTCCAGACTGAGCCTTTCCCCCTCTTCGGATAGATATTGCTGCTTCTGCGCCCTGCGGTCGAGCAGCAGCGACCAGACGGCCACGCCAAGACCGAGCAAGGCCAGCGCCGATCCCACGAAGGGCAGGTTCTGATAGGACACGCCCCAGGTGAGCGCCGCGCCGCCAACCCAGGCACCGGCGGCATTGCCCGCGTTGAATGCGCCCTGGTTGAGCGTGGCCGCCAGATTGGGGGCTTCGCTCGCGGTTTCGACCACCCGCATCTGCAACGGGGGAACGATGACGAAGGTCAGCATGCCCCACAGGAACACCACGGCGATTGCCGCTGCCGCCGTGCCGCTGACTTCCGCCAGCAGGGCATGGGTGAACACCACGGTGACCAGGGTGCCGATGACGGTGGGCATCAGCTTCCAGTCGGCAAGCTTGCCGCCGATGACGTTGCCGACGGTCATCCCGGCCCCGAACAGCAGCAGAACCCAGGTTACCGCCGCGGTCGATAGGCCGGACACATCGGTGAGGATCGGCTTGATATAGGTAAAGACGGCAAACAGGCTGCCGGAGGCGAGCGCCGAGATCAGCATGGCAAGCCAGACCTGCAGTTTGCCGAGAACCTTGATCTCGCTGAGAATGCCGCCGCCCTTCTCTTCTTCCCCGGCCGCGGGAACCAGCAGCGCGATGGCGATGACCGCGGCGACACCGATGGCGACGACCGCATAGAAGGTCGAGCGCCAGCCATAGAGCTCGCCGAGGGCGGTCCCGGCGGGCACGCCGAGAATATTGGCAAGTGTCAGCCCGGCAAACATCAGCGCGATGGCGCTGGCGCGCTTGTGGCGCGGCACGAGGCTGGCGGCCACCACCGACCCGATGCCGAAGAAAGCGCCGTGGCCGAAGGCGGTGACCACGCGAGCGATCATCAGCATACAGTAATTGGGGGCAATGGCGCAGAACAGATTGCCGACGACAAAGAGCATCGCAAGACCAATGAGCACGGGCTTGCGCGGCAGGGATGCCGTGGCAATGGCGATGATGGGTGCACCGATGACAACGCCAAGCGCATAGCCGGTCACCAGCAGGCCCGCATGGGGAATGGTGACACGCAGGTCGGCCGCGACTTCCGGCAACAGACCCATGATCACGAATTCGGTTGTGCCGATGCAGAAGGAGGCAATGGCAAGAGCGAGAATCGGCAAGGGCATGGGCGGCAACCATCAGAGCTGGAGTAAGGAATCATGCTGCCTAGTCCACAAAGGTTTCACAACTGATTTTTGTGCAACGCAGCAATGCATTTATGCGGGGCGATTCATCCCGGCGGCGAATCGTATCCACGGGTTGAAAAACAGCGGAAGAGATTCGCCGTCCGCATGCCAGCGGAAAAACAGACAGGACTGATTTTCCTAAGCCGCATCAGAAACCGGCAGGAGCCAGACGTGTGAACCGGACAGCAACAGGCGGTGGACTACGGGAACATTCGGGAGAGAAGAGATGCAAGCGTGCGGGGCACCACTTTCCGTAATATCAAGCATTTACATCAATTGCTTGAGAGGGAAAGTGGCGCGAGTGACGGGGCTCGAACCCGCGACCTCCGGCGTGACAGGCCGGCACTCTAACCAACTGAGCTACACCCGCGCACTTTGCAAACCAGAAATTCATCTGGTGTGAGCGGTCGTTTAAGGGGTTCGCGGGGGAGTGTCAAGCGCTAGTCGACAGGAAAAATGCGATTGTGAAAAACTCTTCAAACAAATCATAAAAGTGTCTCATACCCTCTTGCCAATATCGCACGAAACGCCTAAACGCTCCCCACACACCCTTTGTGAGGGGGCGATTAGCTCAGTTGGTAGAGCGCTTCGTTTACACCGAAGATGTCGGGAGTTCGAGTCTCTCATCGCCCACCATTCCCCAGCGGGATGTTTTCTTCCCTTTCTTTCAGCCGAGATAACTGGTCCGTTCACATCGCAGCCGACATGCGTGCGTGATTGGGTTTCGCCGCTTGCGGATTTTTCCCGCCCGCAGTGAGCAACTGCAATATTTTATCCTTTGCGCCAGCAATTTTCTGCGGCAACAATGTTCTCCTCCTTCCAAGAGCAAACCAGAAAACGGGAACATCACATGCCAAACAACCGCGCAGCACGAATCGCAATCCTTTCATTCGCCACGCTTTACCCTGCCCTTGCCCATGCGCATGTCGGCGTGGGTGACACCAGCGGCTTTACTCATGGCTTCGCCCACCCCATGTCCGGCCTCGATCACGTCCTGGCGATGATTCTCGTCGGCATCCTTGCCTTCCAGCTGGGCGGACGCGCCCTGTGGCTCGTTCCGGCAGCGTTTGTCGGGATGATGGCCGCTGGCGGCGCGCTCGGCGCTGCCGGAGTAAGCCTGCCCTTCGTCGAGCTCGCCATCGCACTCTCGGTGATTGTGCTCGGAGCAGCCGTCGCCTTCGAGATTCAGGCGCCTGTGGCCATTGCAACCGCCCTCGTCGGCCTCTTCGCCATTTTTCATGGCTATGCCCATGGCGCGGAAATGCCGGAAAGTGCCGGCGGTCTCGCCTATGCCAGCGGCTTCATGGCAGCCACCGCCCTGCTCCACGGCGCCGGTATCGGCATCGGCTTTGCCATCGGCAGAATCAGCCGCCACACCGGCCCCAGTGCGGTGCGACTCATTGGCGGCCTGGCGGCACTCGCGGGTGTCGGCATCATGACAGGTGCGCTCTAAACAGTTCGGATGCCGAATCAAAAAGCCGGGCAATTGCTTGCCCGGCTTTTTGTTTGTTTATTTCCGATGACTTCAGTGCGCGATCTGCGCCGAAGCATCATCCTCGACCACGGCAGCGGCAGGCACGTTGACCGGTTCCGTCCATTCGATCGGCTCCGGCTGACGCACGAGCGCATGCTTGATCACTTCCCCGGCACGCGATACCGGGATGATCTCAAGGCCGTTCTTCACATTGTCCGGAATTTCCGCCAGATCCTTGGCGTTTTCTTCCGGGATCAGAACCGTCTTGATGCCACCGCGCAGGGCGGCAAGCAGCTTCTCTTTCAGGCCGCCAATCGGCAGGACCCGTCCGCGCAGCGTGATCTCGCCGGTCATGGCGATATCCTTGCGCACCGGAATACCGGTCAGGATCGAGACAATGGCTGTCACCATCGCGATACCGGCCGACGGACCGTCCTTCGGTGTCGCGCCTTCCGGCACGTGCACGTGGATGTCCCTGCGGTCGAACAGCGGCGGCTCGACGCCGAAATCGATGGCTCTGGAGCGGACATAGGATGCCGCTGCGGAAATCGATTCCTTCATCAC
Source organism: Phyllobacterium sp. NPDC097923 (assembly GCF_044760925.1). NCBI lineage: Bacteria > Pseudomonadati > Pseudomonadota > Alphaproteobacteria > Hyphomicrobiales > Phyllobacteriaceae > Phyllobacterium > Phyllobacterium sp. NPDC097923. The sequence goes on along the minus strand of NZ_JBIWBL010000001.1, from coordinate 1,288,081 downwards.
GTCACGCAGGTTGCCCGTTACAGTCATGCGGCCCTTGCCGGGCATCATGACGCCTTCGATGGTCAGCAGTTCGCCGCCCACCTCAGTCCAGGCAAGACCTGTGACAACGCCTACCTGATCTTCACCGTCGATCTGGCCGAAGCGGAATTTCTGCACGCCGAGATAGTCGTTGATGTTGGTCTCGGTGACCTTCACCGTCTTCTTGGTCTTCGACTTCAGAATTTCCGTCACTGCCTTGCGGGCAAGCTTCATCAGCTCCCGTTCGAGACTGCGCACGCCGGCTTCCCGCGTGTAATCGCGGACGATGGCACGGATCGCACCTTCCGATACGGAAAACTCCTTCGGCTGCAACGCATGATCGCGGATGGCCTTGGGCAGGAGGTGCCGCTTGGCAATCTCGACCTTCTCGTCTTCCGTGTAACCGGCAATACGGATGATCTCCATGCGGTCCATCAGCGGACCCGGGATGTTCAGCGTATTGGCCGTCGTCACGAACATCACGTTCGAGAGGTCATATTCAACCTCGAGATAGTGATCCATGAAGGTTGAGTTCTGTTCCGGATCGAGCACCTCGAGCAGAGCCGAAGACGGATCACCGCGGAAATCCTGGCCCATCTTGTCGATTTCATCGAGCAGGAAGAGCGGATTGGACTTCTTTGCCTTCTTCATCGACTGGATGACCTTGCCGGGCATCGAACCGATATAGGTGCGGCGGTGACCGCGGATTTCAGCCTCGTCACGCACGCCGCCGAGCGACATGCGGACATATTCACGGCCGGTTGCCTTGGCGATCGAGCGTGCCAGCGAGGTCTTGCCGACGCCGGGAGGACCAACGAGGCACAGGATCGGACCTTTGATCTTGGTCGACCGTGACTGCACGGCGAGATACTCCACGATCCGGTCTTTCACCTTGTCGAGGCCGTAATGTTCGGCATCCAGGATCTCGTCGGCGAGGTTCAGGTCGTTCTTCACCTTCGACTTCTTGCCCCACGGAATGGTGAGCAGCCAGTCGAGATAGTTGCGGACAACCGTCGCTTCGGCGGACATCGGGCTCATCTGGCGAAGCTTCTTCAGCTCCTGATTGGCCTTTTCGCGCGCTTCCTTGGAGAACTTCGTCTTCTTGATGCGCTCTTCCAGCTCGGCTGCCTCGTCGCGGCCGTCTTCGCCGTCGCCGAGTTCCTTCTGGATCGCCTTCATCTGTTCATTGAGGTAGTACTCGCGCTGGGTCTTCTCCATCTGGCGTTTGACGCGCGAACGGATACGCTTTTCCACCTGAAGAACGGAAATTTCCGACTCCATGAACGACATGGCCTTTTCCAGCCGTGCACGCACGGACAGGATCGACAGCATGTCCTGCTTCTCGGGAATCTTGATCGCAAGATGCGAGGCGACCGTATCGGCCAGCTTCGAGTAGTCCTCGATCTGTCCGGCAGCGCCAACGACCTCTGGCGAAATCTTCTTGTTCAGCTTCACATAGTTTTCAAAGTCCGACACAACCGAGCGGGCCAGGGCTTCGATTTCAACGGCATCTTCGGCGGGTTCCGACAGCGTCGTGGCATTGGCTTCGTGGTAATCCTCGCGGTCGCTGAAACTGGTGATTTCAGCGCGGGCAATACCTTCGACCAGAACCTTGACCGTACCATCCGGCAGTTTCAGCAACTGCAGGACATTGGCAATGGTGCCGATGTTGTAGATGGCATCCGCCTGCGGATCATCATCCGCAGCGTTCTTCTGTGTGGCAAGCAGGATTTGCTTGTCGACGCCCATCACTTCCTCGAGTGCGCGAATGGATTTTTCGCGACCGACAAAGAGCGGAACGATCATGTGTGGGAAGACAACGATATCGCGCAATGGCAAAACGGCATAAAGCCCGCTTTCTCCACCCGCCAGTGTCTTCTTGCTTGCAACCGTCATTTCATGTCCTTTCTCAGGCCAATCGGCCTAGATCGCCACATCCGGGTACCCTTTGGTTGCATGATCTTTTCCAAAATCGGGATCCATTTTGGGGATCATGCGAAGAGCGGCATACGACCGGCTGTGCAGCTTAACCTTTACTTGGAGTGGCGGGGCTCCGGTTTCAAGCGCCCCGGTTTCAAGCTCGGTCACAGAATCGTAATCTATCCTGCTCCTACCAAACTCCAAGCGCAATCTTTTGCGATGCAGCACACCGCTGAAGAGGATGATTTTCGTGGAAATCATCTGTCGACGGGGGCGATACTGCCCGGCCTACACTGTCTTACCGACGCTGCTCTGCAAAAATTGTGCGCCCCTTATGGTTAATCAACCGTAAATATTGTTTCGTGGCGCAATTAAGACCCGCAACAAATGCCAGGGCAAAAATGCAAAAGGCCCCGCTGACGCGGAGCCCTGCTTTCCAGACACTGGTTCGGCGCCTTACGCCGAAACATTGCCCTTTTCTTCCTTGCGCTCGGCATAGATGTAGAGCGGGCGCGAATTGCCCTCGACCACATCGCCGGAGATCACGACTTCCTGAACGCCGTCCAGCGTCGGCAGTTCGTACATCGTGTCGAGCAGGATCTTTTCCATGATCGAACGTAGCCCGCGTGCACCGGTCTTGCGGGCAATGGCCTTGAGGGCGATTGCCTTCAGCGCGTCTTCATGGAACGTCAGCTCGACGTTCTCCATGTCGAACAGGCGCTGGTATTGCTTGACCAGGGCGTTCTTCGGTTCCGACAGAATCTGCACCAGGGCAGCTTCGTCGAGATCCTCGAGCGTGGCGATGACAGGCAGACGGCCAACGAATTCGGGGATGAGGCCGAATTTCAGGAGGTCTTCCGGTTCAAGCTCGCGGAAGATCGCGCCGACGCGGCGATCATCCGGCGCCTTCACCGCAGCGCTGAAGCCGATGGACGTCTTCTCGCCACGTGCCGAGATGATCTTGTCGAGACCGGCAAAGGCACCGCCACAGATGAACAGGATGTTGGTCGTGTCCACCTGCAGGAATTCCTGCTGCGGATGCTTGCGCCCGCCCTGCGGTGGAACGGACGCGACCGTGCCTTCCATGATCTTCAGCAGCGCCTGCTGCACGCCCTCACCCGACACGTCGCGGGTGATCGACGGGTTGTCGGACTTGCGGCTGATCTTGTCGACTTCGTCGATATAGACGATGCCGCGCTGGGCCCGCTCGACATTGTAGTCGGCCGACTGGAGCAGCTTGAGAATGATGTTCTCGACATCCTCACCGACATAACCGGCTTCCGTCAGCGTCGTCGCGTCTGCCATTGTGAACGGCACGTCGATGATGCGGGCGAGCGATTGCGCCAGATAGGTTTTGCCGCAACCGGTAGGACCAACGAGAAGGATGTTGGACTTGGCCAGTTCGACTTCATTGTTTTTCGATGCGTGGGCCAACCGCTTGTAGTGGTTGTGCACCGCGACAGAGAGAACACGCTTGGCATGGTTCTGGCCGATGACGTAATCATCGAGCACCGCCATGATTTCCTGCGGCGTCGGAACGCCTTCGCGGGATTTCACCATCGAGGATTTGTTTTCCTCGCGGATGATGTCCATGCACAGCTCGACGCATTCATCGCAGATGAAAACAGTCGGGCCCGCAATCAACTTGCGAACTTCGTGCTGGCTCTTCCCGCAAAACGAGCAATAAAGCGTATTCTTTGAATCACCGCCGCCGTTGCTGACTTTGCTCATTGCAGTTTCCTTTCAGTATCGGCGCCCTGTTTGGCCGGGAACCGTTCACCCCCTTCGGGACTCTGCCCTGCGGGGAATGATTCGAATAGTAATTCGAAGAATAGGCTTCCTCTACTCACCAATCACTTAACGTAGCGTCTGTTGGCCTGCATGCAAGCCGGATGTGTGGCAAAAAGTCCGCATCCGGGTCAAAAAAAGTTCATTCTCGACCCGGTGCGGCCATTTAGCCGGTTACTTTGCATCCCCTTCGATGATCGCACGGGATTCGAGCACCTTGTCGATAAGACCGAACTCGAGTGATTCCTGTGCCGTCATGAAGTGGTCGCGGTCGAGAGTCTTCTCGATTGTCTCGTAGTCGCGGCCCGTGTGCTTGACGTAGATCTCGTTGAGGCGGCGCTTCATTTTGATGATGTCCTGGGCATGACGCTCGATGTCGGATGCCTGGCCCTGGAAACCGCCGGATGGCTGATGCAGCATGATGCGGGCGTTGGGCAGCACGAAGCGCATGTCCTTTTCACCGGCTGTCAGCAGCAGCGAGCCCATCGACGCGGCCTGACCGAAGCACAGGGTCGAGACGGCCGGACGGATGAACTGCATGGTGTCGTAGATCGCCATGCCCGACGTGACGACGCCGCCGGGTGAATTGATGTAGAGGTTGATCTCTTTCTTCGGATTTTCCGATTCAAGGAACAGAAGCTGGGCGCAGATCAGCGTCGCCATGCCGTCCTCGATGGGTCCGGTAATGAAAATGATGCGTTCTTTCAGCAGGCGCGAGAAAATATCATAGGCCCGCTCGCCCCGGTTGGTCTGCTCGACGACCATGGGTACGAGGTTCATTGCTGTTTCGATTGGATCTCTCATCGGTGGGCCTCAGCGTTTTGGAGAACAAGGGGTTTGAACGCCCCCAAGATTCGTGGATTTCACTTTCGATACATAGGGTGTTGCCACCCTGTTCCGCAAGATGTTCTGCCGCCATCCGGCTAGCGGTCCGATTCTGACATTTGCAACCCTTGGATACAAGCCATTCAGGCAAATGTCAGAATCAAAGGACCACTAGCAAGTATATAATTCTAGTGGAACTTTGAATTTGACATTCGCTTGTTGCGCGTGATGTCACATGGCGTGCGAATGTCAAATTCGTTCCACTAGGAGCGCAAGCGCAGAACCGCTTTTTAAGCGGCTTCCGCCCGCAACCAGCGCTGCAGCAGCGGCACATCGCCGGTTCCCAGCGTTTGCGCGACCCGCCGCCCGACTGCCGCGCCGAATTTGTACCCATGTCCGGAACAGGCCGAGACGACGAGGCATTTGTCCCGTTCCACGGCGAAAAACCGTTCATCGGCGGTGAATGTATAGGCGCAGGTGACAACATTGCTCACCCTGTATTCGCCGATCCGCTGCAGCGGCGGGGCGAAGAGATCGCGGATCGCTTCGCCCTCGCCCGGTTCCGCAACGCGTGCGGCGTCGGCATCCGCCGATTTGCGCTTGTGCAGGCCAGAGCCGAATTTCAGGCCGCCGCCGCCGCTGGCCGGAATGATATAACCGTCAGTACGCCCGCCCACATCGAGCACGACGGGAGAATGCTCCCAGGCCGCCTGCAAATCCGCCGGCGGTTCGAGATAGACCACGGCCGTCCGGTAGGTGGTGAGCGAGGAGACGAGGTCGGGGAACAGTTTTGTCACCCAGGCACCCGCCGTCACAACCACCTTGTCGGCAGCAATGACCGTACCATCGGCCAAGGTCACCGTACCGGCGGCGCTGTCGACGGCGGTCACCCCGGTGTTTTCCAGAAGCGTGGCGCCGTGCGCGCGCAGCCAGCGCGCCATATCCCCGGCGATCCTGCGGCAATGCAGCGCGCCGCCCTCCGGCGAGAAGAACGCGTAGCGGAACGTGCCCGCTTCCAGATAGCCATAGCGCTTTATGGCCTCGGCGGGTTCATAAAGCTCGAGGGGATAGCCGCCCTGCTCGAGCCCCTTGCGGTATTCCTCGGCTTCATCGCCCGCGTCGCGCGATATGCAGATGAAGCCGCGCGGATCGAGATGGCTCGTGCCGATGTCCTGCCACAGCTCGTCCCAGGCCACATAGGCCTCCGAAATCGCATCCGCGTAACCGCCCGCGGCACCATAGGCGCGGCGGATGATGCGGTGATGATCGCCCGAGGCGGCCAGCGGATTTGGTATCGGCCCCTGCTCGATCAACGTCACCGCATGACCGGCCTTGGTCAGCGACCAGGCGCTGGACAGTCCGGCAATTCCTGCTCCGACGATGGTGATTTTCATGATGGGGTCCTGCTATGACTGCTGAAGGAGGGAGATTCGCATGCAATATGAAACCATTCGCATCGATTGCTCAAACATTTTCGACGTGGAAAGCTTTCATCCTGTGTTTGCCGCGACCTGCGGCTTTCCCTCCTGCAAGGCGGCGACCCGCCTGTTCCCTGTCCTTCCTTCGTCTGACCCACGGTATATCTGATCATGACCCCTGCCACGCCCGCCTCATTCCAGTTCGCTCCTGCCACCCGCCATCTGCGGCTCGATCCGCACGACCAGGTCTTCGTACAGAATCCCTACGGCACCTATGCCGCGCTGCACGCGCAGACATCGGCGTTTTTCTGGGAGGAATACGGCTTCTGGTGTTTCATTGGCTATGATGGCGTCAACAAATTGCTGCGTGACCGGCGCTTTGGCCGTGAAAACCGCCATGGCATCGCCGATTCCCAGGGCAATACCGGTGATCGCGCGCATCTGAAGGATTTCGACCACGTCGAAAAATTCTCGATGCTGGAGCTGGAGCCGCCCACCCATACCCGGCTGCGCACGCTGGTGAACCGGGCCTTCGTCTCCCGGCAGGTGGAACGGCTGCGCCCGCGCATCGAGACGCTGGCGCACGCGCTGATCGACCGCTTCGAAGCAAAGGGCAAAGCCGATCTCATCGCCGATTTCGCCACGCCCATTCCCGTCACCGTGATTGCCGAAATGCTCGGGGTGCCGACGGACGCGGCACCGCGGCTTCTCGACTGGTCACACCGCATGGTGGCGATGTACATGCACGGCCGCAATCGCCAGTCCGAGGACAGCGCCAACGCCGCCGCCGCCGAGTTCTCCGGCTTCCTCAGGGACTATGCCGGACGACGGCGCAGCGAACCGGCCGACGATCTTCTCAGCCTGCTGCTGGCGGCCGAGGCGGACGGAGCAAAACTGTCCGAGGACGAGCTGATCACCACGGCGATCCTGCTGCTCAATGCCGGGCACGAAGCGACGGTGCACCAGACCGGCAATGCGGTCAAAACCATTGTGGAAAGCGGACGCAGTGCCGCTGACCTGTTCTGTGATGCCGATTCGACGGCGCAGACCGTCGAGGAATGTCTGCGTTTCGACGCGCCGCTGCACATGTTCACGCGCTATGCCTATGAAGAAATCGATCTTGGCGATGGCATTGCGGTCAAGCCCGGCGACCAGATCGGCCTGATGCTGGGCGCGGGCAACCGCGATCCCAACGCCTTTGCCGATGCCGGAGCTTTCCTGCCCGGACGGTCAGACCAGAAAAACCTCTCCTTCGGCGCCGGCATCCATTTCTGCATCGGCGCACCGCTGGCGCGGCTGGAACTGCAGGTCTCGCTCAAAGTGCTGTTCGACCGGCTTCCCGGACTGCATTTCAAGGAAACCCCGCGCTTCAAGGATACCTATCATTTCCATGGATTGGAGCGGTTGGACGTGGTGTGGTGAGGTGTTTTGCAAAAGCGCTGTGCGTGGTTCGACAAGCTCACCATGAGGGATGTGGTTTGGTTGCAATGCCGACGGCAGCTTTGCAGAATAAAACTCCCTGCAACCCACTTATTTCCCTCATGGTGAGCTTGTCGAACCACGCACAACGCCAATGCAATCGCATCGCTACAGCCGGATCACATATTCCTTGCGCGTGGTTTCGATGACTTCCCAGGTGCCGCGAAAGCCGGGGCGCAGCACAAAACTGTCCCCGGCCTGCAAATGCCGTTCCTTGCCGCCCTCTTCCGTGACGATCGAGCGGCCCGAGAGAATGTGGCAGAACTCCCACTCATCATAGACGATGCGCCATTTGCCCGGCGTTGCTTCCCATATCCCGGCGTAGAGGCCGCCATCGGCCTCGTCACAGTTCCAGGTGCGGAACTGCGGATCGCCCGCGATCACCCGATCTGCCGCCGGGGCGCCGTGTTCGGGATCGATGCTGCCGAAATCGATGGCGACAAAATGCGACGATGCCATGGGTCTATCCCGCCTTCGTCAGTGCCTGGTCGAGATCGGAAATCAGATCCTCGACGGTCTCAATACCGATGGACAGCCGCACCACATCCGGTCCCGCACCTGCGGCGATCTTCTGCGCATCGCTCAATTGCCGGTGCGTGGTCGATGCGGGATGAATGATCAGGGATTTGGTATCGCCGATATTGGCCAGATGCGAAAACAGCTGCAGGTGCTCGACCAGCTTGACCCCGGCTTCATAGCCACCCTTCAGCCCGAAAGTGAAAACAGCACCGGCGCCGCGCGGCGCATATTTCTGCTGCAGTGCATGATAGGGATCATCAGGTAGCCCGGCATAGCTGACCCAGGCAACCTTTGCGTGGCTGGAAAGCCACTGCGCCACCTTCAGCGCATTGTCCGCATGGCGCTGCATGCGCAGCGGCAAGGTCTCGATCCCCGTCAGGATCTGGAACGCATTGAACGGCGACAGCGCCGGCCCGAGATCGCGCAGGCCGAGGACGCGGCAGGCAATGGCAAAGGCAAAATTGCCGAAGGTTTCGTGCAGCACGATGCCGTTATATTCGCTGCGCGGCTCTGACAGCAGCGGATAATTGCCCGACTTCGACCAGTCGAACGTGCCGCAATCGACAATCACCCCGCCCATGGAATTGCCATGACCGCCGAGGAATTTGGTCATGGAATGCACGATGATATCGGCACCGTGTTCGATGGGACGGATGAGATAGGGCGACGCCAGCGTGTTGTCGACAATCAGCGGCAGGCCATGCTTATGGGCGACGGCAGCGATGGCCTCGATATCGGTGACGATGCCGCCGGGATTGGCAAAACTTTCGATGAAGATCGCGCGCGTCCGGTCATCAATCTGCGATTCGAACGAGGCGAGATCGTCGGGTTCCGCCCAGCGCACATGCCAATCGAAGGACTTGAACGACTGGCCGAACTGGTTGATCGAGCCGCCATAGAGCTTTCTGGAGGCAATGAAATTGTCGCCGGGCTGCATGAGAGTGTGAAACACCAGGAACTGTGCCGCATGGCCGGATGCAACCGCCAGCGCCGCGGTGCCGCCTTCCAGTGCCGCCACGCGCTCTTCAAGCACCGCATTGGTCGGGTTGGTGATGCGGGTGTAGATGTTGCCGAAGGCCTTCAGGCCGAACAGCGATGCGGCGTGGTCGGCATCGTCGAAAACAAAGGCCGTCGTCTGGTAGATCGGCGTGGCGCGCGCGCCGGTTGCCGGATCGGGCTGGGCACCCGCATGCACGGCAAGAGTTTCAATTCCGGGTGCGCGGTGCGCCATGGTTCATCTCCCTGTCATTCCTGATTTTGCTACACGCTATGGGATCGCGGCTTTGCCGCCAACCTATTTTGGCGATCTGAGGCCAAAACTCTGGAAGCCCTGCCGCATCTGCGGTTTTTTCGCCGACAGGATGCGCGAATTGACGCCACTCCAACCGATCTCGCCGCACAGCCGCGCATATTCGATCTTCGGGCAGCGATTCATCACCACCTGAATACCCGCAGCTTCCGCCCTGCGTGCCGCTTCGTCGTGGCGAACCGTCAACTGCGTCCAGATGACCTTCGGCAGCGGCGTCAGCGTCAAGACCTCATCGACAATCGCCGGCACGGCCTCGGAGGCGCGGAACACGTCGACCATGTCGATGGCTTCAGGGATATCGGCGAGGCGCGCAAAAACCTTCTGGCCGAGAATGTCCTTGCCCGCCTGTCCCGGATTGACCGGTATGACCCGGTAGCCCTTGTCGATCAGGTACTTCATGACAAAGAAACTTGGCCGCACCTCATTGGCTGATGCACCCACCATGGCAATGGTTTTGACGGATGAAAGAATGCCGCTGATATAGGCGTCCGGGTAATGATCGTGATCCATGCGCTTATTCGCCCGTCCATTCCGGCTTGCGCTTTTCGATGAAGGCGTTGATGCCTTCCTCCGCATCGCGTGCCAGCATGTTTTCCACCATCACCTGCGCCGTATAGGCATAGGCCTCGGAAAGTTCCATTTCGGCCTGCCGGTAAAAGGCTTCCTTGCCTGTTTTGACAGTTAAAGTCGATTTCTCCGCAATGGCTTGCGCGTATTTCCTGACAATCGGATTCAGGTACTCCTCCGGCACGACGCGGTTGACCAGACCGAACTCCCGTGCGGTCGAGGCATCGATGGTCTCGCCGGTTAGAAGCATTTCCATGGCCTGCTTGCGCGAGACATTGCGCGACAGGGCCACCATGGGCGTCGAGCAGAACAGGCCGATATTGACGCCCGGCGTGCAGAATGTCGCCTTGTCCGAGCAGATCGCCAGATCGCAGGACGCGACAAGCTGACAACCCGCAGCCGTCGCAAGACCGCCGACGGCGGCAATCACCGGCCTCGGATGATGCACGATGGCCTGCATCAATTCAGCACAGAGCAGCATCGTCTTCTCGAAAAAAGCCCGGCCGCGATCGGCGTCCTGCCGATGCGCGGTCAGCTCCTTCAGGTCATGGCCCGCCGAAAACAGCTTCTGCGCCGAATCGATGATGATCACGCGCACCGCCTTGTCATCCCGCGCCGCATGCAGATGATCGAGCAGCAGACGCATCATGGCGAGCGAGAGCGCATTGGCGGGCGGATTCTGCAATGTCAGGCGCAGAACGCCCGAGGCAAGCTCATATCCGACGATTGGTTCATCCTTGCGGATAATGTGAACTTCTCCCATATCGCTCCTCATTCCCCAGCGCTTGCAACCCGGTCAAAGGCTGGTCCATTGTTTATAGAGTGGTTTGATCGAACTCACGTGCTTTTTGACAATAGCGAGATTCTCCGCCGACGGGCGTGCTTTCTCGACCGTTGCCAACCCGCTCTTCAGGCCGTCGATCATTTCCGCCTTCTGCTTGTCGGTCAGGTTGGGCATGGACGGAATGGAGGCGATGGCCTTTTCCACCTCCTCGCGCGGTTCCGGATTGGTCACCCAATGATAAGTCACCATGATCGTTCTTGTGGTTTCGCCCCAGTCATTGAAATCCTTGAAGCCGTATTCCGCGGCCTTCTTGTTCAACCGCGCCGTTGCTTCCGGTGAAAGGACGGCGTTGCCCGCCGCTTCTTCCTTCATCTGCGCGCCGACGGGAGCAAAGCTGTAGAGAAAGCGCTTGATGATATCCTGGGTCAGCACCACGGGCCGGACCGGCAGGCTGAAGGGTTCAATCTGCGGCGCGGTCTGTGCAAAGGACGGCACCGCAGCCGCAACAGCAAGCACGGCCATGATAATCAGCGAGCCGGATAGGGATCGAAGCAAAGTCATAACTGGCTTCCTTGCAAAGAAGACACGGATGATTAGGAATACCAGCGATCATCGCCAGAGAACAGATGGAGTGCCCTTTGGAAACGGCAATGGATGTAACAGCGTTAACGGCCTTTCTCGAGCGGGAGTTTCCACAGGTGAATGCCGACGGGGTTGCCTACACCGTTACCGGTGCCGGGCCAGGTTATGCCACGATGCGGCTTGATCCGGCGGACCGGCACCTGCGCCCCGGCGGCACGGTATCGGGCCCCACCCTGTTTGCCCTTGCCGATATCGCCGCCTATGTGGCGATCCTCGCGCAGATCGGGCCGGTCGCCCTGGCGGTGACGACCAATCTCAACATCAACTTCCTGCGCAAACCGCAACTCGGGCCCATCGATGCCACGGCAAAGGTGCTCAAGCTGGGCAAACGACTCGCGGTGATGGATATCGCGCTCACCAATGGCGAAGACAACGAACTGGTGGCCCATGCCACGGCGACTTATTCGATTCCGCCGCGCAGCTAGGGCTGCAAGCGGGCTTAAAATCCCGCAAAACGCGGCAAATCCGGACAAGAAGCATGTGGTAATATAATACCTTTTCCGTAAGGTGTTGTTTTATAAAGAATATTTGTCAAAACAGCCAAAAACATCTGCTTGACGTAATCCTGTTGGGCCGGTATTGAACCCCTCGACTGCGGTAGGTTCTTCCTGCCGCATTTAACTGTTGTGCGGATGTTCGCCATTCACACAACGCAAGCAACAAGAAAAGCCTTCCTATGTGAAGGATGATCTCAAGGACGAACACAAATGGCTACCTTCACCCAGAAGCCGGCAGATGTGACGAAAAAGTGGATCCTGATTGACGCCGAAGGTCTCGTCGTCGGCCGTCTCGCCACCATCGTTGCCAACATCCTGCGCGGCAAGCACAAAGCAACCTTCACCCCTCACGTTGACGATGGCGACAATGTCATCATCATCAATGCTGAAAAGGTTGCCTTCACCGGTAAGAAGTTTACCGACAAGGTTTACTACTGGCACACCGGCCACCCAGGTGGCATCAAGGAACGCACTGCCCGTCAGCTGCTCGAAGGCCGTTTCCCGGAACGCGTCGTCGAAAAGGCTGTTGAGCGCATGGTTCCCCGTGGTCCGCTCGGCCGTCGCCAGATGAAGAATCTGCGCGTTTACGCAGGTTCCAATCACCCCCATGAAGCGCAGGCACCCGTCGTTCTCGACGTTGGCGCGCTGAATTCCAAGAACAAAAGGAGCGCATAAGAATGGCTGAGCTCAATTCGCTCGCAGATCTCGGTACTGCCGCCGCATCGACGCAGGCAGCTGCACCGGTTCATGTCCAGAAGCTCGACGCCAATGGCCGTGCCTATGCAACAGGCAAGCGTAAGGATGCGGTCGCCCGCGTCTGGATCAAGCCAGGTTCCGGCAAGATCGTCATCAACGACAAGGAATACGGCAAGTATTTTGCCCGCCCGGTTCTGCAGATGATCCTGCAGCAGCCAATCGTTGCCGCCAACCGCGCCGGCCAGTACGACATCATCGCGACCGTCGCCGGTGGTGGTCTGTCCGGTCAGGCCGGTGCCGTTCGTCACGGCATTTCCAAGGCCCTCACCTACTTCGAACCTGCCCTGCGCGGTGTTCTGAAGAAGGGTGGTTTCCTCACACGCGACAGCCGCGTTGTTGAACGCAAGAAGTACGGCAAGGCGAAGGCCCGTCGTTCCTTCCAGTTCTCGAAGCGCTAATCCAGCGTTTCCATTGGACAGAACAGAAAGCGGGCCCTCGGGTCCGCTTTTTTGTTGCCAATAAATGCGTTTGCGGTAGCTTCGCCGCCAAGCTGAAGATGCATTATCCCGGAGTTAGAAATCCAATGCCATCGAAGACCATCGATCACGCCTTCACCGCACGGACCCTGACGAGTGCTGCGACCGATCCCACGCATGCGGGGGCGCTGTCCTTCATGCGCCGGCGCTATACGAAGAATCTGAACGGTGCGGAAGTGGTCGTCTGGGGCATTCCCTTCGACGCGGCGGTTTCCAATCGGCCGGGTGCGCGGTTCGGCCCGCAGGCGATCCGGCGGGCATCGGCCATTTTCGACAATGACCCGCAATATCCCTTCCAGCGCGATCTGTTCGAAGACCTCGCCGTGATCGACTACGGCGATTGCCTGCTCGACTACGGCAATCACCAGAAGACCCCGGCGACAATCGAGCGTGAAGCAGCCAAGATCGTCAAATCGGGCGCGTTCCTGCTCTCCATGGGCGGCGATCATTTCGTCACCTGGCCCATCCTGAAGGCGCATGCGGCCAAGCACGGCCCGGTGGCGCTGGTGCAGTTCGATGCGCATCAGGACACCTGGTACGATGACGGCAAGCGCATCGATCATGGCTCCTTCGTCGGCCGGGCAGCGCGCGACGGCGTCATCGACCCCGCGCATTCCATTCAGGTCGGTATTCGCACCCATGCACCGGATGATTGCGGCCTGCAGATTGTCTATGGCTACGAGGTCGAGGAAATGTCGGCTGCCGAGATCGCCAAGGCGATCATCAAGCGCACGGCGGGCAAACCCGTCTATCTCACCTTCGACATCGATTGCCTCGACCCGGCTTTTGCGCCCGGAACCGGCACGCCCGTTGCCGGCGGTCCGTCCTCGGCGAAAATCCTTTCGGTGCTGCGCCATCTGACCGAACTCAACATTGTTGGCGCTGACGTGGTGGAGGTCGCCCCCGCCTATGACCATGCGGATGTGACGGCCATCGCCGGTGCCACAATAGCGATGTACTATCTAGGTATTCTTGCGGAGAAAAAAGCCAAGCGACGAAGCTGACATTCTGATTCAGGGTTCTTACATATCGAATCCGGTTTTCTCGCTAACTCTCTGAATACCAAGCTTCAAAGGCATTTCCCATGAAACCGAAAATCTTTATCGACGGCGAACACGGCACCACAGGACTGCAAATCCGGACACGGCTGGCCGGCCGTCATGATCTGGACGTCCTCTCCATTCCGGAAGCCGAGCGGCGCAACAAGGACATGCGCGCCGACTTCCTGAAGAGCGCCGACGTGGCAATCCTCTGCCTGCCGGACGATGCGTCGAAGGAAGCCGTTGCCATCCTTGAGGGCCATAATTCCACGCGGATCATCGATACATCGACGGCACACCGGATTCATCCTGATTGGGCTTATGGCTTTGCCGAGCTTGACCGGGCTCAGCGGCAGAAGATCGCCGATGCCCGGCTGGTGGCCAATCCCGGCTGCTATCCGACCGGCGCGATTTCTCTGGTGCGGCCACTGCGCGATGCCGGCATTCTTCCCGGCGATTACCCGATCACCGTCAATGCGGTTTCCGGCTATACCGGCGGCGGCAAGCAGATGATCGCGCAGATGGAAGATCCCGCCAATCCGGACCATATCAGCGCCAACAATTTCCTCTACGGCTTGCCGCTCAAGCATAAGCACGTGCCGGAACTGCAGACGCACGGCCATCTCGACCGGCGTCCGATCTTCAGTCCCAGCGTCGGCCGCTTTGCCCAGGGGATGATCGTGCAGGTTCCCGTGTTCACCGGCGATCTCAACGGCAATGCCTCGCTGGAATCCATCCATGCCGCCCTGACTGCCCATTATGCAGGCCAGGACATCGTGCAGGTGGTGCCGCTGGCGGAGAGCGCATCCCTTGCAAGAATCGATGCGGAGGAACTGCGCGATACCGACATCATGAAGCTGTTCGTGCTCGGCACCGAAGGTCAGGGACAGGTGAACCTCGTGGCGCTGCTCGACAATCTCGGCAAGGGCGCTTCCGGCGCGGCCGTGCAGAATCTCGACCTCATGCTGAACCATGGCTGACAGCATCCACGAGACGTTCCCGGCCGAGTGGCAGATATCGTCTCCGGAACTGTTCGTTGAAACCCATACCAGCCGCATCATCATGGTGCGGCTGGCTGACGGCACACCCGCCGTGGTGAAGGCACTCAACGAAACCGGTATGCGGGAAGAGTTGCGCGGCGTGCACTATCTCGACTGGCACGACGGCAACGGCTCCATCCGCGTGCTGGCCGAAAAAGGCAATCTGCTGCTGCTCGAACATGCCGGCAGCCGCACGCTGCTGGACCATCTGAACGCGCATGGCGACGATGCGGCCACTGCGATTGCTGTCGATGTCCTGCTGAAACTGCTGGGCAATAATGGCAAGGGCAAATCCTTCGCACCGGACCTGCGGCCATTGCGCGAACAATATGCCAGCCTGTTCAAGAAAGCGGGAATCGACCGGAACAACGGTGATGCCAGTATTTTTGTTGCAGCGGCGGGAATTGCCGACACGCTGCTCAGCAACCCGGTCGAGGTTCAGCCGCTGCATGGCGACGTCCACCACGAGAACATCCTTCTGGGCGATCGGGGCTGGCTTGTCATCGACCCGCAGGGGCTTCTCGGCGATCCGATGTACGATGCCGCCAACATGTTCTACAACCCGCTGGAACGGCAGGATTTGCGCACCAGCGACCAGCGTGTTGCCACCATGGCCCTCACCTTCTCCCGCGCCTTCAACCGTGATATCCGCACCATCCTCGGCTATGCCATGTCGCATGCGGCGCTGTCGGCCTCATGGCACACGGAAGACAAAAATTTCGAGGAAGCGGAGCGGAGCCTCGGCGTCGCACGGGCAGTGCAACGGGTGATGGCCTCACTGGGTTGAACGCCTGATCAGGCGGGCGACCGCAAGGAATGTCAGGACGCCGAGAATGCCTACCGTGGCGGCAACCGACAAGGCCAGCGTCGGCCCGAGTTTTTCCATGATGAAGGCGAAAATGAACGGCGCGGATGACGACACGATCAGCCGCGCCGAGGTGATCTTGCCCAGAATTTCGCCATAGCCCTGATGCCCGAACAGTGCCAGCGGCAAGGTGCCCTGAACGATGCTGTTGAGCCCTGATCCCATGCCGAAGAGCATGGCGAAGACCACGGCGCCTGCCACCAGCGGCACCGGCAGCGGCGCGATCAGCATCAGGAACGACAGGGGGATCAAGGCTGTCGACAGCACGGCGATCGACATCGCCGACAGTCTGGTACCGAAAACCATGTTCACCAGACGTGCGGCAAACTGCGATGGCCCGAAGATGGCGCCGACCAGAACGGCAGACGTGCCGACACCCACGGCAGCCAGAACAGGCACCAGATGCACGAGCATGGCCGACAGCGAAAAGCTTGCCAGCGAGAACCCCGCCATGATCAGCAGCAGCGCCGGACGCCTGTTCTCGGCGGGCAACTGCCCGCCGACGCCCCTGGCAGGTTCATCCGCGCGTTCCTCATGCAGCTTTGGCGAGCGCCGCGTCATCTGCGACAACCAGAAATGGATGGGAAAACAGATGAAGACCTGCAATCCCGCATAGAACAGGTAAATCTCCCGCCATGTAAACACTGTCAGCAGACGTGTTGCCAGCGGCCAGAACAAGGTTGAGGAAAACCCGGCTATCAGCGTCAGATAGGTGATCCGGCGCGGCGCCGTCTGCGGATCGATCTGCACAAGCACCGCGAAGGCCGTGTTGTAGAGGATGAACGGTGTGGCCATCCCCGTTGTCACGAGTGCCGGAGCGAACCAGATCCAGCTTGGCGCCAGGACGCAGAGGATGAGCGACAGGGCTGCGGCGAGCGAACCGAATGTCATCACCCGCCCTGCTCCGAAGCGGTCGGCCCAGCGGCCGGACCATGGCGAGATGATGCCGCCGATCAGAAGCGTGCCGGAGAAGGCCGCAAACAGCCATTGCCGCGACTGGCCGAACTCGTGCGCCATGGCCGGTTCGAGGATGCTGAAACTGTAATAAAGCGTGCCGTAGCTGACGATCTGCGTGACACCCAGACCTGTAACGGCGGCCAGTGAGCGTCTTGCGCTAAGAATCATGATGATTGCTTTCGATACGGCGGGAATGCCCCACTGTCCGTAGCCAGCGAAGCTCTCGAATCACTACACCGAGTCTTTGTGCAAAGACAGCCGCTACGTGCGTGCAGTGGTGATTTCCGTTGGCAAGGGATAGGCGCCCTTGGTGGCACGCCAATGGGCAACGGCAAAGCCAAGGATGACGATGGCAAATCCCTGATGCAAGAGGCCCAGGCTCATCGGCACCTGCATCAGCAGCGTGGTGATGCCGATGGCTGCCTGCGTGAGGACAAGGACCACCAGGAATATCGCACGCCGCGCATGGGTTGTACCCGGCAGACGCCGCACCGTCGAGACCGCCTGCCACAGCGCCGCAAGCAGCACGAAATAGGCGAAGCAGCGGTGAACGAACTGCACGGTCTTCGGATTCTCGAAGAAATTGTGCCAGATGGGCTGGATCGGGAACATGTCGCCGGGAACAACGGCCCCATCCATCAGCGGCCAGGTATTGTAGGAAAGACCGGCATCCAGCCCGGCAACCAGGGCCCCGAGGTAAATCTGGATGAAGACAAACACCACGAACCATCCGGCCAGACGCTGGGTGCTCCGGCCAGCGGAGCTTTCCGAATAGACGGCAAGCCCGCGTGCCACATACATCACGGCGGCAAAAATGATGCAGGCCAGTGTCAGGTGCGTCGCCAGCCGGTACTGGCTGACGTCGACGCGGCCGCTGAGGCCCGACGCAACCATCCACCAACCCACGGCGCCCTGCAGGCCGCCGAGCGCCAGGATGCCGATCATGCGCGGCTTCAGCAGCCGTTCAAGCCGGCCGGTCAGCCAGAAGAAGGCAAGCGGAATGGCGACGAGGAAACCGACGCCCCGCGCCAGGAACCGGTGCGACCACTCCCACCAGAAAATGCGCTGGAATTCACCAAGGCTCATGCCCTTGTTGAGCTGTTCGTACTGGGGAATGAGCTTGTATTTCTCGAACTCTTCCAGCCATTGGGCGTGGTTCAAGGGCGGGATGATGCCGTGGATCGGCTTCCATTCGGTGATTGAAAGGCCCGAACCGGTCATGCGCGTCGCACCGCCCACAAGAACAATCGTGGCAAGCACAAGCAGCACCAGATAGAGCCACACGCGGATCAGCCT
Source organism: Phyllobacterium sp. NPDC097923 (assembly GCF_044760925.1). NCBI lineage: Bacteria > Pseudomonadati > Pseudomonadota > Alphaproteobacteria > Hyphomicrobiales > Phyllobacteriaceae > Phyllobacterium > Phyllobacterium sp. NPDC097923. The sequence goes on along the minus strand of NZ_JBIWBL010000001.1, from coordinate 1,269,885 downwards.
GCGGTTGCGCGCTTCGCGATCTCCGGCGGAGGACACAGCGCCTTCGGATAGGGTGTGGGCGGCCATTCAAAACACTCCTGTAACTGGCCGGATAGGTGCAGCATATGCGCCGGGATGACAAGCCGGGTTTACGCGACAAGCCGTCGCGTTTTTACCGCAAGGGGGGCTTTTTTGCTTTTCGCCCGCGGCTTAACCGGTTAGATGAGACCCTTGCGCACGTGTTGCAGATGAAAAAGACCAGAACTGGAATGGATTCATGCCCGTAAGGCTCAAGAAACTCATCGGAACCATCCTGCTGGTTACCCTGGTTTGCGTCTACACCATCGTCGCCACGATCTTCGCCGTGGCGCTGCTTGCCAATGCCAGCCCGTGGATCCACCTGATCTATTTTCTTGGCACCGGCCTGCTTTGGGTCATTCCCGCCATGTTCATCATCAGCTGGATGGAAAAGGCACCGAAGAAGAAAGCATAACTCAGGCCTGAATGACGCGCCGCCCGGCATTGGCAATCGGCGTTGTCACACCACTCATCATCGTCTTCGCATAGACAAGCTTCTGAAAACGGCCATTGATCGAAATGCGCGGCAAGGCATGCAGATTGTTGCTGTGCTCGGTATGGATGGTGCCGTGGCGCGTGGTGACCGCCGACAGAAAACCTTCCGATGCCGCAATGTCGGCTTCCCGCCGCCCGGCAGCCTTGGCCGAGCCGTAGGGATAGGCAAAATGCTGCGGCCGCCGCCCGAGCTGGTCCTCGATCATGCCTGCCGACAGATGCATTTCCTGCGCGACCATGCCCGCCGTCAGCTTTTTCAGATTGTAGTGGTGCACCGTATGGCCGCCGATGGTGCACAGCGGATCGCGGTTCATCTGGCGGATTTCGTTCCAGCTCATGACATCGCGGTCCGGCGCGACGCTGCACACCATATCTTGCGCCGCGCACATCTCGCGCAGGACAGGCATCTGTTCCAGTTCGGTCAGCGTATATGAGAAATACCGCATAATGGCATGAAAAGCCGACCTTTTCTGGGAAAGCGTCCCGCATCGCCATTCCGGCCCGTCGGGGATTCGGATGAAATCCGCCTTGGCGACAAGACTTTCGACGACTTCCCACCACAGCACCGCCGCACCTTCGATGAAACCCGGCGCGACGTACACGACGAACGGCACCGAATGCTTCTGGAAGACAGGATAGGCGTGGTGGAAATTATCGTCATAGCCATCGTCAAGCGTCACCGCGACGAAACGCCGGTCGGAACGTTTGCCGCTCTTCACCCGTTCGACCACCTCGTCCATGGAGATGAACTCGGTTCCCTCGGATTTGAGCGAAACGATGATCTGTTCAAGGAACGCTGGCGTGATGGACAGGGAGCGCGTCACGCCAAGCGGGCTGACGCAGTCCGGACGGACGCGATGCAACATGATGATCGAGCCCAGCCCGCCAAAATGCTCGCGCGCCGTCGACGCAAAACCGGTGTGCCACGCCAGTCGCATCACGGCCTTTCGTATCAAGTCGGCCGCGTGGACCATTCCTTCACCAATTCGCGCTAATAGGCATGTTGAAACGGGATCGTGACCGTCATTTCATGCAGATTAAGTGTTTATATATCGTTGATCAACGGCATGGTATTTGACGCAACACCGCTTTCACTGGAACCCGCCATGCCTTTAGCCCATCTCGATCCAAGAATCATTGCGGCACCCGGTGAAATCGCAACAATCTGGCGAGCCCTGCCGCAGAACCATGTCTGCGGCCCGGCACAGTCCGAAGATTGGGTTTCCCTGTGGCAGTCGACTGTCAATGCGGATTGCCTGATCGCCTGCCTCTGCGCCGGAGAAACACCGGTCTTCATTCTGCCGCTGGCGATCAGCCGGTCCGGCCCCTTCAGGGTCGCAGCCTACCCCGGCGGGCCGCATGCCAACTGCAATTTTCCCGTTGTGTCCCCCGCGCATGCCGTCAGCCCCGGCGACCTGAACCGGCTCTTCGAGGCCCTGCACCAGTTGCGGCCGGACATCGATCTCGTCACGCTGGAACGGCAGCTTTCGCTGCTCGACGGTTGCGCCAACCCGCTGCTGCAACTACCGAACCGGGTAAATGCCAATATCAGTCTGGCGATCACGCTGGACCGCAATTTTCAGACGGTTCTCGAGCGCCACAATGCCAAGCGCAAGAAGAAAAAGCACCGCAACAGCATCGGCAAGTTTGCCGAGGCCGGCGGGTACCGCATTGTCACGGCAACGGTGCCAGGCGAGGCCGATGCCATGCTTGAGAACTATCTTGCAAACAAGGCGGAAAAGTTCGCCCGATCCGGGATCAGAAACACGTTTGAACCCGTGGAAATCCAGCGTTTCTTCCGGCAGTTGTTTGCCCGGCACGCGGCGAAGGAACAGCCCCTGTTCCAGCTCAAGGCCGTCGAGGTCGCCGGGCGCTATCGCGCGGTCCTCGGCAAATCCCGGGCGAGAACGCAGACCTTCATCGACTTCATCGGTATTGCCGATGATGACATGAGCAATGCCAGTCCGGGTGAGTTCCTGTTTTTCGAAGACATTCAGGACAGTTGCAACACCGACCTTGCCTCCTACAGTTTCGGGGTTGGCGACGAGCCGTACAAGCGGAACTGGTGCGATGTCGAAACGCTGCTCCATGACACGCAGCACAGCCTGACGGCCAAGGGCCGCGCCTGTGCCGTCTACCGCGCCGCCCGCGGCAATCTCGTGCGTGCCGTCAAGAGAAATGACCACCTGTGGACCACGGTGAAAAAACTGCGGTCCCGGCTCTTTGGCCGTGCCTGAACAGTCTCAGTGGCGATGGCTCGTGGCAGCGGCGCGGACAATCAACCCGTCGTCCAGCTCAAGCGAGCCATCCTTGAACGGGGTGAGAAGCTCGGGCTTGATGAACTCGCCGTCAAACAGCGCCATGGATATGGCCTTGACGTCACGGTCTTCGGGATCGACCAGGCTCAGCACAAGTTCGGAACCATCGTCGACAATGTGCTTCAGCTCGGCCGCCGTGGCCGGTCCGCTGTCGATGACCACCAGATCATAGGCGGACTGCAAGGCATTGAGAATCATCGGCAGGCGCCCGATGGACTGCATGGCCTTGACGGGGTCGTGGATGCCGAGGGGGATGAGTTCCGCCTGCGAGTAATGATCAGCGTGGATGACTTCGCTGAATGACCGCTCATTGGCCAAAAGGTCGGTCATCCCCGCGAGATTCTGGCCATCCAGCATGGAACGGCCGATTTCACCCGATCCGGTCATATCGATCAGAACGACCCGCACACCGCGATCGGCAAGCTCCCGCACCAGCAATATGGTCAGCGCGGAGGCCTCGTCCCCTTCCGGCGACACGATAACCGCGCGGGCGGCACCGCTTGCCATCAGGCGGTCGGCAACGCCGGCAACACCCGAATGATCCGCATGGTGATCGGGACTTTCTACCGATGGCGCTGCCACCTGAACCGGGGCTGCAACGGATGGCGCCGTGAATACCGGTGCGGCAACCGGCAACGGCTCCGCATGCAGGGGCTTGCTGTTTTCAACCGGAGGCACAGCCGCTGCCACGATTTTCGGGGGAGTGACCACCTTGGGTTCCACTACGTCAGCGCCTGCCGCCGCCGCACTGTGCGCAGGACGCAGAGCCCGACCGCTGAACAAGGCGCTGAGCAGCGTGCCGATGCTGAGGATCAGCAGCGAGGCGACAAAGGCCGCAGCGGTCATCGGGAGAACCTTGGGGAAATAGGGCTCGACCGGCTTGTCCGCACGGGAGAAAATCCGGACATCGGCGGGCAGATAGCCGCGATCCGTGCGTGAGGAAGCCTCGCGGTAACGCGTCAGGTATGATTCGAGCAGCTGGCGCTGCGCCGTCGCCTCGCGCTCCAGCGCGCGCAATTCCACTTCTTCTTCGCCGGCCTTGGATGATTGCGCCTTCAAACCGTTGAGAGTGCGCGTCAGTTCGGCCTCACGCAGACGGGACGTTTCCGCCTCGTTTTCAAGGCTGGCAAGCACCTTGCGCGCCTCCAGCCTGATCTGCTGATCGAGATCGGCCAGCTGCGACCGCAGGGCCTTGATGCGCGGGTGGCCGCTGAGCAGGGATGCGGACAGATCGGCAATGTCGTTGTTGAGCTGAACTTGGCGTTCGCGCAGCCGCTGGATCAGCGGCGACGCCATCACATCAGGCAGGGTTTCCACCGGGGCACCCTTGGCGAGCGCCGTGCGAATACCCGTCGCTTTGGCTTCACTGGCCGCCTTGCTGGCGCGCACGCGCGACAGTTCCGATGACAGTTCGGACAGTTGCTGCGTGGCCAAAACCGCATTGTTCTGGCCGATCAGCAGGTCAGACGAGCTGCGATAGGCGGCAACCTTGGCTTCGGCATCCTTTACCCGCTTGCTCAGATCGGCAATTTCAGGTTCGAGCCAGCCGGTGGCATCGGCATTCGACTGGGATTTCGACGCCTGTTGCGTTGCCACATATTCATCCGCGATGGCATTTGGCACGGCGGCAGACAGCGTCGGGTCCTTCGAGGAAAACTGGATGACGATGACGCGCGAATTCTGCACGCTGTAGACCACCAGGCGATCGCGCACGGCCTGCAGGATATAATCATCGCGTGCCGTGGCATCGGGATCGGCGGCCAGGCCAAGCTTGGCCAGGATACGCGTCAGCGCTGAAGGATCGGCACCAGCAGCCAGTTCAGCATTGTTGCCCAGGTCGAGTTTTGCGATCACCCGCTTCAACAGGTCGGACGAACCGATGAGTTCCACCTGGCTCTTGATTCCCTCCTGATCGAGAATCGGCCGGTCGTCACCCTGCTCGCCGCTGGGGCGGGTAAACACGGATTCGCGCGTCTCGATGAGAATGCGTGTTTCCGCGCGGTATTTGGGCGAAATAAGCGAAAGAACCAGGAACGCCGCCAGCGTCAGCAGAATGGCGCCCAGCAAAACGCGCACCCTGTTGCGCCATAAACTGGCAAACAGCGCACCAACGTCAATATCCACGTCACTATCGACAGAGCCAGCCCGAGGCATTCCCCACTCCACTTTGAATGCCGCAATGGTAAAGACCCATGGTAACCAGCGGGTTAAAATATCCGGCACTATAAAGCAGACTGCGCAACAAAAGTGCACATGCAGTTTACCAGCCATTAACCCTAATGAACTGATAATCCCGCTCAGAGTCGAGCGAATTCGTCGCCATTGTTGCAAGGGTATTTACGGTGTTCAGCAAGCAAATCTTTCTGGTCGCGATCAGCGTTGTGTCGATGACACTCGGCGGCTGCGCCAGTTATCGCCCTGCCCCTGCGGCATTTCATGACGCCATCAACAAGCCCTACCTGCTCGATGCGGGTGACCGGGTGCGCCTGACCGTGTTCGAACAGGAAGGCTTGACCAATACCTACAGCGTTGATCAGGCCGGTTATATCTCGGTGCCGCTCATCGGCAGCGTGCCTGCCCGCGGCAAGACAATCCAGCAGATCGAAGCCGCCGTGGCCGCCAAGCTGCGCAAGGGCTATTTGCGTGACCCCGATGTCGCCGTGGAAGTCGATCGCTACCGGCCGATCTTCGTCATGGGCGAGGTCGGTGCTGCCGGTCAGTATTCCTACGTGCCGGGAATGACCGCCCAGAAGGCGATTGCCGCTGCCGGCGGTTTCAGCGCCCGGGCCAATCAGGGGGATGTCGACATCACCCGCCAGCTCAACGGTGAAATCCTCACCGGCCGCGTGACGATTTCCGATCCCGTCCTGCCCGGCGATACCGTCTATGTGCGCGAGCGCTTCTTCTGATCGCGGGAGATGAGCGACAGCCGATCCCTTCGTATTGTTCACTGCTTTCGCGCACCTGTCGGGGGAATATTCCGGCACGTGCGCGATCTCATTGATGCACAGATAAAGGCAGGACATCAGGTCGGCGTTGTCTGCGACGCCTCGACCGGCGGGGATTTCGAAGAGGCCCTGCTGGCACAGATGCGGGACAAGCTGGCATTGGGGATGAAACGCATTGCCATGCAGCGGCAGATCGGCCCCGGCGATGTGATGGCGGCGGTGCGCACCCGCAAGACGCTCAAGGCAATGCAGCCGGATATCCTGCATGGACACGGCGCCAAGGGCGGCACCTATGCCAGACTGTTCGGCTCGCTGCTGCGGCTTTCGGGAAAGCGCGTTGCGCGGTTTTACTCCCCGCATGGCGGCAGCCTGCACTACAGCCCGGCCACCACGGCTGGCCGCGCGATTTTTCGCATCGAGCGGTTCATGGAAGGGATGACCGACCGGATCATCTTTGTCTCCGCTTTCGAGCGTGACACATACATCACCAAGGTCGGCGCACCGCGCTGCAAATCCGCGCTGATCTACAACGGTCTGGCGGATGCTGATTTTGAACCTGTCCGGCCGGACAAGGATGCTGCCGATTTCCTGTTCATCGGCGAACTGCGCAGCCTGAAGGGGCCTGATATTTTTATCGACGCCCTGGCAGGTGTGAGCACCATGGGCGGACAAGCGCCGACTGCCGTCATGGTCGGCGATGGCGGCGAGCGCGATCCGCTTGTCCGGCAGGCTGAAGCGACGGGCATGCGCGCGCGCATCAGATTCCTGCCGCCCATGCAGGCGCGCATGGCGTTTCGTCTTGCCCGGATTGTGGTCATTCCCTCCCGCGCTGAAGCCCTGCCCTACATTGTCCTGGAGGCGCTGGCCGCCGGTCGGCCCGTCATCGTCAGCCGTGTCGGCGGCATTCCGGAGATCGTGGGTGAGAATTCCGTCGCCCTGGTGCAACCGGATGCGCAGGAGCTTGCCCGCAAGATGGCGGCCGTTCTCGGCGATCCCGCCGCCTATCAGGCTGCCCTTCCCGGTCCCGATCAGATCAGGCAACGCTTCAGTGCCGACAGCATGGCGGCGCAGCTCGAGACGGAATATTTCGCCGCGCTGAATGAATAGGCCGAACCCCGTCCGCATGCATTTTTCAGGCAAGCATTCCTTAGCTCATCCGTGATATGACGGATCAATCGAACTCTTCAAGGTGCAGTATGAAAGACAGAAAAGGGGAAAACAGGTTCTCGCGGGATGCCGTGCGCGATCTTGCGGCCGATGCCGGATCGTCCAAACCGGCGGAAAAGGCCAAACTCAGTCCTGTCGCCTACCAGATTGCCTCGCAATATGCGCGCAACAGCAATTCGCCCGTCATGATCAGCGGCATCATGCGCATCGTGGAATTCCTGATTATCCTGTTGACCGGCATGACGGTCTTTCTGATGTATGTCGGCCTGCAACGGGGGGCAATCTTCAGTTATTTCTCCGCCGTTCTTGTAACCGCCATTGTCGGCGTGCTCGTCCTGGAACTCACGGACAGTTACCAGCTTGCGGTGATGCGCAATCCGTTCACCCGATTCGGCCGCCTGCTGATGGCGTGGTCCGGCACCTTTGCGCTGATGGCGCTGGCTGCCTTTTTCCTCAAGATTTCCGAAGCCTATTCGCGGGTCTGGCTGGGCACCTGGTATGTCTCCGGGCTGATCCTGTTCATTGCCTTTCGCGTGATCATGTCGCGGCTTATCCGCCGCTGGGCCCGCAACGGCAAGATGGAACGCCGCGCCGTGATTGTCGGTGGCGGCAAGCCGGCCGAAGACCTGATCCGCTCGATCGAGCAGCAGCCCTACAACGATATCCGCATCTGCGGCGTCTTCGATGACCGGGATGCCAAGCGTTCTCCGCCCGTCGTCGCGGGTTATCCCAAGCTGGGCAATATTTCCGAGCTGATCGAGTTTGCGCGCATCGCGCATATCGACATGCTCATTGTCTCCCTGCCGATCACGGCGGAAGAGCGCGTTCTGGCGCTTCTCAAGAAGCTCTGGGTCCTGCCGGTGGATATCCGGTTGTCGGCCCACAACAATCATCTGCAGTTCCGCCCGCGCGCCTATTCCTATATCGGCTCGATCGCCATGATCGATCTGTTCGACAAGCCCATCAATGATTGGGATTCCGTGGCGAAACGGGCATTCGATATCGTCTTCAGCCTGTTCGGCATCATTGTCTTCAGCCCGATCATGCTGGCGACCGCCCTCGCCATCCGGCTGGAGAGCAAGGGCTCGGTCATTTTCAAGCAGCGGCGGCACGGCTTCAACAACGAAATCATCGAGGTCTGGAAGTTCCGTTCCATGTATACGGAAATGTGCGATCCGACGGCGCGCAATGCGGTGGTCAAGAACGACCCGCGCGTCACGAAGGTCGGACGCATCATCCGCAAGACATCCGTCGACGAATTGCCGCAGTTTTTCAATTCCCTGATGGGAACGCTTTCGCTGGTCGGGCCTCGGCCGCACGCCATATCGGCCCATACCCACAATCTGCTCTACAATGAGGTCGTGGACGGCTATTTCGCCCGCCACCGGGTCAAGCCGGGTGTGACGGGGTGGGCTCAGATCAATGGCTGGCGCGGTGAAATCGATACGGAAGACAAGATTAAGATGCGGACGGAGTTCGATCTCTACTACATTGAAAACTGGTCATTGTGGTTCGATCTGAAAATCCTGTTCCTGACACCGGTCCGCCTGCTCAACACGGACAACGCCTATTGAGCGCCGCCGACGACCCCACTGATTCAGCCCGCGTCGGCAGGGCCGCCGGCAACCGTGCGCTGATCCGGATGTTTTCGATGACAGCCGTCGGATTCGGCGTGTTCCTCAGCGGGTTCGTCATCAACGAACCCGCGCCCTACGAATTGTACATGGCCACCCTGATCGTGGGCTGGGCACTCTTCGGCCTGCGCTTCTCGCGCAGCGTGGTGGTTCTTCTCGCAACGCTTGTGCTGTTCAATCTCGGCGGCTGGCTGTCGGTGGCGCAGATGGCCGATCTGAAGACAGCACCGATGTATATGGCCGTGTCGCTGTTTCTGGCACTCACGTCGGTGTTCTTCGCTGCAATCATCGAAGGCAACCACCGCATTCTGCAGGCGATCTTCAACGGCTATGTGATCGCGGCGGTCTGTACGACGATGCTGGGGATTCTCGGCTATTTCGATGCCTTCCCGGGAGCGGAGGTTTTTACGCGCTATGGCCGCGCCATGGGCGCCTTCAAGGATCCCAATGTCTTCGGCCCCTTCCTGATCCTGCCGATTGCCTGGCTGGTGCATGGCATATTGGTGGGCGATCTGCGCACCCTGCCGCTGCGCCTCGTGCCCACGCTCATCCTCACCCTCGGCGTTTTCCTGTCGTTTTCCCGTGCCGCATGGGGCATGGCCGTGCTGGTGATTGCGGGCCTTGCCCTGGCGCTGTTCATCCGCAGCCCGAGCCGCCTCTTCCGCATCAGAATCATCCTGCTTGCCGGCCTGGCGGTCGCGATCCTCCTCGTCGCCATCGTCATCGCGCTGCAGATTCCGAGCGTGTCGGAACTGTTCTTTGCGCGCGCCCAACTGGTGCAGGATTACGACAATGCCCAGTTCGGACGCTTTGCCCGTCACTGGTATGGCCTGCTGATGTCGGTCGATCATCCCCTCGGCATCGGACCGCTGGAGTTCGGGCCCATCTATGGCGAGGATACCCACAATATCTGGCTGAAGGCGGCGCTCGATTATGGCTGGATCGGCTTCGTCAGCTACCTGACTCTGACCATGCTGACGCTGGGTCTCGGCCTGCGCATCCTGTTTCGCGACAGGCCCTGGCAGCCCTTCCTGCTATGCGCCTATCTCACCTATCTCTCGCACGTTGCCATCGGTAATGTCATCGATACCGATCACTGGCGCCATTTCTACATTCTTGTGGGTATCATCTGGGGCTGCGTCGCGCTGGAAGCCCGATATTCGCCGGCGCCCACTGCTTCTGAAGCAAGGGGGTGAAGCCGTGGCGACAGGCTTTACCCAAGCACTTTTTCCTATGAATTCCCGTTATATATTTAGCGTAAATAGGCACTTCGGAACCACAGTCGGATAATCACTTATAATGGATTTCCAATGTCGTCTCCGTGCGTTACCTTGAGAAAGACGCAATTTCAACGCAGCATCAGGCGATTAAATCAAGCTTCTTATACAAGTAGAATTTATAAACTACCGGTTGCATCCAACACATAAAATAATGGGTGGAAATGGTCATTGACGTTTTTAGATACCGATAATCCGAATTATTCAACGGCCGACGGCGAACTCATGCAGCAGGCGCTGGACGGGGCGGCAAGGACGTTGAAGATCGAGGATGACAACGATCCGGAACGGAAAATTCTGGAGCGTTTTGTCCGTGCCGCATTCATTATCGGCAACCGGGATGCCGAAGCGATAGCCCGATTTGCCGTGAATGCTGTCCTTGTCCGGCGGAAAACCGCCAAGGGCAGAATCCGCCCTACCCCCGGAAATTACCGATAAACTGCCGGAATGCGGGCGAGGTTGCGCCGCTGAACATCTCCGCTGGCGAACCGTCGCAATCGATCAGCCCTTCGCGCATGAACACGACGCGGTTGGAAACATCCCGCGCAAAATTCATTTCATGGGTCACGACAAGCATCGTCATCCCCTCCTCCGCCAGCGAGCGCATCACCCGCAGCACTTCACCGACCAGTTCGGGATCGAGCGCCGAGGTGGGCTCATCAAACAGCATGACCTTCGGTTTCATCGCCAGGGAGCGGGCAATGGCTGCCCGCTGCTGCTGACCGCCGGACAGATGGGCCGGATAGGCATGGCGCTTTTCAGCGATCCCCACCTTTTCCAGAAGCGCTTCCGCCTCTGCAATACATTCCGCCCGGGGGCGTTTGAGCACGTGAACGGGGCCTTCAATCAGGTTTTGCAGGATGGTCATATGCGACCACAGATTGAACGACTGGAACACCATCCCCAGTTCCGCGCGGATATGGTCCACCTGCTTCGAACTCGCCGGGACATTCCTGCCGTGCTTCCTGACCATGTTGATATGTTCGCCATCCACCCAGATCTCGCCTTCATCGGCAATTTCAAGAAGATTGATGCAGCGCAGGAACGTCGATTTGCCCGAACCGCTCGACCCGAGAATGGAAATGACGTCGCCGTCATGGGCTTCGAGCGAAATCCCGCGCAGGACTTCCAGTGAACCGAACTTCTTGCGGATATTGCGCACGGAAAGCCGGTTGACGGTTGCTGCGGCGGGATCGGCGGAATGTTCATGCACCATAATACAAGGTTCCTTACGGCAAACGCGGAACAGCGCGCCGATGGTGGGAAAGCCGGTGTTCCAGCAGCGCCATGGCCTGCAGGATCAGGAAATTGAGGATGAGGTAGATCGCCGCCGCGCACAAAAACACTTCCATGGTGCGGTAGGTCTGCGAAATGAGACGCTGTGCCACGCCCGTAACCTCCCACACCGTCACGAGGCTGGCGAGCGCGGTCGATTTGACCATCATAACGATTTCTGTCGAATAAGCCGGAAGCGCATGGCGGAACGCGATCGGTCCGATGATCCGCCGGACGAGCAGAAAACCCGACATGCCGATGGAGCGCGCGGCCTCGATCTCCTTGACGGAAACCGCCCGCAGACCGCCGCGAAATATCTCGGCGGTATAACCCGCCGTGCACAGCGCGAGGGAAAGCACGGCGCAGACAAAGGGTTCGCGCAGGAACGGCCAGAGAAAGCTGTAGCGGATGAAACCGAACTGACCGAGGCCGTAAAACACCAGGAACATCTGGATCAGCAGCGGCGAGCCGCGGAACACGAAAATGTAACCCTTGGCAAAATTGCTGAGGATCGGGTTTTTGGCGACACGCATCCACACGATCAGCAGGGCCAGCAGACCGCCGAAGAAGATCGAGAGGAAAAACAGCGCCAGCGTCATCGGCACCGCTGCCAGCAGGGTTTTCATGGTCTGGAAAATGAAGACAAAATCCATGACCGCTCCTCAGGCCTGACCGAGGGACGACGGCATGGAGCGGTTGGCGCGCCGCTCCGCCCGGTTGAACAGCCGGTCCGACAGGCTGGTCAGAACGAGATAAAGACAGCCGCCGGCAATGAAGAACAGGAAATATTGCCGGGTCGATCCGGCGGCGACCTGGCTTGTGCGCATCAGATCCGCCAGCCCGGTCACCGAAACCAGCGCCGAGTCCTTCAGGCTCAGCTGCCAGACATTGCCGATACCGGGAATGGCGAAACGCAGCACCTGCGGCGCGATGATGCGGCGAAAGCGCAGGCCGCGATGCATGCCGATGGCCTCTGCGGCCTCCAGTTCCCCCTTGGGAATGGCCAGAAAAGCGCCGCGATAGACCTCCGCCTGATAGGCGCCGGAGATGATGCCGACCGCCAGCGCGCCCGCGGCAAAGGACGGCAGTCCGAGAAAGCCTTCATAGCCGAGATAGCGACCGATGGCGGTGACGGCGCCCGATCCGCCGAAATAGATGAGATAGATGATCAGAAGTTCAGGAACACCGCGAAACACCGTCGTATAGGTGTTTCCGAGCGCGCTCAGACCCCTGTTTCCCGACAGTTTCGCCCAGGCGACCATGGTGCCGAGAACAGCGCCGAGCAGCAGGGCGACGATGGTCACGCACAGGGTCATCAGCGCACCGGCGATAAGCAGCCCGCCCCAGCCCTGCTGTCCAAATCCGAGCACCTCGATTATCCACATGCGCCGTGTTCCCGCTCCGCCCGGTTGATCCGGTTTTTCAGAGTATAGGCGGGCATTGTCAGATGCTGCAAATGCCCGCCTTTCTGACAATGCCCCATTCATCCAGAGGGCGTTACCGCCTCGCGGCGATCATCACGGGCTGACGTCGGTCTTGAACCACTTCATCGACAGGGTCTTGACTGTGCCATCCGCCAGGGCGGCGGTGATGGCCTTGTCGAACATGGCCTTCAGATCCGTATCGGCCTTGCGGATGCCCAGCCCCTCGCCGATGCCGAAGATCGTACCGCCGAATTCAGGGCCGGTGAAAACCAGCGCGCCGTTGGCCTTTTCGAATGTCGTGCCGAAATACACGGCATCGTCGAAGGCAAGATCAATACGGCCGGACTCCAGATCGAGATCGCGCTCCGCGCCGGTCTTGTATTCGCGCACGGTGGCGATGCTGCCGAAATTGTCATAGATGAACTTGGCATAGACGGTCGCCGCCTGGATGCCGATGGTCTTGCCCTTGAAGGCCGTCTTCATCGCCTCAATTTCGGCAACGCCGGTCTGCCCCGGCGTGAGCTTGAGAACAGAACCGGTTCCGGCCGCATTGGCCAGCGGGCTGTCCTTCTGGGTGGCGAAACCCGCATGGGTATTGGCATAGGGGATCGTGAAATCGATGACCTGCTTGCGCTCGTCGGTGATCGACAGCGCATCCATGATAACATCGAACTTGCCGGCGTTGAGCGCTGGAATCATGCCATCCCAATCGGAAGCCACCAGTTTGCACTCGATCTTCATCTCGGCGCACATATGTGCGGCCAGTTCCGGCTCGAAGCCGCCCAGCGTCCCGTCCGGATTGGTGACATTCCAGGGCGCATAGGCGCCCTCCAGTGTGATCGTGACGGTCTTCCAGTCCTTCGCATGGGCCGCAGACATGGACAGCGCGGAAAGCGCCATCGCACCCGACAGCAGGAGCTTGTGTAGTTTCATCAGCCTTCTCCTCTTGAGGTTGGCAAGTGTTGAACCCGTGTTCCCGTGCCACACTGCGGTGGCTTTTGAGCTTTTGTCTTTTGGCAAGTTGTATATGGTACCTTATGACATCCCCTGTGCCGCGCAAGAGGGAAAGTCGCACAGCGAGGCAAATTCTGATCCTGCACAAGGAATGGGCAATGAAGGGCCTGCGATGACCGATGCCATGCTCAAGAAGCAACCCGCCACACGCTATGGTGCACCGCTTTATGCCCATGTGAAACGGATGATCCTCGGCCGCATTCACAGCGGCGAATGGCCGCCCGAGCATCGCGTCCCCTCGGAGAACGAGCTGGTAGCCGGATTGGGCGTCAGCAAGATGACCGCCAACCGCGCCCTGCGCGAGCTTGCCAATGAGGGTGAGCTGGTGCGCATCCGCGGCGTCGGCTCGTTTGTCGCGGCGCGCAAGGGTCATTCAACGCTGTTCGAAGTGCGCAACATCGCCGATGAAATCATCGAGCGCGGCCATGTCCACAGCGCGTCAGTGGTTCGTCTCAATCGGGAGAACGCCGCCTGTGCCGTCGCCGATGCGCTTGAACTGCCATCCGGCGCACCCGTCTTTCACTCGGTGATCGTGCACCGGGAAAACGGCATCGCCGTGCAGATCGAGGATCGTTTCGTCAATCCGCGCGCCGCTCCCGATTATCTGGCGCAGGATTTTACGGCGCGTACGCCCAACGCCTATCTCAGCGCGATTGCCCCCCTCAGCGGGTCGGAGCATATCGTCGAGGCTGCCATGCCGTCGGCACGCGACCGCAAGCTGCTCGGCATTGCGCGCAGCGAGCCATGCCTTGCCATCCGCCGCCGCACCTGGTCGGGCGATACCGTGGTCTCGCTGGTCCATCTGGTCTATCCCGGCAATCGCTACCGGCTGGAATCGCGGACGGGTGCCACGCCGGAGAAGCTTTGACGCACTTTACCAAGCAAAAAAGCCAGACGCGAGGTCTGGCTTTTTGATAACCGATCTATCCAACCAATGAATGATCTGGCGGGATAAATGGTCGGAGCGGCCGGATTCGAACCGACGACCCCTTGACCCCCAGTCAAGTGCGCTACCGGGCTGCGCTACGCTCCGCCGGTGCCGAACCCCTAGAATATTGGGGTTTTTTTGGCAATAGCCGATTTGGAAGAAAAAGAACAAACTGCACACAAATGCACGGCCTGGGCGTTTTCAGCACGGACCGTCCCACGGATTTCTTTACCTTCCCCAGCCTTGCCTCATACTCGCCGCGCTAAACGGGATGATTCGAATGTCGAATTCGGATTTCATTTTGGAGGATTGTGATGTTGGTCGATTTCCAGGGCAGCTATATCGAGAGAGCGGCCCTCGTCATTATGCACTATCAAGCCGACGTGTTTGCAATCCTGTTCGGGGAAGAGCCGTCGCCCTTGCTGGATCGGTGCAACACACTGATCAGGCGCTGGCGCGCCACCGGCCGGCCGGTGCTGTTCCCCAACTTTTCGCTGGGCGAAGCCTATGAACACGCACCGCCGGCGAGCAACCGCCAGATTTCGCCCTATATATCGTCCGGACACTTTCGTACCGGCCGCCCCGTTGCGGGACTTGCGATCGAACCGGGTGACCTTTTCTATGCATGTCCGCGAGCCAGCGTTTTTCATGGCACGTCGCTCGACGCCGATCTTCGGACGCGCGGTGTAAGCACCCTTGTCATGGCCGGAATAAGCACCACCGGCGTCGTTCTTTCCAGCGTCACCTGGGCCAGCGATGCCGACTACGATGTGCGCCTGGTCGAGGACTGCTGCTATGATCCCGATCAGGAGGCGCATGACGCTCTGTTCCGCTCCGGGTTCGGCGGACGCGTCCAGGCCCACACACTTCAGGAGAAACCATGTTTGACCATGTGAAATTCGGCGTAACCGACTATGCAGCCAGCAAGGCGTTCTATCTCAAGGCACTCGAACCGCTCGGTATCGCTGTCATCGCAGAGGGGACCACACCGGCGCAGGGTGCCGAGCTCAGCCCAAAGGGCAAGGCCTCCCTGTGCCTGTACCAGACCGAGGAGAAGCCGGCGCATCTTCATCTGGCGTTCACGGCCGAGAATCGCCTGCAGGTCGAGGCTTTCCATCGGGCGGCTCTGGCCGCGGGCGGTAAAGACAATGGCGCGCCGGGTCTGCGCCCGCGCTATCATGCGAACTATTATGCGGCTTTCGTCGTTGATCCGGACGGGCACAACATCGAAATGGTTTGCCACGAACCCGAGGCCTGAGGGAGGGCCACGGAAAGACGGGCGAGCCAAGGTCGTCGCCCGTCTCAAATGGACAGGGGTTGTGCCATATTCGGCTGAATCTAAAGCGCGATGGCGTGCCTGTTCTTTCCCGCAGCTTTTGCCTGATACAAAGCCTTGTCGGCCTTATCCAATAAAACGCCGGCCGCACTTCCGTGCCGCGGCGCAAGGGCAATTCCCATGCTGGACCCCACTTCCACGCTGCTGCCGACGTTCAAGCGGATGCGCTCGCCTATGTTTTCAGAGATTGACGCCGCAAACGCCGTAAGGTCCTGATCGTCCTCGCCCGCTTTCACAACAACAAACTCATCACCGCCAATACGGGCCGCTGCGTCTTCGGGCCCGAGATTGGCTAAAATCCGCCTCGACACTTCAAACAGCACCTCATCGCCGCTTGCATGGCCATATTGATCGTTGACGAGTTTGAAGCCATCCAGATCGAGGTAAAGCACGGCAAAGCCTGTCTGATCCTGCTGCAGCGCCGACAAACGATCATTGATGTGTGCCAGCAGACCCGTGCGGTTCAACAGGCCGGTCAGCGCATCTTCATTTGCCCGGCGCTCGTTTTCGCGTTCAGCCAGCTTTGTCGCAATCAGCATCGCGTTGAGCTTGTGCGAGGCCATGGCCATGCTGATGAGATAAAGCGGAATTTGCAAAAGCGTGACGTATAAGATCGGCTCGCTGGACAGCGCACCGCCGAGGCAAGCAGGCCCAAGGCTCAAGATGATCATGACCGAGGCAAGACGCGGCGCGCCAAAATTGCGAAAGCAGATGCCCCCCACCATGGCGCCGGCGGACAGGCAGGCGAGCGTTGCCACCACCCAATCCCCGCTCATCATACTGATGAAACAGCCGTAACCGACGGCGCCTGACCAGGCCAGAGCCAGCAGAATGTAAATGTCGGTAGGCGTGGCTTTGCCCGCTTTGGCATTCCTGTGGCTGATGAGCAGCACCACGAGCCTCGTGCCGCAAATCAGCAATTCGCATCCCAGCCAGAAGATGAATTCCGGTCGCGGTATCCGGTAGGCGATGAACGCCGATACCAGAATTGTATTGATAACGCCGCCGGCAAAAATCGGTAATGTTCCGAACAGGCTCGCAATCAATTCCGATCGAATATAGCCAGGCACATTGGATCCAGCATCGGCCAACCAGCGTGTCAGCCGCCATCTCGGTACACTGAATCCTGAAATATCCTCGCGCATAGGCACCTGCTCCGTTGTCGGCGAGATGCCTAGCGAAGAGTCGTCAAGAATTAGAGAATCCCGTGACAGATCCGAACCGGATAGTTAGAAATGCCTTAAGATGTGAACAGCGGTCCTGATGACCGGGCATCATCGCATCGGCAACGGATTTTCCGACCACGAGGGATCGCCTGCCGGATTTGCCGACCAAAACCGAATACCCGTGAAATCGATCGATTGCACATTGTCCGGCAGGGCATCACGATAAATGCCAAAGCGCGGCTGGACGTCGATAAACGGGCGGCCGGAATCATCACGGGCACCATGATCGGGATAGCCGAGAAGCCCTGTGTAGGGATCGCAACCGCGCCCGTTGAGCCAGACCTGCACCTGGCTTGCCCCTTCCTTCAGACTGGGCTTGATCATGACCTTCACATCATTCCAGTGATCCAGGTCCAGGTGCCATGGACCGCATATTATTCTGGATTCCCCGAGATTGCAGTCGCTGGTTCCGCGCACCTTGACCAGGAAATCCGCCCCCGTGGCCGACGGGCGGGCCTCGACCTTAAACAGGGGATTGGCGGCGGGACACGCCCCTTGCGGCTTCTCGTCACGCGCCTGGATGTTCTGTTTTACCTGATGAATGACGGTCCGGTTGCCAATGCCCTGCCAGGGACGTTCGAGACGGAACCGGAAGCGGTACCAGGTCGGCGCATCGAACTTGACGACCTCCTTTCGCATCTGGATTTCCACGCGTTCCGTCGATTTTTCGTCGGACTCTTTTTCAACGGCATCGCCCGGATGCACAGAGAGGCGCAGCACGGGCCCGGACGAAGTGGCAGCGCCGGAATCACAGGACAGACGCGACCGCCATGCCCCCTGATCCAATTTCTTGCTGATCTTCCATAGGCTAGGGGGATGCTGCGGATCGGGAGCGCACAGCTCGGCAAGGTCACCTGACAGAGCTGGAACCGCCTCCTGCGCTGCGGCGGACCCCACGACCATGAAGCTTAGGCTGAAGAAAACACAAGCTATCCACGAAAGACGTGCGTTCACGAAACGAGCTCCCCCTGTCCCATATCCTCTCATTCCCCTTGGTCATAAGCCGCAATCCCAATGGCAACATGACATAAAAGTATAAACCTGCATAAAACTGTACATTGCCAATGACGCTTGTCCTTGCTCAGGCAAATGTGCGGATCGCGGGATGTTGAAACCGGCGCAGATTGGCGCCGAGCTGTTCAAAGTCCTCTGTCCGAGGATCGCTGCGCCGCCAGGCAAGGACAATGGTGCGGGCATATCCGCTGCCCTGCAGCGGCAGATAGTGCAGCCCATGAACGTCACTCACCGCAAGAACGGGCAGCAGGGTACATCCCTCGCCTGCGGCCACCATATATTTCAGGGTCTCCAGGCTGGTCGCGTGCCGGTTGGTGGTGTCGATCTCCGCACAGGCGGCAATGGCCTGATCCCGCAGGCAATGCCCCTCCTCCAACAGCAATCGCTCGTGGGCGGACAGATCTTTCCATCCGGCACCGCCAGCCAGCGTTGCCGCATGTCCCTCGGGACAGGCCATCACGAACGGTTCATGAAACAGCGGGATTTCGCTCAAGCCCGGCTCTCCGGACGGTGTCGACATGAGCACGGCATCGAGGTCACCGCGCAGCAAAGCCGTGACGAGGTCGTCGGTGCGCCCTTCACCCAGCACGAAGGCAAGCGCCGGATAGTGCGCGCGCAAGCTCTGGAGAATGCGCGGGAAATAATAGGGGCCAAGCGTGGCGATTGCCGACAGGCGCAACGTGCCGCCGAAGGCCTCCGACGAGCGGACGGACAGATCCAGCAGCCGGCGCGCCTCCAGCACCACACGGCGCATCTGGTCAAGGAGCTCCTGACCCTGCGGCGTGACGATGACCCGCCGCGTCGTGCGTTCGAAGATCACCGTCTTCAGCCGCGTCTCGAGCTTGCTCACCTGTACGGAAAGCGAGGGCTGTGCAACCCGGCACTGTTCGGCGGCCTTGCCGAAGCTGCCCAGATCCGCAACCGCAATGGCATATTCCAGATCGCGAAGCGACAGGCCGGACAACGTCATGACGATTATGCTCCCTTCAATACAGGCCAATGGTTGAGTCACCTTCCCGCGATTGGCCCATCGCATGGCGGCATGACCTACTCATAGCTTATGCCTATTAGAATATGACAATTCTTATATTATGCCAATGTATATCAGCGCGGTATATCGGACATGCCTGACAGGGCGCGCATGAGCAGCGCCCGGGGCAAACGAGCCAGGCCTGGTAAGGGCCAAGGCATTCCCCGTTGTGTAAAGGAACGAATAATGACGACGAACGAGCAGATACCGGTCAAGGAGATGGAAGTCGCGGCCACGATCAAGGCGCTGAATGCCGCACTGTCTGAAGCGGGTGTAGAGGCCGACAAGATCATCTCGATCCATTTCGTCCTGGGGGTCAAGGCAACGGTCGGTCAGCCGGTCGAAGACAGGTACCGGGTCCATTACCGCAGTTGAAGGAACGGCATGGCACGACGCGGGTAACGTGACGGCTTGATTGTGACAAATGCCTTTGGCAAGTGAGCTTCGCTTGAGCAACCCAAGCACGGGGTCCAGTGCGTGCCTGCCTTCGCTCGGCACTGCACTGGGCCTCGCCACAGGCGCATCCGCGCGCCGGCAGACATGCTGTCCCCGAGGCCTGACTGCATCTCAGTTTCGGCTCAGGTTCGGATAATCTCCTGCTCAGGTTCTCGTGTTATCACCCGCACGTTGTCACCTTCGGGCAACGGAGGCTCGGCATCCCATCACCCCCCGATGCCCCTTGCCGGGCCTCACCCGAAGGATACTGGCAATGCGCAACGTGAAGTTTGCGCCGCCCGCACGCCGACATCCGGCTTTACCCTAAATTGCAGATTGTGACGGATTGGAACCAGGCGTTGAATGCGCTATGGGGTATGCATGAAGCTCATTCAAATCGCCGCGTGGCTGCTGTTCGCAGCCATACTTTTCATCACTGTCGACCCCATCAGCCTGCGGCCGGAGAGCGGCTTGCCGGTCAATGTCGAGCGCTTTGCAGCTTTTGCCGTGCTTGGCTTCGTCTTTGCGGCGGCCTATCCGCGGCGGTGGCTGCTCATCCTGGTTTTGGTGGTTGGCGCGGCTTTCGGTTTCGAGCTGGCGCAGATGCTTGCCCCCACCCGGCATGCCCGGCTGCTCGATGCCGTAGTGAAGGCGGCGGGCGGAGCCTTCGGGGTTGCCGCAAGCACAATCTTCCTGCGCCTTTTGCGCTAAGGGGATTCGCCCCGCCATTTGCCAACGGCAAGCCCCGGAAGCATTTTACCTGCGGCGGGCCGTCTGGAAGCGGATATCGCCCGCAGCGGCCAAAAGGATAATATCGTCGCCCAGCGACCATTCTGCCGCCCGCGCCGCCAACCGAGCGGGAACAGCCTCCGAATTGCCCGGACCAGCCGGCACATCGTAGGTTGCGTGGCCATCATGGGAAAGGATCACCGCAAATCCCTTTTCCAGCGCGGCTCGCGCCGTCGCTGCCAGGCACATTTCCGACAGCATGCCGCAGATCGCCATTGACCGGACCCCATGCGCCCGGAGCACACCCTCAAGACCGGTGCCGTCGAAGCCGTTGTCCCTGGACTTGCGGATCACCACCTCGCGCGCCTCGGGCGGAAAGAACAATTGCCAGCCATCGGTATTCGGCGCGTCAACCGCGCCGGCAGGACCGTCATTCTGCAGGAAGACAACCGGCACCTTGGCCGCGCGCGCATTCTCGAGAAGCCTTTTCACCGCACCCTGAAGCTGGACGCAATCCGGAACGGCTTCGGCTCCCGTGATGAAGGCATTTTGCACATCGACGATCACCAGGGCGTGGGCCGTTATCTCATCTTGCGTGAACGCCAAGTCTCCACCCTCCTCCGTCCGTAGCGCCAACCGATACGACAGTCTCGCGCCGAGGTTTATTCACTGTTTCGTGTATGGCCAGCCCGGCATTTGAACCCCGGATATATTCCAAACCATCCGGAATCATTGCATATATGAGGTCTCTCAAAAAAAGTCATAAGACATGAGGGGGTGTGGAACATGCGAACAAGAATTAAGTTTCTGGGACGACAGAGCTGCAAGGAAAAAATCATCGTTCAGGCGGAGGAGCAGAGCCGCGCTGCTCAGATGAATTTTCAGGATTGCACGGTCGATGTGCCGGCGCTCGTCAGGCGTATACGGCGAAAGGCGAGAATTAAACTTCTGACTGCGCACAGATAATCCGGATTTCGGATGTGGCATGTCACCCATGCGTGTCTTGCGGCTGGCTGCAGCCATTGTTGAATGGCGTATCAATTGCGCCCAGAATCAGCCACAACCAAGCTGCCCGCAAGGGCAAGGCGCGACTGCTATCAACTTAAGGATAGGGTCGGGCGGGCTGATTGACGTCTCACCCGCTGCCACGAACGGACGTGGCCGCCTCCAGACTCATCCCGCGCGGTCAGGCACGGGGAACAGCAGATCCACCAGACCGCCGGACGCCACGCAGCTGACGGAAATACCAAGCGAAAACCTGATAATATTTACAAACCCTATCACAATTTTGTTACAATAGCATGATATGCTTGTACGTTAAAGTATTCATACTGATTATACTTGATATTAACCCCGCGTTAACTTATAGTTGCAAATCCGCAACAATAAAAATCCCATCGCTCCCGGCATTAAAGATTTGTAATTTGACATTTGACTCTACGACCAAAGTCGCAGAATACCGAATTGTCACTACCAATCTCATGGAGAGCAACAATGAACATTAAGAGCCTGCTACTCGGCTCCGCTGCAGCTCTGGTTGCAGTAACTGGCGCGCGCGCTGCTGACGCAGTTGTCGTCGCCGAACCTGAAGCTGTCGAATACGTTCGCGTTTGCGATGCATACGGCAAGGGCTTCTTCTACATTCCTGGCACCGAGACCTGCCTGAAGATCGGCGGCTATGTCCGTTACGACGCCAAGGGCGGCGACAGCGTATACACCGGCGGCCATGTCAGCGGCATCAAGGGCTCCGACGGCCTGAACGAAGACACCTATTACAAGCGCACACGCGCCACTGTTCGTTTCGACGCTCGTTCGGAAACAGAACTCGGCACACTGCGTTCGTACATTGAAACACGTTTCAACTACACGAACGGTTCCAACAGCGGTGGCCTCATTCCTAACGCGTTCATCGAGCTCGGCGGTTTCCGCATCGGTGTTGCTGACGAACTGTTCGGTTCGTGGACCGGTTATGCCGGCAGCGTCATCAACGACGACGTGATCAACTATCAGTCCGGCACTTCCAACCAGGTTAGCTACACGTTCGCAGCTGGCAATGGCTTCTCGGCCATGATCGGTGCTGAACAGGGCGAATCCGAATCCGACAACGACGGCGTTTCGCACGACTACCGCATCAACGATTACATGCCGCATGTAGTCGGCGGCGTGAAGTACGAGCAGGGTTGGGGCGGTATCTCGGCTGTTGCTGGTTATGACTCGGTTATCGAAGAATGGGCCGGTAAGGTTCGTTTGGACGTCAAGTTCACCGACACTGTCAAGGCATTCGTCATGGGTGGCTATCAGTCGAACTTCGACGATAACTACGCGCATGCACGCAGCCTGAACTGGTTCGGCCGCTGGGAAGGCGACTGGGCTGTTTGGGGTGGTCTGTCCGCCAAGGTTACGGATAAGGCAACTGTCAATGCACAGGTTGCATACGAATCCGAAGGCACCGTTGCTGGTACTTTGAACCTGGCATACGAGCTCGTTCCTGGCTTCACAGTTACGCCAGAAGTCAGCTACACCAAGTTCGACGGTCATCGTAAGGATGTATCGATTGCCAACGGCGGCAACGACGATGCATTCGGCGGCATGATCCGCTTCCAGCGCAACTTCTAATCCTTAACAGGATTTGAAGATGTATCCGGGGCCCGTCCCCGGATACTCAGGCCTTGGCCCAACAAACATATGAATTGTGTTTGGCAATGGAGAAGGACTGCATTGCTGAACTGCGATGATGAGATCTCCAGTCACGTCATTTTTTGAAACGGTGGGCTTCACGGCTCACCGTTTTTTACATGTGCAGCGCTCCGCGCGCTGCACGCCGGCCGGATCGACATGTTGTGATTTGGAAACCGGCACGTTTCCCGCTATATTCCGCCCTGGAATGCAGGAGGTTACGGATATGCGTGATCTTGATTTCTTGCTTGCAGTCATTGTGATTATCTTGCTGGCGTACCAGGCGAAACCGTCGCACCGGGTGTAAACGGCAAGAGTTGACTGACCTCTCCATTGAATGATCCAGGCAAGGATCGACTGTCCGTCGTATGATCCGGGAATATCCGTATACGAACCACAGCATTGGGCTTTCGGCATGGGCCGGGAGCGGAACGTCGTCAGGGAGCGAATGAACTATGGGAGAAGCGATTCTTCACACGCCGCACCATGCACAGCCTGCATCGCCCAAAACGATGCAAAAGGTGAGCAAGCAAATTCCTAAAATTGCCTGTGACCCGACAAAACTCTCTTCGATCCTGCGGTTGGCCAAAGGCGGATTCAGCCACCGGCGCTTCAAGCATGACACCAAGTAGGTTTTGACCGGAGAAACAAAAAGCCCGTTATCGGAACACCGATAACGGGCATGCGGGGGTGTCCGCCGGAGCAGCGTTTGCCGCTGTCTTATTTTGGCAGGAGAACCTTGTCGATCACGTGAATGACGCCGTTCGACTGCTTGACATCAGCGATCGAGACGTGAGCGACGTTGCCCTTCTCATCCTTGATCGAGATTCTGCCGCCCTTTTCGCTGACGGTCAGAATGCAACCACCGACCGTCTTCACCTTGTGCGAGCCGCCATCGTCCTTGATCATCTTCTTGATCGTCATGGACATGGCGTCAGCAGCCACCACATGGCAGGTGAGAACCTTGGTGAGCGTCGCCTTGTTTTCTGGTTTCAACAGCGTCTCGACAGTGCCTTTTGGCAGCTTGGCGAAAGCTTCGTTGGTTGGCGCGAATACCGTAAACGGTCCCTTGCCCTGAAGCGTTTCGACAAGACCGGCCGCCTTGACCGCGGCGACAAGTGTTGTGTGGTCCTTGGAGTTGACCGCATTCTCGATGATATTCTTGTTGGCATACATCGGTGCGCCGCCAACCATCGGGTTGTCCTTTGCCAATGCTGCTCCGCTCAGTGCTGTAACCGCCAAAAATCCGGCGAAAATACCTGCAGTCAATTTACCCATTGTATTGCTCCGCGTTTGCCTCCCCTTCCTGGGGAATGCAAACAAGAACGAGGGCTTGACCGGGAAAGTTTCCGGCAGGTGCATTAATTATTTTTCCGGGCGCTGACATCAGGACAAAAACCGGGGGAACCGAAGCGGCCCCTGCCCGTTATAGGCTTGTCATGCACAGGAGCATATGAAGAATGGCAATATTTTCCAAAACCACCGATGATATCCAGGACGATGTCGAGGCGCAGATTGCAGCCTTGCGCAAGGAAGTGTCGAAACTCACGGCCAATCTCGCCGACATGGGCGGCGAAAAGCTGGACGACGTGAAACGCGTTGCCTCCAACCAGGTGCGCTATGCCGCCGATGCGGCCAAGGAAAACCCGCTGGCAACCCTTGCCATCGTGGCGGGTGCAGCCCTGCTCATCGGGCTTGTTTCAAGACGCTAACGAAGGGTGATGGCCATGGACAGTGCTGAACCAAGCCGTAACGATGAGGATCGCGCCCGTTTGCAGCGTGAAATCGAAGATCTGAAGCGCGATCTGGCGGCGCTGACGCAGTCGCTCGCCGACAAAGGCGTGCAACTGCTCGATGATCTCGAAGGCGATGATTCCTCGGCCTTTGACGCCATCAAGGACGGCGGACGGCGGGCAGCACATGCTGTCGGCCATCAGGCCCGCAAAATCGGCGGTATCCAGACGCAGAATTCCGTGTCGACGCTGATGGTCATTGCAGGCCTCGGCATCGTCATCGGTATGCTGGCCCGTTAAATCAGTTCCCAAATTTTTTCAAAATATTTTGGAACTTTTGGCGGATGGCGGCGTTTCCACAATACTGGTCCCCCAACCAGCTAGGCTGTACCCCACAGCCAACCCCAAATCCCAGCTTTCACTCCCCGTGGAAGCTGGGTTTTTTATTGGCGGGAGCGTGGTGCGTGGTTCGACAAGCTCACCAAGAGGGAATTCATTTGATTGCAAGGCCAATCGGATAGGTTGCAGCATATGGCTCCCTGCAATCCTCAACCGCCCTCATGGTGAGCTTGTCGAACCACGAACAACCTATTCCAGCCTGCAAATCAGCAGCGAATTGCGCGGTGAACCTAACGGACCTGATCCAGCAGGCGCTTGCATTCCAAGAGGTCGAAAAGCGTTTCCTGCAGCAGGGTCCGGTTGTCTTTTGACAACCGCTTGCCGTCGGCAGCCACCGGCCCGTCATCGTCGCCCTTGATCAGGCCAAAGAGGCGCCGGCCATGGGACGATGATTTCGGCGATCCCATGATGGCGGCTTCTTCCGCCGCGTCGGCGCGTTCCTGCTCGGCGGAATGTGCTTCCTCCTCGCGAACGGCCGCCTGCTTCTGCTGGCTGATGGCTTCGGCGGCAGCGGTGTCGCCGCTGCCGAGCGCGATGATGAACTGCGCGCCATTCTCTCGCAAAAGCCGCTGCACGCCCTTGATCGTATAGCCCTGATCATACAGCAGATGGCGGATGCCCTTGAGCAGATCGACATCGAGCGGGCGATAGTATCGTCGTCCGCCGCCGCGCTTCATCGGTTTGATATGGGTAAAACGCGTTTCCCAAAAACGCAGAACATGCTGGGGAAGATCGAGATCTTCAGCAACTTCACTGATGGTTCTAAAAGCGTCGGGACTCTTGTCCATGTTTTCACCCTTTCAGGAGAAAATCTGATTCGACGCCCATTTCAGCGGTTTATCAAGTGGTTTTCAAGTACAACGCGAGATTGCCCCACAGCAATCTCGCCCAGGGAGCCGAAGCGCCCTGCATAAATCCGCTATGCAGATTTCTTCTTGCGTGCCTGATGCGAGCGCAAAATGCGCTGTTTGAGCACATTGGACGCCTTGAACGTCATGACCCGGCGAGGCAAAATGGGCACCTCCTCACCCGTTTTCGGGTTGCGGCCGATGCGTTCGTTCTTGTCCCGGACCTGAAACGTGGCGAACGATGACAATTTGACCGTTTCGCCACGAACAATGGCATCACATACTTCATCGAGAATGGTTTCGACGAGTGAAGCTGACTCCGTGCGTGAAAGCCCTACCTTGCGATAGACTGCTTCGGCCAGATCAGCGCGCGTAATGGTCTTACCCCCCATACGATCTCTAAGCTCTCGTTTGTTGCAAAACTATCAAGGTGGAAGCGGAAGTTATAGGATCAAATCCGATAGGGCAAGCAGGTAAAACAGTTGATAAAACAAACTGCTGACCCAACCGGACCATCACCACCGTAGCAGAACTGCACCCCACGTAAAGCCCCCGCCCATGGCTTCAAGAAGGACAAGATCGCCCTGCTTGATCCGCCCGTCGGCAACCGCCGTCGCCAGGGCCAGGGGGACGGACGCCGCGGAGGTATTGCCGTGCTGGTCAACCGTAATGACCACCTTTTCCTCGGCGAGGTTCAATTTCTTGGCTGATGCGTCGATGATGCGCTTGTTGGCCTGGTGCGGAACGAACCAGTCGACATCCTCGGCGGTGATCCCGGCTTCCGAGAACGAGGCTTCGATGACGTCGGTGATCATGCCGACCGCGTGCTTGAAAACCTCGCGGCCCTCCATGCGCAGATGACCGACCGTCTGGGTGCTGGATGGTCCGCCATCCACATACAACTTCTGCTTGTGCGAACCGTCGGACCGCAGGTTGGCGGTGAGAATGCCGCGATCGGATGTCAGGCCGCGTCCCTCATTGCCCTCAAGCACGACGGCACCAGCACCATCGCCGAACAGGACGCAGGTCGTGCGGTCATTCCAGTCGAGAAGCCGCGAGAACGTCTCTGAACCGATGACCAGAACGCGCTTGGCCATGCCGCCGCGAATGTAGAGGTCGGCAGTGCTGATGGCATAGACGAAGCCGGAGCAGACCGCCTGCATGTCGAAGGCAAAGCCATGGGTCATGCCGAGGCGTGCCTGGATGTCGACGGCGGAGGCCGGGAACGTATTGTCGGGCGTCGAGGTCGCCAGAATGATCAGGTCGATGTCGTCCGGTGTCATGCCGGCATTGTCGAGCGCTGCACGCGCAGCCGCCTCGCCCAGCGATGCGGTTGTTTCGCCCTCGCCTGCGATATAGCGCTGACGGATGCCCGTCCGCTGCACGATCCACTCGTCGCTGGTTTCGACAATGCCTTCCAGATCGGCGTTCTTGACCAGGCGCGCCGGTTTGGCCGCCCCTACACCTCTAACAACGGACCGGATCATTTATTTTTCCTACGCCTGTGGTTCTATTTCAGCTTCTGAATCATTTTCGGCCTCGCCCTGAAAAGCGACCCCGACCGGGCTTTTGTGAAAATGGCTCAGATCCGAGGCAATCTTTTCCAAAAGCTTGTTTCGGGCCATGTCATAGCCGACATCGACCGCCGAAGCGAAGCCCAGCGCATCGGTTCCGCCATGGCTCTTGATGACAACGCCGTTCAGCCCGAGAAACACGCCGCCATTGGTCTTGCGCGGGTCCATTTTCTCGCGCAGGCGATCAAATGCCCCCTTGGCGAAGAGATAGCCGATCTTGGCCATCCATGTGCGGCCCATCGCATCGCGCAGATACTGCGCGAACTGCTTGGCCGTCCCCTCCGCCGTCTTCAGCGCGATGTTTCCGGTAAACCCTTCGGTGACCACCACGTCGACAGCGCCCTTGCCGATGTCGTCGCCTTCGACGAAGCCGTAATATTCAAGGCTTGGCAAGGGAATCTCACGCAAAATGCGTGCCGCATCCTTGACGTCGTCCTGTCCCTTGATTTCTTCCACCCCGACATTGAGCAGGCCGATCGTCGGGCGTTCGATCTCGAATAGTGAGCGGGCCATGGCGGCGCCCATGACGGCATAGTCGACCAGCTGCTGCGCGTCGGCACCGATGGTCGCGCCGATATCGAGCACGATACTCTCACCGCGCAATGTCGGCCAGATGCCGGCAATGGCCGGGCGTTCCACATTGGCCATGGTGCGCAGGCAGAATTTCGACATGGCCATCAGCGCGCCGGTATTGCCCGCCGATACGCAGACATCCGCCTCGCCTGTTTTCACCGCCTCGATGGAGCGCCACATGGATGACTTCCAGCGGCCGTTGCGCAAGGCCTGACTGGGTTTTTCGTCCATACGCACCGACACGTCGCAGTGGTGGAATGTCGAGCTCGCAAGCGTGGGATAACGGTCGAGAACCGGCCTTACCTCTTCCTCACGACCGAAGATCACAAACCGGATATCAGGATGGCGCTCCAGCGCCGTTGCCAGACCGGGAATGACGATCTCAGGACCGAAATCACCGCCCATGGCATCAATGGAAATTCTGATCACTCTCGATTGTCCTGTTCAGTGAGTATGCTTGCTGGGTTTATCAATTGCTCAAAGACTCGGCGAAAATAGTCAATTTCCGTCGCTGTACAACCGGAATCTGCCGGACCTCCGGCACATAGACTGGAATCATTGTGAAAAACACTGCCCCTTTTTGGGTATTTTCCGTTGTTATAGCCCATCAGGGCAGTATTTCGATAGTCAGCCTCAGGAAATCGTCACAATCAAGGCTTCTGTTTCCAGTCCTTGAGGCCGGCAAACGGACTGACAGGCTTCTCCGCTGTTTCGTCATCACCGAAGACAACCTCGATGGGCGCATCCGATACGCCCTCCTTGCGGGGGTATGGGTCAATGGCCAGCTCGAAAAACTCCTCGGCTATGGCACCGGCATCCAGCGTATCGCCGGAAAATGTCTCGGGTATATCGGGACCGTCGGCGCTGATGATCAGCTCGCCGTTCTCATCGAGCGGCAAGCGCGCCAGCTTGGAGTTCTCCGGCACGAACAGCGTATCCACTTCCGCATTGACGACCGCATCGACGGGATCCGACGTGACAACGCAGGACTGGACGATCCGGGCCTTCACCACGCCGCGCACGCGTATGCCGTCCTTCTTCCAGGGAACAATCTGCAGATCGGCCTTGAACGACGTCACATCCTGCAATTCGTGAAAGTCCCGCAGTGCTATGCGCTCGCGCTCGTCCGCTTCGATCTTGACGGTCAGTCCCTTCTGCGGAAGCCGTTTGACCGAGATCGGGAAACTGAGTGCGCCATCGATATTTCTTGTCATTTTGCTCCCCTTCCTAATTCTGCAGGGTTTCTGCACCGGCGCTGGCGTCCGGAAAGGCCAGCTGCCCGCGGGCTATATCTTCATCCGACTGGTTTTCCAGGAACAACGCCGCTTGGATGGTGTATCCGGCCAGCGCGGAGGCGCCTGTCCATTCGCTGGTGTCAGGGCGGACATTGCGGGCCAGTGCGGCCGCCAGGGCCGGATGATCGTTGGTCTGGAGCGCCTTGTCATAGGACTCCACCCGGCCATAGAACATGCGCGCCAGTTTCTTCATCCGCTTCGGGATACCGGAGTCGCCGATCCCAAGCTCCCGCAGCGAGTGATCCACGTCCCGGAAGAATTCATCCGTCACTTCCTGTCCGATCATCTTGAGGGCGGGCGTCCTGCCCTTTATCCGGCGCATGAAAAGAAAAACGTGCAAAGATACCATTTCATAGCGTCCGAGCGGCGAATCCGGCACATCAATGTCAGAATAGAGGTATGGCTGCCGCGCCGCCGCCACGATCACATCGTAGAGGGCTGTGGTAATCGCCTCATTTGCTTTGGCCTTACGGCTGAATAAATTGAGAATCATATATGTGCTTTCACTTGGGTCGGGCCGCAACACGAGTCGCCGGTTGCATCGGACTTCAAGGTGGTTTACCGAAGTTCTGCGGGCAGCGAAAGACGTGGCCCCACTATTGAAATGGAGATGTCGTTGTTGCAGCGGATTTTCAAGGCCGATCGTTCCCGGGAATATCTTCTCGCCGGAACTCTGTTTTTTGTCGTAGGGCTTGCCGGCTGTAATACCGCCAACCTCAATCCATCCGAAACATTGTCGGAAGGTTATATCCTCGACGAGAAGGCGCTGGCGTTCGTTCCGGTCGGGTCCAGCCGCGAGCAGGTCATCCTGTCGCTTGGCAGCCCGTCCTCGACGGCAACGTTCGACAACGAAGTCTTCTATTACATTTCCCAGAAGCGCAAACGCAGCGTCGCCTTCATGCAGCCGAAGGTGACCGACCGTCGCATTCTTGCGGTTTATTTCGACCAGAAAAGCAAGGTCGCCAGCATTTCCAATTACGGATTGCAGGACGGCAAGGTTTTCGACTTCATCTCCCGCACCACGCCGACCGGCGGCAAGGACCTGTCGTTCCTCGGCCAGCTGCTTGCGGGCGTTGGCAAGGCACCCGGTTCCATTGGCGCGGGCGGACCTCCCGGTCAGTAATCCCTGCGCTGAAAACAAAAAACCCGCGAAACCTGATTTCGCGGGTTTTTCTTTGACGTGATGGACGCTTATCCGTGCGCAAGCACCGCCAGCAGCAGCAAGGCCACGATGTTGGTGATCTTGATCGCCGGATTGACCGCAGGGCCAGCCGTGTCCTTGTAGGGATCGCCAACCGTATCGCCGGTCACGGAAGCCTTGTGGGCTTCGGAGCCCTTCAGGTGCCGCGTTCCATCCTTGTCGACAAAGCCGTCTTCGAAGGACTTTTTGGCATTGTCCCAGGCACCGCCGCCGGATGTCATCGAAATGGCAACGAAAATGCCATTGATGATCACGCCGAGAAGCGAAGCACCGAGCGCGGCGAAGGCCGAGGCTTTTGAACCGGAAATCAGCAGCACGCCGAAATAGACGACGAGCGGCGCCAATACCGGCAGCAGCGATGGCACGACCATTTCTTTGATGGCGGCGCGGGTGAGAATATCCACCGCCCGCGCATAGTCCGGACGCTCCGTACCGGCCATGATGCCCGGCTTTTCACGGAACTGCCTGCGCACTTCTTCCACCACGGAACCCGCCGCACGGCCAACGGCCGTCATCGCGATACCGCCGAAGAGGTAGGGGATGAGACCGCCGAAGATCAGACCGGCGACAACGTAGGGATTGGAAAGCTCGAACGATACGGCGCCTATGCCCTTGAAATAGGAGAAGGCCGTCGAACCATCCTTGTTCGCTTCGCTGATGAAGAACTGCAGGTCGTTGGAATAGGCGGCAAACAGCACCAGCGCGCCCAAACCGGCCGAACCGATGGCATAGCCCTTGGTCACGGCTTTCGTCGTGTTGCCAACGGCATCCAGCGCGTCGGTGGATTTGCGCACGTCCGGATCAAGCCCGGCCATTTCCGCGATACCGCCGGCATTGTCCGTCACCGGACCGAAGGCATCGAGCGCAACGATCATGCCGGCAATGCCGAGCATGGCGGTAACGGCGATGCCGGTGCCGAACAGCCCGGCAAGCTGGTAGGTCGAGATGATGCCGCCGACGATGACCAGGGCGGGCAGCGCCGTCGATTCAAGCGACACGGCCAGACCCTGGATGACGTTGGTGCCGTGGCCGGTCACCGACGCTTGGGCAATCGAATTGACCGGACGCTTGTTGGTCCCGGTATAATATTCGGTGATCACCACGATCAATCCCGTCACCACGAGCCCGACAAGGCCGCAATAGAAGAGGTTGATGCCGGTGATCGACTTGCCTGCGACCGTTCCCACCTCACCCCAGCCGACAGTCATCGACGTGGCAAGGGCAAGACCGGCAATCGACAGAAGACCCGTCACGATGAGGCCCTTGTAGAGCGCACCCATGATCGAGTTGTTCGCACCGAGCTTGACGAAGAACGTCCCGGCAATCGAGGTGATGATGCAGGCGCCGCAGATGGCGAGCGGATAGAGCATGACCGTGCTCAGGACGGGCGTTGCGGCAAAGAAGATGGCACCCAGAACCATGGTGGCAACAATGGTCACCGCATAGGTTTCGAAAAGGTCGGCGGCCATGCCGGCGCAGTCGCCGACATTGTCGCCCACATTGTCGGCGATGGTTGCCGGGTTGCGCGGGTCATCTTCGGGAATTCCGGCTTCGACCTTGCCGACGAGATCGCCGCCGACATCGGCACCCTTGGTGAAGATGCCGCCGCCAAGACGGGCGAAGATGGAAATAAGCGACGCACCGAACCCGAGGGAGACAAGCGCGTCAATGACAACACGGTCCGCAGGCAGATGGCCCATCGGGCCTGTCAGGATATAATAATAGACCGAGACGCCCAAAAGCGCGAGACCGGCCACCAGCATGCCGGTGATCGCACCGGATTTGAAGGCGATCTCGAGACCGGCGGCGAGACTGCGGGACGATGCCTGCGCCGTGCGCACATTGGCACGGACGGAAACATGCATGCCGATGAAACCGGCAAGCCCCGACAAGACAGCACCGATCATGAAGCCGACTGCCGCGGTGGAAGACAAGAGGTACCAGACTGCTAGAAAGACAACGACGCCAACCATGGCGATCGTGGTATACTGACGTGTGAGATAGGCCTGTGCACCTTCGCGAATTGCACCGGCGATTTCTTGCATGCGCGCATTGCCCTGGTCCGCTGCGAGCACCGATTGGGTAGCCCAGAAAGCGTAAACGACAGACAGCAGACCGCAGGCGATGACGAGAAACAGTATAGTCATGCCACTCCCTCAGATTTTGACCCGAAAAATACCCCTCCCCAGGTCAGGTTCGGTACGGCACGCAAAATCTGCCAGGCCGGCAGAAACGCGACCGTATGTACTAGGAGTAACGAAGCGGATGCGAAAAGGTCAAGGCCTTTCGCTGAGGCGGCTCAGGGTTGGGATAAACCGATCTGATTCAGCAGGTTTGGCGCATTGTGTTCCGGCTGGTGCGTGGTTCGACAAGCTCACCATGAAGGATGTGGTTGGCTACACAACCATAGGTGCGGTGCAGGATATGGCTCCCTGCAGCCTGCGCCGCCCCTCATGGTGAGCTTGTCGAACCACGCACAGAGGGGGGGTGTCCGCCACTTTCAATGAATGGACGTCAGCCGCGCGGGTTCTTCGCGCCGCGGCTTTCACCGCGCAATTCGAAGGCCAGACGGTCGAGCACTGCATTCACCAGTTTGGGTTCGTCTTCCGTGTAGAAGGCCTTGGCGATGTCGATATATTCCGAAACGATAACCGCCGTCGGCACATCGGGACGGTTCTTCAGTTCCCAGATACCGGCGCGCAGGATCGCCCGCAGCGTGGAATCGAGCCGCGACAGCGGCCAGTCTTCGGTCAGGGCCTGACGGATCATCGGGTCGAGGGATGTCTGCTCGGCAACCACACCAGCGACAATGGCACGGAACCATTGCGGATCGGCATCCAGATACTGCGTACCATCGACTTCCTTGCCGAGACGGTGCGCTTCATATTCCGCCACCACCTCGATCACGCCGGTTCCGGCAACATCCATCTGGTACAGGGCCTGCACCGCCGCCAGGCGGGCAACGCCGCGCTTGTTGGCGGGCTTTACAGCGGGACTTTCCCCATCTTTGGAAGCAGGCATCCGGTCAGGCTCCGAGTTTTTCCTTGAGGGCAATCATGGTCAAGGCAGCGCGCGCTGCAAAGCCACCCTTGTCCTTGTCCTCGCGGCGGGCACGGGCCCAGGCCTGCTCTTCGTCCTCGACGGTGAGAATGCCATTGCCGATGGCAATGCTTTCTTCCACCGCAAGCTCCATCAGAGCACGGCAGGATTCATTGGCAACGATATCGAAATGATAGGTTTCGCCGCGAATGACCGTACCAAGCGCCACGAAGCCATCATACTCCGTTCCGCCGTCTTCCGCTGCATCGAGGGCAAAGGAAATGGCGGCAGGCACTTCAAGCGCGCCGGGAACGGTCACGACATCATAGGTTGCCTTGCCTTCATCGAGCGCCAGCTTGGCACCGTTCAGCAGGGCATCCGACAGGTCGTCGTAGAATCGCGCTTCCACGATCAACAGATGGGGCGCATGCGCCTTTTTTTTGGACATGGAAAACTCCAGAACTCAATGGGGGTGGCGAAGATGCTCCGCCTCTGCGTGTGGTCCTAGGCTGATTTCGGATATTCTGCAAGCCGTGCAGCGTATCTCGCCATCTGATCGATCTCGATATTCACCTTGTCACCGGCCTTGCGGTCACCCCAGGTGGTGACTTCAAGCGAATGGCGGATCAGCAGGACATCGAATTCATTGCCATTGACGGCATTGACCGTCAGCGACGTGCCGTCGAGCGCCACGGAGCCTTTCGGCGCGATAAACCGCGCCAGTTCTTCCGGCACCCGCAGCGTGAAGCGGACGGCATCGCCCTCATCCTCGCGCTTGACGATCTCGGCCATGGCATCGATATGGCCGGAGACAAGGTGCCCGCCCATCTCGTCGCCCAGCTTCAGCGAGCGTTCCAGATTGATGCGCGTGCCGTTCTTCCAGTTGGCGATGCTGGTCAGGCGCAAAGCCTCTTCCCAGGCTTCCACCTCGAACCAGCGGGCATTCGAACCCTTTTCCGGCAGCGTCACGACGGTCAGGCACACGCCTGAACAGGAGATGGAGGCGCCGATCTCGATCGTCTGCGGATCGTAATTGGTCTCCACGCGCAGAAGCACGCCTTCATTGAGCGGCTTGACCTGACCTATCTTGCCGATATCCGTTACAATTCCCGTAAACATGCATGGTTCCTCAGATGGGTCTTACGTATTCGCGATAGTGATCGTCACCGAAGCGGTCATCCCGCGACATCGTGAAGTCACGAGCGATATGGGAAGAAAGTTCCGGTACTGCAAGACCGCCGTCCGATCCGATTGCCAGCGGGCCTTCAAAAAGCGCAATGCGGTCAACGAGATCGTCCTGCAGAAGCGCGGACGCGACGGCAGCACCACCCTCCACCATCAGCGTGGCGATGCCCTGCGCCGCCAGATCGTCGAGCAGTTCCGGCAGCGCGGTCGCGCCGCAATCGGTTTCGGTCGCGAGCATACGGCAGCCCGCCGCGACCAGCGCCTGGCGCTTGGCCGGATCGGCCTGGGCGCTGGCGGCAATCCAAAGGGGAACGCTACCCGCCGATTGCACCAGCTTGCTGTCCAGCGGCAGACGCAGCCGGCTGTCGAGCACGATGCGCACCGGCGAGCGGTTTTCCAGCCCCGGCAGACGGCAGGTCAAGACGGGGTCATCGGCCAGCGCCGTGCCGATTCCCACGAGAATGGCATCGGATTCAGCCCGCATCAGGTGTACCTGCGCCCGCGCAATCGGGCCGGTGATGGCAATCTGGCCCGTCCCGTGCCTGCCGATATAGCCATCGGCGGAAAGTGCAAGTTTCAGAGTCACTTCCGGGCGTTTTTTCGATGATCGAATCAGGTAGCCGGCGAGATAATCGGCGGCTTCCGCTGCCAGAACGCCGGTCACCACCTCGATGCCGCCATTGCGCAGGATGGCATAGCCCCTGCCCGCCACCCGGTCATCCGGGTCATTGGCGGCGGCAACGACGCGGCTGACACCCGCCGTGACCAGTGCATCGGCACAGGGCGGCGTCTTGCCGTGATGGGCGCAGGGTTCGAGCGTGACATAGGCCGTGGCGCCCCTCGCCCGCTCGCCAGCCTCGGCCAGGGCTTGTGTTTCCGCATGCGGCCGCCCGCCGATGGCGGTCACGCCACGCCCGGCAATGACACCATCCTTGTCGACAATCAGCGTGGCGACGGACGGGTTTGTGCCCGTCAGCCCCTGATGGCTGCGCGACAGACGAATGGCCGCAGCCATGTAGCGCCGGTCAAGCGCACTCTGCTCCGATGGGTTCATGTGGTTCACTCATCCTCGACCGGATCGGACGCAACATCGCCAGCGGTGATTTCGTCGATCACATTGTGGAAATCCTTGGCCTCGCGGAAATTGCGGTAGACCGAGGCGAAGCGGATGTAGGCGATGTCATCGATGCCTTTCAGCGCATCCATGACCAGCCGGCCGATTTCGTCGGAGCTGACCTCCGGTTCGCCGGAGCTTTCGAGCTGGCGGACAATGCCCGACACCGCGCGCTCCACCCGTTCCGGATCGACCTGCCGCTTGCGCAGCGCCACTTCCACTGAACGCATCAGCTTGTCGCGGTCGAAAGCCACCTTGCGGCCACTTTTCTTGATCACGCTGAGATCGCGCAACTGCACGCGCTCGAAGGTGGTGAAGCGCCCGCCGCACACGGTACAGATGCGCCGTCTGCGGATCACCGCCCCATCTTCGGCGGGGCGGGAATCTTTCACCTGAGTATCCTCAGACTGGCAGTAGGGACAACGCATCGTTTGGCTTTCCGGAGATGATTCTGAAATCGGTAGTGGTCCGATTCTGACATTTGCGTCCCTTTGATACAGGCCATTCAGGCAAATGTCAGAATCAAAGGACCACTAGCAAGTCTATGATACTAGTGGAACTTTGAATTTGACATCCGCATGTTGCGGGTGATGTCAAACGGGGTGCGGATGTCAAATTCGTTCCACTAGGGGAAGATAGTGGCTTTCGGTACGATATAAAAGCACCCTGGCCGCAACGATGTGTCAAAGAAACGGTTGGTGTGACTGTTTGTGGCTGGCGGATGGCAGAGTCACATTGCGTGGTTCGACAAGCTCACCATGAGGGAGAGTGAGGATTGCAGAGAGCCATACCCTACAACCTTTGCGAGTAGCTTGAAGCCAACTCGCCTCCCTCATGGTGAGCTTGTCGAACCACGCACTTCCTCCCGCACCCGCAAACAAAAATGGCGGCGCTCAAGCACCGCCATTTCCAATATTTCTCCCGGAATTACTGTCCGAGGTAGGGGTAAAGCGGGAAACGCCCGGTCAGCTCGACCACCTTGGTCTGCACGGCCTTTTCCACCGCTGCATTGCCCTCGTCGGAATTGGCGACCTTCAGGCCATCGAGCACTTCCGAAATCAGATTGCCGATCTCGGTGAATTCGGCCGCGCCGAAACCGCGCGTCGTGCCGGCCGGTGTGCCCAGGCGCACGCCCGAGGTGACGAACGGCTTTTCGGGGTCGAACGGGATGCCGTTCTTGTTGCAGGTGATGTTGGCGCGGCCAAGCGCAGCTTCCGCACGCTTGCCGGTGGCGTTCTTGGGACGCAGGTCCACCAGCATCAGATGGTTGTCGGTGCCGCCCGAAACGATGTTGAGGCCGTTCTTCTTCAGCGATTCTGCCAGGGTACGAGCATTGTTCACGACATTCTGGCCGTAGGTCTTGAATTCCGGCTTCAGCGCTTCGCCGAAAGCCACGGCCTTGGCGGCGATGACATGCATCAGCGGTCCGCCCTGCAGACCGGGGAAGACAGCCGAATTGATCTTCTTGGCGATATCAGCGTCGTTGGTCAGGATCATGCCGCCACGCGGGCCGCGCAGGGATTTGTGCGTCGTGGTGGTGGTGACATGCGCATGCGGCAGCGGCGACGGGTGCACACCGGCAGCCACGAGACCGGCGATGTGCGCCATGTCGACCATGAGATAGGCGCCGATCGCGTCGGCGATCTGGCGGAAACGCTCGAAATCCCAGACGCGCGAATAGGCCGTGCCGCCGGCAATGATCAGCTTTGGCTTGTGCTGATGTGCCAGGCGTTCGATTTCGGCCATGTCGAGCAGGTTGTCGTCCTGGCGCACGCCGTAGGACACGACGTTGAACCACTTGCCGGACATGTTGACGGGCGAACCGTGGGTCAGGTGCCCGCCGGAATTGAGGTCGAGGCCCATGAAGGTGTCACCCGGCTGCAGCAGCGCCAGGAATACGGCCTGGTTCATCTGGCTGCCGGAATTCGGCTGCACATTGGCATATTCGCAGTTGAACAGTTTTTTGGCGCGTTCGATGGCCAGTTCTTCCGCGATATCGACAAACTGGCAGCCGCCATAATAGCGCTTGCCCGGATAGCCCTCGGCATATTTGTTGGTCATGATCGAGCCCTGTGCCTCAAGCACGGCACGCGAAACGATGTTTTCCGAGGCGATCAGCTCGATCTCGTGGCGCTGGCGGCCCAGTTCCTTGCGGATGGAGCCAAAAATTTCCGGATCGATGTCTTCGAGTGATGCGTTGAAAAATGTATCTGCAACGGAAGCGCTTGCATTCGACATGGTGCCTGGACCCTCATTTGCCGGTAAGTGAGTAGGTATTTCCGGCGCATTATCATACTTAAACGATCAAGGCCAATGGCCGGTGGGCGAAAAGCACTAGCCCGAAACCGCCATCCACCACTCAAATGCAAAAAGACCGCCCGGAGGCGGTCTTTGCAATATCAGCAAATTCAAGCAGATGCAGCGATCAGGTGTTGGTGCCGATCGACAGGGCCTGCTGGCCGTCGCGCTCGTAAATATCGTCGCGCAGCTGGACGACGCCGTCGCCGGTCGACCAGGCGCTGACATAGACGAAATGCAGGGGAACCGGATCGGCAACGGCAATCGGCGTGTTGACGCCGGATTTGATCGTCGCATCCATGGTCTGGCGGTCCCAGCCCGGCGTGTTGCGCAGCAGCCAGACGTTCAGATCGCGCACGTTCTGCACGCGCACGCAGCCGGAGGAATCGAAGCGCATCAGCTTGTTGAAATTGCCCTGCTGCGGCGTGTCATGCATGTAAACCGCGTAGGGATTGGGGAAGTTGATCTTGGTCGAGGACATGGCGTTGATCTTGCCCGGGTCCTGACGGAACATCAGCTTGACCGCATCGTCGGTGTTCCAGTCGACGCTTTCCGGCGGCACTTCCTGGCGCTGTTCGTTGAACAGGCGGATCTTGTTGCGCGTGAGGTATGTCGGGTCCTTGCGCATCAGCGGGATAATATCCTTCTGGATGATCGACTTCGGTGCCGTCCAGTAAGGGTTGAGAATAACTTCGGAAATCTTGGAGTCGAGAATCGGCGTCTGGCGGTCGATCTTGCCGACAATGGCCGTATGGCGCTGCACGACGCGGCCACCCTCGACGGCCTCGATCTGCGCGGCCGGAATATTGACCATGACATAGCGGGCGCCCTGATTGGCAGCGGCGAGCGTGCGCACGCGCTCCAGATTGGTCTGCAGCTGGCCGAGCCGGATATTGGCCGGAATGTTCATGGCAGCAATGGTGAACTGGCCCATGACACCATCAGCGGGAAGGCCGTGACGGGTCTGGAAACGCTTCACCGCCGCATCGACATAGGTGTCGAATGAATTGGAAATGCCGGCGCTCGCGGACAGATCGCCCGATACCATCAGGCGCTTGCGCAGGATGGAAACGGAAGGATCGACAACGCCGAGTTGCAGTTTGGTGGTAACCGGCACGTTCGGCCAGCCGCCACCGGCAACGATCTGGTTGTAGCTGTTGATGGCCGCCTGAATGAAGGACACTGTCTCGGGGCTGGCAATCGGCTGGAAGCTGGCCACCTTGGCATGGGCGCTGGAGCGTGCGTCGAACTGGTCGTCCCAGTTGCCGCGGCGTGGAGAAGCAAGGATGTCGTTGATTGCGGCATCTTCCGCCCAGGCGGACGATGCAATGGCAGCCAAACCAGCTGTTGCCACGCCCGTGAGGAATGTGCGGCGATCAAGCGCTGATGATCCTAGTTTCTTCATAGTATTGCCCAACCCAATTGGAAGTTCTGTAACCAACCCGTCGCCTCATAACGCAGAACACGGATTATGGTTTCCAAAATTATCAGGAACACCCTTAATAAACAGCAACTTTTGCACTGATCGCGTTATCGTGATGGTTCGAGCGCCGATCAGCCCGTGCGGAGGCCGCTATTTAAGCTTCACTGAATTATGGAATAACTCAAAACGCCTTTCCACGCCATTATGGCGGATTGATGACTTTTGGCCCGTTGGCACAGCCCTGCACAGCAAAGCCCGCCTTCGCAGTCACGCGAAGCCGGGCTTTTGTTTGACAGTGGTCTCGAGGATTACATGCGGTAGGCGATGGTATCGTTCCAGAAGCGGTCGAGACGCTGCAACGCCTTGTTCATCGACTGGAATTCTTCCGCCTTGATGCCGCCGACATGCTCGATCGACGCCACGTGACGCTCGTAAAGGCCTGCAACCAGTTCGGCCACTTCATTGCCCTTCTCCGTCAGGCTGACGCGAACCGAACGGCGGTCGGTGCGGGAACGCTCGTGGGAGATGAAGCCGAGCTCGACCAGTTTCTTCAGATTGTAGGACACGTTCGAGCCGAGATAGTAACCGCGGCTGCGCAGTTCACCGGCGGTCAGTTCAGCATTGCCGATGTTGAAAAGCAGCAATGCCTGGATGGCGTTGATGTCGCTGCGGCCGTTGCGGTCGAATTCATCTTTGACAACGTCAAGTAAACGACGATGCAGACGTTCGACCAACTGAAGTGCTTCAAGATAAAGAGTCCGCAATGCTGTATCATTGACGGTCGCATGCGGGCTCGTGCCAGACTTTCTCTGTATGTTGTTCATAATACCTGCCTCACTGTTGTTTCGGTGTATTTTTCTCACCGTTGAGGCAACACTATCGAATACGCATAAAATTCGAATTAAAACTCAGACTTAACAGTACCTTACCACGAGGCATGCAATTTCAGGCTTAATGAAGACTTACCGCTGCGGCATGGCCTGCTGGCGCTTCTGCAGCAAAAGCACGATACGGAAGGCGATATAGAGCAAGGCGACGCAGCCATGGATAACGGCAATTGCCGGCCGGTAATAAAAGTATTCCCAGAACACCGTGAACATCAGCGTCTCACCCGCGGCGGCCACGAACCAGATGACGGGACCCCACGAAACCATCATCCAGAGCCCGGTCGCCGCCACGGGAAACAGCATGGCCAGCGACACGGACGCCACCTTCCATTGCCAGGGCATCAGGTCGAAGCGCCAGAGCAGCCCGTCGTAGTAGCCCATGATCTGCACCCAGTAACCGACACCGGCCGCGAGGCAATACAGCGACACCAAACGCAGCAGCCAGATGAATCCGGTCTGGGCCAGCGTCGAATCGAAGGGCAGATGGGTGGGCTTCTCGATCATGTAAGCTGCAGTTCCCGCTCGCCCAATGGCGCGAAATAAGCGTCCACCATCTCAGGCGTCACGTCTTCAACCGTTGCCGGCTGCCAGACCGGCGCATTGTCCTTATCGACCAGCAGCGCCCGGACACCTTCATAGAAATCATGGTTTTCCAGCATTCGGGACAGGATCCGGTATTCCATCTGCATGCATTGATCCATGTCGAGATCACGTCCTTCTTCGATCTGCCTGAACGTCACGTGCAGGCTGGTGGGAGAACGTGTCCTGACGATATCCAGAACGCGCTGCGCATCCTCGTTTCCGTTCACGCCGGCGGCAGCCAGGCGGATGAGACAACCGCCAAGCGTTTGCGAATCGAAGAGCACGCCGATCATATCGCGTATTTTTTCACTGGTTTCATAGTCCGGATTGATCGTTTTGCCGTGCAAGGCTTCCGCCGGGTCGCCTGTTTTGATCAGGCTATGGCGGATCGCCTCCTTGTCCTGCGCCCGGATGGCATGGGTGGCAATGCCGCTCTGCAGGCAATCGCCCTGGCGGATACGGTTGCCTGTCAGGGCAAGGTAAGTGCCGAAATGTTCGGGCAAGTACGGCAGGAAGGCGCTGCCGCCCACGTCAGGAAAGAAGCCGATGCCGACTTCCGGCATGGCGAACATGACATTTTCCGTGACGATGCGGTGCGAGCCATGCACGGAAATGCCGACGCCACCGCCCATGACGATGCCGTCGATCAGGGAAACATAGGGTTTTGGAAAATGGCGGATGAAGGCGTTGAGCCGGTACTCGTCGTAAAAGAAGTCATAGAGCGGCTTGCCCGCCTGCCCCGCATGGTAGACGGCAAGAATATCGCCGCCCGCACAAAAGGCGCGGCCTTCCCCCTCAACGATAACGCAGGCGATATCGGGATCGACGGCCCAGGCCTGCAGGGCGCGATGCATCGCCCGGACCATGATCGGGGTCAGGGCATTGAGGGCTTTCGGGCGTGTCAAACGAACCAGTCCGGCCTTGCCCCTGGTTTCGAATACTATTTCGCCTTCGCCGCCGAAATCGATTTCCATGCACCCCTCCTCATTGATTATGATGAGGTTAGGAAACTCCGGCGCACCGCGTCAATGGATCACATCTGTTGCCAAGCATCTTGGTCCGAGGGGGGAAGCCTGTTAAAACACTTCTCAACAACAGCAGAAAGTCCGCTGCACGCGGATAAGGCAGCCATCATGAACAAAGTTTCCCCTTTTCATGCCAGCACCGGCAGGACCGTCGATGAAATCACGCAGAGCCGGCGACTGCGCCGCATGCGCAAGGCCGACTGGTCGCGCCGCCTGGTTCAGGAGAACCAGCTGACGGTGAATGACCTGATCTGGCCGATCTTTCTGTGCGAGGGGACGAATCGCCGTGAAGACATTGCCGCCATGCCCGGCGTGCAGCGCTTTTCTGTGGATATGGCCGCGCGCGAGGCGGAACGTGCCGCAAAGCTCGGCATTCCAGCCATTGCCACCTTCGCCAATATCGACCCGGCCCTGCGCGATGAGACGGGATCGGGCATTCTCGATGCCGACAACCTGATCAACCGCGCCACCCGCGCCATCAAGGATGCGGTGCCGGAAATCGGCATGATTACCGATGTGGCGCTCGACCCGTTCACCAGCCATGGCCATGATGGCATTCTGCGCGACGGCATCATCGTCAATGACGAGACGGTGGCGCAGATCACCCGTGGCGCCGTGCTGCAGGCAGCCGCCGGTGCCGATATCATTGCGCCGTCCGACATGATGGATGGCCGT
Organism: Phyllobacterium sp. NPDC097923; assembly: GCF_044760925.1. NCBI lineage: Bacteria > Pseudomonadati > Pseudomonadota > Alphaproteobacteria > Hyphomicrobiales > Phyllobacteriaceae > Phyllobacterium > Phyllobacterium sp. NPDC097923. The sequence continues at coordinate 1,227,051 of NZ_JBIWBL010000001.1, read as the reverse complement.
ATCGGTGCCATCCGCGAAGCGCTGGACCAGAATGGTTTCCAGGATGTGGCGATCATGGCCTATGCCACCAAGTTCGCATCGGCCTTCTATGGCCCCTACCGCGAAGCCATCGGCACGTCGGGACGCCTGAAGGGCGACAAGAAGACCTATTATATCGATCCGGCCAACACGGACGAGGCGGTCCGCGAAGCGGAGCAGGATCTGGCGGAAGGCGCGGATTCACTGATGGTCAAGCCCGGCCTGCCCTATCTCGACATCATCCACCGGCTCAAGCAGACATTCTCCGTCCCGACATTCGCCTATCAGGTGTCCGGCGAATACACGATGATCAAGGCCGCCGGCGCCAATGGCTGGATCGACGAGGAACGGGTGATGATGGAAACGCTGCTGGCGTTCAAGCGTGCCGGTTGCGACGGCATCCTGACCTATTTCGCCCCGCTTGTCGCCGAGCGACTGAAAGCCGGGCTTTAGACTGCATCAGCTCCGTGCGTGGTTCGACAAGCTCACCATGAGGGAAATGGATGGGCTGCACAGTCGATTGGGAACATTGAAGAATACAGTTCCCTGCAATCCTCACTCTCCCTCATGGTGAGCTTGTCAAACCACGCACAATGGCCATATGCAGCCCTATTGCGCAAAATCTCCTTGAATTTCCATTCTGGAGTTCCCACGTTCTGCAGCACGGCACTGTGTCCGTGTGTTTGAAACGGGAAACGAAATGAATACGAGCGCGCTTGACGGCGAAATAATCACCAACCGCCTGGATGACTGGCGGATGTATCAGGGCGTGCGGTCCAGCCGCATTTTTGCGTTCCTGATGGATTATGTCATCGTGTTTTTCCTGTGCATTCCGGTCGCGATCGTCATCGCCATTCTGGGTGTTGCAACGCTTGGCCTTGGATGGATGCTTTATGGCATCATGTTCCCGGCCGTGGCGCTCGCCTATGTGGCGACAACACTCGGCGGACCGCGCCAGGCAACCAAGGGCATGCAGATGATGGGCCTCAGGCTCGAGCGTCTTGACGGCCAGAAGGTCGATGGCCTGCTTGCGATCGTCCATACGGTGCTGTTCTGGGGATTGAATGTGGTGCTGACACCGCTGATCCTGCTTGCAACTTTCGTTGTCGACCGCAAACGCACGGTCCACGATCTTCTTCTTGGTACGGTCGTCGTACGCGCATATCATTAATCCAGAAGGCTCCCATCGGGAGCCTTCTTGCTTTACCGGCCACATCCATGACACATCTCAGGCTTGCTGCTCTCGCCGCAATGGCATTCGCATTCTATGGTTCCGGGCTTGGCGACAGCATCGCTGCTTCACCGGCCGGACGGTTTTGCGGCGAGGTGATTTCAAGCGGCGACTACCGGGATGTCGTCACGGCGCTCAATGTGGATCGTGATGGCCGCATATCGGGCACATACCAGATCGAAGCGCGCGATGGCCTCGTCATGGGAACCCTCGCGGAAAAAGATCCGGCCAAGGGTACCGAGCGCACGATGGTCTGGGTCGACAAATACGGCTCGGGTCTGCTGACCATCCGCTTTTCCAACGATTACCGTTCCTTCGCCGGCCGCTGGGGCCGTACGGTCGACGGCAAGGTGGATGCGCCGAGCCATTCATGGAACGGCCAGCCCTGCTACAATCTCAATGACGACCACGGCTGACATTAAGCTTGGCACCTTGGTCCTGGCCGTAACGTTTGCAACGACGACCCGCGACATTCACATCTGAATGCAATATAATTGAATTGACGTTTTCGGGGGTCTTACGATTCTATAGGGGTTGCAGACTGTTCCAGGATAACGAATGACGCATCAACCGCAGCAATCACCGCAGTTCTTCCTGACAGCACCCTCGCCCTGTCCTTATCTGGAAGGGCAATTGGAGCGCAAGGTTTTTACACACCTCGTCGGCGGGCGTGCCGCCGAGCTGAATGATCTCCTGACCCAGGGCGGTTTCCGCCGCTCCCAGAACATTGCCTACCGTCCGGCCTGCGAGAATTGCCGGGCCTGCGTTTCCGTGCGGATTCTCGCCGGGGAGTTCAAGCAGGACAAATCCATGCGCCGGGTCTGGAACCACAACCGGGACCTGATCGGCAATATCCACCAGGCGGAACCTTCGACGGAACAATACGCCCTCTTCCGGCGCTATCTCGATGCGCGGCACAACAAGGGCGGCATGTCGGAAATGACGGTGCTCGACTATGCGATGATGGTCGAAGACACCCACGTCCCCACCCAGATCATCGAATACCGCCGCCGCGGGCCGGATTCCTTCATCACCAAGAAAGGCGAAGGCGAGCTGATCGCCGTGGCGCTGACCGATGTCATGGGCGACGGATTGTCGATGGTCTATTCCTTCTTCAATCCGGATTACGCCGACCGTTCGCTCGGCACCTTCATGATCCTCGATCACATCCAGCGCGCCGCTGCCGCCGGCCTCCCGCATGTCTATCTCGGCTACTGGGTCGAGGGCTCGCGCAAGATGCAGTACAAAATCCGCTACAAGCCCCAGGAACATCTGGGCCCGAAGGGCTGGGAACGCCGCGATTAGTTCATGTGCACTTTGGTGATGCGTGGTTCGACAAGCTCACCATGAGGGAGGGCGAGGATTGCAGGGGAGCACTATTCTGCAACGTTTGTGACCAACCTTGCACCAAACCATATCCCTCATGGTGAGCTTGTCGAACCACGCACCACGAAACTGCCTTCTGCCGTTTGAAACAGATTTATGTGCAGGCGACCTAGAATAAGCCAGCGCTTGCGGCTAATGCTCGGGCCTCAAAACAAGAAAAAGACTTGGAAAGTCAGAGGAAATGTCCCAACCGCATCTCGATCACCGCAAGGGCCTGCTCATCACGGGCATAGGCGGACTGATACTCTCCGTCGATATCCCGCTGCTGCGCCTCGGCCAGGGGGAAACCTGGTCGACGCTGCTTTTGCGCAGCGGCACGACCTTCATCTGCGCTCTGATCATCTGGGCGGTGTGGAGCACGGTGACCGGCCGGGTCAAAACCATCCTGCCGGGACGGATCGGCTTTGCCGTGGCCGGGCTTTACGGCCTGGGCTCGATCTTCTTCATGATCGCCGTCTACAACACCTCGACCGCCAACCTTGTCTTCATCCTGGCGTTCAACACGGTGTTTGCGGCGCTGCTTTCCTGGATTTTCCTGAAGGAGCGCCCGAAAACCGCAACCTTCGTCGCCATGTTCTTCATGCTGATCGGCGTCGGGATCATCGTGCGCGAGGGCCTGTCATCGGGGCACCTGTTCGGCAATATCATCGCCCTGATGTCGACATTCTTCCTCGCCTCCGCCATCACGGTGACCCGCGCCTCGAAGAAGGATATGAGCTTTGCCGCCATTATCGGCACCGTCCTGCCGATGACCGTGGCGATTTTCATGGTTTCACAGCATGGCTTTTCCGTCGCCGCGCCCGGCTGGATCATCTTCAACGGCGCCGTGGTGACGACAATCGCCTTTGCCTGCCTGGCGACCGGCCCGCGCTTCCTGTCCGGGCCTGAAGTGGCGATGTTTTATCTCCTGGAGACGGTTCTGGCGCCGATCTGGGTCTGGCTGGTCTTTGCCGAACGTCCGAGCGATCCCACCCTGCTTGGCGGCATCATCATCATCACCACGCTGGTCAGCCATTCGATCTGGCAGATGCACAGCGCCCGCAAGCGCTCGCGGATGGCGGCGTTCCGCCACCCGATCTGAGACCCCCTATTCGGCTGCCTCGCTGGCATAGCCCGGTGCCGGATAGGCGGGCACGGTGCGCACGCCAGGGCGTGCGGCCGCTTCGGCTTCGTCCGGCTTGTTCGGACGGAAGCCCCAATGGAACGCACGCGCCATCCAGCGGCTGAGATCGTCCATGATCGTGTAGAAGGACGGCACGAACACCAGCGACAGGACGGTCGAGATCAGCAGCCCGCCGATCACCGCGATGGCCATGGGTGCCCGGAACTCGCCGCCATCGCCGAAGGCCAGCGCCGCCGGCACCATGCCCGCGGACATGGCAATCGTCGTCATGACAATGGGACGGATGCGCTTGCGGCCCGCGTCGATGATCGCCTCATTGCGCGGTATGCCGTGCTTGACCTCTTCAATGGCAAAATCGACCAGCATGATGGCGTTCTTGGTAACAATGCCCATCAGCATGAGAATACCGATGACCACGGCCATGGATACGGAATTGTTGGTGAGCAGCAGGGCGGCGGCCACACCGGCAATCGACAACGGCAATGACATCAGAATGGTGAAGGCATGGAAGATACTGCCGAACAGCAGGATCAGCACCACGAACACCAGCATCAGGCCCATGATCATCGCATTGCGGAAGCCCGCGAACACTTCGCCCATGACTTCGGCGTCGCCGGTTTCCTGAATGCGCACGCCATCCGGCATGGATTTGACCTGCGGCAAGCCCTTGACGATGGAAAGCCCCTCGCCGATCTCCTTGCCACCGGCCATGTTGGCGCCGACGACGACGCGCCGTTCGCGGTTGAAGCGCTCGATGGACGACGGTCCCTGGCCGAAACTGACCTGCGCGATGGATGCCAGCGGCACCACGACGCCGGATGGGGCGGTCACGGTCAGCGTGTTCAAGACGGTCAGATCGCGGCGGGCGTCCTCGGTCAGCTGAACCCGGATCGGAATCTGCCGGTCACCCACGGTGTATTTCGCCAGATTGGCGTCGAGATCGCCAAGGGTTGCAACGCGCAGCGCATCGGAAACGGCAGCCGTGGACAGGCCAAGCTCGGCCAGCTTGTCCATGCGCGGTGTCACGATGATTTCCGGACGGTCCAGCGCAGCGCTGGAGGACACCGCCTGGAAGCTGCCCGTTGCCGTCATGCCGCTCTGCATGGACCGGGCCTGCTCGCTCACCTTCTGGCCGTCCGCGCCGATGACGCCGACGGCAAATTCGCGCTCGCCGCGATCATTGACAAAGTTGGCGCGCAGATCCGGCACTTCGGAAAGCTTGGCAAAAATCTCGGCTTCGATCTGCTTCTGGCTCCGGTTGCGCTCGCTCTTGTGGCTGAGCTTGACGATCATGGTCGCGCGGCGCGTATCCGTCTCGCCCTTTGGCGACGACCCGCCGACGACATAGGTCTGCTGCACTTCCGGGATTTCCCGGATCCGCAGCGCCGCTTCATCGGTGACGCGGCGGGTTTCATCGATGCGCGAACCCGGCGTCAGTTCGAGATTGACCGCCACGCGCGCCTCGTCCTGTGCCGGGACAAACCCGGATGGCAGGAACCCCATGGCCCAGATGGCCGTTGCGAACAGCAGGACGCCGCTGATCAGCGTCAGCCAGCGATAGCGCAGCGTCACCCCAAGGAAGCGCGTATAGGCGCCAACCCAGCCGGTGTCATTGTCCTCATGGTGCAGGTTCTTGCCGTCGCGCAGGAGATAGGCGGTCATCATCGGCGTGATCAGGCGGGCGACCAGCAGCGAGAAGAACACCGCCACGGCGACCGTCAGGCCGAACTGCTTGAAATATTGTCCGGCGATGCCGCTCATGAAGCTGACCGGCGCAAACACCGCAATGATCGTCACGGAAATGGCGATAACGGCAAGTCCGATTTCGTCGGCCGCTTCCAGCGACGCGCGGTAAGGCGATTTGCCCGACCGCATGTGCCGGACGATGTTCTCGATCTCCACGATGGCGTCGTCGACGAGAATACCCGTCACCAGCGTGATGCCGAGCAGGCTGATCAGGTTCAGCGAGAAGCCGAGCATATCGATGGCCCAGAATGTCGGGATGGCCGACAGCGGCAGGGCAATCGCCGCGATCAGCGTCGCGCGGATATTGCGCAGGAACAGGAAGACCACGACGATCGACAATAGCGCGCCTTCGACCAGCGAGCTCATGGCAGCTTCATAATTGCCGTAGGTGTAGTTCACTGCATTGTCGATGATGCTGAACCGCACATCGGGGTATTTCTGCGTCAGCAGGTCCATGCGGTCCTGAACCCGCTTGAACACATCCGCATCGCTGGCACCCTTGGCGCGGAACACGCCGAGGGACACCACGGTCTGGTTGTTGACGCGGGCAAAGGATTTGGGTTCCTGGAACGAATCCGACACGGTGCCGATGGCATCCAGCCGGACAGAGCGCCCGCCCGCCAGCGGAATTTCGACGCTGCGCAGGTCGTCCAGCGTGCGGGATGCGCCAAGGGTACGGATGGTCTGCTGGGTTGAACCCAGATCGCCGCGCCCGCCGGTCAGATCGGCATTCATCGATTTCAGCGCGCGGTTGACGTCAAATGCGGTCACGCCCAATGCCGTCAGACGGTCCGGATCGAGCGAGACGCGGATTTCCCGCGTCACGCCGCCATAGCGTTCGACACGGCCGACACCCTTGACGCCCTGGATATCGCGCAGAATCTTGTCGTCGACGAACCAGGACAGTTCCTCGGATGTCATCGCCGGCGCGGAAATCGCATAGGTCAGGATCGACGAGCCCTCGACATCGACAGAGCTGACAATGGGTTCCTTGATCGTGGCAGGCAGATCGCTGCGGATGCGGGTGACCGCATCCTTGACATCGTTGAGCGCCTTCTGCGTATCCACTTCGAGGCGGAACTCGACGAGCGTTGTCGAAATGCCTTCGGTCAGCGTGGTGGTGACGTTCTTCACGCCGGTGATGTTGGCAACCGAATCCTCGACACGCTTGGCGATCTGGGTTTCCAGCTCGCTCGGCGCAACGCCGGGATCGGTGACCGCTACGGAAATCAGGGGAACATCGATATTGGGAAAGCGGGTGATCGGCAGCTTGGAAAAACTCATCAGGCCGAGAACGACGAGCACGACAAACAGCAGGATCGATGGAACCGGATTGCGGATCGACCAGGCGGAAATGTTCCAGTTCATTTGACTGCCCCCGTCGTTTCCGCGGCAATGCGCATGGGCGTCACCCGGTCGCCATTGGCAACGAACGTACCGGCCCGCGCGACAACGTCTTCGCCGTCGGTAAGGCCGTCGAGCACTTCCACTGCGCGGTCATTGCGGATGCCGAGGGTGACCTTGCGCGTGTCGACCACGCCGTCCTTGACCACCTGCACAAGGGCCGTCGGGCCGCGATAGACAACAGCCGAGAGCGGGACGCTGACGCCATTGCGCCGGGTCAATTCGATGACCGCACGGGCAAAGTTGCCGGGCCGGATCGCGTCATTGCGCTCCAGTGAAATCTTCACCGCACCGAGGCGCGAGCTTGCGGTGATTTCCGGGGAGATGAGGCGCACCCGGCCGGAAACCGGCTGTTCCATGCCGGACACGCGCACAGCCACCGGCATGTCAGGCTTGAGGCGCGGCAAATCCACTTCCGGTATATTGGCCGAAAGTTCGAATTCGCCGTCTCGGGCGATGCGGAACAGCGGACCGGCATTCATCGACACAATGCCGCCAAGCAGCGCATTACGGCTGAGGACGACGCCGGTCGTCGGTGCCTTGACGTCGGCCTTTTCGATGCGCAGCAGGACGTCGCGCTTCTGCGCGGCGACCAATTGCAGCTGTGACTGGCTGGCGACCAGCGCCTGCCGGGATGTGTTGAGCCGGGCATTGGCGCTGTCATAGGCATTGGTGGCATTGTCGAAATCGGCTTTGGAGGTGATGCCCTTGGCCGACAGGGCGCGGGCACGGTCGAGCGCTTCCTGGGCCTGCCGGACGGCGATCTGCGCATCAACGATCTGCGCCTCCGACTGGGCGATGGACGCTTCGGCCTGGGCGCGCTGCGCCTCGATCTGCGCCAGCTGGATTTCGAGGGACGATTTGTCGAGGCGGGCGATGATCTCGCCCTCCATCACCCGGTCACCCTGATCGGCGCTGAGTTCGAGCACGATCAGCCCCGCCACATCAGTTCCCACGGCAACCTCCTGACGCGGAACGATGGTGCCGGTGACGGTGATGGACGCGACCATCTCGGCTTCGACGGCCGGAATGACATTGATGACCGGCGGCTTGACCGCCTGTACGGCCGTTTTGTCCTCAGCCATGGCGGCAGGGATAAGCGCGGCGGTGAGGCTGAGGGCCAGAACGACGGATGCCAGAAGTTTAGTGCGACGGTTGCGCATCGGATTACCTGATCAAAAGAGGTATTTGCTGGATCGGTATGTCAGTATTTATGCTTGCACGGGGCGCAGGATGCCGACCGCAAGAGCGCGGAACATCGGCTCCAGCGCCTCGACAGGCACACCCTGTGCCGGAAAATTCCGCATGATGATCCCCTCGCCCATGGCGGCAAGGCTGGCCACGACAAGCTCCAGATCACCGACGGGATCAATCTCGCCCCGGGCCTTCGCGGCGCCGACGGCCGACAGAAGCTTTTCGCGCATCTGCCCTTCATAAAGCTCGCACTGGGCCGCAACGGCTTCGTTGCGGATGGCTTCCGCCCGCACCTCGGCAAAAAGCCGCGCGCTGGCGTCGTCAACGCCGTTCGCCGACTTCTGGCGAACGTGATCGAGGCCCACCATCACAAGCGCATCGATGATGTTGCCGTAACCGCTCATGCGGTCGAGAATTTCGGCGCTTGCCTTGCGATGGCCCGCGACGATGGCTTCGATCAGGGATTCTTTCGAGGGGAAGTAACGGTAAAGCGCACCGGGGCTCATGCCGGCCTCGGAGCAGATGTCATTCATCGATGCGCCACGAAAGCCCGCACGGACAAAACAGTTGGTGGCGGCTTCAAGGATGCGCGCTTCCTGCACTTCGCGGTTCTGCGCCCGTTTGCCGAACAGCTTGGCGACAAAACAACCGGATTCCCTGTCCGATCCGTCATCGGTCAGGAGCTTCGATTGATTTGGCAGAATACTGTCGGTCACGAGGCACCACAAAAAAGAGCGAATGTTCACTCTCATTTATAGCGAAACGAAAAACCGGTCAATACGAGAATGAACGTTCTCGTTTAATTTTTCAATCAGCCGTCACGTCGATGTCAGGAAAACTTGCCCGAGCGCGGGAAACCCTTCGGCACCATGCGGCCGGCGGAAGCACGCGGTCCGATCCATTCGGCCAGTTCCTCCCGGCTACGCGTGAACGTCCGGTCCGCCGCATCCTGCCATGTGAGTCCCCGCTCCATGGCAAAGACGCGGATGTCGGAGACGCCGCCATCCTTGTAGCGCTGCAGGCGTACGCCTTTACCGCGCCCGAGTTCGGGGATTTCCGCCAGCGGGAACACCAGCATCTTGCGGTTCTCGCCGACGATCGCCACGCTGTCACCAGCGACGGGAATGCAATGGCGCGCCTCATCCGGCGCCTTGACGTTCATCACCTGCCTGCCCTTGCGGGTATTGGCCATGACATCCGCCTCCGGCACGAGGAAGCCATTGCCGTCATGGGATGACAGCAGCAGCTGACGTCCGGGGTTGTGCACAAAGGCCGTGACGATGTCCTGATCGTTCTCCATATCCACGATGATGCGGATCGGCTCGCCATGACCGCGCCCGCCGGGCAGGCTGTTGGCGCCGATGGTGTAAAACTTGCCGCCGGTGGTCAGGATCAGAATCCGGTCCGTGGTTTCCGCGTGGAATGCCAGCTTGAGCTTGTCGCCCTCCTTGAAGGTCAGCGACGAGAAATCGGGCAGATGCCCCTTCATGGCGCGCAGCCAGCCCTTTTCCGAGACGACGACGGTCACCGGCTCCTTCTCGATCATGGCATGGTGAATATCGGCCTGGTCGTGCTGCGGCGCATCGGCAAAGGTGGTGCGTCGCTTGCCGAGCGGTGTGTCGGCCGCATATTTCTTCTGCATTTCGGCGATCTGCCAGGAAATGGTCTGCCACTGCTTGGCATCGGAACCCAGCAACTGCTCGATTTCGCCCTTTTCGGCGGTCAGCCCGTCGAATTCCTTGCGGATCTCGAATTCCTCGAGCTTGCGCAACGACCGCAGGCGCATATTCAGGACCGCTTCCGCCTGAACATCGCTCAGCCCGAAACGGGCCATCATTTCCTGCTTGGGCTCATCCTCCTCGCGGATAATGCGGATCACCTCGTCCAGGTTGAGATAGGCAATCAGGAAACCGCCGAGAATTTCCAGGCGGCGCTCGATCTCGGCCAGCCGGTGACGCGAACGGCGGATGAGGACATCCTTGCGGTGTTCGAGCCATTGCTTGAGCACGTCGCGCAGCGACAGGACGTTGGGCACCTTGCCGTTCGAGAGAACATTCATATTCAGGGGAAAGCGTGTTTCCAGCTCGGACAGCTTGAACAGGGATTCCATCAGAATATCGGGATTGACGCTGCGGCTCTTCGGTTCGAGCACGATGCGCACATCCTCGGTGGATTCGTCGCGCACGTCATCCAGCAAGGGAATTTTCTTGGCGATCAGGAGCTCGGCGATCTTTTCGATCAGCCGTGATTTCTGCACCTGATAGGGAATTTCGGTGATGACGACGATCCAGGTGCCGCGCCCCTGATCCTCCACATGCCAGCGGGCGCGCAGGCGGAAACCGCCGCGTCCAGTCTTGTAGGCATCGAGAATGGCATCGGCGCTTTCGACAAGCACGCCACCGGTCGGGAAATCCGGCCCGCGCACCCTGGTTCTGGTGTGATCCTCGGGATCGTCCTCCAGCGACATCAGCTCTTCGACCGTCGCCTCGGGATGCTTGATCAGGTGCAGGGCGGCGGCGCAGAGCTCCGACACATTGTGTGGCGGGATCGATGTGGCCATGCCCACCGCAATGCCGGACGAGCCGTTGGCGAGCAGGTTCGGGAAGGCGCCGGGAAGAACGATCGGTTCTTCGTCTTCCTCGTTATAGGTCGGGCGGAAATCGACGGCATCCTCGGTAATGCCTTCGAGAAGCAGCATGGCGACGTCGGTCATCCGCGCTTCGGTATAGCGCATGGCCGCCGGGTTATCGCCGTCGATATTGCCGAAGTTGCCCTGCCCGTCGACAACCGGATAACGCACGGCGAAATCCTGCGACAGGCGCACCAGCGCGTCATAGATCGACTGGTCGCCATGCGGGTGGAACTTGCCCATGACCTCGCCGACGATGCGGGCGCATTTGGCATAGGACTGGTCGGGCGAAAGCCGCAACAGCCGCATCGCATGCATGATTCTGCGGTGGACGGGTTTGAGCCCGTCGCGCACATCCGGCAGGGCACGGTTCATGATTGTCGAAAGCGCGTAGGCCAGATAGCGTTCTTCCAGCGCGGCTTTCAGATCAACCGGTTCAATATTATCGTCGCCATTGTCTGGCGGAATCAGGCTTTTTCCCATGTCAATGGGTTATCAACTCACCGATTCACGGGCAAGCAATGATTCGCTCAGATCACAGTCTGTTGCCTATCGTGATGGGCAAAAAATGGGCAGGGCTTGCGTCCATCCGCCAAATCTGACTTTCTACCGCCCAATTGGCCCGATTTCGCAGGGAAAGACTGTCATAGTTTTGCCGCGCGGCATGGGATAGATTTGTTTACCGAGCAAACAAGGAACACACTATGCGTCCAACCTACTCTCTGAAATCCGGCTTGCACCTCATGGCTGCGACCACTGCACTTGTCGTTGTCTTTGCCGGTTCAGCCTATGCGGTGGACGGCAATGCGGTGGCTGCCCGTTTGAAGGCCGTTTACGGCGAACAGGGCGGCACCCTCGAATACGCCAATGTTGAAACCAACGGCTCGACCGTCACCCTCAAGGACACCAAGCTGTCCGCAGCGGGCGCCAAGGAGAGCTTCAATGCCGGCGACGTGACATTGAGCGATGTCAGCGACGTTTCGGGCGGCGGCTTCAAGATCGGATCGGTAACCGTACCGGATATCAAGTTCAGCCCAGCCGATGAACCGGACAGCAAGATCAGTGTCGAAGGCATCAAGCTTGAAGGCATCACCCTGCCGGCCGAAGGCGCAACCGAACCGCTGGCGAAAATGCTCCAGTACCAGAAGGGCGGGCTGAAGCACTTCAACGTCAACAGCAAGGGCAAGGATGTCTTTTCGGCTGACAACCTGACCGTTTCCGTTTCGCCGTTTACCGCGTCGGCGCCGGTTGTCTTCACATCCAATGTCGCAATCTTCAAGGCGGACCTGTCGGGTGTGGAAGACCCAAAGACCAAGGACACGATCAAGGCGCTTGGTTATGAAACGCTCTCGGGCAAGATCGACATGAACGGCTCGTGGAACATCCCCGACGGCCGTCTCAACGTCGACAAGTTCGCCTTTGCCGCCGACAATGCCGGCACGCTGGGCATGAAGTTCGACATTTCCGGTTACACGCTCGACTTCATCAAGGGCATTCAGGACGCTGTAAAGAGCGGCGACGGCAAGCCTGACGATGCCAAGGGCATGGCCATGCTCGGCCTGATGCAGCAGCTCAGCTTCACCGGCGCATCGATCCGCTTCGACGATGCTTCGCTCACCAACAAGGCTCTCGACTACGCTGCCAAGCAGCAGGGTGCCAAGCGCACCGACCTGGTCAACCAGGGCAAGGCCATCCTGCCGATGATGGCAGCGCAGCTCGGCAATGCCGAATTCGCCCAGGCCCTGGGAACAGCGGTCAGCGCCTATCTCGACAGCCCGAAGAACATCGAGATCAAGGCCGCCCCGGCCAAGCCGGTGCCGTTTGCCATCATTGCAGCCGGCGGCATGGCCGATCCGAAGTCGCTGATCAAGACGCTCGGCGTCACGGTCAACGCCAACCAGTAATCGATAGAGACGGCAAAGAAAAAGCCCGGCGAGATGCCGGGCTTTTTTGTTTGTCCAGAGTCGGTTGGAAAGGGTTTTTAATCCTCTTTCTTCATCGGCGCGAGGCGGATGTTGAGGTCGCGCAGCTGCGCGGGCGACACATCCGACGGCGCATTCATCAGAAGATCGTAGGCCTGCTGGTTCATCGGGAACATGGTGATCTCGCGCAGGTTCTTGGCACCCACGAGCAGCATCACGATGCGGTCGATACCAGCCGCCATGCCGCCATGCGGCGGTGCGCCATACTGGAACGCGCGGTAGAGGCCGCCAAAGCGCTCTTCCACGGTTTCCCGCGAATGGCCGACCGCCTCGAACGCCTTGACCATGGTTTCCGGCAGGTGGTTGCGGATGCCGCCCGAGGAAATCTCAAAACCGTTGCAGACGAGATCGTACTGGAACGCCTTGATCGTCAGCGGGTCCTGATGCTCCAGCGCGTCCATGCCGCCCTGCGGCATGGAGAACGGGTTGTGGGCGAAATCGATCTTCTTCTCGTCTTCCAGCCATTCGAAGAACGGGAAGTCGACAATCCAGGCAAGCTTGAACTGGTCGCGGTCGACGAGGTTGAGTTCTTCGCCCGCACGGGTACGTGCGGCACCGGCAAAGGAGACGAACTTCTTGGGATCGCCCGCAACGAAGAACGCCGCATCGCCATCGTCCAGACCCAGCTGCACGCGCAAGGCTTCGGTGCGTTCCGGTCCGATGTTCTTGGCCAGCGGACCGGCGCCCTCAAGCGCTTCACCTTCCTTGCGCCAGAAGATATAGCCGAGACCCGGCTGGCCCTCGCCCTGCGCCCAGGAGTTCATGCGGTCGCAGAAGGCGCGCGAGCCGCCTGTCTTGGCCGGGATCGCCCAGATTTCCACCTTCGGATCGTTGGCGATCATGTTGGCGAAAACCTTGAAGCCGGAACCGGCGAAATGCTCGGTCACCGCCTGCATCTCGATGGGGTTGCGCAGGTCGGGCTTGTCCGAACCGTATTTGCGCATGGCATCGTCATAGGCGATGCGCGGGAACTGCTGCGTGACCGGCTTGCCCTCGGCAAATTCCTCGAACACACCGCGCAGGACCGGCTCCATCGTCGACAGCACGTCTTCCTGCTCGACAAAGCTCATTTCGATGTCGAGCTGGTAGAACTCGCCCGGCAGGCGGTCGGCGCGCGGGTCTTCGTCGCGGAAGCACGGCGCGATCTGGAAGTAGCGGTCGAAACCGGACATCATGATCAGCTGCTTGTACTGCTGCGGCGCCTGCGGCAGGGCATAGAACTTGCCGGGATGAATGCGGCTGGGCACGAGGAAGTCGCGCGCACCTTCCGGCGACGATGCCGTCAGGATCGGCGTCGAGAATTCGGTGAAGCCGATCTCGGTCATGCGGCGGCGCATGGCGGCGATGATCTTGGTGCGCGACATGATGTTCTTGTGCAGCGTGTCGCGGCGCAGATCGAGGAAGCGGTACTTCAGGCGGATGTCTTCCGGATAGTCCAGTTCGCCGAACACTGGCAGCGGCAGTTCCTTGGCGGCAGACAGGATTTCGATCTCGCGGGCAAACACCTCGATCTCGCCGGTCGGCATGTTGGCATTGACCGTATCGTCCGTGCGGGCCTTCACTTCACCGTCGACGCGGATCACCCATTCGCCGCGCACGGTCTCGGCCAGCTTGAAGGCGGGCGAGTCGGGGCTGGCGACGATCTGGGTCAGACCGTAGTGATCGCGGATGTCGATGAAGAGAATGCCGCCATGATCGCGGACGCGATGAACCCAGCCGGAAAGACGAACAGTCGAACCAACGTCGGATTTCCGCAGGGCGGCGCAGGTATGGCTGCGGTAACGGTGCATGATATGTGCCTCTGAGATGCTTGATGCTTGCTGCCGGGAGGTGTGAAGAAAGCCCCGGCCATGATCTTGGAATTTGCGCGGACAAGCGCATTTTGACGGCGATTTGTCAAGATTGCGAATGACTGGAAGCCCGTTTTGTGGGCCTATCAACCATATAGACGCGACAAGCAGCGAAGAAACTCGGACAGGCGAGACAAATGCATTTCCATTCGCTATAGAAATTTCATGACCATGATTACAACCACAGATCAGCTTGACCAGGCTGTAGCCGCCCTTTCGCAATCCGATTTCGTAACAGTCGACACGGAGTTCATCCGGGAGACCACGTTCTGGCCGGAGCTTTGCGTTATCCAGCTCGCATCCCCTGATCATACTGCCATTGTCGACGCCCTCGCCCCAGGTCTCGATCTTGCGCCGTTTTTCCGGCTGATGGCGGATGAGACCATCGTCAAGGTGTTCCACGCGGCGCGGCAGGATATCGAGATCGTTTTCCATCTCGGCAATCTGATCCCCCATCCGGTCTTCGACACGCAGGTGGCGGCCATGGTCTGCGGCTTCGGCGATGCCATTGCCTATGACCAGCTGGTGCAGCGGGTGAATGGCGCGCAGATCGACAAGTCCTCGCGCTTCACCGACTGGCGCCGCCGCCCGCTCTCCGACAAGCAGCTCGACTATGCGCTGGCCGATGTCACCCATCTGCGCGACATCTATCTGCACCTCAAAGCAAAGCTCGAGGAAGAAGGCCGCACCGACTGGGTGCTCGACGAGATGAAGGTGCTGACGGCGCGCGAGACCTATGACATGCATCCCGACGATGCGTGGAAGCGCCTGAAGATGCGCCTGCGCAAGCCGCAGGAGCTTGCCGTGCTGCGCAGCGTTGCCGCCTGGCGCGAACGCGAAGCGCGCGAGCGCAACGTGCCGCGCGGCCGCGTGCTCAAGGACGACGCCATTTACGAGATCGCCCAGCAGCAGCCGCGTGACGTGGAAGCGATGGGCCGGCTGCGCACCATCCCCAAGGGCTGGGAGCGCTCCAGCATCGCCACGGGGCTGCTCAATGCCGTCAACATCGCGCTGGACCTGCCGAAGGAAGACATGCCGCGCCTGCCGAAATCCGTGCAGTCGCCGGAAGGTGCAGGAGCAGCAGCCGAACTGCTGAAGGTTCTGCTGCGCCTCGTGACGGAAGAACATGGCGTTGCCGCCAAGGTTGTCGCGACGTCAGACGAGATCGACCGGATTGCCGCGGAAGGCGATGCGGATGATATTCCGGCCCTGCAGGGCTGGCGCCGTGAGGTTTTTGGTGAAAAGGCGCTGCAGCTGATCAATGGCGAGTTGTGCCTGAAGTTCGAGAACAAGCGGATCCGGGCCGTACCCTGCACGGACTGATACTTCGGCCTAAACCGAAGTACCGGCCCGCCAAAACTGGCTAGCATCGGCCCGTTGAAACCATGCTGATGTGAGGCAATGATGTCTGCTACCCCCGTGCAAACCCCATCTCTGGCCAAAGAACTGGCGCTTCTCGCCCTTCTTGCCACGCTGTGGGGTGCCTCCTACACCTTCATCCGGGTCGGGGTCGAGACGATCCCGCCTGTCACATTCATCGCCGCCCGCACGCTGATCGCCGGCGGACTGCTGCTGGCCATCATCAAGCTGCGCGGCCTTGTCCTGCCGCGCGATCCGGCGATCTGGAAACGCTTTCTCATCCAGGCCTGCATCAACAGCGTGATCCCCTTCACCCTGATCGCCTGGGCGGAATTGACCGTCAATGCGGGTCTTGCCACCATTCTCAATTCGACAACGCCGATCTTCGCCTTTCTGCTGACTGTCCTGATCACCCGCCACGAAGCCGTGACCACGCGAAAAGTCTTCGGCGTGGCGGCCGGTGTCATCGGCATTTCCCTGATCATCGGCCTCGAGGCATTCAACGGCATCGGCAAGGAACTGGTGGCGCAGCTTGCCATCGTTGCGGCAACGATTTCCTATGCGGCGGCTGCCATCCTCGGCAAGGGTTTCAAAAATCTCGATCCGATGATGCCCGCCGCTGGCTCGATGCTCTGCGGTGCCGTCATCCTCATTCCGGTCAGCCTCGTGGTCGACCGGCCATGGACGCTGGCGCCCTCTGCCCACTCCCTGCTCGCGCTGCTTGGCCTTGCCGTGTTCTCCACCGCCCTCGCCTTCGTGATCTATTTCCGGCTGATCAATACGCTGGGCACGGTCGGCACGACATCACAGGCCTATCTGCGCGTACCGATCGGCGTCGGCATCGGCGTATTGTTTCTCGGCGAAAGCCTGGCATCGACCGCATGGATCGGTCTGGTCTGCGTGATTGCCGGTGTCGCGGCGATGACCCTGCCCGGACGCAAGAAGGCGGCTATCGCCGCCTGAGCACCGGCACTTATTTGCCGATGGCCATTTTCAGCGGCTTGCCCGTCAGTTTCGCCAATTGCTGCAAGCGGCCTTCCGGCACGTCGCCGATCAGGTCGGCATTCCTTGCCGCCACTTCAAGGTAGATACCGTCAGAAGCCTGTTTCCACGAGAGGTTGGGAACCACCCCGGCCATCGACGCGGAAAACGGATAAACAATCCGCATGATCGCCGCCAGTATCTTCGAATATTCCAGCAGCCGCGGCGTGGCGAGTGCCGCCAGTTCCGGGTCTGCCGCGTTGTTGGCAATGCCCTCATGGCGGAAGAAATTGGCAAGCGCGATATAGGCACGGCCCGGATGATCAATGCCGACAAAAGCGGCGTTGGAGATCATGTTCAGCGCCTGCGAACCGCGATAATCGGGGTGGGCACGCCAGCTTATATCGGCGATCAGGCAGGCTGCGCGGCGATAGCGCTTCTCGTCCTCCGTCTCGTCATAGCCGAGTGCGGCAAAGGCATCGCCGCTCCAGTCCGCCAGTTCGCGCGCATAGGCGGGCGAGCGCGCGCGCAGGACGGCCAGTTCATCGGCGGCGGCAATCAGCGGGTCTTCCAGCTGTTCGGATTCCGACAGCAGCGAGAACAGAAACCCTTCCCGCACGCCAAGGGCCGAAAAGACAACCTTTGACGGACGCATCTTGCGGATGGTCTCAAGCAGCGCGATAGCGCCATAGGACAAGAGCGCACGGCGGTTCTTCGAGACATCCTCGATCCCGCGCATATTGTCGAGATTGCCGTCCGCGACGCGCTTGAGAAAGCGCTGTGCTTCCTCGAAAGGAATTTCATAGTGGTGCATGACGTGCAGCGGATAGTGCTCGGCACTCATATGCAGCTTGGCGAGGTTTCGCCACGTGCCGCCCACGGCGTAGAACGCCCGGCCCTTGCCCTTGGCCAAAAGCTTGGCCGATTCCAGCGTCTTCTTGGCGATATCGGACGCGGCGGAAAGATCGCCGTTCGACATATCCTGCAGACGCAGGCCGCCCAGCGGCAGGGTGATGCCGTCGCCGATGGTGCGGCCCTTGACGTCGACCAGTTCGAGACTGCCGCCGCCCAGATCACCTGCGATACCATCGGGATCATGAAAACCGGAGATGATCCCCAGCGCGGAATAATAGGCCTCTTCCCGGCCCGACAGAACCTTGATCGGTTCCCCCAGAACGATTTCGGCCTGGGCGATGAAATCGGGACCGTTTTCGGCTTCGCGCGCTGCCGCCGTCGCCAGCACATCCAGCGAGCGGGCGCCCGCCTGATCGGCCAGGGCGCGGAACCGGCGCAGCGCCCGCAAGGCGCTTTGCACGGCCTTTTCATTCAGCTTGCCGGTTTTTACCAGGCCTTTGCCAAGGCCGCAGAGAATCTTTTCGTTGAAAAGGACGGTCGGCGAACGGGTAACCCCCTCATAGACGACCAGACGTACAGAGTTCGAGCCGATGTCGATGACACCGGCCGGATGGCGTCCTTGCACACGCCCCTGCGCTGCGGATATCATGCAGTCTTGTTTTTCGCTGCTTTGGATCGCTTGCGGTGAGCGATCAAGCGTGGTGCTGAAGACTTCAGCGACTTGCCGCGGCCGGACAGGCTGGGATTTGTCATGAAATATTCCTGCGCGTTAAAAGCATCTTCTCCATCCGCCGGAACAATCCGGCGCGATGTACCGTCTGCTAGTAACTCGTAACTCTGCTGGTTGTCGAGAAGGTTTGCCAGCATAATCTGTGAAAGAAGCTGTTGATGCACAGTTGGATTGGTGATCGGAACCAGCGTTTCGACGCGGCGGTCGAGGTTGCGGGTCATCATATCGGCTGAACCGATATAGACGAGCGCCTTTTCCGACGGCAGTCCCGCACCGTTGCCGAAGCAGAAAATACGGCTGTGTTCGAGAAAGCGGCCGACGATGGATTTCGCCCGGATCGTGTCGGAAAGCCCCGGAACCTGCGGGCGCAGGCAGCAGATGCCGCGCACGATGAGGTCGATGTCGACGCCATGCGTGCTGGCATTGTAGAGCGCATCGATGATCTGCGGATCGACCAGAGAATTCATCTTCATCCAGATTGCTGCCGGACGGCCGGCCTTGGCATGCTCGATTTCTTCGGCGATATGCTGGAGAATGCGCGGGCGCAGGGTGGTCGGCGACACGGCAATGCCCATCTCGCCGGATGGCTGGGTATAACCGGTGATGAAATTGAAGATCTGGGCAACGTCGCGGCCGATGGATGGCTCGCACGTGAAGAACGACAGATCCGTATAGATCTTGGCGGTGATCGGGTGGTAATTGCCCGTGCCGAGATGCACGTAGCTGCGCAGCTTCTGTTCCTCGCGGCGCACGACCAGCGACATTTTTGCATGGGTTTTCAGCTCGATGAAGCCGAAGACGACCTGAACGCCGGCGCGTTCCAGATCGCGCGCCCAGCGGATATTGGCTTCTTCGTCGAAGCGCGCCTTGAGCTCGACCAGCGCCGTCACAGACTTGCCGGCATCGGCGGCGTCGATCAGTGCGCGCACGATGGGGCTGTCATTGGAGGTGCGGTAGAGCGTCTGCTTGATGGCAACCACTTCCGGGTCCGCCGCCGCCTGGCGCAGGAACTGCACGACGACGTCGAAGGATTCGTAGGGGTGGTGCACCACGATGTCCTTTTCGCGGATCGCGGCAAAGCAATCGCCGCCATGCTCGCGCACCCGCTCGGGGAAGCGCGGGTTGTAGGGCACGAATTTCAGGTCGGCGCGCGGAATGCCGACGATTTCGGAGATGGTGTTGAGCGCCAGAAGACCTTCGAGCACGCTGATGCGGTTGTCGGGAACACCGAGTTCCGTCGCCACGAAAGCACGCAGCGATTCCGGCATTTCATCATCGAACTCGATGCGGATCACCTGGCCGCGGCGGCGGCGCTTCAGCGCGCTTTCGAACAGGCGCACCAGATCTTCGGCTTCTTCCTCCACCTCGATATCGCTGTCGCGGATGATGCGGAATGTGCCGGCGCCCTTCACCTCGTAGCCCGGGAACAGCCGCCCGGTGAACAGGCTGATGGCATCCTCAAGCGTCAGGAAGCGGAAACGGCCGGCATCGTCGGGAATCTGGATGAAACGTTTCAACGCCTGCGGCAGGCGCAACAGCGCCGTCATCGGACGGTTGTCGATGCTGCGGCTCAACAGCATGGCGATGGTGAAACCGAGATTGGGAATGAACGGGAACGGATGCGCCGGATCGATGGAAAGCGGGGTCAGGACGGGATAGATGGTTTCAAGGAAGTGATCCTCGAGCCAGAGGCGCTCGCCTTTGGTCAGCTTGTCCGGGCGGACGATCTCGATATTTTCGGCCAGCATCTCGACGCGCAGTTCGTTCAGGCGCAGCTGCTGGGCGGCCTGCAGTTTGCCAACTTCATCGAGCACGAATTCCAGCTGCTCCTGCGGCGTGCGCCCATCCGGGCTGCGATTGGCTACCCCGGCACGCACCTGCCCAGCGAGACCGGCAATGCGCACCATGAAGAATTCGTCGAGATTGGCGGCGGAGATGGACAGGAACCGCAGGCGCTCCAGCAGCGGCTGGTGCACATTGTGGGCTTCTTCCAGTACGCGGCGGTTGAACTGCAGCCAGGAGAACTCGCGATTGACGAAACGGTCGACACTGGTGTGCAGATCCGGCAGACCGATGGCTTCGACTGCATTCGTTATGGCGGGTGACTGATCGTTCATTGTCATTCTCCGATTGGAATAGTCCCGTCAAAAGCGGAATCACAGGCCACATTAGTCAAGTCTCTTGAAGGTTTTATAGCAATCGCGGCCCAATCCTTCCTCAGCCCGATAAAAATCGGCACGCGGCAGCTTACACCGGAACCAAAGCCTTTCGCGATGAATTTCTCATGCGGCGCCCGGCGGGAAACCCGCCATTATGCCGGTTGCGGCGCAACCAGCCGCCACTTGTGTCAGATTGCCTCGCTTTAGCGCAGCAGAAGCGATTTTCTTCGCCGCGGAATTGCTCTATGAGAAAGGCAACACCATTGCCTATCGACTGAAAGCCCAGGAGCGACACATGGCCGGACACAGCATTCCCCACTTCCAGAACAGCGCTGGTCACGCCGCCATCAGCATTGGCGTCAAGGAATTCATGTGCGTCGGCGCCAATCCGCCTTTCGATCATCCGCATGTCTTCCTCGACCTCGGCGATGACAATGAAAAGGTCTGCCCCTACTGCTCGACGCTGTACCGTTACGATGCGTCGCTCTTCGCCGGGGAAACGGTTCCTGCCGGCTGCACCTATGTGGACAACAAGGCTGCCTGATTGCAAACGCCCGTCATCGATCTGAAGACGGCTCGCAACAGGCGAACTCCCAATCCTGATCAAATCATCATTGCGGGTGCCGGTATCGCCGGCCTGACACTGGCGCTGGCGTTGAGCGCCAAAGGCTTTGCCGTCCAGATCTTTGAAAAGAGCGCCATTCTGGCCGAAGCGGGCGCCGGATTGCAGCTTTCGCCCAATGCCACCCGCCTGCTCGGCCGCCTCGGCGTCCTGGACAGGCTGATGCCCCATGCCGTGCAGCCGGATGCGGTCTGCCTGCAGGACGGCGTGAGCGGGGAAAAGCTGCTGCACCTGCCCATCGGCAAGGCCGCGCTACAACGCTGGCACGCGCCCTATATCGTCTGCCATCGCGCCGATCTGCAGCAGGCACTCCTTGCCGAAGTGCGCCAGCGCGGCAACATCGCCATGCAGCTGGAATCGGCCGTTACCCATCACAACAGCGACGCGCAGGGCGTGCTGGTTCGCGTGCAATACAACGACCGCATCGAAGAGCATCGCGGCGCCCTGCTGGTGGGATCCGACGGCGTCTGGTCGAACACCCGCAATGCGCTGTCAGACCTTGATCGCGCCCGCTATACCGGCTCCATCGCCTGGCGCGTGTCCGTGCCTGCCGATCGCCTCCCTGCTTCGTTCAGCGCCCTCCTGCCTGAAGGAACCAATGTCGTTGCCTGGACCGGCAGCAATGCGCACCTCATCGCCTACCCCATCCGTTCGGGCGAGCTGATGAATTTCGTGGCGGTGGCGCGCGACCGGAAAAACCCCGGGCGCTGGGACATCGAAGTCAACCCGCAGGCGCCGAACCAGAATTTTACCAGGGATTTCTACCGGTGGCATCCGGGCATCCGCGATCTGGTGCTGTCGGCGGGCCAATGGACACCCTGGCGCCTGTTCGAAATGAGGCGGTGCAGCTTCCTGCGGGATGAGCGGCTTGTGCTGATCGGCGACGCGGCCCATGCGATGACGCCCTACGCGGCGCAGGGCGCGGCCATGGCCATCGAGGATGCCTGTGCGCTTGCCGCCGCACTCGGCCATGGCAGCGCGGATTGGCCCGCAGCCCTGGCGGCCTATGCCAAAAACCGGACAAAGCGCATCGAGTCCGTGGTGCGGCGCGGCGCGCTCAATCAACTGGCCTATCACGCCAAAGGGCCGGTGGCGCTTGCCCGCAATCTGCTGCTGCGCAACCGGCCGGCTGAAAAGTTCGTGGCGGGTTTCGACTGGCTTTATGGATTTGATGCGGAAAAGCCCAATGGCGAGATTTGATCACCAGTCGCATTGTTGTAGCGCTTGAGTGACCAGACCAGGCTTTGCGGCAAGGGATTCCAGGCGCCGGTGCGCAGGCCTCCTGCCCGCAATACGGCGCCGGTCCAGGTATTGCAGCCGAGCAATGCGGTGAAATAACCATTGGCTTCGAAGAAACGGTCATTCAGACCATATCCGGCGCCTTCGATCATTATCGCCTTGCCCTCGTCGTTCAGCCGGAAACTGCCGAGCATATGCGCAAGCATCGCTTCGAAGGCTTCGGGGCCGACCGTCAACCGCTCGATACCGGGCTGGTCCGTGTTGACTACCCCGATGGGCTCCACATGCATCGTGGAACGATCAAGCGTCAAACCACGCATCAGGGGCATGAATTTGAGTTCGGCCCAGGTGGGGGTTTCAAGATAGAAGCTGCGCCCTCCCCAGCCCACAACAACCCAGGCGATGCGTGGGTCGGTCAGTTGGAAATTCTCCCCGTTCAGGATGGACAGCCGCGCCATGACATCGGGATCGGCGGGAAAGGCTATGTCCGTATGAATGGGATTGGATAGGAGAAGGACGGTACGGCCAGCGAGCGGCGGAGGGGCTGTCTGCGCGAAGAACGACCGCGGTATCAGAGCACCGGCCACAAACAGCAAAACAGCGGCCACGAGGGCCGCTGCGATGAATGTCCCGACGATGCGCAGAATTCTCAATGCAGGATCTGGCTGAGGAACAGCTTGGTGCGCTCGTGCTGCGGGTTGTCGAAGAATGCCGCCGGTTCGTTCTGCTCGACAATCTGGCCCTGATCCATGAAGATCACACGGTTTGCCACCTGGCGGGCAAAGCCCATTTCGTGGGTGACGCACACCATGGTCATGCCTTCTTCAGCCAGTTGAACCATGGTGTCGAGCACTTCCTTGATCATTTCCGGATCGAGCGCCGACGTCGGCTCGTCGAACAGCATGATGCGCGGGTTCATGCACAGCGAACGGGCGATGGCAACACGCTGCTGCTGGCCGCCGGACAGCTGGCCGGGATATTTGTTGGCCTGTTCCGGAATCTTGACGCGCTCGAGATAATGCATGGCAATCTCATCCGCCTTCTTCTTCGGCATCTTGCGCACCCAGATCGGCGCGAGCGTGCAATTTTCCAGAATCGTCAGGTGCGGAAACAGGTTGAAGTGCTGGAACACCATGCCCACTTCGCGCCGGACTTCATCGATCTTTTTCAGGTCGTTGGTGAGTTCGATGCCGTCGACAAGGATCTTGCCGCTCTGGTGCTCTTCGAGGCGGTTGATGCAGCGGATCATCGTCGACTTGCCCGATCCCGACGGTCCGGCAATGACGATGCGCTCGCCGCGCATCACCTTGAGGTTGATGTCCTTGAGGACGTGGAAATCGCCATACCACTTGTTCATGTTGGTAATCTCGACGGCTACATCGGTCTTGGAGACCTGCATGAGCGAGCGGTCGACATGAAGTTCGGATGGATCGACAACGTTTTCAGTGGTCATGCGTATGCTCCTTAGCGTTTATGTCCTGTGTCCAGCCTGCGTTCCATGAAGATGGAATAACGCGACATGCCGAAACAGAAAATCCAGAATACGAAACCGGCGAAAATCAGGCCGGATATGGGGGTTTGCGGAGATGCCCAATTGGCATCGTTGAAGTGCTGACGCACGGTTCCGAGCAGATCGAACATGCTGATGATGGACACCAGCGATGTATCCTTGAACAGACCGATGAAGGTGTTGACGATTCCCGGGATCACCATCTTCAGCGCCTGCGGCAGGATGATGAGGCCGGTTTTCTGCCAGTAGCTCAATCCCAGCGAGTCAGCGCCTTCGTACTGCCCTTTGGGAATTGCCTGCAGGCCGCCGCGCACCACTTCCGCCATATAGGCCGATGCGAACAGCGCCACGCCGATCAGGGCACGCAGGAACTTGTCGAAGGTCACGCCCGGCGGCAGGAACAATGGCAGCATGTAACTGGCCATGAACAGCACGGTCACCAGAGGGATGCCCCGCACCATTTCGATGAAAACGACGCACAGCATCTTGATGATGGGCATTTTCGACCGCCGTCCCAAGGCCAGGACGATGCCGAGCGGCAAGGACACGGAAATGCCGACGAAAGACAGGACCAGCGTGACAAGCAGACCGCCCCACGTCGCCGTTTCGATATAGGGAAGGCCAAACCAGCCGCCAACCAGCAGGAAGAATGCAACGATCGGGAAGACAAAGAAGAACACGATAGCATTGGCGGATTTGAAGGGAATCCTCGGGATCAGCAGCGGAACCAACAGGACGACGAACATGACGCCGACAATGTTGACACGCCAGTGCTGGTCCTGCGGATAGCGGCCATACATGAACTGGTTGAAATTGGCGTTCACATAGGCCCAGCAGGCACCCGACCAGCCTTCCGGCTGGGTACCGCCCTGGGAAACCGTCGCGCAGACCGCCCGATCCACCCCCGACCAGGAAGCCTGGACGAACAGCCAGTTGATCATCGGCGGCACGAACCAGACGAGAAGGAAGAGCGCAAACACCGTCAGAGCGGCATCGACGGGCGTTGCCATCAGGTTGATGCGTATCCAGCGGACGATTCCCCGCTCGCCCAGCGGCGGCGTCTGGCCCTGCAGCATTTCGGTACGAACGAAACTCAGATTGTTATCGGCCATGATCAGCGCTCCACCAATGCCATTTTGGCGTTGAACCAGTTCATGAACAGCGATGTGAGCACGCTCAGGCTGAGATAGATCACAATGAAAATCGCCACCACTTCAATGGAACGGCCGGTCTGGTTGAGGATGGTTCCGCCGACGGCAAACAGATCGGGATAGCCGACCGCGACCGCAAGCGACGAGTTCTTCGTCAGGTTGAGATACTGGCTGGTCAGCGGCGGAATGATGATGCGCAGGGCCTGCGGCACGACGACAAGCCGCGTTGTTGTCCCTGCACGCAGCCCGAGCGCATGCGACGCCTCACTCTGGCCTTTTCCCACACCGCGAATGCCGGCGCGGACGATCTCGGCAATGAAGGATGCGGTGTAGAAGGACAGCGCGAGATAGAGCGACATGAACTCCGGTCCGACCAGAGCACCGCCCTTGATGTTGAAGCCGCCGAGTTCCGGATAATTCATGGTAACCGGAAAGCCCTTGAGCGCGAATGCCAGGAAAGGCAGGCCGATGATCAGCGCCAGCGATGTCCACAACACCGGAAAGCGCTGGCCGGTCGCCATCTGCCGTTTATAGGCCCAGCGACGGACCAGAAAGGCGCCGATGACGGCAAGCACAAAGGCAACGCCAGCCAGCCAAGCACCCTGGCCGAAAACCGGCACGGCAAAGAAGAAACCGCGATTGTTCAGGAAACTGAACGGCAGCGCGATGCTCTGGCGTGCCTGGGGCAAAACCGCCAAAACGCCGGAATACCAGAAGAAAATAACCAGCAGCGGCGGAATATTGCGGAAAACCTCGACATAGACCGTGCACAGTTTGCGGATGAGCCAATTGTGCGAAAGCCGCCCGACGCCGATGATGAAGCCGATGATGGTCGCGGTGATGATACCGACGACGGCAACCAGCATCGTGTTCAAAATACCGACATAAAGCGCCTTTATATAGGTCGAGTCGCTTGAGTATTCGGTGAACGGATGCGAGCTGATATCAAATCCGGAGCGGCCGTCGAGAAAACCGAAACCCGTTGCCAGATTGGCGCGCTGCAGATTGGCGATAGTGTTGTTGACAAACCAGTAACCCACAGCAACCAGTACAACCAGAACGACGAGCTGATAGATATAACCGCGAATTCTCGGATCGTTCAAAAGTGATACTTTGGCGCTGCCTGTACCGGCAGGCGTAATATCCTGCGATGCCATTGACCCCTCATTTCTTTTAACCGTTTATTTTTATTATTTTTATTTTTGTTATTTTTTTAATTGTTCCCCCGGAAAGGAGGACGAGCCCCCTTCCCGGATTTCAGATCGATGACTGCAAAAAATCAGCGGATCGGCATTGCGTATTGCAGGCCGCCCTTGCTCCACTGAGCATTGATGCCGCGCGCAATCTTCAGCTTGCTGCCGGAACCGATATTGGATTCGAACACTTCGCCGTAATTGCCCACGGCCTTGACGATGTTGACAACCCAATCATTCGTCAGTCCGAGATCGGTGCCAAGCTTGGTGTTGGCTTCCTGGCCGAGCACGCGCTTGATTTCCGGGCTGTCGCTCTTGATCAGATCCTGGACATTGGCCTTGGTGATGCCAAGCTCTTCGGCCGTCAGCATGGCGTAATGCACCCAGCGGATGACGTGCGCCCACTGGCTGTCGCCCTGACGGACAACGGGACCGAGCGGCTCCTTGGAAATGATTTCCGGCAGAACGACGTGATCGTCCGGTGCCGAGAGCGTCAGGCGAATGGCGTACAGGCCGGACTGGTCCGTGGTGTACACGTCGCAACGTCCGGCATCGTAGGCGGCGTTGACCTCTTCAAGCTTCTCGAACACGACGGGATTGTATTCCATCTTGTTGGCCTTGAAATAGTCGGCCAGATTGAGTTCCGTCGTGGTGCCGGACTGAACGCAGACCGAAGCGCCCGAAAGCTGCAATGCGGAATTGATACCCGACAGCTTCTTGGCGTTGATCATGAAGCCCTGGCCGTCATAATAATTGACGCCGGTGAAATCAAAGCCCTGCGAGTCACGGCTCAGCGTCCATGTGGTGTTGCGAATCAGAACGTCGATTTCACCGGACTGTAGCGCTGGCAGGCGGTCCTTGGCGGAAAGCGGCGTAAATTTCACCTTGGTTGCATCGCCAAAAATGGCGGCGGCGACAGCGCGGCAATAGTCGACGTCAAAACCGGACCATTCGCCCTTGTCGTTCGGCGAAGCAAATCCGGCCAGACCGGTGTTGACGCCACATTGCAGAAAGCCCTTTTTCTTGACGTCATCCAGCGTGCCGGCAGAGGCCGCAGAAGCCAGCAAGAGCAGCGCCGATACCCCCAGAACGCTCTTCAAAACGAGATTTTTCATAACGACTAAACCCTTTTAATTGTTGCCCGTGGTTCCCAAGAGAGAAATTTTACATGCCAGCGGGTTCCCCCACACCCTTTTAAGGCTCCAGCATGTCTCCCATTCACCCCTGTATCGAAGGCCATTCTACGTGTTTGGTCAAGGGATAATCTTTGCTCAATATTTTTGCAGAAACAGCGGAATGGCTGCTTCGGAATGGAATTTTCGATTATTTCTTGGTCAAAAACCCCGATCAGCGCCAGAAGCGCTCGCGAAAACGCAAAACCGGGAAGAATCGAGTGCCATCGAACAGAAAAGCTGCCCGGCGCCCGGCGAGGAATCTGGCGAGCGCAAGGGTGAACAGGAAGCCCAAGCTGTAGCCCGAGACCACATCCGTCGGATAATGTGCCCTGGCGATGATGCGCGTAAAGGCAATGAACATGGTCGCCAGGATGATCGGCACGCGCCAGCGTGGAAACCAAAGCGCCAGAACCGCGCCGACCGCCCCCATCGTGGTTGAGTGCCCCGAGGGGAAACTGGCGAAATCATACCCTGCGTGAAACGGCGAAAAGCCGTTGGCCCCAAGGGTGTCGATGAATTTCGGCCGGGCCCGCCCGATGCAGAACTTGGCGATATTGGTGAGAATGCCCGACAGCGCCACGGACCAGAAGGCAAACGTTGCCTGGGCATAGATGAGGCCGAGACGCACGCGCTTGGCATGGGGCAGCTTGCGCCAGTCGATGCCGATCAGACAAACCGCGATGAAAAAGGCCGGGATCAGATACCATTGCGACAAACCGATATCCGTCAGCAGCCGCAGGGAACTCAGCGGCCCCTGATGCGAGGACAGGTTGCGCGACAGCGGATCGTCGAAGGGATGCAGCAGCAGAATGAAGAAAAAGATCAGGACCGCCGCCATCGACATGCCCCCGGTCCAGGCCGCCGGGCTGTTCGGATAGGCCGGTGCCCGCATGCGGCGCAGGAAATTGACGATCGAGCGGCGCGCGCGCTTCAGGCCGGACAGGGATTGCGGATTGCTGGCATCAGTCATTGTTTCTCCCATCGACCCAAGCGGCCTTATTCTTCCACGCCCGCTGTGCTCGCCTGTTGCAACAGGAACGCCGTGGCTTTATCGACTTCTCCCAGCAGTTACAATTGTTGGCATCGCAGTGCAGAGGATACTCCATGGGCAGAGAGTCGGACAAAATGGCAAAATTCGGGATCAACACACGCCTGGCCCATGGAGGCTATGATCCCAGGGATTATCACGGTTTCGTCAATCCGCCCATTGTCCATGCCTCGACGGTGCTGTTCCCCGATGCGGAAACCATGGCCAGCCACAAGCAGAAATATGGCTATGGCACGCATGGAACCCCCACGACCGACGCGCTTTGCCAGGCCATCGACGAACTGGAGGGCTCGTTCGGCACGCTGCTCGTGCCGTCCGGCCTTGCCGCGGTAACCATTCCCCTTCTGGCGTTCCTGTCGCCAGGCGATCACCTGCTGATGGTCGACAGCGTCTACGGCAATACGCGCTATTTCTGCGATACGACGCTCAAGCGGCTCGGCATCGAGGTCGAGTACTACGATCCGCTGGTCGGCGCCGGCATCGAAAAGCTCATCCGTCCCAACACGGCTGTTGTCTTTACCGAATCCCCCGGCTCCAACACGTTCGAAATTCAGGATATTCCGGCAATCGTCGAGAAGGCGCACGCGGCAGGCGCCATCGTCATGATGGACAACACCTGGGCAACGCCGCTCTACCTGAAGCCGCTGGATTTCGGCGTCGATATCTCCATTCACGCGGCAACAAAATATCCGTCCGGCCATTCCGATATTCTCATGGGCACGATTTCCGCCAATGAAAAATGCTTCAGGCAGCTGGACGATACCTATACGGCCATCGGTCTGTGCGTGGGCGGCGACGATGCCTATTATGTCCTGCGCGGCTTGCGCACGATGGCACTGCGCCTGGAGCGCCATGGCGAAAATGCGCTCGAAATAGCGCGATGGCTGGAAAAGCAGCCCGGCGTGATCGAGGTCCTGCATCCCGCGCTTGAGAGCCATGCGGGGCACGCCCTGTGGAAGCGGGATTTCAGCGGCGCTGCCGGTGTGTTCTCGATTGTCATCGAAGGCGAGACGAAACAGGCCCGGGCTTTCCTCAATGCCCTTGATATTTTCGCGCTCGGATATTCCTGGGGCGGCTATGAGAGCCTCGCGCTTCAGGTCAATCTGTCCGACCGGGTGCTGACAGGCAAGCATTACAAGGGTCCGCTCATCCGCCTGCAGGTTGGCCTCGAGGATACCAAAGACCTCATCGCCGATCTGGAAAAGGCGCTCGCCGCGGCAAGGAGTGCGCAATAACGCAATAAACAGAAGGTGATTTCGCCTTCCCGATTGTTCCTGTTATGAAAACGCCATGAGCAGGCTTGCCATTCTTCTGACGTTCCTCACGGCGTTTTCCGTCGGCTGGGTGCCCGTGTTTGCGGCGCCCGTCCGGTTGGCGGGCGAAATGGCGGTACAATCGACCGGTCAGATGGCCGGCCACGCCCATGCCTGTGCCGGCGACCAGAAGCATTGCACGGACACGGCCAAGCTGCCCCATCCCGCGCTATGCTCCGCCTGCATCGCCATTCCCGCCATCGGCATTGCCGCCGTGACCACGGCCTCGACCCGAATGCTGGTGCCGCACGGCATGGAACTGCCCCTCATTGCCCAGGCCAGCGCACCGCTGTCGCCGCCGCCCAAACCACTGTTGATCGCTTCCTATCCTTCATAACGCACGGGTGAACAGGTCATAGCCTGTGCTTGTCTGTCTGACCTAAGGAAAGATCAATTCGATGAAAACCTCTTATTTCTCCGCCACAGCCCTTGTCTGCGCCCTCGCCTTCACCGCACCAGCCCTGGCGCAGGAGCACAAGATGATGAAGCATGATGCCATGGCAATGCAGCCAACCGGCGATCAGGGCCCGTCATCCAAGGCATTTGCGCAGGCAAACACCAAGATGCACAAGGACATGTCCATCAAATTTTCCGGCGATGCCGACAAGGATTTTGTCCGCGGCATGGTTGCGCACCATCAGGGCGCAATCGACATGGCCAAGGTGGAGCTGAAATACGGCAAGGATGAAGAAATCCGCAAGCTTGCGACCGATATCATCGCCGCGCAGGAAGGCGAAATCAAACAGATGAAGGCCTGGCTGGCCAAACATGGCGGCTAAACCGCCGCGCCATCCATAAGGCATGCGAAAAACAAATTACCCGCCGGGTCAAAGCGGCGGGTAATTCAAAAAGCGTCCAATGTGTCTCAGGAGGCGTTGTGATGCTGCATTTCGTAAGAGGCCGCGCGTTTCTGCAGGCTCAATTCCCATAGACTATGGGCAGCATCGGCATAGGTTGACGTGCCGGCCTTGAACTCCGCCGAACGCAATGGCAGTAAGTCTTCCACGACATCCAGCGTTCTCGATGGAAGAATATCGGTGCAGGTCCACAGACGCCGGAACACGGCGCTGATCAGAACCTGCCGGTCGTTGACCTCGATCTGAGGTTCATCGTGCCCGAGTTCCCAATCCTCCAAAGCATCAAGGGCGTCTTGAAAGGCACTATGCAATATGATGGGCGCGTGGCCGTCATGAAGTGGGTGCAGCAAACCAGGCATTCCTGTCTCCTCACTCTTGCGTTGCAATGCCGGGTGCTCCCGGAAACAGAATCATAAGGGCGAGCGGGCGTCATCAGCAAGCCAAAACTTCAATACAAGACCAATTGGCTAGAGATTTCTGATTAAATCGATATTTCACTACAGTTTTAAACATCGACGTTGATATATTCATTATGAAAATCAGCACAACACTCTGATTAGTTTGAATTTACAGACAGATCATACGGCAGCGGCGTTGCCGCCGTCCACCGCCATCCCCTGGTCCGGAGTGATGCTGCGCTGCCGCAAGTGCCGGCGAACTGATTCACGCTGCCATCTTGCCAAAACGGCGGCATTGGCCCATTCATGTCCCGCTATTCGTGATCGAGGAAATTGGCACATGACGACGAAACACCTTCCGCTGATTATTGTGGCTGTGCTGCTGGCCGGCTGCGGCAATATACAGGGGCAGCTTGATCGCGAGAAAATTTCATCCCTGCACTACGATACGGTCGAGTGCCCCGCTTTGATTGCGCAAAAGAACAGCGCAATGGCCCAGATCAGCAGCCTGACCAATGGCGCAGGCTACCGGGAACCGAGCGTGATCACGGGCTTCGGTCCCATTCTGCCGGATTATCGCACCGCCAACCAGAAGAAGGCCGGCGCTCTGCAGGGACAGGTTGATTCCATGACCCGCTCCATCGCACGGCGGAAATGCACGGGCTGATTGCCCGGCAGACACCCGCCGCGCCGGTCCTGGCAAAGAAATGGCCCCTTCCGGGGCCATTCTTGTCTCATGCGCCTGTTCTCATGAGCCGCGCAGCAGCTTGCACAGGGCAACCAGCGAGCTGTCATAGCTCGTCGCGTTGGATGAAATTTCCGCACAGCGGATTTTCAGCTTCATCCTGTCCTGCGCCGTGAGCTGTGCCAGTCTGGCAGCGATCGCCTTGTTGTTTACGCCGGGATTGAGGCTGCCCGGCTTGGTGCCGCCGCCAAGAATACCACCACCCGTCGTGACCCCGCCGGTACTGACACCGCCGGGACTGGTACCGCCCGGGCTGGTGCCGCCCGTATTGCTGCCACCACCAATGCCAACGCCGACCCCGGCGCCAATGCCGCCGGTTCCACCGACATTGGCTCCAACCCCTGCACCGATCCCGCCTGATCCGATATTTGCGCCAGCTCCAGCTGTCACACCTTTGGATCCGCCGACATTGGCGCCAAGTCCGGCACTAACGCCATTGTTGACGCTGGCGCCCGCCCCCGCATTGATTCCGTTTGAACCGCCGATCGATGCGCCGACGCCCGCAGCAACACCCTTGGAGCCGCCAACCGATGCATCAGCACCCGCCTTTACGCCGCCGAGATTGGCGCTGGCACCAACGCCCAGACCGCCATTCTGCGAACCGCCGACTGAAACCCCGCCTACCGACAAACCTCCGGCAAGCGCCGACGTCGTAAGCACCGCAAGTATGAAAGAGCCAGCTACAATGCAGCTCGTCTTCTTTTCGAACTTATTCATTACAACCTCCCGATTATTACTATTGTATCCAAGCATTCACAAACCAAGAACACCGATATATGCATCACTATTTGAAATAAATCAATACAACACTTATTATTCAATAGATATTTTCTAAATATATTTATTAAAACACAAATATTTTTACGCGAAACAACGATGTGTTTCGTATTTTTACTTATATCTATTCATATATTTTCTTAAAATTCTAAACTTCCATCGATCTCCATCGCAATAAAATCTCCAACGTCAGTTGGAATGGATATAGTCGATACGTAAGAACATGGGTTTTAGTTTCACTTCTCAATATTTTTTCTTTATTATTGTAAAATACACCATGCCTTCTTTAAGTAAGCGCATGATAAAATTGGAAAGGCACAAGATTACTTACATTTTTAATGAAAACTTATTTTGAAGGGCTCCCTCGAACGCCACCGGAGGATTGCATCTGGTTGCCCAAGCGAAAGCATTGCCGGGGATCGGGCGATAGCGCAGCGGTTTTGAGGGGGCAGCGTCGGGGTACGCCGCACGGCCCGGCGCGGGAAATGCACGCCCTGCGGTCATGACTTTCATTTTACTTAAAATGTTCAGGGCGATGTAAGCGATGATTAAGCAAGAAATCCGGTGATACTTTGCTAACCAGTTTTTTTAAGTCAGCCGAAATTGTTGAAAGCCTAAGTTCACGACGGTTCAACGAAACCGCGTCAAAAGCAACGCTTCAACAGGGATACAGAACATGACAACTCTTTTCACACGTTTTCTCAAGGATGAGTCCGGCGCAACAGCCATCGAATACGGCCTGATTGCTGCCCTCATCTCCGTCGGCATCATTGCCGGTGCAACCTCGCTTGGCACAAACCTCGGCACGCTGTTCACCAACCTCGGCACAAAGTTCAAGAATACGACTGTTAACTAACAAGTCGTTGGGGTTGCCTGGCAACGGGCAACCCCAATTTCATATCCAACGCCAATGCCGTTGACGTTGGATATGAAATTATCCGGACTGGCCCTGCCCGCCATTTCCATGGCTCCGGTCGGCCCATGGACCAAAATCAGCCCGATCACCCATACGCATGCATATGCCTGCTGATTACTTCGGGCTTTGATCTATTCCCCTAATAATATTGACTATTTTACTCATATATCGTTTCACGATGCTATATATTTACAATTTCCCGTAAACGTTGTTTCGTCTCCCCAGTTTTGATTCAGAATGCGCTTGAACAAAATCATGGAGGGGACCGCATCATGATCTTTGGCATGACTTTCTATACTTTCGTTCACGTCCTGATCAGCCTGATCGGGATCATATCGGGGCTGATCGTTCTCGCCGGACTGCTTGCGTCCGACAGAAAGGACGGATGGACACTGATCTTTCTGGTGAGCACGGCCGCCACAAGCCTGACCGGCTTCGGCTTTCCCTACCAGGGTTTTACGCCCGCCATCGGCGTCGGCATCCTCTCGATCATCATTCTCATCGTCGCGATCGCCGCCCGTTACCCCCTGCATCTCGCCGGGCCGTGGCGGTGGGTCTATGTGGTCGGCGCCGTGATCTCGCTGTACTTCAATGTTTTCGTGCTGGTCGCCCAGTCATTCCAGAAAATACCGGCTTTGAATGCCCTGGCGCCCACCGGCTCGGAGCCGCCTTTTGCGATCGTGCAAGGAATTGTGCTGCTCCTGTTCATTGCCGCCGGCTTTGCCTGCCTGCGGCGGTTTCATCCCGTCATAGGGTGAAAACCCGGACAGGATACCCGGCAGCTCCGGGTCGCCGCACCGCGCCGGCCTGCGCTCCGCCACTCTCCCCGGCCCGCCAAAGGGCCGGGCTTCTCAATCGGATGTACTAGAATATTACACCTCCCGATGCCGCCGGGTCAGTGTTATGATCGTGTCTTGAAATTGTTCTCGAATTGCCATGCTGGTCGAACGTGACTTGCTCCTCACCGCAATTGCAGGTTCAAAGTCCGTTAACCCCTGCCTGGCCAAGCCCATGCAGGAGAAAGCAATGGAGGAGGAGGACGAGGAAAGCAGGGAGAAGGACGACTACGCGCCCTATATGACATCCATATGGGGCTATCTCGTCGTCTTCCTGATCATCATTCCCCTTGTGCTGATTCTCGGCCGCAAATTCGGGCGATGACCCCGTTCCATCGGTCTTTGCCCCGGCCCGCCCATGGCGAAATTGCGGTTCGCCGGCGGGAAAACCAGGCCACGCAATGTGGCTTATCCAACGGATTTCACGTGGTTTTGTCATATTCATCCCCGCGTGGAACCGTGCAACACGACACAACTGGAGAATGACGACAAAAGTACCAAAGCTTGTCGCTGGCGGGCCTTTTGTGGCGCATATCGTCTTGTGCTTCACCCCGTCGTCCAATTTGCTGACACCCACCTGCATTGCGTTGGCAGGGGATGTTTGGAAAGGGTCATCTGAGTGCTTACTTTGTACTTTTTGGAAGACTACCGTAATCCGGGCCATTCAAATCGCGAGACCGAAATGGCAACACATCGCCCCGAGAACCCAAAGCCAGTCAAAAAGGCCGGGAAAATCAAACCCGTCAAAGCCGCGGCGGTGACGAACTGGGATGAACTTATCGCCCGGAACGTCAAGCTCGAAGACAGGCTTATCAAGAAGCTGAGATCGCGCCATATCGTTCGCAAGCTCAAGGTGAGGTTTCTGACCAAATAGGACCTCGGTATCCGACACGGCACCGGTGCAATGGAGCGATGACCGGTGCCATCGATGCCCGGCATTCGACCGGATCTGTTCACGGCGCCTCAGCTCGAAACGCTGGCGTCGGCGGCCGGACGCAACATTTCACCTTCCATAGTTACAGAAGTTCTCATTGCATATTCGCGCAATAGTTGTATTCATTTCGATAAAATTTTAATCGCTCTGGAATCTTCAATGTCTGATGATAACAAACAACCCGGCGTATTCGCAGGTTCCTGGCGGCTTGCGATTATCATGCTTGTCATTCTGGCCGCTGTCTGGATACTCGGACGCGCCTTCGCATAACAACCCTAGGTTTAGTAAACTGTGATTCAACCGGATATTACCGCTTCGGCGGGATGCATTCCGGCTGCGCCTGCAATCGTCATCCCCTCCCCGCATCCGGTGACGGCACCTGAGAATCCCCGTTTTTGATGCACTGCAGCACGCTTCTGTGGGTCGATTCCGCAACACTTCTCTGCCCAACAGGTCATTTTCGGTGCATTTTCTGAATTATTTTCATGCACACGCTTTGACATTTAACTTTCATGTTGATGGAATAGGCACCTGCAGACGAATTAGGGGAACATTCGAATGTATGAAGATGATGAGGACGAACAGCACTTGCACTATACCACGCCCGCGTGGTGCCATTTGCTTGTGTTTGGCTTTGCGCTGGCAATCGCCGTGCTGATTAGTCAGATTTGTTCTTCCATGGCCTGACGGGCTCCCGTCAGTTCAACCATCGCCCCATCGGGATACTGTCCCATAAGACCCTCACCTGACCCTAGATCGTATTCGCAGGTTTTCCCGGCTGATCGGTCGATGCGCCGAGCGTGGTCCCCAATTGCGATCCGGTGCGCTCGCTGACATCGATACCCGCTTCCAGCGATGCGGCGACAAAGGCTGCGCGTGCATCCTCGGCGGACAATTTTTCATCAAGTGCATTGCGGCATGCGTCACAGGCAATCCTGTGCTTTTCACCCCGGCGCCGCGACCAGTACTGCGTCAGCATGGTCAGCGCGTCGCGCACGTTGCGCACAACGATCACGCGGCCGGTACGCGGCGACTTGATGGTCACATGCGTGAATGAAAGCATTTCCATAAGCTTCAAATGCATCAGAAGGCAAGTGGTTCCATCACCCTTGATTGACGAACTGTCCGGCTTGAATGACACTGGGTTTTTCCGGATGAAAGGGCTGCCCATGGAATATGACAAGGAGACGATCAAAGGCTCGACCAATGGCTACGGGCTTGGGGTAAAGTTCGAACTCACCAATGGCCAGGTATGGGAGCAGACCAGCAGCGATGACGAGTATCTGCACCAGTTCATGCCGGAAGTTCTGCTCGATACGGCCGGAAACATCGGAAAACTCAAGATCAACGACATGAATGACTGGGTGGAGATCAAGAGAATTCTCTGACACTCATGGCGCGCCGGACCACCGCGCGGGTGTGACGGCAAGCAAACAAAAACGCCCCGCCATCCCTTGGGGGCAGCGGGGCGGATAAAGCTTCAACCGGCGTTAATTGACCGAAATCACTTCTCCGGTTCGACGATCAATGGAGACGCTGATGTCGTCGCCCTGATAGTCCGTTCCTTCCACGATGATGCGCGACCGTGTCCGCCGGATATCGTCGACCTCGCGCACGCCTTCGGACCGGGCGATGCGCACCGCCGTGCGATCAGTGATGCTGACGCTGCGATAGGGACGATCCATTTGCGGATCGACGAGGCGAACGCCGCCGGGACCTATTTCGATTGATTGCGCGAATGACGGCGCTGAAGCCAATAGCGTCAGAGCCGTTACACCCGCCATTGCCAGAACTTTGAACATGACACTCTCTCCTTAACACGACCCACCAAAACCATACACCACATATGCCTTTGCCGACGCCCCCGAAGCAGGGTTAATGATTAGTTTAGGGCTATAGTGTGGCTGAATTTGCCGCGCCATTGCGTTCCGGATAACTTTCAGAATACGCGTGTTACGAAGCGATCGATTTTCGACCCCTCCCGATAAAAAACGGCAACCGCCAGGGCCGCCAGCAGGGCGGTCACACCGCCGCCGATCACGTCGGAAACATAGTGCGTGCCAACATAGATGCGCGACCAGCAGACGAGAAAGGCCATCAGCCCCAGCAGAATGGTGCGGCGCGCCAGACCGTGAAGCGCAAAGGCCGCGACGATGGCAAGCGATGCCGTCGCGTGGTCCGACGGAAATGACCAGTCGGCGCTTGGGGGAACGAGAAGATGCGTGATATCAGCGTCATAGGGCCGGATGCGCTGCACGAACAACAGAATGATCTGGTTCAAGCCCAGTCCGATGAGAAAGGTCAGTCCGGCCGAGACGCAGGTATGCCGCACATGCAGCCTGTCCGCCTTGCTCCACCATTGGCCAATGACGGCCACAATCATCAGCGGTACGCCGAAGCTGGTGACGGTCAACATTATTCCGTCAAGAACCGGAGTGTGGCCAGCGGGTGAATTGAGCCATTGCGTGATCGTCTGATCCATTCTCTTCTCTGCTTCCTTAGCCTTGAGCGGACTGCGAAAGCCCGAGAATGGCATGTCCTGTCCATCCGGTCTTTCGAATCGGTTTTTCCTGCGACCTCACTGACCGTGAATCGCAACGATTTCATGGCGGAGAACTGGTCCCGTCGACCGGCACGCCGCGGATCGTCGGATGTTTCGCATTCCTGGCATGGCCGCCACCTGACGCATGAATCGGGTGGCTGGCCATCAAGGGCAAGCGATACACTGAATCCACGCCGAAGGGAGTGTGAGTTCAATGTTGTCTCTCTTGAATGCTTTGCATGCAATGGCCGCCCGACGCGGCGAGGGTCTGCACCCCGAATTGGCCGCGCGGCTGGAACAGCACACCCGCAACAGCACGGAGCGACCGGCCGCGGCTCTGCACCCGGATCACACCGGCCAGCAAGAGGGCGGTGAGGTCGTTCAGGTCGATCTCGGCGTGATGCTGTTCAGGCACGGCCGCGGTCGTATCGACAAAACCTGAGACGACAAAGCGCGCAGGTTTTTACACTGATCGCCTCGTTTGCGTGACCACGCAAGCATGAAGGCTGGTCCACCCGCGCCTCCCCTTGCATCCCCGCACATTGGGTGACGCATCACATTGCCCTGCCAAAGTCATTCACCTGTTTGACAACGAACAAAGCGCCCTCAATAATTATCGCGGCGGCAGTCCGCCTGTTCAAGAAGTCCAGGAGCAACCTTGATGATCATTAATGAGATGACGAAGGCGGAGATCAATGCCTTGCTGAGCCGCGCGAGCATTGGCCGCCTGGCCTGCTCCAGGGATGATCATCCCTACATCGTTCCGCTCAGGTTCGCCTATCACTCCGTCTTTCTCTATTCTTTTACAACGGTCGGCCAAAAGGTCGAATGGATGCGCAACAATCCGCACGTCTGTGTTGCGTTCGATGAGATCGACGCAACCAATCGCTGGCAAAGCGTGATCGTTAACGGGCTGTATGAAGAACTGTCGAACGATCCGTCCCATGTCGACGCGCGCGCAACCGCGCACCACCTTCTGAGCGCATCCGCCGAATGGTGGCAGCCCGGGTACACGAAGACGGTCATTCGCGATGCGGAGCGCCCGCTTGA
Source organism: Phyllobacterium sp. NPDC097923 (assembly GCF_044760925.1). NCBI lineage: Bacteria > Pseudomonadati > Pseudomonadota > Alphaproteobacteria > Hyphomicrobiales > Phyllobacteriaceae > Phyllobacterium > Phyllobacterium sp. NPDC097923. The sequence continues at coordinate 1,188,098 of NZ_JBIWBL010000001.1, read as the reverse complement.
ACCCGTGTTTTTCCGGATATCGATCCTCGAAACAAGCGGGCACAAAGCCGTCAAAACCACGAGCTAACGGTCCGGCACAAGCCGGCAAAGGCGTTGGAGCCGGCACTTTTCAACGGCACCGTCCTGCGGGACTTGACGCGACGAATGATCGTATCGCCAAAAATTGCGGCGGAACCTCTCACGCCCCCCGCCGTTTACCCCATTCAATTGGAGGTAATACGATGCTTACAGCAGCAGTTTTATGGTGGCTGGGCGTTCCGCTCATTGTTGTCGTCTTGATTTTTTTCATCTTTTTGCGGCGCCGCTGAATGGGACACCTGTTCGAGGCGGCGGGAGCTGCCCTCATGGTTTCAGGTAGGAAAACCCCGTCTGGATCTCATGCCTGATATCGGCAATCACCTTGTGAACGGACTCAATGCGTCCGTCGCTTGCCTGATCGAAGCAGATCCCGACTTTAAGTCCGCGCTGCCGCAAAGCCGGCAGAAAATCTTTCAGCACAGCGTCAAGTTCCATCTCAACTATTTCGGTTTTGATATGCAAGCCGGTACCGCGGTCAAGTGGCCCCAGCCACAGCTCCGCAAAGATCGCATCCGGCCAGAGCGGGCAGCACATCGATGTCCCCGCCGGGTCATTGAGAATGAGATAATTCGAACCAAGGTTGATGGTGTATACTTTGTAGGTCTCAACCGACTTCTTGATGAAATATCTGTAACGCATGGCGTGTGAGAGTTTGAGAACTCTTGTTGCCTCTTCAATACTCTTTGTTGACCCCATGTGCCCACCCTCGTTGCTGAGGATAGACCAGAATATTAAAGATTGAAGGACAATTATTCCAAAACGAAGGTTTATTCCGGCCGCGTAGACCGAAATTGATGATCGAGGGTTGGTGAAGCGCTTATTCCAGCGCCTGGGGACGATCGGTTTTATGTGGATGGGAGCGACGCAACCATGTTGCGCACCCCCGCTGGGTCCATTTAATTCACCCTCTGCAAAGTGATTTTATCTTGCTGCTCGGCATTCAAACGATGAACGCCTGTTTCTGCCGCAGTTCTTGTTGCCGCATAATATCGGCCGAGGCCAAATGACAGTGCCGCCAGAAACAGGACAACGCCGATATATTTCCAAGCATTGGCTTGATATGGCTGCGGATCAATCGAATGCATTCTAAACTCCAGGGTGACGGCATTGAGCGGGGAAAGCTGGCGCTGTAAAAACCCCACCATCCCGAAAGACGGTGGGGTAAAGTGTGTCTGGAACAGGATTTTGCAGCACTTCCTTCCATCGATAAGTCAATTGACCCAACTCCCTGCACCCGATGGGAGCTTGGATTTCGTTCTTCTCAGGGAACGTGTTGTGGCAGTGTCGTTTCCGGCATACTTGAATTATTGACGGGCAACAGAACAACGTTGCCAGTCATGGACATATCATCAAAACCGGCGTGACGTGAGCGTGACCGAAATCCCGGATCAGACCGGTATTATTGGGCAAAAAGCGTCCATGGCTGTCGTTATAGGAATGACGAGCCAAGCCCTTGTCAATCAACGCATAAATGCTAGACAGGAATTCCGGTAAACTCGAAGGAAAACGATATGCCGGACTTTTCGACACTCATGCTTTTTGCCGCCGCGTCCGTGGTTCTTACGGCCACGCCCGGTCCCGATATGCTTCTCATTGCCTCCCGCAGCATCAGCCAGGGACGGGGCGCGGGGTTTCTGACCTATGCCGGCATAGCGCTCGGCACCTATTGCCATGCGATGGCCGCAGCGCTTGGGCTTTCCCAGCTTTTTCTTGCGGTTCCCGTGGCTTACGAAATCATTCGCTGGGCGGGCTGCGCCTATCTGCTTTATCTCGCATGGAAAACAATACGTTCGGAAGGGATGGTATTCTCGCCGACATCCCGCCTCAAACGTTTTTCGATGAAGCGGATTTTCGGCGAAGGTCTCTTCACCAATCTGCTCAATCCCAAAATGGCACTGTTCGTGCTGGCGCTGTTTCCGCAGTTCGTCAAACCTGAAGCCGGTTCTCTGGTCTTGCAGATGCTTATTCTCGCCACCGTGCTCAATGGCATCGGCTTTATCGTCAATGGCACGGTGATTCTGCTGAGCGGCCATATCCGCAGCCGGGTCGGCAGCTTCCCTCGCTTCCGCAAACTGCCGCAATATTTGCTGGCAACGGTCTTCACCGGACTTGCCTGCCGCCTTGCGCTTGGCAGCCGGAACTAGGCAAGTCTGACACGGTGTGGCAGCCGGATTTTAGCGGCAGCCCATGCGAGACCCGCTGCAAAGCAAGCCTTGGACACGTCGTTCATCCCGCATTGCACCGGGGAACCTGTGAGGCTCTCCGAACCGCGGTGCCGTCGATCATGTGTGGCCGGTCGTTGGTCGGCCCCGGCTCAACAAGGGTCGCCACGCGCCAAATCTGACATCTCGCGGAATTTGACGTGCGGCGGGGCTGTGACGGTAGTGTCCTGCAGCGTCCATATCCCGCCGTCCAACGTAAATCCGTGTTTTTGGTACAGGTCGCGGCATAGGCCGTTGGCTTCGGTCGGCGTGTAGACGCCCTTCAGGGGAAGGTGGTTTGCGGCAAGCCCGGCGATAACCGCCTGCTCGACGCCAAGGCCAACCACCCGGCAACTCATCACGAACTGGATGATGATGTGATCTTTGACAATGGCGATTCCCACCAGGCCATAATCGGTGTATTTGTCGCCGACTTCGAACGTCTCGAAGATGACACCCGAGAGAAAGGCCTGCTGACATTCACCGATGGTCCAGCGCTTGCCCGTGGTGTTGAACTGGTTGGATTTGTTGAGCAGCTCCAGCGCGCGTGGAAAACGCTCGTCATCTGTGGTGTTGATCGGGCGGATGCCGACAGAAACGTCGAGGGAAGCCAGGAACTCTTCCCGGGTCATAACGGCCTTCGCGGCTTCCCGCTGCACCTGAGCCTGGATCATCTCGGTGCGCCTGCTTGACTCCTGCGTGACGTACGGAACCTGCGTTTCCGGGGCCCAAAGCAATGTGCTGCGGATCGAATACAACTCGTCGCCAAGTACCCGCATGGCCGGAAATGCCGCTTGCACGCTTTCCCGCTCCACGGGATTATCGTCAATGAAGAGAGTATTTTTCGGCAAAAGATTGGTTTCGCTCAGAATATCCTGGATGTTTTCCGCTTTTGGCCGCCAGTTTATTTTCCGGACTGCAAAGTCATCGATATCCAGTCTGTGCTTCAGGAACTGAGGCCACAGGTCGAGGATTGTCGCTTCGTCATTCTTGCTGACGATCGCCAGGACGATACCGCGCTGCTTGAGAAATTTCAGCGCTTCGATCAGGCCGAGCGGCCATCCTTCCAGGAGAACGCGATTGTGTATGCCTTCTTCCGCGATAACCCCGCGCCAGAGCGTATCGTCCAGATCAAGGATGACCAGCTTCACGCTGTCTTGCTGCGTGAGCGTCCGATACATGGCATGTATCTCGCTCCAAAACCCGAAGATGAAATCTTCTATGTTGATCGGGTAAAGGCTGGTGAGTTTGGTTGGCTGGACAATGCGGGTTGTGTCGTGGATGGAATCCCAGTCATTGGCATAGCTGGCATGCGACCAGTTCCAGACGAGATCCTCTTGAATGAACTTTCGGCCAAATGTCTGCGCGATGGCATCGGCCTGGACCATATGCGCCCCATGTTCCCGCGCCAGCTCATGCAGTTTGCGGTTCAATTGCTCGACGAAATAGGTGGGGTTTCGCAGGTCATAGCGCGGCAGAAGCCGCCCCATGTGATTCTGCTGCGGCGTAAAATATTCGGACACGAAGGTCGTGAGCCTGGTGTCTTTCGTGAATGCCAGCGCGCCGGTAAATGTCTGGATCAGACGCTGCTCGCATTCCCACAATTTTTCCCTGAACGGCTCTTCGCTGGTATGCGGAATATCCGACAGCATGTTTTCCGGCACAATCGTCCGCAACGGCAAATGTATGAGCTGGAAGGCATATTCTTCGATTGGATGCGGCGGTTCTGACAAATCACCGGGATAATTGTACAGGACATGATCGACTTCCGCGCCCTTGAAGATGACATGGGCGTAGTGGAAGAGACCCGCCGCCATGCACGATCCGACAACGAGAATCCGCTTCACAGCGACGGGTGTTGCCTCCAATGTGTCGGGTGTTCTGAATTTATAGGCAACCTGTTGATTTCGCACAGAAGCCGTGGTTTCAAGCATTCAGAGCCTCTCCAATCAATCGCAGATCAAACTAAGCGGTGCCATCCAATCACCGCAAGACAGATCGCGAAGACAAAGGACGAAAAACGCGGTATTGAGAATTGGAGTAAACGCGCATTCTCGTGGCCCTGCCGCATAGCTGCCTTCTCCGGGGAATAGCGTGGACGACAGGCACCACAGGCGGCTGGGCGGTATCAGGACGTGTTCACTTCACCGGAAAGACCATGTTTTGCGCAATTTTGTGGTCATTTTAACAACAATTGCATTGACACGGCGGCCATAGCCATCTCGATTTCGTGCAACTTGTCACCTGTTTGGATTGCAACGAAAATGATGAAAATACTCGTTATCGCCATATCCGCCCTTACCCTATCAAGCGTTGTGCTTGTCAGCACAGCGGACGCAGCGCGATTTGGATTGAGTTTTGGCGGGCCCCGCAAAAGCGTCGCCAAGGAAAGCGGAAAGGCAAAGAGCAGCAACCCGGGCAAGGGAAGCTCCCGTGGTGGTGGGGGTCACGGTGGTGGCGGTCACGGTGGCGGTGGTAACGGCGGCGGTGGTAACGGCGGCGGACACAGACGATAGGTGTCAATGTCGCCCGCCGACACGGCTTCGGCGCTGGGCGCGACACACAGACAGGGACATCGTTGTCACCTTGATTTCCCGATTTGGACTATGTTGTTCTGTCTTCCAAAAAAGTGGGAGAAGAAGCGTGGGCGACAACAACAGATTTGATGAGATTGACTCTCTGCCCGGTGCTCTCGAACTTATCAACACTGTTGACGATCCGGAGCACAAGGTGGCGTTTCTCAAAGACGTTGTCAGTACGCTGGTGGAGGAAGTATTGGCGCTTCGCAAGAAAGTTGCCGAACTCGGCGGCTAACACCGTTCCTGCTTCGACCGGCCTCTATGAAAGCTTGTTGGTTTGCACAGCAAATCAACAGCCGGATTGCCTCGCTATCCGGGAAACAGAACTGGTTCTCTTTGGTAAGTGGCGATCCCGGCTGGATTCGAACCAGCGACCGTCGGCTTAGAAGGCCGGTGCTCTATCCAGCTGAGCTACGGGACCAGTTTTACACCGGCGATCACAGTATCGCCGGGAAATCCGAACAAACTGCAAACAAGGCCAAACGTCAAAGAATCAGTGCGTCCAGGGCTGCTTGCGGTCAAAGCGGAAGTTTTCCGAATAGGAGACAACGCGCCGTCTTGTTTCCTTGGGTTCCTGCACCGAATAGGCAATGCCGTTCTTCTGTGCGTAGGCGATTGCCTCTTCCTTCGTTTCGAAGGACAGGCGGATCTGGCTCTTCATGTCGCGCGACGACGTATAGCCCATCAGCGGCTCAACCTTGCGCGGCTGTTCCGGCTCGAATTCCAGCATCCAGCTTTCGGTCTTGGCCTTGCCGGACTGCATGGCTGTTTTTGCGGGGCGGTAAATACGTGCTGCCATTAGAAGAAATCCCTTTGTCTGAAATCCCGATATAGTACAGGCTTCGGTTCAGTACCAGCAGCATCATCGGTTGAAATGGTCGGAGCGGAGAGATTCGAACTCCCGACCCTCTGGTCCCAAACCAGATGCGCTACCAGGCTGCGCTACGCTCCGTATCATGTTCAACGTTGGCTTCCCTAGAGTTTTAGCCCTGAGAACGCAAGGGCCTAAATCGACAAAAGAAACAAAAATGGAAAATAAGCCATGCGGCGGGACCTTACGGCGCCGAAAGCCACGCCAAAGCCCAACCGGCGACGCTCCACCGTATCGCCCCATCCTCAACGTCCTGAACAGAATGATTCGAGTTCCGGTGTTTCGCCCCCTCCACTCCATTACCGAGCAAGAATTGCATCGACGTACCTTAAATGGGTGATGCGCAATCGACAGAATTCACTTCAAATAACTCCAAACAACAGAGATGTTCCATAGGAGGTATCATGAAGAGTGCAATCAATATAGTTATGGTCGCCATTGGTGGTTTGGCCCTTTTCCCGAGTATCGCTGAAGCCGGATGCCAGATGCAGAGGCAGTGTGTGCTCAAGCAACGGATAGAATACCGCACTCAATACCAGCGCAGTTGCGATACGGTGAGACAGTTTGAAGGCGGTGTCTTGGTTCCACGCACATTTTGCTCGTCGCGCCCGATCCGTTCCCCCTACCCCGTCGCTTATCAAGATTGCTCCCAGGTACAGCGGGTCTGCAATGGCCTCGACTCGTTGATCTCGAACAAGAACAAACGTCCCTAGGACCTGACATAACTGATCAGCGGCGACTCAAGAACAAGGCGGCGATCTGACTTTGCCGCCGTGTTTCCGTTTTCAGGAAAATCGCTTTCAATTGCGTCCTTACCGTTTGAACACTGATTTTCTTCGTATCGGCATATTCGAGAGGTGAGATACCTCTCGCTATGGCATGTGCCAGAGCCGTTTCAGCGGGCGTCAATCCATAGCCCTGAAGCGCCGACGCATCCGGTTCCGATGAAACGGGATGCAGGATGAGGAGTGCTACCGGGATATCCTCGAACACCCGATCGAAAACGGTTTCGATGGTATTGCGAGAAAGGGGCGCGACTGTTGCGCGCAAGGCGCTGCCGTTTCGGGATTTAACGGCAAAAGTTCCCTTTAAACGGCGATAATCGGTTCTTACGATAGCCCCCAATGCGGATTGCAACATGATGTCTGCTTGCTCGTCGAGCAATTTCAATCGTCCCGAACGCTCGATACGGAACACCGTCGTTGCCTGAGGAACGGCGGCAATCGCCTGGTTGCTATGAATGACACCCCCGAGCCGGTCGATGAAAAATATAGCGCCGGTCGTACCCTCCAACGCGGACCGATAATCTTCGTTCTGCACCAAACTTGGAACGGACCTCATGATCTCAAACGAGCGCGCTATATGCGATCCGAGTAAATTGAATATATTACTTACCGATGCCTGCAAATATTCCGCCTGTTTGCCGCGCATATTGCCCGATAAAATCAACAACCTGCCGGCATTGCGCTTCAGTATGACGCCACTGGCAGCTACAATATCCTGGGTTCTCAAAAAATCATTGTAGAATTCGGTTTTTATGAGCGCGTTCCGGTCACAGAACTCTTCGGAATGAAATGTCTGGCCAACCGGCTTGCAAGTCAGATGAGGCACCCATACATTTTTCGCCGCATAGTATTCATTGTAAGCGGATTTGAAATTTTCATCGATCTCAGACGTTATTAAACCCAGGCTGGCTCGCTCGACAACGTCGTGTGCCTGGATACATATGTTGGTACCATCCAAAAGATTGGATGTGTCCTCAAGGAATTTTGACCATTTACTCTGGTCGACAGCTGCATTGTAAATCGTTTGAACAAGGTTGTTAAAATCATTCATGGTGATTTCAACCATTGTATCCCCCAAAGCCTATTCTTCGATATACATGAAGTATTGATCAGAATGATCCAAAAGCTCAATAAACAAAAAGGATGGCATCCCCTGCAGGTTCGCCGCCCCACAGGCAGGGACCGGTAAGATTGCCCCTCGTCCCGACGGCTTGGCGACAAATGGCTTGATTGTAACGTCCGACTTTGGAACACTCCCTGCTGCTCGAACACACCAGCCTTTGACCGGCCGATGAGCCACGTTGAAGATACGTCCTTGATCCGGGTTCAATCCCCCGGGACTGGTTTTGCAGGGAACGCCCGTCGCCAGCCTTGATTTCCATGCCGGCGCATATTTCAAACCGTTGGAGTTTCATCATGTCAGCACATATCGAGATCACAGATTCGGCAGCATTCGACCTGGCCCAAAGCATCGCCGATACCCAGAAGGCGAAACTGCGGGAGCAGCAGATGCACCAGATCAGCGATGACGACATGCAGGTCGGTGAAACCTGGTTTGTCTGGGGCATCTTCAGCGCCATCACCGATGATCGCCCGCGGCAGCAGAAACTGCTGGCCGATTATCTCGCCCGGAAAATCCAGCCGCGCGGCGACATTGCCAAAATCGTCAGGGATACGCTTGCGCTCGACAGCGAGGGCAACCAGCTGTTCAACGCGATTTCCACCGCCGGCCGGCAGGCCTATCACGAAGACGGCGACCACCATCTGAGCAAGATCGCCGCCATCTTTCTCAATGCCATCAAGAACCATTGACGCTTTCCGCATCATGGCAATTCGGATCATGGAAGGCCGGGCACTCTAAAGATCGAAGGTCGCCTGCCCCTCGTCGAGGGCCGTGACGACGCTGGCGGCCAGCGCGCGGGTGATTTTCGATTTTTTCTCCAGTGCCGCGCGGTCGAGGCGCTCGACAACGCGGCTGGCGGTGGACAGCGACCGCTCGATATGGCTGACCAGAAAGCTGATCACATTGGGATCGACGGCGATCTGCCGGTCGGCAAACAGCTTGTACATCACCCCGGACAGGAGCATGTCATCCGGCTCGCCGATCTCCACCGTCGTTGCCGCCTTCAGGCGTGAAGCAAGGTCAGGCAGTTTTACCGGCCAGGTGCCCGGCCAGCGGCGCGACGTCATCAGCAGGCTCGATCCGCTCTGGCGCACGCTGTTGATCAGATGGAAAAGCCCGGCTTCATCGATCGGACCGTCGCCGATGGCATCGATCAGGAACGGACCGGTCCTGCCCGAGGCATCGCCGATATGCGCGGCATCGATCACGGTTGCCTCCGATTCGGCCTTCCAGACCGCCGCCAGATGCGTCTTGCCCGACCCGGTCGGCCCGGCCAGAATGACGACGGGAGAGATCCAGCCCGGCCAGCGGTCGACAATGTCCACCGCCGCCATGTTGGAGGCGGTGACAATCAGGTCGTCGCGCGAATATCCCGGCTCATGGCCAAGATCGAGCGGCAGTTGTCGCGGTGCATCGGTCATGTCAGGTGAAATACAGTCAATGCCGCCCGGATGTCACCGGATTTCTTTGGACCGCCCGCTTTTGCTGTAATCGCCTGTGTAGAGCGGGGATTGCCGGTAACGGCCGATGACAAAGCGCACGAGCACACCCATGGCCGCAGCCGTCGGCACGGCGATCAGCATGCCGGTGAAGCCCATGAGCGAACCGAAGGCAAACAGCGCGAACATCAGCCAGACAGGATGCAGCCCGACGGAGGAGCCCACCAGTTTCGGCTGGAGAATATTGCCCTCGAAGAACTGGCCGATGAAGAACACCACGGCCACCGCACCCACATAGAAATAGTCCGGCCAGAACTGCACCAGCGCCACGCCGATCGCCAGCACCAGCCCGACCAGCGAACCGACATAAGGGATGAAACTGATGAGGCCGGCAAACAACCCGATCAGCAGGCCGAAATTCAGCCCGACGATGGTCAGCCCCACCGCATAGATCATACCGAGCAGCAGGCACACCGTGCCCTGCCCGCGCACGAAGCCGGCAATGGCCTTGTTCATGTCGCGGGCGATTTCGCGCACCGTCTGCACATGGTCGCGCGGCGTCAGGTTGTCGATGCTCTGCACCATGCGGTCCCAATCGAGCAGCATGTAGAATGCCACGACGGGCGTGACGACGAACAGCGCGGCGACATCGATGAGCGTCTTGCCCGAACTCCAGATCGACTGCAGCAGGGTGGACAGGAAACCGGCGCCCTGCTGCAGCAGGGAATCGAGGCTGTTGCGGATGACGGATGCATCGACGCCGATGAAATCCTTCAGCCACTGGGAATCGCGGTTGGCGATCAGTTCCTGCAGCCGGGCGACATAGCTCGGCAGGCGGGCGATGAAATCAGTCATCTGTGAGGCGAGGATCGGCACGAGGATCATCAGCAGCAGCGCAAAGGTCACCAGGAACAGGATCAGGATGACGATGGTTGCCAGAAGGCGCGACATACCCAGGCGTTCCAGCCGGTCAGCGACCGGATCGAGGAAGTAGGCAAGCACGAGCCCGGCCACGAAGGGCAGCAGGATCGACGAGAAAATGTAGAGGAACAGCGCCAGGAACACCACGGCGCCGGTCCAGAAAAACGCCTGACGCCGCACGGCGGTTGCCAGCGTGTTCACCTGCACATCCACGTGGATGTCACGTTCGGCCGGTGGTGTCGTCTTCGTCTTGCTTACGGTTTTGCTCATAGCCAGCCATGTGTTGTGTCCATGCCACGAGATAGGCAGTGGAGGACGCTGCGGTCAAGAGTGCAACCATCCATACCAGAATCGTCCGCCCCGCGCCGAACGAAAATTGGAAGGTCATATCAGCCAGCGTAAACGCCACCAGCACAATCTGCAGCGCCGTGTTCGCCTTGGACACGAACAGCGGGCGCATTTCCACCGGATTGGCCATCACCGTCGACAGCAGCACCGCACTGATAATGAGGATGTCACGCGAAACAACGATGACAACCAGCCAGACCGGCAGCTCGCTCAAGAACCCGAGAACGACGAACAGGGTGACCAGCAGCAGCTTGTCGGCCATGGGATCGAGATAGGCGCCCAGCTCCGAACGCTGGTCGTAGCGCCGGGCGATGTAGCCATCGACACCATCGGAAACGCCGGCGATGACGAAACCGACAAGCGCCGCACCGACGGAACCGGACAGCAGCGCCATGACGATGAACGGCACGAGGATAAAGCGGAAGATGGTGATGTAGTTGGGAATTGTCACTCGGCCGGCTTCCTCGCATTTTCTATTGTTACGCTCTAGATGGACGCGGCAGCGGTATTGCTCAACCCCTTTCCGGCGGCCAAACTGTCGATATCTGGTGTTTTCACCCGGCTTGGGGCACTCAGAGCTTGCAGCGACGGCGGAGTCGTGCCATTTCGCCAGCAACAATCCGGAGCTGACAATGACGATCAAAAATGGCCTCACCTATGCGCAGGCAGGCGTCGATATCGATGCCGGCAATCTGCTTGTCGAAAAGATCAAGCCGATCGTGCGCTCGACGCGCCGTCCCGGTGCCGATGGCGAGATCGGTGGTTTTGGCGGCCTGTTCGACCTGAAAGCCGCCGGTTTTACCGATCCGGTCCTCGTTGCCGCCAATGATGGCGTCGGCACCAAGCTGAAGATCGCCATCGATGCGGGCGTGCATGACACGGTCGGCATCGATCTCGTCGCCATGTGCGTCAACGATCTGGTGGTTCAGGGTGCCGAACCGCTGTTCTTCCTCGACTATTTTGCCACCGGCAAGCTCGACCCGGATCAGGGCGCAGCCATTGTCAGCGGCATCGCCGAGGGCTGCCTGCAGGCCGGATGCGCGCTGATCGGCGGTGAAACCGCTGAAATGCCGGGCATGTACCGTGACGGCGATTACGATCTTGCCGGCTTTGCCGTTGGCGCCGCCGAACGCAATCAGCTGCTGCCGTCGGGCGATGTTGCCGAAGGCGATGTCATTCTCGGCCTTTCCTCCTCGGGCGTTCATTCCAACGGCTTTTCGCTGGTCCGGCGCATCGTCGAACTGTCAGGCCTTGGCTGGGATGCCGATGCACCCTTCAAGCCGGGCACATCGCTCGGACAGGCGCTGCTGACGCCGACCCGCATCTATGTGAAGCCGCTGCTGGCGGCGATCCGCGAAACCAATGCGATCAAGGCGCTTGCCCACATCACCGGCGGCGGTTTCCCCGACAATATTCCCCGGGTTCTGCCGAAAGAGCTGACGGCCAGCATCGATCTTTCCGCCATTTCGGTGCCGCCGGTCTTCTCCTGGCTGGCCAAGGTAGGCGGCGTCGCGCGCGATGAAATGCTGCGCACGTTCAATTGCGGCATCGGCATGATCGCCGTTGTCGCCCCCGAAAATGCCGATGCTGTGCTCGCTGCGCTGAAAGCGCAGGGCGAGGATGCCGTGCGTCTTGGCACCATGGTTGCCCGCGCCGACAGCGGTGTTGTCTATCAGGGCAACCTGGCGCTGTGAGCAGCGCAGCCCGCAAAAAGCGCGTCGCGGTCCTGATTTCGGGCCGCGGCTCCAACATGACCGCTCTGATTGAAGCAGCCAAGGCGGCTGACTATCCCGCCGAGATCGTCGCCGTGATTGCCAACAAGCTTGATGCCGGCGGACTGGAAACGGCAAAGGCGCATGGCATTGCCGCCCATGCCATTGCCCATCGTGATTATCCGACAAAGCAGGCGCATGAGGCGGCCGTCTCCGCTGCGCTGCATGCAGCGGGAGCGGAAATCGTCTGTCTCGCCGGTTACATGCGGCTGATGTCGGCGGAGTTCGTTCAGGCCTGGGAGGGCCGGATGATCAATATCCATCCGTCGCTCTTGCCGCTGTTCAAGGGCCTGCACACGCATGAACAGGCGCTTGAAGCCGGTGTCCGTGTGCATGGCTGCACCGTGCACTTCGTCACGGCGGGCATGGATGAAGGTCCGATCATTGCCCAGACCGCCGTGCCGGTGCTCAATGGCGATACGGCAGACAGTCTTGCATTGCGGGTGCTGTCCGTGGAGCACGAGACTTATGCCCGCGCCCTGGCGCAGTTGGCATCCGGCAAGGCCGTCATGCAGGACGGACGCACGGTTTTCAGCGATTGATCGTGTGACGCCGCTGCTTACGCAGCATCTTTCTTGTTCTTTGTCGCAGACACAATTTTCAGTTGCAGTCCAAGCGCGTCGGCGACTTTCGTGATGGTTGCCAGTTCCGGATTACCCTCGCCGCTCAAGGCTTTGTATATTGTCTGACGCGGGAGGCCGGTTTTCTGGGAAAGCTCGGTAATCCCGCGCGCGCGGGCGATAGTACCCAAGGCGCGCGCTATTTCCGCAGGCGTTCCATCTTCACACATCGCCGCCAGATATTCTTTGATCATCTCTTCAGAATCCAGATGATGCGCAGTGTCATAAGGACTTAACTTTATCATGATCTGGCTTTCCTCAAGGTGATGGCCATTGTCTGTGCTCTCTTGATATCGCGGTCCTGCGTACTCTTGTCACCGCCGCACAACAGGATAATCAAGACGCTCTTTCGCTCAATGTAATAGACGCGGTACCCCGGACCATAATCAAGACGAAGTTCACTGACGCCCTCGCCGACAGCTTTGACATCACCGGGATTGCCTTCAATCAATCGATCAAGCCGTTTGGCAATTCTCGCTCTAGCGTGCTGATCTCGCAGACCATCAAACCAGTCTAAAAACGTGTCGGTCTTTTCAATCAACCGCTTCATAAATGTAAACCATAGTTGTCAAAATGTATAGATACTCAAAATTGCAGATTCAAAAAACACTCAAAAACATCAATAAAATCAATTCATTGCCGGGCGAACCCAAACCTTGCTGTCGTGGAAGGCTGCGCCGCCATAGGGTGCCGACGCGTCCGAGCCCGTCAGGACGTTGATGCCCTCGCCGCGCTCGAATGCCGAATTGCGGAACAGGCCTTCCGAGATCACGACGCCGCGCTTGAGACCAGCGTTCAGGCGGGCATGCACCACCACCTCGCCGCGCTCATTGCCGATTTCGACACGCATGCCCTCCTCGATGCCGAGACCGCTCGCATCGTCCGGATGGATCAGCAGCTCCGGGCGGCCCTCTTTCAGCATCGAGGTCGGCGTTTCGGCAAAGGTCGAGTTGAGGAAATTATGCGCCGGTGACGTGCCCAGCCGGAACGGATGTTTTGCATCCGCGACTTCGATGGCTTCCCAATAATCGGGCCATTGCGGCAGTGTCGCGAACGGTCCCTGCGTGCCCATGGACTGCGGCGGACGGTTCGGCGACGGGCTGCCGGTCCAATCCGGCTTGAAGCGGAATTTGCCGTCGGGCCAGTTGAAACCCTTCTTGTAATGCGCGGTTTCGTAATCCGGCTGTACATCGAGCCAGCGGATTTCCTTCAGCACGTCATAGCCCGGCAGATTGCTCGCTGCCATCATATGGTCGATCAGCGTCCGGGCATCGAGATCGAAGCCCGGCAGATCGCCGACGCCGAGGCGTTTTGCCAGTTCGTTGATGACGTAGAGATTGGGCCGCGTTTCGCCCGGACCGTCGATCAGCTTGGGGCCGAGGACGATATGCTGCTGGCCGCCGCCACGATAGATATCGTCATGTTCCATGAACATGGTGGCCGGCAGCACCACATCGGCCAGCTTTGCCGTGTCGGTCATGAACTGTTCATGCACGACCATGAACAGGTCCTCGCGCAGCATGCCCTGCTTGATCAGGCGCTGCTGCGGCGCGACATTGGCCGGATTGGTGTTCTGGATCAGCATCGCCATGACGGGCGGCCCGCCATAAAGCGTCTCCTTGTCGCCGTTCAGCGCCAGACCGATTTTGGATTGGTCGATATGGCGAACGGAGGAATCCTTGAAGGCCTGCCCTTCGATTTCCCGCTTGTCCATGCGGAAAATGCCGGAGTTGGAGTGAAATGCCCCGCCGCCCTCATGCTTCCAGGCGCCGGTCACGGCCGCAATAGACAGCGCCGCATGCATGTTCACCGCGCCGTTGCGCTGGCGGGTGAAACCGTAGCCAAGCCGGAAGAACGTCTTCTTTGTCGTACCGACCAGCCGGGCGAACGCTTCGATCTCCGCGACCGTCAGGCCGGTCAGCGCCGCCGCCCACTCCGGCGTCCGGCCGGCAAGATGCGCCTCCAGCCCCTTCGGATCGTCCGTATAGGCATTGAGATAATCCCAATCGGCAAGGCCGTCGCGGAACAGCACGTGCATCACCGCGCAAGCCAGCGCCCCGTCGGTGCCCGGCTTCAGCACGAGGCCGAGATCCGCCTGCCGCACGGTGGCGTTTTCATAGATGTCGATGACAACGATCTTGGCGCCGCGCTCCTTGCGGGCGCGTACCGCGTGGGTCATCACATTGACCTGTGTGGCCGCCGCATTGGTACCCCAGATCACCACGCAATCGGACTTGGCCATTTCGCGCGGATCGACGCCGCCAAGCTTGCCGGTCCCGGCGAAAAACCCGGTCCAGGCCATGTTGGTGCAAAAACTGTCGAACTGGTTGGAATATTTCTTGGCGTGCCGCAGGCGGTGCATGGAATCGCGCTGCACCAGCCCCATCGTACCGGCATAGATATAGGGCCAGATGCTTTGCGAGCCGTATTCCGCTTCGGCCTTGAGGAAGCGTTCAGCGACCAGATCAAGCGCTGCATCCCAGCTTGCCTCTTTCCACACGCCCTCGCCTTTGGAACCGCCGCGGACAAGCGGCTTCAGCAGCCGGTCGGGATGATGGATGCGCTCGGCATAGCGGGCAACTTTGGCGCAGATGACACCGGCCGTATAGCTGTTGTCCTTGGCGCCGCGCACACGGCCGATCTGGCCGGAATCGAGCACCTCGACATCGAGCGCGCAGGTCGAAGGGCAATCGTGAGGACAAGCCGAATGGCCCGTGCGGAGAATGACAGCTTTGTTCATGGCCTATCCATAGCGCAGTTTTCGCGCCGCCGGAATGGGCTGGATAGCGGCTGCAGACGCAAAATGTCGCGACCATGCTTGACGCTGGCGAGCGGACTTGATACTTAAGTAATCACTTTAGTATTGAATACTGGTCAAGCTTTGCAGGGAGGTCCGAAATGTCACTGAAACTGTATTTTCACCCGCTATCGTCGTTCTGCATGAAAGTGCTGACCGCGCTGTACGAGAACGACACGCCCTTCGAGCCCTGCATGGTCGATTTCATGAACGAAGAGGCAAGCGCTGAATTCCGCAAGATGTGGCCGATCCGGCAGTTTCCGGTCTTGCGCGACGAAGCCCGGGGCCAGACCGTTCCTGAATCCAGCATCATCATCGAATATCTCGCCCAGCATTTTCCCGGCAAAACACCGCTTTTGCCCTCCGAGCGGGAGCCGGCACTGGAAACACGCTTCTACGACCGCTTCTTCGATCTGCACGTGCATGTGCCGATGCAGAAGGTCGTCACCGACAGGCTGCGTCCCGCGGGCCAGAACGATGCGCTGGGCGTTGACCATGCCAGACAGAAGCTGCGAACCGCCTATGATGTGCTCGAGGACCGTCTCAAAGGCCGGACCTGGGCGGCAGGCGACGCCTATACGATGGCGGACTGCGCCGCTTCCCCCGCGCTGTTCTATGGCGACATGGCCGTGCCGATCGGCGAGGGATATCCCGTGCTGACCGCTTATCGCGATCGCCTGATGAAGCGGCCGTCCTTTGCCCGCGCGCTGGAAGAGGCAAAGCCCTATTTCGACATGGTGCCGAAATAGGCGTCAGGCAAGGCGCATCACGGCGGCGCCCGCGGCGATCAGCGCCACGGCGATCAGGCGCTTGGCGCCGACATTCTCCTTGAGAACCAGGGCGGAGATGGCGACCGCAAACAGGATCGACGTTTCGCGCAAGGCGGCCACGGCTGCAACCGGGGCCATGGTCATCGCCCACAGGGCAAGACCGTAGGAGCCGAGCGTGCCGACGCCGCCGACCGTAGCCAGCCGTGTCCGCTTGAGGAAATGCGGCCAGAGCTCGCCCTTGCGGGTCACGACGGTCCAGAGAAACAGAGGAATGGCGTTGAGGGTGAAAACCCACATCGTATAGGCCGCCGGTGCGCCGGAATGCCGGACGCCGATGCCGTCGATCAGGGTATAGGTGGCGATGACCAAAGCATTGATCAAAGCAAAGACCGTCGTGGCGCGGTTGGCCCCTGCCCGCCGCCGCGCCTCCAGCGCCAGCACCAGCACGCCGCAGCAGATCAGTGCAATGCCCGACCATTTCTGCGCCGACAGGAATTCGCCGACCAGCGGACCGCTGGCAATGGCGACGAAGAGCGGCGCCGTGCCGCGCATGATGGGATAGGCCTGGCTCATGTCGCCGCTGCGGTAGGCCGCCGCGACAAGCGCGAGATAGATGAGCTGGACCACGCCCGATGCCGCCAGAAACGGCCAGCTTTCGCGCGCCGGTACCGGCAGGAACGGCAGGCAGACCATGGCGATCACCCCCGCCGAAGTCACGACCACGACGGTGTTGAGGAATTTATCGCCCTCGGATTTGACGACAGCATTCCAGCTTGCATGCAGGAATGCGGCAAATAGGACAATGAGAACAACCGTTCCGGACATGATCAGACCCCGGCACGCCCGAAATGCGCGTGCTCTCCGCGCTCAATGACACATTTGGGTCATAAGGCAAATTCGATAATCTCATCTTTAAAATGAGAAGTTCTAAACGGCATTGATACCGTCGACAAAACTGGCAAGACCCGCGCGCAGCGGCGCGCCGAATTCCGCGCTTTTGGCGATGCCGTCCGCGTCCAGCTTCTTGCCCTTGAGCGGCAGGGTGAGCGACGCACTCGTGACCACATGCGCCGACATCGTCATCAGGACTTCCATGAGAAGCGGCGTGATGCGTTCCGAGTGCGGCGAGGTATTGATCAGAAGCACCGGCTTTCCCGGGAATTCAATGCACGACACGAGCCAGTCCAGCATGTTCTTGAAGCTGCCGGGAATGCCGTGGGCATATTCCGGGCAGGAAATGATCAGACCATCCGCCGCACCGACCTGCTTGCGCAACGCCACAATCTTCTTGGGCGGGTTGTCGCCGTCGAGATCGGGATTGAAGGGCGGCAACCCCGCGAGCCCCGCATAAAGCGCCACGCCGACACCGGCGGGTACCAATTGACTGCAGGCTTCCAGCACCGACTTGTTCATGGAAACGGCGCGCAGGCTGCCGGACATGGCGAGAAGTTTTGTCATTGGAAGACCTTCGGGAATCAATTTGACAATCAGCATAGCGAGATGCTTGCGATAGCACCAACATCGTGAAACAAGCAGGGCCATGAACTACCGTCACGCCTATCACGCCGGCAATTTCGCCGATGTCGTCAAACACATTATCCTGACGCGGATTGTGCTCTATATGCAGCGCAAGGACCATGGCTTTCGCGTCATCGATACCCATGCGGGTATCGGCCGCTATGATCTCAAGGGAACGGAAGCGGGCAAGACAGGCGAATGGCAGAGCGGCATCGGCCGCCTGCTCGAGGCCAAACTGGATACGGATGTCGCCGGCCTCATCCAGCCCTATCTGGACATTGTGCGCGCCGAAAATCCCGATGGCGCCATCCGCCACTATCCCGGTTCGCCGCTGATCGTGCGGCACTTGCTGCGCAAGCAGGACCGGCTGTCGGCACTTGAACTGCATCCGGACGATGCCCGGCTCCTTGCCGAGGTGTTCGAAGGCGACGTGCAGGTGCGCGTGACACAGCTGGACGGCTGGCTGGCGCTGGGCGCCCACCTGCCGCCCAAGGAAAAGCGCGGCCTCATCCTCGTCGACCCGCCGTTCGAAATCGGCGGGGAATTCGACCGCCTGGCGGAAGGCCTGGTCAAGGCGCACCGGCGTTTTGCCGGCGGCACCTATGCCTTCTGGTATCCGGTCAAGGACCGCCAGGAGGTCAAGCGTTTCGCCTCCCTCCTGCACGATACCGGCATTCCCAAAATCCTGCGCGCGGAGCTGATGATTCGAACGCCCTCGCCGGAACCGCGGCTCGATGGCACCGGCATGATCATCGTCAATCCGCCTTTCACGCTGGAGGGCGAGCTGCGCAGCGTTTTCCCGGCGTTGTCAAAAGTCCTCAGTGACGGGCAGAATGCCGGTTTCACCGTCGATTGGATCCGCGGCGAGCAAGTTGGTGCTTGACCGCGCGCATCGGCTGTCCGACATTGGTCGCAAATCGATACCTCATGGAGAGTGACCCCTATGGCACGCGTTTCCACCCTTCTCGCCACGACCCTTGGCGCTGCATTGGCAATTTCGTCCGCCGTTCCGGCGTTTTCCGCCGATTTCCTGCAACGCGCGCCCAGCCAGACCTATGACGACACCTGCGGCAAATCCGGTGTCCTCAATCGCATCGTCAACCGGTTCTCCTATCAGGTGCATCACGTGCCGGGCCTGCAGCAGGTGGCAATCCAGGATTTCAGCGACGTTCATCAGCAGCGCTATGAGCCGAGCCGCAATCCGGAAATGTCGGCCGTCCCGCGCTATTATTGCCAGGCGACCGCTCATCTCTCCGATGGCAGGCAGCGTCCAGTCTGGTATGTGGTCGAAGAAGGCTTGGGTTACGCTTCCATCGGCAACAATGTCGAGTTCTGCGTGGCCGGGTTCGACCGCTGGAACGTTTACAATGGCAGCTGCCGCAGCCTGAAATGATCCGTGACCGCTGATGCAGCTCGGCAGCCTGGCGCGCTATGCCCTGTTTGCAGCGCTTCTCGGCGTGTCGGTACTGACCTATCTGCGTGAGCAGCAGCCGCGCGAAAGTCTTGTTCCCTCGCAGACGCCCGGGGTGATTGCCGCGGGCGAACGCCAGACAACCGGCGCGCCCGCCGCATCCGTGCCGGCGGGCAGCGGTTTTGATTTCTACGTTCTCGCATTGTCCTGGTCGCCCAGCTATTGCGCCGCCGAGGGCTCGAATGCCAACCGGCAGCAATGCTCGACAGGACGCCCCTATGGCTTCGTCGTGCACGGGCTCTGGCCGCAATATGAACAGGGCTATCCGCAGGACTGCACCACCGACGAGCCGCGCGACGTACCGTTCAGCCAGGCCAGGCAGATTTTCGACATCATGCCGTCCGCCGGGCTCGTCACCTACGAATGGCGCAAGCACGGCACCTGCACCGGATTGACGCAGAAAGACTATTTTTCCGTGATGCGGCAGGCGGTATCGCGCGTCGCCATCCCGTCCGCCTATAGCCAGCCCACCCAGCGGGCGCCCGTCAATCCGCAACTTGTCGAACAGGCCTTTGTCGCGGCCAATCCGGGAATGACGCGGGATGCGGTCTCCGTCACCTGCGACAGCACATACCTGCGCGAGGTGCGCGTCTGCCTGACCAAGGACCTGCAGTTCCGCAGTTGCCCGGAGGTGGACCGCTCCTCTTGCCGCCGACGCTCCGTCGACATGCCGGGAACGCGGTAGAACATCCATTCCTGCACTGCATGACTATCGTGCGTGGTTCGACAAGCTCACCATGAGGGGAAACCGGGGATTGCAGGGAGCACTATTCTGCAACGTTTGTGATGAGCCCTGCAGCCAAACCACCTCCCTCATGGTGAGCTTGTCGAACCACGCACAATTTTGAACGCTTTGCGAAAACCCGCCGGGCGTTTACCGTTTGCCATCGAATCGTCAACCGAGGAGCGTCATCGTGACGAAAGTTCTGTATTCCCCCGCCTCGCCCTACAGCACCAAGGTGCGCATGGTCGCCCATTATGCCGGCATTCCGATTGAAAGTGTCCTCGTGGACACCAATACGGCCCCGGCCGAACTGATCAACGCCAATCCGCTCGGCAAGATTCCGACACTCATTCTCGACGATGGCAAGGCGCTCTACGACAGCCGCGTCATCACCCAGTATTTCAACCGCGTGTCGGGCAACAAGATTTTCCCGCGCAATGCCGAAAAGCGGCTGGAGGCGGAACAGCTGGAATCCGTTGCGGACGGCCTGTGCGATGTCCTGCTTGCCCATGTCTATGAGCGGCGCTTCCATCCGGAAGAAAAAATCCATCAGCCGTGGCTCGACTGGCAGTGGGCCAAGGCGATCCGCGTGCTCGACTATCTCAATGCGGCGCCGCCGCGCCTCGGCAAGAAGCTGCATGGCGGCCATATCGCGCTGGCCGCCGCGCTCGCCTATGCGACCCTGCGGTTCGAAGGCAAATGGGAAAAGGGCCGTTCAAAACTCAAGCGCTGGCAGAAGCGGTTCGAAGAACTGCATCCCGAGCTTGCGGCACTGCTGCCGAAGTAAATCCGGAACAACAAAAAAGCCGGGCAGTTTCCTGCCCGGCTTTTTCTGGAGGTCAAGTCCAGATTAGAACTTGTAGCCAACACCAACGCGAACTTCGTTCGTGGTGATCTTGTTCGATACGCTGTCGATGCCGCCCAGATCATAGTCCTTCTTGCCAAAGTCGGTGTAGCGATATTCAACGCGGCCAACGATGTTCTGGGTGATCTTGGCTTCTGCACCGGCACCGGCTGTCCAGCCGACGTGGGTCTTGCTTTCGCTGCCCAGAGGACCGGACAGCTTGCTGTCGGTAATGGCAACACCGCCTGTACCGTAGAGCAGGACCGGATCAAGAGCGATACCGGCACGGGCACGGATAGAACCTTCTACGCCCTGCTTGGCCTTGTAGCCGAAGTTGTTTTCCTTGGCACCGGAGTAGCCGATGTCGCCTTCAGCACCGTATACGAACTGGCCGTTCTGCAGGTTGTAGCCGCCGTAAGCGCCACCCTTCAGGCCGTCGGCATCGAGCTTGCCAACACTGGTCTTGTTCTTGTTCCAGCCATAACCGCCGTAAACACCGAGATATGCACCAGACCAATCGGCCTGGGGCGCCTGGTATGCAGCTTCAGGCGCAGGAGCCTGTTCGGTGATGACGTCAGCAGCGAGAACGGGGGCGGAGAGCGTCAGCACAGCCGCCGAAGCGAGGATCATTGTCTTAAGAGTGCGCATGGCAATCTCCTTTTTTTAAACTCTTCTACACGGAGCGGGCACTTGGTCGGGGGGATGAACCAAAAGTTGCGTCCGCTGAACGAGAGGAACATTCGCTTCTCATTGTGGCGGCACTCGCGCCAGACTGTGAAAAGAAACTGTCGAGAAAATGGCAGAAATGCGATGTGTTCATTATGCAACATTTTGAATTAGCCAATGATTTCAACGATGTAAAAATAGTACGACAAAATAGATTTTGCGAAATATTTGAGAAAATTTTATTGAAAAGTCCGCAATCCGCCGGTTTCAATATAGTATACTTAACCGATACTTAAACTCTGCCTTATGCTTGCATTTCCCGGCCAATTTTCGTGGCTATACGCACCTTCATCTGGCGAAAATGCCATGAATGAGATGAACAACTGGTATTTCTCATTTGTCAGTGCAGATGCCGCCAAACCCTCGCGCTTTGCCGATATCCTCCCTATATTCGAGCATGAATCGCAGGATTGGGAGAGCCATTTGCACAGAGATAAGACCGTTGCCCTTGTCACAGGCGGCGCAAGGCGCGTTGGTAAGGCGATTGTAGAGAATCTTGCCGCCAACGGTTTTGCTGTGGCTATTCATTGCAATCATTCGCTCGAAGAGGGTCAAGCTCTGCTGCGTGCAGTAGAGGCGGCCGGAGGCACCGCGGCGGTGGTCCAGGCGGATCTGACCGACGGCGACGCGGTTCGCGGCCTGATCGGCAGCGCCGAGGATGCGCTCGGTCCGGTGGAAATTCTTGTCAACAATGCGTCGATCTTTCATGACGACGGGTTCGGCAATTTCGACAACAGCGTCTGGGACAGGCATTTTGCCGTGCACGTGAAGGCCCCGGTCCTCCTGGCGGATGCGATGAAATCGGCGCTTCCCGACGGGGAGAACGGCCTCATTGTCAATATTATCGACCAGCGCGTGTGGAGACTCACGCCGAAATTCACCTCCTACACCCTGTCGAAGGCCGCATTGTGGGCCGCGACCCAGACCATGGCGCAGGCGCTGGCCCCGCATATCCGGGTCAATGCCATCGGTCCGGGCCCGACCATGCAGGGCGAACGTCAGGAGAGAATCGATTTTGAACAACAAGTTGACGGCCTGCTGTTGAAACACGGGCCCGATCTGGCAGAATTCGGCAACACGATCCGCTATCTCTGGCAGACGCGCTCCATCACCGGGCAAATGATTGCCCTGGATGGCGGGCAGCATCTGGCGTGGGAGACGCCGGATGTCACGGGAATGGCAGAATGACCAACGCACGCAATCATCCGGCAATCGATCCGGCCCCGCCGCTTTCCCCCGACGGGAACGCGGAGGATAGCGATGTGATGCTGGATGATGACGGTCCGCTCGCCGAGGAAAACAGCGAGCCGATCCGCGATGTCGCCGCGCTGATCAATGCGATCGAATGGGATTCCAGCGTCGAAAGCGATGGGACGAGCGGTGCCGATGTCATCGGCGAACTGGTCAAGCGCCTGCCCAACAAGCCCGGCGTCTACCGCATGTTCAACGGGGACGGCGATGTGCTCTATGTGGGCAAGGCCCGCAACCTGAAGAAGCGCGTTTCCAACTATGCACGCGGTCAGGGCCACAACAACCGCATCGCCCGCATGATCCGCGAAACCATGAAAATGGAATTCGTCGTCACCCGCACCGAGACCGAAGCGCTGCTGCTGGAAGCGAATCTCATCAAGCGCTTGCGCCCGCGCTTTAATGTTCTGATGCGGGACGACAAGTCGTTTCCCTATATCCTGCTGACGGCGCCCAAGCAGACCGACCGGCGACTGGCACCGGGCATTTTCAAGCATCGCGGTGCCCGCTCCTCGAAGGGCGACTATTTCGGCCCCTTTGCCTCGGCGGGTGCTGTCGGGCGCACGATCAACGCGCTGCAACGCGCCTTCCTGCTGCGCACCTGCACCGATTCGTTCTACGAAAATCGCACGCGTCCGTGCCTGCTCTACCAGATCAAGCGCTGCTCCGGTCCCTGCACCGGTGAAATCAGCGAAGCGGATTATGACGAGCTGGTCACCGAGACCAAGGCGTTTCTGTCCGGCAAGAGCCAGGCGGTGAAAACCCATCTGTCCGATGCCATGCGCGAAGCCTCCGCCGAACTCGATTTCGAGCGCGCGGCGGTCTATCGCGACCGCCTGTCTGCTCTCTCCCACGTCCAGTCGCATTCGGGCATCAACCCGCAATCGGTTGAAGAGGCCGATGTCTTTGCCATCTATCAGGATGGCGGCACCACCTGCATTCAGGTGTTCTTCTTCCGCACGGGCCAGAACTGGGGCAACCGCGCCTATTATCCCAAGGCCGATTCGTCGCTGTCGAGCGCCGAGGTGCTCGGGGCCTTTCTGGCGCAGTTCTACGACGACAAGCCCTGCCCCTCGCTGATTATGCTGTCGGAAACGGTGGAGGATCAGGAACTGCTCGGCGTCGCCCTGACGGCGAAATCCGACCGCAAGGTGACGATCACCGTGCCGCAGCGCGGCGAGAAGAAGGATCTTGTCGAACACGCGCTCAGCAATGCCCGCGAGGCGCTTGGCCGCCAGCTGGCCGAGACCTCGTCGCAGTCGCGCCTGCTCAAGGGGGTCGCCGAAACCTTCGGTCTGGAAAAGACACCGCGCCGCATCGAGGTCTACGACAACTCCCACATCATGGGCACCAATGCCATCGGCGGCATGATCGTCGCGGGGCCGGAGGGGTTTGTCAAAAACCAGTACCGCAAGTTCAACATCCGCTCGACCGAGATCACGCCGGGCGACGATTTCGGCATGATGCGCGAAGTGATCGAGCGCCGGTTCAGCCGCCTCGTCAAGGAACACGGCACGCCGGAGAACAAGGACATGCCGGATGCACCGGCGGATGAGGAGATCGATGAATTCGACGAGGAGTCCGATGCCTTCCCCGCATGGCCTGACATCATCCTGATCGACGGCGGTCAGGGCCAGATGAGCGCGGTGCGCGGCATTCTGCAGGAGATGGGGATTGCCGACAAGGTGACGGCCATCGGCGTTGCCAAGGGCGTGGACCGCGATGCCGGGCGCGAGCGGTTTTTCATGGAGGGCAAGCAGTCCTTCACCCTGCCGCCGCGCGATCCCGTCCTGTATTTCCTGCAGCGGCTGCGCGACGAGGCGCACCGCTTTGCCATCGGCACGCACCGCGCCAAGCGCAAGAAGGAAATGGTCAAGAATCCGCTGGATGAGATCGCCGGGATCGGCCCTTCACGCAAACGTGCACTGCTTCATCAGTTTGGCACGGCTAAAGCTGTATCACAGGCCGCTGTGGAGGATCTGATGAAGGTGGACGGGATATCGGAAGCAATGGCCATCACCATTCGCGATCATTTTCGCACCTAGTTTGGTTTACTTATTGAAATCGGGACACAATTGCGCCCGACTCCGGAATGATGAGCTTGACGTTTGGCGGACAAGCCCGTTTGATCGGCACTGATTTGATTGGTTGGAAATATGCCCAAGAACAACGCCTACTCCTTGCCGAACCTGTTGACCTATGGGCGCATTCTCGCGGTGCCGCTGGTCGTGCTGTGCTTTTTCCTTGAAGGCAGCCTGCAATCCAGCGATGCGGCGCGCTGGGGCGCGCTGGTCATCTTCGCCATTGCCAGCATCACCGACTTCTTCGACGGCTATCTCGCACGCATCTGGAAACAGACCTCGACCATCGGCCGCATGCTCGATCCGATAGCCGACAAACTGCTGGTATCGGCCTGCCTTTTGCTGCTGGCGGCGGACGGAACCATTGCCGGCTGGACGCTGTGGGCGGCGATCATCATCCTGTGCCGCGAAATTCTCGTTTCGGGCCTGCGCGAATATCTGGCGGAACTGAAGGTCAGCGTGCCGGTGAGCCAGCTGGCGAAATGGAAGACGACGATCCAGATGTTTGCCGTGGCCATCCTTTTGGCGGGACCCGCCGGTGACAAGATCGTGCCGCATACGACGCAGTTCGGCATCGCCCTGCTGTGGGTGGCGGCCCTCGTGACACTCTATACCGGCTGGGACTATTTCCGTGCCGGCCTCAAACATGTGGTAGATTAGAGCCATGGCAGTGAAACTTGTATATTTCGCGTGGGTGCGCGAACGCATCGGCAAGGGCGAGGAGATCATCGATCTCGCGCCCTCCATCGTGACCGTCGGCGATCTCCTGAGCCACCTCAAAACCCGCGGCGAGGAATATGAGGCGGCGCTGGAGTATCAGGACGTCATCCGCGTGGCCATCAACCAGGAACATGTTGACCACAAGACGCCGATTGGCGGCGCGCATGAGATTGCCCTGTTCCCGCCCATGACCGGCGGCTGAAGCCATGTCCGGCGCGATCCGACCGCGTGTCGCCATCCAGAGCGACGATTTCGATACGGCCGCTGAAATTGCCCGCCTGACATCGGGACGCCATGACATTGGCGCCGTCGTTACCTTCAGCGGCCTGTGCCGGGATGAAGCCGGGACGCTGCAGGCGCTGGAAATCGAGCATTATCCCGAAATGGCCGCCCGCGAAATCACCCGCATTGCCGGCGAAGCGCTCGGCCGCTGGCCGCTGACGGGGCTCACGGTCATCCACCGCTATGGCATGATCCGGCCGGGCGAGAACATCGTGCTGGTCGTGGCTGCCTCCGCCCATCGCCGCGCCGCCTTTGACGCTGCCGCCTTCCTGATGGATTATCTGAAGAATGCCGCACCCTTCTGGAAGAAGGAACACCTTGTCAGCGGTGCGGCAAGCGGCTGGGTCGAGGCCAAATCGACCGATGCGGCGGCGCTTACGCGCTGGCAGGAGATTGAGAAATGAGACGGCTTGCCATTCTGTCACTCTTCATCGGCTTTGCCGGCGTGATTGCGCTGTTCGGCCTGTCGTTCAAGGCACACAGCGAAAGCCGCGTGCCTGATATCACCGGTGTGTCCTGGCTGGCGGAAGACATCAATGGCGGCGGCGTCATCGATTTTGCCCAGACAACCCTCACGATCGGCCGTGACGGTGCGGTGAGCGGTTCCGGCGGCTGCAACCGTTTCATGAGCAAGGCCGTGGTCAAAGGCCGCAAGCTCACATTCAAGCCGGCGGCGGCAACGCGCAAACTCTGCCCGCCTGCCCTGATGGATCAGGAACACAAGTTCTTTACGGCGCTGGAACGCACCCGTTCCTTTTCGGTCGTCGGCGGCAAACTCACTTTGCGCGATGCATCGGGCAAAACCATTGCGCAGCTGGCGCGGCAGGACTGAATTCACAGCCCTTTAAAACAAAAAAGCCGGGAAAATCCCGGCTTCTTGCTGTCTGATCTGAAACAATCAGCCGACGACTTCCGTACCGGAGAACCAGTAGGCGATTTCTTCAGCGGCTGTCTCAGGCGCATCGGAACCGTGAACCGAGTTTTCGCCGATCGACAGGGCGAATGTCTTGCGGATGGTGCCTTCATCGGCATTGGCCGGGTTGGTGGCGCCCATGACTTCGCGGTTGCGGGCAATGGCGTTTTCGCCTTCCAGAACCTGGACGATGGTCGGTGCGGAGGACATGAATTCAACGAGTTCGCCGAAGAAAGGACGTTCCTTGTGAACGGCGTAGAAGCCTTCGGCTTCGCGGCGGCTCATCCAGACGCGCTTGGAAGCAACAACACGAAGACCAGCCTCTTCCAGCTTCTGTGTGATGGCACCGGTCAGGTTGCGGCGCGTCGCGTCGGGCTTGATCATCGAGAAAGTGCGTTCAATCGCCATGGAATAAAACCTTGTCGTTAGGGGAATTGGATGGCGGCTCTATAGCGTCAGGCAGCCCCTTTGCCAAGGGGCTGTGCCGAGAAACAGGCAATGGCATGGTGCGTGGTTCGACAGGCTCACCATGAGGGCGGTGGTTTGATTGCAAGGCTCATCTCAGATGTTGCAGAATATACCCCCTGCAATCCTCAATCTTCCTCATGGTGAGCCTGTCGAACCACGCACAACCCTGCTGCCCAAATTGCAAACCTATGCAGCAGCGCTGATCTCGCGGGCAATGCCGCCATGCAGATCGAGGCAGCGCTCGAACCACGCATGCACCGGATCCTTCTCGTCCACAAGTTTGAACGGCGTCAGCACCCGCACCCACTGGAACGCCCCGAACACGATGTAATCGCTGAACAGCGGGCCCTCGCCGCCGATGAACGGCTGCGACAGCAGCATCTTGCGCAGGGGTTCGAGGCTCTTGGTGAAGGCGTCGTGCCTGGCGTCACGTTCGGCAGCCACCGCCTCCAGCGGACGGCCGAAGATTTTCTCGCGGCTCTCGCGGAAATAGGCCCGGTTCGGCGCATCGAGAATATCGTGCACCGGCATGAGTATGACGAGATTCAGATAGGGATGCAGCGTCATCTGCGACCAGCCCTCGACAAAGCGGGCCATGGCCCGGCCGCCCTCGCCCTTGAACAGCGACGGCCGGTCGGGATAGGTGTCTTCCAGATACAGGGCGATCTCGAAGGAATCCGCCACCCGCTTGTCGCCATCGCGGATGATGGGCACCTTTGGCGAGAACGCGCCTTCGAGCTCCGGAATACCCTTGAACGACACGCGATTGCGGTTGAATGGCAGGCCCTTATGGGCCAGCGACATCACGGTTTTCCAGCAATGCGGGCTGAATGGCCTGTTCAGATCCGTACCGACGAGTTCGTGCAGAATGATTCCCATGGAAAGGCGCCTCTGTTTGGATATTATGGCAGCAAGACTGACGCATTTCGGCGGAAAGTCAATTTGCTGCAACTGCATTTTCGCATGCGCGCCGCTCTGTGCGAACGTGCCCAATCGGACACAGATATCACCTAACCCGACTTTCCCGCGCAATCGGGCGATATCTGCAGCATGCACGGCTTGCGAAAAGCGCATTTCCCGTGCAAAAGCGCGGCCATGCTTATTCTCAACGACATATCCGTGCGTATGGCCGGACGCCTGCTGATCGATCACGCCAACCTCAACCTGCCGTCGGGCACGAAGGCGGGACTGGTCGGGCGCAATGGCGCGGGCAAATCCACCCTGTTCAAGGTGATCACCGGCGAGATGCCGGCGGAAACCGGCGATTTCTTCCTGCCCAAGAACATCCGCATCGGCCAGGTGGCGCAGGAAGCGCCGGGAACGGAAGATTCCCTGCTCGAGATCGTGCTGGCCGCCGACCAGGAGCGCACCGCCCTTCTCGCGGAAGCCGAAACCGCCACGGACCCGCACCGCATCGCCGAAATCCACATCCGTCTGGTCGATATCGACGCGCATTCGGCCGAAGCGCGCGCCGGTGCGATCCTCTCCGGCCTCGGCTTCGATTCCGAAGCGCAGAAGCGTCCGGCCTCGTCCTTCTCCGGCGGCTGGCGCATGCGTGTGGCGCTGGCGGCCGTGCTCTTCGCCGAGCCGGACCTCTTGCTGCTGGACGAGCCGACCAACTATCTCGATCTGGAAGGCACGCTGTGGCTGGAGGATTATGTCCGCCGCTATCCTCACACGGTCATCCTGATCAGCCATGACCGCGACCTTCTCAACTCGGCCGTCAATTCGATCATTCATCTCGACCAGACCAAGCTGACGCTGTGGCAGGGCAATTACGACCAGTTCGAACGGCTGCGCAGCGAAGCGCTGGAGCTGCAGCAGAAGCAGCGCACCAAGCAGGAAGCGCACCGCAAGCACATGGAAGCATTCGTCGAGCGTTTCCGCGCCAAGGCATCCAAGGCCAAGCAGGCGCAGTCCCGCCTGAAGGCGCTGCAGAAGCTGAAGCCGATTTCGTCCGTCATCGAAGACCATGTGGCGCCGTTCCATTTTCCCGAGCCGGAAAAGGTGGTGGCATCGCCGATCATCGCCGTTGAAAGCGGTGAAGTCGGCTACACGCCGGGCAAGCCGGTGCTCAAGCATCTCAACCTGCGTATCGATGCGGATGACCGTATCGCGCTGCTGGGTTCGAACGGTAACGGCAAGTCGACACTGGCCAAGCTGATCAGCGGACGTCTCGCGCTGCAGAGCGGCCGGATGACGGTGGCGCCGAACCTGAAGATTTCCTTCTTTGCCCAGCATCAGCTCGACGATCTGGTGCCCGAGGACAATGCCATCGAGCATGTGCGCAAGCTGATGCCCGATGCGCCGGAATCCAAGGTGCGCGCCCGCGTCTCGCAGATGGGCCTGGCCACGGTGAAGATGAACACGGCGGCAAAGGACCTTTCCGGCGGTGAAAAGGCCCGTCTTTTGATGGGGCTTGCGACCTTCCAGGGTCCGAACCTGCTCATCCTGGACGAGCCGACCAACCATCTGGATATCGACAGCCGCGAAGCGCTGATGCATGCGCTCAACGATTTCGACGGCGCCGTCATCCTGATTGCGCACGACAGGCACCTGATCGAAGCCACGATGGACCGGCTCTGGCTGGTGCGTGACGGCGCGGTTGCGCCCTATGACGGCGATCTCGACGCCTACCGTTCGCTGGTTCTGGCCGATGCCAAGGCCGAGCGCTCCGGCAACAGCAAGATCAACGCCGATGACGGACAGAAGCTGACCAAGGCCGAGCAGCGCAAGCTGTCGGCGCAGAAGCGCGAAGCGCTGAAGCCCTTGCAGAAAAAAATCCAGGAAGCCGATGCCATGGTGCAGCGCTTCCAGAAGAAGATCGAGACCCTGCAGGACCAGCTGGCCGATCCGGTCATCTACAGCCGCGAGCCCGCCAAGGCGACACAGATCGGCAAGGAAATCGGCTATGCCAAATCCTCGCTCGCCCGGGCGGAAGAGGAATGGCTGACGCTGTCGACCGAATATGAAGAGGCGATGGCCGATCTGTAACGGGAACGTTACCCCGCAGTGCGTGGTTCGACAAGCTCACCATGAGGGAGGTGGGGGATTGCAGGGAACTCTATTCTGCAACGTCTAAGATCAGCTTTGCAGTCAACTCACTTCCCTCATGGTGAGCTTGTCGAACCACGCACCAGCCATATGCAGCCGGTTTAACTGTTCAAATTTTGCTGCGGTTTTTTGAGAGTTGAGACAGGCGTTCATAATCCAATGCGATCAGCGCCTGCTTTTTCACGCGTGACCACCCCTTGATCTGGCGTTCCCGTGCTATGGCATCAAGGATACGGTCGTAAGTCTCGGTGAAGACAAGTTGGACAGGGCGGCGGCGTTTTGTGTATCCATCGCAAATTCCTGCATTATGTTCCCAAACGCGGGCGTCAACGTCCTGTTTCGTCAGCCCCGTATAATATGATCCATCCGAGCACAGCAGAATATAGACTGTGACCTCCATGCCTGGCTCTCCATATGCGGCGCTGAATGCTAGGAAAACGGATCACGACAGGCAATTCGACAAAAGTTGCAATATGCACAGTGCGTGGTTCGACAAGCTCACCATGAGGGAGGTGGAGGATTGCACCACGCACCGTCACTCATTCTCACCAACAGCAAAAATCGCAAGAGAGGGGATTTGCAGGTCGAAATCCTCCCCTCTCCTGGATTTTCCGGATCGTCCGGAACTGTCGCCCGCCCCTCGTCAGGGCGGGCTTTTTCGTGCCGCTACGGCAGATCGGCCGCGAACACCGTCTTCCTGCGCAACGGCAGGGCGAAACCGGCGATCATGGCGGCAAGGCCGATCATCGTCGAGACCGCAAAGATGATCATCGTCGCGTCGCGCAAGGCTTCGGGGCTTGTTGCCTGCGGATAGCTGGCGGCATTGGCGACCAGACCGGCCACCGCAGCCCCGATGGCATAACCGGCGGATTGCAGCGTCGGCAGGAGGGCGGAAGCCCGGTCGCGCTCGCCGTCGCGCGCCGATTCCATCACGCTCTGGCTCAAAAAGCCCCAGCTGACCCCGAACCCGGCGCCGATGCTCATCTGGCCGACCAGAACCACACCCGGCAGATCGGCGGAGAAACCGAGCACGAGAACCGCAAGTCCCGTCACCAGCAATACCGGTCCGAGCCGGATCATCCGCGAGCGGCGGCGCGGGTCCTGCACATTGGCCACCAGAATGGCAATGCTGCTCCAGGCGACGGCAAAGCTGGCGCTGAACGCACCGGCCATGGTTGGGCCATAACCCCAGAGATTCTGCAAGGTCATGACGAGATAGACCGAGGTGGACGCCTGGGCGACGGGCATCAGCAGCACGATCCACAGGCCGATGCCGACCGTCGACGTCAGGGCAAAGGCATCGGACGGGAACAGCGGCGTGCGGCTGCGGCGGTCAACCGCAACGACGGCAATGAGAACGGCCGCGGCGCCGGCGACACACAGGACTTCCAGCGTCAGCGTCTGCATGATGCCGGCAAGCGCCACCAGCATGATGCCGCCGCCAATCGCCCCCAGCCGCAGGAAAGGCACGGACAGCGCTGCCGCTTCGGCCGCCGAACGCGGTACGATGCGGAACACCAGCGCGATGAAGATCAGCGCCATGGGAACATTGACGAGGAAAGCGGCGCGCCAGGATACGGTTTCCGTCAAAAGCCCGGCAACCAGCGGACCGCCGAAGGCCGCGATGGCCCAGACGACGGCTTCGGCGCCAAACACTTTTGCCACCAGGCGCGACGGGAACAGGTCGGGAATGAGCGCATAGCAGATGGCGGCGATCACGCCCTCGCCCAGCCCCTGCAGGGCGCGGCCGATCAGCACTTCCGTCATCGACGAAGCAAAGGCGGCAATCAGCGTGCCCGCGAGAAAGACGATGGCAGCACCGACCAATGCCCGGCGCGGGCCGAGCCTGCCCTTCAGCAAGGCGCCGCTGGCACCGCCGACGATGGACAGGACGAGATAGAGCGTGAAGGCCCAGGAAATCAGTTTTAGCCCGCCGATCTCGCGCACCGCCGTCGGCAGGGAGGTGGAAACGAGAAACCCGTTGAAGGCAAACAGCGCCACGCCGAGGCAAAGCGTCGTGGTTGCGGCGGAAAACTGCGGGGTCAGCAGCTCGGACCAGCGGGCATCGCTGGCTGTATCGTCGGGGTCATGCATGGCGTCACCTCAATTAAATAAGTTTTATGTTTTTATATTCCGCTTAATAAAATAAGCAATCGCTTTTTAAAAAGATTTTTGTTACATTGCCGGTATGCAGGATCGAACGACAAATCGCATGCTCTATTCCCTGAAAGTCGCCGGCGCGCAGACCGCCGCGTCCCTGGCGGATCGTCTCGGCATTACCTCCGTTGCGGTGCGGCAGATGCTTGGGCGGCTGCATGAGGATGGCCTCGTCGCCTTTGAAGACAGCCGCGAGACCGTCGGCCGCCCGAAACGCTTCTGGCACCTGACCGACAGTGGCAACGGGCAGTTTCCCGACAATCACGCGGCGCTGACAGCCGATATCCTGGCGTCCATATCAGCCGTGTTCGGCGATGCGGGGCTTGACAAGCTGATCGCGCACCGCGAGGCCACCACGCTCGACCACTATCGCACGGAACTCGCCGACGCGGGCTCCCTCGAGCAACGGGTGCAGCGTCTGGCGGACATACGCTCCGCCGAAGGGTATATGGCGGAAACCACCCGGGATGCGGCGGGTGCGCTGGTTCTGGTGGAAAACCACTGCCCGATCTGCGTGGCCGCCAGGGCATGCCAGAAACTGTGCCGGTCGGAGCTCGATGTGTTTCAGGCGGCGCTCGGTCCCGATGTCGAGATCAGGCGCTTCGAGCATATATTGAAGGGCGCCCGGCGCTGCGCCTACCGGATCACGGAAAGGCCGGGGGACAGCCCTCAGCTGGCAATGAAGCTGTAGAGCATCGGGCTCATATAGCCTCTGCCAACGCGCCAATAATCGCGCATCGGCCCACCCTCGCAGCGAAAACCCAGCCGCAGGGCCAGCCGGATTGAAGCGGTGTTGTCGGGATGGATGATCGCCGTGATGCGATGCGCCTTCAGATGGGCCACGCAGTAATCCATCAGCGTCTTGACCGCCTCGCTCATCAGCCCCTGCCCGTGCCACTCGCGGCGCAGGATGTAGCCGATTTCAAGCCGGTGATTGCTGACCTCGCGGTGATGGTAGTTCACCATGCCGATGCACTCGTCCGTGGTCCTGTCGGCCACCGCCCAGGCCATCGAATCATAGGGCGACGTGGTCTTTGCCAGGATGCGCAGGCAACGCCGCGTTTCTTCCATGGTCGTGCAGGCGGTAAAGCCCCAATACCGCGTCAGCGTTTCGTTCGCGAGGCAGGCGTGCAGCCCGGCTTCATCGCGGCTTTCGAACGGACGCAGGCGCAGGCGCGGCGTCAGCAGAGTCGGACAGGCAGTGCTCGGCGACACGATCAGCGTCCCCATTTGGGCGCTGGCGGCGTGCTGTTGGGGTTGGCCTTGCGGCGTCCCAGGCGGATCAGGCCGAAAATGCTGACGGCGATCATGGTCAGGCCAGCCGGAACGAAGCGCTTGTCGATGCTCGCCGCCCCTTTGCGCAGGACGATATCCACCTGCGCCACGTCGAGGCCATCGGCATCGCCGGGTCCGATCCTGATGGTATAATCACCCGATACCACGGGATCGATATCGCCGATCCGGTCGCGATAGAAGCGCGGCCCCTGCGGCGATCCCCGGTTGGCGGCCTGCGCATTGACATAGGAAAGCGTCTTGACCAGCACATCCCGGCCGTCCCGCGATACGACTGAGGTGAGCGCGGTGCGCCCTTCGGCCGGAATGAAACTGCGCAGCGGCTGCATGTCGGCAAAGATCCGCACCGGGCCATCGCTGGCCTTCAACGAAACCGTCACGGGCTTGTACGGGCCGGGCCGGTCAAACACCCGCCATGACCCCAGCTCGCTGCCGGAAAAATTATAGGCGTACCAGGGATAGCCAATGCCAAGCGCCACGCCGGCGAGCAGGAGCAACAGCAGCAGCTTGCGCATCTCTCAGGCCTTCTTTTCCCAGCGGCCCTCGGAATTCTGCTGCCAATAAGTCAGCGTGTGCCCCGCGGCCTTCAACTGCTTCCACTGCTCTCGCGCCTGTTCGAGCTGCATCTGGTCATGCCCGTCGAACATCAGCACCAGCCGTTCATAGGCTTCGACATGCGCGGGAACCGCGCCATCCACTAGAAAGCGCACCGTGGCCCCGTTCGGATTGCCCTCGCCCGTGGTCAGTATCACCGGCTGCTCCTCCGGGTGCGGCTCCTGATCCGTGGCATGGGCCAGAAACGACGCATCCGACCAGGTCCACAGATGATTGTCGAGACTGTCGCGCCGCTCCTGCGATCCGGTCTGGATGACCACCTTCCACTGGCGGCTCAGCGAGCGCTCGACCAGACCCGGAAGCGCGTTTTCCAGTGTCGATTCAGTCAGGTGGTAGAAGAGGATTTCGGTCATTGTCTCTCTTGGCTCAAAAATGCGCCAGTGTCACTTCGTTGAAGCAGTCCTGGACCGATTCGTCAAAGATTGGGTGGTGCGTGGTTCGACAAGCTCACCATGAGGAATGTGGTTTGGTTGCAATGCCAATCGCGAACGTCGCGGAGTAAGGCTCCCTGCAATCCACTCCGTCCCTCATGGTGAGCTTGTCGAACCACGCACCACAGTTTCGTCAGCCTTCGAAATTGTCCTGGATCAGCCGGTCAAGCAGGCGGACGCCGAAACCGGACGCCCACGACTGATTGTACTCGCTGGCCGGCGTGCCCATGGCGGTACCGGCGATATCCAGATGCGCCCAGGCGGTATCCCCGACAAACCGCTTCAAAAACTGCGCTGCGATGATGGCGCCGCCAAAGCGGGTACCGATGTTCTTCATGTCGGCGTTCTTGGTATCGATCAGCTTGTCATATTCCGCGCCGAGCGGCATGCGCCACACTTTCTCGCCGGTCGACTGCCCCGCATCGAACAGCTGCGCCGCCAGCGTGTCGTCATTGGAGAACAGCCCCGCATGCGACTGGCCGAGCGCAACCATGATCGCACCGGTCAGCGTGGCGAGGTTAACCATGAATTTCGGCTGGAAACGCTCGTTGCAATAGTAAAGCGCATCCGCCAGCACCAGCCGGCCTTCCGCGTCGGTGTTGAGCACCTCGATGGTCTGGCCCGACATGGAGGTGACGATATCACCGGGACGCTGGGCATTGCCGTCGACCATGTTTTCAACGAGGCCGACGATGCCGACCACATTGACCTTGGCCTTGCGGCTTGCCAGCGTATGCAGGAGGCCGGTGACGGCGGCGGCGCCGCCCATGTCGCCCTTCATCTCGTCCATGCCGGCGGCCGGCTTGATCGAGACACCGCCGGAATCGAACACCACCCCCTTGCCGACGAAGGCGATGGGCGCTTCCTTGCCCTTGCCGCCCTGCCATTCCATGATCGCAAGCCGTGCCGGGCGCACCGACCCTTGTGCGACACCGAGCAGTGAGCCCATGCCCAGCTTCTTCATGTCCTTGGGGTCGAGAATCTCGACCTTCACATCGAGCTTCTTCAACTCCTCGATACGTTCGGCAAATTCAACCGGTCCGAGAATATTGGCGGGTTCATTGACGAGATCGCGCGCCAGGATAACGCCTTCCGCCACGGCTTCGGCATTGGCAAAGGCCTTCTTTGCCGCCTGCGGATCGGCCACGAGAAGGGTGATCTTGGCCGAGGACTTGTCGTCCCGGCTCTCGTCATTCCTGCCCTTCTTCGTCTTGTACTTGTCGAACGTATAGGCGCGCAGCAGGATGCCCAGCGCGAAATCCGCAGCATTTTCACCCGACACGTCCGTATCCGGCAACGCCAGAACCACGGAAACATGCTTGGCCTTGCCGATCTTCGGGAAGGCCGAACCGCCCAGTTTCAGCCAGTCATCGGCTTTCAGCTTGGCCGGATCGCCGGCGCCGACCAGGACCAGGCGGTCAAGCTCGGTGCCGCCAGGCGCAAGCGTGCTCAGGCTTGCTGCAAGTTTTCCCTTGAAATCCGAGACATCGATGATACGCGACAGCAACGCCTGCCCGACGACAGATTCGGCTTCCTGCGCGGCCTTGCCTTCGGCTGCCAGAAGCAAAATTGCGGTTCCGTTTTCGACGGCAGCAAACTTTGCAAAACTGATGGATGGTCGTTTGGACATGATATCTCCAGATTGAACAAATTGTGACTTCCTAATTCATCAAAGTTGATGAATGAAGTGGGTAACGATAGGTATCGGGCGCTAACACCTTGTTAACCAGCTTTCTTCGCCTATTTTTAGCCAAGCCTGACTAGATTGAACATATAACGGGTTCGTCCCATAGTGCGGCAAAATAATGCCATGGATTGCATGGCATACATGAAATGGTCGTTCATCCGTGAGCGGCAAGTCGACAAACAAGGTGGCGGAACTCTTTTGCGAAACATGACATGCGCCTGATTGAGTATTACATCTTGCGACGCATCGTCGTCATGTTTCTGGCAGTCCTCCTGTCAGCGGTCGGCATTACGTGGATCGTCCAGGTCCTCGGCCGCATCAACTTCCTGACCACCAGCGGCCAGAGCTTCTTCTACATCCTGAAGTTCAGCTCCAACCTGCTTCCCGCCGCTTTTCCCGTCGTCATGCCGTTCGCGCTGGTCATTGCCGTGACGCAGACACTGTCGACGATGAACCAGGATTCGGAACTCGTCGTCATCAATGCCTCGGGCGCGCCGCGCTCCACGGTCATCCGGCCCGTCCTGCTCTTTGCCGTCCTCGTTGCCGGTCTTTCATTCGTCATCGCCAATTTCATCGCCCCGTATTCGCAGATGAGCATGCGGCAGATGCTGGCCGACGCCCGCTCCGACGTGATCAATCTCGTCGTCCAGCAGGGCTCGTTCCAGCGGCTGGACAAGGATCTCTATCTGCAGATTGAAAGCCGCGATGCCAACGGCGCCATCAAGGGCCTGTTCGTGTCCGATTCGCGCGATCCGGTGACCGACCTCCTCTACTATTCGAAGGACGGCCTCGTCGTCGACAAGGGCAACCAGAGCCTTCTGGTCATGAAGGACGGCGAAATCGACCGCCGCGACGTGAAGACCGGCGATGTGTCGATCATCAAGTTCAACACCTATGCTCTTGATCTTGCTGAATTTTTACCATCGGACGATAAGGACGTCACCATCTTCCCGAAGGATCGTCCGCTGAACTATCTGATGAACCCGGACCCGAACGATACGGTCTATCAGCAGAAACCGCTGCGCTACACCTCGGAGCTGGCCAAACGGCTGACCGACTGGATGTATCCCATCGTTTTCGCCTTCATTTCGCTGGCCGCCGCCGCGGATTCGCGTTCGCACCGCGAGGCGCGCATTTCAGCCTCCTTCACGGCGATCACGTTGAGCCTGATCGTCTTCTGGATCAGCTATTCCAGCGGGCAGGCCTCGGAAAAGAATGAAAACGTCATTCCCTTCCTCTTTGTTTTCCCGATCCTTGTTACCCTGTCGGCCATCTATGCATTGGCGACGAATCGTCAGATCGGCATGCCGGCAAAGCTGGCCGACTTCTTCAAGAACGGGTTTTCGTCACCACAGGCGGCCCTTGCAGGTGTCAGGACAAAGCTGCTAAATCCCCGCTCCGGACGTGGAGCGCGTGACGAATGATAGGCTGGACACTCGGACGTTACTTCTTTCTCCGCTACGTGACGATCACCTGCTATTTCCTCATGGGAAGTTTTGCGCTCGCCCTCATCCTCGATTTCACCGAGCTGTCGAGCAAGCTGGCCGCCCTGCCGGAATATTCCTCCATGCAGGCATTCGGCCTGTCCGTGATGCGCATTCCCTACATCATGCAGCAGGTGTTTCCGTTCATCGCGCTGTTTTCGGCGATGACCACGCTGATCTCGCTGAACCGGAAATACGAGCTTGTCG
Source organism: Phyllobacterium sp. NPDC097923 (assembly GCF_044760925.1). NCBI lineage: Bacteria > Pseudomonadati > Pseudomonadota > Alphaproteobacteria > Hyphomicrobiales > Phyllobacteriaceae > Phyllobacterium > Phyllobacterium sp. NPDC097923. The sequence goes on along the minus strand of NZ_JBIWBL010000001.1, from coordinate 1,149,871 downwards.
TGGCACGCTCCGTCGGTGTCTCGGCCTGGCAGTTTCTCCTGCCCGCCTGCACCGGTGCGTTTTTGTTCGGCCTTCTCGCCGTCCTGATCGTCAATCCCCTCGCCGCCTATGGCTTTGAGAAAAGCGAGGCCGTTCAGGCGGCCTGGCGCAGCGGAAAAACCAACGATACAACCGACGATCGTGTACCGTGGCTGCGCCAGAAAACCGATGAAGGCGAGACCATCATCGGTGCCAAGAATATCGTCAACCGCGGGTTGCGTTTGGTCGATGCTTCCTTCATCCGGCTGGACAAGAACAAGGACATTATCGAGCGTCTCGACGCCAAAACCGCTGACCTGGAAGACGGCTACTGGCAGTTGACGGACGTGACGAAATTCGTGCTGGGCGAGACACCTGTTTCACCGGGCGACGTCCGCATCGCAACGCATCTTCGGCCTGAATTCGTTGAAGAAAGTCTGGCCCGGCCAGAGACAATTCCTTTTTTTGAGCTGCGTAACAAAATTGCCGCAGCTCGCTCTTTTGGCTATCCAGCCAATGCTTTTGACATGCATTTCCAGTCTTTGCTGGCTTTGCCTGCCCTTTTAATGGCGATGACCCTAATCGCCGCGACGGTTTCGCTGAAATTTGTTCGCTTTGGCCAATCTGGAACGATGATTCTGGGTGGCGTCCTCGCGGGCTTCGTGCTTTATGTCGTCACAGTTGTGGTCAAGGCTTTCGGAAATGCGGGATTCGTTCCGCCTTTCGTTGCCGCTTGGACTCCGGTCCTGATCGCAACTTTTTTTGGGGTCTCCTTTCTGCTGCACAAGGAGGATGGTTAGAGTGGGATTGAATGTAACGCGCTCGGTGTTGCCGACGTGGCTCGCACGGCTTATGTGCGGGACGGCCGTGCTATGCCTTGCAGGCGGGATTTCGTTCCCGGCCTTGGCCCAGACAAATGATGCCCTCGCAGGTAATTTCAAGACGAATCCGAATGCGCAGATGCTGCTGGAATCGGATGAACTCGTCTATGATATCAACGCCAAGACGATTTCAGCCGTCGGCGGCGTGAAGATCGAATATGACGGCAACCGCCTCGTTGCCCGTCAGGTCACCTATGATCAGAAGACCGGCCGCCTGAAGGCCGTCGGCAAGGTCGAGATCGTCGAAAAGGACGGCAACCGCATCTATGCGGAAAATCTCGATGTCACCGATGATTTCAAGGAAGGTTTCGTCAACACGCTGCGCGTCGAGGCTGCGGATAACACACGCTTCGCGGCGGAAAGCGCCGAACGCATCGGCGGTGAAATCACCAAGTTCAACAACGGTATTTATACCGCCTGCGAGCCCTGCCGCGACAAGCCGGGCAAGGCTCCGCTCTGGCAGGTGCGCGCCCAGAAGATCGTCTGGAACGGCAAGAACAAGACCATCCGGTTCGAGCGCGGACGCTTCGAGCTGTTCGGCATGCCCCTGGCCTTCCTGCCGGCGTTTGAAATCGCCGATCCGACCGTGAAGCGCAAAAGTGGCTTCCTGATGCCGAGTTACAGATACGAGACGAATCTCGGCTATGGCGTCAGCGTTCCCTACTTCTGGGCGCTCGCCCCCAATTATGACCTGACGCTGACCGGCACCGGCTATACGAAGCAGGGTTTCCTGGCCGACGCGGAATGGCGCCATCGCCTGGAAAACGGCGAGTACAGCATCCGTGTCGCGGGCATCAGCCAGCAGAAGCCCGGCGAGTTCGACGCGACCAACGATCAGGAAGACCACGATAATACCGGCCGCGGAATGATCGGTTCGAAGGGTGCGATTCACATCAACCCGCGCTGGACCCTCGGCTGGGATGCGATGGTGCAGTCGGACAAGGCCTTTGCCTACCGCTATGGCCTCGAAGGTTATGCGGACTACAACAAGACCGACCAGATCTACCTGACCGGCCTGCATGACCGGAACTATTTTGACCTGCGGCTCTACAAGTTTCACGTTCAGGAAGGTTACTCGGATTCAAACTCGGCTTCGTCTGAGAACAAGCAGCCCTGGGTCCTGCCAAGTCTCGACTATGCCTATATCCCCACCCAGCCTCTTGCCGGCGGCGAGTTGAACTTCAACTTGAACGTACAGGCGCTGTATCGCGACAAGGAAGATGGCACAGCATCGACAGGTCTGACACGCTCTGGCTATCTCTCGGGCATCAAGGGCAATGACGGCCGTATCACCGGTGAGGTTGAGTGGAAGCGTACATTCATTACCGATAGCGGCCTTGTCCTGACACCCATTCTCGCGCTGCGCGGCGATGGCATGTATGTCGACTCGAATTCCGTTGGCGTCACCCGCGACCAGGCCTTCCGCGGCATGGCAACCGCAGGGCTCGAAGCGAAATACCCGATCCTGTTCACGGCGGCCAATTCAACCCATGTGCTTGAACCGACGGCACAGCTCTTTGTCCGCAACAACGAGCCCTATGCCGGCCAGATGCCGAACGAAGATGCACAAAGCTTCGTCTTCGATGCCTCAAGCCTGTTCGAACGGGACAAGTTCTCCGGCTACGACCGGGTCGAGGGCGGCACACGCGCCAATCTGGGTATTCGCTATTCCGGTACGTTCAACAACGGCCTGTCGCTCAACGGTATTGCCGGTCAATCGTTCCAGCTTGGCGGCGTGAATTCCTTTGCCTCGCAGGATTTTGTCAATGCGGGCGCAGAATCGGGACTGGAAACGGCTCGTTCCGACTATGTTGCGATGATCGGCGCCAACTACGGTGCCTATACGCTGACGACGGGCGGCCGCTTCGACAAGGACACATTTGAGGTTCATCGTGCCGAAGTTGCGGCGACGGGCGCCGGCAAATACGGCTCGGTTTTCGGGAAATACGCATTCATCGGCGCTCAGCCCACCTATGGCTTCACCGAGGACAGGCAGGAAGTCACCCTCGGCGGCACGGCCAAGCTGACACCGAACTGGCGTCTTCTCGGCTCGGGCACCTACGATATCGTGCATGACACACTGGTGAAGCGCACGGCAGCCATTGCCTATGACGATGAGTGCTTCACCTACCAGATGTACTATACGCAGCAACGGCCCATCACCAGCACTGGCACCGCCGGCGATACGACAACAACGTACGGCTTCCAGATTTCCTTCCGTACGCTGTGGGAATTCGGCAAGCCTGTCGATATTGGCGGCATTTGATTATTTCTTTTCAACTGGCCGCCCTTGCGGCCAGTCATGCTTTTGCCTTAGTAAAACGGCAATAAGACGGAAATGAATCTCACAGGAATGGATTTTACCGGTCATTTTTGTCAAAATGGTCAAAAGAGATCCATAATGATCGGATAATGTGGAACATGATGGTGAGGAAGCACATTCTTGCGGCGGCGATTGTTACCGCTTTGGGCTCGGGCCTGGCGGCCGGCATTTCGCTGCCTGCGCAAGCGAGCGACGTCAAGGTAATCGTCAATGGAATGCCGATTACCGATTATGACATTGCCCGGCGCGCAGCTTTCTTGAAGCTGCAGCACAAGAAGGGCAACCTGCCGCAGATGGCGCGTGAGGAACTCACCGACGACATGCTGAAACGCCAGGAGATGCGGCGGCTGAACATCGTCGTTTCCGATACCGAAGTGAATCAGGCCTTCGAGCGCTTTGCCACCAACAACAAGATGACCCTCGCCCAGCTCACCGGTGTCCTCGACAAGGCCGGTGTGACTGCCGACCATTTCAAGGAATATATCCGCCTGCAGATGGGCTGGGGCCGCGCGCTTGGCACCCGCAACCGGTCGCAGGGCGGCAGCCGCGTGTCCGAGCAGGATGCCGTGCAGCGCATGCTGAAGGACGGCGGCAAGAAGCCTGTCTCGACCGAATTCACATTGCAGCAGGTCATTTTCGTTGTTCCGGCCGCCGATCGTGGCAACATCGCCAAGCGCCGCAACGAGGCCAATGCGCTGCGCGCCAAGTTCAACGGCTGTGACTCAACGCGCGATATGGCGAAGGGCATACTGGACGTGACCGTCCGCGATCTCGGCCGTTTCGTCGAACAGGAACTGCCGCCGGAATGGTCGAAACAGGTCACCGCCACCTCCGCCGGGCACGCGACGACCACACTCGACACCGACAAGGGCGTCGAATTCCTCGGTGTCTGCGCAACACGCCAGCTTTCCGATGACCGCGTCGCCCGCCTTGTTTTCTCGCAGGAAGCGGCAGCGGCCAACCAGAAGCCCGATGCCACGGCGGAAGCGGTCAACAAGCAATATCTCGATGATCTGCGGAAAAAGGCATCCATCGTCAATCGATGATGGTATTGCCTTCCCATGAGCAGCATCCTCGCCGTAAGCTCCGGTGATCCCTCCGGAATCGGACCTGACATAGCGCTTGCCGCATGGGCATTGCGCGCTTCGGCGCGCCTCCCGGCGTTTTTTCTGCTTGGCGACGAAAAACTCATCGCCGCACGTGCGGCACGGCTCGGCATGGATTGCCCCATCGAAATCACCACGCCGGAAGACGCTGACAGGGTTTTCGGGCGGGCCTTGCCGATTGTTCCCCTGCAAAACCGGCAAATCGATCGTCCCGGCATTCCGCTCGCCGACAATGCCGCCGGAACGATCGAGGCGATCGAGCGCGCCGTCGAATACACGCTTTCCGGCCGTGCCAGTGCCGTCGTCACCTGCCCCATCGCCAAGAAGCCGCTCTATGAGGCGGGGTTCCGCTTTCCCGGCCATACGGAATTCCTGGCGCATCTGGCCAGTGAGCGGTTCGGCCGCGAGGTCACACCCGTCATGATGCTGGCAGGGCCCCTGCTGCGCGCTGTTCCCGTGACCATCCACATTGCGCTTGCCCGTGTTCCCGAAGTGCTGGATACCGCCCGGATCGTCACCATTTCACGCATCACGGCGCAGGCGCTGAAAAGCCAGTTCGGCATCGCCAATCCGCGCCTTGCCATTGCCGGGCTCAATCCGCATGCGGGCGAAGGCGGCGCCATGGGCCTGGAAGACGAAGAGATCGTCCGCCCGGCGGTTGAGATCCTGCGCAAGGAAGGCATCGATGCACGCGGGCCGCTGCCGGCAGACACCATGTTCCATGCGGCGGCGCGTGCCGGTTATGACGCGGCGATCTGCATGTATCACGACCAGGCGCTCATCCCGGCCAAGACGCTGGGCTTCGACGACAGCGTGAACGTGACGCTCGGCCTGCCCTTCGTGCGCACCTCGCCCGACCACGGCACCGCATTCGACATCGCCGGATCGGGCAAGGCCAAGCCGGACAGCTTCATCGCCGCATTGCGCCTGGCGGGTGAACTCGCCTCCCATCGCTCCAGCCCGGAAAACAACGACGCATGAGCATCGACAGCCTCCCCCCTCTGCGCGATGTGATCGACCGGCACGAACTGATGGCCAAGAAATCCCTCGGCCAGAACTTCCTGCTCGATCTCAACCTGACCGCCAAGATCGCGCGGCAAGCCGGCGACCTGCAGGGACAGACCGTCATCGAGGTTGGCCCTGGCCCCGGCGGCCTGACCCGCGCCCTGCTGGCGCAGGGTGCCCAAGTGATTGCCATTGAACGCGACGAGCGCTGCCTGGCGGCGCTGCAGGAAATTTCCGATCATTATCCCGGCCGCCTGCAGGTCATATCAGGCGATGCGCTGGAGACGGATTTCAAGGCACTGGCGGGGAACGGCACGGTCAAGATCGTCGCCAACCTGCCTTACAATGTCGGCACGCAGCTGTTGATCGGCTGGCTGTTGAGCGAGCCGTGGCCGCCCTTCTATGCCTCGCTGACGCTGATGTTCCAGCGCGAAGTGGCCGAGCGCATCGTGGCAAAGCCTGGCTCTGATGCCTATGGCCGCCTCGGCGTGCTGGCGGGCTGGCGCACGGAAGCCAAAATAACCTTTGACGTGCCGCCGCAGGCCTTTACCCCGCCGCCGAAGGTGACGTCCTCGGTGGTTCACCTCATTCCGCGCGCAAGCCCGCTGGCCTGCGATGCGAGCATGCTCGGCCGTGTCACGCAGGCCGCCTTCGGCCAGCGCCGCAAGATGCTGCGCCAGAGCATCAAGCCGCTCGGCGGTGAAGCGCTTTTGGCCAAAGTCGGGATTGATCCCACACGCCGCGCCGAAACATTGTCCATCGAAGAGTTTGTAGCGCTGGCCAACGCGGTTTAGGTGTGGATTAGGGAAACCATTGGTAAATCTTGCATAACCACTGTGCGTGGTTCGACAAGCTCACCATGAGGGAGATGGGTGGGCTGCAGGGCTAGCCGGAAACATTGCAGAATAAAGCTCCCTGCAATCCTCACTCTTCCTCATGGTGAGCTTGTCGAACCACGCACAATGTTCCCGCAGATATCAGATAACCTGCGCCGTTAATCGATCTTCTCATCCAGAAGGCCGCTGACGAAATCGAACAGGCCGGGGCAACGGTCCCGGCGCAGGCGTTCGGCCGTCACGATGGACTGGACCTCATGATAGGCGCGTTCCAGATCCTTGTTGACGATGACGTAATCATAGGAACGCCAGCGTTCGATCTCGTTGCGCGCATTGCGCAGGCGCATGTCGATGACTTCTTCGGTGTCTTCGGCGCGGCGATGCAGCCGCAGCTTCAGGTCGGCCATCGACGGCGGCAGGATGAAGATGCTGACGACGTCGCCTTTCATCTTGTCCTGCAACTGCAGCGCGCCCTGCCAGTCGATGTCGAACAGCATGTCCTGCCCGTCGGCCAGGGCGTTTTCCGCCGCCTCACGCGGCGTGCCATAGAAATTGCCATGCACCTCCGCCCATTCGATCAGTTCATCGCTGTCGCGCAGGCGCTCGAATTCGCGCACCGAAATAAAATGATAATGCACGCCGTCGATCTCGCTCGCGCGGCGCGGACGGGTGGTGACGCTGATCGACAGCGACAGTTCCAGCTTTTCCTTGTCGTTGAGCAGCAGACGGGCAATGGTCGACTTGCCGGCACCCGATGGCGACGACAGCACCAGCATGAGACCGCGGCGCTTGATGCTGTTTGAGGCGTTGAGCATGTTTACTCCAGATTCTGTATTTGCTCGCGCAATTGATCCACAACCGCCTTGAGGTCAAGTCCAATCGACGTGATGGAGGCCGCATTGGACTTGGAGCAGAGTGTATTCGCCTCGCGGTTAAATTCCTGTGTCAGAAAATCCAGCTTGCGCCCGACACCGTTGCCATCGCGCAGCAGCGTGCGCGCGGCGGCCACGTGCATCTCCAGACGGTCCAGCTCTTCCTGGATATCGGCCTTGGTGGCGAGAAACGCCGCCTCCATGTGCAGGCGCGCTTCATCAAGAGCCGGAGATGCATCGAGCAGCAGCGCAACCTGTGCCGCCAGTCTCGACCGGACGGCGTCGAGTGTCCGGCTCGGATCGCGCCGCGCCTCCCCGGTCAGCCGTTCCACCGCATCGATCTGGGTGCTCAGTATATCGCCGAGCGCCTTGCCCTCGGTCTCGCGATTGCGCGCAAGCTGCACCAGCGTCTCGTCGAGGACCGCCAGCACGGCCGCTTCGATCTCGGCCTGGTCTTCATCCGTCAGCACGTCCTGCGGCGCTTCCAGAACCCCGCGCAGCGCCATCAGGCCTTCCGGGGTGGACGGTGCCAGACCGAAGTCCGCACGCAACTGGGCGGCGACCCCTGCCAGTTCCCTCAGCAGCGGTTCGTTGATGAGCGCCCTGGCATCGCCGGCGCTGCGGTCAACGGTCAGGGCCGCCTGGAAATTGCCGCGCTTGAAATGCTGGCTGAACAGCGCGCGCGCCTTCTGCTCCACGGCTTCGAACCCCGCGGGCAGCCGGAACCGCACATCGAGCCCCTTGCCGTTCACCGATTTGATTTCCCATGAAATCTGCGCCCCGGCGCTGTTCCGGAGGTGACGGGCAAAACCCGTCATGCTTTGCAATGACATTTTTCCCCCAAAGTCCGAAAGGACAAAGGCCTGATCGAAACCAGGCCTTCAGACATTATTCCTGTGTCGGCGCGCTGTCGTCTGCCGCAGACGGCTTGGCATTCTTGTCGCCGGTGGCGGCCTTGGCAGCCTCGTCGACACGGTTCTTCTCGACGGTGCGCCAGCGCTTCACATTGTCGTTGTGGTCATCCAGCGTTTCGGCGAAGACATGCCCGCCGGTTCCATCGGCCACGAAGTAGAGGTCCTTGGTCTGCGAGGGATGCGCAACCGCTTCCAGCGCATCGCGACCCGGATTGGCGATCGGGCCGGGCGGCAGCCCATTGATCGTATAGGTGTTGTAGGGCGTCGGCTTCTCCAGATCCGATTTCAGGATCGGGCGGTCGGCCGGTTTGCCCTTGCCGCCGAACAGGCCATAGATGATCGTCGGATCGGACTGCAGGCGCATCCGCTTGTTCAGGCGGTTGATGAACACGGCGGCGACGCGCGGACGCTCATCGGCCTTGCCGGTCTCCTTCTCGACGATGGACGCCAGCGTGACGAATTCCTCGATGGTCTTGAGCGGGATGTTCTGGTCGCGGCGCGCCCAGATATCCTCGACCAGTTTCTTCTGGTCGGCCTGCATCTTCTTGATGATTTCCTCGCGCGTCATGCCGCGGGAGAAGCGCTGCGTGTTGGCGAACAGCGTGCCTTCCGCCGGAACGACAGCCGGCAATGCCCCCACCAGCGCATCATCCTCGCTGACACGCTGCAGAATCTGGTCGACGGTCAGGCCTTCGGGAACGGTCAGCGAATGCAGGACAGACTTGCCGCTGCGCAGCAGGTCCATGATGTCACGCATCGAGGCGTGCGCCTTGATCTCGTACTCGCCGGCCTTCATGTCACGCTGAAAGCCATAGGCCTGAACGCCATATTTGAACACGCGGCCGTCGGTGATGATGCCGCGGCGTTCGAGGCCATCGGCGATTTCGACGATGCCGCTGCCGTTCTTGACGACATAATTGGTGGTGACTTCCGTCGGGCCGGGTTCGTTGAAGGCGACCTTGCCGAAATAGACCGCGGCAGCGGCGGCAATCACCAGAAGCACCACGAGCGACAGCATGAAATTGGCGAAAACAACGATCTGGCTGCGCGCACGGCGCGAGCGGCGCCGGGGTGCGGGCGGCGGCGTGCCCGGTTCGGGGCGCAAGGCCTCGGATGCCGACTGCGGGACAATCGGATTGCGCTCCGGCGCGCTGGCGGCGGCTGAACCGTTCGTCTCTTCAGACTGCTGATCTGAGCTCACACGGGCACCTCGAGCATGTTTTTCCGGTTGGAACCGGTATTATTTTGATTGCGAATATGGCGAAAGCGCGAAAACGCTTCCGCCATTGCTTCAATCACTGTTGATAACGCCGCAAAACCAGCGAAGCGTTGGTACCGCCAAAACCAAAGGAATTGGAGAGAGCAACATCGACGGTGCGATGCCGCGGCTTGTGCGGGACCAGATCGATCTTTGTCTCGACCGATGGCTTGTGCAGATTGAGCGTGGCCGGAGCGACATTGTCGCGAATGGCCAGCGCACAGAAGATGGCTTCGGTCGAACCGGCTGCACCCAGAAGATGACCGATGGAAGACTTTGTCGACGACATCGACACTTTCGGAGCGGCATCGCCCAGAACGCGTTCAACGGCCGCCAGCTCAATCGTATCGGCCATCGTCGATGTGCCGTGCGAATTGATGTAGTCGACCTGATCCGGGGTAATGCCTGCGCGCTTCAGCGCCATTTCCATGGAGCGCTGCGCTCCCTCGCCGCTCTCGGACGGAGCGGTGATGTGGTAGGCATCGCCGGACAGGCCGTAGCCGATGACCTCGGCGTAAATTTTCGCCCCGCGGGCCAGCGCATGTTCCAGCTCTTCCAGCACGACGATACCGGCACCCTCGCCCATGACGAAACCATCGCGGTCATCGTCGTAGGGACGCGAGGCCGCTGTCGGATCATCGTTGCGGGCTGTGGACAGGGCCTTGCAGGCGGCAAAGCCGGCCAGCGAGATGCGGCTGACGGGCGATTCCGTTCCGCCGGCAACCATCACATCGGCATCACCGAAGGCGATGAGACGCGACGCATCACCGATCGCATGCGCGCCGGTCGAGCAGGCGGTGACAACCGAATGGTTCGGGCCGCGCAGCTTATGCTTGATGGAGACCTGGCCGGAAGCCAGATTGATCAGACGTCCGGGAATGAAGAACGGCGAAATGCGGCGTGGACCCTTGTCGCGCAGCGTATAGCCGGCTTCGACAATGCCCTCGAGACCGCCGATACCCGAACCGATGAGAACGCCCGTAGCGATCTGATCCTCGTCGCTTTCCGGTGCCCATTTGGCATCGGCAAGCGCCTGATCAGCGGCAGCCATGGCATAAATGATAAAGGGATCAACCTTGCGCTGTTCCTTCGGTTCCATCCAATCATCCGGATTGAATGTGCCATCGGAGCCATCGCCGACTGGAATGCGGCAGGCAATCTTGCAAGGCAGATCTTCAACTTCAAACTCTGTGACCCGCCGGGCACCGCTCTGGCCAGCCAGGAGGCGGGACCATGTGTGCTCAACACCGGATGCAAGAGGAGAAACCAGCCCAAGGCCGGTTATGACAACGCGCCTCATGGCCGATCCTTCAATGTCATATTCAGCATGATATTTTCCAAGGGCCCTGCGCAGGTTCCGACAAAGGCAATCTGCCGCCTGTCAAAATGCCTGCGCTGCCGGGCCGAATGAAAATCAGGCTTGTGCTTTATCGATGAACTTGACGGCATCGCCGACTGTCAGAATTGTCTCGGCAGCATCATCAGGAATTTCAACGCCGAATTCTTCTTCGAAAGCCATCACGAGCTCGACAGTATCAAGGCTGTCTGCGCCCAGATCGTCGATGAAGCTCGCACCATCGGTGACTTTCTCGGCATCAACGCCCAGATGTTCAATAACGATTTTCTTGACGCGTTCTGCAGTATCACTCATGTGGAAACCTCAACCTGTTTGTTTTTCTCCATGCCTTGGTTAGCGGCACGGATGACTCTAATCAAGCAATAAGATGGCAGGTCAGCCTTGTTTAACAGCTAAAACCCCTCATCCCAGCCACTTCTTCCTCGCGGAATGGAAAAGGCATCAAATCGATTTGACACCCTGACTTGGTGCGCGACTTATCACGCTTTATTCACGGTCTCAATCGCATAAATGTGATTGCGACGTAAACGCCCGGCGCAAAGGTGCAGCCGGGCGGAATACGCATGACCAAAGGAACGAGTGAACTGCTTGATGCAATCAGTCGTTATCGCAGTTCAAAGCTCCAGTTTGATCTGGCGGGATGAGGCACCCACCATAATTTTGCTGGGCGGCACCAGTTTCCATGTATTCTTATCAGTATCCCAGATGCTCTGCATTCGAGGTGGAACTTTAACAGCCACTTTTTTCTTTTCGCCAGGCTTCAGATCAACTTTCTCCCAACCGACGAGCCGTTTAGGTGGCTCCCCCGCTGCTGAAGGAAACTGGATATAGACTTGCGGCACCTCTTTTCCGGAAACCGTACCGGTATTTTCAACGGAAAAGGATACTGTTTTCGTGCCGTCCGTTCCGTCCGTATCCATCCGTAAATCCGAATATGCAAAACTGGTGTAAGACAGACCAAAGCCGAATTCAAACAACGGCTCCACGCTTTTCGCATCGTACCAGCGATACCCGACATTGAGTTTTTCGGAATAAACCGGATTTTCAGACCAGGCGCCACCACCTGTCGGGGTGTCAGTTTCCTTTTTCGGAAAGGTAATCGGCAGTTTTCCTGAAGGATTGATCTTGCCGAACAAGATATTCGCAATAGCCGATCCGCCATTTTCACCAGGATACCAGGTTTCCAGAACAGCTGACACATTATCGATCCAAGGCATCAGGATAGGATTTCCACTTTCGATGATGACGATCGTGTTTTTATTGACAGCAGCTACCTTCGTTACCAATTCGTCTTGATTGCTGGGATTGCCTTTGCCATCGCGAACAACGCTCAAACTGAGCGAGAGCGACGTCACGTCCTCGCCTGAGGGCTGAGCGACAACGACAATTGCCACGTCTGATGTTTTCGCCAGCTCGACGGCAGCATCTATTTCTTGTGCCGTGTAGGGACGAAATGGCTGAGCACGGTCGCTGTTTCCGCCATAACTTACTTCGGCATTCGGTGCGGCATCCTTGATTGCCCGAACGATCGACGTTCGTACCAGCGCCCACGGAACAGCCCACCAGCCGCAGCCATTTTGATGTAGTTTCACATCCCCGCACGTGTCGTAATTGCCCCAGACCGGGTGTCTGGTACTTCCAGAACCACCCCCGGACAAGACTGCGTCATTGGCATGGGCGCCAATAACCGCGATCTTTCGCAGTTTCACTGCGATCAATGGCAGGAGGCGTGCATTGGGTGCGGCACTGAGCGGCGCTCGTGCTTGCTGATTTTTAAGCAGAACGATCGATTCTTCAGCCACTCTTTGCGCGACGGCTGCCCCGCTTTCGAAATCGGTTTGTGGTTTGAAGTCTGCGACTTTGTTATCGACTGGCGGATTGTCCATGACACCGACCTTAATCATCGTTCGCAGCTTGCGCCGTACCATATCGTCCAGACGCGATATGAGGACGGTTTCGTCTTTCAGAAGCGGCTTCACTTTATCGGCAAGAAAAAAGGTAGCCGCCTCGTAGTCCTCTTCCTCGTCGACACCAGCATTGATCGCGCCAGCGGTAGAATGTATGGCTTTCCAATCAGTCTGAACCTGCCCCTTGAACCCCCACTCATTCTTGAGAATTTCTGTCAACGTGTGATAGTGCTGGCAAGCAAATATATCAGCGGGATATTTATCGAGTGTGAGCTTGTTGTATGAGCACATGACGTTGCCCGGCTCGGCCTCCCGAACGGCAATCTCGAAGGGCAGCATGTAAATCTCCCGCAGCGTGCGTTCATCGATCGCGCTGCTGCCTGTCGTGCGATAAGCCTCCTGTTCATTACCCACCATATGTTTGATTGTTGCAATTACCTGTTGGCTCTGGGTGCCTTTTGTACGCCATGCCAAAAGCTTGCCTGCAAGGACTGGATCCTCTCCCAAATATTCAAACATGCGACCCGAACGTGGATCGCGAACCATGTTGGCGCCGCCGCCCAACCCCATGCCATATCCCTGCGCGCGCAGTTGTTTAGCGATTTCAACACCGTAATCATAAGAAAGTTTTTCATCCCAACTTGCCGCAACAGCAAGCGTTGCCGGGAAAGTCGTGCTGGCGAGCCTCAACGCGCCCGAGCCCGTCGATGAGTCGGCTATCGTCAACTCCGGAATATTGAGTCGTGGCAGCCCCGGAATGTGCCCAGCCCCGCCCCCGCCGGTATCACCCATAGTCTTGTGATCCGAGCGGATAAATTGCAGCTTCTCATCGAGCGACATTTGCGCAACGAGATTGGCGGCACGAACATCGGCAGGGTCAACTGCAGGCTTTTCGTCGCTGCCTGTATCTGCTTTGCGGGCATCCGCTTTGTTCGGCTTAAGCTCATCGCCCCCTGCGGGAGGTTGCACAATCGCCGGAACAGCGGTGTTTTGGCTGATTTCAGCCGTCGCGCCGGCCGAATAGGTTCCCGTACCATCGCTTGCTGATTTTTCGTCGTTGTTGCAAGCGGCCGTGAAAATCGGAATGAGAGATAAAACGAGCGCGTTCCATATGGATTTTTTCAAAACAATTTCCTCCTCGAAATGTTCTTGGTATAATTGTTTTGATGGTCGAAATAATTCAGGCAAAAATCAATTCTACAAAGGTCTAGGGTCAGGCTCATTCGTACCGTGAAAAACAAAGCCCCGGACGTTTCCGCCCGGGGCTTTCAAACACTGGCTAACCTGACCTGGCTCAGATCATCGCCATGCCGCCGTTGACGTGGATCGTCTGGCCGGTGACGTAGGAAGCCTCGTTGCTGGCGAGATAGACCACGGAGGATGCCACCTCTTCGCCTGTACCCATGCGGCGCATTGGGATGGCGGACATGATGCCTTCCTTCTGCTTGTCGTTCAGCTTGTCCGTCATGGCCGATTCGATGAAACCGGGTGCAACGCAATTGACCGTGACGTTGCGGCTGGCGATCTCAGCCGCGAGCGCCTTGGAAAAACCGATAAGGCCGGCCTTGGACGCGACATAGTTGGTCTGGCCCGGATTGCCGGTCACGCCGACAACGGAGGTTATGTTGATGATGCGGCCATAGCGGCGGCGCATCATCGGATGGGTCAGTTCGCGGGTCAGGCGGAACACGGCGGTCAGGTTGACCTCCAGCACATTGTCCCAATCGGCGTCGCTCATGCGCACGAACAGGCCGTCCTTGGTGATGCCCGCATTGTTGACGAGGATTTCGACGCCTTCGAGCTCGGCTTCGGCCTTTTCGCCCAGCGCCTTCACTTCGTCGCGGTTCGACAGGTTGGCCGGGAAAATCTTGACCCGTTCGCCAAGCTCGTTTGCCAGCGCCTCGAGTTTTTCGACGCGTGTGCCATGCAGGCCGACAATGGCGCCCTGCGCATGCAGCGCGCGGGCAATGGATTCGCCGATACCGCCGCTGGCGCCGGTTATGAGAGCCTTGCGGCCTGTCAGGTCAAACATTGCTCAATCCCTTCCGTTCAAACGTTCAGTGCAGCAACAGCTGCTTCGATATCTTCCGGCGTGCCGACGGCGACACCGGAAATGTCCTTGTTGATGCGGCGTGCCAGGCCGGTCAAAACCTTGCCTGCACCAATCTCGTAGAGTGTCGTTACGCCATTGGCGCCGAACCACTCGACCGTCTCGCGCCAGCGGACCTGGCCCGTCACCTGCTCGACCAGCAACGCCGCGATTTCATCGGCCGACGTCACCGGGGCCGCGCGCACATTGGCGATCAGCGGCACCACCGGATCGTGCTTGGCCACATTGGCCAGCGCCTCCCGCATGGCATCGGCGGCCGGTGCCATCAGCGCGGAATGGAAAGGTGCGGAGACCGGCAGCATGATGGCGCGCTTGGCGCCCCGTTCCGTCGCCAGCGCGGCAGCCGCCTCGACCGGTGCCTTCGACCCGGAAATGACGATCTGGCCGCCGCCATTGTCATTGGCGATCTGCACCGGGCCTTCGAGCGCGGCATCGGCGCAGACAGCGGCGACAACCTCGTGCTCAAGCCCGATGATGGCGGCCATGGCACCAGCACCGGCGGGAACCGCCTGCTGCATAGCATTGCCGCGGATGCGCAGGAGCCGCGCCGTATCGGCGAGCGAGAATGTACCGGCGGCGCACAGCGCCGAATATTCGCCGAGCGAATGGCCGGCGACATAGGCGACCTTGTCCTTGATCGATATGCCGCGCGCTTCCAGCACGCGGATGACGGCGATGGACACCGCCATCAGGGCCGGCTGCGCATTGGCGGTCAGTGTGAGGGTTTCTTCCGGGCCGTCCCAGATGATGGCGGAGAGCTTTTCACCAAGCGCATCGTCGACCTCGTCGAACACCGCTTTGGCTTCGGCAAAATTGTCGGCCAATGCCTTGCCCATGCCGACGGCCTGACTGCCCTGACCGGGGAAGGTGAATGCTATGGACATGGGGCGTGCCTCCGGATTTCTGCTTTATCGTCGTCAATCTGCCGCGCGATGTGCCTATCGGCAAGCCCGAAGTCAAGCTTTCATGCGCCGTACCGGCCGCACATGCACATTATAACAGGCGGAATAACGGGTTTTCAGCGCCACGCCCGCAATTGCGTCTGGCCGTTGAAAGGTGGGAAAGACGGGCGGTCCCTGGAACGCGGGTCTTGGGTGTTCTGGTATGCTATGCTTGCGATCCTGGGGACCACCCGCCCCGGCGTTTTTGAGAGCTTTGCCCAATGCGCATCCATTGAGCCAAACCTCCCCGGCCGCACAGGTTTTCCTCCCTGTGAAGCCGAAGCGCCGATCCTTTCCCGACTTGCGAAGGTTTCCGGAAGCATTCCCGCCGGAAAGGACACGAGAAGAATAAGCGAGGACGGAACGTGTTGGATAAGTTGGTGTGATTTTCATTTGGGGTGGCAAAACTGTGGTGCGTGGTTCGACAAGCTCACCATGAGGGAGAGTGAGGATTGCAGGGAGTCAAGATTTGCAAGATTGTTCAAACTGCACCGCTGACGATTAGCATGCAGTCTTCCATCTCCCTCATGGTGAGCTTGTCGAACCACGCACCACGCATTGCAAATCCCCATGACCCGCCCGGCATGTCGCGTTGCAATATAAAACGTCCGTGGCGGGTTGCGTCTTTTGCCATTTGCCCGTATAAGCCGCCCGTTCATTGCTCGGCGTCAGCTGGGGGCTGAACGGAGGGCCGGATTTCGATCCGTGGAAGCGTAAAAGCTTCAGCCTCCCGTGTCTCCGCTCTCGATCGTCTCCATCAGCGTCCTTTCTTCCCCGGTCACCCGGCAGAGAGATTCGCAGAGGTTTACCGTTGATTCCGGGCAATATTAACGAAGAAAGGCAAAGACAATGGCTCTTTATGAACATGTGTTCCTTGCTCGACAGGACATTTCGCAGCAGCAGGTCGATGCGCTTGTAGAACAGTACAAGGGTATCATCGAGGCCAATGGCGGCAAAGTCGGGCGTATTGAAAGCTGGGGCCTCCGCGCCCTGACATACCGCATCAACAAGAACCGCAAGGCGTATTACTCGCTTCTCAACATCGATGCTCCGGCAGCTGCCGTTGCCGAAGTTGAGCGCCAGCAGCGCATCAATGAAGACGTTCTGCGCTTCATGACGATCCGCGTTGAAGAGCACGAAGAAGGCCAGTCGGCCATGCTTGCACGCCGTGACGATCGCCGCGAACGCGACGACAAGTTCGGTGGCCGTGATGACGATCGTCCGCGCCGCCCACGCCGCCCGCGTGACAACGAAGCCGGTGAAGGAGCAGAATAATGGTTGATATCAATCAGATCCCGACCCGTCGTCCGTTCCATCGCCGCCGCAAGACCTGCCCGTTCTCGGGTGCCAATGCGCCGAAGATCGACTACAAGGACATCAAGCTCCTGTCGCGCTACATTTCCGAGCGTGGCAAGATCGTTCCTTCCCGTATTACGGCTGTCAGCCAGAAGAAGCAGCGCGAACTCGCCCAGGCGATCAAGCGCGCCCGTTTCCTCGGCCTGCTGCCATACGTGGTAAAGTAAGACTATCGAAGGCGGCAGGATTTCATCCCGCCGCCTTCTGCCCTCCGGGGCAACACAGCCTTCCGCGATGGGCGCGGTCAGGCACACCAGAAAACCCAAGTTGAGGGATCGGTTGAAAAACCACCTCTAACTGCTTCAACAAGCAGGACAGCGAGCGACATGAAACTGACTGGAACAGATATCGGCATTGGTGTGCTGGCGGGCCTTGCGGCTGCGCTGCTGACGACCGGTGTTATCGTGAATTCCAGCCTTGCCATGATATTGCTGCTGTTTTCGCCGCTGCCGATCTTTGTCGCGGCGCTGGGCTGGGGCACGGCCTGCGGCTTCATCGCCGCGCTGACCGTGGCTGTTGCGGTGTCCGTCATCGCCGCCCCGACGGCCGCCGTCGTCGTCGTGCTCATCACCGCCCTGCCCGCCGCCGTCGGCGCCTATTTCACCGGCCTTGCCCGTCCGGCCGCCGAGATTGGTGGACCCAAGGACGTCTATGTCTGGTATCCCCTCGCCGATACATTGCTGCGGCTGGCGCTTGTTGTCGCCGCCGCCTTCATCGTCATCGGCGTCATGATCGGCTTCAGCGAAGACTTTGCCCGCCAGCTGGCGCAGGCGCTGACCCAGCAGCTGGCCGTGAGCAATCCGGAACTGGCGGCCAATGCCGACCTGACGCAGAGC
This sequence comes from Phyllobacterium sp. NPDC097923, assembly GCF_044760925.1. Lineage (NCBI taxonomy): Bacteria > Pseudomonadati > Pseudomonadota > Alphaproteobacteria > Hyphomicrobiales > Phyllobacteriaceae > Phyllobacterium > Phyllobacterium sp. NPDC097923. Next base: position 1,132,151 of record NZ_JBIWBL010000001.1, on the reverse strand, counting down.
ATGGCGCAATTCGTCGTGCGCGTCCTGCCGGCCCTGCAGCCCGCCGCGTGGCTGTGCGTCATCATCGCCAATCTGTACATCGCCCTGCGCCTGACCGCTGCCTCGGGCAAACTGCGCCGCCCGCGGGACGACTGGCCGCGTGCCCTGCGCATGCCGCGCCCGGCGCTTGTCGTTTTTGCCGTCGCCTGCGCCGCTGCGTTTCTGCCGGGCGGTCCCGGCTACGCGGCAACGGCGGTTGCCGGTGCCCTCGGCGCCGGGTTCGTCCTGGCCGGCTTCGGCATGCTGCATGCCCGCACGCGCGGCGCCACCTGGCGGCCGTTTGCGCTGTGGTTCGCCTATCTCGCCGTGTTTCTCTTTATTTTTGCGCTTCTCGTCTTCCTTCTCGCCGGTCTGTTTGACACATCGCGCAACGCGCCGGTTTCGAAGGCTGTGAATACCGATACCCCACCCAATAACGACAATTGAACTTGAAAGGAAAACTCACATGGAAGTCATTCTTCTCGAACGCATCAGCCGCCTCGGCCAGATGGGTGAAACAGTCAAGGTAAAGGACGGCTTTGCCCGTAACTTCCTTCTGCCGCAGGGCAAGGCGCTTCGTGCCAACGAAGCCAACAAGAAGAAGTTCGAAGGCCAGCGCGCCCAGCTCGAAGCCCGCAACCTCGAGCGCAAGACCGAAGCTCAGGCAATCGCCGACAAGCTCGACGGCAAGACATTCGTCGCCGTTCGCTCCGCCGGTGAAACCGGTCAGCTCTACGGTTCAGTAACGACCCGCGACATTGCCGACCTGATCACGGCGGAAGGTTTCTCGATCAACCGCAACCAGGTTGAACTGAACACGCCAATCAAGACGATCGGCCTGCACAAGATCGTTCTGGTTCTGCATCCGGAAGTTGAAGCAACGGTTACGATCAACATTGCCCGTACGGCCGATGAAGCCGAGCGTCAGGTAAAGGGTGAAGACCTCACCTCCGCCGAAGCGATCTATGGCATTGAAGAAGCACCGCTTTCCGACGAATTCTTCGACGAAGACGAAGAAGGCGAAGAAAACGCCTGATTTCAAAGCAAAAACCGCTCGCAGGAGTGGTGTTTGCTTTACCATAAAACACCCGGCAGAGATGCCGGGTGTTTTTTTGCTTTGCAGAATCAAAAAAACGGGTAAATTTGTTTATCCTACCCACGCCCGACCTTGGCTCAATCCCGAGCCTCATAATGGCCGAGCTCTATCGTCAATGATGGAGATTGTTCATGAATGCCATTCTTAGGGCTGCGCTTTCGCGGCTCATCCACACTGGTACACTTTCGATTACTGACTCATCCGGCCAGAAGCGCACCTTTGGTGACGGGACCGGAGAACCGATCCACTTCCGCATCAACACGGCTGCGGCCGAACGGCGGATTGCCTTCGACCCGTCCCTGCATTTCGCCGAAGCCTATATGAACGGCGAACTCGATGTTCTCGACGGCGATATCTACGACGTCCTAAAGATCATCTTTGAAAACACCGGCGCCACCGCGGCACGCGAGCCATGGATGCTGGCGCTGGAGGGCATTCGCCGTGCCACCCGCCGCCTGCACCAGATGAACAATCTCACCCGTTCATCCAGCAATGTGCAGCGGCACTACGACCTGTCGGAAGAGCTCTACCGCCTGTTTCTCGACCCGGACATGCAGTATTCCTGCGCCTATTTCGAGCATCCAGATGCGACCCTCGAAGAGGCGCAACTGGCGAAGAAGCGGCATATCGCGGCCAAGCTTCTGGTCGAAAAAGGCCACAGGACCCTCGATATCGGCTGCGGCTGGGGCGGTCTCGGGCTTTACCTCGCCCGTCATCTCGATGCCAATGTGCTGGGTGTCACCCTCTCGCACGAACAGCATGGCATCGCCAACAAGCGGGCCATCGACGAGGGCCTGTCGACACAGGCTCGCTTCGACCTGCGCGACTACCGGACCATCGACGACAGCTTTGACCGGATTGTCTCCGTCGGCATGTTCGAGCATGTCGGCGTCGGGCATTTCGCCGAGTATTTCCAGCATACGGCGCGGCTGTTGAAGAAGGACGGGGTTTTCCTCCTGCATTCGATCGGCCGGTCGGACGGGCCGTCCTATACCAATGCCTTCATCCAGAAGTACATCTTTCCGGGCGGCTACATTCCCGCGCTCTCTGAGGTGCTTCCGCAGATCGAAAAGGCGGGGCTGGTCATCACCGACATCGAAATCCTGCGGTTGCACTATGCTGACACACTGCGCATCTGGCGTGAGCGGTTCATGGCGAACCGCGACAAGGCCAAGGCGATCTATGACGAGCGCTTCTGCCGCATGTGGGAATTCTATCTCGCCGCATCGGAATCAGCCTTCCGCTGGCAGAACCTGATGGTGTTCCAGATCCAGCTGGCGCACCGGCAGGAATCGGTGCCGCTGACGCGCAACTACATCGAGAAGGAAGAAAAGCGCCTGAAGCGGCTGGAAAGCGAGCGCAGCTGCGCCAATACCCAGGTCGACAACCGGGAATCGGCTGCCGGGCGCTGACGCCCGCCGCAGCAAACCCATTGGCCCGTCGCGATTGTGCTGATCGCGGCGGGCCAATGCATGAATCGCGCCCGGTTTTTGTATCGTGATCGCGCATTCTGGCAAGTGCGCGGTGGACATTGGCAGGAGAACGCGCTTAAGCCTCCCCACGGGCTGCCAGATGGCTTAGAATCATCGAGGCGCGAATCAGGTAAGAAATAAAGCCAATCTTTTCCGCTGCTGTGGATAGCGGGGTTAAGCCTGTGCTTTGGCAATGCTCCATTGCTTAGGATTCACGCCGAAGGCCATAGTTAATTCGAACGGGAAAAAATACCATGGCTGAGGCAGCACGCAAATTCATCGAGGTACGGGACAACGCGGACAAGCTTTACCGTGAAGCACCGAACAATATCGAAGCCGAACAGGCGCTGCTCGGGGCCATTCTCATCAACAATGATGCGTTTTACCGGGTCTCCGACTTCCTCAAGCCAGTGCATTTCTACGAGCCACTGCACCGCAAGATTTTCGACGTGTCGTCGGACATGATCCGCATGGGCAAGATGGCCAATCCCGTCACGCTGAAGACGTTCCTGCCCGTGGAGGAAAAAGTCGGCGAGATGACGGTGATGCAGTATCTGGCGCGCCTTGCCGCCGAAGCTGTGACCATCATCAATGCCGAGGACTATGGCCGCGCCATCTATGATCTTGCCACGCGCCGCGCGCTGATCACCATCGGCGAGGACATGGTCAATATCGCCTATGACGCGCCGGTGGACGTGGCGCCGCAGGGCCAGATCGAGGATGCCGAGCGCCGCCTGTTCGAACTGGCGGAAACCGGCCGCTACGATGGCGGCTTCCAGACCTTCACCGATGCGGTGAAAACCGCCGTCGACATGGCCAACGCCGCCTTCATGCGCGACGGGCACCTGTCCGGCGTTTCCACCGGCATCCATTCTCTCGACAACCGCATGGGCGGCCTGCAGCCGTCGGATCTGATCGTGCTTGCAGGACGACCCGGCATGGGCAAGACCTCGCTTGCCACCAACATCGCCTTCAACATCGCCGCGGCTTACGAGTCCGAGCAATTGGCGGACGGGACGATCAAGGCCAAGAATGGCGGCGTTGTCGGCTTCTTCTCGCTCGAAATGTCGTCGGAACAGCTGGCGACGCGTATCATTTCCGAGCAGTCGGAGATCAGTTCATCGAAAATCCGCCGCGGTGAAATCAACGAGGCCGAATTTGAAAAGCTCGTCGCCTGCTCGCAGCACATGCAGAAGGTGCCGCTCTATATCGACCAGACCGGTGGTATTTCCATTGCGCAGCTGGCCGCCCGTGCCCGGCGTTTGAAGCGCCAGCGCGGCCTCGACGTTCTGGTCATCGACTATATCCAGCTGATGCAGGGCTCGTCCAAAAAGGCCTCGGAAAACCGCGTGCAGGAAATCACCGAAATCACCACGGGCCTGAAAGCGCTCGGCAAGGAACTCAACACGCCGATCATCGCGCTGTCACAGCTCTCCCGTCAGGTGGAAAGCCGCGAAGACAAGCGCCCGCAGCTCTCCGACCTGCGCGAATCCGGGTCGATCGAGCAGGACGCCGACGTGGTGATCTTCGTTTATCGCGACGAATACTACATCAAGAACAAGGAGCCGAAGGAAGGCACCGAGGAGCATTTCAAGTGGCAGGCCGACCTCAAGGAGGCCATGGGCAAGGCGGAAGTCATCATCGCCAAGCAGCGTCACGGCCCGACGGGCACGGTGAAGCTGGCCTTCCAGGCGGAATTCACCCGGTTCACCGACCTTGCGGAAGATTCACACCTGCCAGAACGCTTCGAGTAATCAATTGAACAGCACAAAACCTCACGTCACCACCGCAGGCGCCGATCCTCGTCTCGCGGGCGGGCGGCTTACCATCGATCTCGATGCGCTCGTGGCCAACTGGACATTCCTTGCGGAAAAATCGAAACCGGCGCAGGCGAGCGCTGTCGTCAAGGCCGACGCCTACGGGCTCGGCATCGGCCATGTCGTGCCTGTCCTGCGCGACGCCGGCTGCCGGACCTTCTTCGTGGCACTGGTCGAGGAGGGCCTGCGGGTCAAGGCCGCCGCGCCGGATGCACGGGTTTTCGTTCTGAACGGCCTGTTTGCCGACGCGCGCCCGGTGTTCGAAGCGTCGGGGCTGATCCCCGTCCTCGGCTCGCTGCACGAAATCGGCCTGTGGAGCCGCGCCAATGCCGCGAGCGGATTGACGCTGCCCTATGCCCTGCATGTGGATACCGGCATGAACCGGCTGGGACTGACCATGGCCGAAGCACTCGATTTTGCTGCCGCTGGCCGCGAAATGCCGGTGCTGGTGATGACGCATCTGGCGACCGGCGATGAACCCGGCCATCGCCTCACCCGGCAGCAGATCGAGTCATTTCAAACGCTTCGCACCGCTTTTGCAGGCATCGAATCAAGCGCGTCCAACTCCTCCGGCATTTTTCACACGATCAGCAATGGCGGTGACCTGAGCCGTCCGGGCATTGCCATGTATGGCGGCGAGGCGCTGGCCGGCGTCGCCAATCCCATGCGCCCCGTGGTGACGCTCGAAGCGCGCGTCGTGCAGATCCGCACCAGCTCCAAGGGTGAGACGACCGGTTACGGCGCCACCGCGCTCTTGGAACGCGACACCCGGATTGCCATCTGCTCGACCGGCTACGCCGATGGCTATCTGCGCTCGCTGTCGGGCAGCGGCACGCCCCTGCGCAACGTCGTACCCAAGGGCGGCGAAGGCTTTGTTGCCGGACGCAAGGTGCCGGTGATCGGCCGGGTGACCATGGACCTGACATCGTTCGACATCACCGATCTTCCCGAGGACGCCGTCAAACCCGGCGATCACGTCGAGCTGTTCGGTGGCAATATCGCCCTGGATGACGCGGCGCGCGCCGCCGGCTCCATCGGCTTCGAACTTTTGACCAGCCTGGGCAACCGCTATCACCGCCGCTACCTCTATTCCGGAAAAGGCGCCTGATGGCCAAGGCAAGAATTCAATTCATCTGCCAGAACTGCGGTGGCGTGCATACGCGCTGGGCCGGCAAGTGCGATTCCTGCGGCGAGTGGAACACGCTGGTCGAGGAAGGCACGGCGGGCGGCATCGGCAGCGGTCCCGGCAAGCTGTCGGGCCGCAAGGGGCGCGCCGTCGCCCTCACCTCGCTGTCCGGCGAGATCGAGGATGCGCCGCGCATCCACTCCGGCATCGGCGAGCTTGACCGGGTCACCGGCGGCGGTTTCGTGCGCGGTTCGGCCATTCTGGTGGGCGGCGATCCCGGCATCGGCAAATCCACCCTGCTGACCCAGGCGGCGGCGGCACTGGCGCGGCAGGGCCACAAGGTCATCTATGTCTCGGGCGAAGAAGCGGTGGCGCAGATCCGCCTGCGGGCGCAGCGCCTGCATGCCGCCGACACCGATGTGCTTCTGGCCGCCGAAACCAATGTCGAGGACATCCTCGCCACCATTTCCGATTCCAAGCGGCCCGATCTCATCATCATCGATTCGATCCAGACCCTGTGGACGGATGCCGCCGATTCGGCCCCCGGCACGGTCACGCAGGTGCGCGCCGGGGCCCAGGCGATGATCCGCTTTGCCAAGCAGACCGGCGCTGCCGTGGTCCTGGTCGGTCATGTCACCAAGGACGGCCAGATCGCCGGGCCGCGCGTCGTCGAGCACATGGTGGATGCGGTACTGTATTTCGAAGGCGAAGGCGGCCACCACTACCGCATCCTGCGCACGGTGAAGAACCGTTTCGGCCCGACCGACGAGATCGGCGTGTTTGAAATGTCCGACCGCGGATTGCGCGAAGTGGCCAATCCGTCGGAACTTTTTCTCGGCGAACGCAATGACAAATCGCCGGGCGCCGCGGTTTTTGCCGGGATGGAAGGCACCCGGCCGGTGCTTGTGGAAATTCAGGCGCTGGTGGCGCCCTCGACGCTCGGCACACCGCGCCGCGCCGTCGTCGGCTGGGACGGCGGCCGTCTTTCGATGATTCTGGCGGTGCTTGAAGCCCATTGCGGCGTGCGGTTCGGGCAGCACGATGTTTACCTGAATGTGGCGGGCGGATACCGGATTTCCGAGCCTGCAGCCGATCTTGCGGTTGCATCTGCACTGGTTTCCTCCATTGCCGGTATTGCCCTTCCGGCCGATTGCGTCTATTTCGGCGAAGTCAGCTTGTCTGGCGCCGTTCGCCCGGTGGCGCATGCGGTGCAGCGGCTGAAGGAAGCAGAGAAGCTTGGGTTCAAGCAGGCTGTTCTTCCCAAGGGAAGCAACGACGTGCCGAAGGGACGCAATGCCCATCTGACCGAGACCGCTTCGCTGCCGGACCTTGTGGCCCGGATTGCGGCGTCGGGACCCGGTAAAACGAAACGCGACGACTGACGCGGCACAGTCCTCCCGAGAGGGTGTGCAGGTCGGAATTGGATTGGGGATACATGTAAATGCCTATTACGTTGCTAGACGGAATTCTTTTGGGCATCACCCTCGTTTCGGCGGTCCTCGCCATGGTGCGCGGCTTTTCGCGCGAAGTGCTGTCCGTCGTGTCATGGGCAGCGGCGGCCGCGGCCGCCTATCTCTTCTACAAGCCTGTGGTCCCCTTCCTTGCCCCCTATATCAGCAATGAGACCATCGCCCAGATCGCGGCAGCCGGTATCGTCTTCATCGTCACGCTGATCATCGTTTCCGTCATCACCATGAAGATTGCCGATTTCATCATCGACAGCCGTATCGGCGCGCTCGACCGCACGCTCGGCTTCCTCTTCGGCGCGGCGCGCGGTGTCCTTCTCGTGGTTGTCGCGATGCTGTTCTTCAACTGGCTCGTCACGGACAACCAGCCCGCCTGGGTGGCGCAGGCCAAGTCCAAGCCGATGATCGACTCACTCGGCGCAAAGCTGATCAGCCTTTTGCCGGAAGACCCGGAATCAACCATTCTGAAGCGTTTGAAGCCCGGCTCGAGCCATACTCCGGACGCAACGACGGCACCTGAACCCAAGGAAGACATCCCGCCGGAAGGCACGACACCGAAGCCCTGACGGGCTGCCGGGTGCGACAAACGGTTAACTTGGCGTTTGCGTGGTAATACCCCACATAGTGTGGCATAATGGAATGACAGATCTTACAGTTGAATCTGCGGCGAAAGGCTTGCGGTAATGACCGACATTTTTCGTGATGAGACCCCTCTCATGTCCCTTGACGACGACACACTGCATGAAGAGTGCGGTGTGTTTGGCATTTTGGGGCACCCCGATGCCGCCACGCTGACGGCGCTGGGTCTGCATGCCCTGCAGCATCGCGGGCAGGAAGCGGCGGGTATCGTCTCCTATGACGGCAAGCAGTTCTGCTCGGAGCGCCGCATGGGTCTTGTCGGCGACCATTACACCAACCCCGCCACGCTGGCGCAGCTGCCCGGCGACCGTGCCATCGGCCATGTGCGCTATTCCACGACAGGCGATCCTGCGCTGCGCAATGTGCAGCCGCTGTTCGCCGAACTGGAAATCGGCGGCATCGCCATCGCCCATAACGGCAATTTCACCAACGGCCTGACCATGCGCCGCAAGCTGATCGCCGACGGCGCGATCTGTCAGTCCAATTCCGATACGGAAGTGGTGCTGCATCTCATCGCCCGTTCGCGCAGCACATCGTCGAGCGACCGTTTCGTCGACGCGATCCGCCAGATGGAAGGCGGCTATGCCATGCTCGCCCTCACCCGCACCAAGCTGATCGCCGCGCGCGATCCGATCGGCATCCGGCCGCTCGTCATGGGTGATCTCGACGGCAAGCCGATCTTTGCCTCCGAAAGCTGCGCGCTCGACATCATCGGCGCGAAGTTCGTGCGTGACATCGAGAACGGCGAAGTCGTGGTCTGCGAGATCCAGAGCGACGGCACGATCAGCATCGAAGCCTTCAAGCCGCAGTCACCGAAGCCGGAACGCATCTGCCTGTTCGAATATGTCTACTTTGCCCGTCCGGATTCCGTTGTCGGCGGCCGTAACGTCTATACCGCCCGCAAGAACATGGGTATCAACCTGGCCAAGGAAGCACCGCTGGACGCCGACGTCGTCGTCCCGGTTCCCGACGGCGGCACGCCTGCGGCCATCGGCTTTGCCCAGGCGAGCGGCATTCCGTTCGAGCTCGGCATCATCCGCAACCATTATGTCGGCCGTACCTTCATCGAGCCGACCCAGTCGATCCGCGCCTTCGGCGTCAAGCTGAAGCATTCGGCCAACCGGGCCGTTATCGAAGGCAAGCGTGTGGTTCTGGTCGACGATTCCATCGTGCGCGGCACCACGTCGGTCAAGATCGTGCAGATGATCCGCGATGCCGGGGCGCGCGAAGTGCATATCCGTGTCGCCAGCCCGATGATCTATCATCCGGATTTCTACGGCATCGACACGCCGGATGCGGACAAGCTGCTGGCCAACCAGCATGCGACCCTTGCCTCCATGTGCAAATATATCGGCGCGGATTCGCTGGAATTTCTGTCGATCGACGGGCTGTACAGGGCGGTCAGCGGGGCACCGCGCGACGCACAGGCGCCGCTGTTCACCGACCACTACTTCACTGGCGATTACCCGACCCGGCTGGTTGACCGGGACGGCATCAGCAATGTGCGCCAGTTCTCGCTTCTCGCAAACAACGGCTAACGGTTGAGTTCCCATTCATGATTTCTGACGGCAGTTTCCGGCTGGACGGCAAGCTTGCGCTTGTCACCGGCGCATCCCGCGGCATCGGCTATTTCCTTGCCAAAGACCTGGCAGCGCGCGGTGCGCATGTGATTGCCGTCGCCCGCACGGTGGGCGGTCTGGAAGAGCTGGACGATGAAATCAAGGCAGCGGGCGGCACAGCGACGCTGGTGCCGCTCGACCTGACCGACATGCCAGCCATCGACCGGCTCGGCGGTTCCATCCATGAGCGCTGGGGCAGGCTCGACATTCTCGTCGCCAATGCCGGTATCCTTGGCACGATCTCGCCGATCGGCCATGTCGAGGCAAAAGTCTTCGACAAGCTGATGAACATCAATGTGACCAGCGTCTGGCGGCTGATCCGCAGCACCGACCCGCTGCTGAAGCTTTCCGAGGCAGGCCGTGCGGTGCTGCTATCCTCCGGCGTTGCCCACTCCGCCCGTGCCTATTGGGGCCCCTATGCGGCATCCAAGGCCGCTGTCGAGGTGATGGGCCGCAGCTGGGCCGAGGAAGCGCGCCAGACAAAACTGCGCATCAATTCGGTCAATCCCGGCGCGACACGCACCGCCATGCGGGCGCAGGCCGTACCGGGCGAAGACCCCGACACATTGCCGACTGCGGCGGAGGTGGCCGCCAAGATCGCGCTCATTCTCGATCCGAGGATCGACGCAACGGGCAAGCTCTACGACGTGCGCGCCGGCAAGCTGCTGGGCTACAACGACCCGAGCTGAAAGCTGATCATCCGGCGAGGCGGATAACCGCAGCGCCGGTTTTGCCTGCGGAGAGCACATTGGCGCGCCAGGCTTTCGGGCTCATGCCGGTGACACGCAGGAACTCGCGGTTGAAGTTGGATTTTGTCTGAAACCCGGCATCGAACATGATGCCGGTGACCGCACGATCCGTATCCGCCAGCAGACGGCACGCTTTCTTCACCCTGTAATCATTCACATACTGCGAGACGCTCATCGCCTTGACCCGGTTGACGGCTATCGACACCTGCCGGGCCGGCAGGCCCATCTTGCGCGCCAGGCGGTTGAGGTTGAGATCGACATCCCGGTAGAGTTCCCGCGCCTGCATCAGCCGATCGAGCGCGGCGGCGATGTCCGTGTCTTCGGCGCTGGGTAGCACCGGAGAAGCGCCCTCTTCCGCGATTGCTTCGTCCCGTTCCTCCGGGCGGCTGGTCCCGGCGACCGTGGCCGCGCTCCCGAGGACGAGCAGGGCCAGGACATTGCCGATGGCAACGATGCGGGCGGAATGGCTGCCGCCCGACTGGGCAAAATCCCAACTGATGACGATGTCGATGACAGCGGAACTGGACACGGCAAAGGCCGTCACCTGCAATGCCCGGTAGGCGCTGATGACACCGTCCAATCGGGATGAACCCAATGCGTCGGGCCCTGCAAAGGCGAGACGGCAAAGGGCAATGCCATAGCCCGCGAACACCAGAATGATAACCAGCGATATCGGTGCGGGCCAGAATGCAATGAGACCGGTGACCACAAGCACCGGCAACAGGTGTAGCAGGAGCCACGGACGCTCTGCCGGCGGCCGCTCGCTGCGCAGGCCTTCAAAACTCAGCCATGCCAGCGTGGCGATGACAACGGCGAGCACGGCCTGGACCGGCAGGACCTCCAGCACACCGTAGCCCCAGCGCACCCCGATCACCACCGATTGCAGGGCATAGACCGACACCAGGGCGAGAAAGAACGCATTCCTGTCATTGCCATCGCTTCGCCGGATCATCTGGACGAGAAGGACGACAAGCAGGACGGCGACGACAAAAGGCAATGGAACAAACAGCATGGAACCTGCGACCGGGACGAGTGGACGAAGCCCACTATGTCCTGAAACGCGATCGCGGACGACCTGAATTGTGATCAAGGTCGAATTTCAGCCGATAGCGCCCTCCTCTGGTTGTCATGCCAACCCACAGGAGCCCATCATGCTGAGCCTTATCACCGCCATTCTGCTTCTCTTCGGAACCGTAACCCCCAGCGCCGCCGGCGAGCTCCAGCCGCCGCTCGATATCGCTGCGGTCAACAGCGTCACGATTACGGGGGAAGCCAGCCACATCGTGTTCACGGCAGGCGATGGCGCGCCCTATCAGGCCCGCGTCACCAGCACCCGGTCCGGCTGGTTCTCCGGCTGGTATTCGAGCTGGTTCGCCGATCAATGCGCCACCCGCACCACCATGGAGGTTAGGGAACGCACGCTGCGCATCCACGTGGTCAACGCACCGCTTCTGAGCCTTTCCGACTGCGAAGTGCTGATCCGCGCCAGCCTGCCTGCCGGCAGCGATGTCAGCATCGAACAGGCGGCGCTGCAGGCCCGGCTGACCGGTGACTACGGTGCCGTACGCATCAAGGGCCATGCGGCGGATTTTGCGCTGGATGGGCACGCGGCGAGCCTCGATATTTCGGGTGACGCCGTGCGCAGCGACCTGCGCTTTGCCCGCGTCAGCAACAGCGAGACCATCCGGCTCGATTCCCGCGCGCTCGACGCCTCCTTCAGCTTCGGCAAGGACGTTCCCATCAGCTACACCGTGGATGCCAAGGCATCCCTCGTCGACAGCAAGCGTGACAGCACACCCGGCGCCAAACCCGCGATCAGCATCAGAAGCGACTATGCGCGCGTGACGATCCGCTAATTCCCATCACTTGAAACAAGGAAATCACCCATGAACATTCCCAGATTCATAGTATTGTCTGCCTTCCTCGCCTTAAGCTCCGTGCAGACGGCACCGGCCGCCGGACTGACATTCATTGACGTGCCGCAGGACAATCATGGCCCGTCATTGGAGAGCGCCGTCTGGTACCCCTGCGCCGGCAATCCGACGCAGGTCGACATTGGCTTCGATCATTCAACAGCGGTGAAGGATTGCCCGCTGATGGGCCAAAAGCTGCCGCTCATCGTGATTTCGCACGGTGTCGGCGGCTGGTACGGCAATTTCCATACGCTTGCCGAACAAATGGCCGATGCGGGTTTTGTCGTCGCGGCCATCAACCATCCGAGGGATGGCGGACGATCCAGAACGCGCGATCCGGGCGATATTGCGTCCATGACCCAGCGTCCGCAGGACATGACAAGGCTGCTGGACTTCATCCTCACCTCGTGGTCCGACGGGTCGCGCATCGATGCCACCCGCATCGGCTTCTTCGGATTCTCCCGGGGCGGGTTCACCGGTCTTGGTATGATCGGCGGCAATCCCGACTGGAAAAAGCTGCTCGATAATTGCCCTGTCTATCCCGGCAATCGCTTCTGCGCGCAAATCCGGGCAGGTGATATTCCGCCGCTCACCGCCGATCCGCGCATCATCGCGGCTGTTATTGCCGACCCCGCCGGCGGCAACCTGTTCACCCCGGAGAGTTTGGGACGCGTGACTGTTCCCGTTCAGATCTGGGGTTCGGAATATGGCGGTGACGGCCTATCGCCTGCCGATGCGGCCTCCGTTGCCAGATATCTGGCAAGCAAACCTGAATACCGCCTGGTGCCGAAGTCCGGCCACTTCTCGTTCCTGCCGCCATGCAGCGCCGAATTCGCCAAGCTCGTGGCTGACTCAGGAGATACGGAACTGTGCAGCGATGCCGAGGGCTTCGACCGCGTCGCCTTCCACAAACAGTTCAACGCGGATGTGCTCGCATTCTTCCGGAAGTATCTGATGTAGGTCGGGCAGATACTGCCTGCTGCATGAGCTCCCCTGTATCCCAATTTCCAGCATGGAGATAGAACATGAAACTGCATATCATGCTTTGTACCGCGGCACTTTCAGGTCTGTTCAGCGTTGATATGGTCAAGGCCGACACACCGGCTGGCGTTCGGCAAATCACCGTTCCCTCGAAAGAACGCGGCACCGATCTCGATGTGACGGTCTGGTATCCGGCACGGACCGGCGGCGAAGAAGTCCTGCTTGGCGATACCCCACTTTTCAAAGGGACCGCCAGCATGCGCGATGCACCTCCCGTTGAGAGAAAATTTCCTCTCATCCTGCTCTCCCACGGCACCGGCATTGCCGGCAATGCGCAAGCCACGGGCTGGATTGCCGCCCCCTTGGCGCGGCAGGGATATATTGTCGCCGCGCCAAACCACCCGGGAAATCAGAGCGGAAACACATCGGCAAGCGAGACGATGAAGCTTTGGCTGCGGCCAGCGGATTTTACCGCGACCCTGGATGCGTTGAAAACCGGAACGGTTTTCCGCGACCGGATCGACTGGAAAAACGTCGGCGCGCTTGGCCTTTCCATGGGTGGCTACACCGCCCTTGCGGTGGCAGGCGCCCGCATGGACCGGCAACGCCTCGCGGCCTATTGCGATACCGATCTGCGCAACCACTCCCTGTGCGAATGGCTCGCACAGAGCGGCGTTGATCTGCACAGGATGGATGTGCAGCCGGCAGGCTTGGACTATAGGGACAACCGTATTCGCTCGGCAGTTGCAATCGACCCGGCCATGTCGGACACGCTCACAACCGAAAGTGTTGCAGGCATCGCAATCCCCGTCGACCTCGTGAACCTTGGCCCAAAAGGTGACATTCCCCGCACGCTGCAGGCGTCGTGGATGGCTGACATCATTCCGGGCGCGCGCCATGCAAGCATCGAGGATGCCAACCATTTCAGCATGTTTGCCGCGTGCAAGGCCGGTGCATCGGACAAACTGAAGGCTGAGGGCGTAACAGAACCGCTGTGCGACGATGGCGGCGGGCGATCCCGCAGCGCCATTCATGAACAGCTGATCGATATGATCACAGACGCGTTCAACCGGACGCTCAAAGCGCAATAGATGCGCTGCAAAGTCGTTGTGCGTGGTTCGACAAGCTCACCATGAGGGAGTTGGTTTGGCGCAAGGCCAATTTGGCAACGTTGCAGAACATAGCTCTCTGCAATCCTCACTTTCCCTCATGGTGAGCTTGTCGAACCACGCATGATGGCGCCTGCAATCCCTTCAGGACGCGGGTGTCTCTGAACCGGCGACAGATTCAGCAGCAGCGGCAGCATCTGCCGCTTCGTGCCGCTTCCACGCGCGGGCGCTGAACGGCAGGCTCAGGAAAAAGCCGATGGTGGTCAGCGTCAGCGTCTGCCACGTGTAGCTCATCAGGAATGCCACATAGACCACGATGAACAGGAAGCTCGGCATCACCCAGTCGGAGCGGAGTTTTGTTCCGGCCGCCTTGCCGCTGAACACCGGCAGGCGGCTGATCATCAGGATCGCCACGCAGACGGTATAGGCGGCGCCGGCAAAGGCCAGTGGCCTTGTCGGCGCGAGGCCGAGAAAACCGAGATAGACCGGCAGCATCACCAGCATCGCCCCCGCCGGGGCGGGAACGCCGGTGAAAAAATTGCCCTGCCACGCCGGTTTGCCGATCACATCAAGCATCACGTTGAAGCGGGCGAGGCGCAGACAGCAGGCAATGCAATAGAGCAGCGCGGCGATCCAGCCGAAGGAGCGGGCCTGATCCAGCATGTAGGCATAGAGCACCAGCGCGGGCGCCACGCCGAAATTGACGATATCGGCAAGCGAATCCATCTGCGCGCCGAATTTTGTCGACCCCTTCATCATGCGGGCGATGCGCCCGTCAATGCCGTCGAGGAACGCGGCGAGAAGCACCATCGATACCGCCAGTTCGAAGCGGTTCTCGAAGGCCAGCCGGATACCGGTCAAACCGGCGCAGATGGCCAGAACCGTAATGACATTCGGCACGAGGTAGCGCATGGGGATGCGCGAACCGGTGGGTTCCTGCACCTGCGGCTTTTCATCGAACAGCGGATCGGTCTCGGGTTCGTTCATGCCGCGCGCCTCAGCTGATACGGACCAGCGGGGCGCTGGGCTCGCCGCCGAATTCCGCCAGCACGCTCTCGCCGCCAACGGCCGTCTGGCCGACGGCAACGCGCGGTGCAAAACCTTCCGGCAGGTAGACATCGAGGCGCGAGCCGAAGCGGATCAGGCCAAAGCGTTCGCCAATGGAAATGGAATTGTTTTCATCCACCCAGCAGACAATGCGGCGGGCCACGAGACCGGCAATCTGCACCACGGCAACCCGGCCATTGGGGCTGTCGATCACCAGGCCGTTGCGCTCGTTCTCGGCGCTTGCCTTGTCGAGTTCCGCATTGAGGAACTTGCCGGGCTTGTGGACGATGGTGGTGATGCGGCCGCGCACCGGGGCGCGGTTGATATGGCAGGAAAACACGTTCATGAACACGGAAATGCGGGTCATCTCGCGGTCGCCGAGGTTGAGTTCGCGCGGCGGCACGGCAGGTCCGACGGCCGATACGATGCCATCGGCCGGGCTGATCACCAGCCGGTCATCGGTCGGGGTGACGCGCTGCGGATCGCGATAGAAATAGATGCACCAGGCGGTGAGGATGAGGCCGATCCAGAACAGCGGTTCCCAGAAATAACCGAGAACCACGGTCACGCCGGCAAAACCGGCGATGAACGGATAGCCTTCCCGATGGATGGGGACCAGAGTGTTGCGGATGGAATCGACAAGGCTCATTGCTTTGTTCCTGACAGCGCCGGATGTTCGCCGGGCAGCATACACGCCGCGCCGGAATTTCGCGTTACTTATCGGAGATTGGCAGCGGGGGCAAACCTTTCAACCCGGCTTGCACCGGTCATCAGCAGAATTCTTCCGCATTCAATTTTTTCCGGCTGCGACTTTTCACGGCTCGACGGCGACATCGAGCGCCGGCTTGCCGCGAACGACGACACCCAGATCGTCTTCCTCGCGCACCTTGCGCAGGCGTTCTTCGGCCTCGGTTGCCTCGCGCTGGCGGTTCCACATGGAGGCATAGAGGCCGTTTTCGGCCAAAAGCGCCGCGTGCCTGCCGCGTTCGGCAATCACGCCATCCTTGAGCACGATGATCTCGTCGGCCCCGATGATCGTCGACAGGCGGTGGGCGATCACCAGCGTGGTGCGGTCGCGGCTGACCAGATCGAGCGATGCCTGGATTTCATGTTCGGTCGCGCTGTCGAGCGCCGAAGTGGCCTCGTCGAGGATCAGGATCGGCGGCGCCTTCAAAATGGTGCGGGCAATGGCAACGCGCTGCTTTTCGCCGCCGGAGAGTTTCAGGCCGCGCTCGCCGACCATGGCGTTGTAGCCTTCCGGCAGGCTCTGGATGAAACTGCCGATCTGGGCGAGTTCCGCCGCGTTGCGCACTTCCTCTTCCGTCGCCGTGATGCGGCCATAGCGAACGTTGTAGGCGATGGTATCGTTGAACAGCACCGTATCCTGCGGCACCATGCCGATCACCGCGCGCAGGCTTTCCTGCGTGACATCGCGGATATCCTGGCCGTCAATGCTGATCGAACCGCCCTGGATATCGTAGAAGCGGTAAAGCAGGCGCGACAGGGTGGATTTGCCGGCGCCGGACGGGCCGACAATGGCGACGGTCTTGCCGGCGGGAACGTCGAAGCTGACCCCCTTGAGGATCGGGCGCTGGGGATCGTAGGCGAACTTCACATTGTCAAAGCGCACGGCGCCGCGCTCGATCACCAACGGCTTGGCACCGGGCTTGTCGGTCACCTCCTGCTCGACATCGAGAAGATCGAACATCTGTTCGATATCGGTCAGGCCCTGCCGCACTTCGCGGTAGATGAAGCCGATGAAATTGAGCGGAATGGAAAGCTGCATGAGCATGGCATTGATGAAGACGAAATCGCCGAGGGTCTGCGTGCCGGCCAGCACCTCCCTGCCCGACATGATCATCATGACAGCCATGCCGATGCCGAAAATCACCGACTGGCCGAAATTCAGCCAGCCGAGCGACGTCCAGATGCGGGTCGCGGAAATCTCGTAGCGCGCCATGGCCGCATCGAAGCGGCTGGCCTCCATCTGTTCGTTGCCGAAATATTTGACCGTCTCGAAGTTCAGGAGCGAGTCGATGGCCTTGGTGTTGGCGTCCGTGTCGGAATCGTTCATGTCGCGGCGGATGCTGATCCGCCAGTCGCTGGCACGGATGGTGAACCAGGTGTAGAGCCAGACCGTCGCCACGACCACGGCGAGATAGGACAGACCATAGGCAAACGCGAAAATCACGGCGGTCAGCAGGAATTCGATGATCGTCGGCGCGGTGTTGAGGATGGTGAAGCGGACGATGGTTTCAATGCCCTTGGTGCCGCGCTCGATGATGCGCGACAGGCCGCCGGTGCGCCGCTCGACATGGAAGCGCAGAGACAGGTTGTGCATGTGCACGAATGTCCGGTAGGCAAGCTTGCGCACGGCATATTGCCCGACACTGGCAAACAGCGCATCGCGCAGCTGGTTCAACCCCGCCTGAATGATGCGCGCGGCATTGTAGGCGGCCACCAGCATCAACGGGCCGACGAGAATGAGCGGCAAGAGATCGGACGGCACGAACTTGCCGTTCAAGGCATTGGTTGCCCATTTGAAGAAATAGGGCACCAGAATGAGGATGACCTTGGAAATCAGCAGGTAGAACGAGGCCCAGACGACCCGCATCTTCAGGTCGGGACGTTCATCCGGCCACATATAGGTCCAAAGATTGCGGATGGTCTGCAGCGTTTTGCCAGACTCGGCGGAGACAGTTTTTTCAGCCACGGCTATTCCTTGATGGCCGCAGCGGCTACCCGCGCTGCCGGCACAATGGTATCGGGCGGACAGCAGAGATTGGCCATATCGCCGACAAGGGCGGCGACATCGGCAAAGGCGTCCGGATTGATGCTGTAATGGGAACTCTGGCCGGACTGGCGGTAATTCACCAGACCGGCATCGACCAGTATTTTCAGATGCTGCGATACGGTCGACTGCGCCAGATCAAGCGTTGCGACAATATCCTTGCAGCAGGAGGCGTTCAGCCCGGCCAGCTGCCGGACTATGCGCAGGCGCGCGGGATGGGCAAGCGCAGTGAGAATCCGCGCCGTTTCCGCATCTGACATCGCCTGTTGAAATCGGTTGCTGCATTTCATCGTTCATCGGCGATAGACGATATAATTTTCCAATGCAAGGGTTAAAGCAGGTCATCCATGCCATGCGGGTGCGGTTTTGGAGCATATACGACGCTCAAGCATCAGAAAAAGCCGTCGAGAAATGCCGCCGTGCGATCCGAAATTCCAACGATCTTGTCGGTTGCCTGGCGGTAGAACTTGAAGTTGAGTTCCGTACCGGGCTCACCATCTTTCCAGTCGGTCAGATGCTTGAGGTCCCGCCTGCCCAGCGGCCGCACGGCAAGGGCATTGCGCCGGATCACAACGCTGACACGCGGCGTTTGCCTGATGACGCCGCTCGTCCTGGCGACGGCTTCGGCTGAGATGACGACACCGCGCGCGACAAGTCCCTGCCCGCCCCCGTTCTCGCTGGCGAAGAGAAAGACCGTGTCACCGGCTGCGATATGCTTGCCGCCATACATGGTCTTCTGCGCGGTGAATGCGAACATTTCCGCCTGCGGATCGCGAATCTCGGCTTTGATCGCGAATGCCACCCGTCCGTCCTTACGCTATTGCGGCGCCGGCTTGTCCTTTTCCGGCAATGAAAAGACCTGTCCGGGGAAAATCCTGTTCGGGTTCTGGATCTGCTCCTTGTTGGCCAGATAGATCGTCGTATAGCGCATACCCGCACCGTAGGTCCGGCGCGAAATCGTCCACAGATTGTCGCCGCGCCGGATGATGACCGAACCATCGACATTGCGAAGCGGCTTGGCCGTATCGGTGCCCGACGCCTGTTCACTGCCGGCAGCCGGGGCTGCTTCGGTCGAAGCCTGCGGCGTTGCCGCCGGTGCGGGCGTTGCGGATGGCGCGACGGCCGACACGCGCTGGCCCGCCTCGCGCTTGAACGGCACGGCGGCGCGGGCAATGACGGTCACGCCGTCTTTTTCCACCATGTCCGCACGGATGATGTAGTCGCCCACGGGCAGGTCGCGGGTTGTCTGCACGAGAAAGTGGCCATCGGCGCCCGTCTTGGTCGAGCCGATGAGATTGTCATTGGCATAGACCTTGACCGTGTAGCCGGCATCGGCAATGCCGGCGATGAACAGTTTGCTGCCTTCGATCTCCACTGCTTCGACAACGATGCGGGCCTTGGCGGCGGGCTGCTTGGCAGGCTTGTCGCCGGTGGGAGCCGCTGCTGCCGCCGGCTGGTTGGAAGCCGCCTGACCTGCCGGAGCTTCCGGCACGGTGATCAGCCGGCTCGGCTGGCCGGATTGTTCGACAAGCGCCAGGACCTGCCCCGATTTGGTTTCTGGGATGGAGACGATGGCGGTTTCCAGCGATGTCATGGCGCTGCCATCGGGTGCCGTCGAGCGCAGGACCAGCTGGTAATCGCCGGGCTTCAGGGGATCATCGAGGACGATGACGAAGTCGCCATTGGGCGACGCCTTGGTGGTTCCAAGAATATCGCCGCGCGCCAGAAGGTCCACCTTGGCATTGTTGGCAGCCTTACCCGCCAGAACGATCGTTCCCTTGGGGTCCACGCGCAGCACATCGAAGGTTGGAGCACCCGGCTTGCCCTCGGCTGCTTCAACCTGCGGCGTCACCGTGCCTGCGGCTGGCGCGGCAGCCGGTGCCGTGGTGTCGGCGGAAGGCGCAGCCGGAGCTGCAGCTTGCGGCTGTTCGGCCGGTTTTGCAGCGGGCGTTTGCGCGGCTGGCGCAGGTGCGTTTCCGCTCGCCGTTACGGCCGGCGCATTGGAAGTCGGCTTACCCGGAACGAACCCCAGATAGGCAGCAGCCAGCCCCACGGCGACAACAACGCCAAACCCCAATAGTGCAAACTTGTTCTTGACCATCGATCCCCAACCCTTTTGTTCTTTTTGCTCTAGCGCCTTTTCCGGCTCGCCACAAGAAAACCGTTTAGATTCAGCCTCATTCTTTGTGATTATTCTACCAGATTCGCAATTCGAGGCTTTTGTCGCATCCGCAGCGGCTTGACGTTTCACCGCACAGAAGGCACCACTTTTCAAATGAGCAAGATTCAATCCATCTGCGTTTACTGCGGCTCGTCTCCGGGCCGCGATCCGATTTACAAACAGAGCGGCAGGATGCTGGGCAAATCCATTGCCGAAAACGGGCTTGAGCTGGTGTATGGCGGCGGCACGAAGGGCATCATGGGCGCCGTGGCCGACGGTGTCATGTCGGCGGGCGGCAAAGTCACCGGCATCATTCCAAAGTTCCTGATGAACAAGGAAGCCACCGAGCATGCGCTCGGCCAGCTGTCGGAACTGGTTGTCACCGAGGACATGCACGAGCGCAAGCACAAGATGTTCGAGCGCTCCGACGCCTTCGTCACCCTGCCCGGCGGCATCGGCACGGTAGAGGAGATCGTCGAGATCATGACCTGGGCGCAGCTCGGGCGCCACCGCAAGCCGATGGTGTTTGCCAACATCAACGGGTTCTGGAATCCGATGCTTGCCCTCATCGATCACATGAAGGCGGAAGGCTTCGTGCATACGTCACATTTGGTCAATCCGCTTGTGGTAGAACGCCCGGAAGATATCGTTCCGGCGATCCTCAAAGCAGCCGCAAGAGGCGACCGGGACGGCGACGAAGCGATCATCGAACGGCTGTAGCCGGAAGGAGCGGGATTTCATGGTTCAAACGCTGAGCTTAGATCCCGCCCCCGACGCCAAGCTTCTCCCCCAGGACGACTTCGTCATATCCTACCGCTTCGGCAGCGACGGCGCCTTGCTGTCCGAACCCGCCGCCGCAACGGACAAGGCATGGACCTGGAAGAGTTATGCGCTGGCCGATGCGCGTGCCCGGCGCAGCCTCGAAGCGGACAAGAGCCTGCCGGACAGCGTGCGCGAGGCCTTTCTCTCCTCCGGCGATCAATGCCAGATCAGCTTCGAAGACGGCTGGCTGTTCGGTGAACTGCCGGATCTGCAGCACGAGCACTACGGCGACCCGCGCGAGCTCGGCTATTTCCGCTTTGCCTTCGACAGGAACCTGTTCATCAGTGGCCGCAGGCACCCGCTGCAATCGGTGGATGACGTGCGTCAGTCGATCATCCGCGGCAAGACCAAGCCCGCCTCTCCGATAGCGCTGTTCAACGCGATTTTCCGGCGCTTTCTCGACCTGCTCAAGGCCGAGATCAACCGGCTTTCGGAAACGCTCGATTCCATCGAGGACCACATCGTCAGCGAAAAATGGCAGGGCGAGCGCGAGCGGCTGGTGCCGGTGCGCCGCCAGATCGTGGTGTTTCACCGCTATCTCACGGCTGCGACCAGCCTGTTCCGCCATATCGACCATGCGGACCGCCGCGCCCTGCCGGAAGATCTGGACGATCTGATCGAAGGCCTGTCGATCCGCGCGGCAACGCTGCATGCGGAAGGCGAACAGCTGCAGCAGCGCGCAAGGCTGCTGCAGGATGAACTGCTGGCCAAGATGACCGATCAGTCCAACCGTTTTCTCTACGTGCTCTCCGTCATGACCGCCGTGCTGTTGCCGAGCAACGTCATTACCGGGCTGTTCGGCATGAACACGCCGGGCCTGCCCTTCGCCAACAGCGCGCATGGCTTCTGGGTGGTGGCGCTGCTCGCCGTGATCATTTCAGCCATGGTCTACCTGATCGTCCGCAGGATCGGCGGATCAGGGCGTTAGGAAAGCTTCGCCTTGCGCGATTCATGCAGCATCGACCAGGTGTAGATCGCCAGCGCCGCCCAGATCAGCGCGAAGGCAATGAACTGGCTGTTGGAGAACGGCTCCTTGAACACGAAGATGGCGCACAGGAACACGATGGTCGGCGCGAGATACTGCATCAGGCCGATGGTGGTATAACGCAGGAGTTTTGCGCCAAAAGCGTAGAGAATGAGCGGAATGGCCGTGGCCGGACCGGCAAACAGGAGAAGGCCGATATCATGGCTGCCGCCATTGACGAAATGGCTCGTGCCCTGCGCCACGGTCCAGGCAATGAAGCCAAGCGAGGGAATGGACAGGATCAGCACTTCCAGCATGAAGCCTTGCGTCGGGCCGATGGGCAAAGTCTTGCGGAAGAAGCCGTAGAAACCGAAGCTGAAGGCGAGAACCAGCGATATCCACGGCAGGCCGCCGGATGAAATGGTCAGGAGCACGACCGCGCAGGCCGCAAGGCCGACCGCCACCATCTGCGGGCGCGTCAGCTTTTCCGACAGGAAAATACTGCCGAGCACCACGTTCACCAGCGGATTGATGTAATAGCCGAGCGCCGTGTCGATGGCGTGCCCGGCACCGATGGCCCAGACATAGGTGCCCCAGTTGATGGTGATCAGCGTCGCCGTCAAGGTGGCCATGGCCAGCATGCGCGGCGTTGTCAGCGCGGTTCTCAGATCGTCGAAACGGCCCAGCCACCACAGCACGGCACCGGCAATGGGAACCGACCAGACGATGCGGTGTGCCACCACCTCCAGCGCCGGCATGTAAGCCACGGCTTTCAGATAGAACGGCAGGATGCCCCACAGCAGATAGGCGGAAAGCGCAAAGATAAAGCCTTTCCTGCCGTCGGACATTCCCGGCCCTGCTTCTGCTGCGATTGTCCCAGCCCCAAGGCCGCTTTGATTGATCTGTTCACTCATGCGGCGATGCTCTACGACTACAGGCCGGAAACGTCTATCGAATTCGGCTGATCATCCCATCAACGCCCTTGATGATTTGGGATCAATTTCATCCAAAAATCGAGAAAATCGGCTCACTCGGCAGCGATTTTGCCAGCGAGATCGCGATTTTTCATCAATTTGTAGACGATTGAGTCCATCAGCGCCTGAAACGAGGCATCGATGATATTGTCGGAAACGCCCACCGTCCACCAGCGCACATTGCTGGAATCTGTCGATTCGACCAGAACCCGGGTGATGGCTTCCGTGCCGCCATTGAGGATACGCACCTTGAAATCCGCCAGCACCAGGTCGTCGATCTCGTGCTGGTAGCGCCCCATGTCCTTGCGCAAGGCCAGATCGAGCGCATTGACCGGGCCATGCCCTTCCGCCACGGACATGCGCTGCTCGCCATCAACCTCGACGCGGACCACGGCTTCGGAAACGGTCTTGATATTGCCATTGGCATCGAAGCGGCGTTCGACCATGCAGCGGAAGGATTCGACCTTGAAGAATTCCGGCACCGTACCGAGCGTGCGGCGGGCAAGCAGCTCGAAACTGGCATCGGCGCCCTCATAGGCATAACCCTCAGCCTCATGCTCCTTGACCAGTGCGATCAGCGTATCGAGGCGCGGATCGTTTTTTGCAACGGGAATGCCGCGCCGCTCCAGCTCATTGATAAAGTTGGATTTTCCGCCCTGATCGGACACCATGACCTTGCGGCGGTTACCGACAGTCTCCGGCGGTATGTGTTCGTAGGTCGCCGGTTCCTTGATCAGTGCCGAGGCGTGAATGCCCGCCTTGGTGGCAAAGGCCGACGCGCCGACAAAGGCGCCTTGCGCATTGGGCGCACGGTTAAGCAGCTCATCGAAACTGCGCGACAGGCGCGACAGGCCCTTGAGCTTTTCGGCGCTGATGCCGGTTTCGAAGCGGTCCGACCAGGCGGGCTTGAGCGCCAGTGTCGGGATGATGGTGATCAGATTGGCATTGCCGCAGCGCTCGCCGATGCCGTTGAGCGTGCCCTGGATATGACGCACGCCCGCATCGACGGCCGCGAGCGAATTGGCAACCGCCTGCTCCGTGTCGTTGTGGGCATGGATGCCGAGGTGATCGCCGGGGATGGCTTTGGTGACGGCGCGGACGATCGCGCTGACTTCACCGGGCTGCGTGCCGCCATTGGTGTCGCACAGCACCACCCAGCGTGCCCCGGCCTCATAGGCGGTCCTGGCGCAGGCCATGGCATAGTCCGGATTGGCCTTGTAGCCGTCGAAGAAATGCTCGCAATCGACGATGGCTTCCTTGCCCGCCTCGACCGCCGCCCGGACGGAGGCATCGATGGATTCGAGGTTCTCCTCGTTGGTACAGCCGAGCGCGACACGGACATGGTAGTCCCAGCTCTTGCCGACAAAACAGACGACATCGGCCGAAGAGCCGATCAGCGCCGCCAGCCCCGGATCATTGGACACGGAGACACCGGCGCGCTTGGTCATGCCGAAAGCGGCAAACTTTGCCCGTTTGGTGCGCTTTTCCGCAAAAAAGGCCGTGTCGGTCGGATTGGCGCCGGGATAGCCGCCCTCGACATAGTCGAGGCCGAACTCATCGAGCATATCGGCAATGACTTTCTTGTCTTCGACCGAAAAATCGATGCCCGGCGTCTGCTGCCCGTCGCGCAACGTCGTGTCGAAGAGATAAACGCGTTCTTTTGTCACTTGCCCGCCACTCCCAACGGCCATGCATCCGTATCATGATCGGGATGCTGGTTGGAAACCATTGTCTTTAAAAACTCGATTGATTCAGGATCGCCATCGGACCTGTGGCCAGGCAACCGACTGAGTTCATCGACATAGGGCAGCTTGTCTTCGATGCCCCATTGCACGAGCGGCGCCAGTTCCTCCGGATGATCGAAGGCGCCGATGGCCAGCGCGACGCCGTCGGGCGCCTCGTAGGTCAGGGGCGTGCCGCAAGCGGCGCAGAAGCCGCGCTGGACGTGATTGGACGAGCGGAAGCGCTTTGGCGCGCCGCGCGTCCACTCCAGGTGCGCCGTCCTGGTGGAAACCAGCGGCGCATAAAAATTGCCGAAAGCCTTCTGGCACATGCGGCAATGACAGATGGAGGTATCGGTCAGCGCACCTTCAACGCGGAACCGCACCGCGCCGCACTGACAGCCGCCGCTATAGACAGGCCTGTTATCAAGACTCACCGTTTCACCTCCCAGGTTGTCACGCGCTCACCGGTCTGCGGGTCCTTGCCGTCCTTCAGCTGGATGCCCTGCTCCAGAAGCTCATTGCGGATGCGGTCTGCCTCAGCGAAGCTTTTTGCGGCAAGTAGCGACAACCGCTCGCTGATTTTGGCATCGAGTTCCGCCTTGAAGGCGTCGGACAGGCTGGCGGCGGTTTGACCCGCCACATCCACGCCCAGCAGGGCAAATGCCGCGTGGTAATCCGCCGGGCTGACCGAACCGGATTTGCGGATCGATGCCAGCCAGTTGATCAGGCTCGGTGTCGCCAGATCGTCCGACAGGATGGTGATCGCATCGTCCGGGATCGTGCCAACAGGCGCATCGCCGACATATTCGCGCGCCTTGACCAGGATGTTCTCCGCTTCCTCGAGCCGGCTGACGGTGAAGTCGATCGGCTCGCGGTAGTTGGTCATCAGCATGGCGAGGCGCAGCACTGCGCCCGGCCATTTGCGATCGCCGAAGGTTGTCGTCTGCAACAGCTCGTTGATGGTGAAGAAGTTGCCGGCGCTCTTGGCCATCTTCTGGCCTTCGACCTGCAGAAAACCGTTGTGCATCCAGATATTGGCCATGCGCTCGGTCCCCAGCGCGCAGCACGACTGGGCGATCTCGTTCTCATGGTGCGGGAACACCAGATCGATGCCGCCGGCATGGATATCGAAAATGTTCTTCATCGGATCGTCGCAGGTAAGACCGCCGCCGAAGGGCTCGAGCAGCTTGGCCATCGCCATGGCGGAGCACTCGATGTGCCAGCCGGGACGGCCAAGCCTTTCGATGCCCGCGGGCGACGGCCAGCCGGGTTCATCCGTCTTGGACGGCTTCCACAGGACAAAATCCATCTCGTCGCGCTTGTAGGACGCCACGTCAACGCGGGCACCGGCGAGCATGTCATCGGCGGAACGGCGGGCGAGCAGGCCATAGCGCGGGCCCTTGCGGGCATTCATCGCCGAAGGGGAAAACAGCACATGGCCGTCGGCGACATAGGCGACGCCCTGCTCGACCAGCCGGTCGATCATCGCCACCATTTCCTTGATGTAATCTGTGGCGCGCGGCTGGTCCGACGGCTCGAGATTGCCGAGCGCCGTCACATCCGCCTGAAACTGCGCATTGGTCTTGTCGGTGACGATCCGGATCGCCTCGTTAAGCGGCAAGCCGGTATAGTCGCGCGCCGCACGGGCGTTGATCTTGTCATCCACGTCGGTGATGTTGCGCACATAGGTCACCTGCGCCTCGCCATGGAGATGACGCAGCAGCCGGAACAGGACGTCGAAGACGATCACCGGGCGGGCGTTGCCGATATGGGCATAGTCGTAGACGGTCGGACCGCAGACATACATGCGCACGTTTTTCGGATCGATCGGCACAAAGTCTTCCTTCGTGCGGGTGAGCGTGTTGTAGAGGCTCAGGGTCTGCGGCATGTCTTTGATCTCAAATTCGGGTTGCAACGGTAAAAACGCATATCACGGCGCTGGTCTGGCGACCGGTGCGTTTCACATCTTTGGAGCGAATTTTGAGACGAAAACGGCCGGGGCCAGCGAAGCGCTAGCTGATGATAATCCGACAGGTAATAATCGTTACGGACGACGTTTTCATGATTGCATTTATGATTGAGCCGGGGCGCAAGGTCAAGCGCAACTTGCCAGCCGCCGGGTGTGGCAAATTTATCGGGTTTGAACTGGTTAATCGAAATTAACCGGAAAGCCCAAAATCCTCCCGGAATGTGCCTTTTTTCCGGCGGAATTGACCGGGATTCCTGCACCCCAGAACAGAGGGGAATTGTCCCCGCGACACAGGACCGGACACATGACCAACACTTCCGTAGCGGCCAAAGCCCGCGACACCGTTTTCGCCGATCATCTGGCCGCACAATACCGTGCGATTGGCCCGGCCGCCGTTCAGGCCGCCGTTTTGACCAAGCCGCGCCAGCGGCCGCTGCTGACCGTTTCAACCGTGCAGGAAACGGACTAACAGACTGAGGGCGATCCCGGCCATGACAAGGCCGATCAGGACGTCCAGGACACGCCATGCGGCCGGCTTGGCAAAAACCGGCTGCAGCAGTCTCGCGCCATAGCCGAGACCGAAGAACCAGACGAACGAGGCGACCGCAGCTCCGGCGCCATAGGCCGCGCGGTTGGCGCCTTCAAAACGCGCCGACAGGCCGCCCAGCAGAACCACCGTATCCAGATAGACATGCGGATTGAGGAAGGTCAGCGCCAGAACCGTGGCAATGGCCGCCTTCAGCGAGCCCCCGCCCGAGCGCGCCGCCTGCATGGCCTCCGGCTTGAGCGCCCGGCGAAACGCCACCGATGCATACCAGAACAGGAACGCCGCACCGCCAAGCGTGACCATCGAGATCAGCTTGGGGGACTGGGCAATCAGCGTGCCGAGACCGGCAACACCGGCGGTGATCAGCAGCGCATCGGACAGGGCGCAGATCAGGGACAGGATGAAAACATGCTTCTGCAAAAGCCCCTGGCGCAGAATGAAGGCATTCTGCGCGCCGATGGCGATGATCAACGAGGCACCGAGAAGGAAACCGGACAGAGCGGCGGAAAACATGGGAAAATCCTGAAATCTGAAGGAGAGGCTTGGATGGACTGTCAGAACAGCTTCATCTGATCGTCGGACTCCGGCGGCTTCTGCCGGAGCGGTTTTTTGACCTCAAAAGCCCCTTCGGCCACCCGCTCCTGAATGTCCGGGCCCATATTGGCAACCTTGTTGACCTTGTCGGATACCGGTATCGCCTCGAAAAAGTCCGGCTGGGCCGGTTTCAGCAGATCGGCGACATGGCGCGGCTCCTGGGTCTTGCAGTCGAGCCAGCGGCTGAAATCCTTGGGTTCGATGACGACGGGCATGCGGTCATGGATGGGGCGCAGCGTTTCATTGGCGCTGGTGGTCAGGATGGCGCCCGTGTCCATTTCCGAGCCTTCCGCATTGGCCCATGGCTCATAAAGGCCGGCAAAGGCGATGACGCCGCCATGCTTGGGACGAATCCAGAACGCCTGCGACTTGTTCTTGCCGTCGCGGCGCCATTCGTAAAAGCCCGACGCGGGGATGAGCGCGCGGCGATGCCGCATGGCGGTCTTGAAGGATGCCTTGTCGATGGCGGTTTCCGAGCGGGCATTGATCATCAGCGGATAATTGGCGGTGTCCTTGACCCAGCCGGGAATGAACCCCCAGCGGACCAGCAAAGCCCGCCGGTCGGGGCGGTTGCTGCCGGGCGGCGGCGTTTCGCCCGAGACGATCATCAGCACCGGCTGTGTCGGCGCGATGTTATAGCGGGCCGGAAAGGCCTCGACATCCATCAGCCCCATCAGGGCTTCAATCTCTTCCGGGGTTCCGAGGAGGGCAAAACGTCCGCACATGCAATGAGAGCCTATTTGAATTGGAACGGCGATCATCCGGTTTTTCGATGCCGGGTCAAGGTGGAGTTTGCAAGATGTCGAACCACGCTCTTGTCAAAGCTCCCACCGCGACATACCCCTGACATATGGCACAGATTCCGCTTTCCCCCGATGTTGACGGCGTTTCAGCCGTCTGTATCCGCAACGAGGCTTTCCTCCTGGTGGAGCGCGGGCGCGAACCCGCCAAGGGCTGGCTGGCCTTCCCCGGCGGGCGGCGTGAAGACGGAGAAGCGCCTGATAGCGCCGCCATCCGCGAACTGTTCGAAGAAACCGGCATCCGCGCGACGGAGGTGTCCTATCTCGACACGGTTGTCTTCGATTATTCGACCCCGGAATTTCCCGCCCCCCGGCCCTATCGCCTCGCGGTTTTCCTGGCGCACGATCCTGAGGGCGAGGCCATTGCCGCCGACGACGCGGCGGCGGTCCACTGGCTGAAAGTCGAGGAAATGGCCAGCTTTGATGTCACCGCCAGCGTGCTCGACATGGCCCACGCCCTGGCGCAAGGCTTCAAAAGTTGAGGGTATTGCCGCATTGCGCCTTGAAGACGCCTTGCTTTCCAGCCACAACCGTCTACAGGGGATTCCACCGCCATAGGGTTCGTACGTGCGCCGCAGAGCATTGATATCAGCATTTCTGTTGGCGATCGTCAGCGCGGGTCCCGCCCACGCGGTGGACCCATTGTATGAAACAAAGCTGATCCGGCTGGCGGAAATTCTCGGCTCCATTCATTCGCTGCGCAACATCTGCGGCGAAAAAAGCAGCCAGTGGCGCGACCGGATGGATTCGCTGCTGGCGGCGGAGAATCCGGACCCTGCCCGCCGGGCACGGCTGGTGGCCAGTTTCAACCGCGGCTACCGGACGTTTACCGAGACCTATACGGCGTGCACGAGCCAGGCGATTGCGGCGATTGACCGCTACCAGACCGAAGGAGAAAGGCTTTCTTCGGAGATCATATCGGGCTATGGAAATTAACCAGGCTTTAACTGTTGAAGCCAAAGGACCGCATTTTAAGCAAAACGTATGGTATTGTTTAGCGGCAGTTTAAGAATTGGCTTCGGCCAAGGATGGTATAATCATGAACATGACATCGGCGGACCTTGATAAGTTGGTTGCAGAAGAAAAAAAGCTGGTTGCGATCGAATATCAGAATGAAGTCTGGGCAGATGGCACTCTTGAAGGTATCGAGCCCGAGATCATGGCCGAAGCTGCATTTGCGACCGCGCTGACCGAATTGATCCGGGATAACGGCGAAGTGTCCGCGCTGGCCTTGCTCGAAGTGCTGCGCGAACGTATTTCTGCGGGTGAATTCTCTTCGAATCGCGTCCTGCAATAATTCAACGACCGGGTGATCCTGCATGCTCGACAAGCTCGCTTCCGCTTCCGTGATCGCCAGAACAGGTTTTCTAGCGGCAGTCCTTTGCGCCTGCGCTGTTCCTGCCTATGCCGCCGGACTGGACAAGCCCGTGCAGCTGGCGCTCAGCGAGATCAAGAAGGAAGAGCTGCCGAAGGCCACTGAAACGGCTCCGGCAAAGCCCGAGGAGAAGGCACCGGCGGGCACTGCCCCGACGGCCCCTCCAGCCGCTTCCGAAACCAAACCCGCCACGACAACACCGGAAAAGCCCGCCGCCCCTGCCGCAGCGCAGGAAAAGAAGGCGCCCGAGGCACCCGCTGCCAAGGAAAACGATGCGGCTGGTACGCCGCGCAGCAATCCGGCCCTGCCGAACGTGCCGGAAGGCTCCCCGCCGCCGCACGTGGAATATGATGTCACCAAGCTGCCCTTCCCGGTGCAGAAGATGCGTGAGCTTATCATTGCCGCCGCCAAGACCGGTTCGCTGGAATCCCTGCGGCCGCTGATCGGCTCGGGCGACGACATGACGATGCTGTCGCTCGCCGATACGGACGGCGACCCGATTGCCTATCTGAAGAGCCTTGCCGGCGACACGGATGGACAGGAAATCCTCGCCATCGCCATCGATATCCTCAATTCAGGCTATGTCCATCTGGATGCCGGAACCCCTGATGAGCTCTACGTCTGGCCGTATTTCTTCGCCTACCCGCTCGACAAGCTCGATGCCAAGCAGCGCGTGGAACTGTTCCAGATCGTCACCGCCGGGGACTATGACGAGATGAAGCAGTTCGGCACCTATGTGTTCTACCGCCTCGGCATTACGCCGAAGGGCCGCTGGCGCTTCTTCGTCAACGGCGACTAAACCGGACCATTGGCGAAATAGCGCGTGGGCGTGACCCCGAACACGCGCCGGAACATGGCAATGAATGCGCTGATATTGTTGTAACCGACATCAAGCGCGACTGTGGTGACCGCCTGCCCCGCTGCCAGCAATTCCAGTGCCCGCATCAGCCGGGCGCGCTGGCGCCATTCGGTAAAGGTGAAACCCGTTTCAACCACGAATTTGCGCGTCATCGTCCGGGCGGGAATACCCGCCCAGTCGGCCCAATCCTCGGCCTTTCGCTCGTCGAGCAGATTGCCGGTAAAGGCATGGGCGATGCGCACCAGCCGCGCATCCGCCGGCATCGGCAGCCCGAGATCCTCATGCGGCAGGCTGGCGATCTCATCGAGAATGACGCGCGCAATCCGCTCCTGTCCCTGATCAAGCACCTCGCCCTTCCAGCCAGCCGCCCGACTGACCGCCTCGCGCAGCAGTCCGGAACTGCGCAGGGTGCAGGGAATGACGGGGAGCATCGCGCATTCCGGCTCCGCCACGTAGACGCTCCAGCCGAAATAGGCCCCATGCGACTGCAGCGAATGCTTGTGATGCGGCGGTATCCACACCGCGTGGATGGCGGGAACGACCCATTGCCCCGCTTCCGTTCCAATCGTCAACAGGCCGGTGCTCGCCCCCAGCAGCTGGCCGCGCGCATGGGCGTGGACGGCAACGCACCGTGGAGCACTCCTCTCCTGCTTGCCCGCAATGATGATCGGGCCTTCGGACGACATGGCTTGTTCCGGGGTGATGAAATAGCTCATTTTGGCCTCAACACCGTATTCATTGGCATAGATACGATAGCAGCGCCAACGTGTCGTGGCTAGTTTGCTCGCATGATTTTTGCCAAGGAGACGACGATGCGTGCCCAGGACATTTTGCCCGACAATATCAACCAGGTGGAGGTCAACGACGTCGCCGTGCGCAAGGGGACGGTCGGCGCCTTCCTCATCAACGCACGGCTCTGGCTGAAACCCGGCGCAACCGCCGAGGAGCGTGAGCTGACCGAACAGGACATTCTAGATGCGCTGCCCGCACTGGTTGCATTGGGTCTGTTTGACTTCTTATCTATCCGCGATCCCAAACTCAGGGAATTCGTCGCCATGCACCTGTAGGAGACAACGATGCTCATTGATCTCAAGGAATTTCCGCTTGTCTATTTGCGTGCCGACCAGGACAGCAGCGAAAGCCCGGAAGCGCAGATCAGGGCGCTGTTTGCCCGCGGCGAACGCTTCGTCATGATCGCCGATCATTCGCCCGACGATCATCAGGAGGAGCCGCACGAGCAGCGCAAGCAACGCTCGCAGGTGCTCAAACGCTTTCGCGACCAGCTGGCACGCTGGTGTGCCGGCGCCATCGTCATCGAGAACAAGGGGCCGGTGGCAAAGCCGATCAAGCTCGCCTCCCAGGCGTTCGGCCATGCGTTCGGCGTTCCCTTTGCCTTTGTCAAAGACGATGCCGCCGCACGGGAAACCGCCCACCGCATCCTTGTGCCGCAGGCTTTTCCGCTCGGCTGAAAAATAATCCGAAAAATTTACGGGACATGTCACATCCGGCCTTTCCATCTCGTCTTGTGTGCAGGCAACGCAATGCCGCACAAGGAGATGACTGATGAAAGCCCGATTGATTCCCTATAGCTACGCCATCATGAAGCCAATGCTTGACATGGAGGACGCCGTTGTCAAAAGCGGCCTCGAACACAGCCTGATCGAACTGGTCAAGATGCGCGCCTCGCAGATCAATGGCTGCGCCTACTGCCTCGACATGCATTCGAAGGATGCGATCAAGCATGGCGAGACGGTGCAGCGCCTGGTGCTGCTTGATGCCTGGCGGGAATCGCCGCTTTATAGCGACCGTGAGCGCGCCGCGCTCGGTTGGACCGAGGCACTGACACTGGTTGCGCAAACCCATGCGGACGACCGCGACTTTGAGCCCCTCAAGACGCAGTTCACCGAAGAGGAGATCGTCAAACTGACCATGCTGATCGTGACCATCAACGCCTGGAACCGGATTTCCATCGGCTTCCGCTCCGTCCATCCGGTAGACAAAGCCCGTGCAGCCTGACGCGACGGAAACATTCAACCGCCTCCGGCCCCGGCTGATCCGCATTGCCTATCGCATGCTCGGTTCAGTCGCGGAGGCGGAAGACGTCGTGCAGGAAGGTTTCATCCGCTGGCACGAGGCCGACCGGTCGCAGGTGCGCAGCGCGGAAGCCTTCCTGGTGCGCACCATATCGCGGCTTTGCCTCGATCACCTGAAATCGGCGCGCGTGCGGCGGGAGACCTATGTGGGAAGCTGGCTGCCCGAGCCGATCTTCGACCCCAGCGAGGAGGAAACCGACAGCGATATCACCCTCACCCTGATGATGGCGCTGGAACGGCTGTCGCCGCTCGAACGCGCGGCCTTCCTGCTGCATGATGTGTTCGGCCAGGATTTCAATCAGGTATCGGAAGCCATCGGCCGCGATCCGGCAACCTGCCGCCAGCTTGCCAGCCGCGCCCGCGCCCATGTGCAGCAGGCAAAACCGCGTTTTCCCGTGTCCGATGCCCATGGCAAGGATATTGCAACGGCCTTCTTCAATGCCTCGCGCAGCGGCGACATGCAGGCCCTGCAGGCGCTGCTCGCCGACGATGTCACGCTCTACACCGACGGCGGCGGTATTCGTCCTTCGGCGATCAATCCCGTCTATACACAGGACAAGGTGTCGCGTTTCTTTGCCGGTATTGCGCGCCGGGCGGAATACCACAAACCGCCACTGTTGCGTCAGGGACTGATCGACGGCCTTCCCGGCTATATCACCCGCGAAGCCGACGGTCTGCTCCAGACCACCGCCCTCGAAATCGAGGACGGAAAGATCAAGGCGATCTACATCGTGCGCAACCCGGAGAAGCTGGGCCGTATCGCCGTCGCCAATTGATCTTGTGTCAGCAGAGGCGATCCCCCGCGCGCCCTACCGCGCGGCTTGCAACGCGCTATCGATGATCGCCGACATCTGGGCCACCGAAAGCGCGCCGACATATTTCCTGCCATTGACGAAAAATGTCGGCGTGCCGGTGACGCCGAACTCCTTCAGTGCGCGTTCCCGGACGGCGTTCACCTTGTTGAGGAGCGCCTGGTCGGCCAGGCAGGATTTGAATTCCTGCTCCGACAGCCCCGCCAGCCTGGACGTCTGCTGCAGATAGCCCATGATATCCTTGGTCTCGATCCACTGCCGCTGATGCCCGAACAGCGTTTCGATGAAGGGGTAATAGCGCTCCTTGGTCACGCAGCGCGCCAGCATGAAAATGCCCGTGGAGCGCGGCTCCAGCGGCAATTCGCGAAAGATGAGCTTCGCCTTGCCGGTGCTGATGTATTGCTGTTTGATGACGGGCAGCGTCTGTGCGGTGAAATCCGCGCAATGCGAGCAGGCCATGGACGCGTATTCAACGATGGTCACGGGCGCATCGGCATTGCCAAGGACCATGTCCTCAAGCGGCCCCTGCTGCATGAGTTTGGCCACATCAACACTGCCGACAGGCGCAGGAACAGCCTCGCCGGCAGCCATCGCCGGGATGGCCATGGAAAGGGCGGCGGCAGCGGACATCAGGAGCGTATCACGACGGTTTGGCATCTTGCCTCCCTACACAATCTCATAACCAGCCCAGATGCCGGCACGCGACGACTGGTCCGGGAGACATAATCAATCGCGCGCTCACGCGCAATCAGCTGGCGCGGGAAACCACCGCTTCGATTCCCGTAATTGAACCGCGTGAAACGATATCATGCCCAAAAGGTCAGAAAGGCCGCATTTCACTTATCTGCCAAATCCCCCGCTGCGCGGAGCCGGATGCGTCTTGTCGCAGTCGTTCCAGCCACTGCTTGATACGGTAAAACTCCCCACCGGCGTGCTGTAATGGCAATCCGTTCCGAGCTTGACGCCGTCAACGCCGCGTGTGACCCCCACCAGCGTACCGGAATATCCGCTTGATTTGGCCGTCGTCTTTGAAACGGAACTATGCGACGAACTGCTCTTGCTGCTGCCTCCCGATTTCTTGGATCCACCCGATAACTGCCCCTTGGAGATGCCATGATCGCTGTCAAGATTGCCGCCGCCACCTGACACAAATTCAATTTCTTCCGCAGTCAATTCACGCATGATTATTTCCCCGTTGAAAATCGACAAAATCAATCCGTTTTCAAAGGAAACACGAGCAGCAACCTGTGTCTATGCTACTTTCGGAGAGGTTTTCGTTGTGCAAGGCGTTGTTTTTCAACGCCCGAATTGACCTGCCGAAACATCGCGCTCACGATAGGTGCACCTCTCACCCCACGGAATCATCCCATGCCAGAATTCACGATGTACCAGGTCGATGCCTTCACCAGCGCGCTTTTCCGTGGCAATCCCGCCGCCGTTCTGGTGCTGGACGACTGGCTGCCCGAGGCAACCATGCAGAACATTGCCGCCGAGAACAATCTGGCGGAGACGGCATTCGTGCGGCCCAACGGCAGCGGATGGGACCTGCGCTGGTTTACCCCGGTGCACGAGGCGCCGTTCTGCGGCCATGCCACACTGGCGACATCGCACGTGCTCGCGCATGAGCTGGGCATTGACGGTCAGCTGGTGTTTGAAACGCAGGTCGGCACCTTGCGCGTCGATCGCAGCAATGGCGGATATCAGCTTGATTTTCCGAGTTTTCCGCCTGAGATCCTGAGCGAGATTCCAGCGCCTTTGCGGGCCATTTTCGGCAAAGGCGAGGTCAAGGCGTTCCGCAATTTCGAGAACATGTTCGTCGAGCTTGCCGATGAACAGGCGGTTCTCAACTTCGTGCCCGATCTGCCCGCAATCCTGAAACTCGATCCCTTAAGCCTGGTGATCACGGCAAAGGGCAACGAGCACGATTTCGTCTCGCGTTACTTTGCGCCGCTCGCCGGCATCCCGGAAGATCCGGTCACCGGCTCCATTCACGCGACGCTGGTGCCCTACTGGGCGCAGAAGCTGGGCAAGCCGAACCTTTCCGCCTTCCAGCGCTCCAGCCGCGGCGGGCATCTTCTGTGCGAACTGAAAGGCGACCGCGTTCTCATTTCAGGATCGGCGGTCACCTTCATGAAGGCGCAGATTTACCTGCCCTGACCGAGCGCTTCGCCAAACAGCACCGGCTCGCCCTGCGACGGCGTGACGATTTCGCCGTCCCACATGACCTTGATGCCACGCACGATGGTGCCGACAGGCCAGCCGGTGACGATCTTGCCGTCATAGGGCGTCCAGCCCGCCTTGGAGCCAACCTGCGCATTGGTGATGGTTTCGCGCCGCTTCATGTCGACGATGGTCAGATCCGCGTCATAACCGACGGCAATGCGGCCCTTGCGCGCCATGCCGAACAGGCGGTTGGGGCCGTGTGAGCTGAGGTCGACAAACCGCTCGATTGACAGGCGCCCGGCATTGACATGATCGAGCATGATCGGCACCAGCGTCTGCACGCCGGTCATGCCCGATGGTGATGCCGGATAGGGTTTTGCCTTTTCTTCCAGCGTGTGCGGCGCATGGTCGGAGCCGAGCACGTCGACAATGCCCTGCCCGATACCCTTCCAGACGCCATCGCGGTGGCGCGCATCGCGCACCGGCGGGTTCATCTGGATGAGCGTTCCCAGCGTGGCATACTGGCTGGCATCCAGCGTCAGATGGTGCGGGGTGGCCTCACAGCTGGCCACATCCTTGTGCCCGGCGAGGAAATCGATTTCTTCCGCCGTGGAAATATGCAGCACATGGATGCGTGCGCCGGTTTGGCGCGCAATGCGCACAAGCCGCTCGGTGCACTGGAGCGCGGCGATTTCATCGCGCCAGACCGGGTGCGATGCGGGATCGCCGGCAATGCGGTAGCTTTCGCGCTCGCGCAGGCGGAACTCGTCCTCGGAGTGGAAGGCGGCGCGGCGGCGGGTGTTGCGCAGAATGGAAGCCACGCCTTCGTCATCCTCGACCAGGAGATCGCCGGTGGACGAGCCCATGAACACCTTGATGCCTGCAGCGCCGGGCAGACGTTCCAGTTCGGCCACGTCTTTCGCATTGTCGCGCGTGCCGCCAACCCAGAAAGCGAAATCGCAATGCATGCGGTGATTGCCGCGCCTTATCTTGTCTTCCAGCGTTTCCGCCGATGTGGTCAGAGGCTTGGTATTGGGCATTTCGAAGACGGCGGTGACGCCGCCGAGGACGGCCGAGCGCGAACCGCTTTCCAGATCTTCCTTGTGCTCGAGGCCGGGCTCGCGGAAATGCACCTGGCTGTCGACAACGCCGGGCAGAATGTGCAGGCCGGTCGCATCGATGATCTCGCCGGCGGAAGCACCGCCGAGATTGCCGATGGCGGCAATGCGGCCATTGGTGATGCCGATGTCGCGCAATCCGACACCATCCTGATTGACAACCATTCCGCTTCTGAAAATCGTATCGAACGTCTGTGCCATCTGCTTTCCATTCCTGCCTTGCGAACCCTTCCCTTGCGGCTTACGTAACGGGGACAGCAAAGGCAAGGGTGATATGATGCCATCGGCAAACTTAAGCGGCAGAGCGATTCTCGACATAACCGGAGACGATGCGGAAAAGTTCCTGCAGAACCTGATCACCACAGATCTCGACACCCTCAGCGAAGGCGACCTCAAACCCGGCGCGCTGTTGAGCCCGCAGGGCAAAATCCTGTTCGAGTTCCTTGTTTCGCGGTCAGCGGAAGGTCTCGTGCTCGACACGCTGCAAACCTCGGTCGC
The DNA here is from genome assembly GCF_044760925.1 of Phyllobacterium sp. NPDC097923. Classification (NCBI taxonomy): domain Bacteria; kingdom Pseudomonadati; phylum Pseudomonadota; class Alphaproteobacteria; order Hyphomicrobiales; family Phyllobacteriaceae; genus Phyllobacterium; species Phyllobacterium sp. NPDC097923. Next base: position 1,094,835 of record NZ_JBIWBL010000001.1, on the reverse strand, counting down.
CGATCTCCAGAAAAGGCTGACGCTCTACAAGCTGCGTGCCAAGGTGCAAATTACCCTGCGGCCTGAATCGGTTATCCGGGTTTCATGGCGCAATGAATCAGGCGCTTCAGACAATGATTCAGGTTTGCACGACCGCCGCTTTCCCGATGGCTTGCATGTCCGCCGCCGTTATGGCGGGGAAACCGCGCCGACGGCGGATGAACTGCAATGGACGGCGCTGCGCATTGCCCATGGCGTGGCGGAAGCGCCGCTCGACTATGCGCTTGGCGATGCGTTCCCGCATGATGTCAATCTCGACCAGATATCGGGTGTGTCCTTCAAGAAAGGCTGTTTCATCGGCCAGGAGGTGGTCTCGCGCATGCAGCACCGCGGCACGGCGCGCCGGCGCATTCTCATTGCCTCGGGCAATGCCGCCCTGCCTGAAACGGGTACGGCCATCACTGCGAACGGGCGAGAGATCGGCACGCTTGGCAGCGTCGTCGGCAATGCCGGGCTGGCGCTGGTGCGCATCGACCGTGTCAAGGACGCCATGGATGCGGGCACGCCGATCCTGTCAGGAGATGCGGTTCTTACCCTTGCCATTCCGCCCGAACACCGCTTTACATTTCCCGTGACGACCGAAGGGGCCTGAGCGGGAGAATCCATGCCGAAACCGGCAGCAGCCAAAACCAAGCAGACCAACGAAACGCGGGCATGGCAGCGCATGTTGTCGGGCCGCAGGCTCGACCTGCTTGACCCCTCGCCGCTCGACATCGAAATCGAGGACATCGCGCAGGGCCTGTCACGCGTGGCGCGCTGGAACGGCCAGACCGTCGGCGACCACGCCTATTCGGTGGCGCAGCATTCCCTCTTGGTCGAGCACATCTTCGGCCTGATCGTTCCCGACGCCAGCACCGAGCACCGGCTGGCAGCACTTTTGCACGATGCGCCGGAATATGTGATCGGCGACATGATTTCACCGTTCAAGGCGGTGGTGGGCGGCGATTACAAGAGCGTCGAGCTGCGTCTGCAGCAGGCCATCCACCTGCGCTTTTCCCTGCCACCAAGCGTATCGCAAAGTCTGCGCGGCCTGATCAAACGCGCCGATGCCGTCGCCGCCTATTTCGAGGCGACGCGGCTTGCCGGTTTTGCCGAGAAGGAGGCCGTGCTTTTCTTCGGGCGGCCGCGCGGAATCGACCCGCAATGTCTCGACTTGACGGCCATGGCCACCCAGAATGCGCAGAATGCCTTTTTGCAGCGTTTTGCTGTATTGGAATCACGACGCCACCAGACATAAGGGCCAGCCATGCCGCATATCATCGTCACTCCCCTTTCCCGGCTTGCCGAAACGGCAACACGGTCCGGCGCACGGGACATGGTGACCCTGATCAACATGGGCACGCCGGTTGAACGGCCCGCCGAAATCGCCGAAGCACGCCACCTGTTTCTCGGCTTCAACGATATCATCGAACCGGCAGACGGCATGACCCCGCCGGGAGCCGAGCACGTGCATAGCCTGATCGCCTTCGGCCGCAACTGGGACCGGCAGGCGCCGCTGCTCGTGCACTGCTATGCCGGTATCTCGCGCTCCACCGCTGGGGCCTATATCACCGCGCTGGCGCTCAACCCCGCGCTTGACGAGGTCTGGCTCGCCCAGACCCTGCGCCGGAACGCGCCTTCCGCCACGCCCAATAGCAGGCTGGTTGCCCTCGGCGACGACATCCTTGGCCGCAAGGGGCGTATGGTCGACGCGATCAAGGCGATCGGCCGCGGCGAGGAAGCGTTTGAAGGCACCCCTTTCATCCTGCCGCTCGCGGTCCAGCCATGACAACCACCGGTGCGCCCAACGCCGTCGAAATCAACCTGAGCGCCGCCATTGCCGCGGTTGCCGACAATGATCCGCTGATCCTGACGACACCGGCCAGCGACGATGCGCAGCGCGATGAACTGCCGTTCGGGCCGTTCAATCCGCTGGCGCACCGCACCTTCGAGACGGGCCTGCGCGAATGGGTAGCGGAGCAGACGCCGCTGCGCCTCGGCTATGTCGAGCAGCTCTACACATTCGGCGACCGCGGGCGGCACAAGACGGCCGAGGACCGTGACCTGCACATCGTCTCCGTCGGTTATCTCGCACTGACCCGGATCACCGATGACAACCGGGAAGCCTTGCGCAAATCCGGCGCACGCTGGCGCAGCTGGTATTCATTTCTGCCGTGGGAAGACTGGCGCGGCGGCAAGCCCGCCATGATCGATGACACCATTCGCCCGGCGCTGTGCCAATGGGCCGAACAGGGCAACTCGCATGCGCGCCTGAGCCGGTTCCGGCTGGCCTTTGGCGACGAGGGCATCGCCTGGGACGAGGAACGCGTGCTGGAACGTTATGAACTGCTGTACGAGGCGGGGCTCGTCACCGAGGCCGTGCGCGACGGGCGCGCCGATCCGCCTGCCCTCACAGGCAATCTCGGCCTGCCCATGAGTTTCGATCATCGCCGCATTCTGGCGACGGCGATTTCACGCCTGCGCGCCAAGCTGAAATACCGGCCCGTGGTGTTCGAACTGATGCCGCCGACCTTCACGCTTACCGCCCTGCAGGAAACCGTGGAAGCCATCTCCGGCCGCCACCTGCACAAGCAGAATTTCCGCCGTCTGGTGGAAGGCACGGAACTGGTCGAGCCGACCGGGGCCGAACAGACACAGGCGCGCGGCCGGCCCGCTGCGCTTTACCGGTTCCGGCACAATGTGCTGGAGGAACGCAGCGTCGCGGGCCTGCGGGTCGGCGGGCGCGGATAGGGAGGGGATATGACCGACAAACCCAGTGCCGTGAACGCCGAAGGCATTTCGGAACCGTTCGCCGTGGAAAGCGTGCCGTGGCAGGACTGGTCGGAAGGCAGTCGGTACGGCTCGCGCTTCCGCTATCTCTCTGCCTTCGGCGGTGCCAGCCATGTCGGCGTTGCGATGGAGGAGCTGGCGCCGGGCATGGAGTCCAGCCTCAACCATTATCACATGCTGGAGGAGGAGCAGGCGCTGATCGTGGCGGGCGAAATGACCCTGAAGCTCGGCGACAAGACCTATCCGGTCAAAACCGGCGATTACGTCTGTTTTCCCGCCGGCCAGAAGGCCGGACATTCCTTCTACAACCACAGCAACGAGCCCTGCCGCTTCCTCATCATCGGCGAGAAGAACCCGCATGACGTGATCGTCTATCCGGAAACCGGCCGGGTCAGCGTCCGCCTGACCGGCGAAGGCTATGACAAGTCGGCGACCATGGAATATTGGCAGGGCGCCGATATGGAACGGAAGGGGTAAGCGCCAGCGTCATATCCTACCAACGCAGAATTGACTGATTGGCTCGATCCAGACAGACTTGCAAAGGTTAAAGATGCCTAAGGAGCCTTGATCGACGTCGTGCCTCATTCAGATCGTTGCCCGTCTCATCCCGGCGCGTTGCTTTATGATATCATTCCGGCGACTGGAAAGACCAAGGCGGAAATAGCTCAACTTCTGGGAATATCGCGCCAACATTTCTATGACATTATCGGCGAGCGCAAGCCGGTGTCCCCAGCCGTGGCGGCACGCCTTGGCAAGGCTTTCGGCGATGGCGCAGCGGTATGGCTGCGGATGCAGGCCGCATATGACGCCTGGCATGCGGAGCGCGAAGTTGACGTCAGCAAAATTCCGACGATCCGCGCCGCATGAATCTTACTTCAGGAGATATACGTTCTCGTCACCCGGAAATGCCCGTGCGCGGACATCATCCGCATAGGCCTTGACCGCCGCATCGATACCGGCGCCGACTGTACCGTAGACTTTGACGAATTTGGGCGGCTTGGGGTTGTAACCCAGCATGTCTTCCAGCACGAGAATCTGCCCGTCGCATTCTTTCGACCCGCCGATGCCGATGGTCGGAATGGGGATTTCCCGGGAAATCTCGGCCGCAAGCGGCTCGACGATGCCTTCGAGCACCACCGAAAACGCGCCGGCATCGCTGACAGCCTTGGCATCCGCCTTGATCAGCGGCCACAGCGCCGTGTCGCGCCCTTGCGTCTTGAAGCCGCCGAGCGTGTTGATCGACTGCGGCGTCAGGCCGATATGCGCCATCACGGGAATGCCGCGTTCGGTGAGAAAGCGGATGGTCTCGGCCATGCGCACGCCGCCTTCGATCTTGATGGCGCCGCAGCCGGTTTCCTGCATCACCCGTGCCGCGTTGCGGAACGCCGCGGCGGGGCTTTCCTCGTAACTGCCGAAGGGCATGTCGACGACAACCATGCCGCGTTTTGAGCCACGCACGACAGCCTTGCCGTGCATGATCATCATGTCGAGCGAAACGCCAAGCGTGGAGTCCATGGCGTAGAGCACCATGCCGAGACTGTCGCCGACGAGCAGGATATCCGCGTGATTGTCGACAATGCGGGCCGTGTTGGCGTGATAGGAGGTCAGCGCCACGATGGGTTCGCCGCCCTTGCGTGCACGGATTTCCGGTGCCGTGACCCGGCGAATGACGATTTCCTGGCTCATCTCGATGCGCTCCCCTCGCGTTGTTGTCAGCCGATCACGCGCTGGTCGATCAGCCGCACCTTGCCGAAGCGCACCGTGAGCAGGATGACCACGGGCTGTTTGAATTTACCCGAGACAGGATCGAGCGTCTGAGCGTCGCGGATATCGACAGCTTCGACGTCACCCTGTTTTTCCGTTTCCAGCATCGTGCGCACCGCGTTGCGGATGGCCGCCACCGAACGCTGCCCTTGTGCCACCATCGCATCGGCAAGATCGAGCGAGCGCGGCAGGATGGCCGCCGCCTTGCGATGTTCCGGCGTCAGCATGGCATTGCGCGAGGAGCATGCGACGCCGTCCGCTTCGCGCACCGTTGCCACGCCGGTGATGACGATGGGCATGTCCAGATCGGCGACCATGCGGCGGATGATCGTCAGTTGCTGATAATCCTTCTCGCCGAAGAAGGCATGGTCCGGCTGCACGATGTTGAACAGTTTCGTCACCACCGTGCTGACGCCGCGGAAATGGCCGGGCCTGATCTTGCCGATGAGGATACGCGAGAGAACCGGGTTTTCGACGATGGTGTGGGCGCCGGCCCGGTAGATTTCGGCCACCTCCGGCGTGAAGACATAATCGACGCCTTCGGCTTTCAGCTTGGCGAGATCGCCGGCCATGTCCCGGGGATAGGTCGACAGGTCCTCGTTGGGACCGAACTGGGTCGGATTAACGAAGATCGACACGGCAGTCACATCGCAGGCGGCGCGCGCTTGGCGCACCAGCGTCATGTGGCCGATGTGCAGATAGCCCATGGTCGGCACAAGACCGATGCTTTTGCCCTTCAATCGTTCCGCCTTGAGGGCGGCGCGCAGCTCGGCGATGGTGGCAATGACTTTCATTTCAGTTCTATGTCCAGTCCGATATCCAGCGTTGGGGCTGCCATGGTGATTTTCGAGGTCGAGATGTAGTCAACACCGGTTTCCGCGATGGCCTTGATCGTATCAAACGCAATATTGCCCGATGCTTCAAGCCTGGCGCGGCCTGCATTGATTTTCACCGCCTTTTCAAGCAGTTCCGGCCCCATATTATCAAGAAGAATCACATCGGCATTGACGGACAATGCCTCATCGAACTGGTCGAGGCCATCCACCTCCACCTCGATCTTGACGAGATGTCCGGCATAGGCCCGCGCCGCCAGAATGGCCTTGGCGACACCGCCCGCAACCGCAATGTGGTTGTCCTTGATGAGGATCGCGTCATCGAGACCGAAACGGTGGTTGGAACCGCCGCCGCACTTCACCGCATATTTGGCGAAAGTCCGCATTCCGGGAATGGTCTTGCGCGTGTCACACACCCTGGCATGGGTATGGGCGATCAGGTCGGCAAAGCGGGCGGTATAGCTGGCGATGCCGCTCAGATGCATCAGGAAATTGAGCGCCACGCGCTCGGCCGACAGGATGGCGCGGGCATTGCCTTCGATAATGGCGATGATGTCGCCGGGTTTCACCCGCACGCCGTCCTTGACCAGGGCGGTGAATGTCACGTCGGGATTGATCAGGATGAAGGCCTTGCGGGCAAATTCCATGCCGCAGATCACGCCGGCCTCGCGGCTGGACAGAACCGCCTTGGCGGTCGCGTCCTCGGGAAGCGTGGCATTGGTGGTCAGATCACCGGCGCGCCCGAGATCTTCAAGCAGGGCGGCGCGCACGGCGTCGTCGATCAGCAGTCCCGGCAATGAGGGGGGAAACGCCTTTTGCGCTACAGTTGCTTTTTGAGACATATTCATCTGCTCTCTCCGCCTGCGCCTAAGCGCGTTCCATCATGTCGCCGACATAGGCCTGCGCATCGTCCAGTGTCAGGAATGTCCGGTGCTGCCATTCCCGGCGTTTTTCGGGAAAATCGGTGCGGAAATGGCCGCCGCGGCTTTCCTCGCGACGCAAGGCACTGACCGCCACCAGCTTGGCGGTGGCCAGCACATTGCGGAATGCCGGATCGCGGTTGGTCTGTTCAAGCGCGAGAATGGCCTTCAGCCCGGCGCGCATGTCCTCGCCGTTGCGGATCACCCCGAAGCTGGCGCTCATGGTCTTGCGCAGCGTCGCCATGGCGGAACTGTCGCCTTCGCTCTGCAAGTCATCGCGGTCGACCGATCCGGCCGACCAGTTATCGACCGGTTTTGCGCCGTCCCTGCCGATTTTGGCAGCGATGCGGGCAGAGAACACGACTGCCTCCAACAGCGAATTGGATGCGAGGCGGTTGGCGCCATGGGCACCCGTGGAGGTGCATTCGCCGCAGGCCCAGAGGCCGTCAATCGAGGTGCGCCCGTCGGCATCGGTGAGGATACCGCCCATGAAATAATGGGCGGCGGGAATAACGGGGATGGGCTGGGTCACGGGATCAATGCCGGCGTCGCGGCAATAGCGGTACACCGTCGGAAATTCGTCGGGGAACGCCGCGCCGACCGCCGTGGTGCAGTCGAGCCAGGCGCCCCGCCCCGCCATGACTTCGGCATAGATGCCGCGCGCCACCACATCGCGCGGGGCAAGTTCGCCATCGCTGTCGATTTTCAGCATGAAGCGCTCGCCATCGCGGTTGATCAGTGTCGCGCCATGGCCGCGCAGCGCTTCGGTTGCCAGCGGCGCCGGGTCCTTGTGCACGTCAAGCGCCGTCGGATGAAACTGCACGAACTCCATATCGGCCATCATGGCACCCGCGCGCGCCGCCATGCCGATGCCCTCGCCGCGCGCCTCGGACGGATTGGTGGTGACCGCATAGAGATGCCCGATGCCACCCGTGGCAATGACGACCGAACGGGATGCAAGGCGTATCTTCTCGCCCCGGCCCGCATCGGCGCGGGCAATCACCCCGGTCACGGCGCCTTTTTCCGTGGTGATGTCTTCCACCACATAGCCTTCCATCACGCGGATGGAGGGGGTGTTCTCGACGGTGTGCACCAGCGCCTGCATGATGGCACGGCCCGCCATGTCGCCCCGCACGCGGACGATGCGGCTTTCCGAATGCGCCGCCTCACGCGACACCTGCAGCTTGCCTTCGAGATCGCGGTCGAACGGCACGCCATAGCCAAGCAGGTCATGCACGCGGGCAGCGGCTTCCGTTGCCATCAAACGTGCAATGCTTTCGTCCACAATGCCATCACCGGCGGCCATCGTGTCGGCGACGTGCTTGTCCGTCGTATCGCCCTCGGAGACGGCGGCGGCAATGCCCGCCTGCGCCCAGGCGGAGGAGGCACCGCGGCCGATGGGTGCCGCCGCGAGAATGGTGACGGGACGCGGCGCAAGCTTCAGCGCGCAAAACAGGCCAGCCAGACCGCCACCGATAATGATCACCGGCTCAACCGGCGCCGGGGCCTTGGAGAATGGTACGCTCATCGGAATTACCCCCTGTTGCCCAGCCGGGCCGTTGGGTTGAAGGTCAGTTCTTGAGGTTCACCATGCGCTCGACGGCAAGACGGGCACGTTCGGCAACCAGCGGATCGACGTGAATTTCCTCACGCATGTAGACGAGGCTTTCCAGAATGTTCGGCAGCGTGATGCGCTTCATGTGCGGGCACAGGTTGCACGGCTTGATGAACTTCACGCCGGGCACCTCCGACTCGATGTTCGACGCCATCGAGCATTCCGTGACGAGAAGCACCTTTGCGGGCTTCCGGTCCTTCACGTAATTGATCATGCCGCTGGTGGAGCCGGTATAATCGGCGATAGCCACGACTTCCGGCGGGCATTCCGGATGGGCAATGATCTGGATATCCGGATCGGCAATCCTGTAAGCCAGAAGCTCATCGGCGGTGAAGCGCTCATGCACTTCGCAATGCCCCTTCCAGGTGAGGATCTTGACATCCGTCTGGGCGGCGACGTTCTGCGCCAGGAATTCGTCGGGAATGCACAGAACCCGGTCAACGCCAAAGCTTTCAACCACCTCTACGGCATTGGCCGAGGTGCAGCAGATATCGCTTTCCGCCTTCACCTCGGCCGAGGTGTTGACATAGGTGACGATCGGCACGCCGGGATAGGTTTCCCGCAGCAGACGGACATCGGCGCCGGTGATGGATTCAGCCAGCGAACAGCCGGCTCGCATATCCGGAATAAGAACGGTCTTCTGCGGGTTCAGCAGTTTCGAGGTCTCGGCCATGAAATGCACGCCGCACTGGACGATGATTTCGGCATCGACACGCGTGGCCTCGCGGGCCAGTTGCAGGGAGTCGCCGACAATGTCGGCAACGCAATGGAAAATTTCCGGCGTCTGGTAATTATGCGCGAGAATGACGGCGTTGCGCTGCTTCTTCACCCGGTTGATCGCCGCCACATAGGGCGCGTAGACAGGCCATTCGATGCGGGGAATATGATGCGCAACCCGCTGGTAGAGGTGTTCGGTTTCCGCCGCCACTTCCGGGGTGAAAGACAGGTCCGGCATGGTGAGAACGCCGAAACGCTCCGCTGCGGATGGGCCGGAGACAGGGCCGTTTACGGTGCGCGCAGTGCTGGTCATCGTCTTTTCCTCCAAGGGCAACCTCCTCAGATTGCCTGCTGCCGATCATTTATACTCAATATGAGCATATTTGTGATCAAAAGAAAAACGGCAAGGCCGTCGCTGAATACATAGGCCAATATTTCCGCCGCTTCAAGGGGCAGATTTTCAACAATCGGCTAAAGATTGCGGGAGGAATGAACGCGCCGAAGACAATCCGGCGCGAGTATTCCCTGTGTCACGCATGACGTGCGAGCCGATGGAAACGCCCGGCTTGAGGGCATTTCCCCGATTTATTTCAGAGGGTTAGTACGTGGTTCCCCGGTGGCGGTAATAGTTGCGGTCCTGCCGGTCGCGTTTGGCCGGGCTGTCGCCACCCAGACGCGGCGAGCAGTCGGTGAATATTTTCGCGTTGATATCCGTTGGCCGGTCGCAAAAGACCAGCGGGCTCACCCGGCCCGAATTGGCGCAACCGGCCAGGGTAATGGTGGTCAAAGCCAGAAGTGGCAGAAGAAATCGCATCGGGAAAGCCTTTGTCTGTATGTGCGGGGAATGAACGGACCCATAACGTATCAATTGCGTTGATGTGCCAATTCACATCTATTCAATTGATTGAGAGTACAAATAGGATAATTCTCTCCTGGATTTAAGGGGAGAGACCATGATTCAATCGCGCACAGCAAAGCCTGCGGGCTTACCGTGGCTGATCATCACCGCCGGTTGTCTCATCGCGGTCATGACATTCGGCCCACGCTCGGCCATGGGTCTTTTCCAGTTGCCGCTGCTGCATGACAAGGGCTGGGACCGCACCACATTCGGCATGGCCATCGCCTTGCAGAATCTGTTCTGGGGTATCGGCCAGCCCTTCTTCGGCGCCATCGCCGACAAGTTCGGCACATGGCGGGTCCTGCTGATGTCGGCGATCCTCTACAGCGCCGGGCTGATCCTGATGGCATGGGCTTCCTCACCCGGCATGCTCTATATCGGCGGCGGCCTTCTTGTCGGCCTCGGCATCGCCTCCGGTTCCTTTGGAACGATCCTTTCCGCATTTGCCCGCAATGTTTCGGCCGAAAAACGCACCTTCGTCTTCGGCCTCGGCACCGCAGCGGGTTCCGCCGGCATGTTCGTGTTTTCGCCGCTCAGTCTCGCGCTGATCGAGCGTTTCGGCTGGTCCGATGCGCTTGTTTATCTCGGCATCGCCATGCTGATCGTGCCGCTTCTCGCCATCCCGCTGCGCGGCAATTCCACCAGCGGCCGCGTCAGCGAGGCACAGTACAAACAATCCATGGGCGAAGCCCTGCGCGAAGCGCTCGCCCACAGGAGCTATGTGCTGCTGACGACAGGCTTTTTTGTCTGCGGCTTCCAGCTGGCGTTCATCACCGCGCACTTTCCCGCCTATATCAGCGATATCGGCATCGATGCCAAATATGCGGTGCTGGCGCTGGCCCTGATCGGCTTTTTCAACGTGATCGGTTCGCTGGCATCCGGCGTCATCAGCCAGCGCTATTCCAAGCCGAAATTCCTCGCCTATCTCTATATCGGCCGCTCGGTGCTGGTGGCGGCATTCCTGCTGCTGCCGCAGACCGGCGCATCCGTGGTGGTGTTTGCCATCGTGATGGGGCTGATGTGGCTTTCAACCGTACCGCCGACCAATGCGCTGGTCGCCATCATGTTCGGCACGCGCTATCTCGGCATGCTCGGCGGCATCGTCTTCTTTTCGCACCAGGTCGGCTCCTTCCTCGGTGTCTGGCTGGGCGGTTATCTCTACGATCACTTCGGCAGCTACAACCCCGTGTGGTGGCTGAGTGTCGTCCTCGGGATTTTCGCCGCCATCGTGCATTGGCCGATTGAAGAGCGCCAGGCGGACCGCCCCGCCCTGCAACCGGCCGAATAGGCTGCGTTACGGCTGAAGGCGCTTGCGGATGGGTTCGAATTCCGGCGTGGCCTTGCGCTTGACCGGATCCGGCTCGTTCGCATCGATGGCTTCCCAGTACTTCCAGTTCACTTTTTCCGATCCGAGCTCGTAGTCCATGCCGTCCCAGCTGTCCTCGCGGAAGCTGTAGAAGGCCCAGTGCAGCCTGTCTTTGTCGAACACGGTCAAGACATCCTCGAGATAGGCCTTGCAACCCGCAAGCATGCGCATGCAGCCATACTCGCCTGCGACCAGCCGGTTGAGCGGGATATGATGCGCTTTTGCCCAGTCGACCGGCTTGGCGAGGTAATCAGCCACCGCGCGCGCATTCCATGTCACCGTTGATCCGGCATAGGGAACCTCGCCGGGATAGGCATAGGGCTTCTTCCGCTTGATATTCGGCGCGCTTGTTGCTTCGTAGGGCTCGTACATGTGGAAGCTGTAAACGACCTTCGTGTCATCGAGCGGCTTCGGCCAGTAGCTAAAGGCATCGGCAGCCGCATACCACCCGGCATCCGCCATGACAGGCGTTGCGGGATCGACCTTGCGGATTTCGGCGATCACCGTGTTGTAGAAGGCGATCAGGTCGCGCGAGCCGCCCTTCTGCTTGCCGTACCAGGCCTGCATGTCCGCAACACCGGCGTGTTCGGCAATACCGCCCATCTTTTCCGGCGCGGGCTCGTTGATGATGTTGTAGGCCGCAATGGCGGGATGATCCTTCAAGGCGGTCGCCAGATCCCGCCAGAACAGCGCGGCTTCCTGCCATTTTGCCTTGTCCTGCCAGAGCCGGTCATCGAACTTGCCGTTGTTGTTCTGCGACCAGCGCATGGATGGCAGGGACAGCGGCGTGATGACGACCTTGAGGCCGGCCTTATCAGCGCGGTCGAGCGTTGCCTTCAGCGTGGCAAGATCGGCTGCGGGAATGCCTTCATAGTGGTCGGCATCGCCGATGAGGAAATCCCGCTTGGCCGGCTTCCACTTGTCGTAGGAGAGCCGCACCCAGCTCGCGCCATATTTTTTCAAGGCATCGAAATAGGCCTGGTCCGGCGGCAAGCGATTGAAACTGTTGCCGCCATGCTGCGGCGTATCCCAGAAAGTGATGAGATCGGCGGCATTGGCGGCGCAGCTCATGGCGAGGGAGAGAAACAGGGTCGTCGCGATACGCATGGGCACTCCTTCGGATCAATTGTCAGAGGGACAACTGACGGGGCACTGCGGCGGCAATGGGCCGGGTTTTGCCCGGCATGATGGTTATAAACAGAAACCGCCGCCTGACGGGTCAGACGGCGGCGATTTGCACCGATATGGTAAGCGGAGTGTTAATCGCGCAATGCCGCCTCGATCTTGTCGAGTGCCTCGGCCTTGCCGATGCCGGTGAGAAAGGCGAGCGTCGTGATCACCGGCTTGCCGAGATCCTTCGGCAACTGGGTGGTGGAGACGACAAGGTCGACATCATCGATCTGGCTGGCTACCTCGGTCGCCTTGCACTGGCGCGAATTGAACGTAATGCCGCGTTCCTTCAGCGCGTCCTCCACCGCGTGAGCGACGACGGTCGACGTCGCGATACCGGTTCCGCAGGCGAAAAGTACAGTCTTTTGTTTGGTCATTGGTCCCTCTTCATCCCGGATGGCGCGTCAGGCCAAAAGCCGGGTCACATCGTCAACAGTGGTGGATCGCATCAGGGCGGAGATCGTGTCCGCCGACTGAATGGTCAAGGCGATTTCCTGCAGCATTTCGATCTGCTGGTCCTTGTCGTTGAGGGCCATCAGAAAAACCACGCTGACCTGCAGTTTTTCCTCCGGGTCCTCCATATTGCAAAAGGCCACCGGCCTGCACAGCGTCGCCATGGCGAGGCCCGGTTTCAGCACATGTTCCGGGTCCGTATGGGGAATGGCAACATTGTTGTCCAACCCTAGCGGCAAGCCGGTGGGCAGCGCCGCCTCGCGGGCAAGCACCGCTGCGGCAAAGCTCGGCTTCACATAACCCAGGCTGTGCAAACGATCGGAAAGAATCCGGATCACGTCCTGATCATTCCCGGCCTCGACCCCAAGGACAATCGCCCCGGGATCGAGATAGCTCATCAGGGCTTTCGCCATTCACTTACTCCAGTATACGTCTTGTCATGCAGTCTTGTCGGCGTTCTCATCGGCACCGGCGGCACGTTCCCATGCAGCGGTGTTGCGGTGATAGGCCCAGAAGGCACCCGCGATGACGATGGCAATGACACCAAGACCCGCCGCGCCGAGACCGCGGATCGCAGCGATCACCGCATAGGACACCCACAGGAACCCGTCGACGACGCTGGTGATCTGCACCGCATTGGCCGGCATCTTGAAGCCGGACGACTGGGCGGCACTGGTGAACAGCGGCGCCAGCGCGTTGGCGACGTAGAAGCCGACAGCCAGCGTGAAGGTGCCGACAATGACCATGCGGAAGACATTCCCCTTCAACAGCGGCGCTGTCATGGCGACGATGAACGGAATGACCGCCAGATCGGCAAAAAGAATGACGCGGTTGCCCGGCAGGATCACCGAGAGGATGATGGCAATCGGCACCAGGATCAGTGACGAAGAGATCGCCGCGGGATGGCCGATCAGAATTGCCGAATCAAGCCCGACCAGCAATTCCCGGTCGCCCGTCCGCTTCTTGACGAAAGCCTGCGCCGCATCGGAAACCGGCAGAAGCCCTTCCATCAATATCTTGACCATGCGCGGCAGCAGCAGCATCACGGCAGCCAAGGTCATGCCGGTCTGCAGCACCTTGCTGAGAACCACGCCGAAATCGCCGGCGTTGTAGTAAGCGATCACGCCGAGCACGAGACCGATGATCAAGCCGAGAATGACCGGCTCGCCGAAGACGCCGAAGCGCTTTTCGAAGGTTTCGGTGTTGATCTCGATCTTGTTGATGCCGGGAATCCGGTCGATGATCCAGTTCAAGACGATGGCAATCGGCAGGATTTGTGCTGAGGCCAGATGCGGCACGGAAATGCCGGGAATGCCATAGAACTGCTGCACGGCCTTGGCCGACCAGTCGGCAAACAGCAGGCAGAGCGCGACCATCAGCGCCGCGACGATCAGGCCGTAGGCCAGGCTGTCGGTGGCGGCGACGGCGAGCGAGCCGATGAAGGCAAAGTGCCAGAAATTCCACACGTCGACGTTCAGCGTGCGGGTCATGCGCGTCAAAAGCAGCACGATATTGACCGCGATACCGATGGGGATCACCCACAGGCCGACGGACGATCCGAAGGCGATGGCAGCGGCCGACGGCCAGCCCACATCGACGATATCACGCTGAATGCCGGTATTGGTGACGATCGCCTTGGCGACATCGCCAATCGATGTGAGCATCAGCCCGAGCACCAGATTGATACCGATAAAGGCAACGCCGATGGTGACGGCTGCACGGAACGCGCGCCCCACCTTGGCGCCAAGAACCACGGCAATGATGAAAATAACGATCGGCAAGAGGACCGTCGGCCCCATCGTGTCGACGGCAGCCTTCAGGCCCGCCAAGAAACTGTCCATTTAAACCTCCCCAGCAACCCTGCGGCTGCGATACCCCAAACGCTGTTTTTGCGTCGCGCCAATGTTTGACAGGATATGCGGGAAAAACTAGCGGATTTTCCGAAAATTCGACCGAAATTCACACTTGTGCGCGGCGATTTCGCTGCAATTTCCCAGTTCCTGGGCAGATTTTCACAGACAGGGTAAAAGCTTGGTCATTCAGGCCGGCAAACCCCGAAAATGCGCGTTCAAGATGCCTCTGGAACCGGCACTGCCTGCTGGTCGCGATACCGCAGCGCAAGATTGACATTGCGTCCTGCGGTCATGCCGAGAAACCACGCCCAGACACCCGCGGCAATCGGCTGGACCGGCCAAGCGGCAACCCATGAAGCATGGGATTCGATGCCGTAATGCAGGGTGAATTCGAAGGCGAAGCTGCCAAGGATAATCGCGAACATCATGATGTCACCCGGCACGGTGATCTGTCCGGCCTGCCGGTCGATTGCGATGGTCCAGCGGCGGGCGTGATGCCAGCCGAGCGCCAGCCCGATGACGAGCCCCAGCAGCGCGGCGAGAATGTCCCGATCCACCGGATGCGGAAACAGGCCGAAGAACCCGCGAAAACCGAGAGCCGCAAACAACAGGGGCATGATGAGAAGCCGCCGGATGCGGATCGTGCGTCGGAAGCAGCGCGTAACCCCGACCCACATCAATGCAATGAAGATAAAATAGACGTAGACCGGGATATGTGACATGGCAAAATCCGTTCTCATTGTCAGTTCATCTCAAATAAACTACAATCCTAACAGTGTAAAGATAGTCTGGATACGCATGGACGAACACGATCAAAACCCCGCCGGTTATCATCATGGCAATCTGCGCCGGGCACTGCTTGCCGCCGCCCGCGGGCTGCTGGAGGAACGCGGCCCCGGCGCCTTGAGTTTGCGTGAGATCGCCCGCCGGGTCGGCGTATCCGCGCCTTCGGCCTATCATCACTTCGCCAGCCTCGATGCCATTGCCGTGTCGCTGGCCGAGCAGGGATTCACGGAATTCGCCGAGCAGCTGGAAGCAGCCCCAACCAATGCCAAGGGCATGCTGGCGCCGACCGGCGAGGCCTATATCGCCTTTGCCCGCGCCAATCCGGCGCTTTACCGCCTGATGTTCGGTGAAGGATTGCGCGGTGCCTCGAGGGAAAGCGAGGCCGTGCGTGCGCTGCGCCAGCGCGCCTATGAAAAGGTCAAAGCCGGCCTGTACAAAAGACTGCCGGCAGAAGAGGTGCCCGCAGCCGCCCTGTTTCTATGGTCGCTGACCCACGGGCTGGCATTGCTGATGATCGACGGGCAAGTGGACGCCGGGGCTGATGCCGACGCATTGATCCGCCAGGTTCTGAGACTGTCGGGAACCGGCTTGCCGAGCGCCGGGTAGCAAGATCTGATTTGCTGTCAAAAGCCTCAGCCGCCGCGCATGAAACTTTCGAGCGGGAAAATCGCGCACGTCTCGGTGCCGTGGGCCAGCAGCTTGCCGTTGGCATCGCGCAGGAAGGCTTCCGAGGTCGCCAGCGTGCGGCCGCGATGCACCAGCTTGCCCTCGCAGAAGACAGGGCCGGTATCGGGCGACAGCGGCCGCACCAGATTCACCTTGAATTCCACCGTGGTGTAGGCTTCGCCCGGCTTCAGGGTCGTCATCACGCAGCAGGCCAGCGCAGAATCCATCAGTGTCGCCACCCAGCCGCCGTGGATGCCGCCCAGCGGATTGAGATGTTCCTGCGCCGGGACGCCCGTGAAGACAACCCGGTTCGGCTCGACCTCATGCAGGGTGAAGGACAGGGTTTTGGCCATGGGCGGAGCGGGATACTCCCCGCGCAGCATTGCCTGCAGGACATCGAGACCGCTTCGCTTTGCCAGATCGGCAAGCGGCAGCGTACCGATGCCACCGGGAAACGCGATGGCAGGCATGGTATCTGAACTCATGATTGTGCTGACCTTTCCTGTGCGGCCTGGCCCTGCCCTGCCGTCCTTGATATCGATCGCGATACCGCCGTCAAAAATCCGTCGCGCGACTCCGGCGCCTTCAGCGCCCGCGGTTCCCAGACGTGACGGGTGAAGAAGAAACTGGTCAGACGGAAAGCATCCGTCAGTTCGGCGAGCGACGCCGCCCGCACCTTCGAACTGATCATGAATGGCGGCATCACCAGCAGCTTGTCGGCCCAGGGCGCACCCGCATCGCGCGATACAGCCCGGCCGGATTTCGGCGAGACATAGGCAAGGTTGTCGCCGCTGCCCGTCGCCGCGCAGCGTTTCAGGTCGAGCCCGAAACCCAGCTCCTCCAGCATCATCACCTCGAAGCGCAACAGCAATTCACCCGAGATCAGCGGGTCGTCGCAATGTTCGAGGATGATGGCGAGTGTCTCGAAAAGCCCCTGGTGCGGATCACGCTCCGGCAGGAGGCGCAGATGCGCTGCAGCCAGCTGCAGCGCATAGAGGCCGACGGGCTGTTCGATCAGCCGGGCGGCGGCAAAGGATACCGGCTCGACCTGCATCATGCCAAGATGCTCGTCAATGCGCGCGCGCCAGATCACATCCACCCGGTTGCCCGGCTGCAGCAGCGGCTGCATGCGGCGGGAGCGGCCGCCGCGCACCAGCCCCATATGGCGGCCATGCGCGCGCGTCATCAGTTCGAGGATCGCACTGGTTTCCCCGTGCCGCCTCGTTCCGAGTATGATTCCTTCATCCCGCCATTCCATGAGGCGAGACTCGCGCTATCCGTGCGGGAATTCAAGGCCCATTTCGCGGTAACGCTCGGGATCATTGCCCCAATTGTCGCGCACCTTGACGAACAGGAACAGATGGACCTTCTGTTCGAGGATTTCCATCAGCTCCTTGCGGGCGGACTGGCCGATGGCCTTGATCGCCTGCCCCTCGTGGCCGAGCACGATCTTCTTCTGGCTGTCGCGCTCGACATAGATCACCTGCTGGATGCGGACGGAACCATCCGGCTTCTCCTCCCAGCTTTCGGTCTCGATGGTCGACGAGTACGGCAACTCATTGTGCAGGCGCAGGTAAAGCTTTTCGCGGGTGATTTCCGCCGCCAGCATGCGCATCGGCATATCGGAAATCTGGTCTTCCGGATAATACCACGGACCTTCCGGCAGGTTGTCCGCGAGGTACTTCAACAGATCCTTGCAGCCATAGCCCTTCAGGGCCGAAATCATGAACGTCTTGTCGAAATTCACCTTCTCGTTGGCGCGCTGCGCCAGTTCCAGGAGTTTCGGCGCTTCGATGCGGTCGACCTTGTTAAGGACGAGAATGACCTTGCGTTTCTTCTCGTGCAGGCTGCCCAGAATGGCTTCCGCCTCTTCGTTGATGCCCTCTTCCACGTCGATCAGCACCAGAATGAGGTCCGCATCCTTGGCGCCGCCCCAGGCTGTCGTCACCATGGCGCGGTCGAGCCGGCGCTTGGGCTTGAAAATACCGGGGGTATCGACCAGCACCATCTGCGTGCGGTCGTGAATGACGATGCCGCGCACCAGCGCGCGCGTGGTCTGGACCTTGTGGGTGACGATCGAAACCTTGCTGCCGACCAGCTGGTTGACCAGCGTCGACTTGCCGGCATTCGGCGCGCCGATCAAGGCGATGAAGCCCGAACGCGTCGGGCCTTCGGGCTGGGCCGTTTCCGGCGTTACGTCCTGGTCGGTCATATCTGTCCTTCTTCCTGCGTCTTCTGACGGACGCCTTCCCGGTAAAGCAGGGCAACGGCCGCTTCCTGCTCGGCAATGCGCTTGGAGCGCCCCATGCCGGTGGCTGGCGCAAAACCCTTCACCTCTACCTTCACCGTAAATTGTGGATCGTGGTCCGGGCCGGTGCGTTCGACCACGCTGTATATGGGCTGGGCACCATCCTGCTGGTGTGCCCATTCCTGCAATTCCGTCTTGGGATCGCGCTGCGCCGAGTTGATCTCGCGCGAGCGGGCATCCCAATACCGCTGGATGAAAGGTTGCGCCGCTTCCAGCCCGCCGTCCAGATAAATCGTTGCGATCAGCGATTCCACCACGTCGGCACGCAGGCTTTTCAGCCGCTTGTCCGCCAGTCCCTTCACATCGGAACCGGTGCGGATGAATTCATGCAGGCCGATTTCATCGGCCACCGCAGCGCATGTATCGGCATTGACCAGCGAGTTCAGGCGCAGCGACAATTCCCCTTCGCTCGCGGTCGGATAGGCGCGAAAGAGCATTTCGGCAATGACCAGCCCGAGAACGCGATCGCCGAGGAATTCGAGCCGTTCATAATCCGATCCGACCGACTGGCGGGCACTGGCATGGGTCAGCGCGCGCTCCAGGCGGGCGAGGTCGCGAAATGTGTGGCTCGTCTGCTCCTCCAGTCTGCGAACGGCGTCAGCGGACAGGGTCATGGGCGGCTCATTGGCTCTTCGGGGTGAAGGAGGTTCCGTTCACGCTGTGAAGCAGACGGTCAAAGCGCAGCTCCGACGGCCAGCGCCACAGTTCCAGCGGGCTCGCCTTGCCGGCAATGGAGAAGAAGATGATGTTGGCACGGCCGATGAAATTTTCGAAGGGCACGTAGCCCACGTCAAAGCGGCTGTCGGCGGAATTGTCGCGATTGTCACCCATCATGAAATAATGGCCGGCAGGCACAACGAATTCACGCGTGTCGTCGCCGAGGCCGTTGGGGGTCAAATCGAGCGTGTCATAGGTCACGCCGTTCGGCAGCGTTTCGCGGTAGACATCCACGGGGCGGTTGACTTCGGTGACATCGGGATTGTTGATCTGGCCGACCTTGACGCGCGGCACGGCGACGTCGTTGAGGTAAAGCACGCCGCCACGCATCTGCACACGGTCACCGGGAAGGCCGACGACGCGCTTGATGAAATCCAGCGATGTATCGTTGGGCTTGCGGAACACGGCAATGTCGCCGCGCTGCGGCTCGCTGGCCCAGATGCGCCCGGAAAACAGGTTCGGCGCAAAGGGAATGGAGTATTTCGAGAAGCCGTAGGAGAATTTCGAAACGAAGAGATAATCGCCCTCAAGCAGGGTCGGACGCATCGAGCCGGACGGAATGTTGAACGGCTGGAACAGCACGGTCCGGATCACCAGAGCGAGCAGCAGGGCCTGCACGACAACGCTGATCGTCTCGCCAAGACCGCCAGATTTTTTCACAACAGATTTGTCGCTCACGCTCGTCATATCTCCAAATTTCTAAGCTGCACCCTCTTAACCGCTGAATCTGCAGGGAGCAATGCTACATAGCTCTGCTCAATGGCGTTTGATTGCGGCTATTCCACGATTTTCAGCGCTTCGATAATCACGAATGCTTGCGCAAGCGGAAAATCGTCGGTGATCGTCACATGGATGTGCGCGGTATGTCCGGCGGGCAGAATCGCCTCAAGCCGACGGGCGGCACCGTTGGTCAGCCGCATCGTCGGCGCGCCGCTCGGAAGGTTGATCACCCCCATGTCGCGCCAGAAAACACCTTCGGACAACCCCGTCCCGAGCGCCTTGGCGCAGGCCTCCTTGGCGGCAAAACGTTTGGCATAGGAGGCGGCGCGCAGCTTGCGCCGTTCGGAGCGGGCCTGCTCTACCGGCGTGTAGACACGATCGATGAAGCGCTGGCCATGCCGCTCCAATGTCTTTTCAATGCGTCTTATATCAATCAGGTCACTGCCGATCCCGATGATCATGAGGGTTCGGCCACCTTTTCCAGCGCATAACCGGCCTTGCGGCGGTTCTGGAAGCTGGCGACGATCCAGCGGGTCGGGAAATAGACCACAAGGGCGGCGATGAAACCGAGGGGGATCGCACCGATCAGCATCGGCTTGACGATCGGGCCCCACAATTCGGCGAAATCCAGATGCCGCAGCATATGGCCGAGGTGGTGCGGGAAAGGCTCGTCGCTGGGACCGCCGCTCAGGATGAACCGTCCGGCCTCCAGCGTCGCGCCCCAGATGAACGGCAGGAACAGCGGATTGCCGAGCGTCGTGCCAAGGATGGCGGCGGCGATGTTGCCGCCGATGATCCAGGCAATCGCCAGCGCCACGGCGATATGCACGCCGAGGATGGGAATGAACGAGGAAAAAATGCCGGCGGCAAGTCCCGCAGCAATAGCGTGCGGGGTCGCCCGCAGCCGCAGCACGCGCTTGCCGAAATAGCGCAGCGACCGGCCGACCGAGCGGCGCGGCCACACTGCAGTACGCATCCGTTCACGGAAGCCCGGTTTGATACGCCGTTTGAAGAGCATTGGTATTCAAGTCCCTCGACGCCGGAGCCAGCGAGTGCGCAACTGGCTCAAGCGCTCACGTCTTTTGGTTAATCAAATATTACGACTACCAGGCTTAACGGGCGGAATTGCGGCAAGCTCAGGCGGTAATTGGTCAGCAGGATAGGCCGGGACTTCATATTCCGCCAGTGCAATCAGCGGCACGCCGACATCTGTCTTGCCGGCGGAGCGATCGATAATGCAGGCGGCGGCCAGAACCTCGGCGCCCAGTTCCTGCAAGGTGGTGACCGTCTCGCGGATCGACAAGCCCGTCGACACGATATCTTCGACGATGACGACGCGCGCACCCTTGGCAATTTCAAAGCGGCGCAGGCGGAACACACCGTTCTCGCGTTCGACCCAGATGGCCGGGACGCCGAGATGGCGCGATGTTTCATAGGCCGGGATGATGCCGCCGATGGCTGGTCCGACCACGTAGTCGATCGGGCCAAGACCGGCATTCCTGATCTTGTCGGCCAGCGCACGGCACACGCGCTCGGTCTTGTCGGCGTGCATGAACACGCGGGCCTTTTGCAGGAATGTCGGGCTGCGCAAGCCCGATGTCAGGATAAAGTGCCCTTCCAGCACTGCCCCTGCTTCGCGAAATACCTGCAGAACTTCATCCGTATTCATGTGTGCCCCTCTATCCGTTCACGCGCTGTGCGTCGCTGACGCACTTGCTTTCCTTGAGTTTCGACAGGATCCGGTTGAGATGTTTCAGATCCCAGACCTCCAGGTCGACGATCATCTGCGTAAAATCAGGCGCCGTGCGGACCATGGAGAGATTGTGAATATTGGTTTCGTTGGCGGCGATGATCTCGGCGATTTCTGCCAATGAACCCGGTGCATTGATCGCCGAAATGTTGATGCGGGCCGGGAAGCGGTCGCGCCTGCTTTCGTCGATATCCCAGCGCACGTCGATCCAGCGCTCCGGCTGATCGTCATAGGCCATCAGCGCCGATGACTGGATCGGATAGATGGTCATGCCCGCACCGGGCTGGAGAATGCCGACGATGCGATCTCCCGGCACCGCGCCTTCCGGCGAGAAGTGCACGGGCATGTCGGGGCTTGCCCCGCGGATCGGCAGGGCATGCGGGCCGCCCGGCTCCCATCCCGCCGCGCCGTCGCTGCCTTCCGGCATCTTGAAGATCATGCCCGACGTGTTGCGGAAATTGACCCAGCCTTCCTCGCGTTCGCTCGGCGTCGGCTTGGGCTTGGAGTCCTGATATTCCGGATAGACCGCCTTCATGACATCGGAGGACGGCAATTCACCCCGCCCGACGGCGGCCAGAACATCGTCGATCTCCTTGCGTGCCAGGCGCGGCAGGCCCTTCTTGAGTTCATCGCGCGAATAGACTTTCCCCGCCCGCTCGAAAGCCCGCTCGAGAATCTGCGTGCCGAGGCCGGAATACTGCTTGCGCACCGCAATGCGCGTGGCACGGCGGATGGCTGCGCGCGCCTTGCCGGTGACAACCACCGATTCCCAGGCGGCCGGCGGTGTCTGCGCCTTGGAGCGGATGATCTCGACCTCATCGCCATTATGCAATTCGGTCATCAGCGGCATGATGCGGCCATTGACCTTGGCGCCGACGCAGCTGTCGCCGATATTGGTGTGCACCGCATAGGCGAAATCGATCGGCGTTGCCCCGCGCGGCAGGGCGATGAGCCGGCCCTTCGGCGTGAAGCAGAAAACCTGGTCCTGAAACAGCTCCAGCTTGGTGTGTTCGAGAAACTCTTCCGGATTGTCGCCTTCCGCCAGGGCTTCGATGGTTTGCCGCAGCCACGCGTAGGCGTTGGTTTCCGTCGAAATGACATGCGGGTTCTGCGCGCTGCCGCGATCCTTGTAGATCGAGTGGGCTGCCACGCCGTATTCGGCAATGTCGTTCATTTCGCGGGTGCGGATCTGCAGTTCGACACGCTGGCGCGACGGACCGACGATGGTGGTGTGGATCGAACGGTAGTCGTTCTGCTTGGGCGTCGAGATATAATCCTTGAAGCGGCCCGGCACCATCGACCACGTGGTATGGATGATGCCAAGCGCGTTGTAGCAATCGGCGACGGTATCGACGACGACGCGGAAGCCGAAGATATCGGAGAGCTGTTCGAAGGAGAGCCCCTTGCTTTCCATCTTGCGGAACACCGACCAGGCCTTCTTCTGCCGGCTTTTGACACTGGCCTTGATGCCGCGCTTTTCGAACAGGCTGGAAAGATCGGTTTCGATCTGCGTCAGCGTGCTGCGGTTCTTTTCCATCAGCTCTGCGAGCCGGTTGGTCACGGCATTGAACGCTTCGGGATTGATGTAGCGGAAGGCCAGCCCTTCCAGTTCCTCGCGCATATCCTGCATGCCCATGCGCCCGGCGAGCGGCGCATAGATATCCATGGTTTCCTCGGAAATGCGCAAACGCTTGTCCGGCGGCACGTGATGCAGCGTGCGCATATTGTGCAGGCGGTCGGCGAGCTTGACCAGCAGGACCCGCACATCGTCGGAAATGGCGAGAAGCAGCTTGCGCAGGTTTTCCGCCTGCACGGCCTTTTTCGAGACGAGGTCCAGTTTTTTCAGCTTGGTCAGGCCCTCGACGAGCTTGCCGATGTCGGGCCCGAACAGCGTGTCGATTTCCTGACGCGTCGCCGAGGTATCCTCGATGGTGTCATGCAACAGGGCAATGGCGATCGTCGCCTCGTCCAGATGCATGTCGGTGAGGATCGCGGCCACTTCGAGCGGATGGGAAAAATACGGATCGCCCGATGCGCGTTTCTGGTGACCATGCTTCTGCATGGCATAGACATAGGCTTTGTTGAGAAGCGCCTCATTGACGTCAGGCTTGTAACGCTGAACACGCTCGACAAGCTCATACTGACGCATCATGGACGGAAGCCTCCAAACCCAAAACTCTAAATTATCGAGCGATATATGGTAATTGCGTTACCAAGACGCAAAAATAATGCGCCGCAGAAAGACTGCGACGCATCACGATAGCCTGAACCGGCAATCAGTCGCGCTGAAAGCGCGACATTTGATTAATAGTCGTCGCTTTTTTCCGGAGCTACCAGACCTTCGATACCGGCCAGCAATTCCTCTTCCGACATGCTGTCGAAGGAAACATTGTCGTCGGCTTCGATCTCGGCAATCTCATTGCCTTCGCTGTCGCCGGAGGTGACCTGCGGTACCACAGCAACCGCTTCCGGCTCATCGACTTCCACATGCTTCTGCAGCGAATGGATCAGATCTTCCTTGAGGTCGCCCGGCGAAAGCGTTTCCTCTGCGATTTCGCGCAGGGCAACAACCGGATTCTTATCATTGTCGCGATCGATGGTGATCGCTGCACCCTGTGAAATCAGGCGCGCGCGGTGACTGGCGAGCAAAACCAGTTCAAACCGGTTTTCGACCTTGTCAACGCAATCTTCAACAGTGACGCGGGCCATGAGCTGCCCCTTTCATTTTTAACTGAATTAGCGGATTAAGCGGGACATAACGCGGTTACACGGAAAAAACAAGCAAAAGCCGTCAACAGGTTCGACACGGGCTGTTTAACAGTAAAAAACAATCACCATAGATTGAGCGGTTCTATCCAAAATTCGGACAAATTTTCCGCCCAGCTATTGGCTTTTCACCGAACCCGACGTAGTAAATATGCTACTTTCGTATAAGATCAGATCGAGCTTTATTACCTTCTAGCTGATTTGAAATTGAAGCTCACCTTTTTGAAATGGAACCTTATTATGTTTGATCCACGTGAAAAGATCGTTTTGTTTATCGATGGTGCAAATCTCTACGCAGCCTCAAAGGTACTGGGATTTGATATTGACTATCGCAAACTTCTTACAGCTTTCCAGAAAAGAGGCTATTTGCTTCGCGCGTATTACTATACAGCGCTTGTAGAAGATCAGGAATACTCATCGATACGCCCATTGATCGATTGGCTTGATTACAACGGATATAAGGTTGTTACGAAACCTGCAAAAGAATTTACCGATTCTGCTGGCCGCCGTAAGATCAAGGGCAATATGGACATTGAACTTGCTGTCGATGCCATGCAATTGACGGACACGGTGGACCATTTTGTTATCTTCTCCGGCGATGGCGATTTCCGCTCCCTGGTGGAAGCCTTGCAGCGCAAGGGCCGCAAGGTCAGCGTCGTCTCGACACTTTCGACCCAGCCGCCAATGATATCGGACGAACTGCGCCGTCAGGCGGATCATTTCATCGACCTGACATCGCTGCGCACCGAAATCGGCCGCGAGGCATCGGAGCGCGCGCCGCGCCGTGTCGAAGAAGAACAGGTCGATTACTAATAATCGCTTATTGATATTTGTCGAAAGATTCGGAAATGCCGCATGGAAAACCATGCGGCATTGTGCTTTTTAGCGCCCTATGAGTGTCGAACCTTCCCCCGATTGCCCGATCTGCCCGCGACTGCATGACTTCATCGCCGGATGGCGCGTGAAAGAACCGGCGTGGCACAATGCGCCGGTCCCCGCCTTCCTGCCTGCGGGTGGGATTGAGTCGGTTCAGCTGCTCATTATCGGGCTCGCGCCCGGCCTGCGCGGCGCCAACAGGACGGGCCGTCCGTTCACCGGCGACTATGCGGGGGATTTGCTTTACGGCACGCTGGCAGAATTCGGCTTTTCCCGCGGCACATTCGCCGCCCGGCCGGATGACGGCCTGGAACTGCTCGATGCGGCGATCGTCAACGCCGTTCGCTGTGTTCCGCCGGAAAACAAGCCGGTTGGCGGCGAGATCAACAATTGCCGGCGGTTTCTGACGCCGACCATCCAGCAGTTCCGCAACCTGCGCGCCATCGTGACCCTTGGCACCATCGCGCACCAATCGACGATACGGTCGCTAAAGCAGCCGGTGGCGAAACTTCCATTCAGCCATGGCGGACAGTCCGATATCGGCGATATCCGCATTTTTTCCAGCTATCATTGTTCGCGCTACAACACGAACACCGGACGCCTGACCGAACCCATGTTCAAGAGCGTCTTCGCCGCCGTGCGCGCCCATCTGGATGCTTCGGTTTAAGGGTACAAAGCACCCACGCAATCAGCCCCGGTCGCGCAGCAGCCGTGACTTCTCACGGTTCCAGTCGCGCTGCTTTTCCGTCTCGCGCTTGTCGTGCAGTTTCTTGCCACGGGCAACGGCAAGTTCGAGCTTCGCCCTGCCCTGATCGTTGAAATAGAGTTTCAGCGGCACGACGGTCATGCCTTCGCGGTCCACCGATTGCGCCAGGCGTGCCATTTCACGCTTGCTGACCAGCAGCTTACGATGGCGGCGCGGCGCGTGGTTGAAGCGGTTGGCCTGCAGATATTCCGGAATATAGGAATTGATCAGCCAGAACTCGCCGTTTTCGAGACTGGCATAGCTTTCGGCAATGTTGGACTGGTTGTTGCGCAGGGATTTGACTTCCGTGCCCTGCAGCACGATGCCAGCCTCCATCGTGTCGAGAATCTCGAAATTGAAACGCGCTCTGCGGTTCTCGGCAATGACCTTGCGAACCGTAATGGGTTTTTTGGCAGCTTTGGGCTTGTTCATGAGGCCTATATAATGCTTTGCAAGTAGGTCGTACACTCACAAATCTGGTCGAAATGGCGCCTGAAACGGCAAGAAGATGCGAGGAGAGGCGCGAAGGGCGGGGTCTTTCCCCCGGCCGAGCGGCTCGACACTGCAGCTTGCAGCCGTTTCGGCGTCCGCAGGATATGGTCCATTTCGACCAGATTTATGAGTGTACGACCTCAATTGTCAGTTGATCAAACCCGCATGTTTCATCGCCTGATCGATACGTTCGGCGGTTGCCGCTTCAATCGGGACGAGCGGGGAACGCACCGAATTGTTCATCTTGCCGAGCTTGGCCAGGGCATATTTCGGACCTGTCGGGTTTGGTTCGATAAACAGCGCCTTGTGCAGCGGCATCAGGCGGTCCTGAATGGCGAGTGCCGCGGTGAAGTCGCCCCGCAGGGTCGCGGCCTGGAATTCGGCACACAGGCGCGGCGCGACGTTCGAGGTGACAGAGATGCAACCGACACCGCCGTGGGCGTTGAAGCCGAGCGCCGTCGCGTCCTCGCCCGACAGCTGGATGAAATCCAGACCGCAGGTGATGCGCTGTTCCGAAACGCGCTCGATCTTGCCTGTCGCATCCTTCACGCCGGCAATGTTCTTGAAGTCATGCGCCAGCTGGCCCATCGTCTCCGGGGTCATGTCGATGATCGAACGGCCGGGAATGTTGTAGATGATGATCGGCAGCGAGACGGATTCGGCCACGGCCTTGTAATGGGCATAGAGGCCGCGCTGGTTCGGCTTGTTGTAATAGGGCGTGACGACGAGAATCGCGTCCGCTCCGGCCTTTTCCGCATGCTGCGCCAGCTCGATGGCTTCGCGTGTGTTGTTGGAGCCCGCACCGGCAATCACCGGCACCTTGCCCTTGGCTTCCTCAATGCAGACTTCGACCACGCGCTTGTGCTCGGCATGGGACAGCGTCGGCGATTCGCCCGTCGTTCCGACAGGCACGAAACCATTGGTGCCCTCGGCGAGCTGCCAGGCCAGGAATGCGCGAAAGGCTTTCTCGTCAAACGACCCGTTTTGGTCGAATGGCGTGACGAGAGCGGTGATTGAGCCTTTCAGCATGGTGAACTCCAAGAAAACAACGTTAGATCAAGGCCGGGCCAGCATGGCGCCAACCAGGAGGTGGCGCACCATAGTCGTGCAACCTTCGCCGGGCAAGATGATTTCCGTGATGAAAAACAGCAATACAATTGATGTTTTGCGTAGAACCAACGGACCATGCTAACCTTTCGTTAAGATTGCCTTCACACGTCCGCCACTATTATCTGATCCAACAGTTCTGGATCCGGGGCTGCGCGTGATCCTTTCGATTAAATTGGTTGCCTGAATGCTGAGAACTTCTGTTTTGCGTCATGTTCTTCTCGCGTCATCGCTGCTGGTGACGACGGCTTCGTTTGCGCAAAATTCAACGCCGCCCATTCCAACGCTCAAACCGTTTGCCCCCACCCAGACACGGACCAGCCCCGCAGCACAGATCATGGCCAAGCCCGATCCGGTGACCACGGCGGGAATCGCTCAGCCGTCGAAACCGTCGGCCATTGCAGGCAGCCTCAAAAGCGGCCTCGATGCCCTGTCGGGCGGCGACGTGCAGCAGGCTCTCGGTATCCGCAACGGACTGCCGGCCGACGCGCTGGACCGTCATATCCTGACCTGGGCTATCGGCCTGTCGAATGCGCCGGGTGTTCCCAGCTCGGAAATCGCCCATGCGGCAGCGGAACTGCCGGGCTGGCCCGGCATGGCGACCTTCCGCAACAATTCGGAACGGGCGCTGTTCAAGGAGAATCCGCCGGCGGCTACGGTGATCAATGCCTTTGGCGGCACCCCGCCGCAGACGGCCGAAGGCACCATCATCCTGGCCCGCGCCTTTGTCGCCACCGGCAACACCACCCGTGCCCGCCAGGTTCTCGGCCCCTTCTGGCGGACGAAGAAGCTGGACGATGCGCAGGAAACGGCGATCCTGAAGGAATTTGCGCAGGTCATTCCGCGCGAAGACCATCTGGTGCGCATGCTGACCATGCTTTACGAAGGCAAGGCAAAATCCGCCGGCCGCGTCGCCAAGCTTGCCAATGCCGACGTGCTCTATCAGGCCTTTGCCGCGGTTCTGCAGAAATCGCCGGATGCGGCGCAGAAACTGGCGGCTGTCACCGGCTCCTGGCAATCGAACCCGGCCTACATCTTTGCCAAGGCGCAGTATCTGCGCCGCCAGGAACGCTTCAAGGAAGCGGCCGATGTGCTGGCCACCGCACCGCGCGATGCGGCATCGCTGATTGACCCGGACGCCTGGTGGGTGGAACGGCGCGTGCTGTCGCGTGAGCTGCTGGATATCGGCGATGCCACGCGCGCCTACAAGATCGCGGCCATGCACAGCGCCGAAACCCCGTCCGTCGCCGCCGAGGCGGAATTCCATGCGGGCTGGTATGCCCTGCGGGCGCTCAAGGACCCGCAGACGGCGCAGCGCCATTTCGCCCGCATCGCCGAGATTTCGTCGCGGCCCATGTCCGCCTCGCGCGCCTATTACTGGCTGGGCCGTTCCGCCGAAGCGGGCGCGGGCGGCAATGCGCGTGACTATTACAGCCGTGCGGCGCGTTTCGGCACGACATTCTATGGCCAGCTGGCCGCCGCCAAGCTCGGACAGGCGAGCCTGCAACTGCCCTATCCGCGCCCGAGCGATGCGGATCGCGCCCGTTTTGCCCAGCGCGAAGCCGTGCGCGCCATCCAGCGCCTGGAAGACACCGGCTATGCGCAGCGCGCCGCCATTCTGTACGCCAGCCTGAGCCAGGAACTCGACAGTCCCGGCGAACTGGCATTGCTGGCGGTCATGGCGGAACGCACGAGCAATCACTTCGTCGCCCTGCGCGTCGGCAAGATTGCGGCGCAGCGCGGCATCGACGTCGGCGCCCTGTCGCATCCCATCGGCGCCATCCCCGGCAATGCCAATATTTCTGGTTCCGGTGCTGCCCTTGCCTATGCCATCGCCCGGCAGGAGAGCGAGTTCAACGCCAGCGCCGTTTCCAGCGCGGGCGCGCGCGGCCTGTTGCAGTTGCTGCCCGGCACAGCCAAGGACGTCGCCAAGCGCGCCGGAATTTCCTATTCCAAGGACCGGCTTACCGGCGATGCCGCCTATAACGCCACCCTGGGTGCACGCTTCCTCGGCGAACAGATCGCCAAATTCGACGGTTCCTACGTCCTGACCTTTGCCGGATACAATGCCGGGCCCAACCGCGCCAATGAGTGGGTTTCGCGCTATGGCGATCCGCGCGGCAAATCCGTCGACGAGGTCGTCGACTGGATCGAGCGCATTCCCTACACGGAAACCCGCAATTACGTGCAGCGCGTCATGGAGAACTACGAGGTCTACAAATCGCGGCTCTATGGCAAGGCCCAGATCGAGAGCGATCTGACCGCCGGACGGCTGCAGCGTTAGCCGGGCTCTACACTCAACAACAGGATTGCGGATTGGCCGATTTATTGCGCGACATTCATTTCGACGCCCCCGATGGCCTGCATCTCCATATGAGGCTTTACCAGCCCGAGCACAAAAGCGACAACCTGCCGGTCGTCTGCCTGCCCGGGCTGACCCGCAACAGCCGCGACTTTCACGACCTCGCATTGTCATTGTCGCAGCACCCGCAGACGCCACGCCCGGTGATCAGCGTCGATTACCGCGGACGCGGATTGTCAGCCTATGATCCGGACTGGTCGCACTACAATATCGGGATGGAAGCGGGCGATGTCATTGCCGGTCTTGCCCATCTGCAGATCAACCGGGCGATTTTTCTCGGCACATCCCGCGGCGGGCTGATCACGCATATTCTGGCAGCCATCGCGCCACAGCTTCTCGCCGGCGTCATTCTCAATGATATCGGGCCGGAGATAGCGGTCGAGGGCCTGCAGCAGATCAGCGCCTATCTCAATGGCACGCGCCAGCCCGGCGACTGGAATGACGCGGTAGAGTTGCAACGGTCGGTGCACGGAGCAGCCTTCCCTGCCCTGACCCAGGACGACTGGCAGCGTTTTGCCCGGATGATCTACCGCGAAGACAACGGTGTGATCCGCCCGGATTACGATCCCAATCTCCGCAAGACGATGGAGAACATCGACTATTCGCAAAAACTGCCGGATTTGTGGGCCCAGTTCGAACTGATGAAAGACCTGCCGCTGCTGCTGATCCGGGGCGAAAACACCACTTTGCTGGCGCAGGAAACCGTTGACGAGATGGCGCGGCGGCATAGCGCGCTGCAGGTGTTCAATGTTGCGGGTCAGGGCCATGCGCCGCTGCTGGAGACAGGCCGCATGCCCGAGCTGATCGCCGCGTTTTGCGCAGGCGTTGATTTGCGCGCGGACTAGCCGCTCTTTGCAGGCTTCTTGGGTGCTGCCTTGGGCTTGGCCTTGGCCGCAGTCTTTGCCTTGGCGGGGACGTCCCCTGCCTGCCTGATCATATCGGCAGCCTGCTTCATCCAGCCTTCGCGATGGGCGCGGCCGGGAAAGCCAATCGCACGGCTCACCCACGCAGCCTGATCGACATCCCAACCCGCAATCTGGTCGAAGTGAAACACGCCGAGCGTATGGAGCTCCGACTGGATCACGGTGCCGATCCCCTCGATGTCCGACAGGCGATCCGGCTTGCCCCGCCGCGCGTTTTTCAACAAAGCGGGGCGGTGCGTGTCGTCTTGAGACACTCTGACCGCCCGGCTGCCTGCAGTCTTTGCCACGGTCTTTTGGGCCGGAGCTTTCGTCTTTGATCGCGCGGCGACGGGGGATGCCATCGCCGGGACAGGCTCGGCCGGCGGCACCATTGCCGGACCGGACAGCGGCTTGCTCACATCGTCATTGGCAGGCGTGACCGGTACATGCGTTGCGGCGGCGAGACGGGCGTCAGCGGCGCGCGTCGACTCTTGAGAAACTGAATCGGTTTTCGGAGAGAACTTTTTGAAAAGATGACCCAAAATGGCGCCGACAATGAACGCGGCTGAAATGAGCAAAAGCGCCTGAAGAAGAAAAATGACCACAGCTCGTTACCCCAGTTTCAACACAGATCAGTTGCGCTTGCCGCCCTGGGTCGACCAGCCGACATAGAAACCGACAAGAGCGGCCACCAACAGAAAGAGCCATAGCTTCGTGATGAGATACATGATTGTCCGCGCTCCCGTTGATTGCACTGGATCAGCATTCCCGCCGGGAAATCACCCGGCATTGCCGGCCGGCGGCGGCGCCAGCTTCACCTCGCCCACCCTACCATTACCCGGAAGTTGTGTCTTCAATGCGTTGGTGACGGACTCATAATCCGCGGCATTTGCGGCTGTTCCGGTGATGCTGTAGGTCTCCCCGGCAAGCCGGACCTCACCGCTGATCAGCTGCGATGCCTGTTTCAGCGCGAAATTGGCAAGCTCGACAAATCCCTGCGGCGCGCCGCGCGCGACGGCCATTTCGTCCAGGATTTCAATGCCCGGCATGGCATTTTCAGCCGCAGCCAGAAGCTTGGCGCGTGTATCGCCATAGGGGACATTGCCCGACAAAAGGATGCCCTGATCCGACTTGGTCACCACGAAACTGAAGGGATCAACCAGGGGTAAAAGCGTCGCTGCGTTCTCGACCACGCGAATGCCATCGGTCGTTTCAGCGATTTTCAGTGCCGATGCGAGGGCTTCGGCCGATGGCGCCACCCCCTTGAGGGTCAGATCGCGCCCGTCCACCTCGATGCTGGCCCAGCTGTTATCCGCTTCCAATGCGGCAGCGACGGTCTCCGTCAGTTGGCGGTCAATCGGCTCGGCAAGGAACCAGCCGGCAAGCGTTGTCAAACACGCAACGGTAATCAGACCAGGCCAGAACCAGCTTTTAACAATGTACATGGATGGCATTTTCCCCTTACGGCAATCGAACAGAATGCTGTCTTGCCCGATGTCGGTGGGAATATCAACACGGCGCCCCGCGGCAAACTGCGAACGCCGGAAAACTGGCCGCGCGCCACAAAGAAAAACCCGGCAGCTTGCGCTGCCGGGTCTTATGAACTCAATCCTGTTAAGGATTAGAAGTTGCGCTGGAAGCGGATCATGCCGCCGAATGCATCGTCGTTGCCGCCGTTGGCAATCGATACATCCTTACGATGACCGTCGAACTTGGTGTAGCTGATTTCTGGCGTGATCGTGAAGCCAGGAACGAGCTCGTATGCCAGGTTCAAAGTACCAGCAACGGTGCCTTCGGATTCGTATGCAACCTGTGCATTGACAGTTGCCTTATCCGAAACCTTGGCGGACAGACCACCCCAAACAGCCCAGTCGCCTTCCCAGCGGCCGAACCAGTTCAGGCTGCGGACGTGACCGGTCGTGTAGTTGTCGTCGAAGTTGGACTGATAGCCACCCATGACGAATGCCTTAACAGCGTCGGTGATCTTGACGTCCAAACGAACCTTACCGGCCCATTCTTCGATAACCGAGTCATAACCAGCAACAGCCGAGATGCCGCCCCAACCCTGCTCATACTTCACACCACCAAGTACGTGTGGCATGTAGTCGTTGATGCGGTAGTCGTGCGAAACGCCATCGTTGTCCGACTCAACTTCACCCTGTTCAGCAGCGATGATCGCCGAGAAACCGTTACCAGCTGTGAATGTGTAGCTGATCTGGTTGGAAGTGCCTGACTGATAGTTGATCACGTCGTCGTTGATGACGTCGCCGGCATAACCGGTGAACGAACCGAACAGTTCGTCAGCAACACCAACGCGGAAACCACCGAGTTCGATGAATGCCTGAGGAATGGAGCTGTTGTTGGAACCGTTCTTATAGTTGAAACGTGTTTCAATGTACGAACGCAGTGTGCCGAGTTCGGTTTCCGAACGGGCGTCAAAGCGGATCGTTGCACGTGTCAGCTTGTCGTATGTGCCGTCGCCGTTAGGATCGCTGCCCTGGTTGACGTGGCCGCCGGTGTATACGCTGTCGCCGCCCTTGGCGTCGTAACGCAGATAGCCGCCGATCTTCAGGCAGGTCTCAGTACCAGGAATGTAGAAGAAGCCCTTGCCGTATGCATCGCAAACGCGAACATATTCGACAGCTTCTGGCTCAGCGACGACAACTGCATCGGCAGCGCGTGCGCCAGTTACTGCAACGAGGGCTGCAGCGGAGCCGAGTAGAAGGCTCTTGATGTTCATTTCTGACCTCCAGTCAAAGTTAAAAATGGGTCTGGGCATTCCAATTTGGCTGAAGGACAACCTTGTCCCCATCCCCTAAGTCCTAGAAGAAATGCGATCAACGCCGTTCCTCTGCGACCGAACATACTCGCCCTCTCCGGGGTTTCAACCATGAATGTCGGCATCCACACCCCGCGGCCCCTCTATGCCTTATCCCTGTTGCACAAATGACACGAAAACGTCGCGACGCCGGCGAAATCTTTACCACTCATTAATATAGGTAACCGGATTTTCATCAATTTCTCTGCATCGATGGCGGAAACGGAACGGTGTTTTGACTCGAAATCGGGCATGCATCACCGGCATATTTACAGTGTATGCATCGAATCAAATGCGGCACGGACTGATTCTGACAGGTGGTTTGCCATGACTTATTTCTATCTCTTTGTAGCCATAATTTTCGAGGTGGCGGCCACGTCGGCGCTCAAGCAAGCGGATGGTTTTACAAAGCTTTGGCCGTCGCTGATCTGTTTGGCCGGTTATGCGGCGGCTTTCTATTTCCTGTCCATACTGGTCAAGACGATGCCCGTCGGGATCGTTTATGCCATCTGGTCCGGCGCCGGGATCGTGCTCATCGCCGCCATTGGCTGGTTCTGGTTCAAGCAGCCGCTCGACACGCCGGCAATCATCGGCCTTTCGCTGATTATCGCCGGTGTTCTCATCGTCAACTTGTTCTCGGGAACCGTGGGGCACTAAAGCCTTTCCCGCCGGTAAAAATCCGTTGAATCGCCTGGCCTTCCGTCAAACTTTGACTGGAGGTCAGAAATGAACATCAAGAGCCTTCTACTCGGCTCCGCTGCAGCTCTCGTTGCAGTCACTGGCGCACGCGCTGCCGATGCAGTTGTCGTCGCCGAACCGGAAGCTGTCGAATATGTTCGCGTTTGCGACGCATACGGCAAGGGCTTCTTCTACATCCCCGGAACCGAGACATGCCTGAAAGTCAGCGGCTACGTCCGCAACACGCTGCAGGGCGGTGATGACGTCTACAAAGGCGTGAAGCGCGGCAAATGGGACGACAGCAGCCGTGGGGATTTGCGTTTCGACGCCCGTTCGGACACAGAACTCGGAACCCTGAAGTCCTATGCGGAATATCGCTTCAACTACAAAAATGGCGCAGATGCCAAGACAGTTGATCTGAGCGAAGCCACAATATCGCTCGGCGGTTTTCTCATCGGGATAGCGGATTCACAGTTCACGTCGTGGACTGATTATCTCGGAGACATCATAAGCGACGACGTGGTGGCCGAAGGTTCGTACGGCACCAACCAGATCAGCTACACCTTTACTGGGGGCACCGGCTTCTCGGCCACTCTCGGCATTGAACAGGGCTCTGACGCTTTCCTGATCAACGACTACACACCGCATATCGTTGCGGGTGCGAAGATCACCCAGGGCTGGGGCACTGTTTCTGTCGTCGGCGGATATGATTCGGTCACCGAAGAATGGGCAGCAAAGGCTCGCCTGGATGTAAAGTTCACCGGCACCCTTTCTGCATGGGTGATGGGTGGCTACAAGTCTGACGGCACAAAGCCGGGTTATTTCGGCACGTGGACCGGCGACTATGCCATTTGGGGTGGCGCCGCTTACCAAGCTTCGGACAAAGCAAAGCTCAACGTCCAAATCGCCTACGAAGACGGCGGCAAATATGCGGCTGCTTTGAATGTTGGCTATGAGCTGGTGCCGGGCTTCAAGATTACACCTGAAGTCAACTACACGCATTTCACGGAAGACTATAAGGACGCCAAAAAGAGCGATGCGTTTCAGGGTATCCTGCGTTTCCAGCGTAATTTCTAAGCAATCGTCAAGTTGAGATCACGACCCAGCGCCGGAATTGACCGGCGCTGGATTTTCCCAAATTCATTTTCATCAATCCATTTTCAGCGTCCGTCAGCACGGCGCACAGACATTTAGCAGGAAAGGAAAGCAAAGCGGTCGCGGACCGAGGAGATTTGGAAATGTCGAGGCAATATCGCTGGGAACGGGCTGTTGGGGATGCTGTGCAAGGCTTCCTCGAACGGGATGGTATTATCCTAAAGTGCTATTCCCCACCCGATTGTGCTTTTCAGAAAGACGATTACAACTCGTTGCATATTTTACTTATGCATATTTTTCTGATTTAGAGCGTGATCCCTATGACAATTTCTTCGATGGGTGCCAAACAGGCAGACACGGACTTCCCGGTTCGATTTCAGTACAACGTCACCTACGCAGCGGCGGACCGTACCGGCAATCGCGTGGTCAGGGACCATTCACTGGACGAGCTGACAGCGCGCTATATCGGGATTCTCTGGGACGATGGCTCGCACAAGGGCAATGTCAAATCCTTCCTGGGCGAGACCAGTGAGATTCTGGCCGGCAACCGGTTCAGTGTCTTCACCCAGGACATGCTCGATTCGGTGATCGGCACGCTCCGCGAGCGCGGCAACAGCAATGCAACCATCAACCGCAAAATGGCTGCTTTGAGCAAATTGCTTCGGAAAGCTTACAAGATGGGCGATATTTACAGCCTGCCCGAGTTTCGGCGGCAAAAGGAAAGACAGGGCCGGATTCGCTTTCTCGAACTGGAGGAAGAGGCCCGCCTGTTCTCGGCCATTCGCGCCAAATGCGAAGACAGCTACCGCCTGAGCATCTTTCTCGTCGATACGGGGTGCCGGCTCGGCGAGGCGATCGGGTTGAACTGGAACGATCTGCAGGAAAACCGCTCGACCTTCTGGCTGACAAAATCCGGGCGCAGCCGGACGGTGCCTTTGACCCGGCGCGCCCATGACGTCACCCAGATTCCACGCGGGCGCTTGAAGGGTCCGTTTGCCATGCACGATCAGCCGCGCTTCCGTGCCATCTGGAATGAAGCCAAGGCCGAGGTCGGATTGGGGACAGACGATCAGGTCGTGCCGCATATTTTGCGCCATACCTGCGCATCGCGGCTGGTGCGCGGCGGCATCGATATCAGGCGCGTGCAGATCTGGCTCGGCCACCAGACGTTGCAGATGACCATGCGGTACGCGCATCTGGCAACGCATGATCTCGATCCCTGCGTTGTCGTGCTGGAGCAGAATTGACGACCGGCACGGAAAAGCCGGATATTCGCGGCTGCCCCATGCGATCAGAGGCCGGCGCGTTCGCAGCCTGCACCGCGCCCGATCGGCAAACGGCCTCAGAAGCGATAACGGATACCGATCGTATTGGCGTTTGAACCTTCCCCCATATTGCCGAAGGTTTCGCCGGCACCTGAGCGGTGATGCAATTGCCACGTCACTTCAAGGTTAGGCGCGCCGCCCCAGCGAAATGAAAGTTCCGGCCCGAGAAAGCCAAGGAAGGAAGCATCGCCATTATAGCGCAGTTCGCGTTCCTTCTCGATCTGGGTCTCGCCGGTCACCGCGCTGAAGCCGGCCGTGAATGCCGGGGAGATCACGACATTGCCGATAACGAGGCCCTGGTGGCGCAGCCGGACGCCGGTCCAGATCTCGCCCGACGTGTCGTCGTCCTCACCGAACCGCAACGCGACACCGACGACGCCGCCAAGTTGAAATCCTGATCCGAGATTGTAGACATCGCGCCCATAGGTGACACCGACCAGATAGTTCTTGGTGTAGTCCACATTGAAAAGATGGATGGCGCTGCCCGCGGTATCGCGTGCGAATGGTCCGCCCAGCAGCGTGACATCATTGCGCGTCGGCGCCTCTCCGGGCTGCAGGAAAGGATCCGTGGTGGCAAAATATATGAAGGGATGGGCCTTGCTGGCGGCCATTGCCTGACCGGAAGAAAACCCGAGAACTGCCGCGCTGACCAGCGCTCCAACACCAACCGAACGCCAAGATTTCATCTCTGCCCTCATGGTTCCTGAATAAGACGAGTCTGGCGCACACGATACAAAAAACGCGGGAAGAAGAAACACAAAATTAAACATAGGCATTTTGTTCTTGAAAATGCGTGGGGCTTGAATGGTTTGGCAGTGTCTGCCACCCCGGAAAAAGCCTGGACCCCGCGCACGGCGCCGGGTCCAGGCCTTTTGACTCATCACTGTGATTCCCTCAGTTTCGCTTCAGGTTGGGATAATCTCCCCCTCAGCTTCTGATGGTATCAAGCGCACGTTGTCACCTTCGGGCAACGTGAGGCTCGGCAATTCATCCCCCGATGATCCCCCCCTGCCGGGCCTCATTTCCGGCTTTGCAACAGCGTCGGTCAAGTATACCCAACCTCGACATGTTCAAAATCACCGTGAATCAGCGCATATATTACGTCTCTCAAAAAAAATCACAAGACAAGAGGGCAAAACAAGATACAGGCAAGAATTGCGTTCCTGTGTCAGTAAAACTGCCAAGAAAAAATTATTCCACGCGTCCGATAATACATGGGCTGTGCTGCGCCGCACTTTACCCCTCAGGCATCGGAACGATGCGCAGGCACTGATGCAGCCAGTGGCTGGCTGTCAACGGACAAAGCGGTTTCCGCCGGCGCATCAACGGAGCGACGGTGCCGGCCCGCTGGCAGAATGGCTCCAGGTCTTGATTTCGCCATATCACGTAACATATAAAGTGCCATGAAATCTGCAAACCGGTTGTCGGGCGCAGTCCCTGTCCGGCGGATGTTCAAACCGATGCCATACCCGCGGGAGGCGCAAGCGCAATGACTCCATTTTCCGATCCGCAGGCCGTGGCGCGCTATGCCGACGGACCGACCCGTTTCGTGCCCGGCTTTGATGCCATGCAGCGCATGACCACGCTTCTGCTGGCCGAACGTGCCCCTGACGATGCCCGGGTGCTGGTTCTTGGCGCTGGCGGCGGGCTGGAATTGAAGATGTTTGCGCAGGCCCATCCGGGCTGGATCTTCGACGGCATCGATCCGTCCGCCGAGATGCTCCATCTGGCCGAACGGACGCTGGGGCCGCTGGCCGCACGGGCGCGGCTGCAGCAGGGCTATATCGGCGATGCGCCTGACGGCCCCTACGATGCGGCGACGTGCCTGCTGACCCAGCATTTCATGGATATGGATGAGCGGCAGCGTACGGCAACCGAAGTCAGGCGCCGCCTCAAGCCCGGCGCGCCGTTCGTCACCGCCCATCTCAGTTTCCCGCAAGGCGACGGCGCGCGTGCAACATGGCTATCGCGCTACGCCGCCTTTGCGGTCGCGGCCGGGCTTGATCCTGAAAAGGCAGCGAGCATGCAGCAGGCTGTCGACACAAAAACCCACATTCTTGCGCCCGAGCAGGACGAAGCAATCCTGATCGAGGCGGGTTTTGCGCGCGTCGAGCTGTTTTATGCGGCTTTCAGCTTTCGGGGCTGGGTCGCCTATGCATGATGCGTATCGCGCATGGCGTGCCATTCCCGGATCGGATAGGCTGTACCGGGATGCGGGAGAACAAAGGGCAACCAGATGAAGTACCTGATTATTGCTGCGTGTATCGTGCTTGTCGCGGGAGGTGCCTTTTATGCGGCAACATACAATGCCGCACACAGGGAGCAGAAAGAACAAACGCAGCCAATGCGGGATGCCGAGAACGCATTTTATGACGCCGCCGGAGCAAAAGTGGGAGAAACCGAGAAGGTTCGCACCGTCTGCGAGAATTTTGCACGTGACCCGGCAATGAACGCCGAGCCGGTGAAAAGCTTTCTCAGCAAGTGCCGGCAGTTTGGTTTTCTGTAAAAACCTTCCAGACCCTCTTGCCGCCCCCCTGCTCGCGAAAGCTCGCCGCGTGTCTTCTAAGGTCCCATCCGCATGGAAGGAATGTTTGAGTGTATGAGAAAAACTTTGACGGCGTCCCGGACCCAGAACATAAATGAGTGACGGTTAAATTCTCAATGAAGATCAACAGGAACTGGAAACGCTATATTGAGAATTCTACTCTTCCTAACTCTTCTCTTGCTGGCTGGTTGTGATGACCGCCCTGCCGGGTGGTCTGCCATTGTTTACCCGGATCGAACCGACCGAACAAAATTCGTCGTAACGCCGCATTTCACGTCCGTGTCGTACTGCCTGGATTCTGCGAAAGAGAAGATGAACGAAATCCAGGTCAATGGCCGCGGCGATTATCAGTGCGGCTATAATTGCGAGGAATACGGAGATCCTCATAGGAAGAATATCTGCGAGAAATACAGCAAGTAGGTCGCGGTCCTGTCTGGTTACGAGATCGCTGAGCCGCTTTAGACGGCCGATCTTGCCAGCATCAGTGATCGACATCCGCGTCTCGTGTTTGGGTATGCCAGCAGGCATTCGATTGCGAAGCCGCTTAACAAAGCCATCAAGGATTCGGGCCGCCAAAACTGACCAGCCACCAATTCGGGCGGCTCCAAAAGCCGGGGGCTGCTGCTCGACACCTATATCCACGGCGATGCCGACCGGGAGGTGGCAAACCGGGTGGTTTCGGGCAAAACCCGCAAGAACAAACGGTGATTTGCTTGCGCCAATTTTGTGCCGTTTGTGTCTGACCATGACCGCTTCGTTCCGTTTTCCACGGCTCGGAACTGCAAAATAGAAAAATCAGAAAACTTACACAAAGGCCTTGCCAACAAAGGGTTTCCTCTTTAGTCAGCGTCCTTGGAGAGGTGGCCGAGTGGTCGAAGGCGCTCCCCTGCTAAGGGAGTAGGCCCGTTAAACGGTCTCGAGGGTTCGAATCCCTTCCTCTCCGCCATTTTCCACCCTTGCCCTCCAAGACCATTATCCCGCAGTGCAGATGCTCGGACACCGCCGGTTACCGTGCACGTCTTGGTCTGTCTGGCACGCCCCTTTCCGTCAGAGCGTTACCGCCCCGATCTGCTGCAGGACACCCAGGCGGTCGACCTGCAGCCATGCCCGGATCAGCTTGCCATCCTGCGCCTGATAGATGGCGATTCCCTGCTGAACCGCAGTCTTGCCGGTGGGCGCGATACCCGACAGCGGTCCCAGATGCGCCGCCTCGAAGCGCCAGCGCACGCAGACCCTGTCTCCCGCCGCAAACAGGTCTTCCAGCTCAAACCGCAGGCCGGGAAACGCCGTGATCATCCGTTCGACGGTCTGCCGGAAGCCTTGCGGCCCCTGCTCGCCGCCGGCGCCGACGAAACCCTCCGACAGATACTCCGGAAGCCGCTCGAGCAGGCGCGGATTGAGACAATCCTCATACAGGCCTTTGACAAGTTCAGGCGGGGTCATGCTATACCTCAAGTTGACAATGTGCTGTCAATTTTGCATTTTGACAACATGCTGTCAATATGTCGCTGGAAATTCGGGAGATCAGCATGCGCACCCCTCAGGGCGAAGAATTGAGCCGGCTCGTCTGGGACATCCTGCAAACCGCCGGCCGCCTGACCGAGGCCGGCAACCGGCTGAGCGCGCCGTTCGGATTGACCGCCGCTCGCTGGCAGGTCATGGGCGCGATTGTTCAGGAGGCCGCAACCGTGGCGGATGTCGCCCGCCACCTCGCCCAGACACGCCAGAGCGTGCAGCGGCTGGCCGATGAGCTGGTGCATGACGGGCTTGCGGCCTACGGCTCGAACCCGCGGCACCGCCGCGCCAGCCTGCTCAGCCCGACGTCTGAGGGGGCTGCGTCCTATGCGGCGCTGATGCAGCGCCAGGCCGAATGGGTGAATGCGCTGTCCGCCGGGATGCGGCTTGAGGATATCGCCGCGTCGAGGGATCTGCTGGCCACTCTCGGTGCGGCACTGGAGAGCAGCCGGTCATAGAAAAAGGCGGCTCTCGCGAGCCGCCCTTTCTGCCTTCAAGCGTTCTGATGGGAATCAGAGACGGAAAACACCCAGCGGATACCAGTAGCCATCGCTGTGACGGCGATAGCCGCGGCGATGTTCACGGTAGCCGCGATGATTCTTCCAGTATCCCGGACGATAATCGCGGTTGTTGTAGTGCGGGCGGCGTCGATCGTCACGGCGATCCCAGCGACGGTCATCGCGGCGATCCCAACGGCGATTGTCGTGGCGGCGCCGCTCAACGTACTGCACCTGCTCGACATTGGATACGACCGGCGCCTTCTGGGCCGATACCGGTGCCGCATTCGAAGAAACGACCGAGGTCAATCCAACGAGAACCGCCAGCAAGCCGGCGGTAAACAGCGAAACAAGATTTTTCATTAGTCACTCCTATCGATTCATACCGGGGATAGGTGCGCCTTCAAGGATGAACAGAGTATGAACGGTATTGCGTTCGCCTCGCCCGCAGCGCGCCTTATCCGGATATCGCCGCAGGCCGGGGACCCCGCAAACCGATGCAGTTGCCCCAGGGATCGCGCACCTGACACATGGCAAGACCATCCTGTATCGCCAGCGGCCCGCGATAGAGCGTGGCGCCCAGTTTTTCCACATGCGCCAGAGCCGCGTCAAAATCGTCCACGGCCCAATAGACGACGGAGCCGAAGGGCCCGGAGCCCACTTGCGCGTCCGCAGGCACGATTTCAAGGCAGACGCAGCCGAGCTGCAAAAACTCGAAATCAAATTCGTCGAGCCGCGTGCGGACAGCCTCAGGAAAAGCGCGCTGATACCATGCGAGCCCCGCTTCGACGTCGCCGACATGAACCAGAACCGCGGCAATGGGGCTTGAGACGGTTTGCATGGATGACGGATCTTCCGTGTGATTTGCATGCGGGAAATAGCCGAGGACAGCTATACTGGCAATGCCGGACACTGCCGCTTCAGCGTTGTAGCCCCCCAAAAGACCTCACGACAATGTGAGACATTCCCGCTTGCTCCTCTAGTGACTAGAGATACTACACCGGTTGCCACAGTAAGCACTGTCCCAATGCACAACAATGGAGACCAGAATGGCAAATGTTCCGAACATTGGTAGCCCGGTGAAAGCCCAGGGGCTTGTCTGCCCCGCCTGCGGGATCAGCCTGCTGATGGGCGACCGCCAGGGTGTTGCAGTCGATTTCTGCCCGCAGTGCCGGGGTGTCTGGCTCGAACGCGGCAAGCTGGACGACATCATTGAGCGCAATGCGCGCTACGAACCGCGCGGCACCCAGCAGGTTATTCCGCCGGCACAACCGGCGCCATGCCCGGATTCCGATGCGTCGCACGGCTATCGCGACGGCGGCCACGGTTCGCATGGCGGACGCCGCGGCAAGCACGGCTCCCTGCTCGGCCGCCTCTTCGACTGACGCAGCGTTCTGCGGGCGTGCCGCTTTCCCGCGGATATGACGGCCATGGGATTTGGTTATCCGGGCAGCTTGGGTTAAGTCTTGAGGATGGCTTCAAGCACCCGGCTGCCGCTCCAGGGCCAAACGCTTTTTCATGAAAGGAA
Organism: Phyllobacterium sp. NPDC097923; assembly: GCF_044760925.1. Lineage (NCBI taxonomy): Bacteria > Pseudomonadati > Pseudomonadota > Alphaproteobacteria > Hyphomicrobiales > Phyllobacteriaceae > Phyllobacterium > Phyllobacterium sp. NPDC097923. Next base: position 1,052,240 of record NZ_JBIWBL010000001.1, on the reverse strand, counting down.
TGTTCATTGACACCCGTCACATCAAAATTTGCGGTCGCCGCTTTGGCTGTTCTGAGCGTTGCAGCAGCCACGCCCGCATGGTCGGCCTGCCGCTTCAACACCACCGTCATTGTCGAGGGGCCGTCCAAGGCGCGCCTGCCGGCGGGATCGCAGCTTAGCCTGACGATTTACGACGGCAATCTTGCCGACGCCCCGATGTCGATGACTGCCGTCGCCACGGTTGAAAAACGCGTTTCCGGCCAGCGTTTCCCGCTTCGGGTACCGGTCAGCGTGCGCAGCGACAAGAATTGTCCGGTCTGGCCTTCGCTTTCCGCCCGTATCGACCAGCGCGGCAAGCTGGCTTTTCTCAACGATACCCAGACCCGCGTTCACAAGGGCAAGCGCACCCCTGTCAAGCTGATCGCCGTCAGCCGGTAAAATCGCGCGTTGCACCGGTCACGGCTGTTTGCAGGCCGTGGCCAGCAGCGCATTGATTGTTGCGATGCGCTCGTCGGCGATGTCGCAGACGTATTGAATTGCCGATTGCTGCCGCTCATTGCCGATATCGGCGGCGGCCATGAACAGCACTTCGATCAGATACTTCACTTCAGTCAAACAATTTTGAGCATCAATGATTTCGCTTGATTCATGGCTCATGATAGGGCCTCGACGGGATTGGCGATTCCTTGCTAGCCGTGCATATGTTTCACACGGCAAAATCAATAATGTTTTATAATGATCAATCTCTTTTAAATGTAAGCATATCAACTACGATAGAATAATTATCAATTGCAACCCAGTCAAGTCTAATTGATATAAAAACACCTAAAGATTATAAAAAATTATGATTACACCAGCACAGATACGCGGGGCGCGAGCAATGTTGGGGCTAACACAAGCAGAGCTTGCAAAGTTAGCCGGCCTTTCTACGACTGGCCTCAATAATATTGAGCGGGGCTTAGCCGATCCCAAGGCCTCAACATTGCGTGCCATCCAATTAGCGCTCGAGAAAAAATCAATTGTTTTTGTCAGCGATGGACAAAACGTTGATGGCGGTCCCGGCATTAGATTCAAATAGCTGATGTCTCGAAAATACATAAATTTTATTTCGGCCCAATTCAGCCAGATACATCTAAGCACGAGCACTCTGAAACCAGTATCAAACCGCTTGAATTGTGGATTTCTTTTTGAAAATACCTTGATCAACAATGATTTGCCGAAGGAAAGCTTTCAGTTAAGAATAGTTATGCCTTTGGAGGAATCAGAAACATGTCTGCGACGACTAACATTGTAAATCTTGATGCTTTAATAAAGCGAGCCGATCTGGCTGCACCTGGTGAACAAGGCGAAGATATTTCGTCGCTCTCGGTATTAGGACTTGAACCCAAAGGTATGTTGTTTCCCGCTCTACGAAAGCCTGACTTTCAAAGAGAAACGGCAAATTGGACGCCCGAACAGGTAGCCGACCTGATTATTACCTTCGCTCGAAGAGATTTGATACCCGCGGTTATTCTTTGGAGAGCGGGACAAGACGTTTTTGTCATCGATGGAGCACATCGGTTAAGTGCTCTGGTTGCCTGGGTTCATGATGACTACGGCGACCGAGAAATATCACAGCGGCATTTCCAGAATCTAATACCCGACGATCAAAAGCGCGCCGCGTTCAGAACGCGAGAACTAGTAAACATGGCGATTGGGTCATTTCAAGATCACAAGATCGCCATAGACCATCCACTTAATGCCCGCAAAGACGTTGCGGAAAGAGCGGCCAGAATTGCTTGGCAAGAAATACCAGCGCAATGGATTAGAAATGCGGATCACGACAAGGCAGAAAAAGCGTTCTTTCGAATAAATCAAGGTGGAACAAAGATTGATTCGACGGAGCGTCGGATTCTTGCGGCGCGACATTCCGCTACGGCATTCGCTGCTCGTTCAATTCTTAGGGCTGGCACCGGGCACAATTACTGGAAAAAATTTAGCGCAGAAACCGCCAAGAATATTGAGGCACTTGGTGGTGAAATCTATGATCTGTTGTTCAAACCAGTTATTCAGCTCCCCATCAAGACTTTGGATGTCCCCCTCGCCGGCCACGGCTACGGGCCGCGTACATTGCCATTTGTCTTTGATTTGGTAAACATAATTAATAAAGTTCAGGTTAAAGACTCCAGTTACAAGAAATTAGAGACGGGTGACAATCTTGGAATAGACGAAGATGGCTCCCAAACTATCAAATATCTACTAACTGTTAAATCAATGCTGCTTCGCATTTGCTCCACTGACCCGTCGTCTCTTGGAATCCATCCCGGTTTGTATTTTTATACAAAAGGCGGCACGTTTCAATCTGCGTCACTTCTCAGTTACGTAGCATTGTTTCTCGACTGGACAACCGATGATTTTAGAAAATTTTCGAAAGTAAGATCTCGATTTGAAGAATTCATCTTGAATAACAAGGGCGTTACCGAAGCAATAAGTAAGCTAGGGAGTGGCGCAAGAAGCAGACCAAGGGTCACGTCTTTATATCGAAAAATTATCGAATATCTCAATGAAGATAAATCTCAGAAGGAAATTGCTGAAGAGTTATCCAAAGACTCAGACTTTGATTTCTTCGTTGCCCATCAAACTGTTACAGATCTCTTCAGTAGCATTGAAAGTGCCTTCTCAAGAGATGTAAAAGGGGCTGCATATCTTCGGGATGCCTTGCCTTCGGCACCCCGTTGTCCAAGCTGTGGAGGAGCTATGCATCGGAACGGCATGCAAATAGGCCATAAAAATGCTCGCCGGGATGGAGGCACAGGAGAACTCGCAAACGCAATGATGCAGCATCCGTTCTGCAACAGCACGATGGCAAACTGACCCCCAGCAAGATATCCAAAGTGCAATCGAAACACTAAATTGCAGCGGTAATCCCGCCCCCGGCTTCCCGCTTCAACTCCGCCGCTGTCGCCTCCAATCCCGCCAGGGCAAAGCGCTGGAAATGGGCGATAATGGCTTCCTGCGCACCGGGCGCCGGTGCGAAGAGATCGGGCAGAACCTGCGACAGCAATTGGCGGTTGCCGAGCAGCAGCATGGCAAAGGGCGAGACCATATTGAGCAAACACCGCCCCACCGCCGGATGGTCGGCGGGCACCCCCAGAATATCGGCAACGAGCCCGGTTACCACCTGTTTCTTCGGCAGCACCTCCTGATTCAACAGCACAGGAAAGGCCTGGGATGGCGCGAGAATCTCGCGGCTCAATACCCGCAGCACCCATGTGGATGAAGCCGGGGCGATGATTGCCGCGGCAATCAGTCCGATGAGGATTTTCAGCTTGTCGATGGAAGCCCCCGGTCCCTGCGCCAGCGCCACCAGCCGGTCATAGGTCAGCAGCCGCCGGTGCGCCTCGACCAGCACCGCGGCATAGAGCCCTTCAATACCGCCATAATAATAATTCACCGCGGCCGAATTGCTCCCGGCCCGCTCGGCGATCTCCTTGCCCGTGGCGCGGTCAAAGCCCTTCTCGGCAAAGATTTCGCCTGCCGCTTCCAGAATCTGGGCCTTGGTCGAAGCGCCGTCCTCGCGCCGTCCGGGAAGTTTTCGAGGTGTTTTGCGTATCATGCCCGTACAGTAACCCAGATTTGAAAGGATTAAAAGTTCAAATTGAAATTCAAATTTGACATAATGCGCATACGGCCTGTATGATGGCGCATGAGCAAAATTCTTCGCATTCTCATTCCGCTGATCCTCATCGCCGCCCTTGCCGGCGGAGCCTGGTGGTACTATCGCCCGTCATCGGCGAACGATGCGCTGACGCTGTATGGCAATGTCGATCTGCGGCAGGCATCGCTTGCCTTCAACGGGTCGGAGCGGATTGCCGAGGTGCTGGCGGAAGAAGGCGATGTGGTGGGCAAGGGCCAGGTGCTGGCGCGGCTCGATACCAGCCGCCTCGCCCCGCAGGTGCAGCAGGCGGAGGCAACCGTCGCCGCCCAGCAGGCCGCCCTGCTCCAGCTGAAAAACGGCAGCCGGCCTGAGGAAATCGCCCAGGCGCGCGCCAATCTGGTGTCGGCACAGGCCGACGCGCTGAACGCCAAGGCGCAATTCGAGCGCCAAAGCGTGCTGACCGCCAATGCCACCTCCAGCAAGCAGGACCTTGATACGGCGCGCGCGGCGGCAGCGGTTGCCGATGCCAAGGTGGACGTGGCGCAAAGTGCGCTGGCGCTTGCCATCGCCGGGCCGCGTGTTGAGGAAATCAGCCAGAGCGAAGCGCAGTTGCGCGGCAGCGAGGCGCAACTGGCGCTCATGCGCCAGCAGCTTGCCGATGCACAGCTTTTTGCGCCGTTTGATGGCGTCGTGCGCTCACGGCTGATGGAACCGGGCGAAATTGCAGCGCCCAGCAAGCCGGTGTTTTCGCTGGCAACGCGCGGCACGAAATGGGTGCGCGCCTATGTCTCCGAAACCAATCTCGGCCATCTGCGCCCCGGCATGCGGGCCAGGATCACCACGGACAGTTTTCCCGATCAGCCGCTGGACGGCTGGGTCGGCTTTATCTCGCCGGTAGCGGAGTTCACCCCGAAAACCGTGGAGACGACGGACCTGCGCACCAGCCTCGTCTATGAGGTGCGTGTCTTTGTCGAGGACCAGAAGGATGTGCTGCGGCTCGGCATGCCGGCAACCGTCACGTTGCAGCCGGATGCCGCGCCGCACGCGATTGCGCCAATGGCGGACACAAAACCATGACCGCCGCCGCGCCAGCCTCCCCCGTCACGGCGCGGTCCATCCACAAGACGTTCCACCGCGATACCGGCGAAACGGTCAAGGCGCTCGACGATGTCTCGTTTGAGGCGCGCCACGGGACGGTGACCGCCCTTGTCGGGCCCGACGGCGCCGGCAAGACGACGATCCTGCGGCTGATAGCCGGGCTGATGGCGGCTGAGAGCGGCGAACTCAAGGTGCTCGGCATCGATGTCGCGGCCGATCCGCAGGCGGTGCAGAACCGCATCGGCTACATGCCGCAGAAATTCGGTCTTTATGAGGATCTGAGCGTCCAGCAAAATCTCGATCTTTATGCGGACCTGCATGGCATCACCCCGGACCAGCGTCGCGAGATTTATCCGCGGCTGATGGACATGACCAATCTTGGCCGCTTCACCGAACGGCTGGCGGGAAAACTGTCCGGCGGCATGAAGCAGAAGCTCGGTCTTGCCTGCACGCTGGTGCGCTCGCCGGAATTGCTGCTGCTCGATGAGCCGACCGTCGGCGTCGATCCGCTGTCGCGGCGGGAATTGTGGCAGATCGTGCTGAAACTTGTGCGCGAAGACGGCCTGACGGTCGTCGTCAGCACCTCCTATCTCGACGAGGCCGAGTTCTGCGACCATGCGGTCGTCATGCATCTGGGCAAGGTGCTGGCGCAAGGCAAGCCCGACGAAATCACCGCCCGCGCGAAAGGCAATGTGTTCATCGCCGCGCCGCAGGACGGCATGAATGCCCGCTCGCTGCAGGCGCGGCTGTTCCGTCATGACGGCGTGGTGGATGCGGTGCCCGAAGCAGGCAAGGTGCGCATCGTCCGGCAACCGGGTTTCAACGGCAAACTCAGCGTCGACGGCCGGCCGGTGGCGCTCACCGCAACGCCGCCGCGTTTCGAGGACGGCTTCATGGTGCTGTTCAGCGCCGTGGCGGGCGAAGGCCATTCCAGCAGCCTGGAGCTGCAGCGCGCGGCAGACGCGGCACGCAAGGATGAGATTTCCGTGGAGGTGCATGACCTCGTGCGCATGTTCGGGGATTTCGCCGCGGTGAACCATGTCAGTTTCCAGGTGAAGCGCGGCGAGATTTATGGGCTGCTCGGCCCGAACGGCGCGGGCAAGAGCACCACATTCCGCATGCTGTGCGGGCTGATTCCCGCAACCAGCGGAACATTGCGGGTTGCTGGTGCGGATTTGCGCACGGCGCGCGCGGAGGCGCGGCAGAATCTGGGCTATGTCGCGCAGAAATTCTCGCTCTATGGCGACCTCTCGGTGGACGAAAACCTGGATTTCTTCGCCAGCGCCTATGGCCTGCGCGGCGCGAAAAAGCGCGAACGCATCGACTGGTCGAAGCAGCAGTTTGAACTCGGTGAACTGGCAACGCTGCCAAGCGGCCAGTTGCCCGGCGGGTTCAAGCAGCGCCTGGCCATGGCCGCCGCGCTGTTGCACGAACCGGATATCCTGTTCCTCGACGAGGCGACGAGCGGCGCCGATCCCCTCGCCCGGCGCGAATTCTGGGGGCGCATCACCGCACTGTCGGAACAGGGCGTAACGGTCATCGTCACCACGCATTTCATGGAGGAAGCGGAATATTGCGACCGGATCATGATCATGGATGCCGGGCGCAATCTCGCCGAGGGAACGCCCGCCGACATCCGTGGCCATGCCAAGCCGCAGGACGGGCGCGAGCCGAACATGGAGGATGCGTTCATCGCCATTGTCGAGGAATCGCGCAGCGCCGCCGAAACAAGGGGCAAGGCCGCATGAGCACACCCGTCCCGATCCAGCATCATGGCAGCCTGCGGCGCATACTGGCGCTGGTGCGCAAGGAATCCTGGCAGGTGATCCGCGATCCCAGCAGCATCGCCGTCGGCATCGTCATGCCGATGATGCTGCTGATCCTGTTCGGCTACGGCCTGTCGTTCGATCTGAAGAACCTGCCGGTCGCCCTCGTGATGGAAGAGAATTCCGCCGAAGCGCGCGGCGCGGTGTCGGGTTTCGAGCTTTCGGACTATTTCCAGACCCATCCGGTCAAGACCATGGCGGAGGCCGAGCGGCTGCTCAAGGACAAGACCGTCAGCGGCATCGTGCGCATTCCGCCGCAATTTGCCCGAAACGTTGCGCTGGGCAATGGCGATATCCAGATCGTCGTCAACGGCACCGATGCCAATACGGCGCGCATTTCGCTGGCCTATGCGCAAGGCGCCGTTGCCACGTGGCTGGCGCGGCAGGCGGCCGAAGGCAGGATCACAAGCAATGGCGCTTCCGTGGAAATACAGACGCGGCTCTGGTTCAACGAGGCCAATGAGAGCAGCTATTTCCTCGTGCCGGGGCTGATCGTGCTGGTCATGACGCTGATCGGCGCGCTCCTGACCGCGCTCGTCATGGCGCGGGAATGGGAGCGCGGCACATTCGAGGCGCTGTTCGTCACGCCGGTGCGGCCGGTTGAAATCCTGCTCGGCAAGATCATTCCCTATTTCGTTCTCGGCATGCTCGGGCTGGCATTGTCCGTGGTCGGCAGCCAGATCCTGTTCCATGTGCCGCTGCGTGGCTCGCTGTGGATACTCGTCATCGTCTCGATGCTCTATCTGATCGTGGCGCTCGGCATCGGCCTGCTGATTTCATCGGTCACCAAGAGCCAGTTCGTTGCCAGTCAGGTCACCCTCGTCGTCACCTTCCTGCCCGCAATGATGCTGTCCGGCTTCATGTTCGACATCCGCAGCATGCCGCTCGTCATCCAGTTCATCACCTATATTTTCCCCGGCCGCTATTTCGTCAGCGTGCTGCAGACCCTGTTTCTCGCCGGCGATATCTGGGGGGTGATCCTGCCCAATGCCGCAGTGCTCGCGGTGATGGCAACGGTGCTGATGGCCGCTTCCGTGCGGGCAACGCGCAAGAAACTCGGGTGAGGCCGTCATGATCCAGTCGCTCTTCCGCATCATCGCCCTTATCCGCAAGGAACTGCTGGCCATGCTGAAGGACCCCAAGAGCCGCATCGTGCTGGTGGTGCCGCCGATCATGCAGTGCCTGGTCTTCGGCTATGCCGCGAGCTACGACCTCAACAACGTGCCCTACGCCCTTCTCGATCACGATCACAGCGCCGCCTCGATGGCGCTGGCCGCACGGTTTGACGGTTCCGCGACGTTCACCCGTATCGCCACTCTGCAGCGGACGAGCGATATCGCCGGTTATATCAACAACAGACGTGTTCTGCTGGTGCTGGTTATCGACCAAGACTTTGAAAAGAACCTGATGGCCGGAAAGCCCGCCCAATTGCAGGTTATCGCCGACGGGCGCAATTCCAATACGGCGGGCACGGCACAGGGCTATGTCAGCGCCATCGTGACGGATTTCACCCATCGCTGGCGTGCCGAGAACGGCCAGGCCGCCAATACCGGAATCACGGTGACGACACGCGCCTGGTACAATCCGAGCCTGGAGACGCGCTGGAACATGATCCCCTCACTGATCGGCACCATCACCATGATGATGACGATGATGCTGACGGCCATGTCCGTGGCGCGCGAGCGGGAGGCGGGAACGCTCGACCAGCTGCTGGTCACGCCCTTCCGTCCCTCCGAAATCATGGTGGGCAAGGCCCTGCCGTCGATGATGGTGGGCACCACGCAGGCAACGCTCATCCTGCTCGTCGCGCAGCTGTGGTTCCAGATCCCCTTCGCCGGGTCCTACCTCATTCTTTATATGGGATTGATCCTGTTTCTGGCGGCAGCGGTCGGCATCGGGCTTTTCCTGTCGTCGCTGGCCGCGAACATGCAGCAGGCGATGATCTTCTCCTTCGTGCTCTTGATGCCGTTCATGCTGCTGTCGGGCCTGACAGCGCCCATCGGCAACATGCCGGATATCCTGCAATATTTCACGCTGATCAATCCGCTGCGCTATGCCATCAGCATCACGCACCAGGTCTATCTGGAAGGCGCGGGCATTCGCCAGCTCCTGCCGGAAATGCTGGCGCTCATCGGTATTTCCGTGGTGACACTGCCGGTTTCATCCTGGCTGTTCCGTCACCGGCTGGTGTGAAAATCCTGGACGACCTGATTGCGTGGTGCGTGGTTCGACAAGCTCACCATGAGGGATGTTGTTGATGACAAAGCCAATCGGATATGTCGCAGAATATGGCTCCTTGCAATCTACTCCCTCCCTCATGGTGAGCTTGTCGAACCACGCACTGAAGGGAATGCCAGTCGTCCGTGATCAGCCCGGCCAGCAGCGCATGGCGATATCGATCAGCCTGTAAAGCTCTTCCCGCGCGGTTCCGCTCGATGCCTGTACCGCGGTACCCTGGGATATGGTCATGATAAACCGGGCGATATCTTCCGCATCGCACTCGGTTTTCAGGTCACCCTCGCGTTTCGCCCGGGCGAAACGCCGCGCCAGCGCCTTCTGGCCCATATTGCGCTTTTCGATGATGGTTTTCTGGATGGCGGCGGCGGCATCGCTGCAGCCCATGGCCGCATTGATTCCCATACACCCCGAAGGATTGCAGTCGCAGGTCTGCGCATCGGCAAAGCCGTGCAGAATATCCATGGCGACGGTGCGTGCGTCCGGCTGCTCCAGCGCTTTCCAGAAAAACGCCATGTAGTTCTGCTCATAGCGCTCCAGCGCCATGCGGAACAGTTCTTCCTTGTTGCCGAAGGCGCCGTAAAGGCTTGGCTTGGTGATACCCATGCCGTCCGTCAGGTCAGTGATGGATGTGCCCTCGTAGCCCTTGCGCCAAAAAAGTTCGAGCGCAGTCTGCAGTGCCTCATCGGCATCAAATTCCCTCGGCCGTCCCATGGACAAGACTCCCTAGAAGAAATATACCGCTCGGTATAAAATCCAATTGACAGCCACCGTACCGCAGCCTTATATCTCGTTTTATACCGATCGGTATCGATCGTCAACGATCCAATTTCGTTTAGCCACTCCCAATGGCGATACAACTTTCAAAGCAGGATGACCACGATGTCAATCAGCACTTACAAAAGATCACTCTATGTCGGCGGCTTTATTGTGGCGCTGGCAGCCGTGGGTTCGACCCAACTGTTCGATCTTGGCAAGAGCCATGCCGAAACCAGCAAGCAGGCCGCGCCCGTGGCGACGCCCGTTTCCGTCGCTGTCGTCCAGCCAAAACTCATCACCCGGTGGAGCGAGTTCTCCGGTCGCCTCGAAGCCATCGACCACGTCGACCTTCGTTCGCGCGTCGCCGGGGCCATCCAGTCCGTCGCCTTCAAGGAAGGTGCGCTGGTCAAGCAGGGCGACCTCCTCGTCAAGATCGATCCGGCTCCCTATGAAGCCGAGGTCGCGCGGGCAAAGGCCGCCGTCAGCGCCGCCGAATCGAAACTGTCCCTCGCCAAGAACGAACTGGAACGCGGCAAGCGCCTGATCGATTCGCGCACGGTGTCCCAGAGCGACTATGACCAGCGCATCAACGTCCAGAGCGGCGCACAGGCCGATCTCGAAGCGGCACAGGCCGGGCTCAAGACCGCCATGCTCAATCTCGATTACACGGAAATCCGTGCGCCCATCAGCGGCCGCGTCGGCCGCATCGAAATCACCGCCGGCAATCTGATCGCCTCCGGTCCCAGCTCGCCGCTGCTGACCACCATCGTCTCGATCAGCCCGATCTATGCCAGCTTCGAGGCCAATGAGAACACCGTGGCACAGGCCCTCGCCGACCTGCCGCAGGGTCTCAACAGCCGCGATTTCTCCGACCGCATCCCCGTCGTGATGGACGTTTACGGCCAGAGCGACGTGAAGGGCAAGCTGCAGCTGATCAACAACAGCGTCGATGTCGCCAGCGGCACGGTCAAGGTACGGGCGGTGTTTGACAATGCGGACGGCAAGCTCATGCCGGGCCAGTTTGCCAAGCTGCGCATGGGCACGGCCAACGAAAAGCAGGAACTGCTGGTCGATGAAAAGGCTGTCGGCACCGACCAGAGCAAGAAGTTCGTCATGGTGGTCAACGACAAGAACATCGTCGAATACCGCGAGATTTCGCTCGGGGCACCGGCGGAAGGCCTGCGTATCGTCACCAGCGGCCTGCAGCCGGACGAAAAGATCGTCGTCAACGGCCTGCAGCGCATTCGTCCCGGCTCGCTCGTCGCTCCTGAAATGGTCGCCATGGGCGCTGCAGCGCACAATTTGCAGGCCTTGGCCACCGATCCAGCCAAGACACAACAGTAATCGCATCAAAGCCCCGCAACGGGCAGGCGGATAGTGACATGAATATCTCCAATTTCTTCATCGACCGCCCGGTCTTCGCGGGCGTTCTGTCTTTCGTGATTTTCCTCGGCGGCCTGATTGCCCTGACGGCCATGCCCGTTTCGGAATATCCGGATGTCGTGCCGCCATCCATCGTGGTGCGCGCGCAGTATCCGGGTGCCAACCCGAAGGTCATTGCCGAAACCGTGGCAACGCCGATCGAGGAACAGATCAACGGCGTTGAAGGCATGCTCTACATGGGCAGCCAGGCAACCACCGACGGCCAGATGACCCTGACCGTGACTTTCGCCATCGGCACCGACCCCGACAAGGCGCAGCAGCTGGTGCAGAACCGTGTATCGCAGGCCGAACCCCGCCTGCCGCAGGAGGTGCGCAGCCTCGGCATCACCACGGTGAAGAGCTCCCCGGACCTGATGCTGGTGGTCAACCTCATTTCGCCCAACAACCGCTATGACATCACCTATTTGCGCAACTACGCGCTGATCAACATCAAGGACCGGCTCGCCCGCATCAATGGTGTCGGCGACGTGCAGCTGTTCGGCTCGGGCGATTATTCCATGCGCGTATGGCTCGATCCGCAGAAGACGGCGGAGCTTGGCCTGTCGGCAACGGATGTTCTCAATGAAATCCGCGCGCAGAACGTCCAGGCCGCAGCGGGCGTCATCGGCGCCTCGCCCAGTCCCAACGGCGTTGACCTGCAATTGTCGGTGAACGCGCAGGGCCGGTTGCAGACCGAGGAAGAATTCGGCCAGATCATCGTCAAGACCGCCGCCAATGGCGCGATCACGCACCTGCGCGATATCGCCCGTATAGAGCTTGGCGCTGCCCAGTATTCGCTGCGCTCCCTGCTCGACAACAAGCCGGCCGTCGCCATTCCCGTCTTCCAGGCACCGGGCTCCAACGCCATCCAGATCGCCGATCAGGTGCGTGCCGTCATGGACGAGATGAAGCTGACCATGCCGGAAGGCGTCAGCTACGAGATCGTTTATGATACGACGCAGTTCGTCCGCGCCTCCATCGAAGCCGTTGTTCACACGCTGCTGGAAGCCGTTGTGCTCGTCGTTCTCGTGGTCATTCTGTTCCTGCAGACATGGCGCGCCTCGATCATCCCGCTGATTGCGGTTCCAATCTCGATCATCGGTACGTTCGCCGTCATGCACCTCTTCGGCTTCTCGGTGAATGCGCTGAGCCTGTTCGGCCTCGTGCTCGCCATCGGCATCGTGGTGGATGACGCAATCGTGGTGGTGGAAAACGTCGAACGCAACATCGAAAACGGTCTGGCGCCACGCGCGGCAACCGTTCAGGCGATGCGCGAAGTGTCGGGTCCGATCATCGCCATTGCGCTGGTGCTGGTTGCAGTTTTCGTGCCGCTTGCCTTCATCAGCGGCCTGACCGGGCAGTTCTACCGCCAGTTCGCGCTGACGATCGCCATCTCGACCGTCATCTCCGCCTTCAACTCGCTGACCCTGTCGCCGGCCCTCGCCGCCCTTCTCCTCAAGGGCCATGACGAGCCGAAGGATGCGCTGACGCGCTTCATGGACAAGACCCTTGGCTGGCTGTTCCGCGGGTTCAATGCCGTGTTCACACGCGGCGCCAACGGCTACAGCCGCGGCGTCACCGCCGTCATCTCGCGCAAGACCGTGATGATGGGCATCTATATCCTGCTGATCGGGGCGACGGCCTTCATGTTCAAGAGTGTTCCCGGCGGGTTCGTGCCGCCGCAGGACAAGCAGTATCTCGTCGGCTTCACCCAGCTGCCGGATGGTGCAACGCTTGACCGCACGGAGGCCGTCGTTCGCCGCATCGGTGACATCGCCCTGAAGATCCCGGGCGTGCAGAGCACCATTGCGTTCCCCGGCCTGTCGATCAACGGTTTCACCAACAGCTCCAATGCCGGTATCGTCTTCGTCTCGCTCAAGCCATTCGAGGAGCGCAAGACGCCTGACTTAAGTGCCGGAGCGATTGCCAAGGCGCTGAACATGCAGTTGTTCGGCATCAAGGAATCGTTCAGCGCCGTGTTCCCGCCTCCCCCTGTTCAGGGTTTGGGCGCCATCGGCGGCTTCAAGTTCCAGATCGAGGACCGCAACGGCCTGGGCTATCAGGCACTGGACGACGCCACCAAGGCGTTCCTTGCCAAGGCTGCCGCCGCTCCGGAACTCATCGGCCTGTTCTCCAGCTATCAGATCAACGTTCCCCAGCTTTACGCCGATGTGGACCGTGCCAAGGCACGCCAGCTCAATGTCTCGCTGCCGGAAATCTTCAACACGCTGCAGATCTATCTCGGCTCCGTCTATGTCAACGACTTCAACAAGTTCGGGCGCACTTATTCGGTCCGCATGCAGGCCGATTCCGGCTTCCGGGCGAAGGCGGAAGACATTGGCGACCTGAAGGTCCGCTCGGGTTCGGGTGAAATGATCCCGCTGTCGGCCCTGCTCAAGGTGCAGTCGAGTGCCGGACCCGACCGCGCCATGCGTTACAACGGCTTCCTCGCAGCCGATGTGAACGGCAACGCGGCGCCGGGCTTCTCTTCCGGACAGGCGCGTGCTGCCGTCGAACGCATCGCCGCCGAGACCTTCCCGGCCGGCATCGGCTATGAATGGACGGAGCTTACCTATCAGGAGATCATTGCCGGCAATTCCGCCTACCTGATCTTCCCGCTGTCGATCCTGCTGGTGTTCCTGGTGCTGTCGGCCCAGTACGAAAGCCTGTCCCTGCCGCTGTCGATCATCATGATCGTCCCGCTCGGTTTGCTCGCCGCCCTCTTCGGCGTCTGGCTGACCGCCGGTGACAACAACGTCTTCACGCAGATCGGGCTGATCGTGCTGGTCGGCCTCTCCGCCAAGAATGCCATCCTGATCGTGGAGTTCGCGCGGGAACTGGAGTTTGCGGGATCAACGCCGTTCAAGGCGGTGATCGAAGCCAGCCGCCTGCGGCTGCGCCCGATCCTGATGACCTCGCTTGCCTTCATCATGGGCGTGGTTCCGCTCGTCACGTCGACGGGCGCCGGTTCGGAAATGCGCAGCGCCATGGGCGTGGCCGTGTTCTCCGGCATGATCGGCGTGACGCTGTTCGGCCTGTTCATGACACCGGTCTTCTACGTGCTCGTTCGCGCCATGACCGGCAACCGGCCGCTCAAGCATGCGAGTCAGGGAAGCCACTTCGACGGCGAATCAAGCCACAATTCGGCCATGGTTCATCCCGCCCCGGCTCCGGCCGAGTAAAAAACACGCGCGGTGCGCAGGTTTTTCCGCCTGTGCACCGCGCGAATCAAGTCACTGAAACCACATTGTTTTCTTCGGCATTGACAGGCAAAAGGCCCGCCGGACGGGCCGTTCACAAAGACGTTTGGGGCCTGAACGTGCTTTTTGGGGTGACAAAAAGTTTCAAACTGTTACAGTTGCGTGACCAAGCCGACTATCGGCACTGACGAGCATGACCGGGTTTCGCGTTCCGCGGAGGTCGTTTAAATCAGGAGCAGACTTTGACAAGCGTTGCACCAGCCAATGACAACAGAAAGATCAGCGACGGATTCTTCCCTCTGGTCTTGTTCCTTGTGGTCACAGAAATCGCGGCAACCGTGCTGCTGACTTTGCCAAATTGGTATTGAAACCCAAACAGGCGGAAGCCAGCATGTCGATCCTGCCCCTGCTGGCAGGAATGATCATTATCGTGATGCTTGCCGGCGTCCTCATCGTCTGACCGGACTTTATTTTCCAGGACATTTTTGCCTCTCCGGCAATTCCTCCATCCAATCAATCAATTGGGATAACACGAGCGGATGCTCTGTGATAATCTCGGCCTGTTGAACTGATTTGGCCGCCGTCTCGTGCAGGAGAACGGCGGCATGGAGAGCCCAATGAAACGTGCAACCTGTTCGGTGTTGCTACTCATTCTGTTCGTTGCCGGATGCCAGACCATCACCCCGGAAGAACGGCGCGCCATCGATGGCCGGACCTGTTCGTCCTATGGTTTCAAGCGGGGCACCGACGCCTTTGCCCGCTGCCTGCTCGACCTTGAACTGGACCGCCGTGCCACAAGCCGGGCTCAATTCGATGACATGCGATTCAATTCGCCGCCCCTGATTATCTATGGGGGCCGCCATTACCGCTGGTAAGTTATAAACAGGGGACAGCGATGTCCCTTGACGGGTTTTGAAACTTCACGAAAAGGTCGTGAACTCTTTTGGCACCCGTCAAAACACAGACGAATCAAGAAGGATAATATTGATGCGAAGCCTGTTTTTTGCCGTAGCGGTGGCTGCGGGACTTTTTGCTGCTGAAAGCCAGGCGCAAGGTATGCCCAATGCCGCTGCCCCCAGTGTCAATGCTCCCGGTGCCAATGCGCAAGCCACACGCGTTCGCCCTGAACAGGATGCCATGTCCGCACGCATCCGGAAGAACCGGCCGGCCAAACGGACCTATGCGCGCGAAGAAAGCCGGCGGCAGCTGACCGCGGAATATAATCGCCGCGCCCGGGTTTTCGGCCGGGCCAGCGCCGACCGCTGGCTGGCGACCCAGCGCCCCTGACCTATCCCTGCCATTGCCTTCCGTACATCTGCCGGTGACCCGTCGGCGGATTTTTTGCTGTTGCGGGCCCGTCTTGACAAAGACCGCTGGTTCGCACGATTATTGCCGGGCTGCGTAGGGCGCATCGACGTGCGGTCGAAAGGGCAATGCCCGCCTGCGTCAAATGACAACAGATGCGCCAATGCCGAACCTCGAAAACCTCAGAAAGCAAGCCAAGCAGTATCTGCGCTGGCATCGTGAACGGTACCATCCCGTTGCCGCCGAAATCCGGGCCGCCCTGCCGCGGTTCCGGCATCTCGATGACAAGGACGTGCTGGATGCGCCGTTCAGGCTCAGCGATGCGCAGGAACTTGTGGCACGCCAGCGCGGTTTCGAAGGGTGGCAGGCGCTCCTATCAGGAGCCTACACCATGAGCACCCCCATCCATCAACCCGCGCCGCGCGCCGTCCTCAGTTCCATTGCTGCCCAGCTTTTCGTCGCCGATATCCAGCGATCATGCGACTTCTACACCGGCAAACTCGGCTTTACCGTTGATTTCCTCTATGGAGAGCCGCCGTTCTACGGACAACTCATCCGCGACCGGGCCAAGCTTGCCTTGCGGCTGGTCTGCGAGCCTGTCTTTGCCGGCGATATCCGCAGCCGGGAGCATCTGCTTTCCGCTTCAATCGCCGTCGACAGCGCGGCGGAGATCAAGCAGCTTTTCCTCGATTTCCAGGCGGCGGGCGTGTCCTTTCACCAGACGCTGAAGAAGGAGCCTTGGGGCGCGCGAAACTTCATCGTGCTCGATCCGGACGGCAATCTCATTCTGTTTGCCGGCCCGGCTGACTGAGCGGCCGGATTGCGCGCACCACACATCCCGGCATTTTCACGGCTTGTTGTCTTGTCACTGCCGGATTCCTGTGGATGTAAGGAGCCATATGATGAGGGAAAAGCAGTGGCGTGATCAAGTTTCCATGGAATGACCGGGCAGGAAAGCCATCGGCCATCAAAATCGCAGCCCTCATTGCTGCCTTTGTCCCTCTGGTGTTCATCGCCACGGGCTATAAGGTCAATATTCTCGGGCCGCGTCCGATCACGGAAGCCATTCACCAGACCGGTGACTGGGCGATCCGCTTCTTCCTGATCTCGCTTGCTGTAACGCCGCTGCGCCATATCACCCGCTGGAACAGGCTTATCCTGATCCGGCGCATTCTCGGCCTCACCGCCCTCGCCTATGCCGCCCTGCACTTCTCGCTCTACATCGTTGACCAGAACGGCAACCTGCTGCGGGTGGCCAGCGAAATCTGGCTACGCATCTATCTGCTGATCGGCTTCACCGCATTGCTTGGCCTGGTTGCGCTCGGCGTGACCTCCACCGATGGCATGATCCGCCGCATGGGCAGGAACTGGAACCGGCTGCACATGCTGGCCTATCCGCTGGCCGCGCTCGGCGTCCTGCACTTTTTCATGCAGTCGAAGGCCGATGTCACGCAGGCGACGCTGATGGCGGGTTTTCTCATCGCGCTGCTGCTCTACCGGCTTGCCCACGCACGAGGGTTTTCCCTGTCTTCGCCGTGGACGCCGCTTGCCATTGCCGTGCTGGCGGCGCTGGGAACCGCCCTTGCCGAATATGCCTGGTTCGCGCTCGCCACCCGAATTCCGCCGATGCGGGTGCTGCTGGCCAACCTCTCCTTCGCCTATTCGATCCGCCCGATGTGGTGGGTGCTGGCGGCGGCGCTGCTTCCGGCCCTGTGGGTTGGCATAAAGCCGGCGGTCAACCGGCAACGCCGCAAACTCAATCCTGTTACACCGAAATAAGAGACAGGTTTTGCTTTTCACCGCCGGAAAAAATGCTATCGCTGTGGCCATGGAACCGCAGCTTACCCCCCTGATTGAATCGCTCCCCTCCACCGTGCCCTTCGTCGGACCGGAAACACTGGAACGCCAACGCAACCGGCCATTTCGCGCCCGGCTTGGCGCCAACGAAAACGGGTTTGGACCGGCACCATCGGTGATCGCAGCCATGCGCGCCGCCGCGCCAGAGGTGTGGAAATATTGCGACCCGGAGAATTTCGACCTGAAGGCGGCGCTCGCCGCGCATCTCGCCGTCACGCCGCGCAATGTCGTGGTCGGCGAAGGCGTTGATACCCTGCTGGGGCTGACGGTTCGCCAATATGTGCGCGAGGGAACGCCGGTTGTCACCTCGCTCGGCGCCTATCCCACCTTCAACTTTCACGTGGCCGGGTTCGGCGGGCGGCTTGTCACTGTTCCCTATCGGGATGACCGGGAAGACCTTGATGCCCTGCTGGACGCCGTCATTCGCGAAAAGGCGCCACTGGTCTATTTCTCCAATCCCGACAACCCCATGGGGACATGGCACGAGGCAGCGGCGATCGAAGCCTTCGTCGCCGCCCTGCCCGAAACCACCCTGCTGATCCTCGACGAAGCCTATGGCGAGACCGCCCCGGCCTCCGCCCTGCCTGCCATCGACGTCTCGCGGCCCAACGTGCTGCGTATGCGCACTTTTTCCAAGGCCTATGGCCTGGCCGGCATGCGCTGCGGCTATGCCATTGGCGCGGAAAGCCAGATCACCGCCTTCGACAAGATCCGCAACCATTTCGGCATGAACCGCATGGTGCAGATCGCCGCGCTGGCCGCCCTTGCCGACCAACCCTATCTCAATACGGTGGTGGCGCGGATCATTGCCGGGCGCGACCGTATCGCAGCCATCGCCGCCAGAAACGGCCTTGCCGCCATCCCATCGGCCACCAATTTCGTCACCATCGACTGCGGGCGCGATGGGACCTACGCCGCCAGCGTGCTGAGCGGACTCATCGAGCGCGACATTTTCGTCCGCAAGCCCATGGCCCCCGTGCTTGACCGCTGTATTCGTGTCAGTGTCGGACTGGACGAGGAACTGGACCTGTTTGAGGAAAAGCTCGCCGAGACACTGGCTGCACTCAAGTAAATCTGGATAGCAGACTGCGAGAGCAGATCAGAGCCGCACCGACATGGACTGGAACCGAACATGGCATTGAATGGCGACACCCACCTTGGTGATACCAACAGCGGCAGCCCGCACCGGCGCGACCTCAACCGGACATTCGCCGGCCTCGGCGGCCTGATCGGCGCCGCTGGCATCGCCGCCTATGCCGCCGCGGCGCACAGCGCCAGTCCGCATATGGCAACGATTGCGCCCATCCTGTTCATCCACGCCCCGGCTTTCCTCGCGCTTGCGGTGCTGGCGAAAATCAGCCGCGCGGCCTATGGCGGCGGCCTCGCGCTGTTGCTCGGCCTCCTCCTGTTCATCGGCGATCTCGCTTCCCGCGATATCACCGGCGACCGCCTGTTCGCCGGCGCCGCACCTGCAGGCGGTACACTGCTCATCCTTGGCTGGCTGCTTGTTGCCGCCACAGCCTTCCGCACATTCGATTTCAGGAAATAGCTGCCACGATGCAGAGAGATATGACGCCCTGTCGTCTGACGACCGGTGAGATCAGCTTATTCCCTTCAGCTTGTTGTTGCACAGCTTGTAGTAACCACCGCCTTTCTCGATCCAGCGCATGCCGCCCAGCGTATTGTTGTCCTTGTTGATGTGATAGTGCTCCAGACAGGTGTGCATGCGCGCCTTGGCCGGTTTTTCCGCTGCAAATTTGCTGGAAACGGCGCTCGGAAACACGAGTGATTTCGGCACCCCGGCCGTCGGGGCGGCCTTTGGCGCAATCTCCGGTTTTGTCTCTGGTGACCCAGTTTCCGCCGCCGCAGACGCCGCTTTCGCGCATTCCTGCTTGCGGAATTCGTTCCAGCCCGTTGTGCTGCCTGCCGCTTGCGCAGCTTTGTACTTGGCACTGCACTCCTTCATTGAAACGGCCTGCGCCGGCACACCCCCTGCCAGCAGAACAATTGCAGCGCCCAGCGCAGGCAACAGATGTTTGAATTCTCGACCAACCATGCTGTTCAACTCTCAGTCTTATGAAAAACGCTATTCAATCAAAGGCATATTGAAGACTGGCAATGAACTGAATCTACCCGATTTTGCGCCGTGGCACCATCGGACGCCTCTTATCACTTCGTCTGAGAGCCTTCGTCCCGCAGTTGTGCAAACCAGTATCGAGAGTTGAATTTGCCTCTTGAATGAATTGAACGTTCGTTTTATTAACGCGCATGGCTCGAACAATTGGCTCAGACGGCGAGAAGACCCAGGCAGCGATTCATGTCGCGGCACGGCGGCTGATCGCCAAGGTAGGCTATGAGGCCATGTCGATGCGCCAGCTGGCGGAAAAGGTCGGCGTGCAGGCGGCGGCCCTCTACCGCTATCATCCGACGAAGCAGGAGCTGCTGTTCGCGGTGATGCGCGACCACATGGACCGGCTGCTGGCGGCCTGGCGGACCGAGAGCCAGACCCTGACCACGCCGTTCGAACGGCTTGCCGCCTTCATTCGCTTTCACATCCGCTATCACGTGGAGCGCCGGGACGATGTGCACATTGCCAATATGGAACTGCGCAGCCTCCAGGGCGACAAGCTGGCCATTCTGGTGGAATTGCGGGCGGTCTACGAGAACGAGCTGCGGCTGATCCTCGAGGCGGGCAGCGCATCCGGTCAATTCGATATCGATGACATTCCGCTGACGACCCGGGCCATCATTGCGATGACCACCGGCGTGAATGTCTGGTTTCGCCCGGACGACAGGCTTACTGTCACGCAGATTGCGGAAAAATACGTCACTATGGGATTGCGCCTTGTGGGCGCCAAGAATGTCACGACAAAGGACATGGGAGAGTAGCATGTATCAGTCAGGTCTGCGATTTGGACTTTCAGATGATCTCGAAGCGCTGCGCGAGACGGTGCACCGGTTCGCGCAGGAACGCATCGCACCGCTTGCCGCCGAAACGGACCGGTCCAACCAGTTCCCCATGCATCTCTGGCAGGAAATGGGCGCGCTCGGTCTGCTCGGCATGACGGCAAACCCGGATTTCGGCGGCTCGGGCCTCGGCTATCTCGCCCATGCCATTGCCGTGGAGGAGATTTCCCGGGCATCGGCGTCCGTCGGCCTGTCCTACGGCGCGCACTCCAACCTTTGCGTCAACCAGATCAACCGCTGGGGCACGGACGCGCAGAAGGCGAAATATCTGCCGAAGCTGTGTTCGGGCGAGCATGTGGGCTCACTCGCCATGTCCGAGCCCGGTGCCGGCTCCGACGTCGTGTCGATGAAGCTGCGCGCCGACAAGAAGAATGACCGCTATGTGCTGAACGGCAACAAGATGTGGATCACCAATGGTCCCGATGCCGATATGCTGGTGGTCTACGCCAAGACCGACCCCGCCGCCGGGTCGCGCGGCGTGACGGCGTTTCTGGTCGAGAAAGGCGTCAAAGGCTTCAGCACGGCGCAAAAGCTGGACAAGCTCGGCATGCGCGGCTCCAACACCTGCGAACTGGTGTTCGAGGATTGCGAGATCCCGTTCGAGAACGTGCTCGGCGAAGAGGGCAAGGGCGTGCGCATCCTCATGTCCGGCCTCGACTATGAACGGGTCGTGCTCGCCGGCGGCCCGCTCGGCATCATGGCTGCCTGCCTCGACGTGGTGGTGCCCTATGTGCATGAGCGCAAGCAGTTCGGCCAGCCGATCGGCGAATTCCAGCTGATGCAGGGCAAGCTTGCCGATATGTACACGACGATGAACGCCTCGCGTGCCTATGTCTACGCGGTGGCCGCCGCCTGCGACCGCGGCGAGACCACGCGCAAGGATGCCGCCGGCTGCATTCTCTATGCGGCGGAAAAGGCCACCTGGTGCGCTCTGGAGGCCATCCAGGCGCTGGGCGGCAATGGTTACATCAATGATTACCCGACGGGACGCCTGCTGCGCGACGCCAAGCTGTACGAGATCGGCGCAGGCACCAGCGAAATCCGCCGCATGCTGATCGGGCGCGAAATGTTCGGGGAGAGCGCCTGAATGGCATGAATTCTATTTTATGTCATTCTTTGGTAGAATTGCCATGTTTTATGAATGATGGCAGATTTCTTCCATTGTTCTCAAAGAGGTCTTTAACAATGGCACGCAAGAAGAATGAAGGTTTCCGTGAGGAACCGCAAGCGTTTGAGCACGATGCAGACACCTCGTCGGCGCCGTTTTCCTGGGCTGTGACTGCTACGATAGGTGACGGCGGCCGCTTGGTTATTCCGGCCGAGATGCGCAAGCTCATGAACGTGAAGCCGGGCGACACCGTCGCCCTGCGCATGGTCGACGGCTATCTTCAGGTTGCCTCCCAGAGCGCGACGCTGAAAAAGATCTGGGAGAGCGCCGAAAAGCTCAAAAGGCCGGGTGTTAGTCTGGTGGATGAATTCATTGCGGACAGACTGGCTGAACAACGCGCTTCCGATGCGCGGTTTGACCGGCTGGCGCGCGAAGCAGCGGAAATCGCCAAGGCACCGAAGAAATGACCACGGTGGTCCTTGATGCCTCGGCGGTGCTGGCGGTTCTTCTGCAGGAGCCTGGGGCAGACCGTGCGCAGGCCTGCCTTTCCGGCGCGCTCTGCACGACCGTCAACCTGGCCGAGATCATGGCCGCCTGCGCCGACAAGGGCCTTTCCCTTGCCGTTCCCGATGCACTGATGACCGGATACAGTGTCCGGTATGTTGATTTCGACAAGGATCTCGCACTGACCGCCGCCTTGCTGCGTCCGGCAACCCGCCACAAAGGTCTTTCTCTCGGCGACCGCGCCTGCCTTGCTCTTGCCATAAGGGAAGGCGCCACTGCCATTACCACCGACCGCGCCTGGGCCGACCTTGACGTCGGCTGCCACATCGAAGTGATCCGATAGGAGAATACATGAGCATACTTCAGTCCCAGATCACCACCACATCCGAAACCTTTGCCGCCAATACGGAGCGCATGCGCGCCCTTGTCGATGACATCAAGGCCAAGGCTGCGCTGGTGAGCAAGGGCGGGACCGACGAAGCACGCAAGCGCCACACCGCGCGCAACAAGCTGCTGCCGCGCGACCGGCTGGTACAGTTGCTTGATCCCGGTTCGCCCTTTCTGGAAATCGGCCAGTTTGCCGCCTGGGACATGTATGGCGACACTATCGCATCGGCGGGGCTGATCGCCGGTATCGGGCGCGTGTCCGGCAAGGAGGTGATGATTGTCGTCAACGACGCCACCGTCAAGGGCGGCACCTATTATCCGCTGACCGTGAAGAAGCATCTGCGCGCGCAGGAAATCGCGCTGCAGAACAATCTCCCCTGCATCTATCTCGTCGATTCCGGCGGCGCGAACCTGCCGAACCAGGACGAGGTTTTCCCGGACCGCGAACATTTTGGCCGCATCTTCTACAACCAGGCGAACATGTCAGCGGCGGGGATTCCGCAGATTGCCGTGGTCATGGGATCGTGCACGGCGGGCGGTGCCTATGTGCCGGCCATGTCGGAAGAAACCATCATGGTCAAAGGCCAGGCGACCATCTTTCTTGCCGGCCCGCCGCTGGTGAAGGCTGCGACCGGCGAGGATGTGACAGCGGAGGACCTTGGCGGCGCCGAAGTGCACACGCGCGAGTCCGGCGTTGCCGATCACTATGCCATGGACGATGCCCATGCCCTTGCCATCGCCCGGCGCATCGTCGGAAACCTGAATCGAAAGAAGGTGATAGGGCTCGACCTTCGCAAAGTGAGTCCGCCTCTTTACGATCCGCATGAACTCTACGGCATCGTGCCCACGGACCTGCGCCAGCCCTACGACGTGCGCGAAGTCATCGCCCGCGTGGTCGACGGTTCCGAATTCGACGAGTTCAAGCAGAATTACGGCACCAGCCTCGTCACCGGCTTTGCCCATCTCTACGGCATGCCGGTCGGCATCATCGCCAACAATGGCGTGCTGTTTTCCGAAAGCGCGCTGAAGGGCACGCACTTCATCGAGCTGTGCACCCAGCGCGGCATTCCGCTCGTCTTCCTGCAGAACATCACCGGCTTCATGGTCGGCCGTTCCTATGAAGCGGGCGGCATCGCCAAGGATGGCGCCAAGCTGGTGACGGCGGTTGCCACGGCGCGCGTGCCCAAGGTGACGATGATCATCGGCGGATCCTTCGGGGCAGGCAATTACGGTATGTGCGGCCGCGCCTTCTCGCCGCGCTTCCTGTGGATGTGGCCCAATGCCCGCATTTCCGTCATGGGCGGCGAACAGGCGGCAACGGTGCTGGCGCTGGTCAAGCGCGAGGGGATCGAACGCAAGGGCGGTGACTGGCCCGCTGCCGACGAGGCAGCCTTCCGCGCGCCGATCCTGGAAAAATACGAGCGCGAGGGCCACCCGCTCTATTCTTCGGCGCGCCTGTGGGACGACGGCATCATCGACCCGGCCAAAACCCGCGAGGTTCTCGCCCTTTCACTTTCCGCAGCCCTGAATGCACCCGTGGAGGATACCACATTCGGTATCTTCAGGATGTAAGGAGAAAAACCATGACAACAATGTTCTCCAGAATCCTCATTGCCAATCGCGGTGAAATTGCCTGCCGGGTCATCCGCACCGCGCAGAAGATGGGTATCGGCACCGTTGCCGTCTATTCCGACGCCGATGCCGATGCGCTGCATGTGGCAATGGCCGACGAGGCCGTACATATCGGCGGCTCCTCCGTATCGGAAAGCTATCTGCGCGCCGACCGCATCATTCAGGCGGCCATCGATACGGGCGCCGAAGCCATTCATCCCGGCTACGGGTTCCTGTCGGAAAACCCCGGCTTTGTCGATGCCGTGGTCAAGGCCGGACTGGTGTTCATCGGCCCCTCGGCGGATTCCATCCGCGCCATGGGCCTGAAGGACGCCGCCAAGCGGCTGATGGAAAAGGCGGGCGTGCCTGTCGTTCCCGGCTATCACGGTGAAGCACAGGAACTGGTCGTGCTCGCCTCCAAGGCGCGCGAGATCGGCTATCCCGTGCTGATCAAGGCGCGCGCCGGCGGTGGCGGCAAGGGCATGCGCAAGGTCGACAGCCCCGATGATTTCGCCGAAGCGCTGGGCAGCGCGCGGCGCGAAGCCAAGAGCGCCTTCGGCGATGACCGGGTGCTGGTGGAAAAATACGTCTCCAAGCCGCGCCATATCGAGGTGCAGGTGTTCGGCGACAATCACGGCAACGCCGTGCATCTCTATGAGCGCGACTGTTCGCTGCAGCGCCGCCACCAGAAGGTGATCGAGGAAGCCCCCGCTCCCGACATCACGCCGGAGATGCGCGCGGCGATGACCGACGCCGCCGTGAAGGCGGCCAAGGCCATCAACTATTCCGGCGCGGGCACGATCGAATTCATCGTCGATGCCAGCCAGGGCCTGCGGCCGGACGGCTTCTGGTTCATGGAAATGAACACGCGGCTGCAGGTCGAGCATCCCGTGACCGAAATGATCACCGGGCTTGACCTGGTGGAATGGCAATTGCGCGTGGCGGCGGGCGAACCCCTGCCGCTGACGCAGGCACAAATCCCGCTGAATGGCCATGCCGTGGAAGCGCGGCTTTATGCGGAAGACCCGGCCAAGGGCTTTCTGCCAGCCATCGGCACGTTGCATCACCTCGCCTTTCCCGCTGCCGTCAGGGAAGGCACGGTGCGGATTGAGACCGGCGTGCGCCCGGGCGACACCATTTCCCCCTATTACGATCCGATGATTGCCAAGATCGTCGTTCACGCCAAAGACCGCGCGACCGCGCTGCAAGCCATGGAAGACGCCCTTCTGCACACGGAGATTGCCGGAACGGTCACCAATGCAGCATTCCTCGCCGCATTGGCGCGGCATCCGGGTTTTGCCGCCGGTGATGTCGATACCGGCCTGATCGACCGGGATCTTCACAGCCTGGTCGTTCCCGTGGCCATGCCGGCGGGCGCAAAGGAGCTGGCCGTGCTCTATGCCAGCGGCCTTCTGACAAAGGTCACCTCCGACGATCCCTGGACGGCACTGCGCGGCTACAGCCATCTGGCGCCGTCGCAATACCCGGTCACGCTGGGCGAGCCCGGCCATACGCTCCGCTATGGCATTACGGTTCTGGATGATGATCGTTTCGAGGTCGCCGCAGCCGACGCCACCCTTGACCTGCGGGTGCGGCGCGATGGCAGCGGTTGGCACATCACCGGCAAAGGCATTAACCTGCGGGCGAAGACCGCGGCAATACCGCAAGGCATTGCGGTCATCGCCAGAGGCGTGGTGGCAATTTTTGCCGTGCCGGATCCCCTGCAGCAGGCCGACGAGGCCGGGGGTGCGGGCGACCGGCTGACCGCGCCGATGCCGGGTCTGGTGAAATCCGTCCGGGTCTCTGCCGGCGATCTCGTCAGGAAGGGGCAGGTTCTCCTGGTGCTGGAGGCGATGAAGATGGAACATTCCATCACCGCTCCGCATGACGGAAAAATTGCCGAGATCGTCAACGAAGGGGCTCAAGTCAAGGAGAAGACGGCCCTTGTGCGCTTCGAAGAGGCGGAAGTCGCCGCGTTGACCAAGATTTGAAGCAGAAATGACAAACAGTCGTGCTAGTCGTATATCTGTGACGAGCACCACTTGCCTACTCAAGTCGTAAGAATTTCCCATTCACAGCAGAGGAGATCGACCCATGGCTACCAAATCATTGCAGACGATCAAACGCGCGCCCACCGCAACGCCCACCGATCTCGGCGCGGACGCGACCCGCGACATCGCAGCCGCCGTCAATGCGCTGCTTGCCGATACCTTCGCGCTCTACATGAAAACGAAAAACTTCCATTGGCATATGAGCGGGCCGCATTTTCGCGATTATCACCTGATGCTGGACGAACAGGGCGCCCAGATTTTTGACATGACCGACGTTCTGGCGGAGCGCGTGCGCAAGATCGGCGGCACAACATTGCGCTCCATCGGGCAGATTTCCGCCCAGCAGCGCCTGCTCGACAACGACGCCAATTTCGTGACGCCGGAGGATATGCTGGCCGAACTGCGCGATGACACGAAGAGCTTTATCGGCTATCTGCGGCAGGTGCATGAGCTTTGCAGCGAATACCATGACAGTGCCACCACGAGCATCATCGAGAATTACATCGATGAATCCGAGCGCCGCCACTGGTTCCTGTTCGAAGCAACCCGCACCGGTCCTGCCAGCGTCTGATGTGCTGACAACGGTTTCATCGACAGAACGGCATGAACAGCGCCTCTATCGGCAACGGGTGTTCATGCCGTTCAATCCTTTTAATCGTTCGCCTTGGTCATTTTCGCGCGTTTGTCGCGGTTCTGCGTATCGGCAATCAGGGCTTCCACGGCGGAAATGTTCAACGCCAGTGTGGCTATCCGTTTCAAGGTGTTATTGTCAGGAAAAGCATTGGTCTTTGCAGTCAAAATTATCAACTCTTTTTGAGCATGGCTCAACCTTGATAATAATGCCCCAAGCTCGTCCTGCATAACTTCCCCGTCTTCTTTAAGAATCAAAAATTCCATAAACCGTTTACTTAGCTGATATCCCGGTGTTCGCAACCCCTAAGAGTTGCGAAAGTCTCACTAAAAAACCACATTAAATCGAATTAACTATCATAATTCTAATGATAGGTTTAATCATAGCCTCTCACAAAAATTCATAACACAAAGACAAAACAACATAGAAAATGACCATTATTATCAATGCAATTCTAAACCGATAAAGATATATCTGATTTAAAACTTTATACTACACGTCGTTTAGAAGAAAATATTTGCATTACTGTGATAATCCAAAGCATCTTGCTCCAGATTCTCCCGAATGTGCAGCCCCCCCTTGAAATCAGGCCGGTAACTCAGACCTGCCGGATCGCAGCGGCGCTCCCACGAGAACAATGGCCCCTTAGCATGATGCCGTCTAACGGCTAGGTTGCAATCGCAACAATAATCTCGTCCTGATTGCGTCAATAATGTGGAATTGCCGAAGAAGAGTGTTCAGCTTCGAACCGGTGGCCATGTCAATGGCGGGGCTGGTTCCCGTGCAGCAGAAGTGCCCGCAGCCGCTTCAGGCGATAGCAGCAGGCGATCCCGGCTGCGTCCTGGCGCGTGATACCGGCATCGCGCAGCAAATGTTCACCCGGCTTGCGCGACAACACCGCGAGTTGGCGAGCCTCGCGATCAGCGATCTGCAAATCCTTCCAAAGTTTTGAAAACAAGCAGAAAACAGACATGGAGATGATCTCGAATGGCGAATAATCGCCATGCTTGCCGCAGGTATTGACATACATCAAACGAATAGAAATTATGCCTGTCATTCGAAATTTTAATTGCAAGGAATACCATGAACCCGCCGCTCGACAGCGATCTGCTCCGCACGTTCCTGGCCGTGGCAACGGCCGGCAATGTCACCCGCGCGGCGGAAAGGATCGGGCGCACGCAATCGGCCGTGAGCGTGCAGATCAAGCGGCTTGAGGAGGTTCTGGGAGAAAGCGTTTTTGCCCGCGGCTCGCGCGGCGTTGCGCTGACTGACCAGGGCGAAGCACTGCTCGTCAACGCGCAGCGCATCGTCGCGCTGCTCGATGAAACCATGGCGACGATCCGGGCCAAGCCGCTTGGCGGCCCCGTGCGGATCGGCCTTCCCGAAGAATATGGCTACACGATCCTGCCGCGCGCCCTCGCCGCCTTTGCCAGCCAGCATCCGCAGGTGGAGGTAACGGTCAAATGCGGATATTCGGCGCAGCAGCTGGCCGCACTCGATGCGGACGAGCTTGATCTTGCCGTCATATTCAACTGGGAGCCGCCGGCAACCGGCGAGGTTCTGTTTATCGACCCGACCGTCTGGGTCACCTCGGAGGTGCATTGCGTGCATGAAATCACGCCCGTTCCCATCGCGATCTACGAGCGCTCGGACTGGTGCAGGAAATTCGCCATGGGATCGCTGGAACGCAACAGGATCGATTATCGCGTGGCCTATAGCTGCGATACGGGCGGAGGCTTGAAAATAGCCGCGGTTTCTGGCCTTGCCATCGCCCCGCTCGCGCGCAGCAATATCCCGTCGGGCTGCCGCGAACTGACCGAGGCGGAGGGCTTTCCGGTCATTGATTCATCGAATGTCGTGCTGCGGCGCAATCCGCGGATGATGAGCCCTGCGATTGACGGCATGGCCAAGGTGATCCGCGATGCGTTCCAGCCGATGGGCTGAGCCATTGTCGTCTCGTGCCGCTGTGGCTTGAGCGCTCATGCGTGGTTCGACAAGCTCACCATGAGGGAGAGTGAGGATTGCAGGGAGTTAGGTTCTGCTACGTTTGTGATTAACCTTGCACCAACCCACTTCCCTCATGGTGAGCTTGTCGAACCACGCACCAGGCATCTGCAGTTCAGTGTGTGGTCATCCATTCGCGGGCTTCGCGCATGGCCGTTGCCAGATCGGCCTTGGACATGGTTTTCACCAGTTCGGCGCGCAGTTCCGCAGCCCGGTCGCTGCCTTTGATGGCCGCAATGTTGAACCATTTATGCGCGGCGACATGATCAACGGCACAGTCACGGCCCGTGGCATACATGATGCCCATTTCAAAGAGGATGTCCGTTTCTGCGGTGCCGCCGACATGTCCGGCATCGATATTCTGAAGATCAAAGCGTGCCATTTTACCGAGTCCCTGTTTAAACCGATAAGCCCTGTTAGACTTCTGAGAACCGCCTGATTTGTTTGTTTTGGCGTGCTCTTTCGATGTTTTCGAGAATGCCACACAGCCCTCAAATTGCTGTTAAAGGGCATGATTAACTGGAGCCAAACAAAACAAAAACAACTGGTAAACTTCGGAATTCATTAAATATATCGCCCCAGCAATTGCAGGCATTTGGATCAAATTCGCTTAAAATGCCATTATCCGATTTCAAGCCTTTGCTAACCAAGGCACAGCTTCTTTTTGCCGGGCTTGGAGCCATTCACACAGAAATCTCCTCTCCGTTCCGCAACGCCTGCCTGCAAAAAACCCCGGCTGCGAGCACGCATAAGGCTTCCTTTCAGGGTTTTTTTGAATTACGTTTACGTAAGGGACATGCAAATGGACGCGGAGAGACCCCATTTGCCGCACAACCCTTATCGGGAGGAACATATGAATCGCAAACTCTTATTGGCATGCGCCGGCGTCGTATTGATGGCAGGTCCGGCACTGGCCGAAGAACCGATCGTCGGCACGTGGAAGCGGCCGACAGGTACGCTCATCCAGTACTCGTCCTGCGGCGCCGACAAGTATTGCGGCACGGTCTTGACCGGCGAATACAAGGGCAAATCCATCGGCGAGATGTCCGGCAAGGGCGGGTCCTACAAGGGACAGGTCAACAAGCTTGACGAGGGCAAGACTTATAATGGTAAGGCCAGCGTCAGCGGCAACACCCTGTCCCTGTCCGGTTGCGTGCTGGGCGGGCTCATCTGCAAGAGCGAAAGCCTGACACGCCAGTAATTTTCAGACGGCATGCCAAACCCCGCGAAGGCGTAGAGCTCTCGCGGGGTTTTTGTTTGCTTGCGCCAGATATGGCCGGCCCGTCCGGGTTGCGCCTTCTTGCGATGCGCTTACCGCTGCCCGTACCGTGCGCCGAAACCCCAAGGCGTGCACCGCTTGCCCTCTCCAGGTCTTTGAACGCGGCTTCGATATCCCGCTCCTTCGCTGCGCCCGCCGGTCTGATCGACAGCGACAGGGCCGGAACAACCGGCATGGACCCAACACGTGCAGCGCGGCGTGTAATATGACCTGACATGTCTCATCTGCGTCTCCGGCATCGTGAATCGCAAGGCGGTCCTTGCCGGAGCGGAAACTGATGCCGGATGTGGCGCTTTCCAAGGAAAATGTGTGACGCAAAAAAGTATGCCCCGGCAATGTTGACGTTGGCAAAATCAGAGTGTATTAAACCAAAAGGTTATTTAACCTATGAGTTAGGTAATATCCGTTCGGAATGGGAAGGAAGAGGAACCATGACCGCAGCGCTGGCCCGCAGGGACAATGATCGCGAACTGACAATCGTCCGGATCGTCGATGCGCCGGTGGCGCTCGTTTTCAAGGTCTGGTCACAGCCGGAGCATGTCGTGCGCTGGTGGGGGCCGAAGAATTTCACCTGCCCGAACTGCCAGATCGATTTCAGGGAGGGCGGTGCCTATCGCTCGTCCATCCGCTCTCCCGATGGCGAGGACGCCTGGATGGTCGGCCGCTACACGCGGATCGTCGAGCCGGAGCGGATCGTCTTCACCTTTGCCTGGGAGGATAGCGATGGCCTGCGCGGGCCGCAGACATTGGTAACCGTCACCATGAGCGCGCAGGGACAGCGCACGCGGCTCGTCTTTCATCAGGCACCGTTTGATTCCGCCGGCGACCGGGATTCGCATGAGAATGGCTGGACCGAATGCATGGAACGGCTGGAGGCCTATGTCGAGCCGCTGGGCCGCCTTCACTGAGGAGCGCATGCCCTCGCTTATGGACTGATTATCGCTTGAGCCAATATCAAGGAGGAAACGATGAACACCCATGCACACCCTGACGACCGCAAGGTTGTTTCCCGCGCCGAGTGGGACGAGGCCAGAAAAGCCTTTCTGCTGAAGGAAAAGGCCTTCACCAAACAGCGCGATGCCCTGAACCGTGAGCGCCGTGCGCTTCCGATGGTCCGGATCGACAAGGATTATGTGTTCGAGGAGCCGAAGGGCAAGCTCGGCCTGTCCGATTTGTTCGAGGGGCGCCGCCAGTTGATCGTCTATCATTTCATGCTGGGACCGGGCGAAGGCGAAGGCTGCCCCGGCTGCTCCTTCCTTGCCGACAGTATCGGCAATCTGGCGCATCTGCACGCCCGCGACACCACGCTGGTCGCCGTCTCGCGCGCGCCGCTCGCCGAAATCGAAGCTTACAGAAGACGCATGGGCTGGACCTTCCCGTGGGTGTCGTCGCATGACGGCGATTTCAACTATGATTTTCACGTGACATTGGACGAGGCCGTCATGCCGCCCGTCTACAATTACACCACGGCCGAGGAATATGAGCGCAAGGGCATGCCCTGGTTCATGCGGGGCGAACAGCCGGGAACCAGTGTCTTCCTGCGCGACGGCGATACGGTCTACCACACCTATTCAAGCTATGGACGCGGCGGCGACCTGCAGCTTGGCACCTACAACTATCTCGACCTGACGCCGCTCGGCCGGCAGGAGGGCTGGGACGGCACGCCCGACCTTGGCGGTCTCGGCAAGAACTGGGTCAAGCGCCATGACGAATATGCCGGCACCGCCAAATCCGCCGACGATAGCTGCTGTCACTGATTTCGATCATTCCCCGCGGAGATATCCGATGAAAAAAACCTATCATGGCAGCTGTCATTGCCAGGCCGTGCGTTTCGAATGCACGATCGATCTCGATGCCGGTACGAGCAAATGTAATTGCTCGTTCTGTGCCAAGCTGCGGTTCTGGAAAGCCTTTACCGGCGGTGATGCGCTGCAGATCCTCGCAGGCGCTGACAATCTCACGCAATACCAGTTCGGCAGCAAGACCATCACGCATTCCTTCTGCAGGACCTGCGGCGTCAAGCCGTTCGGACAGGGCAATCTGGAGGTGATGGGCGGGCCCTTCTATGCCGTCAACCTGTCTGTTCTCGATGACCTTTCACTGGAAGAACTGCTGGCGGCCCCTGTGCAATATCAGGATGGCTTGCACGACAACTGGGGAGAGGCGCCGCCGGAGACGCGGCACCTGTAGAGGGCTGATCCTGCTCCCGGCGATGGCTCGCCTGTCAGCGCGCCCGTTGGCCGAACAGGATTTTCTGCGCTTCCTTGTCGTCGGCAAGATTGCGGCGCGCTTCCTTGCCCAGATCCCTGCCTCGCTGAACGGCAGGGCGGGCGCTTATGGCTTCAAACCAGCGCTTGAGATTGGGAAAATCATTGAGATCCTGCCCCTGATTGGCGTGGGAGACAATCCAGCCGAACGACGCCATATCGGCGATGGAATAGGCTTCGGCAAGATAGTCCCGGCCTTCCAGACGCCGGTTCATCACACCGTAAAGACGGTTGACCTCGTTGGTGTAGCGGTTGATGCCGTACTCAATCTTTTCCGGTGCGTATTGCCGGAAATGATGCGCCTGCCCGGCCATGGGCCCGAGGCCACCCACCTGCCAGAACAGCCACTCCTCCACGGCGACGCGCTTGCGCTCGTCCTGCGGATAGAACTTGCCGAACTTGCGGCCGAGATATTGCAGGATGGCACCGGATTCGAACACGGAGATCGGTTCGCCGCCGGGCCCTTCCGGATCGATGATCGCGGGCATGCGGTTGTTGGGCGCGATCCTGAGGAATGACGGTTCGAATTGTTCGCCCTTGCCGATATTGACCAGCTTGAGATCGTAGGGAACCCCAAGCTCTTCCAGCATGATGGAAATTTTCCAGCCGTTGGGTGTCGGCCAGTAGTAAAGTTCAATCGGCTTGGTCTGCGTCGTCATATCGATCTCCTGGGAGCTTACTCTATCCGGTCAAACATAAGTGCCCGATGCCCGATCGCAATAGCCGGCGACCGATTTCCGGCCGGCTTTGGCAGGCGGCCTGAACCGAATTGAAATTTCGGGCTTTTTGCCATCTCCCAACTGACATCCGATTTCACTATATTAAGAGCATGAACAATCGAATCGGAACAAAGAAACCCGTCGCCATCAGCATGCCGCCCCATGTTGAACCCGAAGAATTCACCGACGCGAAAGCCGCCGTGCAGGCGCTGATCGCCTTGTACGAGCGGAACACGCAGTTTCTGCGCGATGGCTTCGACAAGGTCGCCAAGGGCAAAGTGGAAAACAACACGCATTTCCGAGCCTTCTATCCGGAAGTGCGTCTGTCCACATCAAGCTATGCGCAGATCGACTCCCGCCTCGCCTTCGGCCATGTGTCGGCGCCCGGCCAGTATTCGGCCAACATCACCCGGCCCGATCTTTTCGAAAGCTACCTGGAAGAACAGATCAGGCTGCTGATCCGCAATCATGGCGGCCCGGTTACGGTGCAGGAATCGACGACACCGATCCCCATCCACTTTGCCTTCCTTGAAGGCACCTATGTGGAATCCTCGGTTGCCGATGCGTTCCAGCGCCCGCTGCGCGATCTCTTCGATGTTCCCGATCTCAACGCCACGGATGACCGGATCGTCAATGGCGAATATGAGACCGACGATATTGACGGGATCATGCCGCTGTCGCCATTCACGGCGCAACGCGTGGATTATTCCCTGCACCGCCTGTCGCACTATACCGCGACCCGTCCCGTGCATTTCCAGAACTATGTTCTCTTCACCAACTATCAGTTCTACATCGATGAGTTCTGCGCGCTGGCGCGGCGGCTGATGGCCGAGGGTGGCGGCGGCTACGAGCGGTTCATCGAACCGGGTAACCTGATCACCGAAGCCGGTGACGACGCGCCGACTTCGGGCGTGCCGATTGGACGGCTGCCGCAGATGCCCGCCTATCATCTGGCGAAGAAAGACAATGCCGGCATCACCATGGTCAATATCGGCGTCGGCCCCTCCAACGCCAAGACCATCACGGACCACATCGCGGTTCTGCGCCCGCATGCGTGGCTGATGCTCGGCCACTGCGCTGGTCTGCGCAACACGCAGGCGCTCGGCGACTATGTGCTGGCCCATGCCTATGTGCGCGAGGATCACGTGCTTGATGACGACCTGCCGGTCTGGGTGCCGATCCCGGCGCTGGCCGAAGTGCAGGTGGCGCTCGAACAGGCGGTCGCCGAAGTCACGGGACTTGAGGGCTATGACCTGAAGCGCATCATGCGCACGGGCACAGTTGCCACCATCGACAACCGCAACTGGGAACTGCGCGACCAGCGCGGACCGGTGAAGCGCCTGTCGCAATCGCGCGCCATTGCGCTCGACATGGAGTCGGCGACCATTGCCGCCAACGGCTTCCGCTTCCGCGTGCCCTATGGAACGCTGCTGTGCGTCTCCGACAAGCCGCTGCATGGCGAATTGAAGCTGCCGGGCATGGCAACGGAGTTCTACAAGCGTCAGGTCGCCCAGCATCTGCAGATCGGCATCCGTGCGTTGGAGAAACTGGCGGAAATGCCGCCGGAAAAACTGCACTCGCGCAAGTTGCGCAGCTTCTTCGAAATGGCCTTCCAGTAGAATTAAGGGCTTTATATCGGCAAACTGGCGCCCAAAGTCAGCAAATCGTGCTTGGAAACAAGGACAAAATGCCGTATTCTTCTGGAGTGGAGATGGGCTTTCGCCCACCCCCGTTTTCTAGATAATGAATCGAACCCGGAGGGTCAGTGTCCAACTGCTCCGGGTTCTTTTCATTTCCAGAGTGATAACAAGCGGTCTATACCACATTGCTTCACCTCCAGTTTTGAGAGCAAGGCCATTGCCATGGTCGGGAGGCCCATCATCCCGATGCACCGGCTGGCTCGGTGCATGCTGCTTTGCTCTCAAATGCCTGAGTGATGGACACCTTTGCAAATCCCGCGAAAACAGCAACGAATGCAGAGTTGAATGCTGAGAAGCTCTGCATTTCACGGTTGTTTCATCCGACGATTTGAGCCAATCCGCAGTCCGCCCGGGGAAAATCGGCTTGGAAATTGGGACAGAATGCCGTATTCTTCTGGAGTGGAGACGGGCTTTCGCCCACCTCCTTTTTCTAGATAGTGAATTGAACCCGGAGCGTGACTTGCCAGCCAGTCCGGGTTCTTTTCACTTCCAGTGTGATGCTCAGTGGCAGATACCACATCGCGTCACCTCCAGTTTTGAGAGCAAGGCCATTGCCATGGTCGGGAGGCCCATCGTCCCGATGCACCGGCTGGCTCGATGCATACTGCTTCGCTCTCAAATGCCTGAGTGATGGACACCTTTGCAAATCCCGCGAAAACAGCAACGAATGCAGAGTTGAATGTTGAAGACGGTCTGCATTTCGAGGTTGCGGCGATGGCTCATCGCTGAATGAGCGGAGAACGCGATCTGACATTCCGCATCTTGATTGCGTCGCAATTGACCGTTTAATGCGTGACCATGACAACAACGACAAAATCATCCTGGGTGAAGCTCGCGGCCGTGCTTGTACCGGTCCTGCTGTCGGTACCGCTTGTGCTCGGATTTTTCGGTTCCGTGCATCCGGCTTTCGATGCATTCGCGCACTTCCGCATGCACCTCGCCGCGCTCATGATCCTCACGGCACTGCCAGCCCTTTTCATGGGGTTGTGGCGGGAAAGCCTGATGACCATCATTCTGGCGGTCATGGCCCTGTCGACAGTGCTGGCCCCTGCTCCCGCGCCCGCATCAGCCGGAACGCCGCTAGCCGCCGCGCCATCCGGCCAGCCGCAATACACACTGCTGCAGTTGAACCTCCGCTTTGACAATGCCGACCAGACGGAGGTTATCCGACTGATTGCGCAGCAGAGCCCCGACGTCATCACCCTGCAGGAGGTTTCGGACAGCTGGCGGGCGAAGCTCGCGGCGATCGAAGCGCGGTATCCCTACAATCTCTACTGCCCCAGCAGCAAACGCATCGGCGGCGTGGCGATCCTCTCCCGCCGCCCGTTTGCGCTGGGCACGACGCCGCAATGCATCGGCAACGCTCTTGCCGGCCTCGCCCGGATTGATTTCGGTGGCCGCACCGCATTGGTTGCCGCCCTGCACCTGGACTGGCCCTGGCCGTTTGCGCAACCTGACAATGTTGAGGAAATGCGTGCCTATTTCGAACGGCTGCAGGGGCCGATGATTGTCGCCGGTGACTTCAATGCCGCGCCATGGAGCCAAACCGTTCGCCAGATCGCGGCGGCAAGCAAAACCATGCCGGTGGATGGATTGCGCCCGAGCTGGCTGATCAACGGCACGCTGGCAAAAGCGGCCAGATGGATCGGCCTGCCGCTTGATCATATTCTCGTCTCAAGCCGCATATCGGGCGCAAGCGTCGAAACGCTCGGGCCCGTCGGCTCGGATCACCTGCCGCTGCTCCTGCGGTTTGCAATCGATGCGGCAGCCGATGACGGTCCGGATCTGCAGACCGTGATGCTGACGCAGTGATTATTCGAATACCGGCCTCAGGAAACTGCGCTCGTAGCTGACGATGCTGCGATTGTGTTTTTCCATTTCAAACACCGTCTGGCATTCGGGGTCTTTCGCCATGCGCTGCCGGTATGTTTCATAGTCAGCAAGACTGGGAAAGCTGAACATCGCATAGGCGATGTTGCTTGCCCCTTCGCTCGGCAGGAAATAGCCGTGATGGTTTCCGCCCAGCCGATTGACGAGCGCGATCCAACGGCGGCCATAGTCCTCGAATTCGGCAAGCTTGTAAGGATCGATGACATATTTGAGATAGCAGGTGATCACGGGCAAACTCCGGTACAGGTCGGTTGATCGACAAAAGACGCGAGCTTTCACCCGGGCTTCAATCGGAAAAAAGCCCGGATCAACCGGGCTTTTCATCACATGCTGGTATAGACAGGCCCCTCGCCGCCCTGCGGCGGCACCCAGTTGATGTTCTGGTTCGGGTCCTTGATATCGCAGGTCTTGCAGTGAACGCAGTTCTGGGCATTGATCACGAATTTCGGTCCGGTGCTTTCCTCGACCCATTCATAAACGCCCGCCGGGCAATAGCGTGTCGATGGCCCCGCAAAGACATCGTGTTCCGACGATTTCTGCAGTGCCGGATCCTTGACGATGAGGTGGACCGGTTCGTTTTCCTCGTGGTTGGTGTTCGACAGGAACACCGAGGACAGGCGGTCGAAGGTCAAGACGCCATCGGGCTTGGGATAGGCGATCGGCTTGTGCTTGG
This sequence comes from Phyllobacterium sp. NPDC097923, assembly GCF_044760925.1. Classification (NCBI taxonomy): domain Bacteria; kingdom Pseudomonadati; phylum Pseudomonadota; class Alphaproteobacteria; order Hyphomicrobiales; family Phyllobacteriaceae; genus Phyllobacterium; species Phyllobacterium sp. NPDC097923. Next base: position 1,015,131 of record NZ_JBIWBL010000001.1, on the reverse strand, counting down.
CCGCCGGTTCCAGCGATGCCGCGTCGGACTTGCCATGCTTCCACGTGCCGAAGGGCGACCAGCCGCCGAAAATCGTGTTCAGCCACATGTCGATGCCGCCAAGCACCACGCCGCCGACGGTGCCGAGTTTCGACCACATCGGTTTGACGTTGCGCACCCGCTTCAGGTCCTTGCCGATCTCGCTGGTGCGCCAGGCGTTTTCGTAGGAGATGAGTTCGTCATTGGCGCGTCCCGCAGCCAGTGCCGCCGCGGCATGTTCGGCCGCCAGCATGCCCGAGAGCATGGCATTGTGCGATCCCTTGATGCGCGGCACGTTGACAAAGCCCGCCGAACACCCGATCAGCACGCCGCCGGGGAAAGACAGTTTCGGCACCGACTGCCAGCCGCCTTCGGTAATGGCGCGCGCACCATAGCCAAGGCGCTTGCCGCCCTCGAACGTGCCGCGAATGGCCGGATGCGTCTTGAAGCGCTGGAATTCCTCGAACGGCGACAGATAGGGATTCTTGTAGTTGAGGTGCATGACGAAGCCGACCGCCACCGTATTGTCCTCGAGGTGATAGAGGAACGACCCGCCGCCCGTCTTCAGGTCGAGCGGCCAGCCGAAGGAATGTTGCACCAGGCCCAGCTTGTGCTTGGCCGGATCGATCTGCCAGAGCTCTTTCAGGCCGATACCGAATTTGGCCGGTTCCTTGCCTTCATCAAGCTTGAACTTGCCGATAAGCTGCTTGGCGAGCGAGCCGCGCGCGCCTTCGGCAATGAGTGTATATTTGCCGAGCAGCGCCATGCCGCGCGTATAGGCCGGACCGTGCGAACCATCCTTTTCGATGCCCATGTCGCCGGTAGCCACACCGATGACCGCACCGCTATCGTCATAGAGAACTTCGGAACCGGCAAATCCAGGATAAATCTCGACGCCCAGCTCATCCGCCTTGGTGCCGAGCCAGCGGCAGACATTCCCCAGCGAAACAATGAAATTGCCGTGATTGTTCATCAGCGGCGGCATGGCGAAATTCGGCAGGCGGACGGAGCCTGCCGGCCCCAGAACCAGAAAGTGATCCGCTGTCACCGGTGTCTTGAAGGGGTGTCCCTCCTCGTCCCGCCAGCCGGGCAAGAGCTTGTCGACGCCGATGGGATCGACCACCGCGCCGGAAAGAATATGGGCACCGACCTCGCCGCCCTTTTCCAGCACGACGACCGACAGTTCAGGATTGATCTGCTTGAGCCTGATCGCCGCTGACAGGCCCGATGGGCCGCCGCCGACAATCACGACATCAAACTCCATGCTCTCCCGCTCTGGAAGTTCGTTTGTCTCGCTCATGAAGTCCTCCTGAATGCTATGCCCCGCAAACACTTCGCCTGTGTTTTTCCCATTTGTAACGCAACAATAGCCGTATGACAGAGGCTAGCATCCATTCAAGATGCGGCCAATTGCCCTCATCTTACGACCATTTCCACAATTTATAATTTACCTTAACGTAAACGTCAATAATTTGGCCCTGTGTGTCGCGGAATTTCCAAAGCGCGGGAACAGGATGACGACTGTGACATCAAGGGCGTTTGGCGGTGTTTCTCGGGCGAGGTTGCACGGCCATTGTGCGTGGTTCGACACGCTCACCATGACGGAGAGTGACAGTTGCAGGGAGCCACATTCTGCAACATCGCAGATGAGCCCTGCAATCAAACCACCTTCCTCATGGTGAGCGTGTCGAACCACGCACCGCGCACCATGCCATCCGCTGGCAGGTCAACCCAGTTGCGCCTTTGCGCATTTCGTTCATACTCGCCTCCATTGACATGTCTCGCATAAAAAAACTGCTGGTGGATCGGGGATAACCAACAAGCGGGGACGGGATGAGATCACTCTGGATGATCTGGACAATGGGCAGTGTTCTGGCTGTCACCATGATTTTTACCCATTCTGCGGCGCAGGAGCAGAAAAAATGGACCGTTGGGCCCTATAGTTTTTCCGATGAAATGGGCGGGTTCAGTATCCGCTCGGTCAGCGGGACCGGCACAACCGAAGATCCGATCGTCATTACCGAAGAGCTGAATGATATCGTTCCGGTCACGCTCGTCATTCGCAACGCCGGCGTGGGGAAGCCAGGATTCGTGCCCCAGGGTTTTGGCCTGCTGTTCCATCTGCAGATCCGGGCCATCAATGGCAGCGGCCGTCCGTGGCAGGAGTTTTTCTTCGAATTGCAGTCATTGCTCGGGGAACCGAGCGACTATAGTGACGGGCTGTCCTTCTGCCAGCCCTGCGATGTGACCGGGATGATCCATTCCAATCTGTTTGCCGCCTACGACGACGATTTCGAGCCCTATGACCGCATGCTGTTTCATGATGGCAAGGTAGATCCAAAGGCAAATGTGAGCATGGATTTCCCGATCGGCGATTTTACGCCCAAGCGCATCTTTTATCTGGTGCAGGAGCCGCGCATTCCCTCCACCTGACCTTGCAATCACGCGCGCAATTTGCGACTTGAAGGAGAGACCCGCTCCAATCCGGGTTCAAGGATCAGCCATTGCCCGACCTGCGTGAACTCTTGCACTTTTATGCCGAAGCCGGTGCCGACACACCGCTTGAGGACGCGCCGGTCGACCGCTTTACCGCAGTGGAGCCCGCACGCAAGCCTGTTCAGCCGCCCGCAGCAACGCGCCAGGCAGTACCGCAGGTCGAGCGGCCGCGACCGGAGCCGCAACCGGTGGCAGCGCCGGCCTTGAACAAGACCTCCGTCCCCGACGACACCAAGATTGCGTTGGCGCGGCAGCTCGCCTCGAGCGCCACCACGCTTGAACAGTTGCGCGAGCAGCTTGCATCCTTCGATGGCTGCAATCTGAAATTCACTGCCAAGAACCTGGTCTTTGCCGACGGCAATCCGCACGCCCCCATCATGTTCGTCGGCGAGGCACCGGGACGCGAAGAGGATCTGGAAGGCGTGCCGTTCATCGGCCGTTCCGGGCAGTTGCTCGACCGGATGCTCAGCGCCATCGGCCTTGACCGTACCGGCGTCTACATCGCCAACACCATTCCCTGGCGCCCGCCGGGCAACCGCACGCCGACGCCGCTGGAAACCGAGATCTGCCGCCCCTTCTTCGAACGGCAGATCGAACTTGCCGGCCCCAAACTGCTGGTTGCCCTCGGCGGCCCCGCTGCCAAGGCGTTGACGCATGCACCGGAAGGCATTTTACGGCTGCGCGGCAATTGGAAAACCCACCGCACCGCGGCAGGGATCGACATCCCGGTCATGCCGACGCTGCATCCGGCCTATCTCCTGCGCAATTCAGCCCAGAAGCGCTTTGCCTGGCGTGATTTCATTGCCGCCAAAATACAGTTGCGCGCCCTCACGCAATAATTCATATGCCATGGCGCAAAACTGGAATGACAGTGTCGTAATTTCCGGCTCTGAAGCCCGGTGAAACCTGTACTTTCCGGTGCAGAAACGCAGGGTCCCCATATGTTTCGCCAGCTCTTGCCGATTGCGGCACTGTTGACCAGCACCTTCCTGATGCTGACCGCCGGCGGTTTGGCAGGCATTCTGCTGCCGTTGCGCGCGGGAATAGAAGGCTGGTCGCCGACCACGGTCGGCTGGCTTGGCACGGGCTATGCCCTCGCCTTCACCGGTGGCTGCATTGTCGTTCCGCGTCTGGTGCGCCGCGTCGGCCATGTCCGCGTCTTTGCCGTTCTCCTGACCCTGCTCAGCATGTCGATGCTGCTGCACGGGCTCATCATCGACCCGTGGGCCTGGACCCTGTTCCGGGCGCTTGCCGGTTTCTCGCTGGCCGGCAGCTACATGGTGATTGAAAGCTGGCTGAACGAGCGCGTGACCAACGCCACGCGCGGCATGGTGTTTTCAATCTACATGATCGTATCGATGATCGGCCTGCTGGTCGGGCAATACATCCTGCCGTTCGGCAATCCGGCGACACAGGCGCTGTTCATGATCGGCGCGCTGATCTATGCCGCAGCCCTCGTGCCAACCGGGCTTTCCAATGCCCAGTCGCCGCGCCCGCTGACCGAGGTTTCGCTCGACCTGCCCGGCCTCTACCGCAAATCGCCCGCTGCCATGATCGGCTCGCTGATTGCCGGTATCATAGCGGGCGCGTGGAATTTCCTCTCGGCGATCTATGGCCGCGAAATCGGCCTTTCCACCTTCGACATCGCCACGATGATTGCCAGCGCCATGATCGGCGGCGCCATCTTCCAGTATCCCATCGGGCGCATCTCCGACTTTGTCGACCGGCGCTATGTGATGGTGGTGGCCGGTATTGTCGGCGTCCTGCTGTCCGTGACGATGATCATCGTGCAGCCTGTTACCCCCTGGGTCATCTATTCCCTGATGTTCGCCTTCGGCACGGTGCTGTTTCCGATCTATTCGCTCAACGTCGCCCATGCCAATGATTTTGCCGAGCCGAGCGAATTCGTCAAAGTCTCGAGCGGGCTGCTGATCGTCTACGGCATCGGCAGCATGATCGGCCCGCAGATTGCCGGGCGGCTGATGGATGTCACCGGTCCCGCCGGATTCTTCATGACCATGGCGGGCTGCTACGCGGCCTACGGTTCCTACGCCTTCTGGCGCAGCCTGCGCCGGGCCCGGCAGGTGCCGTCGGAACGGCCGGACTTCGTCTACCGCGCGCCGGACAGGCCGCAGACACCGGAAACGCTGCAGCTCAATCCGGCCATCAGCGCGGCCAAGGACGACTAGGGTCAGGACCCTTAGTCAGCCCTGTGGCGTCGAGGCCTTGCGCGCCCTCGCCCGGGCAAGCCCGAGCTGGCGCTCGCGATAGATGATGAAGATGCCGGCGCTGATGACGATGACTGCACCCGTCATCATTTCGCTGGACGGAATATCGCCGAACAGCATGTAGCCGATGACCAGGCCGAGCAGCATCGACGTATATTCAAACGGCGCGATGGTCGACATGTCAGCGTGCCGGTAGCTCTCGGTCAGAAGGATTTGCGCCACGCCGCCGGCAATACCGGCCATGACCAGCAATGTCGCCTGCATCGGCGTGGGCCAGACCCAGCCGAAAGGCAGGCTGACCAGCGCGATGACGCTCGAGGCAATCGAGAAGTAAACGACGATGGTCGGGGTGCGCTCGGTCTGGACCAGACGCCGCACCAGCAGCATGGCGATGGCCGCAAGCCCCGCCCCGCAAAGAGTGGCGAGTGCACCGATTGCCTCTTCACCGCCGAATTCGCTTTGACCGGTGAAGAACGTCATGCGCGGCCAGAGAATGATCAGCACGCCGATGAGCCCGACAAACACAGCGCTCCAGCGGTAAAGCCGCACGGTCTCGCGCAGGAACACCGCGCTGCACAACACGGTCAGCAAGGGCGTGGCATAGCTGAGGGCAATCGCTTCCGGCAATGGCAGCTTGGTAAGGCCGTAGAAACTGGCACTCATGGCGCTGACGCCGACAAAACCGCGCCAGAAGTGGCTGAAAGGCTCGTTGGTCTTGAACGCGACATTCAGCTGGCCCTGCCACGCGATGAACACGATAACCGGAAAGATGGCGAAGAAGGAGCGGAAGAACACCAGCTGTCCTGCGGGGATGCCATCCGATGCTTTCAGCAGGCTGGACATGCAGACGAAGACGCAGACCGAAGCGACCTTGAGGCCAATTCCGAGCATGACATTGGTGCTGCGCACCTTATCCGTGAGGGGCGGTCCACCGTCTTTCTGGTGAACGATAGTTGTCACGACTGGTATTCCTTGAGGGAGCGAACGGAGAGAAACAGAATTGATATATCTGTATAGGTTACTTTGACGAATCCTTCCAGATACCAATGCGATCACGTTGCATGTTCCAAGCACATACGGAAGTGAACAAAAGCAACGGCATACGCGGAAAAAACCGGCTGCTTTGTTGTATGCCGGGGCAAACACGGCTACGGTCCGGCACCACAAAAAGGACAGTTTCCCAATGCGTACCGATACCGGCCAGATCTTTCATCTTGAAGATTACAAGCCAACCGATTTTCTTATTCCTGAAACCCACCTTGAATTCTCGCTCCATCCCGAGCGCACCATCGTCAAGTCGACACTGCATATCGAACGCCGGCCGGGCGTTGCCGCCGATGCACCGCTTGTCCTTGACGGCGACGAACTCACACTCATCGACATCAGCATCGACGGCGTCGCATTGGGCGACAATGCCTATGTCGCAACGCCCGATCGCCTTGAAATCAGCGCCCTGCCCGACAGCGGCACGTTCAAGCTGCAGATCACCACGGAAGTCAATCCGACCACCAACCGCCAGTTGACCGGCCTCTACCGGTCCAGTGGCGTCTACTGCACCCAGTGCGAAGCGGAAGGTTTTCGCCGCATCACCTATTTCTACGACCGCCCTGACCTTCTGTCTGTCTATACGGTCCGCGTCGAAGCCGATGCCGTGGAAGCGCCGCTGCTTCTGGCCAACGGCAATCCGGGCGAAAAGGGTGTCCTGGCCGATGGAAGACATTTTGCCGTCTGGCACGATCCCCATCCCAAGCCTGCCTACCTCTTTGCGCTCGTGGCGGGCGATCTCGGGGTCATCGCCGACAGTTTCACCACCGCCTCGGGCCGCCCCGTCGATCTCGGCATCTATGTCGAGCACGGCAAGGAGCCCCGCGCGCTCTATGCCATGGATGCGCTGAAGCGTTCGATGAAATGGGACGAGGATGTTTTCGGCCGCGAATATGATCTCGACGTCTTCAACGTCGTTGCTGTCTCCGATTTCAACATGGGCGCGATGGAGAACAAGGGGCTCAACGTCTTCAACGACAAATATGTGCTTGCCGACCACGAGACCGCGACCGATATCGACTATGCCGGCATCGAGGCGGTGATCGCCCACGAATATTTCCACAACTGGACGGGCAACCGCATCACCTGCCGCGACTGGTTCCAGCTGTGCCTGAAGGAAGGCCTGACGGTTTTCCGCGATCACGAGTTTTCCGCCGACATGCGCTCGCGCGCCGTCAAGCGCATTGCCGAGGTCAAGGGTCTCAAAGCCCACCAGTTCCCGGAAGATGCCGGCCCCCTCGCCCATCCCGTGCGCCCGCGCCAGTTCCGCGAGATCAACAATTTCTACACGGCAACCGTCTATGAAAAGGGCTCGGAAGTCGTGCGCATGATCCGCACCATTCTCGGCGCCGACCTCTTCCGCAAGGGGATGGATCTGTATTTCGAGCGTCATGACGGCGATGCGGCGACAATCGAGGACTTCATCAAGGTGTTCGAGGAGGCGTCCGGTGAGGATTTGAGCCAGTTTGCCCTGTGGTATGATCAGGCGGGCACGCCCAACCTTGCCGTCACCTATGATTACGATCAGGCGACGCAGACCTTTGAAATCGAGATCGAACAGTCGCTGAAGGCCACCCCCGGACAATCGTCGAAGAAGCCCATGCACATTCCCGTGCAGTTTGCCCTGCTGGGCGCCAAGGGGCGTGAGCTGAGGCCGAAATCCGTCAAGGGCGGAACGGTCAAGGGCGATGTCATCCACCTGTTCAAGCGCAAGGAACGGCTGAGCTTTTCCGGCATCACCGAACGGCCGGTGCCCTCCCTCTTGCGCGGTTTCTCCGCTCCGGTCACCATGACCAGCGAACTCACCCGCTCCGATCTGACGTTCCTTGCCCGTCACGACGGCGATGCCGTCAACCGCTGGCAGGCACTGACGCAGCTGCTGACGGCGAAACTGACCAGCAATGCCAAGCGCGTGCGCGGCGGCAAATCCGCCACCATTGAAAGCTCGTCGATCAAGCTTCTCGGAGAAATCGCCTTCAACAGCAATCTGGACGAAGCCTTCCGGGCGCTGTGCCTCGGCCTGCCGTCGGAAAGCGATATCGCCCGGGAACTCGGCAGCAATATCGACCCCGATGCGATTCTGGGCAGCCGCGAGGCGTTCATTCTTGCCGTTGCCGAAGCGCATGTCGCCAAATTCGATCAGCTGTATGACGATCTCGACCACAGCGGCCCGTTCAAGCCCGATGCGACAGGCGCCGGACGGCGCGCCTTGCGCAATGTGCTGCTCGATTATCTCAGCGCTGCCGACGGCAGCCCGAAACGCGCGACGGCCCAATTCAGCCATGCGGACAACATGACGGACCGCGTCGCGGCACTGGCGGTGCTCGTGCAGCGGTTCGGCGACAGCAGCCAGACGAAGAATGCGCTCAAGGCGTTCGAAGACCGCTTCGGCAATGATGCCCTCGTCATGGACAAATGGTTCATCGTCCAGGCGACCCAGCCGGGCGAAGGCGCTCTGGCCAGGGTGCGCTATCTGATGACTCACAAGCTGTTCTCGCTCGACAACCCCAACCGGACGCGCGGCCTGATCGGCGCCTTCTCCAGCGGCAACCAGACCGGGTTCAACCGTGCCGATGGCGAGGGTTACAGGTTCTTCGCCGAGACCATCCTGACCGTCGACAAGAAGAACCCGCAGCTTGCGGCGCGGCTCCTGACAGCCATGCGTTCCTGGCGCTCGTTCGAGGCGGTGCGGCGCGAGCATGCGCGCGAGGCCCTGGCCTCCATCGCCGTGGTCAAGGACCTCTCCGCCGACGTCAGCGACATCGTTCAAAGGACGCTTGCCTGAGCCTGCGTCGCACCGGTTTTGCCTGAAGATTCGGCTGTCTCTTCCCCGTTTTGATGCCCCGGCCGGTTATCCACCGGCCGGGGCATAGTTTTACCCCTCGCCGGCCTTTTCCGGACGTGGAGTCTTTTCAAAGGCTTAGTCGAATCGGCTGCAAAACTGATTCATGGCTGCCACAATGATTGCTAAATATTTAACAAAAGGACTGGACACACCGAATCAGTTTTGATTCACTACAGGTGCTTCGGATGTGCGGCGTGGCGAAGCAAATCACTGATTATACAGGCAATTGAGGGGGCCATTCGATGGCAAATGCGGACGCGTATCGCGCGCCGACGGGGAAGGATTATGCCGGAAAGCGGGAGACTGCGCGGGGGCGCACCCGTCTTTCCGGTCATATCAAACTTCTCGCTGACCCTGCCTACGGCAAGCTGCTGGCTGCCGAGCCTTACCTGCGTCGTGCCATTCCGCCGCTGATCATTATTTTCCTCATCATCCTCGCAACAGCCCGCGCGATGTCGCTCCTGTCCTGGCGCGACGATACGGAGCGGACGGCCCGCGCCACGCTGGCGCTGGCCGCGAACCACATGACGAGCATCATCGACAACCGGATGAAGGCCGGCCAGAAACTCGACAGCGGCGAGCTGCAGAACATCATCGCCGAGATGCGCTCCAACGACCTCATCCCGCACGGCATGTGGATCGCCATTGCCTCGGGTGAATCGAAGATTGTCGCCTCGTCGGATGGCGGCGACCGCTGGCGTGACAAGAATCTGGAAAGTTTTGTGACCGACGGTCAGCCGCTGTTCCTGTTCGGCGAGCGCGCCGGGGTGATGGAAGTGCGCATGAACGGCACGACGGGCCTTGCCGCGTTCAGCCGGACCGGCAGCGGCGGCTATTCCGTCTTCGTCATGCATCCAGTCGACGCGATCTTTGCCGAGTGGCGGCGGATGATATCCGTCAATGTCACGCTGTTCGCCGGAACCGCCGCGATCATGCTGGTGGTCCTCTACGCCTATTTCAGCCAGTCGGCGCGGGCGCAGGATGCCGATGCGCTCTACCAGCACACGCAGGCGCGGGTGGATACGGCGCTGGCACGCGGACGCTGCGGCCTGTGGGATTGGGACATGGCGCGCGGCCGGGTCTACTGGTCGCGGTCCATGTATGAAATGCTCGGCTATGAAGCCTATGACGCGATCCTGTCGCTCGGCGATATCTCGTCCATCATCCACGAGGATGATGACAAGCTTTACGGTCTGGCCGCGCAGGTGGCGGCGGGCGAGATCAGCCAGATCGACCGGGTGTTCCGCATGCGCCACGCCGAGGGTCACTGGGTCTGGATGCGGGTACGCGCGCAGGTTGCCGATGCCACCGTCGGCGACACGCATCTCGTCGGCGTTGCCGTCGACGTCAGCGAGCAGCACCGCTTTGCCCAGCAGACCGCACAGGCCGACCAGCGCATCCGCGAAGCCATCGAGAGCATTTCCGAAACCTTCGTTCTCTGGGATGCGGACAATCGCCTCGTCATGTCCAACAGCAAGTTCAACGAATATTCCGGCCTCGCCAATGAATGCCTGCTTCCCGGCATCGGCAGGGATGAACTGGAGCCGCGCATCCGTGCCGTTGCGTTCGAAAAGCGCATGGCCAATGAACATGGCCGTGCCGGCGCGCTGACCTTTGAACGGCAGCTGGCCGACGGTCGCTGGCTGCAGGTCAATGAACGGCGCACGCAGGATGGCGGGCTCGTTTCGGTGGGCACGGACATTACCCAATTGAAGGTGCACGAAGAGCGGCTGGTCGACAGCGAGCGCCGCTTGATGGCGACCATTCACGATCTCAGCCTTGCGCGCAAATCCGAAGTCGAGCGCACGCTCGAACTCACCGAACTCAACAGCAAATATGCGGTGGAGAAGGAACGCGCCGAGGCCGCCAACCGGGCGAAATCCGAATTCCTCGCCAACATGTCACACGAACTGCGCACGCCGCTCAACGCCATCATCGGCTTTTCCGAAATCATGCATTCCGGCACGTTCGGCCCGCTCGGTTCCGACCGCTACGAGGAATATGTGCACGACATCCACACCAGCGGCAATTACCTGCTCAACGTGATCAATGACATTCTCGACATGTCGAAGATCGAGGCCGGTCACTTCTCGCTCGACCGTGAAGAGATCGACCTTTGCCCGCTGATCAACGAGACGGTGCGCGTCGTCTCGCTGCAGGCGCTGAACAAGGACGTGAAGGTGGAAACAAAAATCGCCGACAGCGTCACGCTCAATGCCGACCGGCGGGCGATCAAGCAGATCCTGATCAACCTTCTGTCGAACGCCGTGAAATTCACCGATACGGGCGGACGCATCTCGGTGCGGGCGCGCAAGGTGTCGGGCGCGCTGGTGTTCACCATCGAGGATACGGGCTGCGGCATTCCGAAATCGGCGCTGAAGAAGATCGGCCAGCCGTTCGAACAGGTGGAAAACCAGTTCACCAAGACCCATACGGGTTCGGGCCTCGGGCTTGCCATTTCCCGCTCGCTGACCGAGCTGCATGGCGGCGCGCTGAAAATCCGCTCGACCGAGGGCGTCGGCACCATCGTCTCCGTGCGCATCCCCACCCGGACCATCGGCCCGGTGCGGGAGGAATGGCGGGTTTAGAACGCTCTATCGAATCAATGCGTTTCCATCTTGATGCGTGATTTGACCGGCTTGCCCGAACGCAGCGGAATTTCCGCATGGGTGCCGTCGGGAAAATCGGCAACAATCTTGAACGTACCACCAAGCCCCAGCACGTATTTTTCAAGCGTCTTCAGTTGCACATTTTCCATATGATTTTCGATCCGGGAGATTTCGCCCTGTTGCAAGCCGCTTGCCTCCGCGAGCGCAACCTGCGTCACATCGAGCGCCTTGCGGACTTCGGCAAGGTGCATGGCTTCGATGATGGCGTTCGCCCCGGCGTGAATTTTGTCCTGACGTGCCTCCGGCAGGGACTTGATCCGATCCGTTGCGGACTGAAATTCCGATTTCCTGAATTTTGTCATTGCCTCATTCCTCGGCTTCCAGCCACTCATCAAAACGCTTGTCCGCTTCCTTGATGAGGAGCTTGTAAAATCTCTTCTGGCTCACACCCTCCTTGTTGCCACCGATCAGAACCACCGCCTGCCGTTCGGCATCGAAGGCAAAAGCAAAGCGCCATATGCCTTTGATCGAGAAGCGGATTTCCTTCATGTTCTGGTGTTTCGAACCATAAAGCGTATCGACCAGCGGCCGCCCCAAGTGCGGTCCTATCTTCGCAAGAGCGATGAGCACTTCATCCAGCTTGTCTGCGACATCCGGATCGAGCAATTTTTGCTCTTTGGAAAAATCCGGATGTTCAAGAACTGTCCAACTCATGACTGAATATAGGCCGCAGCTTATATCAGTTCAAGCAGATATTTTCCGATCAGTTTTTCCGTTGGGCGTCGCGCAGCACCGCATTGAATGTCTTGCGGACCGCTTTGGCCGTGTCTTCCAGATGGGTTTCCACCCGCCCGAGATCGGGCAGATCGCAGGCGCGGCACAGGAGATCGCCGAGACCGGGCGGAAAGTCCTCGCGCCGCGTGTCGCTGTTCAGGCAAAGCCGGATGATCTGCGTCAGCTCCGTATAGAGATTGGCCGCGCCCACCAGCTGATCCGTCACGACAGGTTCGGCAAAACCGGCCTTGAGTTTTGTCAGCACTTCGGCTGTCGAATGGGCAATGATCGGACCTTCGACATTGCCGGTGAGCACGGCAAACTGGGCGATGAATTCCAGATCGATGATGCCGCCGGGAACCAGCTTCATGTCCCAGGCATCGCGCGGCGGCTTCTCCGTTTCCAGCAGTGTCCGCATGTCGGCCACGTCCTTGGCGATCTTTGCCGGGTCACGCGGCAGGCTGAGAATCTCGCTGATATCCGTCTCGATCTCGCCGAACAGCGCGGTATCGCCCGCCACGGGCCGCGCCCGGCTCAACGCCATGTGTTCCCAGGTCCAGGCTTCCGTGCGTTGATACTTACGGAAGGAATCGATATGCGTCGCCACCGGCCCCTTGTTGCCGGAGGGGCGCAGGCGGAAATCCACCTCGTAGAGAACGCCCTCCGCCGTAGGGGCGGAAAGCGCCGCGATCAGACGCTGGGTCAGCCGCATATAGTATTGCGATGGCGCCAGCTGCTTTTCGCCATCGGATTCCTCGGCATCCGCATCATGGTCATAGAGCAGGATGAGATCGATGTCGGAGCCTGCGGTCAGCTCGCGGCTGCCGAGCTTGCCCATGCCGAGAATGGCGATGCGCCCGCCGGACACGGTGCCGTGCTTGCTGGCGAATTCGTCGATCACCGCCTGCAACGCCCGGTCGATGACCAGATCGGCGAGATCGGAAAAGGCCTTGCCTGCCCGAATACCGTCAATGGCGCCGGTCAGAAGCCGGATACCGATGAGAAAGCGATGCTCGGCTGCAAAAATCCTCAGGCGGTCGAGAATATCCTCATAGACCTGGGCCGGCCCGAGAAAGTTTTCCAGCCGCTCGGCCAGATAGGCGCGGGTCGGAATATCGGCGAAGATCGCCGGATCGAGCATGCCGTCGAAGACATGCGGCTTGCGGGTGATGATATCGGCAAGGCGCGGCGCCGCGCCCATGATCAGGACGAGCAGATCAAGCAGCCGCGGGTTGGACTGCAAAAGGCTGAACAGCTGGATGCCGGCTGGCAGGCCTTTGATCATCTCATCGAAACGCATCAGCGCTTCGTCGGCGCGGCTTGTCGCGCCGAAGGCCTTGAGCAGCACGGGCGTGAGTTCAGTCAGGCGCTCGCGCGATTCCGCCGATTGGGTGGCGCGGTAACGGCCGAAATGCCAGGTGCGGATGACGCGGCAGATATCGCTCGGGCGTTCGAAGCCGAATTTTGCCAGGGTTTCCAATGTATCGGGATCGTCGACATCGCCGGTGAACACCAGATTGCCGGCTTCGCCCGCCAGTTCCTGCGCCTGTTCGAACAGCGCCGCATAGTGCGTTTCGACGGTTTTCAGCGACTGGCGGAAATCGGCGGCAAAGGCGTCACCGTCGCGATAGCCCATCATGTGGGCCACCCGCAGGAAATTCTCATCGTCTTCCGGCAGCATATGGGTCTGCTCGTCGGCGATCATCTGGATGCGGTGCTCCACATCGCGCAGAAAACCGTATTTCTCCACCAGCGTGTCGCGTGTCTCCGCACTGATCCAGCCAAGGCCGTTGAGCGCCGCCAGCATGTCCACCGTGCGCGAGCCGCGCAGCTGCGGAAAACGGCCACCGGCAATCAGTTGCTGGGTCTGCACGAAGAACTCGATTTCGCGAATGCCGCCCCGGCCAAGCTTGACGTTGTGCCCACGCACGGCAATTTCGCCATGACCCTTATGGGCATGGATTTGCCGCTTGATCGAATGCACGTCGGCAATGGCGGCATAGTCGAGATATTTGCGCCAGACATAGGGCGCAAGCTCCGCCAGCACCTGCCTGCCCGCAGCGATATCGCCGGCGACGGGCCGCGCCTTGATCATGGCGGCACGTTCCCAGTTCTGGCCGCGCCCTTCATAATAATTGAGCGCAGCGCCGACGGGAATTGCCAGCGGGGTTGATCCGGGATCCGGGCGCAGGCGCAGATCGGTGCGGAAGACATAGCCGTCGGCGGTGCGGTCCTGCAGGATGCGCACGAGGCGCCGTGTCAGCCGCGAGAAAGTCTCGATGCATTCATAGGGGTCGGGAATGGCCGGGCTGTGCTCGTCGATGAAGACGATCAGGTCGATATCGGAGGAATAGTTCAGTTCGAACGCGCCGAACTTGCCCATGGCAAGGATGATCCAGCCGCACTGCTTTTCCGGGTGTTCCGGGTCCGGAAGCGTGAGTTTGCCGGACTCGTGCGCATCGCGCAGCAGGAACCGCACGGCCGCCCGCACGCTTTCTTCCGCCAGCCGCGACAGCCAGCGGGTTGTTTCTGCCGTATCGAACACGCCGGAAAGATCGCCCAGCGCGATCAGCACATGCCCCTCCAGCTTCAGCTGGCGCAGGACAGCCATGATGCCGGTTTCGGTAATATTCTCGGCTTCCGAGCTTGCCGCCACGCTCTGCATGAGCGCGTCCAGACGCTGTGCCAGCGGCATGGCGAACAGCGGTTCCAGGATGGCAGGGCGGCGGATGAAGACCGTGCGCAGATAGGGCGAGAGGTCGAGGACAGCCGCGAGGAAGGCTGCCGCTTTTGCATTGCCCTTCACGCCAGCGGTGGCAGGGCATTCCTTCCCGGCGGCGCTGTCGGCAAGCTCGGCCAGAAAGGCGGCGCCCGCCTTCTTGTCCAGCGGTGTCAGCGGGCGCAGATCACGGACGAAAAACGCTGCATCATCAAGGCCGGATGCCCTGGTCCTGACATTCATTTGGTCTCCTCCCCCACCGGGAAAGCGAGCACAGCGCGCAGCCCCGGAGCATTGTCCTGCAATTCCAGAGTGCCACCGTGCAATTTCATCACCGCCTTGGCAAGACTGAGACCCAGTCCTGACCCCGGTTGCGAACGGCTTTCCTCCAGGCGCACGAAACGCTCCGTGGCCCGATCCACCTGATCGGGCGGGATGCCCGGGCCATTGTCCGTGACAATCACCCGGATCGTGTGATCCTGCTTTTCCACAGCGAGGGATATTTCCACCGGCTTTTCACCGCCGCCGGCATATTTGATGGCATTGTCGACCAGATTGGAGATGGTCTGCCCGACCAGTTCGCGGTTGATGCGGACCGGCGTTGCATCCTCCGCGCCGAGCACGAAACGGATGCCCGCCTCTTCGGCCGTGGGCTCGTACAGCTCATAGACGTCCTGCACGACCGTCGACAGTGGCAACAGCTCCATCGTCTCGGAGGAATAACCGGATTCCAGCCGCGAAATCATCAAAATGGCATTGAAGGTGCGGATCAGCTGGTCGGAATCGGCAATCATTCCGTCCAGCGCCGCCCGATAGGCCTTGGTGGTCGTGGCATTGGCAAGGGCGGATTCCGCCCGGTTGTGCATGCGGGTCAGCGGTGTCTTGAGGTCATGCGCGATATTGTCGGAGACGTGGCGCACCCCTTCGTTCAATTCCTGGATGCGCGCCAGCATGCCGTTGAGATTGGCGGCCAGACGGTCGAACTCATCGCCTGACCCGCTGACCGGCAGGCGTCCGGCGAGATCGCCGCCCATGATGCGCTGCGACGCGGCGGAAACCTCATCGATCCGGTGCAATGCGCGCCGCCCGACGAAAAACCAGATCAGAAACGCACCGATGCCCATGATGCCCAGCGCCGCGCCGAGCGAACGCCGGACCACGAGCCTGATCTTTTCCGGCTCGCCCAGATCGCGGCCGACCATGACGCGGATGCCATTGGGCATGACGATCACCCGCGCGATGGCGGTATGCACCTGCGGATCGCTGCTGGTTTCGCCGTAGCGTTCATAGGCAATCGGCCGCTCGATCCAGCCGTCGGTCTGCAGAACGCCCGCCTCGATGCTCTGCACATTGCCGGCGACGATGCGCCCGGCGGGATCGGCGACGAGATAGAGATAGGCGCCGGGCTGACGGCTGCGCCGGTCAACCGAACGCACAAGACCGGCAATGCCGGCGCGCTGATAGGACTGGCCGACGCTTTCGACCTCCTCGTTGACAGCGGCTTCAGTCTGGGATGTGAGAAGGTTGACGGAAAGACTGGTCATGTAGAAGACCAGCACGATGGCGCATACGGTAAAAAGCAGAAGATACAGCGCTGACAGCCGGACGGCTGTCATTTTCATCATGGCAAAAAATCGGCTCATGCATCGAGTCCGCCAGCCTTGAGCATATAGCCGGCGCCGCGCACCGTGTGCAGCAGGGGCGTGTCGAAACCCTTCTCGATCTTGCCGCGCAGGCGCGAGACATGCACGTCGATCACATTGGTCTGCGGGTCGAAATGATAATCCCAGACATGCTCAAGCAGCATGGTGCGGGTCACCACCTGACCGGAGTGACGCATCAGATACTCCAGCAGGCGGAATTCACGCGGCTGCAGGACAATGGCCTGCCCGGCGCGCTTGGCCGTGTGGGACAGGCGGTCGAGTTCCAGATCGCCGACCCGGTACATGGTTTCCGCCTCTTTCGGGCTGGAACGGCGCTGCAGCACTTCGATGCGCGCCAGCAATTCCGAGAATGCATAGGGTTTGGTGAGATAATCATCGCCGCCGGCGCGCAGGCCGGTTACCCGGTCATCCACCTGCCCCAGCGCGGAAAGAATAAGCGCCGGCGTGTCGATGCCCTGGGCGCGCAGGGCGGCGACAACGGACAGGCCGTCACGGCGCGGCAGCATGCGGTCAACGATCAGCGCATCATAGCTGCCCTGCTCCGCCAGCGTATAGCCGGTCTCGCCATCGCCTGCCAGATCGGCGGAGTGCCCGGCCTCGGCAAAGGCCTTTTCCAGATAACGGGCCGCTTCACGGTCATCTTCAATAACGAGAATCTTCATGACGTTCATTCTAAGCCGGTTTTGAGACAGAGGTAAGCACCATAGCAATGGCACCCTTTATGGCAAGCGGGCAGCAGATCTGTCGACAATCTGCTGCCCTTTGCTTTGGCGCTAACGGGGGGACAGGTGCAGCGCCGCTGCAATCCTATCCGGACCGCTTAGCCCTGGTTGATGGGCAGGGCCACGAACCGCGACTGGTCGTTGGTCTGCACCTGCAGGAGAACGGCCTTGCGTCCGCTCTTCGTCGCTTCGGCAATCGCCGCATCGATGTCGGAGCCGCTCTTGACCGGCTTGTTGTTGACCGAGACGATGATGTCGCCGGTGGTGATGCCCTTGTCGGCGGCATCGCCGGAGCGATCCACATCGGTCACCACGACACCCTTGCCATCGTCGGAAGGAACAACCGTCAGGCCGTAGTCATCCAACACCGAAGCCGGATCCTGATGCTTGCCGCCGCTGTCCTTGTTCGAGGCCTGCTTGTCATCGCCGGGCATCGACTTGATCGACACATTGAGCGACTTGGCCTCGCCCTTGCGCCAGACGGTCAGCTCGGCATCCTTGCCCGGATTGATCGCGGCAATCTTCTTGGCCAGATCGCGCGGATCGGAGACCGTATCGCCATTGACGGCGGTGATCACGTCGCCCGACTGGATACCGGCCTTGGCAGCGGGCCCATCGGACTGCGGTTCGGCAACCAGCGCACCCTTCTCTTCGGAAAGGCCAAGCGATTCGGCGATTTCCTTGCTGACCGGCTGTATCTGCACACCGATCCAGCCACGGGACACGGTGCCGGTCTTGATCAACTGGTCGACGACCATCTTGGCCGTCGTCGACGGGATGGCGAAGGCGATGCCGACGCTGCCGCCCGACGGCGAGTAGATCGCGGTGTTGATGCCGACGACTTCACCGTTCAGGTTGAAAGCCGGACCGCCGGAATTGCCCTTGTTGACGGCCGCATCGATCTGCAGGAAGTCATCATAAGGACCGGCGCCGATATCGCGGCCGCGGGCCGAAATGATACCGGCCGTCACCGTGCCGCCGAGACCGAAGGGATTGCCGACCGCAACGACCCACTGGCCGACACGCATCTTGTTGTCATCGCCGAAGGACACGTAGGTGAACTTGCGCTTGTCGTCGACCTTGAGAACGGCGAGATCGGTCCGCTTGTCCTTGCCGATCAGCTTTGCATCGAGTTCGGTGCCGTCATTGAGAACAACCGTATAGGTACTGCCGTCTTCGACCACATGGTCATTGGTGACGAGATAGCCATCCTCCGAAATGAAGAAGCCGGAGCCCTGCGCGGTGGGACGCATGCGGTCCGGACGGTTCTGGTGATCGCGCTGACCTTTGCGCGGCTGCATGCCGCGCTGGCCGTTCGGGCCGCCGAATTCATAGAAGAAGCGCTTGAGCGGATGATTGTCGGGAAGCTGGTCGAAGCCGGGAATGCCCGAACCGTCATCGGCGGTCTGCTGGACGGAGCTCTTCACCCGGACACTGACAACAGCGGGGCTCACCTTTTCAACAACATCGGCAAAGCCGGGCTGCTGCGCGCCGTCTACACGCACGGCTTCAGCCTGCGCAGGCACAACGGCAGCGAGCGGGCCTGTGGCCAGCAGTCCCCCGGCGAGCGCCGAGGCGAGCAGCGCGGCAGCAATGCCCTTGCGGTATGTGGAGGACGTACGATTGTTAGACATAAAACTTTCTCCTTGGACGCCCGATCGGAAATCCGACCGTTTAATAACCAACAGTGATACAGATAAGAACGTTACGCCGCCATTTCCGCAACATGACAAATTTGTAAGATAATTTTCTGGCGCTGCGATTCGTCAGCCACTGGAGGATAGCCCATATGCCATCAATGCCGCCGCTCGGATCCACAATGCGTACGCACCAGCCCTATCCGGGCGTTTATGCATTTTACGATGGCAGGATAGACGGCGCGCGCGCCTATTCCGCCGATCCGAACTGGCTGGATGACGGAGCCTATACGCTTGGCCTGTGTTCCTACGCCATCGTTTCCGGCGAGGAAGCTCTGGTTTATGACACCAGTATTTCAAACCAGCATGCGGCGCTGATCCGCAACACGCTGCAGGAGGCAGGCGTGCGGCACATCCGCGTGGTGCTCAGCCACTGGCATGTGGATCATGTGGCGGGCAATGCGGTGTTTGCCGATTGCGAGATCATCGCCAATGACCTGACGGCCAAGGCGCTCACCGACAACAGGGAACGGCTGGAGAACGGCACGCCGCCCATCCGGCCGCTGGTCATGCCCAACAGCATCTTCACGGGCGAGCGCGACCTGAAGATCGGCGACATCGCGGTGCAGCTGCGCCACGTGGATATTCACAGCCACGACGGCACAGTGATGATCCTGCCGCATCTGAAGCTGCTGTTTGCCGGCGACGCGCTTGAGGAGCCGATCACCTATGTGGCGGAACCGAACCGGCTGGAAAACCACCTGCTCGATCTGGAACGGATTTCAACCTGGGATATCGAAAAAATCCTGCCCAATCACGGCGCGGAGAATGTGATCGTGGCCGGCGGCTACGGGCCGGAACTGATTGCCGCCACGGGGCGCTATGTCAGCAAGCTGATGCGCCTGCGCAACGAGCCGGAACTGGCTGGCGATGACCTGCAGGCGTTTACCGCGGACGATTTCCGTTCGGGCGTGCTGACCTATTACGCACCCTACGAGCCGGTCCACAGGCAGAATGTGGAATCGGTCATCGGCGCGCATCGCACATAGCGGTTGCGGATCAATCGTTGGAAGCAGCCAGGAGTTTCTTGATCTGCTTCTTTTCGCTGTCGGACAGCGGCGGCGTTTCCAGAGGAGAACGGCGCCGGCGGCGAATCGAAACCACGATGGCGATTGCACCGGCAACCAGCGCCACGACGGGAAAGCCCCACAGCAGGATCGTGCTCAGCATCAGGCGCGGCTTCAACAGGACGAATTCGCCGTAGCGGGCGACGATGAAATCGAGCACCTGCTCGTCCGTATCGCCTGCCGTCAGCCGTTCACGCACCAGCACGCGCAAATCCCTGGCCAGGTCCGCGTTGGAATCATCGATCGACTGGTTCTGGCACACCATGCAGCGCAGCTCGGTGGAGAGGGTGCGCGCCCGCGTCTCCAGTGCCGGGTTGGCCAGCATCTCGTCGGGCGAGACGGCGCGTGCGCCGGTCGCTGTGAAGCTCAGGGCCGTCAGCAACAGCAAAACCGCGGCGAGCACGCGTCTCATGCCACGGCTCCCCTCGCCCGCTGCGGCTTGGCAGCTTTTGCCTTGCCGGGTGCGCCGACCCGCAGGCGCCGGTCGGCCAGGGACATGGCACCGCCCGCCATCATCACCAGCGCGCCGAGCCAGATCAGCGTGACATAGGGTTTCCACCAGACGCGCACGACCATGCCGCCATCCGGCGTGGCGTCGCCCAGCGAGACATAGAGCTGGCTGAAGAGGAATGTCTTGATGCCCGCCTCGGTGGTCTGCATCTTGCGCACGGGGTAGAAGCGCTTGGACGACATCATCGTGTCCACCTCCCGCGCCGCGCTGTCGAGGATGGTGAACTTGCCCTGATCCTCGGTGAAATTCGAATCCTTGACCGGATCGATGCGGTCAAAGCGCAGCGTGTAATCGGCCACCCGGACGGTCTGGCCCGGCTTCATCACCGTCACATCTTCCGTGGCAAACGTCGAGACGACAACGATGCCCAGGAGGGTGACGCCAAGGCCGAAATGCGCGAAGGCGGTGCCGAACACCGATTTCGGCAAGCCGGCCAGCCGCCGCAGCATGACGCTGACGGGCACCTTGCCAAAACCGGCTTTCAGGGAAAGATCGGTAAGTGCGCCCAGCATCAGCCAGAACGCCAGGCCGATGCCGAACGCCGAGAAGACCGCCGCGCCCGAGGTCTTGTAGAGAACCACGGCCACCACCAGCAGGGCGAGGAAGAATGCCATCATCAGCCGCTGGGCGACGCCAAGGATATCACCGCGCTTCCATGCCAGCAGCGGCCCGAACGGCACGGCGGCGAGCAGCGGGATCATCAGCGGACCAAAGGTCATGTTGAAAAACGGCGGCCCGACGGAAATCTTTTCGCCGGTCAATGTTTCCAGGAGCAGCGGATAGAGCGTGCCGATCAGTACCGTTGCGGTCGCCGTCGTCAGGAAGAGGTTGTTGAACACCAGCGCCCCTTCCCGCGAAATCGGCTGGAACAGCCCGCCCGGCGCGAGCGTCTGGGCACGGCGCGCGAACAGCGCCAGCGATCCGCCGATGAAAAGCACGAGAATGGCAAGAATGAACAGGCCGCGGCCCGGATCGGTGGCGAAGGTATGCACCGAAGTGAGGACACCCGAGCGGACGAGGAAGGTGCCGAGCAGCGACAGGGAGAAGGTCAGGATGGCGAGCAGCACCGTCCAGATTTTCAGGGCCGAGCGCTTTTCCATCACCAGGGCCGAGTGCAGCAGCGCCGTTCCCGCCAGCCAAGGCATGAACGAGGCGTTTTCAACCGGGTCCCAGAACCACCAGCCGCCCCAGCCAAGCTCGTAATAGGCCCAGTAGGAACCCATGGCGATGCCGCCGGTCAGGAACATCCAGGCCGTCAGCGTCCATGGCCGCACCCAGCGCGCCCAGGCGGCGTCGATACGCCCGTCGATGAGCGCTGCCACGGCAAAGGAGAAGCAGACGGAAAAGCCGACATAGCCGAGGTAAAGCAGTGGCGGATGGATGGCGAGACCAATGTCCTGCAGGATCGGGTTGAGGTCCTGCCCTTCGATCGGTGCAGGACTGGTACGTGTGAACGGATTGGATGTGGCAACGATGAACAGCAGGAAGGCCGAGCCGATCCAGGCCTGCACACCCAGCACATTGGCTTTGAGCGAAGGCGGCAGATTGTTGCCGAAAAAGGCAACCAGCGCGCTGAAGAACGTCAGGATGAGTACCCACAGCAGCATGGAGCCTTCATGATTGCCCCAGACGCCGGTGATCTTGTACAGCATCGGCTTTTGCGAATGCGAGTTCTCCCAGACATTCTGCAGGGAGAAATCCGACACGACGTAGGCGGATGTCAGTGCGACAAAGGCAAGTGCGATCAGGGCAAAGACCGTGAAGGCAGCGGGAACGGCAACGGCCATCATGCGGTCATCATTACGCCGCGCACCCCACACGGGCACCACAGCCTGCACGATGGACAAGGCGAGCGCCAGAACCAGTGCGAAATGTCCGAGCTCAACGGTCATGGCTGCTTGTTCTCCCCCTGCCAGACGCCCTTGGCCTTCAGACTGTCGGCAACTTCCTTGGGCATATAGTTTTCATCATGCTTGGCAAGCACGCTGTCCGCCTGAAACGCACCGCCCGGCGCAAACGTGCCCTCGATCACCACGCCCTGATCCTCACGGAAGAGATCGGGAAGGATACCGTCATAGGTCACGGGAACGCTCTTGATGTGATCGGTGACGGCAAAGGTGATCCGTGTGCCCGTGCCGCGCACCACGCTGCCCTTTTCAACCAGGCCGCCCAGCCGGAACCGCGATTCCGACTGCAGGTCCGCAGCGGCGATATCCGACGGCATGCGGAAAAATGCGATCCGCTGCTGCAGCGCAAACAGCACCAGGCCGGCCGCGCAGGCCAGCACCACCAGGGCGCCGCCGATCACCGAAAGCCGTTTCTGCTTGCGCGTCATTATTTCTTCTCCCGCGGCGTGTCGCCGGGCTGTTCCACCAGGCCCAGATCATCGGCGACTGCGTCGAGACGCGCAACCTTGTCGGCGCTCAACACTTTGCGAGCATTTGCCAGCGCTTCCAGCGCATCGTTGGGGCGGTTGAGAACCACATAGGACCGGACCAGCTTTTCCCAGCCCTCGACATCGTCGGGCGATTGCTTGAGTTTTTCGGCAAGGCTGGAGACCATGCCCTCGATCATGGCGGCGCGATCCTGCACATTCATCCCGGCCGCCGCCTCGACCTGCGACGCATCGGGACCTGTCGCCCTGTCGATGTCGCTGACATCGGGCGCATCGCCGGCGATCTCCTTGTCGAGCCGTGTCAAAGCCGCCTGCGCCTCGTCGCGCCACGGCACGTCGCTGGGTGCATCGACCAGCAGCTTGCGGATCAGGTCGCGCGATTCAACCAGCTTGCCCTGCTGCATCCAGCCGTTGATGATGAAGAACTGCGGGCGCATATCGCCGGGATTGAGCGTGAGCGCCCGGTTGAAACTGGCTTCTGCCTCGAGCGTCATCGTGCCGCCCGCTACGGCGCTCAACGCTTCGCCCAGACCCATTTGGCGCGGACCGCTGTCGCCGTTCAGGCGGATGGCATTGCGGTAGGCGGTCACCGCATCGGCGGGGCGTCCCGTGCGCAGGTATATCGGCGCCAGCACTTCCCATCCCTGCCCGTCATCGGGATTGAGGGTGAGATGCGCTTCGGCACGGGCAATCAGCTCGGCGGGTGTCGCCTGATCCGCCGGACGGGACAGGCGCTCGGCCAGAGGCTGCGCAGGCAGATCCGGCGAGCCGGTCTTGGCATAAATGCTCCATGAAAGCAGCGGGATGGCCAGCACGGTCACCAGCGTCAGCCATTCGCGGGTGGCGCTCTTCTGCGGGCGATAGACCGTTTTGTCGGCTTCGGCGGCGGCAGCCGACTTCAGCAGACGCCGGCTGATTTCAGCGCGCGCCTGTTCGCTGCTGGCAGCATCGATGATGCCGCGCTTCTCATCAGCCTCCAGCTCCCGCAACTGGTCACGGTAAACCTCGACATCATATGTGTTGTCCGACACGCTTGTTTTGACGCGGCGTGTCAGCGGCAATAGCACCACGAGCGTTGCGATAACGGTCAACAGTGCGGCAGAAATCCAGAAAACCATGCGTTGAGACATAGTCTGCAAGCGCCGTAAAATCCAAATGGATTTCACGGCTAGGGCAATTCGCCGCAAAGCGGGCAAATGATCGGGCTATGGAAGCGTCAGATCAGCGGCGTCCAGCTGCCGTCTTCGTTGCGGCAGGCCGTCCCGCGTGACGTCTGCGGCGTTCCGTCGATGCGGATGGTGTGGGTATACTGGCGGCAGTTCTGCGAGCCGACCTGGTATGGCTGCGCCGCCACCACTTCACCGCTGCGGCTGCCCGAACTGTTCTTCCAGTCGACAGCCTTGCCGGCAGGCGAATATTCCAGCGCCTGATATTCGGCCTGAAGCGCGCTCTTGCGGTCAGCCGGATCGAGCGAAGCCGCCAGACGGCTGCCGAGCAGGCCATTGCCGAGCGGCGCAAGCACGCCCGATGTCGCCGGCTGGGACGATTTGCCGGTCAGGCGGGCAAAGGTGCCTCCACCCTTGGCGCCGGACGTGGTCGAGCACGCGGAGAGAAGAAGAACGGCAATAAGCGAAAGAGCAATCTGGGATTTCATCATGGGTCCGTTTTTACGGGGCCTCGCAACAAAGGCAATAGCTGGCAATTACTTATGACCCGATTGGGTGTGCCGTTGCAAGCGCCATTCAGTCGCCGGCCACCGGAAGCGTGATCCGCGCGCGCAAACCGCCGAGGTCCTCGCTGCGTTCCAGGCGCAGCGTTCCGCCGTATTCGCGCACGGTGTCATGGACGATGGACAGCCCGAGGCCGGTTCCCGGCTTGCTCTCATCCAGGCGTTTTCCGCGCGTCAGTGCATCCTTGATCTGGCCGGGCGCGAGACCCGGACCGTCATCCTCGACGCTGATATCGAATGCATTGTCCATGGTTTCCCGATTGGCGGCCGACACTGTAAGCCGGATAGCGCTGCGTCCCCATTTCCCGGCATTTTCCAGAAGATTGCCGACTATTTCCTCAAGGTCTTCCTGCTCGCCTGCAAACACGGCATCGGGCATTCTGTTGTCGAAGCGCATGTCCATGCCCGGATTGAGCTTGGCGGTGACACGCACCAGACGCGTCAGGATCGGGGTGACGGACGCGCGAAAGACCACGCTGTCGCGCTGCGCCGCCACGCGGGCCCGCTGCAGATAGTGCTGAATCTGCACCTGCATGGCCGCGCTTTGTTCGGCAACGATCTTGCCCTTTACACCGCCAATCGTCCGGCTTTCATTGGCCAGAACCGACAGGGGTGTTTTCAGGGAATGGGCGAGATTGCCCACCTGCGTGCGCGAGCGCTCCATGATGCGCCGGTTGTTTTCGATCAGCGCATTCATTTCACGCGCCAGCGGCGCAATCTCGATGGGCAGGTCCTCGTCAAGCCGCGAAACCTTGCCCTCGCGGATATCGGCGAGCGAACGGCGCACGCGGTCAAGCGGGCGCAAGCCGAACAGGATGACCGCCGCATTGATCAGCGTTCCGGCAATGCCGAAAACGCCGAGATAGAAATAGAGCGTGTTGCGGAAATCGGCGATTTCGCCTTCCAGCTCGCTCAGATTGCCCATCACACGAAACCGGGCGACGCGGTTTTCCGCATCCAGCACCACTTCCGTCTCGACGATGGAGAGTTGTTCGCCCTTCAGGCCGGGTTCCGTATAGGAGCGCTGGAACGAGGTGTCGAAGGGAACCATCAGGGTTGACGGGGAATCAATACTCTTTCCGCCCAGCGAGATCGACCGCAGCGACCCCTTGAGATTGTCCGCTACCGGATCGACAGACCAGTACCAGCCGGAAAACGGGCTGGAATAGCGCACTTCGCCGGGGTCCGGCCGTCCGACCAGCGTGCCGTCATTCACGCTGACGGAAGCGATGACGCTGAACAGATGCGCCGAAAGCAGCTGCTGGAAGCTGTGCTGGCGCGCTTCGCCATAGAGCGCCGAAATGATGGTGGCGATGGCAACGAAGGATACGATGGTCCACAGCGTCGAGAAGAGGATGACGCGCAGGGAAAGTGACCGGACATTGGGGAGGTAGCGGGTCAGCCGTATGATCACGCGTGTGCCCTGCTCCTGCCCGTCAGGCCTTGTTGTCCTGGGATTTGATACGATAGCCCATGCCGCGGATGGTTTCGATCAGATCGATACCCATTTTCTTGCGCAGACGCCCGACAAACACTTCAATCGTGTTCGAATCGCGGTCGAAATCCTGATCGTAGAGGTGCTCCACCAGTTCGGTGCGCGAAACGACCTCGTCCATGTGGTGCATGAGATAGGACAACAGGCGGAATTCGTGCGAGGTCAGCTTCAGCGTTGTGCCGTTAACCGCCGCCTTCGACGTCTTGGTATCAAGGCGTAGCGAACCGCAGGTGATTTCCGACGAGGCATGCCCCGCCGCCCGGCGAATCAGCGCGCGCAGGCGCGCCAGCACTTCCTCGATGTGAAACGGCTTGGCGACGTAGTCATCGGCCCCGGCATCGATACCGGCCACCTTGTCGCTCCAGCGGTCGCGTGCCGTCAGCAACAGCACGGGCATAATGCGCCCGTCGCGCCGCCACTTCTCGAGCACCGTCAGCCCGTCCATCTGCGGCAGGCCGATATCGAGGATCACCGCGTCGTAGGGTTCCGTATCGCCGAGAAAATGCCCCTCTTCGCCGTCGAAGGCGTGATCCACCACATAGCCGGCTTCGGTCGTAGCCTCGACCAGCTGGCGATTCAGATCACGGTCATCTTCAACGATGAGTATTCTCATGCACAACTTTCCCCGCCGGACAGGCTGAACAACAGATCAAACGGCATCCGGTTCAGTTCGCTGGAACCGCAACCTCGACGCGGCGCGGACGTTCACCATCCTTGCCGGGAATGAGCACCACGACCACGCAAACCTCGCGGCCGTTCTGCGTCTGCGAGGTGGCGCGCGCCAGGGTGCCTCCCTGGGACTGGGCCACCTGCTGGCCGACCTGCGAGCAGTCGGCTGCAGCCAGCTGAAGCAACGCACCGTTCTGCGATGCATCGGGTGCAATCGGAACAGCCCCGGCATGAAGCACGCCGGATGCTGAAATCAGGGCCGCTAGGGGCAAGGAGAAAAGTGTGTGTTTCATCATGGCGCTATTATTATCAATCGCAGTCTGAACGATGCATGAACAGTTGGACGTGGCGTGAGCCTTTGATAACAGGTTTGCCACAGGTCACGTCTTTTAACATCATATTTCTTTACGTGAAATGAGCGCCGTTGCACTCAACCGGCCAAAAAGCGCGGCGATGCCGCTGAGCGCCGTCAGAAACTGCATGATGGTATCGGCAAGCCGGGCCTCGAGGTCATGATCCAGCGACACGTTGAAGAAGCTTGAACAGGACAGGACGATCGTTGCGATTGCTGCCCAGATGGTCTTTGACAGGTACCATTGTTTTTCATTGGTCATAATCAATTCCTTTTGAAACAGTTTGATTTTAAAGGGTTTTTGTCTGCGTATCAAAAATGGCTCGGGCGTATCTGCCCGCACCGGCAGCACTGGAAATCATGGCAACGCTGAAATCGACTGCGCTTGCAAGACTGCCGAAATCCGCCAGGCGCAGCGCCGCCGGATAAAGCCATTCCGGTCGCGCAACCTCGGCTGACCGGATCAATTTGCCGCTGCTCCGTATTTCGATCCGATAGGCCTCGCGCTCCTCACCCAACGGAATTTCCGCAGCCAGCCAGCTGTCCGCATCGATGCGCCCGCGCCGTATCCAGGCAATATGCAGATTGCCCTGCTCATCTGCCCTGCCGCTGAGGTGGACAGGTTCGAGCGGCTCGAGCGCCCGGGTGCCTCCGGTCATTGTCACCGTGCTGAAATAGCGGTCGGAAAAATCCTGGCCCGCCGCACCAATGCGCCAGCGCAGGGCCAAGCCCGTTTCCCGAGCTTTCAATCCCGCCGGCATCACCGCACCGTCCAGAAGGATGAAGGGCGTACCCTTTTCCCGTGGCTGCAGCGCCTCCCGTTCGGTTCCGCATTGCCCGCGCAGCAGGCCGGACAGACGCCACCGGTCGGCAGCAACCTCCTCGGCGTGGAGGAATTGCAGGATTTCCCATTGACCGTCGGGGGATGCCAGAAGCGCCGAATTCGCCCCGTTGAAGAGCTGTGGCAGCGTGGTGGAACGCAGCTCGCCAAAGTCAAGATCGACCTCCAGACCGGCATTGCCGAGCAGGCGGCCGCTGACACCGCCCGGCAGCGTTTGCGCCAGCCTGCCCATCACCGCCCGCTCCGGCAGCGCGGCCCGCGCCTCAAAACCGGTGTCTTCCGGCGAGGCGTGAACGGATGCGCCCGCCCATGGCCTGGCAAAGGCGGCAACCCGCAATTGATCAAGCGGATTTTCAGCACCCGGCCACATCGGCAGATCGCACAGATGAAAACGCGGACGGCCGAACACCGTCGTTGCCCCCTCCGTTGAAGCGGGCAATCCCGCCCTGTCCGCATGCCGCACATGCCGGGGCAGGCCTTTTGCCTCGACCCGGCGGGTTGCCCCGTCTTCAATGGAGGTGACGAGATAATCCTTGACTGGCATGGAGCCATCCAGCCGTATGCGGCTGCCCACCTTCAATGCGGCATGTTTCCATGGCAATTCGAACGATATGGTCCGCCGGGCGGCACGGCGTGCCTGCAGCCAGTCCTCCGCCAAGCATTTGACCTGACCGGCCTCAAGCATGGCCGCAACGGCGAGATTTTCGTTTCCCTTGCCGTCCGGCCTGCCGGCGGATGCCATCGCCACCTGATAGTCGAGCATCGGATCGCGATAGGCGATTTCGACCCGGGCGGGCTGCTCCATGATTTCGTGCAGTTTCCGCTGCACCGGCCCCCTGTCATCGGGCTCGACGCATTCATCGATCAGCGCGGTTTGCGCGGGAACACGCGCCGCGCTTTGAAACACCAGCGTCGCACCGTCTTCGAAGGCGTTGATACCAAACACCTCCAGCAGCGGCTCAAGGACCGACCGGGCATGTGCGGGCTCTTCGACGATCAAACCGCTGACAAAGCCATCGGCCGCACTCGCATCCACCCCGGCAAGACCGAAATCGGCGAGAACAGCGCCAATCAGCTCATCGAGCGCAACCCCGGAAAGCCTGCCGTTCAGCCAATGCCCCGAGGTCCAGTTGTCGCCATCGGACCAGAGCTTGCGGTTGAGGGGAAATTCAGGAAACGGCCTCGTATCCCAGGCCCAGACATAGACGCGGCTCGTGTTCAGCATGGCGCCGCCATGGCTGCGCCAATGGTCTAGATGGGCACGCAGAAAACGGTTCTGCGCGAGGTCGCTGCGGCCGTGATCGGAAAAATACGGAAACGCCCCCTCGGAGGATTTGGCATCGGGAAAGACATTGGGCTGATTGGGGCCCTTGTCGACCGCCGGACAGCCCAGTTCCGTCTGCCAGACCGGCTTACCCATTGGCTGCCACGCCGTGGCATTGGCGCTCTCGACGCCGCCCTTGCGGTTGTAATGCGGGTTTTTCCACCAGGCCTCGATGTCCTTGTAGCGGTAGACCCAAGGCTTGCCCGAGCCGTCGGTGATCGGCGTGCGCCGCCGCGCGGTTCGATCCGCATCTGTTGCATAGTACCAGTCAAAGCCCTCGCCGGCGGCAATCTGGCTTTGCAGCGCCGCTAGGTCATAGGGGCCGGAAAAACCGTTGGCGCCCGAGGCGCTGTAGTCCTCGTCGCGCCAGTCGCTGAGCGGCATGTAATTGTCGATCCCGACCGCACCGATGGCCGGATGCGCCCAGAGCGGATCAAGATGGAAAAAGGCGTCGTTCGATCCGTCCTGCGGGTGATGACCGAAATATTCGGTCCAGTCCGCGCCGTAGGTCAAAATACAGCCACTGCCGAGCACGGTGCGGACATCGTCCGCCAGCGTGCACAGGCCGGAGACAAAGGGAAAACTGTCACCCGTTCCCCTGATACCCGTCAGACCGCACAGCTCCGAGCCGAGAAGAAACGCATCCACACCGCCGGCGCAAACGGCAAGATGCGCCAGATGCAGGATGAAACGCCGATACCCCCAGTCATCGCCCTCACCGTGATAGATCACCGATCCGTCATCGGTTCCGAACGAGCGGATTTCGGCGGCCCCCAGGAAAGCGGCGACCTCGGCGGCCGCCGCAGCCGTGCCGTTGCTGCTGCCCGGCCGATAGGGCGCGGGGTGACAACTGATGCGGCCGCGCCACGGATAGGCCGCCTGCCGGGCGCCGCCATGGGGATCGGGCAATGTGTTATCGGCGGCGATATCAAGCATCAGGAACGGATAAAGCGTCACTTTCAGGCCCCGCGCCTTCGCCGCGCGGATCGCCTCGGTCACGCTGCGATCCGACGGCGTACCGCCATAGGCAGCACAATCGCCGCTGCGCGACATCAGATGGGCCTCGTCGCGGGCGACATCGCCGGCACGCCATGCCTCGCTTTCGTCATAGCCCTCGCGGTCCATCACGCCCGGCCGGATGCGGCAATGGCCAGCGCGCAGATCCGTGCCGAACCACGGCACGACAATGGCAACGTTTTCCAGGCTCGGACAAAGCGCCTGCAGTTCGTCGAGCGAAGCCTGCCAGTCGGTTGCGCCGCGCAGGCAATTGCGGTTCAGGCCGCGCGTTTCGCCGGCTGCGGGCTCGCAGGTGACCGGCGTCGGTGACAGGCCGAATTCGGTGGCCCCGGGAATGAGCGCGACCGCCTTGAGATCGCGGGCAAGCGTACCGATGGCGCGCACCACCTCGAACTGGAATTGCGGTATGCGGTTGCCATACATCTCAAGCGGAAACCGTTCGAACACCACATAGGCGGTGTTGCGATAGGCCGGCGCGTTGCCGGTTCCCTGTTTCGCCTCGATCAGCGGGTCGGACAATTGTGACGCACCGCCCTTGTGAACGCGCAGGGTCAATGCATTCTGGTCCACTTCCCTGCCGTCGGCCCAGATCCGCCTGACAAGGCTGATTTCGCCCTCCGCCAGGGCAATGGCAAAATTGCCGACATAGGAATACTCCGTCACCTTCGGTCCGCCCTTGGCACCGGTCCGGCGCCTGGACTTCACCTCCTCGAAGCGGGTCGCCCAGATCAGGGTGCCGGTCAACCGCACCGAGCCGTAGACTTTCGGCAAGGCGGCCCCTTCCTCGGCGGTCATCGGCTTCATGGCAGCCAGCCGGGGACCCTCGATTGGCTTTGTGCCGGAGAAAGCCCGATCAATCAGATAGGCGCCCAGCGAAGTTACGGCACTGCCGATATAGGCTCCGACTCCTTGAAGAATAAGCGTGGCCATGCCGGGTGGTTCCTATCTGCGGAGGGGAAAGGCGAAGACCGCCGCGATGCGTTTTCGCCATTGCGGCACCAGCGCCGATTCCATGATCCTGTGCCCCTCATAGGCGTGAATGAAGTGTTCCTCGCCCGTCAAAATGCCGAGATGCTTGGCTGCCATGCCGTCCCGCCAGCGGAAGAGGATGAGATCGCCCGCGTCCACATCCTGCACGGCCTTCTCGGCCATGTGACGTCTCGCTGCCTGGACGAGCGGATCGCCGTGTCCTGCTTCCGCCCAGTCAGCGGAATAGACGGGAATCTCTTCCGGTTCGCATCCGTAAAGCGTGCGCCAGATGCCACGCACCAGCCCAAGGCAATCGCAGCCGACGTGGAGCGTGGAGCCGCCATGCCGGTATGGCGTACCAATCCAGCGACGTGCTTCGGCGACAACGTCGATTGCGATGGTCATGGCACCAGCACGCCGCCGTCGAAATTGCCCGATCCGTCGGCATAATTATAGGCGGCGTCATTGCCAGGCAGATGCGGAAATCCGCGAAAATTGGCTGTATTGCTGAACTTTGTCTTGCAGGTGCCAAAGCTCTTGTCGCAGCCTGGCAGCAGCGAAAATGTATCGCCCGCCTGCATGTCCGGCACCGGCGCATCGCGCAGATCGAGCCGGATGTCATTCCCCGCCATCTCCTGCCCGGTCACCACGTTGGTGCGGCCGGCTTTGCCGCCGGAAGTCCAGGTGAGCACGCCATTGCGGAACCAGTTCGCGGCGGCGGCGTGCAGGCCGCTCGCCAGAAAGGCGCGGTCGGATATCACGCCGGAAACGCTGCCCTTCTCGTCATCGCTGCGATAGCCGCAGCGCGCATCACCGAGCTCCGCATCGCACAGCCGCGTGATCCGCCGTCCCTTCACCTTGTCGAGGTCGACGGCGCTGCTTTTCAGCTCCGCCACGAAACGGTTGCCGCTGCGGGTAACGGTGCCTATCCTTGCCCGCCGCAAAAGGACCCGCTGCTGCGGTGCCGCCCAATTGACGATAAATGTCTCGACAAGGGCGTCGTCGAATGCACCGGATTCCACGCCGCTATCGGTAATGCCGAGGGATGACAGGGCACCCTCGACTTCCGCGCCATCAACAGCGAGCCCCAGCGCACTTGTCGCCTCGCTGGCCGTCAGACCCGTCTGCGGTTCACAGCGCACGTCCTCGATGCTCAATAGCCGGTCATGGTCGGTGAAACCGAGGAGGACGCCATCCTTTCGACGGATGATCCAGCAAAAGCAATGGGTTGTCACATCACCTGCAAGATGTGATTCAAGCTCGGGAGAAAGGGGGTTCATGCCTTCACCTCGATGATCGGAATGGTCGGGATTTCACCCGCGTTGAACGATTTGACGCTGATGGTCAGCCGGTCCGTATCGAAGCGGACGGGAACGTCAAAGGCAAAGCCGGCGGTCACAGACGTTCCTGCGGGTGGTATGCGGTCTGGTTTGAACACGATTTGGCCCGTCAGCACATCGACCGTAAAATCAGCCGGCTCCTGCTTTTCAATGCCGCCCACCGCAACCCGCACGGAGCCTTGTACCGGCTTGGAGATGATGCGCCGATAATCGCCATAGCGTTTCTGCAGCTGGAACGCCGCCTGCTTTCCGTCACCTTGTCCCAACACCTGATCCGTCGCGGCAATCGGCTTGCCCGCCGCGCAGGACTGATGGTCGAAAGGATCGCGGAACCGGAACGCAAGCAGCGAACCGCACCGCGCCTCGAAGAAGCTCAGGACCTCTTCCAGATCGGCCAGTGACCGTACGCCGGTTCCTGCGTCGTAGTGATGGCGTGATGACGCCCAGCGCGCATTGCGCTGTTCGTGTCCCGAGGTCAGCGCCACAATTTCGTTCTTCCATTCCGGGCCGCCCGTTGCGCCAAAGGATATGCCGAGCGGAAACCGGACATCATGGAAAGGCTGCATCGCGTTGTTTCCTATAGGGTGCGCGTGCCGCGGTGCACGGCGCGCGCCAGCATCCCCGTCAACTGGGCTTCCGATTTGCGGAATGAGGCTGCATCGGGCGTATTCACGTGCAGGACCACCTGCACCGGCGAACCGCCTCCATGCGCAGCAATACCCAGCCTGCCATCCGCTCCGCGGGCCAGAGGCATGATGGCCTCCGCACCCGCTTCGCCCATCAGCCCGAGCGATCCGCCCGCACCAAAGTAAGTCGGGCTGGAAACCACGCCACCCTTCGCATGCGGTTTTGCCGCGCCCAGCAAGCTTGAAAACATCGACGCGCTCCAATCTTCGAGCGATTTCATACCGGTGGTCAGCGCCATGCCAGCCATGTCCCGCCCCAACTGCCGCAGCACGTCACCGAGGTCGTTGCCGCTCATCACGGCGCTTTTCAACGACCCGGTCAGGACACGGCCGAATTGCTCGGACTGCGCCTTCAGGTCAGACAATGCCTTCTCGAAACCCGATGTATCGGCGTCGATCGCCACCGTCATTTTGTCGTTCATGGCTATTCCTCGCTCAAGGCCGGTGCATCGGGAAACGCCTGCATCAATTGTTCGAACCGCGGCCGGGAGCAGGCTGCCTGTCCCGGCGGCTCCGCGAAAGCCGCGCAGATTTCCCGTGGCGTCATTGCCCAGAAGTCATATGTGGAAAGCCGCAGCAGACCAAAGCCTGCGCCCATGAGGACCGCCCACGGAAAGACGAGGCCGGAATCTGCTGCGGCATTCAAGGGTTTGCGCTGGATTGCTCCGTTTTTGATTCACCGAAGGTCGCCGCCAGCAGTTCACTGACGATGCGGGCAAAGCCCGTTGCCCCGCCCTCCGCCCGCATCTGCGCTGCTTCCTCCGGCGTTATGCTGTTGCCGCCGCCCTTCAGCCCGGCAGCAATGATCTTTGCCGCGTCACGGGCGGAAAGCGTACCGCCGGAAAAGCGCTGCAACAGCATTCCCATGTCGGCCGCCATGAAGGCGTCCTCCAATTCGGCCAATGCGCCCAGCGTCAGGCACAGCGTCCATTCGCGCCCGTCCAGGACGGCGCTGATTTCACCGCGATGCCGGTTTGCCATCAGGCCGCCTCAGTGAAACGGATGAGGCCGGCGGATTCCAGGGCGATGTCAAAGGTCACCTCGGCATCGTGCTTGCCGCCATATTCGAGCGCCGTGATCTGGAAAGGTCCCTGCAGGGAACCGAAATCCGGCAGGATGATCTGCCATGAAAGGATATCGCCTGCAAAAAATGCCCGCCGGATCAGCGCGTCCGATTGCGCATCCTTGAACAGACCTGAACCGCTGATCGACGCGCGCTGCACGCCGCTGCCGCCCAGGAGTTCACGCCACCGCCCCGCCGCATCGGCGTCGGTCACATCGATGGTTTCGGTGTTGAAGGCGATCCGGTTGGACCGCAGCCCCGCGCAGGTGACGAACTTGCCGCCCGCATCCTGCAGTTTGAGCAGGATATCCTTGCCTCTCTGGGCGCCCATTGTTTGAAGTCCTCCATGCAAAAGGGCACCCGGCCGGTGCCCTTGCTCGTTTGAAGTCTACGGCTGGAACTCTTCCGTCACCGCCCGGTACCGCATGACACCGGCGAAGCTACCGCGGCTGTCGGCCAGCGCCGTCTGCGCGTATTCGAGGCGGATGCTGACAAGTTTGTGCCCTTCCACAGGTAGCGGCACTGACAGCAGGAGCCGCTCGATCCGATCCATAATGTCGAAAACCGTTTTTCGGCTGGCCTGATGTGTCCACACATGCAGCGTCAGCAAATGCTCGCCGCCGCGTTCGGTAGACGTGCTCCAGTCATAGGTGCTGGCCGTCCCGAAGGTGATGTAGGGAAAGTCGGACTGCTGCGGCACATGATCGAAAACCCGCCGGTTCACCCATTCATTGAGACCCGCATCCGCCTTGAGTACCTGCAACAGTGCCTTTTGCAGTTGAAGCCCGGCGCTGGTCATCGCACGGGCTTTCGTTTGTCCGGCGCTTCCTGTTCGTGCCCGGCCGGCCTTGATGCGTCCGTCATCTCTTCGCGCAGCTCAATCGCGCGCCAGCGCAGTGTCCGGATGAGGTCCGCTACCGTTATTTGCAGGCTCAGTTTCATAGCCCCTCCACCCGTGCCCGGCAGACGAGATATCGCCCGGTCTCATCGGGATCGTGAATTGTCACCAGCCGGAAAATGCGGGCTCCCTTGCGCAAGCGCATGCCGCTTTTCAGATCGCCCCGTCCCCGCAGCGTGATGCGATGTGTGATTTCGGCCAGGCTCTGCCCGCCGTAAAACACCATGCCTGCACCCGCCGGCTCGATATGCGCCCAGACGGTGGCTATTTCCTGCCATTGTTCGACGCTGCCGTTCACGGCATCATCGGCAAGAACCGCCCGTTCCAGCTGCAGTTCATGCGCCAGTTTGCCGGGATCAATGAACAGCGTCGGCATCAGAGCGAGACCCTTCGCCAGAGATTGACAACACGCTCGAATGCCGGCGTCAGGGAGGCGGGATGGTCGGCCGGGCTATAGGTCCCGCGAAACTCATACCAGTGGGCAACCAGGGTCATCAGTGCGTGTTTGAGCGCATCCGGCACATCCACCCCCGTTTCGCCGAAACCGGCTATGACATCGATCTCCAATCCGCCCAGCCCATGGGCCGGAGATTGCAGGTGCAGCCGTGCAGGACGGCTTGCGGCCTCCAGATGCATCGCCACGGTCGGGAGAACGACCGGCACCCCGTCAGGCTCGTAGGCCGTCACGGCAGCGACGGACTGCACGGGATAGCGATCAATTCTTATCAGGCCATCATTCGGCCAGCGGTCGATGTAAAACCGCAGCTGCTGTTTGATCAGCACCAGTCCGGTCAGGGTCTCCAGTGTTTCGCGTGCCGCCTTCAGCAGCCCGGAAAGCAGTGCATCCTCGCCGGTTCCGCTCAGCCGCAGGAACTGACGCAGATCCGCCAGAGCCACCGGCTCCACAGCCGGCGGCCTTACTACAGTGATGGTCATGGACATTCCTGCATTGGTTGAGAGGCGTTCGGCTGCATGAGGGTCGTGCAGCCAATCCCTGTTTGACTACGCCGCGAATTTCAGCAGCTTGATCGCATCGAAGTCCTGCACGCCGCCGCCCACGCGCTTGGTCGTGTAGAACAGCACGTAGGGTTTGGCGGAATAGGGATCACGCAGGACCCGCACCCCGGTGCGATCCACCACCAGGTAGCCGCGGGCGAAATCGCCGAAGGCAATGGCAGCGCCGCCGGTTGTCATCGGTGGCATCGCCTCTGCTTCGGTCAGCCGGAAGCCCAGCAGCGAGGCCTGCTGGCCAGGTGCTGCGGGCGGCGTCCAGAGATAGTTGCCGTCATTGTCCTTGAGCTTGCGCACGGCTGCCTGCGTCTTGCGGTTCATCACCCAGCTGGCATTCTGCCGGTATCCGGCCTTCAGTGTATAAACCGTATCAAACAGAATGTCCGAGGCGTTCGAGGCTGCAAACCCACCGGCAATGCCGGTCGAGACGCTGCCCAGCTTGCCCCAGCTCCAGATCGCATCGGCAATGCTGTCATAGGTCAGGAAACCCTTGGGCTGACTGGTGCCGTTGCCGTTGATGAAGGCCTGCCCCTCCTGTTCGGCGAAAGCGGTCTCGACCTCGGAGGATATCCACTGTTCCACATCGACGGCCGCGTCATCCAGCAGCGACGAGGATGCCGCCGGCATGGCGTAAAGTTCCATGGTGGGAAATTGCAGTTCCGCCAGTTTGGAGGCTTCCGTCTGCGGGCGGGCGTCGGTTTCCCCGACCCAGCCCACGGCGGGTCCCTTCACTGCAAACGGCTTTTTCAGCACGGAGCCGGATACCTGGCGCACCGTTGCGAGGGCACGGATGGGCGAGAGCGCGGCCAGCCGCATGCCGATATCGCGCTCAAGTTCCGGCGGCACGAGATAGCCGCCATCGGGCGCGGAGCCAATGGACAGAGCCTTTGCTTCGATGGTGCGCACGCCGTGCTCGTCGCCGCGCCGGATATAACTGTCGAAGGCGGTCTTGTGCTCCAGCGACAGCAACGGGCTCATCCCCGTTTCCAGGGCGGGCCGCGCCTTCTTCAGCAGCATATGGTCGATCATGCGCTTCTGTTCATCCAGCGCGTGATTGATGCGTTCGACCTTTTCATCGGTCAGAACATCAGCGCTGGCACGTTTTTCAATTTGCCTGATCCGGTCGTCATTGTTCTGGCGGAACTCATCGAAAGCCTGCATGAAATCATTGAACGCTTCGGCTACATTCTGTGTGCCCGCATTCTTGGCTTCGGGTGCCGGTGCGGAAAATTGTTCGGTCATTTCAAATCCTTTGTGTGTGAAATGGAGAGAATGATTCAAGCGCGGAGCCGCCGGGCCGCCGCCCGCAGGGTTGCAGCCAGCGCCGCATGAACGTCTGCCGGCTGCGCCTTGACCTGCCCGACCCGAGCCGAGGGCAGCATCGGAAACGTCACCACGGAAATTTCCCAGAGGTCCGCCTCGAGGATACGCCGATTGCCGAGGCCATCCGTCTTGGCCTTGACGGTGCGAAAACCAATGGACAACCCATCGATTGCCCCGGAGCGCATGAGTTCCAGCACGTCGCGCCCGCGGGTAACACCGGTCGTCAAACGGCCCTCGACATAGAGCCCGCGCCTGTCCTCGGCGATCCGGGTCCAGACGCCGATGGGCTCATTGGGATCGTGCTGCCAGAGCATGCGAATGCCTGCAGCGCTCCGCTTGCGAATGGACGCGGCAAAAGCCCCGGGCGCGATGACATCCTTGCCAAGGTCGACCTCGCCGAACAGGCTGGCATAGCCGGAAAAACTGCCGTCGAGCTCAACCCGTTCGATGGCCACTCCAGCGAACTTTTTCTCAATTCTCTTATTTCTCAGCATTGGCGATATCCCTTTTGCCGGAAGGACTTGGATGATCCTGCGCAGGTTTTGATTCACCGATGCGCGCCGTCAGACGGGAAAAAATGCCAAGGGCGGTCCAGGCCGCAAGACTGGCAGCGGCAGCGCCCATCAGCATCAGTTCGCCATCGCCGAGCTGGCCGCGAATGTCGAGTTCGGATGCAATCTTCACACCGGCCAGCCCGCCAAAGGCCAAGCCGCAGACGATGCCGACGATAAAGCGGATGGCTGCCTCGCTCTTGTCCCTCGGCAGCATGTAGGCAAGCGAGACAGCGGAGCCTGCAACGGCACCGGCTGCCTTTGCCGCCAGAATCCAGGCGGCATCGGACCAGTTTGTCATGATCATTCTCCGGAAAATTCGTGCGGCCTGCGGGCATATCCCACGGCCTCTCTCTTCTCGTCATCACTGAGGAATGGCGCTGCCGATACGCGCTGCCACAGCGCGTCCCGTTCCATCGACAATCCGTCGATACGATCGAAATCCGGCTCCAGCCGCAACCCGGCGCCATAAACCGGACCCAGCCAGTTGCCGATGGCCTTGGCGGTGCGTGTGATCAGCGGGATCACCGTCAGGCGATAGAATGCGCGATTGGCTTCGGCATAATTGGCATAGGTGTTGTCGCCGGGGATACCGAGCAGCATGGGCGGAACGCCGAAGGCCAGGGCGATATCGCGGCTGGCGGCATTCTTGGCGGCGATGAAATCCATGTCGCGCGGCGACAGGCCCATGGATTTCCAGTCGAGCCCGCCTTCCAGCAGCAGCGGCCGCCCTGCCTTGGCCGCGCCGGTGTATCCCTCTTCCAGTTCGGTCTTCAGCCGCTCGAACTGCGCTTCGGTCAGCCGTGCCGTATCGGCAGGCGCATAGACGAGCGCGCCGGATGGCCGTGCCGAATTATCGAGCAGCGCCTTGTTCCAGACGCCGGACGCATTGTGAATGTCGAGGGCCATCAAAGCCGCTTCGAGCGGTGCAAATCCGTAGTGGTCATCCAGCGGATGAAACAGTTTGAGATGAAGCGCCTGTCCGTCATCGAGCGGGATGGTGCGCTTGCTCGCGCCAACGCCATAGCAGAGCGCCAGCGGCCATCCGTTGTCACCCGTGACCACGCGTATCCGGTCCGGGCGCAGAAGGTGCAGTTCGCTGGCACCGTTGCCGCTGCTGACCCTTTCCACATAGGCGTTACCGGACAAAAGGAGATGACCGTAGAGCGTTTCGAACAGGCTGGCCCCGTCGGCGCCGCGATGCGGACTTGACAAGAGGTCAAGCAGCGGATGCAGCGTGTGTTCGGTCCGCCCCTCGTAGAGCAGCCAGGGCGTGGCGGCAGCGGCTTCCGCCAGCAGACGCACACAGCGGTAGACAACGGGATTGCGCATGAATCCCTGCCGGGACAGTCCAGTGTAACCGCCCTGCGACCAGCGCGCTTCACGGTCGAACTGCAGGGCGACAAACCCTTGCGCTGCCTTGGTCTGCAGAGACGGGTTTTCGTTCGCGGCGCGACGGCGCCACGGCCAATGACGTGCCATGGGACATGTTCTCTTTGTTAGGTGAAATGGATCAGGTCGTCGGGACAACCGCACGCGGTATATCGCATCGGCGATTCAACCCTGCATTCGTTGAAGCTTCTGCAAAATCCGGCAATGTGTTGAAGCGGAACAGGTTTTGAGAGCGAAGCAGAACGCACCGAGCCAGCCGGTGTATCGGGAAGATGGGCCTCCCGACCACAGCATTGGCCTTGCTCTCAAACTTGGAGGTGGATGTGTGGTACCTACCACTTAGCATCACCTTGGAAATGAAAAGGACCCGGACGTGCTTGCAACTAACGATCCGGATCCAATTCATTTTCTAAGAAAAGGGGCGCGGGCGAAAGCTCGCGTCCCACTCCAAGACAATACAATAACTCCGCCGCCTTTCCAAGCAACCCGGGGTTTAGCCAACCACGCGAACACGCGGGATGGCCCCTCGCTCCGATAACAACCGCACGCCGCATATCGCAGCGACGATTCAACCCTGCATTCGTTGAAGCTTCTGCAAAACCCGGCAATGTATTGAAGCGGAACAGGTTTTGAGAGCGAAGCAGAACGCACCGAGCCAGCCGGTGTATCGGGAAGATGGGCCTCCCGACCACAGCATTGGCCTTGCTCTCAAACTTGGAGGTGAACGATGTGGTATCTGCCACTTAGCATCACCCTGGAAATGAAAAAGACCCGGACATGCTGGTCACTCTGCGTCCGGGTCCATTTCACTCACTAGGAAAGGGGCGCGGGCGAAAGCTCGCGTCCCACTCCAAGACAATACAATAACTCCGCCGCCTTTCCAAGCAACCCGGGGTTTAGCCAACCACGCGAACACGCGGGATGACCTCTCGTTTCAGCATCAGCTCGCTCAGGGCCCAGACCAGCGCATCGACGCGATCCGGCGAGCGGCCGTTCGACAAGCCCGCATGGGTGAAATCGCACATCTCGTCCTCCAGTGCGGCAAACCGGCCCGCATGCCGGACCCTGCCCTGTTCGTACAGGGCGGCAATGGGCTCGGCACGCAGTGCCTTGCCGCGATTGGCCCGCACGCTGCGTACCGGCACCCTATCGTCCTGCGCGGCAATCACCGCAGCCACCATATCGCCGCCCTGATTGATTTCCGCGATGATCAGGTCAGCCTCCAGCCGGTGAAACAGCGCAACCGCGCGCCGTGCCCATTGGATGGGCTTGGCCGGTGCAAAACTCTCATCCGCGAGCACCCAGCCCGTCCCCGCCGCATCACGTCCGGCCGCAACAATGCCACAGGCATCGGATTTCCGCGTCGCGCTGGCCGGGGGATCAATGGCAACGACAATCCTTTGCATCTCGGGCACATCATTGCTGTAAATCTCATCCAGCATCGACCGGGACCACAGGGCATCGCGCCGCTCCTCGATCAGCTCGCCGTCAAGCTCCTGCCGGCCAAGCCGGGTTCCGCCGTAAAGCCTGTTCACATGTGTCAGAAAGCTTTGGGCAAGATTGGCTTCGTTCTCCGCCGTTCGCAT
Source organism: Phyllobacterium sp. NPDC097923 (assembly GCF_044760925.1). NCBI lineage: Bacteria > Pseudomonadati > Pseudomonadota > Alphaproteobacteria > Hyphomicrobiales > Phyllobacteriaceae > Phyllobacterium > Phyllobacterium sp. NPDC097923. The sequence goes on along the minus strand of NZ_JBIWBL010000001.1, from coordinate 974,096 downwards.
GCGGTTCACCAGAACAGCATTATCATTCATCAATGTCTTGAGCAGCGCGATGGGTTTCGGCGTGGTTGTCACCACCTGCTTGGGATTTTCCCCGAGGCGCAGACCGAATTGCAGCATGTCCCAGGTTTCCTGCGCGTGTTTCCACTTTGCCAGTTCGTCGCTCCAGGCTGCATCGAATTGCGGCCCGCGCAGGCTGTCGGGATCCTCCGAGGAGAACATTGCCGCCGTCGCGCCATTGGCCCAGACGAGCCGCCGGCGCGTCACCTCGAAACGCGGCCGCTCGGCCCGCGATACCGCCATGATCCCGGACGGGCCGTCGACCATGACCTCGCGCACATCGGCAAGCGTTTCGCCCACCAGCGCGATGCTGAGGGATGGCCGCGGCCGGAAGGGTGGAAAGCCCTGCACGATACTGTTCACCCACTCGGCCCCGGCGCGGGTCTTGCCGGAACCGCGCCCGCCAAGGATCAGCCATGTCCGCCAATCCCTATGCGGCGGTTGCTGGTTCGCCCGCCCCTGGAACACCCATTCATTGATCAGTGCCTGCATCTGCACCGGGCTGAGATTGTCGCTGCACCAGTTCGTCGGCGCGGCAGAGGGCAAGTTCATGGATTCTTCCGTCGATGCGCATCATCGCTTCGCGCAACGCTTCCGGGCTGAGCATGAGCACGGACCGCTGCTGTCCAACGCGCTTCTCCTGCGTGTCGCTGAGGCGATCCATGGTGCGGGCAAGCTGCGCGAGGGCGTCCAGCCGTGTCTTCGCCGTCGCCGTCTCGTCTCCCAGTTGCAGTTGCTCCAACTCCCCACGCAAAAGCGCCATGAGATCGTGAATGAGCGTAATTTCCGTGTTCTGGCATTCCAGATATGCAAGCGTCAGCCCGTCATCGAGGACGCGCTGTTCGAACTCCGTCCGGCCGATGCCGAACACCGGCGCCATTGCGTCGGCGGAAATCCCGTAGTGCCGGCAGAGATCATAGGCGTGCCGGCGGCACAGCGCGCTCTCGCCGCGCTCCATCATTGTCATGGCCAATTCCCGGAAGATCAGATCGCCCGCCACCGGAATGATCCGGGCACATTTCTGACGATAACCAGACCCTACAGAAGTTCCGTCACGCAGTCAAGGACTATTTTCCTAAATATGATTATTTTCTTTCAATACCCCGCCGTCAGGCGGATGCCTTCCTCCAGCCGAGCGCCAGCAGCCCTGCCCCGATCATCAGCGAACCGCCGGTGCGGTTGACCGCGCGCTGCACCCTCGGCTTGCGGATGGTCTGGCGCGCCATGGAGGCCATCAGCGCATAGGACCCGGCGTTGAGCGTTGCCAGCACAAGGAATGTCGTCTCGAAGATCAGCATCTGGGTGAAGACGGGCCGTGCCGTATCGAGAAACTGCGGCAGGAACGCCACGAAAAAGATGATGCTCTTGGGGTTCAGCGCCGTCACCACATAGGTGTGCAGGAAGATGCGCAGCGCGCTTCCATCGCTCTCCTGCGCTTCGCCTGCGGCGGCATTGTCCGCCACCGGGGCGCGCCACAGCTTGATGCCGAGATAGATCAGATAGGCTGCGCCAATCCATTTGAGCACGGTGAAGATCGCGGCGGAGGCGGCAAGCAAGGCGCCGAGCCCCAGCATCGATGCCGTCATGGCAGTGAAATCGCCCAGCGCCACACCCGCAACGGTTGCAGCGGCAAAGCGGCGGCCATGGCCAAGCGCATAGGAAATGACCAGCAGGATGGTCGGACCGGGAATGGCCAGAAGGATTGCCGATGCCGCAACAAATGCCAGCCAGTGTTCGATGGACATGCTCTTTCTCTCCCGCCAAAAAACCACAGCAATCCATCACCGGAACACAATTGCAAGTGGAATTTTAACCGCCCCGGGCTCCATCAAATCTCGGTGTTGGCGGCTGCGCCCCTTGTCGCCCGATCAGAAAAAGAGTTAAATTTTTCCTTGAGATAGAAAGGGACGAAACGGACTGCCGCGGTCTTATAACGGCCATCATAAGAAGCTGTTAAGCGTAATCGGCTACATCATATCTTCGCGCGCGATGTGGCTGACGACAGGCAGACAAGAGATTGGCATGATGAACGAGCCTCGGGCCAAAAACACTCTGGCCAAGAAGAAACGCAAGCGATTCAAGGTCTCGCCTCTGCTTGGACTTGATGCCTGGATCGATTCGTCGCTGTACGAGCTGCGTTTCCGCCTCGCCGAATTCTGGGAAGACACCACTATCTTCTTCCGCCGCTTCCATGTATCGGGCTGGCGGCGCGGCGTCGTCGAACTCCTCAGCGAAGGCTTCACCTGGGGCACCGCCGGTTCCGTGGTCATGCTGACGCTCGCCATCCCAGCCTTCCACGACACGGAAAAGAACTGGCGCACGCGCGACGATTTCGCCGTCACCTTCCTCGACCGCTACGGCAACGAGATCGGCCAACGCGGCATCCTGCACCGCAGCGCCGTGCCCATCGACGAATTGCCCGATCATGTGATCAAGGCGGTTCTGGCCACGGAAGACCGCCGCTTCTTCGACCATTTCGGCATTGATTTCCTTGGCCTTTCCCGCGCCATGACAGAAAACCTGCGCGCCAATTCCGTGGTCCAGGGCGGCTCCACCATCACCCAGCAGCTGGCAAAAAACCTGTTCCTGACCAATGAGCGCAGCCTCGACCGCAAGATCAAGGAAGCGTTCCTGGCACTGTGGCTGGAATCCAACCTGTCGAAAAAGGAAATCCTGCAGACCTATCTCGACCGCGCCTATATGGGCGGGGGCACGTTCGGCATCGCCGCGGCCTCGGAATTCTATTTCGGCAAGAGCGTCAAGGATGTGAACCTCGCCGAAGCGGCCATGCTCGCCGGCCTGTTCAAGGCCCCGGCCAAATATGCGCCGCATGTCAACCTGCCTGCCGCTCGCGCCCGCGCCAATGTGGTTTTGAGCAATCTCGTGCAGGGCGGGCTGATGACCGAAGGCCAGGTGGTGGGTGCCCGGCGCAATCCGGCGACGGTCGTCGATCGTGCCCGCTCGGAAAGCCCGGATTACTTCCTGGACTGGGCCTTTGACGAGATCCGCCGCGTCGGCCAGAAACTGCCCTCGCACACCCTCGTTGTGCGCACCACGCTCGATACCGGCATCCAGAAGGCGGCGGAGGAATCGGCGGAATATCACCTGCGCCAGTTCGGCAAGGAATACCATGTGACGCAGGCGGCCATCGTCGTCCTGGAAACCAACGGCGCGGTGCGCGCCATCGTCGGCGGGCGCGACTATGGCGAAAGCCAGTTCAACCGCGCCACGGCGGCGCTGCGCCAGGCCGGTTCCTCGTTCAAGCCCTATGTCTATGCCGCCGCCATGGAAAAGGGCATGACGCCAAAAACCATGATTTCGGGCGGCGCCGTGTCCTGGGGCAACTGGTCGCCGCAGAACTATTCGCGGCAATATCTCGGCCAGATCGACCTGACGACGGCCCTCGTCAAATCCATCAACACGGTGCCGGTGCGCCTCGCCAAGGATTATCTGACGACGGCGCCCATTGTGGCGCTGGCGAAAGCCATGGGCGTGGAATCGGTGATCAGTTCGCACAAGACCATGGTGCTCGGCACCTCGGGCATGACGGTCATGGATCAGGCGACGGGCTACAACACCTTCGCCACCGGCGGCCTTGCCGGCGTGCGCCATGCCTTCACCCAGGTGAGCGACCAGAACGGCAAGCTGCTGTGGGACTGGAAGACCGACGGGAGCAAGCCGCACCGGGCGCTCACCGAAAAGGCGGCGTTCAACATGAACATCATGCTCAGCCAGGTGCCGGAATGGGGCACGGGACGGCGCGCCGCCCTGCCGATGACGCGCGTGGCGGGCAAGACAGGCACGACCCAGAGTTACCGCGATGCCTGGTTTGTCGGCTTCACCGGCAATTACACCGCGGCCGTCTGGTTCGGCAACGACAACTTTACCCCGACCAAGGAACTGACCGGCGGCATCCTGCCGGCGATGACCTGGCAGCGTTTCATGAACTACGCCCACCAGAACATCGATCTGAAGCCCATTCCCGGCATCGATCCGGCGATGCCGAAGCAGGACAAGGTGGCGGCCGCCAAACCGGCCACGGCGGACGAGGAAGCGCTGAAGGCAGCCGAGCGCCCGCGCGTGCTCTCCAATGCCACCGTCACCTCGCTACGTGAAATCGGTCAGGCGCTGAAGGAGGCACCGGCACTGAAACTGCCCGATGTGCCGACGAAAATCTCCGCCCGCTGACGCCGTTTGCCGCGATGCCGTGCGTGGTTCGACAAGCTCACCATGAGGGAGGACGGTTGATTGCAGGGATATAAAATCTGCAAGGTCGACGGCTGGCTTGAAACTCGCTCACCATGAGGAACGTGGGGGATTGCAGGGAGTTAGTTTTTGCAACGGTTGTGATTAACCTCGCACCAAACCACTTCCCTCATGGTGAGCTTGTCGAACCACGCACCACGGTGTGAGCTTCCCGAGCTTTTCAAAGGGTGAACCACGCACGAACAACCGCGCATAACACTGATTCGCCATGCCCCGCGCGCAGCGGAAATGCGGGCCAGGTTGTGCTTGCAGCGATCGCCTGCCGCCGCACGGTAACATATTCAAGGTTGAATCTAAGGTTGAATTCAAGCATTTAATACAATCTATAGTAGGTTAAATACACGATATACTATACGAAAGTATCACTAATAAATTGAAATTTACGGGTTGAAATCCTGCGCCTTCTGGTTATCGTTAAACAGATAAATATACTGTTACGCGAGTAGCGTTGTATCGAATATTCATTTTTAGACATTGATTTTGAACCATCCCTTTAGGAGAAATGATGAAAGTTTTCGTCCCCATTATCGCCGTATCCGCCCTCCTTGCCTCCACCGTTTCCGGCTGGTCTGAGGTTGTTAGTGGTGACCTGCAGGTCAGGATCGTAATAGGCGAAGCATGTAAGGTTAATCCCGGTGGGAGTGCCGAATTGCACTTCGGATCGCGTGGCGATGTAACTGGTGCTGCCACTACTGCTAACACTACGAAAGATGGTAAAGGCTCCATCCAGGTTCAGTGCAGCAAGGGCACCAAGTTTAGTATTGCCCTTGGCGACGGTAAAAATCCCGATCCGAATGGCACTATCGTCCGCAACATGAAGAATGGCACGGGCGAAACGATCCCCTATGAACTATATTCGGACTCCACCAATAAAACGCTTTGGGGGAGCGGTTCCAAGTCAGGAAGTCCGTTAGCATCGGAAGCAACTGGAGGGCTGGATTCCTTTCAGGTTTTCGGCCTTATTCCCAAGCAGCCAAAAAATCCTAAGACAGGCACATACGAAGATACGGTGGCGGTGACGGTAACGTTCTGACATTTCCTGATCTTTAGGATCAGTACCCCGAGCAGCGTGCACCCCATGCACGCTCTCAATCAGCAATTTTGGAATATTCATTTAGGAGCAGCAATGAAAATTGTCATCCCCATTTTGGCCATGTCTGCCCTGATTGCAAGCACTGGCGTTGGATGGTCTGTCGAGCCCGTGACGGATAGTCTGGGGATCAAGATCGAATTTAAAAGAGAATGCAAGGTCGATCCCGGTGCCGAGGGCCTTCTTCTCGATTTCGGAAGGCATTTAACTTTGGCTAATTTGGCTGAAATAGAACAAATTGATGCCGAGGCTACTATCAAAGTCCAGTGCTCAAGCGGTGTCGATTATGTCATTTACATTAATAACGGTAAGTATCCTTCCGCAGAATCTTTAAGCCTGTCGTCTGCCCGTAAGATGAGCAACGACAAAGGTGCTTTCATTAACTATCAAGTATATTCGGATGTATACCGTAAAACCATTGTGGGAACTAAAGGTATGCCAAGATTTAAGAACGCGGCCTATGAAGCGATGGAGAAAATACTAAGAAGGGAGGGCCCAGCAATGGTATTGGCCGATTTACCTGGCATCTACGGCGGATTTTCATACGGTGACATTGAGGAGTGTAAGGTTTTTGGCCGCATCCTTAAGCCGAAAGGCGGATTCCGTGATCTTCCTACCGGTACATACAGTGACACGCTGTCGGTGACAGTTAGTTTCTGATTTGGTGTCTATGCCGTCCTCAATGCGTCGGCGAAACCAGTTCATAGTCGGTTTGGCAGCTGTGATGGCAGATCGGCACTCGGGCTGAATTTGGATCGGTCTGCTATTTTAAATGATTTTTTTGCATTGATTCGCTTTTTTGACAATTGGACTGGATTTTTTATGATTTTTCCCCGCTCCGCGAAGCTGCTCTTCGCAATAGCCTCCTTTGCCTCAATTCTGATGTTCAATCTGCCCGCCCTCGCAGCGCCGCTGCAGGTCTCGCCTGTTTCCGTCGATCTCACCGCCCCGGGCCAGACGTCCACCGTCAATCTGCGCAATGATGGTGACCGTCCCGTCAATGTCCAGGTCCGGGTGTTTTCCTGGAGCCAGGTGAACGGCGAAGATCAGCTCACGCCAAGCCGGGATGTGGTTGCCAGCCCGCCCGCCGCGACGCTGCAACCGGGCACCACCTATACGATCCGCATTGCCCGCATCGCCCCGCCGCTGAAATCGGGGGAGGAAACCTACCGGCTGCTCGTCGACCAGCTTCCCGAGGTCAATCTTCGCCGCCCGGCCGCTTCGGTGGATATGGTGCTGCGCTATTCCATCCCGGTCTTTTTCGCCGAAAGGGCCGCCGGTGCCGAGCTCAAATGGAATATCAGCCGCTCCGGCAAGACCCTGATTGCCGAGGCCACCAATGTGGGCAACCGCCATGCCAAGATCGCCGGTCTCGCGGTCGCCTCCAAGGCCGGCACGGTTTCCTTCGGTGAGGGGCTCAACGGCTATGTCCTGCCCGGCTCGACCCGGCGCTGGATCGTCAGTGCGGGTGCGCAGCGCATCCAGCCCGGCGCCAGCGTCAATGTTACGGCCAAGGGGGATGACTATGCGGTCAATCAGACAGTTGTCGTCACGCCTTGATCTGCGCCTTGCCTGCATCGGACTGTGTCTGGCCGGAACCCTATCCCCCGTTCCGGCGCAGGAGGCACCGCCGATCACGCCGGAACTGCCCGTGTCCGGGCAGGAGCTTCTGCTTGGCGTCAAGGTCAATGACAATGGGTCGCGCGTGCTCGCCCGCTTCCGCCATCTGCCCGATGGCAAACTGGCGGCGACACCGGATGAACTGCGCAAGGCCGGTTTCAGGCCGGAGCGCGGTGTCGCCGGCAAGGATGGTTTCATCCCGCTCGACAGCCTGCCCGGTGTGGCCTGGGAATATAATGATGTGGACCAGATGATCGCCTTCACCGCGCCGGATCAGGCGCGCGAGCCGACGACTGTCGATCTCGGCGGCGAGAGCGAGCCCATCGATTATTCCGCGGTCCGTTCGGATTTCGGGCTGGTGACGAATTACACCCTCTATGCCACGTCAGGCTCCAACTGGCATGGCGACAATCTTGACGGCAGCCTGAGCGGCAGTGCCGAGTCACGGCTGCTCACGCCTTTCGGCACGCTGTCGACAAGCGGCCTCGGCCGGATGAACCCCTTCGATGCGGGACGCTATGACATCGCCCGGCTGGACAGCAACTGGCGCTATGTCGATCCGAAGCGCATGCTGACCTACCAGATCGGCGATACCGTTTCCGGCGCGCTGTCATGGAGTTCGTCGTATCGGCTGGGCGGCCTGCAGATCAGGCGCAATTTCGGTATCCGCCCGGATCTGGTCACCACGCCGGTCCCCAGTCTCAGCGGCAGCGCCTCGGTGCCCTCGACGCTCGATCTCTATCTCAACAACATGAAGGTCTATTCCGGCGATGTGCCGTCCGGGCCGTTCGACTTCAGCGGCCTGCCTTTCCTCGGCGGCGGCGGCGATGCGCGCATTGTCATGAAGGACGCGCTCGGCCGCGAATCCGTGATCCAGCGCTCCTATTTCTTTGCCCCCGGCATGCTGCGCAAGGGTTATGTGGATTATTCCGCCGAAATCGGCTTTCCGCGCCTTGGCTACGGCTATACCTCGTTCGACTATGTCAGCGATATCGCCGCATCCGCCAGCATCCGCTATGGGCTTGCCAACTGGCTGACCCTCGAAGGACATGCGGAAGGCATCCGCAGTCTGGTCAATACTGGCGCAGGTTTTGTCGCAAGCCTCGGCTCCTACGGGTCCGTCAATGCCTCGGTGGCGGCAAGCCGTTATGAGGGCGATGTCGGCGGCAAGGTTTCGGCCTTCTATCAGGTCTCCCGCAACGGCTATTCCTTCTATATCGGCGGCGACCGCATGGTCGGCGATTACAATGATGTCGGCCTGGTGGCGGACCGGCGCAACAATTACGAGACACCGGTTTCCGCCCGCAGCCGTCAGGTCGATCGCGTCGGCCTCTCCTTCCCGCTCGGGTTCGATCCCTCCTCGCTCAGCCTCGGCTTCTCCCGCATTCATGGCGCCGGGCGCGACAGCGATTCCAGCCTGGTCAGCGCATCCTGGTCGCGCACGGTGTTCGACAAGGTCTCGCTCTATGTCACCGGTTATGGCGATCTCAGCCGCGGCGGGGATTTCGGTGTCTATGCCGGCCTGTCCATGCCCATCGGCAAGGACATGACCGCCTCGGCCAGCCTGTCGCGCAATGGCGATCACATCGGCGTCGATACCAGCCTGTCGCGATCCTCCGGGCTTGAGGAAGGTGCTGTCGGCTGGACCATACGGGATCGCGAGGGCGGCGGCGGCAACAGCGCCCGCTCGGTCAGTGCCAATTACCGTACGCGGCTGGCGCAGCTTTCGGGCTCCGTCGAGCAATCCGGCGATCAGGGCCGTGTGACCGGCACCATCGAGGGCTCCGTCGTTGCCGCTGGCGGCGGCGTGTTCCTGGCCAATCGCGTCGATGATGCCTTTGCCGTGGTCAAGGCGGGCGGTCCGAATGTCGATGTCTCGGTCAACAGCCGCCGCGTCGCCAAGACGAATTCCCGCGGACGCGCCCTCGTTCCCTCGCTGGAGTCCTACCGCAACAACCGCATTTCCATCGATCCGGCCAATCTGTCCTTCGATCTGCAGCCGGAACAGACGCAGGCCATTGTCGTACCCGCCGACCGTTCCGGTGCGGTGGTGGATTTCGGTGTGCAGAAAGTCGATGCCGCCATCGTCAACCTGACCGGGCCGGACGGCAAGCCTTTGCCGCTCGGCGCCGCGGTGCAGCTTGACGGCTCCAGCCAGCCCACCGTTGCCGGTTATGACGGCCGCACATACCTCACCGGACTTTCCGGCCGCAACAGCGTCACCGTCACCCTGCCCGAAAACGCCGGCACCTGCCGCGCCACGTTCGATTATGCGGCCAAACCCGGCGCACAGCCGGAAATCGGGCCGATCCCATGCCGCTAGAAAGAGGAAGTGCAATGCCTGGTCCAAGCCCTGCCCGCCGCAAGCCTGCGATTCTGGCGAGAGCCTTGAAGATCATAATCCTGCGCCGATGGTTTCTCGCCCTGTCGGTCCTGACTGTCCTGCTGTCGATATCACCTGCATCGGCGCAGGTCTGCAGTGTGAAAAGTATGGAATCGCTTGGAACCGTAAAAATAGCAGATTTGGTATCAAATGCCTCGACTTCCGCCTCCACCACGGCCAAAATCATCTATGAATGCCCTCAGGACGTCGTTGATATGGGGGGCGTGATTTGCGCCTATATCGAAGGCAACAACAACAACCGCAATGTGTTTTACCAAAGACAACCCGAGAAGGATTCCAGCCTCGCATGGGAGGGGAAATTCAAGTCACCCGACTCCGATCAAGATAACGTAGGAGCAGTGAAATTAAAGAAAGGATCACGCATCCTCGAGGGCAGCATGCATTTGACGGCCACCTACTTGCCCCGTGCAAACCAAAGTAGAGTACGGGCAGGCACATATACGTCGACGTATAGCCTCGTCAGCGTTACCTACAATGACAATACGGGGGAGCCAGACTGTTATGACCTGTCAAAGATTAAGGCCCACTCGAGGCGCGTTACGACACCATTCCAGTTGCAAGCCGAAGTCCTGACAACCTGCCAGCTCGAGAACAAGGGCGAAAAGGATACGTTCGATCCGATTGATTTCGGCACAAGAGGCGCCCTTTCCGCAGCAGATGCCGGCGCCGGGGCGATCCGCGCAACGACCAATATCGATGTGCGCTGCACCTATGAAACGCCCTACACGCTTGATCTCGGCGATGGTGAAAATTTTAAAGATGGCACGCGGCGCATGAAAAACGGTGACAATTTCCTGGCCTATCAGCTGTTCAACAAGACCGCGTCGGGCGAATCCTCGCCCTGGAGCAAGCTTTCGGGGATTGGCAACACGGTCAATACGGTCAACAAACACACGGTCGAAGGCCGATTGACCACACCCATCGCCGTTGCTCCCGCTAAGGGCACATACGAAGACAGGATTGTCGTGACGCTGACATTCTAGGACATCGGGTACAATCGTAATTGTCCCGCACCACCTTGCCTCACCGCACATTTCGCGTGTAGTCATCGTTCATGCTTCGAAATGTGCTTCTTGCCCTCATCGCTCTTGTCATTGCCATCGGCGGCGGCACGCTGAGTGCATGGTATGCCGTGAACCGCTTCGACGGTTTCGGCACGCTGACCATCGGGCAATGGACCGGTTATCCCGATGCGGGCACGCCGCAGTCCGACCCCTATGCCAAGGCGCGCGCCGCGCGCGAGGGCGCGTTTCCGCTCGGCAGCGCCGAGGGCCTGGCCTTCTACGCCTACCGCGACGACCAGGGGCAGACGCTCAATCGCCAGTGCACCTACCGCATGGCCGGCAACAGTCCCAATTCGCGCTTCTGGACGCTTTATGCGGCGGATCTGGCGCTGATTCCGCTCGATCCCGGCGCGGACCGGCCGCCGGCCCTGCACTCGCGCCAGATTTTCCGCGGCGACAACGGCGCATTCATCGTTGCCGTCTCGCCCAAAGCCCAGGCCGGCAACTGGCTGGCAACGGCCGGGTCCGGCCGCATGGTGCTGGTGATGACGCTCTACGATACGCCGGTCGGCGGCAATTCCGGCCTCGTCGACATGACCTTCCCGGCGGTGAAAAAGGTGAGCTGCGATGGGTAGACTGATCCGCGCCCTGCTCTTCGGCCTGGTCGGCGCCGGCATCGTGCATGTGGCCGTGGTGCTGCTTGTGCCGCTCTATTCCGACCGCAATGCCTGGTCGCGCATATCAGACTATGGCGAAGACTGGGCCTTCCACCCCGTCGTGCGGCAGGCGACGGCGCAGACCGTGCCGCTGGCGCTCGATCCGCTGTTCGAAGCCGTGGCCTGCCGCTTCGACATCACCGACCTACCCGCCCGCATCACCGGCGTCGGCACGGCGCCCTACTGGTCGATTTCCGTCTATGACCGGCAGGGCGAGAACATCTATTCGATCAATGACCGCACCGCCATTGCCGACCAGCTCGATCTCGTCATCGCCCGGCCCCTGCAGATGATCGAACTCAACAAGACCAAGCCGGTATCGGCCGCCAATTCCGTGCTGATCGAGGCGGACATGAACGAGGGCTTTGTCGTCGTGCGTGGCTTTGTGCCCGACCAGTCCTGGAAAGCCCAGGTCGATGCCTTTCTGAAAAGCGCCAACTGCGCGCCGCTGCTGTGATTGCGTTCAGCGGTGCGCCGGCATCCTCACGTGGATGATCAGGCCGCCTGCGCTGAAGCCTTGGCTGTCTTGCGGCGGGTAAAGCTGCGCCTTCCGTCGACACTGACCGGCACATCCCCGTCGACCGTGGCCCGGCGTACGACACGGTGCTGGTCGCCATAATCATTGACCGCATAGTGCTGGGTTGCGCGATTGTCCCAAATTGCCACATCCCCCGCCCGCCAATGCCAGCGAATGGTGTTTTCCGGGCTGGTAATGTGGGATTGGAAAAGCGCATAGAGTTTGGCAGAATCGCTTTTGGAAAGACCGGACAGACGCTGGACAAAATTGCCGAGCAGCAAGGTGCGCTCGCCGGTTTCCGGATGCACCCTGACCACCGGATGCTCGGTCTCATAGATTGTTGAGGTAAAGACGTCCTCATAGTGCTGGCGTTCCGCCTCGGTCGCATGCGGCCGGGCCGCAGCATAATCATAAAGATTGCTGTGAACGGCCCATAATTGTTCAGCCAGAAGCTTGAGCGGTGCAGGAAGGTTCTCATAGGCAGCGTGCGTGTTGGCCCAGATCGTGTCCCCGCCCGTTGCCGGGATAACCACCGCCCGCAGGACCGAGAATTTTGGATAGGCATCAACGAACGTCACATCCGTGTGCCATTGGTCCGCGCGTCCACCGCCCCGGCTAGTGTCCAGGTTGAGAATGGAAGCTGTACCTTGCACGGCGCCCTGCGTGGGATGGGGAACAAGGTCGCCAAGACGCCGGGCGAAAAGCTCCTGCTGCACATCATCGAGATGCCCCTGATCGCGAAAGAAAACCACTTTGTGGCGCAGCAGCAGACCATTGATCGCTGCTATATCGGCATCAGGCAGGTCGCCATCCAGCCGAATATTCTGGATTTCGGCACCAATGCGGCCGTTGAGTTCCACTACATTGAATTTGAAAGCACCGGTATCGATAAAATTTGCATGGGTCATCGTACCACCCGTATAAATCGGTTGAAAGATCGCGGCGGGAGCCGTCCACTGCCCGCCCCATCATTCAAATCCGGCGGAAACGCGATTCACAGGCACAAACGTTTAAAACTGGCGCTCCCGATGAAAAACACCGTCGCGCAAATCCCATGAGATAGGCGGAACCGTTTCAAACCGCGGCGATGTCAATCCAGCAGACCTTCCAGTCCCTTCTGCGTCTTTGTCGCTGTGAACTGCTGGATGTCATAGGTCGCAAGTTTCTTCTGCCAGAACGGGTCTTCAGCCAGAATGGCGCGTAGCGCCTCCTCGCTCTCGCTCCGCGCCAGAATCACCCCGCCGGTGCGCGGCACCTTGCGGCCCGATGCGAGAAAGGTGCCGTCCGCATAATGGCGGTCGAGAAAGGCGATGTGCGCGGGAACGGCTGCATCGAGCGCGTCCAGCGGCGCGACATAATTCAGCGAAACGATGTACATGGGAGAACTCCGGCGGGGATGATCGTACCCCTGTCATATAGACGTGCGAGCCCTCGGACAAAACCGGTGCGCCGTCAAAAAGCGGTGATCACGGGCGATTGCAAAACCGCGCGCCGCGGTTAACCTGCGCGTCCCAACAGCCCGCTGGAGAAAGCGCCCATGAAACGTCTCGTCCTTGCCGCAACCGCCGCCCTTCTCGCCCTCACCGTTGCACTGCCCGCCCGCGCCTTCGATCCGCAGAATGCCGAGCGCATAAAAACCCTCGTCGACACCGGCATGCAGTATTACTGGTCGGGCGGCGACGTCAAAAAGGCGGAAGCCGAGATTTTCAAGGGCATCACCCTGCATGGCCGCTACGACGTGGTGGAGCAATCCTTCGCCGAGGCGTCGAAGCTGGCACCCGAGCAGCTGAATTTCCGCTTTGCCGTCGCCTCCTCGCAGATCCTGCAGAAGAAGGTGAGCGAGGCGCGCGCCACCTATCAGGACATCCTGGCCAAGGACCAGACCTCGTTCGAGGCACAGGCGTGGATCGAGGCGCTGGCCCATGTCGGCAACGATGAAACAGGCGCCGCGCTGGCGCATCAGGCGCTCGCCGGGCTCGACCGCGACAGGGCGGAAGCCTACCGCCAGCGTTTTGTGCGCGCCGAACAGATCATCGCGGACAAGCCCAATGCCGATGTGCCCGTATTGACTGGCAAGGTGATGATCGTGGCGCTCGGCTATGCGCTGGCCAAGGATGGCACGATGGAAAAGCCGCTCATCGACCGGCTGGATGTGACGCTGAAGGCGGCGCAGGCCAACCCGGCGGCGCGCGTCATGGTCACCGGCGGCCAGCCGCAGGCGGGTGTCACCGAGGGCGACCTGATGACCAAGTGGCTGGTGGAAAAGGGCGTCGACCGCGACCGGATCCTGATCGAGGACAAATCCAAGGACACGGTCGGCAATGTGCTGAATGTCGCCAACCTCCTGAAGCGGCACACGGCCGACAGCGTCATTCTGGTGACCAGTTCCAGCCATATGCGCCGCGCCCGGACCCTGCTGGAAGATGCGCTGAAGCAGTATGGCATCGGCGCTAATGTCGTGCCAGTCGTGGCGCTCGATGCGCCATCGCTCGACGAAGCGGCCAAGGTTTCAGCCGATGAGCGGCTGGTGATCTATCGCGACCTGATGCGTGTGTCGGGCCTGTGGGCCTATCCCGGCCTGCAGCAGTAACAGCCTCGTCCGGCCAACAGGCAGCGGCAGGCCACTTGCGCAGCCTGCCGCCATTTTTCAAACCGCGGCTCAGAACCGTACCGTCAGATCGGCTTTGACGGCATTGTCGTTGACGCCGGAGGAGAACTGTCCGGTATAGGTGAGGCCGAGCGTGGTGGCCCTGCCGATATCGAAGGCGAGACCGGCTTCGACCAGCGCTGCATCGGCGGCAACGGGCAGGCCGCTGACATCGAAACTTTCGCCGCCGCTGGCAAAGGCGAACTGTGCCTGCGGCGTGACATCGCCATAGGCGTGCCGCCAGCCGGCCATGCCGCGTGCCGTCAGCGTCGTGGCGTTGCCGAGGGTGAAGGCGCGCGAGGCTCTCAGCCCCAGTGTCGTCGTTGTCAGGTCCGTGCTGGATGACGGCGCCGACAGGGCGGCAATGCCGCCGGTTTCGGTAAAGCCCGATGTCTTCAGGTGGGTATGGGCTGCCGCGGCGAAGGGTTCGAGTGCCGCATAGGGCGTCTCGATGCGGTAGGCGGCCTCGCCGAAGAGCTGCACCGTGTTGGCGCTGTAGCCGGCGGTGTCCGTCTCCTCCAGCGAGCCGAACGAGACCGTGCGGCGGCTATCGATCACGTGATGCGCCAGCACCGTGCCGAGGCTCAACGTCAGCGCATCGATCCTGGTGCCGCCATAGATGCCGAGCTGATAGCTGTCGGCGGAGACGGATGAACCCGCCCCATGCAGCGAGGTCGAGCCATAACCCGCCAGCAGGCCCAGCCGCCATGTCCCGGCAATCAGTGCATCCATGCCGGTGACGATGCCGCCGGTGCTTCTGCTATAGGCGGCGGCATTGCCATCGCTGGCACCATGGCTCCAGCCGCCATAGGCCTGTCCCCACAGCGCCGTTGTTGAAACGGCTGGTGCGGGGGTTGCGGCGGCAAAGGCCTCACCGACACTCCGCTTGTCCTTGGCCTCCGGGCCATAGGCGAGCGGCGTTGCAACCGGTGCAGACTTGGCACCGATACCGTCAAAGGCGGCGCGTACCCGCTCAGACGCTGCGCCGCTGACCAGTCCCGCATCCTGCAACAGCGCGCCGCGCAGTGAGGCATGCGCCTCGCCCGACAGGCTGTCATAGGCGAGCACTTCGCCCTTTTGCGAGAACAGCACGGTCTGCAGCAGCCGGTTGCCGAGACCAAGCTGCATCACCGCATGGCCGGTGCTCTTCTGGTTGGGTGTGACCGCATCGACCAGAACAAGGTTCTTGACCCGCTCTTCCAGAGCCACGATTTTCAGGCGCTCCGCTTCAGCCAGTGCCGCTGCCTGTTCGGCTGCAAGCTTTTCCGCTGCGGCTTTGGCCTCAGCTACCCGGTTCTCTTCGGCGGCTTTAGCTTCAAGGTTCAACTGTTCAGCCTTCAGCCGCTCGGCATTTGCCTGATCCATTGCGTCTCTTGCGACCTTGTCCTGCTTCTCCTTCTCGTCGGCCTGCTTCTTTGCCTCTTTCAAACGATCTTCGGCTAGCTTGGCCTCGTGCTGTGCCGCTTGCTCCGTGACATCTTTTTGTGCGGCGTCTTTTTCCTCCTGTTGCTTTCTAGTAAACTCAGCCCTCACCCTGGCCTCGTCCCGCTCCATGGCTGCCGCGTTCGCTAGAGCCTGTGCATTCTTTTCATCCAGGGCTTTCTTGTCCTCTGCTTGTTTCTCGCT